>CAWENL010000001.1:0-1990000 GCA_963810435.1 uncultured Actinomycetota bacterium
TCTGCAGGCAGCGGAATGGGCTACGTCCGCCGACACCAATTTATACTGCAGACCCGGTGCCGACAGGGGGTGGTGTGTGTGACATCGGCGGTGGCCACCACGACTCAGGTTCGCCTCGCTGCAGGCTTTGGGTCGCGGATCGCCGCTAAGGTCATCCAACAGTTGGAAGATTCTGACAGAGACCACTGAGTCTGCCGCCGCACTAACTCGTCGGAGGAAAGTCGCTTTGGGCCTGTTCCGGAAGAGTCTGTCCGTGTCATCGCTCGGAGCTATCGACTTTCGCTCCGACAAGGAGCGCATCGCTCGATCGGCTCGCAAGGGATCGAAGGCCCAGCAGGAGACGAATCGACTCCTCGGGCAGCAGAACAAGATTCTTGCGCAGGTGCACCGCTCCGAAGAATATGAACAGCCCCGACCGCGGCTGGGACTTCATCTATGGCGTCCCGATCGATGAGCTTTGGGCTGCGGTCACAGGATCGCTAACCGGAGTAGAGGTCCGGTCGCGGGACGAAGTCGCCCATGTGGTTGAAGCCAAGCTTCGGGGTTGCGTCGCCACTGCGACAGTGGGCGACCACCCTTACGGGTCCGCGTTGCGTCTTCGAGTGCGATCAAGTGGACTGTTGGCCAGTCAGGGTTCTGAGAAGCGTGTCCACGAAGAATGGACCAGCCTCTTGGCCTCGATAGAAGGCAACCTTCCAAGTGGCGCCCGGCGCAGGACCAGTGGCGCCCGGCCGCAGCTCGACGAGATCTCGACCAACGACGACCTGGTCGGTCAACTCAGTCAGCTCGCGGAGATGCGGGCGTCGGGTGCACTCTCTAGTGCGCAGTACGAGGCGGCGAAGGACAAGCTGATCGGTCGGTGACTTCTCCCTCACCTGCTAATCGCGGCCACATCGAACGCGGCGGAATGGGTCAGGTCAACCTGACACTGATTCTGTGCAGCAGACCCCGCCGCGGTCTTGGACGAGCTCTGGGAGGAGCTCGCCTCGGCCTACTAGACCTGAAGGTGGGCGAGCCCGACCCGCGGCATTGGTCGGCCGTCTCATCGGCATCGGGGGCTCAGCTCGCGCCGTGACCGTGCTCCACCGCCACCGCCATGTCCCGTGGCGCGTGGTCGAGCGGGACGCGGCCGGTAGAGGACAATTCCGACGGGCATAACCCTCGGCACCTGACCTGGCTCGGTGGATCAGATCTGGCTGGTGTTGTCCTCGAGACCGGCGAGGGTGCAGACATAGTCCAGGATGAGTCCGCCGCCGGACTTGATCCCGTCATAGTCGATTTCATCGCGTTGCCCGTCGAGATCTGGGTTGATGTCGACCTCAATCGACCCCCAAAACCGATCAAGAGACTTCATGATGCCTCGAAGAGCAGCGAGCAACTTGAGGTCGACTTCTACGTCGGGGTCGACGAGGAAGCGGGCCAGTTCATGTGCAAGGGCCGACCGGTGCTCGCGGACGTCGTTCAGAGTCTCGACCTGTGTTTCAGTCAATGCGCCCATATGGACTAGCCAGCTGCATGAGCCAGACCACTTGTTGTGCCCGCGGGCGAGGACATCGGTCTTGTAGTTCTCGTCCGGGATCGGTTTCCCCTTGTCATCCCAGTTAAAGGAAAAGAAGCCCGCGACGCCATCAAGGATGCTGGCTTTGACCAGCTCATAACCCGTCAAGATCGACCCGGCCTGAATCAGGGTCCTCCCAGTGTTCTCGGGCGCAAGTTTCTCCTTCAACCGCTTCTCTTGTCGGCGGAGGAATAGTTCATCGCGTTCACCGGTCATCTGGCCATCATGACCGGGACCTCCGACATGCAGGGCTTCACTCGGGTCGCAACTTCGTCGAGCGAAGATCGTGGTGCGCAGTTCCGCGCGCTGGACGGCATGGTTGGGCGAAGCCCGCGGCGCGGTGTAGTCGGGCGGAGCCCGGGGGCAGAGGTGGGCGTCTCGCCCTGTCCTTAAGGCGGTGGAATGTCGCGCGTCACGGCACCTGCGCATTTCCGATCTGGACCGCGACGATCCTGGACGGATTGATGGCTGCCGCGGAGTCGCGACTTCCTCTAACCGTCCGGCGCTGACTCGGGCGTGGGTCCCGCAGGCTCGCTGGGCCCACCCAGCGTCAGCACCTCGCCGAGCACCACGTAGGTCTGGAGGAAGACGAAGCGCGCCTCTTCGACAGTGACGTCGGCGTGGGTCCCGGCCGAGCAGCGGTCATACAGGTCGCCGAGCGTCCGCCGCAGCCGGTCCCTCCTGCCCTTTTGCACGCCCTGTGCGTGTGTGTACGCCTGCAGCCGGTTCAGCACGTTCTGCGGCCCGACCTTCAGGACGAGCCCATTGCCCATGTCGTAGTCGTCGTCCTGCGCCGGGCAGACGAAATCCGCGCACGAGTCGATCAGCCTCCGGCACGTCGTAAGGGCCTGGCTGACCGACTCGGGGTCGCCGTCCCGCAGTCTCGCGGAGACGCGCTCGATCTTGTCCAGCGCGGATCCGCTGGCGGCCGCCAGCGATCCGTCGATCCTCGCCTGAGTGTCCGCGAAAAGGCTCGCCTGTAGCTCGCTGAACAGAAGTTCGTGGTAGATCTCCGTCACGAAGTCGTACACCGTGGCCACCACTTGGCCGCAGATGCCCGACAAGATCCCAGCGAGGCTGGCGTGCGTGGAGATGCGTTCGTCGTGGTCTCGCGAAGCGACGAAGGCGTAGTCGCCTGAGTAGTTGCCGCCGCCCTGCATCGCGGCAACCGACTTATGGGCGGAGTCGAGGTTGGCCTCGATCTTGGCGATCGACTTCGCGTAGAACTCGCCCTCTTTGTCCGACCACCGTCCGGCTCGACCGATCCACTTCCTCGCCGATCCGTCGAGCGGGTAGCCGTTGCGCTCGTAGCCGAGGAACTCCATCAGGTCGTCGTGTCCGACGAGCCGCGCGACTCGGCTCGCTTTCAGCACGACCTCGGACGCCTTCAGGCGCTGCATCTCGATGTCGCCCAGCAACTCCTCGCTGAGCCGGACCGCCTCTTCCTGTTTCCCCACGGCGACATCACATCACGGGCGTCCGCAGTCGCGGCTGGCTACTTCACCGCCTGCTGCACGGGCCGCGCCCAGACGTGGCCGTGCGGACAGGTGAACGCGCACCAGTCGGTCCGGTCGCCGCCGTCGTGCTGCTCCTCGAATGCGCGGGAGGCTGCGTGCGCCTGGTTGCAATCCGGACATAGGTGGGTCCCGGTGATGAATGTCGCCATGCCGCGGACGCTAGACGTCGCTACCAACACCGCCCCGTAGCCCTTCTGGCCCGACGTGGAAAGCGGCGGCAAGACGCTTGTAATTCAGACGCGATGTGGCGGTTCGAGGGCAGCGTCTGACGGCTATCTAAACCGACGTCGGAGGCGCTGAACCTCGCCCTGGATAACGGCACGAACCCCACCCTGGTCGTAGGCGTGACGTACGTCGTACCAGCGATCAACTCGATCACGACGCCGCTCGGCTCGGAGGTGATCGGTCGAGATGACCTTGAGACCGTTGTTCGACGTCCACTTCTTATGAGTGTTCCGAATGTCGCGGACCGCAGCGACAAGGTCGGCGGAATCGTCTCGCGGCGGGACCGTGTACTTGTAGGGCGACAGATCTAGAAGCAGGGGAGGATCCCTGTGCACTTTCCCCGACATGTCCTTGTAGTTCACCCGCGCTTCGTACGAGAGCGGGGCGGTCTGCCCTTCTTCGAAGAACGCTGGCCCTGAGCCAAGCGGGAGGCGGATGATTCGGCCCGGCGCCATCATCGGAATCGGCCGATCGAAGATCGTGAAGTTGGCGGAGCGGCGGTCGTCGGACGGAACGAGTTCCTTGTCGAACGACACCGTGACGTCCCGTGCGGGGTTTCTGCCAGTGTTGCGAACCTCGAGGAACACGAAGAAGCCCTTGAAATGGAAGTCCACGATTACATATGGCCGGTATTCAAGCTCCCGGAGCCGCCGCGACTCGCGGAGTTGGTGAAGCGCAATGACACCAAGCACGACATAAACGATCAGCGCACCGACGCCGCCGAAGGCCGCCCACTCCGCCGCTTCCCAGGTTCTGAAGTCCACAACGGGACACTAGGCGACGGGCCCGACTTGTCGCCCGGGTTGCGGCCGGCCCCCGCGCACTGGGCCAGAGGGACTGCAGCACCGACAGGTGACAGCACGCGCCGCGTCTAAGTGGGTGGAATGCTGCTCTCGGATTGGTTCTCCGATGGCCCGTCCACCTCGTCGCACCTCTACTCGAGCGGCAGTGTCGACTGCTCCTCGTCGGTCTCGGCCTCGATGCCGAACTGGACCGAGTACTGGCTCCTGAGGTCGTCGAGACGGATGCCGTTGCCGGGATCCACCTGCCAGAACGTCCACCCGTTGGTGCTCCGCTTGCGTACGGCGCGGCCGGCACCGGATGGGCTCTCGAAGATCTTGTCGCCGACCTGGAGTGATCCATCCGGCAGAACCGTCGCCGCTACGTCGCTAAACCGGCCGCGCCCAGTGAGTGTCTGGCCGACCTTGAGCAAACCCTCGGAGATCAAGGCATCCAGACCGATGTAGGAGGTGGGCTGGGCGGCGGCCCCGGAGTGAATGCCGGTGTGCCCCGGCGGGGTGGGCCAGATCTCGAGAATCGTGCGTGTCATCTCGATGGTCCGCGCGTCGATCGTGCGCTCGTCCCACCCCTCGGCGCCCGACGTCCGCACGTCATTGTTCATCAGCATCACGTCGTGCTGCGCAAGATGGTTCATCTTCCCGTGTTCGCCGAGCCAGGGTCCGTTGCTCACCTTGCTGTTGAGACCGCGCGTCAGCAGTGTCAGGTTTCCCAGCACGTGCACGTGGTTGTCGCGCGCGAGACGTGCAGCGAGGTCCTCTACCGGCCAATGAGTCGGCCACTGCTGCGGCAGGATGTGTTCGATGGCGTGGTGGTCGCGGGCCGCCCGTTGCCCGGCGTACGACGGCCGGTCGCTGTCGTATCCGCGGAAGTGGTCCTCGATGGCTTCGAGCACCATGCGGAGCCGACCGCGACGCAGCCGTCGATAGATGGGGGCGGTGGCCAGCCAGGTGCGCACTTCGTCGTCTCCGGGCCAGTACAGGTTGCCCGAGGTCTGCTCTCGCAGGATCCGCTCGGTGACTGCCGCGGCGTCCTGCCTCGGGCTGTCCTTGAGCTCCCTGAGCAGAAGTGCCACCAGGTCGGAGTAGCTCTGGGTGGACAGCCGGAGCAGGGACCTCCGGACGAGCCAGCTCTCCAGGTGCGTGAGGAAGCACCCCTCATCGGCGGCGGCTACGGGTTCCAGTGCGGGATCTCTGAGCCAGATGAGCAGGGGTTTGGTCGCCTCGGAGTCGAGGGCGCCGATGCGGTAGACGAACAAGGTCAAACGATCGAGAGCACCGTCTTTGGTGCCTGCGGCTTCGGTCCACGACTGGTAGTCGAGGGCAGCTCGATGGACCGTGGGAAGCAGGTCGCCCATCGGTGCATCTGAATCGTGAGTGGTGAAGTACTTGAACCGGGAGAACACCTCGCGTACTCCGATGGGCTCGGCAGTCTGGGCGATGAGCCACTGGTTTAGGAACAGTGAGCTGCGCGCCATCGCGTTGCGCCCGGTTCCGACCTCCTTCTCCCAGAAGGCGGTCTCGAATAGCTTCCAGTACTTCTCGTAGGCGGCTTCACTCTCAGCCGCCGGCAGGTCGAGGCGTTGGAACACGAAGTTCTTGATGAGATCAGCAGCCGTCAGCGGCGTACCCCTGGCGTTGAGGGTTTCGAAGATTTCCTGACTGTCTTCGTCGGCCTCGAGCTGAATCACCACCAGCTGCAGTCCGTTGAGCAACACGTGAGTTAGGGCCTCGGCGCGGGGTTCGGTCTCCCCGGCCGTCAGCCAGGTCGTCATCGCGTCGCTGAAGAACTGGTGGGCCTGCGTCATGCGGCTGTCTTGGTGCGGCAGCCCTGCGTAGTCCACGGGCAGTTCCGCAGCCATGACGTCGTTGAACGCGGCACGGTCACGATTGGTTGGCCAGACCTTGAACCGGTCCTCCGCGTTGCGACAAAAGTGCTCGGGGTTGCGAATCAGGTCCTCGACCTGGCGGGCTAGCGTCTCCGAGCCCACCAACGTCAGCGATTGATGTGCAGCGTCCAGAAGCAGTTGCATCGTGGTGAGTCGCTGCTGTCCGTCGATGATGGTCCAGTACGGCAGATTCCCAACGGAGGCCGACTGGTTCTGCAGGACCACGGCCCCTAGAAAGTGCGGGCTGGTGCCCTTACCCGAGTGCCTGAGCTCGGCGTGGCGGCGAATGTCGTCCCACAGCATCGTCCACTGGTTCTCGCGGGTCCAGACGTACGGACGTTGGAAGAGCGGGACCAGCAGACGCTGCGGCATGAAGAACACCTCGTGAGGCGTCCTGACCTTGGTTTCCACTCGTCCTCCCGAGACCTCGTTGCTGGACACCCTAGTGAAGGCAAGGCGAATGCGCGCAGAGTCTTGCGGCAGCCGGTGAGGTCGACGGCAAGCAGCACCAAGCGAAGGTCGACACAGCAAGCCCCGAACTCTACGGACCGATGGTCGCCGAGGACCGTCGACTGCGACTGGCCGGCTACGAGGTCGGAGCCATACCAACGTCAGTTTCGCCTTCCACTACTAGGTCACGTCGGCGGAGATGGCGCGGCTCGGATACGGCGCCGGTACCGCCGCGCTGCTCAGGCATTGGAGGAGCTGGGCAATCTGGCGGAGGCGGGCGACGAGTAGGCAATGCGGACGCCAGCCGACGGGGGTCAACCTATTGGACCGTCGAAGGCAGCGGTGATGTTAGCGATGGTGGGCTGCCCGCCGCAGCCGCAAGTTCCAGCACTCGGTCGCGAGCGCAGGCATCGGTCGAATGCGTTGTCTGGGTGGAGTGGATTATCGTCCACTCGCTACTTTGAGCGCTGCTCTTCGCGCGTCTCTGCTGGTCGAGGGATGCTTTCATCCGCGGCTACGTTTGCCGCGTGACTGACCGTTCGGCTCCAGCGATCGCCGAGCAGTGCTTGCGGTATGAGTTGCCTCAACGCTGGCGACATGTCTCCGGAGTCGCGGTTGTCGCCAAGCGACCTAGCGGCGATTCTCGACCTTCCCGGGGATCTTGTCGACGCCGCTTGGCTGCACGATGTCGGCTATTCAACTGCCGCATGGTCGACAGGTTTCCACCCGCTTGACGGCGCGCGATTCTTGAAGGAGTTGCCCGTATCGGACTTGGTGCGATCGCTGGTGGCCCATCACTCGTTCGCCCACTTTGAGGCGAGCCTGCGGGGCCTGGAGGCAGATCTGCGTGGCGAGTTTGCTGCACCTCCGGACGAGCTTGCCGACGCATTGTGCTTCGCGGACATGACGACGGGCCCCTACGGCGATCGCGTCGAAGTGAGCGAGCGACTGGCTGAGATTCGAGAGCGCTATGGACCCGGGGATGTAGTGACGCGCTTCGTAGAGCGGGCTGAGCCCGACATCGTCGCGGCGGTCGGGCGCGTGACGGGCCGGCTCAGCGCAGGTCAGTCGAGGTAGATGCCGGTCCCCGACATGTAGTGCTCGATCCGGGCGCGCATCGCCCGTCGTCATCTGGCGCTCATCGAGATCGTGCCGACTGACCCAAGCGACTTCTGACGACTCATCGCTCGTCGTCGGATCGCCGGCGATCGCACGGCCCGTCAGGACGATGGTGAACTCCTGGCGGACCTCGCCGTCGCTCGTGTACTCGACGAGGTGGTCGCGGGTTGCTATAGATGCCGGAGACGTCGGTGATCTCGCAGTCGACGCCGGTTTCTTCCTTGGTCTCCCGGACAGCGGCTTGGCGGACCGTCTCGCCGAGCTCGAGGGCACCACCCGGCAACGACCAGTTGCCGCTATCGGTGCGCCGGATGAGCAAGATGGCGCCCTGCTCGTTGGTGACGATGGCGTTGACTGATGGGACGAAGCTGTTGGGTGCGGGCGCGTCGGGGTTGTCGATGTGGTCGATACGCCGTCCCATGGGACCAGCGTGGCACGTAACTGGCGACCGGGTGAACCCGTAAACAATCCGGAGATCCAATCACCATCTGCACTATTGATGACTGCGCGTCTGTGACCAGGCACTTCATGCCTCGATGGCCCAATGAGGTGATTCATGCCCCACATATCGCTTCTGGGGTTGTCGCGCATATATGTTCCGACAGCAGGGGGCATCGTCGCGTTGGTCCCAGTCCGAAGTCTCGAGGGTCCGACATGCTCAAGAAATAGCTCGGCGCCACGCTTTTAGCCACACTTTTCACCGCGAGTTCGCTCGTGACCGTGCCAGTCGAAGCGGCCGACCCCTTACCCCTTGGGCTCACTGGCGAGACCTGAGCTTCACTCCTCGCTACACGGTGCCCACGAGGGAGAGTTGCGACCCGACGGGGACCTCATCCATCAGCTTTAGGTACAGCGGCATCACCGAAGGCCCATACCCCGCACCTACACAGAGACGGGTACGGCGACCATAGGGCCACAAGACCGACCCATAGAAGGGTATATCGCATATGGGGAGGTCTTGTCACTCGAGACGCAGTTCACCATCACATCTGGCACCACCACCATCACGGGCACCAAGACCCTTGATCCTTCCAACTCGGATGCAGTGGGACGCTGCTACAAAGGTGAGCACTCATGAATAGAGGGTAGCGACAAGATTTTCATAGATGACGTCTATGTCAACGACAACTTCACCCATTATCAGGCGCGCATCCATACTATGGCCGGAGTGTTCCTGGACTCGGGTCATAGCTCGTTCACGTTGCAAACACAATCGCCGCGGGTATGACGTGTACGGGGATGGGTCAGTCATGGAATCTGAGGGTGGTGGATCCGGAGGAACCTTCACGAGCACCGGGGTGACGCGGGTCGGTCCGGGTCCAGCGACGGCCATGACTTTGAACCCCCCGGCAGCAACCAACGAAGTCGGCACCGAGCACACCGTGACCGCTACTGTCAGCGACGCCAGCGGTCAGCCAGCCGCCCCTGTCACTGTTCGTTCGACCGTCACTGGATCAACCCACACCACCGGTACCTGCACAACGGGCAATGGGTCCTGCACGTTCACCTGCACTGGACCGCAGCTCCCAGGTGCGGACTCGACGACCGCTTGCGCGGACACCAACTCCAACAGCACGTGTGACCCCGGCGAGCCGATAGCCGAGGCGGCAAAGGCGTGGCTGCTCCCTGCCTCATCGACTGCGGGCAAGGTCACCGGCGGCGGCCAGGTGCCCAGCACCACCGACCGCAACAAGCAGGTCTCCTTCGGGTTCGAGGCTCAGAACCAGAACGGCACACTGAAGGGCAACTGTTCGGTCGTGGATCAAACCCCCGCCAAGAACATAGTGATCAAGTGCCTCGACGCCACCTCGCTGGTGCGGTCGGGGAACGCATGCCACGTTCTTCGGCAACGCCACCGTCAACGGGACACCGACCACCTATCGCGTCGACGTCAACGACCTCGGGGAACCAGGCAAAGATAAGGACACCTTCAAGATCCTCACTAGCTCCGGCTACACCTCCTCAGGAGTGATCAGCCAAGGCAACATTCAGGTGCACTAGACCGGAGATAATGCACCTCAGCCTGGTTCCCACCTGGTTGAGCCAGAGCGGGACTGCCTGTTCCGGCTCGGCTTGAGGCTGGTGCCGGTTTCCCAGACGCGCTCGAAGGACTGGACGTAGTGGTCGAACAGCCGCCCTCCGGGAACTCGCCGAAGGTGCAGCACCGGATTATGCGCAGCAGAGGTGCCGTAGGCATGCAGGTTTACGAGGAGATGCTCGTCGAATCGGTATATGGAGTTGTAGAGCGTCGTGCTGTGGGTGCGGACTTCGGCGCCCTGCTGACTGACGAGTGGTCGCGTGACACCGATGCTGACGCGTGCTCGAGCGTTCATGTCCTCACCGATTCCCTCCTCATCGCCGCGCAGGCGAACCGCTTCGCTATCAGGCTCACCGAGAAGGATCCGGACCCTGGTGCCAGCTTCGGCCTTGGCTGCAAGGGATCCGACGAGGTCGTCCTGGCTGTCTCGCAAGAACAGGCCGGAGTAGACCAAGAGATCGACGCAGTCGGTCACGCCGTCGAACAGGCCTGCCCACAGCTCGGATGGAATCGCGCCGCGGTGCGGGTAGAGCCGGACGAGTTCGGCCTCGCTGGCGGAGCGCGCGCGGCTGTCATCGGCGACGCTGGGCCACAGGTAGCCCTCATCGCTGCCCAGAATCTTCGAGGTACGCCAGCGGTTGCGCCGGTGCGGCAGCCGGTCTTGGGTGATCCACCGCTCGATGCTCTTGGGATCCAGTTCGAGCTGATCAGCCAGCTCGGGCACTGTCAGGCCAGCGGCAGCGATCTGATTGCGAAGCCGTTCGTTGCTCACGTCGTCTTCCTCCCAGAGTCGCCAGGCTTGAACGCCTAGGGATCTTTTGATCCTAGCAGGACGTCCCTACAAGTCCCCTGCAGGTGGTGGAGAGGTCCCCCGGTTCCCCGGTCTCCTGGGGACAACCGCTCAACAAAGGAGACAGCCATGGTGATGCCCCGCAAGGTGCCGGTGGAGTTCGGTGTGGTCTTCCCGTACGGCGCGTACGCCGTCGGTGAGGTCACGCAGGTCAAGGACTACGACCGGTCGACGAGGGAGGTCCCGGTCCAGGCGACGGATCCGGAGACGGGTCTGCCGGTGTGGCGGTCGACGTGGTCGACGCGGACCCGGAGGCGAAGAAGGCGACGCGGATGATGTCGGTGAAGATCGGCGCGAAGGTGCAGCCGGTGCTCCCGGAGGCTCCGGAGGGGGTGCCGTTCCGGCCGGTGGAGTTCGACAAGCTGACGGCGACGGCCTACATCGAGGAGAACGGCGACTTCCGGAAGGTGGCGTGGTCGCTGCGGGCGTGCGGAGGTGCACGCGCCCGTCGCGGGGTTCGCGTCCCTCGAGCGTGGGCTCGAAGCAGTCCGCGGGTGACCAGGCGGTGGCCTGATGGGACGACAGCATCCGGTGGGCAGACGGGCCTCGTACGTCGTGGGGCGACTGGGGGCTGGGTGACCTGGCGGACGCGCTGATGACCGTGTCCCGTCTGGTCGGGCCGACGTTCTCGGTGATGAACACGACCGTGACCCCGCCTGATGGCGCGACACCACTGCCGACGGTGCAGCTGATCGTGCCGGACCGGCTGCGGCTGGAGCAGGTCAAGTCGCTGGTGGCGCGAGCGGGTGACCTGCTGGTGCCGTTGGACGCGGGTGAGTCGGACCGCAGCTTCCACGCGGTGGCGGACGACGTGCTGCTGTGCGTGTGGACGAGGGACTGATGGGCGATGCGTCGGATCGGATCTTTGGACGAGTGGCTCCGCTTCCTCGAGGCGGGCAGCAGGGATGACGCCGCGGCGACGTTGAGCGGCTACTCCCGGCAGATCGACGCGCAGTACGCCGACCTGGGCCGGATCGTGCGCGACCTGTACGAGTCCCCGACGGGTGAGGTGGCCGACGTGCTGCTGATGGCGCGATCGGCGCTGGCGGAGGCGGCCGGGATGCTCGACTCGGTCCGTAGCGCGGATTCTGGATGGGGACCGGGAGCCGGCATGAGCGGCGCAACGATGGTCCGGAGTGTGCGCGCGGAAGCGTCGTGGTGGACGCGTCTGCTGTGGCGGCTCCTGCGCCGGTGGCCCGGCCCGGCGGTTGTAGTGCTGGCCGCGGTCTGGCTGACGCCCTGGTCGCCGCCTCGGGGGCTGGCGCTGCTAGCGGTGCTCGTGGTCGTAGGTCTGCGGGTGTGGGCCGTCTTCGCGTCAGCTTCGTTCCACCGTTGGTTCCACGCGCCGTCGCGGAGGCTGGTCTGGCGGGTGCTGTTGCGTCGCTGTTGGCGTCCGGTCGCGGTGGCCTGCGAGTTGGGTCAATCCCAAACAAGGAGGCGTGACCGCAGGAGCGGAGTGCCGCACGACGACCCACAGCGGGTGCCGCGTCTAGCGCGCATCACGACCGACGGGCCTCGGGTGACGCTGCACCTGCGGCCGTTGTTGGGGCAGACGGTGGAGACCTTCGCGGCGGCGGCGGAGCAGCTGCGGATGGCGGTCGGCGCGACCCGGGTGCGGGTCGACCCCGAGGGCGTGAACCGGGTGGCGGTGACGTTCACGATGGGCGACTGGCTGAGCGAGCCGTTCGTGGCCGAGCCGGCCGGATCCCAGGCGCGGTGCGGGTCCGACTCGGTGCCGATGGGGCGGTGCGAGGACGGCTCGCAGTGGCGGCTGCCGGTGGGGCCGCACACGCTGGTGGCCGGCATGTCGGGGGCGGGCAAGGGGTCGGTGTTCTGGTCGTTCGCCTTCGGGCTGGCGCCGGGTGTCCGCGCCGGGACGGTGCAGCTGCACGGTGTCGACCTCAAGGGCGGCATGGAGATGCTGATGGGTGCCGACCTGTTCACCAGCCGGGCCACGGACGCGGCGGAGGCGGTCGGGTTGCTCGAGCGGCTGGTGGGTCTGATGCGGGCTCGGACACGGGCGTACGCCGGTCGGGTGCGCTCCCACCTGGCGACTGCGGAGGAGCCGCTGCACGTGGTGATGGTGGACGAGCTCGCGGCGTTGACGGCGTACTGCCCGGAGCGTGATCTGCAGCGGCGTGCGGAGATGGCGATCAACCTGCTGTGCTCGCAGGGCCGGGCGCCCGGGTTTCGTCGTGTTCGCGTGCCTGCAGGACCCGCGCAAGGAGGTGATCCCGTCGCGTGGCCTGTTCACGCAGATGGTGGGGCTGCGGCTGAAGGACGCCGACGGAGACGTCGATGGTGCTCGGGGACGCGGCGGTGTCGGCGGGTGCGCTGTGCCACCGGATCACCCGGGCGACGCCGGGGATGGGTTACGTGGTGCCGGAGGACGGTGGCTACCCGGTGCGGGTGCGGGCGGGGCAGGTGCCGGACGCGCTGCTGCGGTCGGTGGCGGCCGAGTACGCGGCCCCGTCGCAGATTCCCGTGGTGCCGGCGGCGGCGTTGGAGTCGTCACGGTCGCGCCGCAGCTGCCCGGCCGCCGGTCGACGGCTCGGAGGTGGCGTGATGTTCGTGGAGACCTGGATGGACCAGGGCGGTGTGCGTGGTGTTCCCGGACCTGCCGTGGGTCGCGGACCGCCGGGAGGTGAGCCGGCCGGATGCGGCGGACGATGCGGGCCGCCTGCCGCGCGTGCGTGGTGCGGGCGAAGTGCCGGTCGTTCGTGGCGCGGGAGAGGATCTGCGGTGGCTTCTGGGCGGGGGAGTTCCGGGAGTCGGCGACCGTGGCGTTGGACGGTGCGGCATGAGTGCCCCGCTTCGAGCTGACGGCCGAGTCGCTGCGGGACGTGGCGCTGGACCAGGGCGTGTGCATCCGGCCGGTGATGCACGAGGTGCTACGACACGGTCACCGGGGCCACGCAGCTGATCCCGACGCCGTGTGGTGCGACCCGGGAGAGCAAGTGCCCGCCGTGTGCGCAGAAGAACCGCCGGCTGCGGATGCAGCAGTGCCGGGAGGGCTGGCACCTGGACGAGGAGCCGGAGCGTCAGAGCGCCCTGCAGCCAGAGGAGGACGAGCAGGCGGATGACGGTGCCGGTCGCTGACCCGTCGACGCGACGTGGGCGGTCGACGCGGCACCGTCAGGACGTCCCGGATCTGCCTCGGCTGCCGGTGGAGCAGCGGACGGTGGGGAAGGCGTTCACGAGCCCGTCGGGTCGGACGTACCGGCCGAGCATGTTCCTGACGCTGACGCTGCCGTCGTACGGGCCGGTGACGCGCGACGGGACGCCGAGGACCGGGGACTACGACTACCGGCGGGCCGCGCTGGATGCGATGCACTTCCCGAAGGCGGTGGACCGGTTCTGGCAGAACCTGCGGCGTGCGGCGGGCTACCAGGTGCAGTACTTCGCGGTGGTGGAGGAGCAGCGCCGGCTGGCGCCCCACCTGCATGCGGCGGTGCGGGGTGCGATCCCGCGTGCGGTGGTGCGGGAGGTGGCGGCGGCGACGTACCACCAGGTGTGGTGGCCCTCGTTCGAGGAGGTCGTGTTCGACGAGGTCGCTGCCGGTCTGGCAGGCCGACGCGGGCTACGTCGACCCGGCGTCGGGGGTGGTGCTGCCGACGTGGGACGAGGCGCTCGACGAGCTCGACGCCGACGAGGACGCGGAGCCGGCGCACGTGGTGCGGTTCGGGGGCCAGGTGGATCTGCAGGGGATCCTCGAGACGGAGGACGACGCGGACCGGCGGGTGGCGTACCTGACGAAGTACCTGACGAAGTCGATCTCGGGGACGTGCGGCGAGGCGGACGAGCTCTCGCCGGCTCAGCGGCGGCACCTGCGTCGGTTGCAGTGGGAGGTCCGGTGGCTGCCGTGCTCGCCGCGGTGCTGGAACTGGCTGCGGTACGGCGTGCAGCCGCAGGACGCGCGTGAGGGGATGGTCCCGGGCTCGTGTCCGGGGAAGGCGCACGACCCGGAGAACCTCGGGTGTGGTGGCCGGCGGGTGCTGGTGTCGCGGCGGTGGACGGGCAAGACGTTGAAGGGGCATGCGGCGGACCGGGCCGAGGTGGTGCGGCAGGTGCTGGCGGCGGCGGGGATCGACGGTGCCGGATGCGCAGCGGCTGGCGGCGGACATGCGTCGCGCGGATGGTGAGCAGCGGTTCGCGTGGAAGATCTGGGACCCGATGCAGTCGACGGTGCCGATGTACCGGCAGGTGATGACGCGGGCGATCGCGGAGCGGATGCGGTGGAAGGCGCAGTACGAGGCAGCGAAGGCGCTGCAGGGCGCCAGCTCGGTCGCCGGCATGGACGTTGGCGGAGGTGACCACCCGGAGAAGCCGCCGTGACCGCGGGAGCTGACCACTGCGCTTCGTCCTTCCCGATAGCCAGCCATTCGTGGTCGTCGGTCTGGCCGTCAAGGGTGAGCGGAGCGAATCACGCAGTGACACGAAGTGCCCTTGACGGGCAGAGCGACGGCCCGACCATCAGACGGCGGGGAGGACGAAGCCCCACCACGAGCAACGGGAGCCTGGCATGGAGCAGTACCTGTTCAACCTTGCGCAGCCCGGTGAGGACACCGGTGAGCTGCAGGCGGTGGTGACGCCGAACATCTGGCTGCTGTCGTCGGAGGAGATCCCGCCGATCCTGTTCACGACCGAGGAGGTGGGTCGGCTGCTGGAGATCGGCAAGTGCCGGGTCTACGACCTGATCCGCCAGCGGGAGCTGCGGTCGGTGAAGGTCGGTGCCTCGCGGCGGATCTCGGCACGGGCGCTGAAGGAGTACGTCGAGCACGCTCGAGGCGTGAGCCGGCGTGACGAAGCCGCGGCAGGAGCCAACGGTGAGGGCACGGTCTACCAGCGCGACGGACGGTCGCTGGGCGGCGCAGGTGTACGTCAACCGAGTCCGACGGGCGCCGGGTCCGCCGCAGCGTCTACGGCACAGACGCGCAAAGAGGTCGAGACGAAGATGACCGAGCTGCGACAGCAGTCGGACACCGGGCGAGTCATCGCGCCGGCCGCACCTGACCCTCGGCGGCTACCTCGAGGAGTGGCTGACGCAGATCGTGGCGGTGCGGGTGCGCCCGAACACGCTGGCCGGCCTATCGCTACAACGCCGAGCGGTACCTGATCCCGGATCTGGGCCGGAAGCGGCTGGCGTCGCTGTCGGCGCGCGAGCTGCGGCTCTACTTCGACGGGCTGCGCCGTCGTGGGGTCGGTGCCCGGACGGTGAAGTACGTGCACGCGACGCTCCGGGCGGCCCTCGAGGACGCGGTGCGCGAGGAGGTGCTCGAGCAGCAACCTCGCCAAGCTGGTGCGGGTGCTCGGGCCGGCGCAGGCAGGAGCGGGTGCCCCTGACGGTCGAGGAGGTCACGTGCGCTGCTGAAGGCGACGCGAGGCGACCGGCTGTACGCGATGTTCGTGGTGTTCGCGCTGCTCGGGATGCGGCGCAGCGAGGTGCTCGGGCTGCAGTGGGACGACGTCGACCTGGAGCAGGCGTTCCTGCAGGTGCGGCGCGGGCTGCAGCGCGTCGACGGCAGCTCTGGTGCTCCCGACGAAGACGGCGCGGTCGCGGCGGACGATTCCGCTGCCCGCCGCTCGTGGTCGAGTCCTGCGAGGACCATCGGGTGGCGTCAGGACGCCGAGCGGCTGGCAGCTGGCGGAGCGGTGGCCGGAGTCGGGTTTCGTCTTCACGACCCCGATCGGGACGCCGATCGACCCGCGACAACTGCACCGGATCGTGCAGGAGGCGTGCCGAGCAGGCCGGGGTGCGGGTGGTGCGGCTGCACGACTTCCGGCACGGCTGCGTGTCGGTGCTGCTGGGGCTCGGGGTGCCGCCGCGGACCGCGATGGAGATCGCCGGCCACTCGACGATCGAGATGACGATGAACGTCTACGGGCACGTCACGCTCGGACGACAAGCGGGAGGCGCTGGACAGGCTCGGCGACCTGTTCGAGGAGGAGAAATGACCGCGTTGCAGTCACCGGTTGCAGTCACGTGACGCGCTCGTGGCTGCGGAGCGTCGCCAGGGCCTGGTCTCCGGAGACACGAAAGCCCAGGTCAGAGGGTGTCTGCCTGGGCTGTTCGGGTGGCGCGCTCGGAGGGATTCGAACCCCCAACCTTCTGATCCGTAGTCAGATGCTCTATCCGTTGAGCTACGAGCGCTGGGCGTCCGGAAGTCTAACGTGTGCCCGGCGGAGGGGTGAAATCGGACGGGTCACGCCTCCTCGGCGTCCTCGAGCAGCATCTGGAGCAGCCGCACGAGGTCTCGTCGGTCGCGGCTGCGGGGGCCACCGAGCCAGTGGCGGTGCATCTCGTCGGCGGTCTCGGTGGCCAGCTCGACGACGCGGTCGGCTTCGTGCGCCAGGTGCAGGCGATAGGCCCGCCGGTCGGCGGGGTCGCGCTCCCGGACGAGGAGGCCACGCTCCTCGAGGTGGTCGACCATCGAGACGACGGTCGCTGGGCTGACGTCGAGCAGGGCGGCGAGCTGGCCCTGGGTGGCGGGGCCGAAGGCCCGCAGCGCGCGCATGCTGCCGAAGTGCCGGGGCTCGATGTCGAGCGGCTGGAGTGCGGTGAGGAACTCGCGGTGGGTCCGTTGGTGGGCACGGGTGATCAGGAACCCGGTGCTGTGCCGCAGTGCCTCGGGGGTGCGCTCGTCGAGCTGCTCGCCGACGAGACCGGTCAGCACCTCGCGCAGTCGCGTGGCCTCGTCCGGCGTGAACGACCGGGCGAGCCGCTTGCTCGAGCCGTGCGACGTGCGGTCCCCATCGTCGTACGGCGGTGCGACCTGCAGGCGTCCGCGACAGGGAATACGAGCGGCGGTCGTCGGGGTTGCGCACCCGGACCACGAGGTCGTCGAGGAGCAGTGTCTCGGCCACCGAGGTCATCGTCGTGCCGCTGACGCCGACCATGCGCGCGAGGCTCTGCTGCGACTGCGGCTCCTCGTCGGCGAGGCCGAGCAAGAGCGGCGTACGCGTGGAGGTCGGCGTCGCCCGGCAGGACCTGCTCCACGAGGCGGGTGACGCGGGCTGTCGCCCGCCAGAGCAGGTGGCCCGGTTGGGCGTAGAGATCCGCCATCGCGGCCCGTCTTGCGGTCTCGTCCATCGCGCGGTTACCGTACACGAGATAATCGTTTAGTAGTTGATGATTAGTGTCCTGACGAATCGGAGCCCCGATGGCCAACAAGTGGTGGACCCTCGTCGCGGTGTGCACGGGCGTGTTCATGCTGCTGCTCGACATCACGATCGTGAACGTCGCGCTGCCGGACATCCAGCGCGACCTCGACGCGTCGCTGTCGGACCTGCAGTGGGTGATCGACGCCTACGCGCTGACCCTCGCGGCGCTGCTGCTGACGGCCGGCTCGCTCGCCGACCGGTTCGGCCGCAAGCGGCTGTTCGCGATCGGCACCCTCGTCTTCACGCTCGGCTCACTGCTCTGCGGTCTGGCACCCACCGTGCTGTTCCTGTCTCTGGCGCGCGCGGGCCAAGGCATCGGAGGAGCGATCATGTTCGCCACCGCGCTGGCCCTGCTGTCGGGCGCGTTCTCCGGCAAGGAGCGGGGCACCGCGTTCGCTTTCTTCGGCGCCACCACCGGGGTCGCGGTCGCGGTCGGCCCCGTGCTCGGCGGCGTGCTCACCAGCGGGCTGTCCTGGCACTGGATCTTCTGGGTCAACATCCCGATCTGCGTGCTCGCGATCGCGGTGACGCTGAGCAAGGTCGAGGAGAGCCGCAACCCGTACGCCGGGCGACCGGACTGGCTCGGCTTCGTGACCTTGAGCGCCGGTCTCGGGCTGCTGGTCTTCGGGCTGATCCGCGGCGGCGAGGACGGCTGGGGCGACGCCCGGGTCGTGCAGAGCTTCGTCGCCTCGGGCGTGCTGCTCGTGGCCTTCGTGATCACCCAGATGCTGCAGAGCTCACCGATGTTCGACCTCGGGCTGCTGCGCAGGTCCCCACGTTCGTCGGTGGGCTGGTCGCGGCCGTCGGCGTCTCGGCGTCGGTGTTCTCCCTGCTGACCTACCTGATCATCTACGTGCAGAACGTCCTCGGCTTCTCCGCGGTCGAGTCCGGCGTGCGCTTCCTGTTCCTGTCGGGGATGTCGTTCGTCGTCCGCGATCATCGCCGGCCGGCTCACCAGCCACGTGCCCACGAAGTGGCTGATCGCGCCGGGCTTCCTGGTCGCGGCGCTCGGGCTCTGGCTGATGCGCGGCATCGCCACCAGCGACGACCCGGCGAGTGGACCCACCTGATCCCCGGCCTGATCGTCGCCGGCCTCGGCATCGGGCTGATCAACGTGCCGCTGGCCAGCACCGCCGTGGGCGTGGTCAGCCCCGAGCGGTCCGGGATGGCCTCGGGGGTCAACTCCACCTTCCGCCAGGTCGGCATCGCCACCGGCATCGCCGCGCTCGGCTCGATCTTCAGCCACCAGGTGGCCAGCGGCATCAGCAGCGCCCTGGCCGGTACGCCGGCGGCCGGTCGGGCCAGACGCGATCTCCGACGCGGTCACCAACGGCCAGATCAAGGCCGTGCTCGCCCAGGCACCGGCCTCGGTGCGACAGGCCATCGAGCAGGCCGCCACCGGCAGCTTCGTGGACGCGCTGAACCACATCATCACCATCGCGGCCGTCATCGCGCTGGTGGCGGGCGTGCTGTGCCTGTTCCTGATCCGCGCCCGCGACTTCCAGGGCCACCACGGCCAGGCACCCGCGGGTGACGAGAAGGCCAGGCCGGACCCAGGCACCGGGCCGCCGCCGCCGCCGCGGCATGATCGGGGCATGACGAGCCCGACCGCCCACGGCGAAGTCCACGGCGACCCCCGTCGGCTGACCCCACCTGGTGACCCCCATCGGGGGCCGCTGGACGGCATCCTCGTCGTCGACCTCTCCCGGGCGCTCGCCGGCCCGCACGCCACGCAGATGCTCGGCGACCTCGGGGCCCGTGTCGATCAAGATCGAGGCCCCCGGTCACGGCGACGACACCCGCGGCTGGGGCCCGCCGTTCGTCGCCCCCGAGACGGACCCGCAGGCCCGCGAGTCGACGTACTTCTTGTCGACCAACCGCAACAAGGAGTCGGTGACCCTCGACCTCAAGGACGACGCGGACCGGCAGGTGCTCCTCGACCTGGTGAGGCGGGCCGACGTGCTCGTCGAGAACTTCCGCACCGGCGTGCTCGAGCGGCTCGGGACTCGGCCTCGAGCACCTCCAGGAGCTCAACCCGCGGCTGGTGGTCCTCTCCATCACCGGCTTCGGGCACGACGGCCCCGAGGGTGGCCGCGCCGGCTACGACCAGATCGCGCAGGCGGAGGCCGGGCTGATGTCGCTGACCGGCTCGGGGCCCGACGACCCGCAGAAGGTCGGGGTGCCGATCTCCGACATGCTCGCCGGCATGTACGGCGCCTACGGCACCCTGGCCGCGCTGCTCGAACGGGAGCGCACCGGCGAGGGGACCGTCGTGCGCACCTCGCTGCTCGCCGCGACCGTCGGCGTGCACGCCTTCCAGGGCACCCGGTGGACCGTCGCCGGCGAGCGTCGGCCGTGCCCAGGGCAACCACCACGCCTCGATCGCGCCGTACGGCCTGTTCCACTGCGGCGACGGCACCGTGACCATCGTCGGTCGGCAGCGAGGGCCTGTGGCGTCGCTTCTGCGCGGCGTTCGAGCTCGACCCGCAGACCCCCGGCCTGGAGACCAACTCCGACCGGGTCTCGAACCTCGACCGCGACGATCGCGTTCGTCGAGGGGGCGTTCGCGGCGTGGGAGGCCGAGGCGCTGCTGGCCCGGCTCGCCGAGATCGGGGTCCCTGCGGGCAAGGTGCGCACCCTCGACGAGGTCTACGCCTGGGACCAGGTCGCCAGCCAGCACCTCACCACCACGGTCGAGCACCCACGCTCGGGCGAGCTCACCCTCCCCGGCCCGCCGTTGCGGTTCTTCGACCGTCACGGCGACGAGGTGACCCGGCTGCACCACGTCGCGCCCCCCACCCTCGACCAGCACGGTCCGTCCGTGCGCGGCTGGCTCGAGACCTAGAGGCTTCACAGACGCCGCGTCACGGAGCATCATCGGAGCACGGCCGTGCTGGTACGGCGTCTTCTGGGAGCGTGCACCGTGCTGCAGCGACGTGAGGGACTACTCACCGACTGGGTCGACCTCGTCGGCGACCTGCTCAGCGGGCCGCCCGGTCCCTTTCCGGTCGACCTGCTGCTGCGCGAGCTCCAGGCGACGTTCGGGGTCAACGCGTCGTGGAACTGGATGGATGGCGACGGCAGCTTCGGCTTCTCCCTCTACGAGCCGGTCCCCGGCTGGCCCGACCCGGACCAGATGGCGGGGTGGGGAGGCGGTGAGATGGCCGAGCACCCCCTGGTGCACTGGTTCGCCGTCACCGGACGGACCACGGCCATGACGCTCGGCCGAGTCCCTCGCCAGCTGAGCAGCCGGCAGGCCAGCGCCCGGGTGCGGGAGCAGCTGCAGCCCTTCGGCCTCGAGCAGCAGCTGAGCGTGCCCTACCGGCAGTCGGCCGTCGGGCACCGCGCGTTCGTGATGGCCACGACCGGTCGCGACTTCAGTGACGAGGACCTGCTGCTGGCCCGCAGGCTGCAGCCGCTGCTGGTGCTGCTGGCCCGGCAGACAGCGGTGCTGGGCGACGCGCCGTGCGAGGGGCCGCACGAGAGCGCGCGGTCCACCGGCGTCACCGCCCGCGAGCTGGCCGTGCTGCGACTGCTCGGCGACGGCCTCACCGCGGAGGCGATCGGTCGAGAGCTGCGCATCTCGGTGCGCACGGTGCACGTCCACCTCGGGCGGCTCTACCACAAGCTCGAGGTGCACGACCGGCTGATGGCCGTGCAGGTGGCGCGCACCGTCGGACTTCTCGACACGGCCCCCGACCTGCGCGCGACCAACGGCGCGACCCCTGGTGCGCGACAGGCGGCGTTGCCCGCGGATCGCACCTACGCCTGGCGTCCCGGGGCCGGCGTCCTCCACGAGGCCGGGGTGCCCTGAGCCCCGCCATACGCAGAACTACCTATGTCGCACGCGCGCACCACCGGCAAGGATGAACAGGTCTAGCGACGGGTGGCGCGATCCGGCCGGAGGGGCGGTCGGGCAGGACACGCTGGGCGACGCTGAAGGGCACGCGCCTTGGCGGGCACGCCGACGGTGATCCACGGGGGACGCCGTCGACGAGGGTGACTGCCAAGGCGTGGCTCTGCGTCAGCGAGTCTTCTCGGCGCGCTTGCGGTCGATGCTCAGCGCGAGGCCGTTGAGGGTGGCCCAGCCCAACGTCACGCCGAGCACCTTCTGACGGGTCTGGTCGTCGGGTGCCTTGGCCGCGAGGATGAGACCGTCCGAGACGTCGAGAAGGATGCGGATCACCATCGCGGTGCTCACGGCCCTCTCCGACCTGCCGAAGATCCCCACCGCGCTCACGGCCAGGTCGCGGGCACCGTACGTCGTGGCGAGCAGGTCGTAGTCGGCGGCGTGCTTGGGGTCGACCGCGTTGCCGAGGTGTCGCGGCTGCGCGAGCGCGAAGGCGCCGTACGACGCGGTGGCGGTGGACATCAGGCGGCTGAGGCGATAGGTCATGTCCGGGTACTACCCAGCAATGCGTCTCTCACCCCGCCCCGTAGGGCCGCAGCTCGAGCAGGTGCACCGTGGGATCGGCACAGGCCGTCGCCGCGGAACGGCACGTACGCCGCGCGGGTCTCGTTCGGGGGGTAGACCCGCAGGCCCTTGGTCGGCGTCGGCCGGCACGTGGCCTTGGCGACGTTGTCCGCGTTGGAGATCCGCAGGGTCGCCTCCGCGCGTCTTCCCGGCTGCAGCACGAGCGGCTTCACGGCGTTCCTCTCCACGCGGTCGGCGGGGGCGCCGACCGGCTCGCTCCGCGGAGAGCTGACGAGCGAGACACCGCCGAAGCCACCGGTGCCGCAGGGCTTGTCAGAGGTGTTGGTCAGCCGCACCGCCAGGAAGGTGCTGCCGGCGGCGCCCTCCGGCGGCCCGAGCGTGACCCGCAGGTCGTCGAGGGTGCAGCGCGGTGTCGCCGGGGTGCGCCGACGACGAGCGTGCCGGCGAGGTCGGACTGCTTGCGGTGGCGGTGGGCTCCGCGTCCGAGGAGCCGCCACCTGGACCGTCCGAGGGGCTGCGCGAGCCGGTCTCGCCGCAGCTCGCGAGCAGCAGCACGCCGACGGCCAGCGTCGCCGCGAGCGTTCCGGACCTCGTCACACGCCGAGTATTCCGGACCACGGACGGGATGACGCGTCGTACGAGCCGTGTTGGGTAGGAGAACAGCAGACGTCAGACGACCACGACGACAAGGAGTCTCATGACCGCCGTACCGAACATCACGCTCAACAACGGTGTGGAGATCCCGCAGCTCGGCTTCGGGGTCTTCCAGATCGACCCGGAGGAGACCAAGGACGCGACGCTTGCCGCGCTCGAGGTCGGCTACCGGCACATCGACACCGCGGAGATGTACGGCAACGAGAAGGAGGTCGGCGAGGCCGTGCGCGCGTCCGGCATCGACCGGGGCGAGATCTTCGTGACCAGCAAGCTCAACAACGGCTTCCACGCGTACGACGACGCGCTCGCCGCGTTCGACCAGACGCTGGCCGATCTCGACATCGACTACCTCGACCTGTTCCTGGTGCACTGGCCGCTGCCGGACGTCGGCGACTTCGTCGAGACCTGGAAGGCGATGGAGAAGATCTACGAGGGCGGCAAGGTCCGCGCCATCGGCGTCTCGAACTTCCAGCCGACCCATCTGCGCCGCATCCACGGCGAGACCAACGTGACCCCCGCCGTGAACCAGATCGAGGCCCATCCCTACCTCGCGAACGACGAGGTGCGCGCGTTCGACGCCGAGCACGGCATCGCCACCGAGGCCTGGTCGCCGATCGCGCAGGGCAAGGTTCTCGACGACAGGACGATCGTGCGGATCGCGGAGTCGCTCGACAAGACCCCGGCCCAGGTGACGCTGCGTTGGCACCTCCAGCGGGGCGACATCGTGTTCCCGAAGTCGGTGACCCGCAAGCGCGTGGAGGAGAACTTCGACCTCTTCGGCTTCGAGCTCTCCGAGGTCGACATGGCCGACATCACCGCGCTGGACAAGGGCGAGCGCACGGGGCCCAACCCCGACGAGTTCAACTACATCCCGGAGTGAGTGTGGGCGGTCCGGGTCAGCGGACGACCGAGACCGTCGTACCGACGGTGACGAAGTCCCAGACCCGGACCGACATCTCCCGGCTCAGCCTGATGCAGCCGTGCGAGCTCCGCAGGTTGGTCCCCAGCAGGTAGTCGGGGTGGATCTGCGCACCGGAGTGCTCGGTCGGGATCTGGTGGAAGCCGATGCCGCACGGTGCGAAGCGCACGAAGCGGGCCAGCCGGTAGCGCCCGGTGTAGTCGCTGTTGGCGAAGACGCGGGCCGCGCGGCCGCACTGCGAGCCGGCGCGGTAGCGACCGGGGTGCAGGATGCCCGGGTTGTCGACCATGCCGTCCTGGGCGAGCACCCGGCCGCCAGCGGCGACCAGCCACACGTAGTTCTGTCGCTGGCTGATCACGACCCTGCGGCCGTGCCCCGACAGCGCCGGCACGGGTCGACGGTCGCAGCGGGTCGGCGTCGAGGTGGCGAGCCGGGCACGGGTCGGCGTCGTACGCCAGCCGTTCTGCGACAGCCCGTTGGCGGCCTGGAAACGGATCAGCGCGGCGACGCTGCGGGCGCCGCCGTAGGTGTCCGCGGGTCCGGGCCTGCAGCCGAGGTCGCGCAGGCGTTGCTGGACTCCTGCGGTCGCGGCGTCCGCCTGGCCGGGTGCCGCGGTGGCGACGACGACGAGCGCGGTCGCCACGGTGGCCACCAGAACGGTGACGAGGCGACGGGGAAGGGGCATGCGCTCACCCTAAACGGGGACATACCGCCCCGTGGCCTTTCCGCCAGCCCGGACCACCAGCCCCCCCGCTCGGGTAGTCCGTGACGTAACGCAGGCCCGCACCGGCGTGTCGTGCTGCTTTTCGTCACGGACTACCCCGGAATGGCGGGCGGGTCAGAAGGTGATGACCACCTTGCCGGAGGTGCCGGCGTCCGCGAGCCGGTAGGCCGCAGCCGCCTCGTCGAGCGGGAAGGTGTCGGTCACGATGGTCTCGGGGTGCAGGCTCCACCGGTCCAGGTGGACGAGCAGGTCGCCCATGTGGCCCACGGAGGTCACCCAGGAGCCGTAGAGGCTGACCTGCTTGTGGATCATCAGCGGGGACACGTCGAAGCCGACCGTCCCACCCTCCCCGACGAACGCGCACCGGCCCCAGGTCGCGGTGCTCGCCAGCGCCAGGTGACGGGCCGTCGGGTTGCCGGAGCAGTCGAGGGTGGTGCGGAACCCGCGACCCCCGGACAGGTCCAGGAGCGCGGCCTCGGCGTCGTCCCCGGCGGGAAGGGCATGGTCGACCAGGCCGAGGTCGAGCGCGAGCTTCCGGCGCTCCGCCGAGACGTCGGTGCCGACCACCGGTCCGGCTCCCATCGCCCGGCCCAGCATCGCCGCGGCCAGGCCGACCGGTCCCAGACCGGTGACGAGCAGGGAGTCGAGCCCGGAGACGCGCAGCCGCAGCAGCGCCTCGTAGGCGGTGCCGAACCCGCAGGAGACCAGCGCCCCGTCGACGAACGACAGCGAGTCCGGCAGCGGCAGGCAGGTCGTCTCCTCGGCGAGCAGGAACTCCGCGTGCCCACCGTCACGCTGCCAGCCGTACGCCGCGCGCGAGGGGTCGGTGCAGCCGATGAGGTACCCGCTCCGGCACTCCTCGCAGTTCCCGCACCCATAGATGTGGTAGACGACCACCCGGTCACCCTCGGCCAGCCGCCGGCAGCCCGGGCCCACGGCGACGACCTGGCCGCACGGCTCGTGGCCGGCGATCACGCCCTGGTAGGCCTCGGGACCCCGACCCAGGTGCTCGCGGTAGATCGCCCGGATGTCGCTGCCGCAGATCGACGACGCCTTCATCGCCAGCAGCACCTGGCCGTGCCCCGGCTCCGGGACCTCGCGCACGACCTCCTCGACGGTGCTGTTCCCCGGCAGTACGACGCCCCGCATCCGGCTCACGCCTCGTGCTCCCACGCCTCGAGCGTGGCCCGCGCGCCGTGAGTGTGCAGCGAGTCGAGGGCGGCGGTGTACTCCTGGGTGAACCGCTCGTGCTCGACGAGGTCGCCGAACAGGTCCGGGTCGCGCAGGAACGCCAGCGGGTCGGAGCCCTGCTGCCGGGCCCGCTCCATGACGCGGTCCTTGCGGTTGTCGACGATCTCGATCGGCTCGCCCTGCTCGTCGACGCCCTCGGCGTACCTCGCCCAGGCGGCCACCACCAGCGCGGAGCGCCGGACCGGTCCACCGGCGGCGAGCTCGTGCCGGATCACCGGGACCAGCCACTTCGGGATCCGGTCGGAGCTCTCGGCGCACAGCCGGGCGAGCGTGTCGCGGATCTCCGGGTTGGCGAACCGCTCGATCAGCTGGTGCTTGTAGGCGGCGAGGTCGACGCCCGGCACCGGCTCCAGGGTCGGGGTGGCCTCGTCGTCCATGTAGCCGAGCAGGAAGCCACGGAACAGCGGGTCGCTGCACACCTCGTGCGCGTAGCGGTAGCCAGCGAGGTAGCCGAGGTAGCACAGCGCCTGGTGGCTGGCGTTGAGCAGCCGCAGCTTCATCAGCTCGTAGGGCATCACGTCCGGCACCAGCTGCACGCCCGCATCGTCGTACGGCGGCCGCCCGGCGGGGAAGCGGTCCTCGAGCGCCCACTGCGTGAACGGCTCGCACACCACCGGCCAGCCGTCGTCGAGACCGAAGTGCTCGGCCAGCACGCTGCGGTCGTGGTCGGTGGTGACCGGCGTGATCCGGTCGACCATCGAGTTGGGGAAGGCCACGTGCTCCTCGAGCCAGTCGGCCAGGTCGGCGTCCTTGAGCCGCGCGAAGGCGCCGATCATCTTGTGCGCGACCTCGCCGTTGCCCTGGATGTTGTCGCACGACATCACCGTGAACGGCTCGGTGCCAGCGTCGCGGCGACGTCGTAGTGCCTCGATGATGAAGCCGAACGCCGTCGCCGGCACCGCACCGTCCTCCAGGTCGCCTCGGATCGAGGGGTCGGCGGAGTCGAACTCGCCGGTCGCCTGGTTGACGAGGTAGCCGCCCTCGGTGATCGTCAGCGACACGATCCGGGTCGCCGGGTCGGCCATCAGCGACAGCACGGCCTCGGGGTCGTCAGGGGCGAACAGGTAGTCCACGAGGGAGCCGATCACCCGCGGGTGCATGGTGCCGTCGGGGTCCTTGACCACCAGCGTGTACAGGCAGTCCTGGGCGTGCAGCACCTCGTGCATGCGCCGGTCGCCCGGCAGCAGGCCCACCCCGGTGATGCCCCAGTCGAGGGCCGTGCCGTCGTTCATCAGCTCGTCGAGGTACATCGCCTGGTGCGCTCGGTGGAAGCCTCCCACCCCGAAGTGCACCACTCCCGTCTGCACCCGGCTCCGGTCATAGGCCGGGACGGCCACCTCCGGTCCGAGCTCCGTCAGGTGTGCGGCATCCAGCTGGGTCATGTCGTTTCCTCTGTCCTCACGTCGATCTCCACGAGTACGTCGGCGGCCGCCCGGGTCCGCGCGACGACGTCGGCGTTCTCCTGGTCGGAGACCGTGGCCCACCGGAGGGCCGCGTCGGGTGCCTTGCCGTGGTCCATGTGCCGCCGGACCAACCGCTCGACACGGGTGGGCTCGTCGCCCTCCACGAACCAGGTCTCGTCGAGCAGCGGAAGCACGTCGGACCATCCGGGGGCGTCGTAGAGCAGGTAGTTCCCCTCGGTGACCACCAGCCGGTGCTCTGGGCGCACCGCCACGGCACCGGAGACGGCGAGCTCGCGGGACCGGTCGAAGGCCGGGGCGTAGACCGTGCGGTCGGTCTCCGTCCGCAACCGGCGCAGCAGCGCGAGATAGCCGGCGACGTCGAAGGTGTCAGGGGCACCCTTGCGCTCGCTCAGCCCGAGCCGGGCCAGCTCGTCGTCGTGCAGGTGGAAGCCGTCCATCGGCACCACCACGGCCTGGCCGCCCAGCGTCGCCACCACGCGCTCGGCGAGCGTCGACTTCCCGGCCCCGGGCGCCCCGCAGATGCCGAGCACGGCCCGCTCACCGCGGAGGAGGTTGCGCACCCGCGCCAGCAGGTGCTCGGCCAGCGGTGTGGTGCCGATGCCCGTCCTCATGAGGCGGGTCGCACCATGGGCTTGATGGCGTGCGGGTCGCTACGAGCGACCGTGAGCGCCTCGCGGACCTGGTCGAGGCCGTAGTGGCCGGTCACGAGGCGGTCGAGCTGCACCCGGCCGGAGGTGGCCAGCGCGACGGCGGCCGGCCACGTGTGGGCGTAGCGGAACGTGCCGGTGACGACCAGCTCCCGTTCCTGGATGCGGCTGACCGGCATCGCCATCTCCTCACCGCCCATGCCGACGAGCACGACGGTTCCGGCCGGGGCGACCGTCGCGATGGCGTCCGCGGCCGCGGCCTGGTTCCCGGAGCACTCCAGCAGCACGTCGACCTCGAGCCCCGATCCGCCCAGCGACCCGTCCTGGCCGGCATCGTGCGTGGCCGTGGCGCCCAGCTCACGGGCGAGCGCGAGCCGGTGCGGGTTGACGTCGGTGACGGTGACCGAGGCAGCCCCGAGGGCGAGCGCCGCCTGCATGGCCACCAGCCCGACGGGACCGGCCCCGGTCACCAGCACGCGGGAGCCCGCACCGACCGAACCCTTGCGGCACGCCCACAGGCCGACCGACAGTGGCTCGAGCAGCGCGGCGGCGTCGTCGCTGAGGTCGTCGGGCACCGGGTGGGCGAACAGCTCGTGCACGGTGACCAGCTCCGCGAAGGCGCCGTCGATCGGCGGGGTCGCGAAGAAGCGCATCCGTTCGCAGAGGTTGTAGCGCCCGGCCAGGCACTGGACGCAGGAGAAGTCGGGCACCCCCGGCTCGAGGGAGACCCGCTGCCCGGTGCTCAGCCGGGTCACCGCCGATCCGGCACCGACCACGACGCCGGACGCCTCGTGGCCGAGCACCATCGGGGACTCCACGACGTGGCTGCCGATCCGGCCGTGCTCGTAGTAGTGCACGTCCGAGCCGCACACCCCCACCGCGGCCACGCGCACCAGGACGTCGTACGGACCGGGCACGGGCTCGGGACGCTCCTCGACCGCGAGGTCACCGGCCGAGCGCAGCACGCTGACGCGCATCGATCGCCTTCTTCCTTCCTGGGGTCGGGACCGGGCCGGCTACTTGACGGCACCGAGGGAGAGGCCGCGGACCAGCTTGTCCTGGGCCGCGAACCCGGCGATCAGCACCGGCAACGAGACGAGCGTGGCCGCCGCGCACAGCTGGGCGAGGAAGAGTCCCTGGCTGGAGATGAAGCTGACCAGGAACACCGGGGCGGTCCCCGCTCTTGTCGCGGTCAGGTTCACCGCGAACATGAACTCGTTCCAGCTGAAGATGAAGCAGATCAGGCTGGTCGCGGCGAGGCCGGGTGCGGCGATCGGCGCGACGATCTGGGTCAGCGTGCGGACGAGCCCGGCCCCGTCCATCTGGGCGGCCTCGAGGATCTCCTTGGGCACCTCGGCCAGGAACGACTGCATCATCCAGACCGCGATCGGCAGGTTCATCGAGGTGTAGAGGATGACCAGGGCGTAGACGTTGTCGAGCAGGCCCACCTGCTTGACGATCAGGTAGATCGGCAGCAGGGCCGCGATCGGCGGCAGGAACTTGGTGGACAGGAAGAAGAACATCACGTCCGTCCACTTCTCCACCGGCTTGATCGACAGGGCGTACGCCGCGGGCACGGCGAGCAGCAGCACCAGCAGCGTGGACACGATGCTCGCCGTCGCCGAGTTGATCAGCGGCGCGGAGACACCCCGGTCGAACATCGTGCCGTAGTTGGCGAACGTCAGCGGCGCGAAGATGGAGGGCGGGTTCGTGGCGGCGTCGGCCTCGGTGTGCAGCGAGGTCAGCACCATCCACGCCACCGGGGCGAAGAACAGCAGGGTCAGCAGCCACGCCAGGAAGGTCCACAACGGGCCCGCCGGTGTGGAGGCGTCGTCCTTGGCCTTGCGCCGGCGGCGGCGCCGCTCGGCAGGTGGGACGTTGCCGGCCCCGGCGGCGGTGTCGACGGTGGGATCCGTGCGGGTGTCGGACGTGACGCTCATCGGGAGACCTCCTCACTGAACAGCGAGGAGATCGTGCGCAGGGCGAACGTGGCCACGATGATCGAGCCGATCACCACCACGACGCCGGCCGCGGCCGCCTCGCCGTACTCGTACTTGCGGAACATGGTCAGGTAGATCTCGTAGGGCAGGTTCGTGGTCGCGGACCCGGGTCCGCCCTGGGTGATCGTGAAGATCGCGTCGAAGGTCTGGAGCACGTAGATCGAGCCCAGCAGCGCCGACAGCTCGATGTACTGGCGCAGGTGCGGAAGGGTGATGTAGCGGAAGGTCTGGATGCCGTCGGCGCGGTCGATCTTCGCGGCCTCGAGCACGTCACCGGGCTGGCTCTGCAGGCCGGCGAGCAGGATCAGCATCATGAACGGTGTCCACTGCCACACCAGGGCCGCGATCACCGCGGGCATCGGTGTGCTGGAGACGTAGTCGACGACGGGTCCCTGGCCGCCGAAGAGCCCGACGACCCAGTTCAGCACGCCGTTGAGCAGGCCGTAGTCGGGGTTGTAGAGCGCATGCTTCCACAGCAGCGCCCCGGCGACCGGCATGATCAGGAACGGCGCGATCAGCAGCGTGCGGGCGAGACCGCGGCCGATGAACTTGCGGTCCAGCAGGACCGCGAGCGCCAGCCCGATGAGCGAGCTGATCACGACGACCGAGGCGGTCAGCACCACCGTGTTGACCACGGCGTGCCGAAGACGCGTGTCGGTGAAGACCGTCGCGTAGTTGCCCAGGCCGGCGAACGAGGTGTAGTTGCCCATGCCGAGGAAGTTCTTGTTCCCCGGCTGCAGGACGTTCCAGTTGAGGGTGGAGATCGCGATGGTGAGCAGGAAGGGGATCTGGGTGACGATGATCGTGAAGACGAGGGCCGGCATCAACGGTCCGCGACGACGCCACTTCTCGGCCGTCGACATCGAGCCGTCCCGGCGGGTGCCGGTGGCTGCGGGGGTCTGAGTGCTCATCTGGCTCCTCCGGTCGTCCGGTTGGACCCGGTGCGGGACGGACGGAGGAACGCGTCCGTCCCACACCGGTGCTGGGTGCTGCTGGGTGAGGCGGGGTTGCTAGTTCTGGTACTTCTTCCCGACGGACTCGGCGAGCTTCTGCCCCTTGGACAGGGCGTCGTCGACGGTCCCGCGTCCGGCGATGGCAGCCGCGATGTCCTGCGACACCTTGGTGCCGAGGTCCTGGAACTCCGGGATGTCGACGAACTGGACGCCGACGGTCGGGCGCTCCTGGACACCGGGGTTCTGCGGGTCGGCGGCCTCGATGGCCTGCAGCGTCTGGTCACCGAATGCGGCGGCCGCCTTCTTGTACTCCGGGATCTCGTAGGTGCTCTTCCGCTTGCCGGCGGGCACGCGGGACCAGCCGAGCTTGGAGCCGACGAGCTTCTCGTAGTCCTTCGACGAGGCCCACGTCATGAACTTCGACGCGGCGTCGGAGTTCTTCGTGGTCTTGGGCATGACCCATGCCCAGGCCCACAGCCAGCCTGACGAGTCCGTCTTGACCACCGGTGCGGGTGCGTAGCCGACCTTGCCGGCGACCTTGCTCACACCCGGGTCCTCGAGCGAGCCGGCGGCCGACGTGGCGTCGTACCACATGGCGACCTTGCTCTGGCTCATCGCGTTCAGGCACTCGGTGAAGCCGGCCTGCGAGGCACCGGGCTCGCCGTGCTTCTTGATGAGGTCGACGTAGAAGTTGACCGCCTTCTTGAAGGGCGCGGCGTCGACCTGAGCCTGCCAGTCCTTGGTGAACCAGGTGCCACCGAAGGTGTTCACGACCGTGGTGAGCGGCGCGAACATCTCACCCCAGCCGGGCAGGCCACGCAGACAGATGCCCTTCATGCCGGGCTCGGCCCCGTCGACCTTGGCCGCGATCTTCGCGACCTCCGGCCAGGTGGGCTTGGCGGGCATGGTGACGCCCTTCTTCTTCAGCACGTCCTTGCGGTACATCAGGAACGAGGACTCGCCGTAGAACGGGAGGCCGTACAGCTTGCCGTCCTCCCCGGAGAGCGACGTCGTGATCGGCTCGAGCAGGTCTCCCTTGTCGAAAGAGCCCTGGGCGGCGTAGCTGTCGAGTCCGTTGAGCCACCCGTTCTTCGCCCAGATCGGCACCTCGTAGGCGCCGACGGTGGCGACGTCGTACTGGCCGGCACCGGTGGCGACGTCCTGGGTGACCTTGTCGCGCAGCTCGTTCTCCGGGAGCACGGTGTAGTTCACCTTGATGCCGGTGTCCTTGGTGAAGCTGTCCTTGGTCAGCTTCTGGATGTCGACCATCTGCGGGTTGCCGACCATGAGGACGTTGATCGACTTCGAGTCGCTGCCCCCGCCGCTGCCGCCTCCGGCTCCGGCGCATGCGGACAGGGTCAGTCCTGCCACGGCTGGCAGTGCCAGCGCCATCGCGATCCGTTTCGTGGATCTGATTCTCACTGTTACCTCCGGGTGTACGCCGAGCCTGTGCTCGAGGTGGGTGTGCGCTGTCGTGCTGGGGTGCTGCTGGGGTGCTGCTGGGGTGGTGCTAGGCCCGAACCACTTGAGGTCCGAACACGGAGAACCGCCTCGCCTCGCCCGGGCTGAGCCCGGTGTCGGTCACGAGGACCTCGAAGTCCGAGATCTCCGCGAACCGGCAGAAGCTGGCTGCTCCGAACTTGGTGTGCAGGCCGACGAAGACCCGCCGCCGCGATCGCTCCACCACGGCCGCCTTGACCGCTGCTACTGCCGGGTCGGGCGTGGTGAGGCCGTGGTCGCGCGAGATGCCGTTGGCCCCCAGGAAAGCGAGGTCGATGACCAGGCCGCCGAGCATCTGCAGCGCCCAGTGGTCGACGGTGGCCAGCGTGCGGCCGCGAAGCCGTCCGCCGAGCAGCAGCACGGTGACCTGGGGGGAGTCGGCGAGGGCACCGGCTGCCAGCAGCGAGGAGGTCACCACCGTGAGGGGGTTCTCGGGGCGGATCGCCTCGGCCACGAACTGCGGGGTGACGCCCTCGTCCACGTAGACGGTCTCGGCTCCGTGCAGCCGCTCGGCCGCTGCTGCCGCGATGCGCCGCTTCTCGCCGACGAGGGAGGTGGAGCGGTGCTTGATGTTGCTCTCGAAGCCGGCACTCTCCACGGGGTAGGCGCCCCCGTGAACGCGCTGCAGGACCCCGCGCTCCACCAGCTCCCGCAGGTCACGGCGGACCGTCTCCTCGGCGACCGCCAGGTCGGAGGCGAGGGTGCCCACCTCCACGCGGCCGTCGGCGCGGGCTCGGACGAGGATCTGACGCTGACGTTCGTCTGCCTTCATCGCCTCGCCTTCCTCGCCGTTCAGGGGCACTGCGTGTGACGCGTGCCACGTCGTCAGTCTGCATGAGGGAACGGTCAACAGCGAGCCCGAGTGGTCATGTGGCGGTGACCGGTTGCGGTGGGATCCGAGCGGCCTTCTCGGGGTATCCCGCCCGATTTGCCCCTGCACAGCGAGCAGAAGTGGTCAAGATACCTGCCCGTTGCTGCCCACCGTTCTGCCCGTTCGGGCATGTGGGTTCGGGCCGGTTGGCTCGGAGAAGGCCTCCTGAGGGCGTGAAGATTCCATGAGAGGCGCTCGTCCACGAAGGCGCGGGAGCAGGATGAGGGCACGCCCGCCGAGGAGGTCGAGATGCGAGCTGTGCCGCGCTGGCATCCGGGTCGCGACGACCACGGCTGGGTGGTGTGGGCGCTGCTGGCGTTGACCGGCGTGTTCGTTCTCGGCGTGGTGGCCGTGCACTATGCCCCGCACGGGTCGCTGCTCGCGGCCTGGTGGCCCTCGGCCGGGCTTGCGGTGGCCTTCCTGGCCCTCAGCCCGCAGCACCGGCGTCCGGCGTTCGTCGCCGGTCTCGCGGTGGCGGCGGCGCTCGCCGCAGGTCTCGCCGGGCGTCCGCCAGCGGTCGCCCTCGGTCTCGGCCTGGTCAACGCCGCCGGGGCCGCGGTCGTGGTGTGGGCGCTGCGTCGACGCGCGGGTGGCCGGGTCGAGCTGCGCACCCTGGAGGACGTCTGGCTGTTGGTGCTGGCGACCTTCGTGGGCGGGGCGGTGGTCGGCGCGGGCATCGCCGTGCTGTTCTGGTGGGGTCTCGACGCCCCCTTCTGGGTGACGCTACGGACCGTCTTCGCCTCGCAGTGCGCGTCGGTGCTGCTGATCGCTCCGTTGGGCATGGACGTCTCCGGCCCTCCGACGGGCGCGGGTCGCGTGGAGCGGTCGCTCCAGGTCGTGCTGACGGTCGGGACGCTGATCGCGGTGTTCGCTCCCGGCCAGGACCTGGCGTTGGACTTCCTGCCGATCCCGCTGCTCATCTGGGGAGCCCTGCGGCTCTCGCTGCGGGTAGCCACCGTCGAGCTGCTCGGCGTCGGCATGGTCGCGTCGTTGATGACCAGCCTGGGGGGCGGCCCGCTCGCGGCCGACCAGGTGCTCGACGGGCTCGCGCCCTCGACGACGAGCGCGCTGATGCAGGCCTACCTGGTGTGCATCGCTCTGGTCGTCCTCCCGCTAGGGGTCACGGTCCTGCAACGTCGAGCGGCGCTGCACACCGCCCGGGCCGGCGAGCAGCAGTTCCGTCGTAGCTTCACCGAGTCGCTGATCGGCATGGTGCTGCTGCGCCGTACGCCGGCAGGGTTGGTCGTCGAGGAGGTCAACGACGTCGCCGCCCGGATGTTCGGTGCCGAGCCGGCGCAGCTCCTGGGACGCGTGTGGACCCGGGGGCTGGCCGAGCCCGACGACGAGCGGCTGCAGGCTGCCTGCGCGTCGGTGCTGGCGGGGGACCGGGTGGGCTGGGCCTCGGAGGTCCGGCTCGGCGCGTCCGTGCCCCGCTGGGCGCGGCTGGCCGTGACCCGGCTCGAACGGCCAGGTGGTGAGCTGATGCTCAGCGTGCAGCTGGTCGACCTGACCGCCGAACGTGCGGCGCAGTCCGCGCTGGAACGAGAGCGCGACTTCACCGACGCGGTGGTCGACAGCACCAACACCCTCATCGTGGTGCTCGACTCCGAGGGGCGTGTGGTCAGGTTCAACCCGGCGGCCGAGGAGCTCAGTGGCTACCGGCAGGAGGACGTCGTCGGGGGACCGGTGTGGGACGTGGTGGGACCGGAGCTGGGCCGGCGGTTGCGGGTCCGGCTCTCGACCGCGTCCGCCGGCGACCTGCCGCACCAGGTGGAGGAGGACTGGCCCACCCGGACCGGCGAGCGGCGCACTGTGCTGTGGTCGTGCGCGTTCCTCGACCCGGACGAGGAGGGCTCCCACATGGTGATGACGGGCGTCGACGTCACTGAGGAGCGGCTGGCGCAGCGACGAGTCGAGCAGGTGCTCGCCGCCACCACCGGAACCTCGATCATCGGCACCGACCCCGACGGGCTGATCACCTTCTTCAACCCGGGCGCCGAGCGGCTGCTCGGCTACTCGGCGGACGAGGTCGTCGGCAAGTTGAGGCCCTCCGCCTTCCACGACCCCGACGAGATGACCGCGCGCACCCGCGAGATGCGGCTCGACTCGGAGACCGAGGTGCTGGTGGCCGGGGTCGTGCCCGGACGGGTGCCGGAGAAGCGCGACTGGAACTACATCCGCAAGGACGGCACCAGGATCACGATGTCGCTCGCGGTCAGCCCGATGACCAGTCCCAGCGGACACGTCGTCGGTTACCTCGGGGTCTCCGAGGACGTGACGGAACGGCGCCGGGTCGAGGACATGCTGCGCGTCGCGCTCTCGAAGGAGCGCGAGGTGGTCGAGCAGCTCAACGAGGTGGACAGGGCCAAGACCGAGTTCGTCTCCTCCGTGAGCCACGAGCTGCGCACGCCGATCACGAGCGTGCTGGGTTACACGCAGATGCTGCAGCGTGGGACCGGTGGGGCGCTCACCGAGCGGCAGACCAAGCTGCTGTCACGTGTGGAGAGCAACGGGCTGCGGCTGAAAGCGCTGATCGAGGACCTGCTGACGCTCTCGCGCATCGAGGCGGGCACCTTCGAGCTGGCCAGGGCCCTCGTCGACGTACGCAAGGTGGTGGTGCGCGCCGTCGAGGCGACCGAGGTGCAACGGCTCGAACGCGTCCTGACGTTCTCGCTGAGCTCGGGTGACGTGCCGATCCTGGTGTCCGGAGACGACGACCAGCTGGAGCGGGCGGTCGTGAACCTGGTCTCCAACGCCGTCAAGTTCACCCCGGACGGCGGACAGGTACACGTGTCGGTGGCGGCTGAGGGAGGCGAGGCGGTGCTGACCATCGAGGACGACGGCATCGGCATCCCGACCCACGAGCAGGGCCGGCTCTTCGACCGGTTCTTCAGGTCGTCGAACGCCCAGCAGCACGCGATCCCCGGGACCGGCCTCGGTCTGTCCATCGTGGAGAGCATCGCCACCGGGCACGGAGGCAGCGTGCGGGTCACCTCGCAGGAGGCGCAGGGCACGACGGTCTCGCTCCGGCTGCCGCTGGCGTCCATCGCCGGTGAGTGGACCGGTGAGGGGACCGGACACGGGCGGCTCATGAACGCCGCGGACCGAGCAGGTCCTCGACCCGCCGGAGGAGCTCGGTCGGGTTGAACGGCTTGACCAGGTAGTCGGTGGCACCGGCGGCGTACCCGGCCTTGATGTCGCTCTCCCGCGCGAGGGCGGTCAGCAGCATCACTGGGACCTCACCGATCGTCTCGTCCGCCCGTATCCGGCGACAGACCTCCAGGCCACTGAGCTCGCCGGGCATGCTCACGTCGAGCAGCACCAGGTCCGGGGCGGGGGTCTCGCGGCAGGCGTCGAGGGCGGCCCTCCCGGTGGCGGAGGCCACCGTGGAGTAGCCGTCCTCCTGCAGGATCAGCTCGATGAGCTCCCGGATGTCCCGGTCGTCCTCAGCGATCACGATCATCGACACGTGCGTCCCCCGTATGCGTCCCCCGTGTGTGCGCGAGCGACGTGAGTCAGTCCGGACCGTTCCCGCCGTCCCAGACCTGTCGCAGGCTCCGTGCGAGCTGGCCCACGCGGTCCACCAGGGAGACACTACGTCGCAGCTGCGACTCGATCCGGTCCGCGACCTCGGCGGCCACCACCGGGTCCGCTGCCGGGTCGGGGAGCCGCAGCCGCGCAGTGGCCTCCACCGCCACGTGCAGCGACAGCTGGAGGGCGGTCAGCACGTTGTTGATGTCGTGGAGCGTCGCCGCGCGAGGCGCCGTGACGGGACGCGCGTCGTCTCCCGTCCGGTCGGCGCGGTCCGGCTCCTCGTCGCGGGCCACATCGCTCGGCGTCTGGTGCGCGCCGCTGCCGGGCTCGGGGAGCCAGCGATAGCCCGCGCCGCTCTCCGTGCGGAGGTAGCGGGGCCTGGTCGCGTCGTCCTGGATCTTCGAGCGCAGCGACCGGATGTGGGTGCGCAGGGCCTGTCTGCTCTCGTCGCCGTGGCTGCCGCCCCACACCCGCGCGAGCAACCAGCGGTGGGTGAGCAGCTTGCCTGGATGGGTGACCATCGCCTCGAGGAGCTGCCACTCGATCGGCGTGAGCCGCAGCAGCGCGCCATCCAGCTCGGCCGATCCCTGCGGCAGGTCGACGACGAGGGGTCCGAAGCTCAGCTGCTGGTCGGCCTGCTCGCGCACGCTGCGCCGCTTGAGGGCACGCAGCCGTGCGGTGAGCTCCGCGAACCCGAAGGGCTTCGGCAAGAAGTCGTCGGCGCCGCTGTCGAGCGCGCTGACCTTGCGCTCCGCGTCGGAGTCTCCGGACAGGATCAGGATCGGGACGTCGAGCCAGCCCCGCAGCCGACGCACCACCTCCACACCGTCGATGTCGGGCAGCCAGAGGTCCAGAACAACCAGGTCCGGGGACTGGGCGGCCGCGATGTCCAAGGCCTCCATCCCGGTGGCTGCGCTGAGCACCCGGTCACCCTCGCTCTCGAGCGCCCGCCGCAGGGCGTGCAGCACTTGGGGTTCGTCGTCGACCACCAGCACCGTCGCCACAGTCTCGATATTACGCAGCAGGAGTGCGCGCGCACCGGAAACGCCCCTCGGCAGCCTTCACGACTTCCTCATGCGCGGGGCCGGTTTGCCGCATGCCTTCCTCACGGCGGATCAGGCAGGATTCTGACGCAGACAGCCGCGGGTGCCGGAGCGATTCCCCCGTCGAGCCGGCCCCCCGGCTGTCGGCCCTGGGAGGGGTTTCGGCGCGGCTCGTCTTCGAGACCGCGCCGAATCTGTCTCGGCCTCGACCCCGCCCCGATCTGCCCCAGGCATCCGGCGTGCCGCTTGGCTAGCGTCACTCCATGCGCATGTTCGTGGCGTTGCTGCTGCCGCCGGTCGCGCTCGCCGACCTGGAGCGGTTCCTCGCCCCACGGCAGGAGGCCGATCTCGGTCTGCGGTGGACGATGCCGGAGCAGTGGCACCTCACCCTGGCTTTCCTGGCCGACGTCCCCGACCGTCGTCTGGAGGACCTGGTCGACCGGCTGGGTCGGGCGGCCCGACGTCGTACGCCGTTCGAGGTGAGGGTCGTGGGCGGCGGTGCCTTTCCCGGCCCGGCCCGCGCCAAGGTCCTGTACGCCGGGGTGTCGACGAGCGGGGTTGAGCTGGACCGGCTCGCCACGGGCGCCCGCGCCGCCGCAGGGAAGGCGGGAGCGCCTGTGGACGGAGGACGGTTCCATCCCCATGTCACGCTCGCCCGCACCCGGCGGCCCATGGAGGCCACCCGGTGGCTGCGGGTGCTGGAGACCTACCGGGGCCCCAGCTGGTTGGCCGAAGAGATGACGCTGGTCGCCTCCCACCTCGGCGAGGGGCCGCGCCGGCGGCCCCGCTACGAGGTGGTCGACACTTTCCCGATCGGACGTAAGGTCGCCCCATGAGGATCGCCGTGCTCGGCACCGGTTCTGTGGGGCGCACCGTCGCCCCCGCACTCGCTGCCCTGGGCCACGAGGTGGTGGTGGGCACCCGCGACCCGGGCGTGACCCGGTCCCGTGAGGACTGGACGCCGCCGGTCTCCGACCTGCCGCTGATCCCCTACCCCGACGTCACCGCCGACCTGGTCGTGAACGCCACCAACGGGCAGGGGTCCCTGGCCGCGCTCGGGGAGGTCGGCAGCGAGCGGCTGGCCGGCACGGTGGTGCTCGACCTCGCCAATCCCCTCGACTTCAGCGCCGGCTTCCCCCCGACCCTGCTGGTCAAGGACACCGACTCGCTCGCCGAGCAGATCCAGCGGGCCTTCCCCGAGGCGCGCGTGGTGAAGGCCCTCAACACCATCGCCGCCTCGGTGATGGTCGACCCCGGCCGGGTCGGGGACGGCGACACGACGGTGTTCGCGGCCGCCGACGACGAGCAGGCCCGGGCAGTGGTCGTCGGGCTTCTCGAGGAGCTCGGCTGGCACGACATCATCGAGCTCGACGAGCTGTCGGCCGCGCGTGGACTCGAGATGTACCTGCCGTTGTGGGTGCGACTCATGGGGCGACTGGGCACGGCCGACTTCAACGTGCGGCTGGTCCGCTGACGCACGACGCCAACGATGGATCGGGGGTCTGTGGCGGTCCGACCACTCAACACATGACCCATTCGGATCACGTCCTTGCCGCCGCCCGGGTCATTAACTTCCGAACGAGGCGCCCTTAGCGTGTACGACGCGGGAGCGCAGTCGCACCCCGCAGGAACGTGCTCGCACGGGGGATCACCTTCGATGGCGTGCTGCGCCGATGAAGGGTGTGGGGGAACGTGCTGGGTCTTGCGCGCTGGATGAGGCTGTTGCTGGTAGTCGTCCTTGTGGCGTCCGGGATTCTGTTGCCGGTATCTACCGCGAGTGCCGCCACCCGGCGACCCGTGGTCAGCAAGGTGAGCGGGTCCGCGGGGCCACTCTCGCCGGCACGAGTGACCATCAGGGGTCGGAATCTTCGCGGTGCCACTGCGGTGACGTTCGGCGGGGTGAAGGGCAAGCTGCGTCGCGTCGGCGCACATTCGCTGTCCGTCCGCACTCCGCGCCGGAGCGATCCAGGCAGGGTAGCCGTGCGGGTGCATACGCGGCGGGGTTGGTCCCGGGTGCGATCCGCGAGCCACTACACGTTCGTGGCCAGGCCGGTCGTGAGCACCGTCGCGCCTGCGGCCGGGCCGGTGCCGGGGGGTACGACGTTCACGCTGACCGGATCTGGCTTCCGGACCGGCGCCCGGGTGCTCGTCGGCGGACAACCCGCCGGCGACGTGCGCGTCGACAGCTCCTCAAGCCTGCGTGCCACCTCTCCGGCCGGGGTGCCCGGGACGGCCGAGGTCCGGGTCGTCACGCCCGGTGGCAAGAGCGCGGCATCCCCCGATGCGTCCTTCGACTACCAGATGCCTCCGGCGGCGGAGTCGTCGACGTACACACGGGACCCGGGGACCGTGCTCGCAAGTGGGATCGCCTGGGTGATGGGCGGCACCAGCGTGTCGGATCCTCGGCCCGACGTCGTGAAGCCGTGGACCGTGGGACTGCGAGCTGGTGCGGCCGAGCCGCAGGTCGGTGACCACTATTTCGTCAAGCCGGGAACGCCCGTGTTTCCCTCCGGGTTGGTGGGCACGGTCAGCGGGCTGGCTACCCAAGCGGACGGGACGACGGCGGTCACGGTCGAGCCGAGCCCTCTCGATCAGGGACTGAGCAGCGTCGATGTGGACTTCTCCGGACCGCTGGGGGATCGGCTTGACCCCGCACCCCCGGCGATCGCCCAGCTGACTGACCGAACGGCTCAGTCAGCCGATCCCGGTCGCGGGGTGGACTTCGGCGACGTGGGGCCGGCCGCTTTCAAGTGCAAGAACCAGAACGGCGCAGTGGTCACGTTCCGGGGAGAGACGGGCATCCGGCTGGAGAACGTCCACACCGGATATCACCTCGAGACCGGAAGCCTCTTCTCGCGACCGAAGCTGTCGATCTGGGTATCGGGCGAGACGGTGATGTACGGCAAGGTGAGTGTCAACTCGGGGGTCAGTTGCAGCCTGACGGCTACGTGGCAGAACGCCCATCGGGTGATCTTCCCCATCGGTACGACCGGCGCGACGGTCTCTTTCGGTCCAGTGGCGAAGCTGGCCGTCTCGAGTGTCGGCACATACACCATCGAGCAGCGGACCTCACGCACCTTCGGCTTCGAGACCGATCCGGACGGACACCTGCGGCCGATCAACAGTGTCCGGGACGGAGGGACTCAGGCGACTGCCTCCGGGTCGCTGGTGGTGGACGCATCCGCTGGCGTTTCCGTCCAGGCGGGACTGCTGGACCGCGTCGGCATCGAAGGGACGATGACGCTCGCACTGAAGGCGAGCGCCAGAGCGACCAGCCAGCCCCTGCAGGTGTGTGTCAGCCTCGACGTGCAGGCCAAGACAAGCATCGGAGTCTTCCTGGACCTCTTCATCACTCGCTGGAGCCGGCAAGGGATCGAACTGGGGATCGGCCTTCCGACAGCGACACGCTGCACCGACCCGGTGTCCCCGGCAGCAGCCCATCCAGCACCGGTGATCACCACGTCGCGTCTGCCTGACGCGACCAACGGCAGTGACTATTCCGAGTACCTCGCAACGGCGGACGGACGGGGCGGCACCTGGTCCGTGGTCAGCGGATCGCTGCCTCCGGGGCTCTCCCTGGACCGGAGTGACGGTGAGGTCCACGGCACGCCGAACTCAGCGGTCCGGGACTTCATGCTGCAGGTGCGCTTCACCGACCCTCAGGGCCGCTCCGACACCTCCTTCATCCATCTCTACGTCAAGGCCCTGGTGCTCGCCGGGGGCGACGTCCAGTTCGCACTGACCTGGAACAGCCCAGCCGACCTGGACCTTCACGTCATCGACCCGCAGGGCAACGAGATCTGGTACAGCGAGCCCGGCCCCACCTCCCAAGGCGGGTACCTCGACCACGACGCGAACGCAGGCTGTGGTGAACAGGCGTTGCACCCAGCCGAGAACATCGCCTGGCCCTCGGGCCGTGCGCCGACGGGGTCCTACCGGGTCTTCGTGGTGGTCTACGACCAGTGCGAGGCGGTCAACCTCGATTGGCACCTGGTGGGCCGGATCCGCGGCCAGACGGTGCTGAGCCGGTCCGGTTCGGGTGACTCCGCGGCATACAACGTCTCGGTCGGCGCCAGTGGCGCGCAGGTCGGCCAGACGGTCGCACCACCGCCTACGGCCGACGTCCTGAAGCGGTAATGACCGGTCGCCCGATCTCCGTACACCTGGGCGGACCGAAACCGGCAGGAAACGAGACCGTGACAGGGTGAGGCTGTGCACGTCACCCGCATCGGACTGACACCGCTCAAGGGCGCCCGTCACGCCGACCTCGCCACCGTCGACCTGACGCCGGACGGTCCGGTCGGCGACCGGGTGTTCTGCCTCGTCGACCCGGCCCGGGGTCGGGTGCTGCGGACCGTCGAGCATCCGAGTCTGGTGCGCACCACCGCCACCTGGCAGGGCGGAGTGCTCGCCTGTTTCCTGCCCGGCCACGCCGACGTCGTCGATGTGCCCGTCAGCACCGGTGAGACGCTCAAGGTCGACTACTGGGGTCGCTGGGCAGGGCTCGAGGTCATCGGGGGACCCTGGGCGGCTGCGTACTCCGCCTACCTCGGACTCGACGTGGTGCTGGCGCGGGCGCTCCACCCCGGGGAGGTGGTCTATGCCGGGTCCGTCAGCCTGGTGACCACCTCGTCGCTGGACCGGCTCGCGCAGGACGTCGGCCCCGTCGACGCAGCCCAGTTCCGTGCCACCTTCACCGTGGACACCTCCGGAGAGGCGCCGTACGTCGAGGACTCGTGGGCCGGTCGTCGGCTGCGCGTGGGGACGGCCGAGGTCGAGGTTCGCGGCGGACTCCCGCGCTGCGCGGTCGTCGACCGGGACCCGCTCACCGGTGCGCACCGATGTGACGTGCTGCAGGGGCTGGCCGACGCCCGTCGCGTCGACGGTGGGATCCTCTTCGGAGTAGACGCTGTCGTCGTCCGTCCGGGTCGGGTCGACGTCGGGTCCTCGGTGGAGAGGGGCTGAGCACGGTGCCGTACCTGCTGCGCGTCGAGCTGCCCGACGTCCCCGGCTCGCTCGGGCGAGTCGCGACCGCGATCGGTGAGGCCGGCGGGGACATCGAAGCCATCGAGATCGTCGAGCACCGACACGACGGAACCGCCGTCGACGACGTGCTGCTCGAGACCGCGCCGAACGTGATGCCCGACTCGCTGGTCTCGGCGTGCAACCAGCTCGACGGGGTCCAGGTCCTGTGGGTCTCCCGGTACGGCGCCGGAGGGAACCTGTTCCTCGACCTGGAAGCCGTCGAGGCCCTCACCCAGAGCCCCCTCACCGCCCGTGACGAGATCGTCGACCTGCTACCGATCACCTTCCGCGCCGACTGGGGCATGCGCCTGGTCCGCGTCGGCGACCAGGTCAAGGTGCTGCACCGCACCTCGGCCGCCCCGGAGGCGACCCAGGGACACCCCGACTGGTTCCCTGCCCGGCAGGCCTCTCGGCTGGAGCTCCCCGGGGACTGGGCGGAGTCGTCGGTGGACACGCTCGTCGCCGGTGCCCCCCTGGGGGACGAGGACGACCTGGTGCTGTTCGGACGTCGCGGTGGCCCCGAGGTGCTCGCCTCCGAGCTGGCGCGGCTCGGTCACCTCGCCGCCCTGGCGGCCTCCATCGCCAAGGCCGGCTGACCCCGCCCCCGCCCCCCGCTGAGGCGTCTCGTTCTGCGACGAAACCTGCGCTGAGGCGTCTTGTTCTGCGACGTACGCCGTCCCTCGGCCGCAGAACAAGACGCCTCGACGGCTCAGCGGCCGCAGAACAAGACGCCTCGACGGCTCAGCGGCCGCAGAACAAGACGCCTCGACGGCTCAGCGGCCGCAGAACAAGACGCCTCAGCGGGAGGCGGGGGCGGACTGGGAGACGAAGGGGTCCTCGAGGAGGTCGACGAAGGCGAGCTCGGCGGCACCGAGCAGCGCGGAGTCGGCGCCGAACCGGGGGGACCGGAGCTCGACGGGATGGCCGGGGTCGAAGGCGTACCGCTGGAGAGCCTGCTCGATCTCCGGTCGGGCCACCTCGAGCACCCGGGCCAGCGAGCCGCCGAGGATCACGCGCTGCGGGTTCAGGGTGTTGACCAGGTTGCCGAGTGCCTGACCGAGCCAGCCGGCCACGACCCGCACCGCGGAGAGCGCCCGCTCGTCCCCCGCCAGGGCGTCGTCGAACACGGCGGCGACGTTGTCCTCGGTCGGGTCGACGGACCGACCGGCGAGGGACAGCAGGGCCAGGTCTCCGATGATCGTCTCGAGGCAGCCGCGCTTGCCGCAGTGACATTCCGGTCCCTCACTGACCACGACGTTGTGCCCGATCTCCCCGGCCCGACCGTCACGGCCCAGCAGGGGTGCACCGTTGGCGACCACGCCGGCGCCGACCCCGATGCGCCCGATGAGGTAGACGACGTCGGTGCAGCCGCGGGCGCTGCCACGACTCAGCTCGGCGAGCATCGAGAGGTCGGCGTCGTTGCCCACCGAGACCGAGACGTCGGCGCCGAGCCGCTCGACGAGCAGGCCCCCTAGCCGTGCGTCGCGCCACTCGAGGTTGGGGGCGATGCCCACGGTGCGGGTGCGCTTGTCGACCGTGCCCGGGACGCTGACCCCCAGCCCGAGGACGAGGCGGCCGATCTCCTGCTGCAGCTCGCCGACCGATGCGGTGATCAGGTCGGCCACCTCCTCGGGTGACGAGGGGTTGGGGCCCGTCTGGACCGTTCGGCGGGAGAGGACGGTGCCGCCGATGGCGATCGCCGCCGAGGTGACGTGGGTGATGTCCACGTCGACGGCGACCACGAACGGACCGGCCGGGTGCGGTCTCACGACGTACGACGGCCGCCCGACGCCGTCACCGCCGCTGGGCACCGACTCCTCCACGAGCCCCAGCCCGATCAGGTCGCCCACCAGCGCCCCGATCGTCGAGCGGCTCAGTCCGAGCCGCGTCGTGAGCTCGGCCCGCGTGAGGGCGCCGTCGCGGTGCACGTGCCCCAGGATCAGCGCCAGGTTGTGCCGCCGGATCGCATCGGGCCGCGCCGGGGAGGAGGCGGTGGCACCGCCCTCCGAGCGAGGCCTGCTCACCCCAGTCCCGATGCGCCTGCGCGGCGACGGGACAGCGCGTCGATCGCGGCGGCGAGCAGCAGCACGATGCCGGTGACGATGTACTGCACCGACGAGCCGTTGTTGCCCTGCACCAGGTTCGACATGCCGTTCTGGATCACCTCGACGACGGCTCCGCCGATGAGCGCGTCGATCATCCGGCCCTTGCCGCCGAAGAGGCTGGTGCCACCGATGACCGCGGCGCCCACCGCGAGGAGAAGGGTGTTCCCGGAGTAGTTCTGGACGCTGACCGCCGCGACGTTCGAGCCGATCATGATGCCGCCCACCGCCGCCATCAGCGAGCAGAGGACGAACACGGAGATGCGCACCCGGTCGACCGCGATGCCGGCGCGACGGGCGGCCTCCTCGTTGCCGCCGACGGCGTAGACGTGACGGCCATATGCGGTCCGGGAGAGGACGAAGGTCCACAGCACGAAGAACACGACCATCACCAGCACCACCCACGGCACACCCTCCACCGCGGGCGGCGCGACGAACTTGATCGTGCCGTTGACGTTGGTCGGGATCGGCTTGGTGTTGATGGAGCGGTTCTGGTTCAGCAGCCACACGAAGCCGAGTGCGCCGACGGTGAGTCCGAGGATCTTCGCGCCCAGCACCACCGTCGGCTCCCCGATCAGGCCCTGCTTGCGCCGCGCGCGCTGAGCCGACAGCTTCACCCCGGCGTACCCCGCGATGAGCACCAGCGCCAGCACCCAGCCGGCCCACTTCGGCATCTGCGAGTTCTCGAAGGCGAGCACCACCGCGTCCGTGATGCGTACGTCGCCGTGCTGGCCGGCTCCGTTGTTGACGATGAACAGCGCCACGCCCTGGAAAGCCAGGAAGAACGCCAGTGTCACGACGAACGACGGGATGCGCACCTTCGCTCTCAGGAAGCCGATCAGCAGGCCGATCACGACCCCGGTCAGCAACGCGGCGCCGATGGTGATCGGCCACGGCAGGTCGTAGCCGACCATCAGGCGGACCATGACCGCGGCACAGACGCCGCCGGCGAAGCCCGCGGAGAGGTCGATCTCGCCGAGCAGCAGCACGAAGACCAGGCCCATGGCGAGCAGGACCGGCCCGGAGCCCTCGGTGAGCATGTTCCCGAGGTTGTAGAGCCCGCGGAACGTCGGCTGGATCGCCGAGAACAGGAGCACCAGCACGACGAGGCCTGCGGTGGCGGGCAGCGAGCCCATCTCGCCGCCCCGGACGCGCTGCAGGTAGAGCCTGACGTACGCGCCGGCGCTGTGGGCACCGGGCACTGTCGAGGCCACGGCGGCGAGCCGCTCCTGGGAGGTGTCCTCGCCGGTCTCGGTCTCCTCGGTGGGCGGGATGCTCATGCGCTCGCTCCCTCGAGGCGTCCGGTGGTGATGAGCTCGACGAGCTGTTGCTGGTTGACGTCGCTGCGCCTGACCTGGGCAGCCATCTGACCGAGGTAGAGCACCGCGATGCTGTCGGCGACCTCGAGCACGTCGGTCATGTTGTGCGAGATCAGGACGACGGCGAGACCGCGGTCGGCCAGGCGGCGCACCAGGCTCAGCACCTGGGCGGTCTGCGCGACGCCGAGCGCGGCGGTCGGCTCGTCGAGGACGACCAGCTTGGAGTTCCACAGCACGGCCTTGGCGATGGCGACCGTCTGCCGCTGACCGCCCGAGAGGCTGGCCACACGCTGGCGGACCGACTTCACGGTGCGCACCGACAGCGACCGGAGGGTCTCCTCGGCGGACTGCTCCATGCTGCTCTCGTTGAGCACCAGGCCGCTGCGTCGCTCACGGCCGAGGAACATGTTCTGGACGATGTCGAGGTTGTCGCACAGCGCGAGGTCCTGGTAGACGATCTCGATGCCGAGCGCGCTGGCGTCACGCGGGGAGTGCACGGTGACCGGGCGGCCCTCGAAGAGGTACTCACCGGACTCGATCGGGTAGGTGCCGCTGACGCACTTGACCAGCGTCGACTTGCCGGCGCCGTTGTCGCCGACCAGGGCGGTGACCTCGCCCGGGAGGGCGGAGAAGTCGACCCCCTTCAGCACGTCGACCGGGCCGAAGCTCTTGGACACGTTGCGCAGGACGAGGAGGGGCTGATCGCTCATCGGCTCGACGCACTCCTTCCGCAGCAGGGCTGCGTGCAGGGACGGGGGAGTGGCTGGGTGTCGGGGTGGCCACCGCTGCGACGGTGTGGTGGCCACCCCGGGCCCGTTGTGCTCTCCGGTCAGCGGACTACTTGACGCCGGCCTTCGTGCACTTCGCGACGTACGGGCCCTTGCAGACGGTGTTCTTCGGCGTGTACTGGTCGTTGATCGGGTCCGCCACGTCGTCGATCGTGATGGCCCTCGGGGTGGCGAGGATGGCGGGCACCTTCTTCTTGGTCTGCGGGTCCGTGACCGTCACCCCCTTGGTGTCGGGCACCTTGCCGTTGACGAGCTGGGCGATCGCCTCGATCGCGGGAGCGGCCTCGGCCGTTGAGGGCTTGTAGATGGTGAAGCACTGGTCGCCGTCGAGGATGTGCTGCAGCCCCTCTGCCGTGGCGTCCTGTCCGGAGACCGCGACCTTGCCGTTCAGGCTCTGGCGCCCGAGCTTGTTGACCACGGCACCGGCCATCGTGTCGTTGGCGACCATGACGGCCTTGATGTCCCGGTCCTTGCCGAGCATCGCGCTGAACTGGCGCCCGGCAGTGGGGCCGTCCCAGTTGCCGTCCTGCTCGGCGACCTTCGTCCAGCCGGCCAGCTTGCTGAGCACGCTGTCGTAGCCCTGCTTGAAGAGCGTTGCGTTGTTGTCGGTCGCAGCACCGTCGATCTCGACGTACTTCACGCTCTTCTGGTCCTTGACCTGTGGGCACTGGGAGAGCGTCCGACCCTGGAGCTCGCCCACCTTGACGTTGTCGAAGGACACGTACAGCGCGGCGCCTCCACCCGGGGTGAGCCGGTCGTAGTCGACCGCGATGACGCCGTTCTTCGCCGCCTCCTGCTCGATCTTGGCGCCGGACGCGGCGTCGAGGTCGACGATCATCAGCACCTTGACCTTGTCGGCGGTCATCTGGCGGGCGATCGTCTGCATCTTGCTCGCCGAGCCGCCGGCGTTCTGGATGTTGCAGTCGAGGTTGAACTTCTTGCAGTTCGCCTTCAGGGCGGTCGGGTCGGCGGTGACCCAGCGCGGGGAGGAGGTCGTGTCGGGAAGAATGATGCCGACCTTGGCCCCCTTGCCGTCGACCGCTCCGCCGTTGTCGGAGCTGGACGAGCTGGACGAGCCGGAGCTGCTGGACGAGCCGCTGTCGCTCGAGCCCGAGCCGCAGGCGGCGAGGAGGATCGCCGCGACGGCCCCGAACACCGCGAGCGACGCTTTGGTCTTGCGCATGCGCTGTAGCCCTTTCGCCGGGGAGCCGCCCTCCCGCGTCCGTCGGACACCGGCCGGTTCCTCACTGATTGTTGTGAGCGCGAACATATCGCTGTGACGAGGGTTACACGCAGTATCGACATCATTTCGTTACCAAGAATGTGTCGGCCGGGGTGGCAGTCGCTGACAAGCGCGTGCAAACCGGTCAGCGAGCGCCGACCAGGTGCTCCAGGGCCAGCTGGTTGAGCCGCACGAACCCGAAGCCCCGTGCGCCGGCGACCTCGGGGTCGAAGTCCTCGAAGGTGCTGCGGTCGGCCAGCAGGTCGTCCAGCGTCTCGCCCGGGTCGAGCGTCGGGGTCCGCAGCGTCGCCACGCCGGCGGTCTCGAGGGCCGCCTGCACCTCGGGGTCGGCACGGTAGGCCGCGGCCCGCTCCTGGAGCAGCAGGTACGTCGCCATGTTGGCCTCCGCGGACCGCCACACGCCGTCCATGTCCTCGGTGCGCGAGGGCTTGTAGTCGAAATGGCGCGGCCCGTCGTAGGTCGCAGACCCGTCCGCGCCGTGCTCGAGCAGGTCGACGAGGAAGAACGCGTTGAGGAGGTCGCCGTGGCCGAACACCAGGTCCTGGTCGAACTTGATGGACCGCTGGCCGTTCAGGTCGATGTGGAACAGCTTGCCGGCCCAGAGGGCCTGCGCGATGCCCGTGGTGAAGTTCAGCCCGGCCATCTGCTCGTGCCCGACCTCGGGGTTCACCCCCACCATCTCCGCGTGCTCGAGCTCGGCGATGAAGGCGAGCGCATGACCCACCGTGGGGAGCAGGATGTCGCCGCGTGGCTCGTTGGGCTTCGGCTCGATCGCGAACCGGATGCCGTAGCCCTGCTCGGTGACGTAGGCAGCGAGCGTGTCGATGCCCTCGCGGTAACGGTCGAGGGCGGCACGCACGTCCTTCGCGCCGTCGTACTCCGCACCCTCGCGCCCGCCCCAGAACACGTAGGTCTCGGCGCCGAGCTCGGCGGCGAGGTCGAGGTTGCGCACCACCTTGCGCAGCGCGTAGCGGCGCACCGAGCGGTCGTTGCTGGTGAAGCCGCCGTCCTTGAAGACCGGGTGCGTGAACAGGTTCGTGGTCATCATCGGGACGGTCATCCCGGTCTCGGCCAGCGCATCCTTGAACCGGGCGATGTGCCCGTCGCGCTCACTCGTGGACGCACCGAAGGGCACCAGGTCGTCGTCGTGGAACGTGACGCCGGCGGCACCGCGCTCGGCCAGCCGGTGCACCGACTCGACCGGGTCGAGGGGTGCCCGGGTGGCGTCCCCGAAGGGGTCCCGGCCCTGCCAGCCCACCGTCCACAGTCCGAAGGTGAAACGGTCGCTCTTGCTCGGGGTCGGCACCATGGCCCGCTCCTCTAATATTTGTTGTGTACGTGAACTTATCTGAGGAATCGACCTTAGCCGTCCAGAGCGGGTCTGTGCCACAGGTCACACGTCCCGCATGGCCGGGCCGCCGGGGAGGATGATCGGCACACCCGGCGCGACACCGCGTGCCGTGAGGAGGGATCTCCATGAGTGTCGTCGAGCCCACGGTCACCTCGCCCGGCCTCGGCATCGAGGCCAACGGCATCAACGTCATCGACGAGTCCGAGCGCAAGGGGACCCCCGCCCAGCTCTTCTGGCCGTGGTGCGCGTCCAACGTCTCGGTGCTCGCGGTCTCCTACGGCTCCTTCGTGCTCGGGTTCGGGCTCAGCCTCGCCCAGGCGCTGTTCGCGGCCGTCGTCGGAGCGGTGCTCTCCTTCCTGCTCGTCGGGCTCGTCTCGATCGCCGGCAAGCGCGGGTCGGCGCCGACGCTGGTGCTCTCCCGAGCGGCGTTCGGACGCTTCGGCAACGGCCTGCCCGGCACCGTGTCCTACCTGCTGCTCGTCGGCTGGGAGACCGTGCTCGTCTCGCTCGCCACCTTCGCCACCGCGACCGTCTTCGGGCGGCTCGGCTGGGGCGACGGCAACCTCACGAAGGTGGTTGCCTTCCTCATCGTCGCCGCCGTCATCGTGGCCGCCGGGATCCTCGGCTTCGACGCGATCATGCGGCTCCAGAAGTGGCTGACGGTGGCGATGATCGCCGTGACCCTGATCTACCTCGTGCTCACCGTCGACCACGTGGATCTGGGCGCCGCCACCGCGCTCCAGGCAGGTTCCCTGAGCGCCGCGGTGGGCGGCACGATCCTGGTGATGACCGGCTTCGGAGTGGGCTGGGTGAACTCCGCCGCCGACTACTCCCGCTACCTGCCGCGCTCCGCCTCGACCCGCGGGGTCGTGGGGTGGCCGACGTTCGGAGGCAGCCTGCCGGTCGTGGTGCTGGTCGCCTACGGCGTGCTGCTCTGCGCCTCCGACGACAAGCTCTCGCAGGCCGTCGCGCTCGACCCGATCGGGGCACTGACCACGATCCTGCCGACCTGGTTCCTGGTGCCGTTCGCCCTCGTCGCGATCGGCGGGCTGGTCAGCGGGGCCGTGCTCGACATCTACTCCTCCGGCCTCACGCTGCTCACCCTCGGCCTGCGCGCACCGCGCTGGGTCGCCGCGGCGATCGACGGCGTGCTGATGGTTCTCGGCACCATCTACATCGTCTGGGTCGCCGACAGCTTCCTGGGCCTGTTCATCGCGTTCCTGATCATCCTGGGGGTGCCGATGGCAGGTTGGTGCGGCATCTTCCTCGCCGACCTGCTGCTGCGCCGCCGCGACTACGACGAGGCGAAGCTCTTCGACCACTCCGCCCGCGGCTACGGCTCGGTCAACGTCATGGCGGTGGCGCTGCTGGTGGCCGCGACGGCGGTCGGCTGGGGGCTGGTCATCGACACCACCGGCGCGGGCAAGGGCTTGTCGTGGCTGGGCTTCCTGCTCGGCCCGCTCGGGCTGGGCGGCCGCGACGGAGCCTGGGCCTACGCGAACCTCGGCGTCCCGGTGGCGCTGGTCGTCGGCTTCGTCGGCTACCTCGCGACACAGCAGGGCGCCGTACGCCGGCAGGAGGCGTCGCTGCCGACAGCCGCTCACACGGGCTGACCAGGCCGTTCACAGCGGGCGTTAATCCCACCGCCGCAGGCTGGAGGGGCCCTACCCCTCCAGGAGGCTGCCGTGCCCGACCGCACCCCCGCCCAGCGTGACCACCGACTGCGCGTCGTGCGACGACTGCGCTACGGCGTGGTGTCGGCCGGCGTTCTCGGCTCGCTCAGCGTCGCCGGCGTGGTCGCGACCTCGACCCCCGACGCCTCAGCCGAGCCCGGCCCCGACCGTTCGTCGACCGCCGCGCAACCGCTCCCGCCCGTCCAGGGGGACACGTTCTCGCGGTTGCGGGCCTCGCGGCACGGAACGTCCGAGGCACCGCGCCCGCACCGGCGCAAGGCGCCCGTGCTGAAGCAGGGTTTCGGCTCCTCCCACGCAAGCAGCGGCGCGTCCTGACCTCACAGCCAGCGCACAGCCGCCTCGCCGGTGTGCCCACAGCAGGGAGACCCAGGATCGAACCATGACCAACGACAACCAGCACCCCACCGATCTCGGACAAGCACGGGACCGGTCCGTCCGCCGGGCGGGACGGCTGCGCCGCACGCTCGTCGGCACCGCTGCCGCCGCCTCTCTGGGCCTCGCCGCCGTCGTCGGCGTCGGAGCCCTCGAGCAGGGCACCACGACGTCCGCCTCCAGCCCGACCTCCGGCTCGACGTCAGGTTCCACGTCGGGCTCGACGTCGGGCTCGAACAGCACCACCTCGACGGCCGGGACCGGCACCCTCGCGGCCGGCTCCGGCGCCGCCCACGCGACCTCGAGCGGGAGCTGAGATGACCGCGGCCACCGAGTGGGAGCTGTGGAGCACCCGCGCCCGTCTCGTCGTGACGAACCCCGGGGTCCTCTCGTCCGCCCGCGAGCTTGTCGACGGCTGGCTCCGCCAGGTCGACGACGCCGCGAACCGCTTCCGTGAGGACAGCGAGATCCGCCGGCTGGCCGGACGGTCCGGGTGGGTGACGCTCTCTCCCACCCTCACCTACCTGATGACCGAGGCACTGGCCGCCGCCGACCTCACCGACGGCGACGTCGACCCGACCGTCGGTGAGGCCGTCCGACGACTCGGGTACGACCGTGACCTGCGACTGCTGCAAGACGACGCGGGACCGGTACGGGCCGTCGATACGGGCCGTGCCGGGTCACCGCTCGCTGCGGCTGGTCGGGTCGCGGCTGGAGCTGCCGACCGGTGTGGAGCTCGACCTGGGCGCGACCGCGAAGGCGGCCGCGGCCGACCGGGCAGCGCGACTGGTGCACGCCGCCTTCGGCACCGGCGTGCTGGTCAGCCTCGGCGGCGACGTCGCCACGGCCGGGAAGGCGCCGGCGTCCGGCTGGCAGATCCACGTGCAGGACCGCGACGAGGACCCGTGGACGCAGGTCGAGATGCCGGGCGGCACCGCGATCGCCACGTCCAGCACCGTCTCGCGGCAGTGGCGCCGGGGCGGCAGGACGATGCACCATGTCGTCGACCCGCGCACCGGGCAGCCCGCGCGGCGCGTATGGCGAAGCGTCACGGTCGCCGCGGACACCTGCGTGCACGCCAACGCCGTCACCACCGCCGCGCTGGTCCGTGGCGAGCGCGCCGTGGACTGGGTGCGCGACCTCGCCCTGCCCGCCCGGTTCCTGCGCCACGACGGCGTGCTCGTGCTCACCGACGGCTGGCCACGGGGTGAGGCGGCATGAGCACGGTCAACGCCCTCTGGTACCTCGGCCGCGGCACCGGCACCGTCGCCCTGGTGATGTTCACGCTGACGCTCGTGCTCGGCATCGCGACCCGATCCGGGCGGCGGGCAGCGGGCCTGGACCGGTTCGGGGTCGCCGACCTCCACCGCACCGCGGCGCTGACCGGTACCGGCCTGGTGGCGGTGCACCTCGCGACGCTGCTCTTCGACCCCTACGCCCAGCTCCGGCTGCTCGATCTGGTGCTGCCCTTCGCCGGCAGCTACCGGGCGGTCTGGCTGGGGCTCGGAACGACCGCGGTCGACGTCCTCCTCGTGCTGGTCGCCACCAGCCTGCTGCGCCACCGGGTCGGCCCGCGGGTCTTCCGGGCCGTGCACTGGTCGGCGTACGCCTTGTGGCCGCTGGCCCTCGCGCACGGTCTGGGGACGGGCACCGACGCCGCGACCTGGTGGTTCCGCGCCATCGCCGTCAGCTGCGCGGTGGCCGTGGGCGGGACGCTCGTGTGGCGGCTGTCGGTCGGGTACCGCGAACGCGGCATGTCGCGCGTGCCGCGCCGGCTCCCCTCGAGGGCGGTGACCCGATGAGCACGCTCACGGAGCCGCTCGTCGGCACCCGGCGACTGCTGGCCGCCCCCGAGCCCTCGCTGGACGCGCACCTGGCCACCTTCGGCCCGCTGCCGGGGGCCGTCGACCTCGCCGACCTGCTCGACGAGGCAGGCCTGACCGGTCGCGGTGGTGCCGGGTTCCCCTCCGGCCGCAAGCTCCGCTCGGTCGCCGCCGGGGGAGCCGGCGTCGTGGTCGGGAACGGCGCCGAGGGCGAGCCGCTCTCCGACAAGGACCGCACTCTGCTCACCGCAGCGCCGCACCTCGTGCTCGACGGGCTGGTGCTCACGGCCCGGGCGGTCGGGGCCCGGGTCGCGCACCTGGTCGTCGCGGACCCCGAGTCCGCCCGGCTGCTGCGCGGCGAGCTCACGCGCCGCACGGAGCGGCTGCGGATCCGGGTCGTCGAGGTCGAGAGCCGGTTCCTCGCCGGTGAGGAGTCGGCGCTGGTGAACGCGGTCGACGGTCGGTCCCCGGTGCCGTCCGACCGGTCCGTGCGCGTCTACGAGCGCGGCGTGAAACGGCGCCCCACCCTGGTGCACAACGTCGAGACCCTGGCGCACATCGCCCTGCTGGCCCGCTTCGGCGCGGCCTGGTTCGGTGCGGTCGGCACCGCCGAGCAGCCCGGCACCTTCCTGGCGACGCTGAGCGGTGCGGTCACCCTCCCCGGCGTCGTCGAGGTCGCGTACGGCGCGCCGCTGAGTGAGCTGATCGCTGCGGCCGCCGGTCCCGCGCACCTTCCCCAGGCGGTGCTCGTCGGCGGCTTCCACGGGGCCTGGGTCCCCGGGCGGGAGGTGGCCTCGACGCGCATGACCCGCACCTCGCTCGCCGTACACGGTGCCGCGGTCGGAGCCGGCGTCGTGGCGGTGCTGGGACGGGACCGCTGCGGGCTCGTCGAGAGCGCCGGCGTGGCGTCGTACCTGGCGGGTCAGGTGGCGGGTCAGTGCGGCCCCTGCGTCAACGGCCTGCCGCGGATGGCCGACGGCCTGCAGCGGCTGGCGCGCCGGGAACGAACGCCCGGACTGGTCGACGAGGTGGCGCGGCTGCGGCGTCTGGTCGACGGCCGCGGAGCCTGCGCACACCCCGACGGCACCGCACGGTTCGTGGCGAGCTCGATGCACGTCTTCGCCGACGAGGTCGCCGTCCACCTGGGAGGTGGCTGCAGTGTCGCGTCTGCACGTTGACTGGACCCGCTGCGACGGCCACGGGCTGTGCGCCGAGCTGGTGCCGGAGCTGCTCACCCGCGACGAGTGGGGCTACCCGCTGGCCCGTGATGCCGCGAACCGCGAGCTGCGCCTCGAGCCGGGTGTCGAGGAGCATGCGCGGCGGGCGGCGGAGATGTGCCCGCTGCTGGCGCTGAGGGTCCACTGATTACCAGGGGATGCAGGGCAACTGTTGCACCCCATGGGCCGCAACCCGTGGTGTGCAACAGATCTCCTGCATCCCCTGGTAATCAGCCCCCTCGCGCCGCAGCCAACCGGCAGCCAGCGTCCAGCCCTCAGGCAGGCTCCGCGACGAACACCGGGATCGCCCGGTCCGTCTTCGCCTGGTAGTCGGCGTAGTCGGGCCACACCGCGACCGCGCGCTCCCACCAGGCGGCCCGCTCGACGCCGTCGGCGATCCGGACGCTGTACTCCCGCCGCTCGCCGCCGTCCTGGAGCTCGACCGTGGGGTGGGCGACCAGGTTGTGGTACCAGGTCGGGTTGCTGGCGGCGCCACCCTTCGAGGCGACCAGGGCGTAGGTGCCGTCGTGCTCGACGCGCATCACCGGGTTCTTGCGCAGCTTGCCGCTCGTCGCTCCCACCGACGTGACCACGACCACGGGCACTCCCCGCAGCGTGGTCGCCTCGGTGCCGCCCGAGGCCTCGTAGGCCGCCACCTGGTCGCGGACCCATTTCTGCGGGCTGGGCTCGTACTCACCACTCAACGTCATGACTGCATCCTGCCCCGGTAGCCTCCGGACATGTCTGCCAACCCCGTCTCGGAGATCTTCGACCCCATGGCGTGGAAGGAGGTCCCCGGGTTCGAGGATCTCGTCGACCTCACCTACCACCGTGCCGTCGACCACGGCACGGTACGCATCGCCTTCGACCGTCCCGAGGTCCGCAACGCGTTCCGGCCGGGCACGGTCGACGAGCTGCTGCGGGTGCTCGAGCACGCCCGGATCTCCAGCGACGTCGGGTGCGTGATCCTGACCGGCAACGGCCCCTCGCCCAAGGACGGCGGCTGGGCGTTCTGCTCTGGTGGGGACCAGCGCATCCGGGGCCGGGCCGGCTACCAGTACGCCGGCGGCGAGACCTCCGAGACCGTCGACAAGGCGAAGCTCGGCCGGCTCCACATCCTGGAGTGCCAGCGGCTGATCCGGTTCATGCCGAAGGTGGTGCTCTGCGTGGTTCCCGGCTGGGCCGCCGGCGGCGGGCACAGCCTGCACGTCGTGTGCGACCTGACCCTCGCGTCTCGCGAGCACGCCCGGTTCAAGCAGACCGACGCCGACGTCGGCTCGTTCGACGGCGGCTTCGGGTCGGCGTACCTCGCCCGTCAGGTGGGCCAGAAGTTCGCCCGCGAGATCTTCTTCCTCGGTGACGAGTACGACGCCGAGGACGCGCACCGGATGGGCGCGGTCAACCGGGTCGTCGACCACGCCGACCTGGAGCGGGTCGCGCTCGAGTGGGGCCGCAAGATCAACGGCAAGTCGCCGACCGCGCAGCGAATGCTCAAGTACTCCTTCAACCTCATCGACGACGGCCTGGTCGGCCAGCAGCTGTTCGCCGGCGAGACCACGCGCCTGGCCTACATGACCGACGAGGCCGTGGAGGGCCGCGACTCGTTCCTGGAGAAGCGGGAGCCCGACTGGTCGCCGTTCCCCTGGTACTACTGATCGGGCGCGTTTGCGCAGGTCAGGGGCCTATTGGGCCTGGATGCGTGGCAGGCGCGTGGCAAAAACTGTCGCCGCCATTCCTGATGCTGCTGTCCTGGTCTTGTCCGCGACGGTGTGCTCTCGACCGCCAAGTGCTGCTGGTCGCCTTGCCGATCCGGCGGAGGAAGCGAAGGCTGCCGATGACCTGGTTGAACAGTTGACCGACGCGCGGGACCACCTCCTCAAGCTCCGCCGAGGCGTCATCCGCGAGCTAACTGCGCGGGGACGGTCGTGGGCGTTCCGGTGGGCGTCGCCTGTCTGACGTGGTCAGATCGTCGGCGTGAAGGTCTTCGGAGCGCACTCAGCAGGCGGCGTCCTGTGGTTTGCGTGCGCCGGCGAAGACGGGTTCCACGACATCGGCGAGGACTTCCGCGTCGCGGTTCCCACGGCGTTGGAGTCCGGGGAGGCGCTGGAGCGCACCCAGGAGGATCTGGCTCGGGTGCTGCGCCGTCACAGCCCGGACGAGGTCTGGCTGTTGGCGCCGGAGTCGTCTTATCAGGCGGGGTACAGCGAGTTCCTGCCCCGCGCGACTGTGGAGACGCTTCTCATTCTCGCGTGCGCGGCGGAAGGTATCCGGGTCGAACGGAAGGCGCGTCAGACCATCCGAGGTCTCCTCGGCCTGCCGAGGAAGGGTGGTCTCGCTACCCACAGTGGCGTCGTGGGGGAGAAGTTTGCACCCCATTGGGGTCCGAGCAAGCGGGACCTTGCCGCGATGGTCGCGCTGGCTGCGGTGAAGGAGCTCAGCGATGACTGACGCGGCCCCGCTGCTCGGCGAGTACCTCGAAGGGGCGACCTACACGTTCCTGAAGACGGTCGGCACGGGAGCGAGCGGGAAGTCGCGGCTCTGGCTCAACGAGGTCCTCGGCATCAAGGTCGTCTCCAAGACCATCGACACGTTCGGACTCATCGGCGGCATCGCGAAGTCGGAGCCCCGGTTCCTCGCAAGCCTGAAGCACGACCACCTCGTCCGGATCTGGGAGGCGCAGTTCGACGAGGGCTACGACGCCTCGCTGAAGGTCGTCACCTTCACCACGACCTACCACGAGGGCCGTCGAAGGGAGTTCCTCTCGAAGTGCCATACGGCCAGAAAGGCCCGATTGAACGAGGACAGTGAATGGTCGACCTACCGCCCTACGCATCGCTGCTCGGGACGCCGAAGGGCACGGTTTATGGGCTCATCGCGGAGCGCGCCGAGCCACCGCTGACCGATAACTACGAGTTCGCATGGCAGCGGGACCAAGCGCTTGTCGTGGCGATCGACATGGCGCTCCAGGCGGCCGCCGACGGTGAATCGTCCGGAGTTTCGGTGAAGCCGCGCTGGTTGGACGGGCTCGTCGGGCGCGAACTGCGCGCAGCATCGACAAGCTATTGGTCGCGCGAGCGGTTCGTCCGCGTGCGGCTACTTGAACGAGTTGGCCTGATCGATCTTGATCCGGACGACACCTACATCCTTGCCATGGTCAGCGCGCTCGGCGCGGACAAGGCCGACAAGCTGCGAGCGGACCCCGACCTCATCGAACGCGCCCTGTGGCGCGTCTTCGAGGTCGAAGGAGGTGGAGAGGTCAGCCTGACCAACGTCGACCGCTTCGGCGGCGACGAATGGCGCAAGACCTTCCTAGAGCTGACCTCGGACGGCACCCTGGACCGCCCCCGGGTCCTCACCGCTTGCCTGCACGCTCTGGGCCGGGACTTCGCCGCCTACCGAGCCACCTGGTACTCGGCCACCTACCTGGCCCTGGAGCCCACCGCCGAAGAGACGGCCAGCGCCCAGGCCGGTCTGCGTCGCTTGCTCGGCTCCGCTGTGCCCGCCACCGTCGCGTTCGCACTCAAGCAACTGACGCGTGTTCTGAAGACGGGCCTTCTCGACGTCGAGCCAACACTCGAAGCCCTACCGCCCGCCACTCTGGTCAAGGCCAAGGGGACAGCCATAGCTGCCCTCACACTGGCCCGCGCCGGACGAGCCGAGCTCCCGGGCTCCGTTGGCCTAGTGGCCAGCGCAGCGCTTGGACACCCGCACCCCGACGTCCAACGGGCAGCCGCCAAGCTCCTCGCCGACCTCGGCGAACCCGACGCGGTACTTGCTGCGGCAGAGGACCTCACCCCGAGCGTGCGTCAGGAACTCGGACTGAACGCCGAGGTTACACAGGAGCGCGAGGTTCCCCACGACCAGAGCCTGGCGCACGTGGCAGCCCCCGTCTCCGCAGGCGACTTGGCCGAGCGCGCGGCAGCACTTCTGGAGGACGCCTCGGACGTCGGTGAACTCGAAGCGGTCATGGCCGTCCTTGCGGTAGGCGGAGCCGGAAGCGCCCTCGAACCACTGAGAAAGCGGGCCAAGGCGGTCGTCGCGCGTGGCCCACGCACCGACATTGGCGACGCGTGGCTCCCCGGCCAGGTGGCGCGACTTCTCCTCGACGCCCTCGGCGACCCGGCCCCTCCCGCCGATCCCGACCACCCGGCCCAACGCTTCGTCGCGCGACGCATATCCGAGGTCCGCACCTCGACCGCTCCGCTGCTGGCCACCCCCGATCTCCCGGGCGGATGGGTCAGCCCCACGGCCTTTGTCGAACGCCTCACGCAGAACCCCAATCCACGACACCACGACCTCGTCGCAGCAATGCTCCGCCTGCACCCCGACGGGCGCGATCACGCTGCTCGGGCCGCTAGCAGCCTGCCTGCCGCAGCGCGGTTCGCGCTGGACGGCCTGGAACCGACTCGACGACTCCTACGCAGCGGGCGGGAGGGACCCTCCGCCTGGTGGATTGCCGCCGAACGGTCCCGGGCGCCCTATGCCGCCGCCGAGGCCCCGCAACTGAGCGGCGACATCAAGACCCACACCTGGCAGGAGAACGGTCGCGACCGCCGATCCTGGTACGCCAGGTTCGCCGTCACGACCGCAAACACCGACCGGCCAACCGATGACCAGCCCACCCAGTTGAAGGCGCAGACCTCCGACCAGTGGGGTGGCGGCTACACCAGCAGGTTCCTCGGTGACTGGATCCCGACACTGGCGGCGATCTGGCCCACGACGCCGAGCACTTCCTTTCCCTCACCTGCCTGCCCGTCCTCAAATCTCCAAGCTGGACCGAGACCGCCCACGACGTACCTCGCACTCTCGACGCGATGGCACGACACCCCGGCCGCATGGGCACCTAGGCCGCCGCCACGCTCGCAGCCGGTATCTCAGCAACCCAGCGCGATCATCGGCTCCACGCGGTCGACGCCGTCGTCGACCTGGTTGCGACCGGCCGGATCCCAGCTCACGAGGTCGCCTCTGTCATGGCGCGCTATGCCCAGGCATGGCCCGCGACCCGGTGGGCCGAGTCGCTGGCATCCGTGGCCCAAGCACCGGGCGGCGCCCCCGCGACTGTGGACTTGCTGACGAACCTTCTCCCGCGGTTGCCTGCCGATCACCGCGGACTCAACAAGTTGCTAGACCTACTCCGTGACGAACTGATCCGCCTCGGTCGCGGCCCCACCGACCCAGCGTTGACCAGGTGGCTCGGCGACTTCTCTGGCAGTTCCGCGGCAGCCAAGACCGCACGGCTCTTGCTCGGATAAGTTCTCGACCATGGCCGCAACTACCGACGAGCAGACGTACAGCTACGTCCGCCCATCGGAGCTGACCTTCGGTGACGGCCGAGCCGACCTGATGCTCGCCACCAGCGGAGGCCGCACCGCCGCGGGCCCTGCCGCGCACCCCGTCTTCTTCGACGGCTTCCTCGGACACCCCGAACAGGCGGCTGCCGCGTTGCTTGCGGTCGCCAAGGTCGCTCGCACCCGCTTCTACATGCCGCCCGGCATGGTCGCCGCGATCCTGCGCGCCGCCGACCCGGTTGTCACCAGCAACGGCGACAGGCTCCGGTTCGAGAGCTTCTCCGCCTGCTGCGGTGTGTACGCCCGTTACGACGCGCTACCCGGCAGCCTCGACGGCACCGTGCTCGACACCGGCACCACCAACGTCGACTTCAGCCCGCCGATGCGCGACGCCCTCGCCCGTATCGGCGGTCTCGAACCGCTCCACCTCCAGGTCGGCGAGGACGTCGTCGTGCGAACCCTCGACGCCGAAGTGACGGAGAAGAAGGTTCCGTTGCCCGAACGCTGGCTCAAGGGCTTCGCGGAGGTGCAGCTCGCCTCCGCGACTGTGGCACCAGCCTTCGAGGTCGCCGCCTCCGAAGCCCGGCGATTCATTCGCAGTATGCCGAGTTCCGGTAGTCGCAAGCCGGTCTGGGTCGTCCCCGCGGGACGCGGCCTGCGCATCACCACGCGCCCGACACCCGATGCCGTTTCGCTGTCGGGACTCGATAGACTCAAGCCGCTCGAACCGCTGCTGCGCTTCGCGCGATCCCTCCGGGCCTACGCCGCCCCCCACGACCCGCAAGGTGCCACCGGAGTCTGGGAGCTGGAACTCGAAGACGCACGACTCGTCCTCGCGCTGAGCCCTGAATCCAGCCGAGGTTTCTCCGGAGAAGGGGGAGTGCTCTGGGATCTGGCCGACGAGCAATCCTCCGACGACGCGGACCTCATCAGTGCCCTGCTCGCCTTCGAACCACGCATCGACATCGACCGACTCTCCACCGAATCCGGCCTCTCTACAGAACGCGTCACCCGCGCACTCGGCCGCCTCGGCGCAGCCGGCAGAGTTGGATACGACGCCGCCGAGGTCGCCTACTTCCACCGCGAACTGCCCTACGACGCCGAGCGTCTCGCCACCATGCACCCCCGACTCCGGGACGCGACCGCACTCGTCGAGGCCGGCGCTGTACGACTCGATGGAGAGATCGCCTACGTCCGCAGCGGCGAAACCGAACACGTCGTGGGCCGCGCGGTCGAAGGCGATCGATGCACGTGCCCGTGGTACGCCAAACACAAGGGCGCACGCGGCCCCTGCAAGCACGTGCTGGCCGCCGACCTGGTGAGGCGTGGTTCATGACGGACTTCGATGCCGCCCTCGCGGTGCTCGAGTCCGGCAGTCGAGAAGAAGTCAACACCTTCCTAGCGGGCCTCACTCCCCAACAGAGGAAAGCCCTCGGCCCCAAGTTCCGTCGCTGGCTGACCCACGGGTCGACAGTCCGAGTTCCCCGCGACCGCGAGTCGCTCGCCGTCATCGCCACGGCCGACGGCCTTCGTCAGGCACGGCTCTTCGCCACGCACGGCTGGGGCCTGACAGAGGAGTTCGTCGAAGATGCTGTCCAGATTCTCGGAGTCCGGTCTCCCGCGTGGCTCCCGGATTTCGTCGAGTCGATCCTTAGTGAGGAAGGTTCATGGAACTGGCGCGTTGCCCGTGGCATCGTCCGCGCAGGGCTCGTCCCCGAGCCCGATCATCCCGAGTATTTCCGGGGGACGGTGCGTGGGGTTCCCGACTACAACGTGCAGAAGCGTCGCCCGCTCGTTGAACAAATCAGGCTCGACCCGGGCCTAGTCGGCGACCACCTGCTTGCCATGTTGTCGACCGAGGGGGTCGGCCGGCTGCTTGCTTTCCACGACAGCTACATGGAGCGCAGGCACTCCCACCTACCTGACCTTGCGGAGTTCCCGGCCGGAACATGGCGCATTGCATTGGTCACTCTTGTGCAGGAAGGGCGCATGGACCGCGGCCGCCTGATCGATACCGTTCTTGCCGCTCCGCTGCGCGACTGGGCAGCCGCGGATCTCGGCTGGTACGTCGGCATGCATGACGCCCTCGAACCGACTCTCGACGAGATCGCCGAACGCCAAGGCACCTACGCGCGGCTACTCACCGTTGAACATGGGCCATCCGTCAAGACCGCGCAGCGTGAGCTTGTTCGGCTCCTGTCTGACAAGCGGTTCGAGCCCGACCTGATCCTCGCCGCCAGCCGCGCCACCCTCGGACGAGCCGACAAGGCTTCGGTCTCCTCCCATCTCCGTCTGCTCGAGAAGCTCGCCAAAGCCCACCCGAATGTCTCCATCGCAGACACGGTGCGGATCGCCACCGACCACCCTCGGGCCGACGTGCGGGACCAGGCGGCGAAGATCTTGGAACGACTGGGCGCCCAGGCAGCACCGCCGGCGGAACCACAGCAGTTCGCTCCGCGTCAGCCCGAGTCGCGGCCCCAGGCCCGGTCAGTCCAGCCCGTCGGATCGGCCGACGAGCTCGCCGAGGTGCTCCTCGGCCTCTTCGAAGAGATCAACCCCCCCGAGATGGAACGGGCAATCGACGGCCTGCTGCGCCTCGCCGACGATCGCCCATCGACTTCAGACCTGCTCTCGGCGCGTGCCGCCGCCGCCGAGTTCTACCAGGACGACCCACGCATCGCAGCCCGAGTCCTCACACTCGCCTGGCTGACCCCGCGCAAGCGAGTGCGCGACGGCGACTGGCCGATCCTGCTCGGCCACACGATCTTCCCTGCCGAAGCAGCCGCCCCGCAGACCCATGTCGGCGCAATCGGGCGGCGGCTCACTGGCATCGCGCATGCCGTCCGCGAAGGCAGCCACACCTCCCTCGCGTTGCCAACCAGAGCCGACTTCACGCTCGACGCGAACGAACTGAATCGGCGCTTGGCTGCCGCGAGTCGATCTCACCCGATCCTCGAACTCGAACTCGCCATCGCACTGCTTCGGGTTCCGTCCATCACGCGGTCAGATGTCACGATCCCGAGGTCGATGCGGAAGTCCGCAGCCGTCGCCCTGGCGCAGCAGGGGACGCAGCCCAGGTGGCTGCGACGGGTCGCCTCCTATCAACGCGTCAAATGGGAGCCCGAACGGCGGATCCCCACCTTCCTCGATGTGCAGGGGAGCGAAGGCCACGCTGCCGCGGGCATCCTCGCCAGATCGAAGCCCGGAGCGACGGTCGGGGCAGAGGCTGCCTATGGCGAGTACGAACCGCACTTCGAGCAAACGTTGGGGCTTGGGGCAGCGCTTCTGCCTCACGATCACGATGTGATCGCCGCCCACGCCCACCCGTACCTTCACCGCGATCTGCGCAAGGACCGCGCCTGCGCTGTTCAGGTCATCGATGCGATCGCACGAGCCCGGACAATCAACGGACCGCCGTCCTCTTCAGCACTCGTCCTTGCGCTTGCATCTAAGGACGCGCGCGGCCGGACCTCAGCACAAGATGCGATCCTTGATCTCGCCCGATATGGGATTCTCGATGGCACAGAACTCGGACGTCAGGCAGCGCTTCTGCTCACCGACGAGATCGTCGTTGGACAGCGGGTCAGCACCGGCCTGGCGGAATGCGCCCGGTCAAGCGACGCTGCCATACCGCCCCTTCTCGATTCCCTCCAAGAGATCGTCACTGTCTTGCCAGGGCGACGCGATGCTGGACCGTTTCTGGAGCTGGCCGCCGACCTCGCGGAGAGGACTGCGCGCAAGATCGACCTGCCGTCCGAGTTCCATGAGTTGGCCGTGGGCAAGTCGTCGTCGATGCTCGCCAAAGGAGCCCGCCGGCTGCTCAAGCCATGATGGTTGTCGCCGGTCGCGCGTACAGTGGCTTGCATGTCGCTGAGCGAATCGGAGTTCTACGAGGCAGGGATGTCTCTGCCTCCTGACGTGCGCAAGCACGTTGCTCTGCGGCTGCTGGAATCGGTCGACTCGGATGAGGCCTTCGACATCGCGTCGGAGACGTGGCTGCGCACCGAGGCGGCAGCCGCCTACGACGCGCTGAAGGCTGACCCGACGCGCGCGATTCCGGCCGAGGACGTTCGTGCCGACTTCGAAGCGAAGTGGGCCGCCCGTTCATGACGGGCAGGATCAACTTCACTCCTGAGGCACGACAGCCACTCCATCACCTCGACGAGTGGGTCGCTGAGAAGGCGACGGCTGAGACCGCTCGGCGGTTCGTGGCTGCGACCCTCGACCATATCGACGGCATCCTCGTCTTCCCGCTCGCCGGTCGAGCTCGCGACGACGTCCGATCGGGCATGCGGACGATCACCTTCAAGAAGCGGACGCTCATCGCCTACGAGGTCGACGAGTCTTCGGGTGAGCTCGTGGTCAACGTCCTCGGCGTCTTCCATGGCGGCCAGGATTGGGAGACCGCGCTCGGCGAGGATCGGGACGATCCGGACGTGGGCAGCTGACGTCGACCTCTCCGTCGGGAGGACTCATGTAACTGGCGGTGGGACGGAACCTGGCCCGTTGCCTCGGAACTGGCTCACGCACCGTTTCGTTCGGCTGGGAGTCCGGGGTAAGGGAGGCGGCAACTGGTGCACCCGACGTCGATTCCCGGGGCAAATCCAGGTCCGAACGCTGCCGCGATATCACTGAGGTCAACTGGTCGCTCGTCCAAGCGTTCCAGCGGTTGAGCGGGGACGTCGACCAGGCTCACTTCATGCAGGACGTCCACCTCCTCGATGATGCCGATGACACACGTCCCGTAGACACAGTCCATGCGGTGCTTGCAGCTCTCGCTCGCGCACACTCGGCACTGGCCATCGGTGTGCTTGTTGCCGCGCACCCAGTACAGGCGACCCCTAGCGTGAGGGCACTCCGAAAGGTCGCCGTCGCAGATCGAGCACACCTTCCGGGCCACAAAGCCGGGGGAGAAGCCGAGACGGACGTCGGCGATGGATACGGGGCAGGAGTTCGCGTACTGGCCGTCCTTGAAGGTCAACCAGCAATCGAAGTTAGTGACGGTCCAGCGTCCCATCGCATGAAGGGTCCGGTGCTCCCTCTCGGCAAGTTCAGTTAGCTCTGCAAACCAATACGCTTCAGCGCCGAGCCTGAGGGCGCGACGCGCATGCTCCTCAGCCTTCGACCGGTTCATGTGCAACCAGCGCTTGGCCTCGTCGAACTCTCGCCGCGCCGAACGCCGAGCGACCTGCACTCGGCGCAGGCTCCGCTGCTTCATCCACTCGGTCGCGTCCCCGGCGTCGCTGCCGTGAGATGGGCAGCCGGGGTTAGAGATGGCGTACCAGTCAGTCATCGCCGCCTACGCGGTTCCTTGATCTTCTTGATGCACTCGCATCGCCGCCAGAACGTTTCCCCGCGCCCGTCGAACGTCGCCACGCGCCGCTCGCTGCCGTCGGACCGTCTCTCCTCGACGATAGTGACCGACAACTTATGCCTACTTCGGTAGCGCTGAAGGGCAAGCATGAACGTTTCCCAGACCGCTGCGCTTCCCAGGCTCACGAGGAAACTGACAGCGATCTCCGCCGACCGCTCGCTGTAGTACCTGCGGCTATCGGCAGGGTGGGCATAGCCGGCGTCGATACCTGCCGCCTTCAGATCCTTAACCAAGTCAATAGCGGCCTCGTTATAGACCCAGAAGCCGGCATCGCTCGACTCCATGGGCAGCACGGTCAGATCGAAAGTTGCAAGCCCACCATCGACTGCGGCGAGCGCGGCACGCGGAACCTCGCGGTCGGCAAGAGGGTGAGCTGTGGAGTCTTGCCCGTCAGCATCATGGGATTCGGCAGGCAGCTCTTGCTCCCTTCATCGCACTAGGAACACCAGCGTAGGCCGAGCGTCCGACAACCAGACTCGGCCGCTGTGACGGGATTCCAACGGGTTGTGATGGCTGTCGTTTGGTGTCACAAGGATGTCGTCCGAGCCTCGCCTCGCGCCGCCCGGTGCGGGTCACGTTTCCCCACCGGGAGGGCCGTCGAGCTCGTCTTGAAGACGAAGCAGCTCCCGTGTCTCCGCCTCGTAGCCCGCCTTGCCGATATTCCGGAACGGTGAGCGGTCCGCACCCGGTGGGTTGAAGCGATACCCGGCGTTGTTCAAGGGAACACCGGGGATGCCCTCACGCATCGACCTGCGCACGTCTCGCAGGATTCGAGCAACTCCCGGGTCGCTGACGCTGTCCGCGGCGCGTTCCAGGAGGCCCGTCTCGTCATCATCCGAATCGGCGGATGGCCTGCCTGTTGTTCATCCAGACGCTTGCCTTCGATGTGCTCACCGAGCCGGAGTTGCCACCCGATCTGATGAACATGGGAGATGACATCGCGGAGGTCTCTCGATCGACGACATCCGTGGGTGTCATCACCTCCCCGGTCTTTGAGACCTCGACGTAGAAGCCACGCAGCTTCAAGCGGTCATGTCTCCTGGTCCACGATCGGATTGTCCCTAAGTACTCGGCGTTCGCGACCGGGTCGGCCGGCTCGACGCCGAACCAGTAGTGCTCTTGAACCAGGAAGTCGTGGACCTTCTCGAGCTTGCGTGAATGGCTGCTCCACAATCCGTCGAGTTCATCGCAGCGGAACAGCTCGCCCTCAGGCGCCGACGTGATTTGCACCCGACGCTCGTGCATGGCGATGGCCTTCCCGGACTCCTCCATGCCCAGAATCGCCACCGACCTTGCGAGCGGAACATGCCCTAGCTCCAACACGGCCAGCGCAGAAGTCAGGAGGCTGTCCGCGTTTGACAGCAACGCGTCCTTGAGCTCAACCACCTGTGTCGGAGAGAGGTCTGGAAGCTGCCGAGTGTCCATGAACCCGGTTTGAGCCAACCACTGACGGAATCGGTCCCTGTCGGTAAGCGGCCTTCTCGGAGTCTTCCACGGGGGACAGGACTGGGAGGCCGCGCTCGGCGAGGACCAGGTCGATCCCGAGACGAGCCGATGATGTGTTTATGCGTGGCAAATGCGTGGCAGGAGAGCCAACGACTTCCGTCCGCGACTAACGCCCACCAACGCGTTTGTGCAGGTCAGCGGCACAATGCCAACGTCGACCGTCGATGGCCGCTGAGCGTGCCGCGCTTCCCCTGGTACTACTGAGCCGACTCGTGCGGCGCAGCTCCCATGCCTGCCGATCGCGACCTCGTCGGTGGTCCGCTCGAATCGCCGGTGAGCCGGCTGGACCAGTCCGTCGTCCGGTGCGACGTGGTGCCTGGGGACCCGCTGGGCCAGCATGAGACTCGTGATCGGACGCGCACACCATGTCGTCATCGACTGCCCTGACCCGGCGGCCTTGGCCACGTTCTACTCCGAGCTGCTCGGGCTGCCGGTGACCTACCGGTCGGACGACTGGGTAGTGATCGCGAAGGACGACGCGACGTCAGGGTTCGCGTTTCAGCTCGCGAGTGACCACCAGCCCCCGCAGTGGCCGGACCCGAGGTCGCCGCAGCAGTTTCACATCGACGTCATGGTCGACCATCTCGAACCCGCGGAGCAGCAGGTCCTGGAGCTTGGAGCGCGTCGCCTGCCACAAGGCCACCACGTGTACGCCGATCCGGCCGGTCACCCCTTCTGCCTGATCAGACGTCCCCCGTGGGCTCCACCGATCCAGGCCGGGGCCTGACCTTGACCACCTCGGCGCCGCCTCCCCGCACCGGTGGCAACTGCGACTGCGGTCGCTTGTTCAACCGGGCGCTGCTACCTGTCCGCGTCGGCGGCAACGGGGTGCCGTGGCTGGTAGATACCGAGCGGTCCGCCGCCGGGGAGGCGAATGGTGGCCAGAAGCCCCCACCCTTCGTCGCTGATCGCGCCCTCGAGCGCGACACCCGCGCCGTCGAGGTCCGCGATCGTGGCCTCGATGTCGTCACACATGAGGTACAGCTCGTGCTTCGCAGCGCCCTCGGTCGGATGCACGGCCAGCGCGCCGGCCTCCTCGCACGCCCGACCCACGGTACGGCGGTCGACGAGGCTCCTGCGTGCGACTCGGATGACCTGATGAACTGGCCTGCTGTCCTCACCACCAGCCCTGCCGCCGGGCCCAGCGCAGCAGGAGCCCCGAGATCGCCAGCATCACGAGCACGACCACGACCAGCTGGGTGACGTGCGTGCGCTGGTTGACGATGACGTTCATGCCGTAGACCGAGGCGATGGCGGTCACCGGCAGCGTGACAGCCGCGATCACCGCGAGCCGCTCCATCGCCACCGTCATCTTGGTGTTGACCTTGGTCTGGTAGAGCTCGATGACCCCGAACAGGAACTGTGCCTCACCGTCCGCGACCGACCGCACCCGGTCGAACTGGTCGGCGAGGTCGTGCGCGAGCAGCCGTGACGGCTCGGGCACGAACCGGTCCAGCGAACCGATCCGGGCGTACACGTCATGGGTCTGGGCGGCCATCGTGCGGGCGGTGATGAGCTCGTGGCGGATCAGGAACATCCGCTCCAGCAGCTGCTCGGGATCGGTGAGCTGCGAGGACATCACGTGCTGCTCCAGCCCCGGCAGCCGCTCGGCCACGTCACCGATGAGCGCCCGCTGTCGGCGCGCCACCGCTGACGAGACGGCGTAGGACAGCTCCGCGGGGGAGGTCGGTGTGAATCGGCCGGCCTCGATGCGGTGCAGCACCGCGGCGGTCTCGACCAGCGCCTCGCCCGGGTCGACGACCGGGTTGAGGGGCCCGTGGACGGTCACCACGAACCGGTCGCCGATGATCTGGTCCAGCTCGAGCAGGTGCACGTGACCGGCATTGCCCTGCAGCGGCGTGTGCATGGTGACGTAGTAGTGGTCGCTGTAGCTGTGCACGGTCGGCACGTGGTTGCGCCGTCGGCACGCGTCGGTGACCATCGGGTGGCAGCCCAGTCCCTCGAGGAACCCCTCGACCTGCTCGTCCCAGACGGGCACGTCGACCCAGAGGAACCCGTCGTCGCGACAGAGCAGCTCGACGACGTCGTCACTGGGGTGACGGTGCGCGCCCGCCGGGTCCACGAAACGCACGTCCATGTGCTCAGCGTGTCCCTGTGCCGAGGGGCCGTAAAGCCCCATCCGGACGACGAACAGACGTCCGGCCGGACGACACGCAGGTGAGACAGGGCTCTCACATGGTGGCCCTCGGTCCCACGTGTGCCCTAAGTTGCGCAACGTGAGGATCGCAGTCGCTCGGGAGACCCGCGAGGGGGAGACCCGTGTCGCCCTGGTGCCGGAGCTGGTCGGCAAGCTGACCGGCCTCGGCTACGTCGTCGCGGTGGAGCCCGGCGCCGGCGAGGGGGCGCTGCACACCGACAGCGACTACGTCGACGCCGGTGCGGAGGTCGTCGAGGACCCCTGGCAGGACGCCGCGCTGGTCGTGTCGGTGAACCCGCTCGACGCCGCCGTCGTACGTCGTCTGCCCGCCGGCACGGCCACCGTGTCGTTCCTCCCCGTCAACCAGAGCCTCGACCTGGTCGCCGACCTCCGAGACTGCGGCGTCACGTCGTTCGCGATGGAGCTGGTGCCGCGCATCTCTCGGGCCCAGTCGATGGATGCGCTCTCGTCGCAGTCGCTGGTCTCGGGCTACCGCTGCGCGGTCGTGGCCGCGGGGTTGCTCCGGAGGTTCCTGCCGCTGAACATGACCGCCGCCGGCACCGTCCCGCCCGCAGAGGTCGTGGTGCTCGGGGCCGGCGTCGCGGGCCTGCAGGCGATCGCCACCTGCAAGCGGCTCGGCGCGGTCGTCAAGGCCTACGACGTGCGCGCAGCCGCCGCGGAGGAGATCCGGTCGGTGGGGGCCGCCGCCATCGAGCTGGAGCTGGAGACCCTGGAGGGGTCGGGCGGCTACGCCAGGGAGATGACCGAGGACCGTGCGCAGCGCCAGCGTGACCTGCTCGCGCCGTACATCGCCAACGCCGACGCCCTGATCACGACTGCCGCGGTGCCGGGCCGCCAGGCGCCGATGCTGGTGACCGCGGCCATGGTCGAGCAGATGCGTCCGGGGTCCGTCGTCGTCGACCTCGCCGCGGAGTCCGGGGGCAACGTCGAGGGCGCGGAGCCAGGCCGGGTGGTGCGTCTCGGCAACGCCCAGGTGTGGGGCGGCGCCAACGTGCCGGCGCAGATGCCGGGTCCGGCCTCGAGGCTCTACGCACAGAACGTCGTCAACATCGTCACCTTGATGACGCGGGACGGCGCCTACGCCCCCGACTTCGAGGACGAGATCGTCGCCGGATCCTGCGTCACGCACGACGGCAGCGTCCTTCACGAGCCGACCCGCAACGCCCTGGAGGCCCAGTCGTGAGGTGGTCATGAGCGAGCCGATCGTCTGGCTGACGATCTTCATCCTCAGCGTCTTCGTGGGGGTCGAGGTGATCTCCAAGGTCTCCTCGACGCTCCACACCCCGCTGATGTCGGGCGCCAACGCGATCCACGGGATCATCCTGCTGGGGGCGATCCTGGTCAGCGGCTACGCGCAGTCCACGGTCCAGCTGGGCATCGGACTGGTCGCGGTGGTGCTCGCCAGCATCAACATGGTGGGCGGCTTCGTGGTGACCGACCGGATGCTGCAGATGTTCACCCGCAAGAAGCCGGCAGCGCCCAAGGCGGCCCCCGACGAGGGGGCGGGTCACCGGTGAACGCCACCCCGGTCTGGGTGCAGCTGACGTACCTGTTCGCGGCCGTCTGCTTCATCCTCGCCCTCAAGGGCCTCTCCTCGCCCAAGAACGCCCGCCGGGGCAACCTGATCGGCGCCGTCGGCGCGGTGGTGGCCTGCGTCGTGGTGTTCTTCTACGCCGAGCTCGACCACGTGGTGCCCATCCTGGTCGCGGTCGCCATCGGTACGGCGGTCGGGTTCGTCGGTGCCCGCCGGGTGCAGATGACCCAGATGCCGCAGCTGGTGGCGCTGTTCAACGGTGTCGGCGGTGGCGCGGCCGCCCTCGTCGCGCTGCTCGAGCTCGTGGACATCGTGGACGCACCCGGTGTGGAGAAGTTCACGCTGGCCGCCACGGCGTTCACCATCCTCGTCGGATCGGTCTCGTTCGCCGGCTCGCTGGTCACCTTCGCGAAGCTCCAGGAGCTGATGACCTCGCGGCCGGTGGTCTTCCCGGGGCTTCCGGTCGCCTTCGGGTTGTCCGTGCTCGGCGCGCTGCTGCTCTCCGTACTCATGGTCCTCGACCCGGCCGTGTGGACCGGGTCGGTGCTCGCCGTGGTGGGCCTGCTCCTCGGAGTCCTGCTGGTGCTGCCCGTGGGCGGTGCCGACGTCCCGATCGTGATCTCGCTGCTCAACGCCTTCACCGGGCTCACCGTCGCCGCCGGGGGATACGTCCTCGACAACACCGTGCTGCTGGTCGCGGGCACCCTCGTGGGTGCGAGCGGCACCTTCCTCACCAAGCTGATGGCGAGCGCGATGGGCCGTTCGGTGGCCAACATCTTGTTCGGGGCGCTGAAGGGCGGCTCCACCCTCGGCGCCGGCGAGGCGTCCGACCGCCCGGTGCGCTCGGCCGGTCCGGAGGACGTCGCCATCCTGCTCGGCTACGCCCACCGGGTGATCATCGTGCCGGGCTACGGCCTCGCGGTCGCGCAGGCCCAGCACACGCTGCGCGAGCTCGTCGACCTGCTGGGCGAACGCGGCATCGCGGTCGATTACGCGATCCATCCCGTCGCGGGCCGCATGCCCGGTCACATGAACGTGCTGCTCGCCGAGGCCCAGGTGCCCTACGAGCAGCTCAAGGAGATGGACGACATCAACGCCGAGTTCAAGCAGACCGACGTCGTCCTCGTCGTCGGCGCGAACGACGTCGTCAACCCGGCTGCGAAGACGACTCCCGGCGCCCCCATCTACGGCATGCCGATCCTCAACGCGGACGAGGCGCAGCAGATCGTGTTCATGAAGCGCTCGATGCGGCCCGGCTTCGCCGGCATCGAGAACGAGCTGCTCTTCGACCCGAAGACCACGCTGCTCTTCGGGGACGCGAAGGACTCGCTGGGAAAGCTGCTCAGCGCGGTCAAGTCGTTGTGACCCGACCCACGGGCGGATAGCGGCTTAGGCACGGGTCTCGCTGGGTACCCTCTGCGCGGCGAGGACCAGCGGCGCGCGAGCCGACCGAGCCGCCCCAGGAGGCGACGTGGTGAACGACGACGAGAAGTACGGCCGCCCGGACGGGCACCGCTACGACTCACCGGAGACCGATGAGGAGCGCGGCTCCAAGAGCTGGGACTACGCGATCCTCGGGATCCTCGTCGTGGTCATCCTTGTCCTCGTCGCGACCGGGACCGTGCCGATCTTCGACTTCTAGCGCGTCTTCGGGCGTCAGCCGACGACGCCGTACAGCCGGTCCCCGGCGTCCCCGAGCCCAGGGACGATGTAGCCCTTCTCGTTGAGCCGCTCGTCCATCGCCGCCGTCACGATGGTGACCGGGATGTCGAGAGACTCCAGCTCCTTCTCGAGCCGGGCGCAGCCCTCCGGAGCCGACAGCAGGCAGATCGCCGTGATGTGGTCGGCCCCGCGGTCGACGAGGAAGTGGATCGCCGCGGCCAGCGTGCCTCCGGTCGCGAGCATCGGGTCGAGCACGTAGCACTGCCGGCCCGACAGGTCCTCGGGCAGCCGCTCGGCGTACGTCGAGGCCTGGAGGGTCTCCTCGTTGCGCACCATGCCGAGGAAGCCGACCTCGGCCGTCGGCAGCAGCCGCATCATGCCGTCGAGCATCCCGAGCCCAGCCCGGAGGATCGGCACCACCAGCGGCTTCGGGCTCGCGAGCCGCACTCCCTGCGCCTCTGCCACGGGTGTGCGGACCGTGACGGTGTCGACCCGCACATCCCGCGTCGCCTCGTAGGCCAGCAGGGTGACGAGCTCGTCGGCCAGCCCCCGAAAGGTCGATGAGGCGGTGTCCTCGTCGCGGAGGGTGGTGAGCTTGTGCGCGACCAACGGGTGATCGGCGACGTGGATGCGCATGGCCGTCAACCTAGTGCCCGTCGTGGTTCTGGTGCGAGGCCGGTCGACCTGTCAGGATCGGGACGAACCGTCGACGAGCCGAGCAGGGAGCCCGTCGACGACCGAGGAGGCGGCAATGTCGCAGGAGTCGCAGGCCAACGCCGAAGGCGTCGACTTCGCCCTGGTCGCCTACCGCGAGGAAGGCGTCTGGCAGCTCGAGGAGCTCGACGAGGAGCTGGCCGGCGACCTGGACGAGTTCGCCATGGAGCTTCGCCGCTATCCGGGTGACGGCGGGTCGCTCGGGTTGGTCTCGATCGACGAGGACTTCTTCCTGCTGGTGCGCGTGCTCGGTCCGGAGCTGCGGCTGCTGCTCTCCGACGTGACCGCCGCGACCGACTGGCCGATCGCGCGCTCGGTCGTCGAGCACCTCGAGCTCCCACTTCCGGACGACGAGGAGGAGCAGGAGCCCGCCGGCGACCTCGGCATCGTGGCCGACCTCGGCCTGGGAGCGATGGACCTCGGTGCGCTGCTCGACGACGACGACCTCTACCCCGACGAGGTGCTCTCCGACATCGCCGCCAAGCTCGGGTTCGGCCGCCAGTACGACGAGCTGGTCGGCGTCCCCACCTCCCTGTGACGGCGTTGTGACGGCGCTGGCCTCGTGGGAGGTCGCGATGGGGTTGGCGCTGGACGAGGCGCGTGCGGCGCTGGGCACGTCCGACGTACCCATCGGTGCGGTCGTCCTGGACCCGGCCGGCTCCGTCGTCGCCACCGGGCGCAACCGTCGCGAGGCCGACGAGGACCCGACGGCGCACGCCGAGGTGGTGGCGCTGCGCGAGGCGGCCGCCGTGCGCGGTGAGTGGCGACTGGACGGCTGCACGCTGGTGGTGACCCTCGAGCCGTGCACGATGTGCGCGGGCGCGGTGGTGCTCTCGCGGCTCGAACGGCTGGTCTTCGGTGCCTTCGACGACAAGGCCGGTGCCGTCGGCTCGCTGTGGGACGTGGTCCGCGACCGGAGGCTGAACCATCGTCCCGAGGTGGTCACCGGGGTCCTCGCGGACGAGTCCGCGGCACTGCTACGGGAGTTCTTCGCGACCCACCGCGGCTGACCGCTCGGGCCTGCGACCGATGTCGTCGGGCGGCAGCAGGTCCGGTACCCTCGTCCGCGGTGGCGTGTCCGAGCGGCCTAAGGAGCACGCCTCGAAAGCGTGTGAGGTCTCACGACCTCCGTGGGTTCAAATCCCACCGCCACCGCCGTGTGATGTCTCACGACATCGGGACACCTCGAACCCTCAGGTTCGGGGTGTTCTTGGCGTGGTGGGGATGGGATTCTGGGCCTGCCCCGTCGCGACGGGCTCGACCGTACGTCGGACACTCCGGCGCGCGGCCGCCACCGCCACCGCGGTCGCCAAGGAGCAACCAGAGACGGCGGCGAAGACCACACTGTCGCCGACTTCGTCGAGGACCACGCCGGCGAGCACCGGGCCGGCCACCCCCCCGACACCCATCCCGCCCAGCACGACGGCGAACGCGGTCGATGCAGCCTCGGGTCGGAGTGTGGTCGTCCAGAAGGAGAGGACGGCGCTGATCGTCATCACGCACGCGCCCTGCAGGCCGGCCGACAGCACCACGGTCGTGAACATCCCGGGTCCGAGCGCCAGCACCAGGCCAGAGAGGGACGAGGCCGCGAAGATCGTCACCAGGAAGCTCACCAGCCCCACTCGGCGTTCGATGCCTCCCGAGAACAGCCCGACAAGGCCGCACAGTCCGAAGGCGAGGTAGAGCACGGCTCCCGAGGCACTGGCCGGTGCACGACCCGGTCCCCCCGCGCGAGCGACCGCGTCGGCGGCGAAGGACAGGTAGATCGAGGAGGTGGCGCCGAAGGAGATGGCCGCGGCCAGGGGCCACCTCAAGCTCGCGAAGAGACCCCCGGTGCCTGTGTCGGACGCGGGGCCCTCTCCCGCGATGTCGATGCGGCGGGGCAGCATCACCCAACCGACAGCTGCGGACAACGACGCGGCTGCAGCGAACGCTGCCCACGACCATCTCCAGCTCATACCACCCGTCACGCCGATGAGGGCCAGGGTCGCCGCGAACGCGATACCGATGGTGGTCCCGGTGCTCACCACCGAGAGCACTCGTGGCCTGCGACCAGTCGGCACCAGGGAGGCGGCCGCGTCGTTGAACGGACTCCAGCACAGGCCGGGGCTCGCTCCCGCGAGCATGACTCCGAGCGCCAGCACCGATGTCGACGAAGCAACCGCGACCATCGCCGTACCAGCCAGCGCGAAGATCGCGCCTGCCAGCACGGGCAAGCGCGGTCCGACACGTCGGGTCAGCCGGGCCGCGGCGGGGATCGCCACCAAGAACGCGGCGAAGGCGCTGCCGCTGATGAACCCGGCAACCGACGACGTCAGGCCGAGGTCGGCACGCAGCTGGGGGAGGAACAAGCCGAATCCCATCCGGGCCGGGCCGTAGGCCACCGCGGTGGCGAGAAAGCCCGCGAGTCCGAGCCGCCTGCCTGCCTCCATCGGGGCACGATAGTCGGGAGGTTCGAGCCGGTAGGCCCGGCACGCAACCGCAGGGCCCGGCTCGACCAACCACAGGGCCCGGCTCGCGCACCCCTAAGGCCCGGCTCGACCGGTGGTGGTCGGGGTCGAGGTCTTGTGAGGCGGCAGCGATCGGGCGTTTACTGAGCCCAAGGTTGCGCACGACGATCTCGTGCGCGGGAGTCTGCGCCCACGGAGCTGGTCACGATGATCCAGAGGTTCCACCACACCCCCACCGTCCACGGTGCGCCCGACGCGATGCCGGTGCTCTCCCGCGGCAAGCATCGAAACCCCAAGAGGGGCGCGTGCTTCATGGAGCTGGCGTCCTACCTCGCGGGGGAGCCCTGGTCCGACCACCCGGCGTGCACGCACGGACTGCTCGCCTCGCTGGCCCGTGACGTCAACGACCACGTGGACGACTACGCCCGCTCCAGGATCGCCCCGCTGATCCCCGAGGTCATCGGGCTGACCGGCGACGACCCCCGCGTCGACGCCTGGATCGCCCGGGAGGCGGCGCTCACCGCGTTGCCGATCGCCTCCGCCGAGCGACAGGGGGTGGCCGCGGTCGGGCTGCTGCGCTGCGAGCGCGTGCTCAACCAGCTCGAGGGTCACGACAAGCACCACCTCGACCCGCGCACCCGCGCCGCGCTCGACGCCGTCCCGCACGCCCGCGACTGGGCTCGGGGGTTCACCGCGCTCGGCTGGGGCAGCGCCGGCAGCTTCTCCAAGCGCAGCGCTCCGGCCATCGTCCATTCGGCGGTCTCCGGCATCGCCACGGCGGCGGTGCCCCGCGCCGACGAGGTCCTCGTCGAGCTGCTCGAGCGGACCATCGTGCTCTGCCGCGGCTGGCTCGCGCACCAGTCTGTGCCGGTCGACCCGACCGCGTGGCTCGAAGCGGGCGCCCTGACCTGGCGTTCCTAGAGCCAGCCGGCCAACCGGCTCAGCGCCTCGGCCACCTCACCGGGGCTGCCGGCGAACGACATCCGTACGAAACGGTTGCCCTGCTCGGTGTCGAAGTCGACGCCCGGCGCGGTCGCGATCCCGGTCTCGGCCAGCAGCGTGTGGCAGAACGTCATCGAGTCGTCGGTGAGATGCCCTACGTCGGCGTACACGTAGAACGCCCCGTCGGCCGGGGCGAGCCGGTCGATACCGAGCCGGGGGAGGCCGTCGAGGAGCAGGGACCTGTTCTGTGCGTACCGCGCGACGTGCCCGTCGCACTCGGCGTACGACGCCTCGCTGAAGGCCTCGACGGCGGCGTGCTGCGCGAGCACCGGAGGGCAGATCGTGAAGTTGCCGGTCAGCACGTCGACCGGGCGCCGCAACCGCTCCGGCACGAGCATCCAGCCGATCCGCCAGCCGGTCATCGAGAAGTACTTCGAGAAGGAGTTGAACACCACGGCCTCGCGTGAGGTCTCCCACGCGGAGGAGTGCAGGGCGGGGGAGGCGTACTCGATGCCGTGGTAGATCTCGTCACTGATCAGCTGCACACCGCGCTGCTCGCACCACGCCGCGAGTCCGGCGAGCTCGGCGGGTGCCAGCATCGTCCCGGTCGGGTTGGCGGGGCTGGCCACCACGAGCCCGGATATCGGCTCGCTCAGGCCGTCGAGCGCCTCCAGCGTCGGCTGGAAGCGCGACTCGGGCCCGGTCGGCAGCTCCACGACCTCGCAGCCGAGTGCGGTCAGCACGTTGCGGTAGCAGGGGTAGCCCGGCCGGGCGATCGCCACCCGGTCCCCCGGCTCGAACGCCGCCAGGAACGCCAGCAGGAACCCGCCCGAGGACCCCGTGGTCACCACGACGTCGTCGACGCTGACGTCGAGGCCGTGCATCCGCCGGTGGTGCCCGCAGATCGCCTCGCGCAGCTCGGGGATGCCGAGAGCCACCGTGTAGCCGAGGACCTGCTCGTCGAGGGCGCGCTTGGCCGCCTCCCGCACCGGCACCGGTGCCGGAGTCGAGGGCTGTCCCGCCACCAGGTTCAGGAGGTCGCCGTGGCTGCGTTGCCGGGCCGACGCCGCGGCCAGCAGGTCCATGACGTGGAACGGCGGGACGGCGGCGCGGCTCGCGGCGGTGAACAGATCGGTCGACGGCACCTGCCCACGCTAGCCGCGCGGCACGTACGGCGAGCAACGCGCCCGTTCTGGCAGCATGACGGGGTGCAGGTCGACGGCAGCACCGCCCCGGGCTACGCGAGGGTGCGGGAGACGTTCGAGGCGGTCATCGCCGAGCACGAAGGAGCAGCCGCGACCGGTGCGGCGCTCGCGGTCTGGCACCGGGGCGCCTGGGTGGTGGACCTGTGGGGCGGGTACTCCGACGCGGCCCGGACGCAACCGTGGCGAGAGCGCACGCTCGTCATGCCGTACTCGGTCACGAAGCCGTTCGCAGCCGTCTGTGCACTGGTGCTCGCCGAGCGTGGCCTGCTCGACCTCGACGCACCGCTGTCGGCGTACTGGCCGGAGCTGGTCGCACGCACCACGATGCGCCAGGTGCTCTGCCACGCCTCGGGGGTTGCGCTGCTCGAGCGGCCCGCGCCGCAGGAGGCGTTGTTCGACTGGGACCTGATGTGCTCGCTGGTCGCCGCACAGCCGCCGCTGTGGGAGCCGGGCCAGGGGTGTGGGGAGTCGGCGCTGCTCTACGGCCACCTGGTCGGCGAGGTGGTCAGGCGAGTCGACGGTCGCTCGCTGGGCACCTTCCTGCGCGAGGAGGTCTGCGGCCCGCACGACCTCGACTTCCACGTCGGCGTTCGCGACGACGACCTCGCCCGCGTCGCGGACCTCACCGGTCTCCAGCCTCCGGGCGAGCCGGGGCCGTCAGGTCCCCTGCACCAGGCCATCTCGAACCCCCCGGGTGCCCGTGACCCCGCGGTCGTCAACTCACGTCGCTGGCGTACGGCGGAGGTGCCGGCGCTCAACGGTCACGGCACCGCCCGGGCCGTGGCCGGTCTCTACGTCGCGCTGTCGCAGGGCCGGCTGCTCTCCGCCGACCTGCTCGCACAGCTGAGCACGGTGGCGGTCGCGGGCCTCGACCACGTCCTGGGCCAACCGATGTCGTGGGGCCTCGGTGTGGCGCTCGAGGCCGACGGCTGGGGCATGGGCGGTGCCGGCGGCAGCCTGGGCTGGTGGAGCACCGAGGGCGAGTACGCGTTCGGCTTCGTCACCGGGCTGGTCGCCGACCACGACCGGACGGGGCGCCTCGAGAACGCCGTACGCGCGAGTTGCGGCCTGCCGTCACTCGGCTAGTGGGTGCGGGTCGGGGGAGGGTCCACCGATCGGCCCGTTTTGCGCCCTCGTCATCGCCCCAACGGGCTATGGCGCCACGACCTCGCCACGAGAGACCGTGAATCCAGTGGACGCGAGTCCATCTCGAGCGCGGCCGTCCTTGTCCATCCCCCGGCGAGGACGGTCGCTTCGCGCAGGAGGTGGTTCTTAGGCTCCCACGGGGCGCCGGGAGGCCCGCGGGGCGCCACTAGGATGTGATCCCGCCCCCAGGCCACGCCGAGGTGAACCGTGAGCTTCGACGCGCAGCAGCTGGACGTCGTGCTCCTGATCGGTGCGGTCGTCATGCTGGTGGCGATCCTGGCCGTGCGCGTCTCGGTCCGCGCGGGGCTTCCGAGCCTGCTGCTGTACCTCGCGATGGGCGTGGCGCTCGGCGAGGGCGGCTTCGGCATCCGGTTCGAGAACGCGAACCTCGCCCACGCGCTCGGTTTCGCGGCGCTGGTGGTGATCCTGGCCGAGGGCGGGCTGACGACCCAGTGGTCCGAGATCAGGCCGGCCATGCGGCTCGGGGTGTCGCTGGCGACGATCGGGGTCGCGGTCAGCGTCACGGTGATGGCCCTCGGCGCCCACTACCTCTTCGGCCTGGACTGGCAGCTCGCGGTGCTGCTCGGGGCCGTCACCTCGCCGACCGACGCCGCGGCCGTGTTCTCGGTGCTGCGACGCGTGCCGCTGCCGCACCGCCTGGTCGGGGCTCTCGAGGCGGAGTCCGGCCTGAACGACGCCCCCACGGTGCTGCTCGTCAGCCTGGTCAGCACGGGGGCGGCACTCGACCACGGCGTGCTCGGCTTCGCGGGCATCGTGGTCTACGAGCTGGTCATGGGTGGGGCGGCCGGTCTGGCGGTCGGCTTCGGCGGTGCCTGGGTGATGCGGCGCGTGGCGCTGCCCTCCTCGGGGCTCTATCCACTCGCCGTGCTCTCCTTCACCGTGCTGGCGTACGCCGGCACGTCCGCGCTGCACGCCTCCGGCTTCGCCGCGGTCTACATCGCGGCCCTGGTGCTCGGCAACAGTGAGCTGCCGCACCGCGCCGCCACCCGGTCGTTCAGCGAGGGGGTCGCCTGGCTCGCTCAGATCGGGCTGTTCGTGATGCTGGGTCTGCTGCTCTCGCCGGGCAGGATCTCGTCGGGTCACGTGGTGGTGGCCGTGCTCGCGGGTCTGCTGCTGACGTTCGTGGCGCGACCACTCTCCGTGCTGGCGTGCGTCTTCACCCACCGGCTGTCGGGCCGAGAACAGCTGTTCGTGTCGTGGGCGGGTCTGCGCGGAGCGGTGCCGATCGTGCTCACCACGATCCCCCTGGCCGAGGAGGTCGCGGGAGCCCAGAAGCTGTTCGACATCGTGTTCGTGATGGTCGTGATCTACACCCTCCTCACCGGTCCGACCCTGCCCTGGGTCGCGCGCCGGCTGCGGGTCAGCCATCGTGGCGAGCCGCGCGACCTCGAGGTGGAGGCAGCCCCGCTGGAGCGGATCGCCGCGGACCTGCTCCAGATCAGCATCACCAGCCGCTCGCTGATGCACGGTGTCGAGGTCGGGGAGCTGCGGCTCCCGGTCGGCGTGTCGGTCTCGCTCGTCGTGCGTGAGGGCCGCACGCTGGTCCCCGAGCAGCGCACCGTGCTGCGCCATGGTGACGACCTCCTGGTGGTGACCCCGCGCAAGCTGCGCGACGCGACCGAGGAGCGGCTGCGAGCGGTCTCGACCCGGGGACGGCTGGCCCACTGGCTCGACGCGCCCGAGCATTGAGAGGCGAGGACGATCAGCCGCCGGTAGGCGAACCCCGCAGGCAGGCGGACGTCGACTTCTTGACGACCAGCACCTTCTTGGCCTTGGCCAGCTTGCCGAATCCGTCGCCCACGACCACGTCGACGCCGGGTCCGAGGTCCTGGTCGACGAAGCGCACCTTCGTCGCCTTGCCGAACTGGCGGGCCACCAGCTTCGCCGCGGGGTCCTTTCGCTGGGTCGTCCAGACCTGCGCCTTCTTGACCTTGGCCCCCTCGGGAGCGTTGCCGGCCTGTCCCTTGCGGAAGCCGCGTCTCACGAGAGCGATGAGCGTCTCGTCGGCCAACCCGGAGCGAGAGCCCGCGTTGAAGACGCTGACCCGCACCTGCCGGGCACGGATCTTCTGCCCCTTCTTCACGGTGGTCGCGCTGCAGTCAGTGCCTGCGGACGGTGTGTCGCTGGGGATCGGTGCGAACAGCGACTTGACGCCGTACACGCCGCCGACGGCCAGGATGCCGACGAGCACCAGCAACGTGATCCCGGTCGTGAGGTGGCGTCCCCGCACGCGATCAGCCCCCGACCGCGTCGGCGTATACGTGGACACGGGCGTGGAGCATGTGGCGCTGCTGGAGCGCCGCGCGCAGGGCGCGGTGCAGACCGTCCTCGAGGTAGAGGTCGCCGTTCCACTGCACGACATGGGCGAACAGGTCGCCGAAGAACGTCGAGTCCTCGTCGAGAAGCGCAGCGAGCTGGAGAGTGTCCTTGGTGGTGACCAGCTCGTCGAGCCGCACCTGGCGCGGGGGCAGCGCCGCCCAGTCCCGTGGGCTCAGCCCGTGGTCCGGGTACGGACGACGGTCGCCCACGCGCTTGAAGATCACGGTGGCAAGCATAAGGTGCCGGCTCACGCACCCGAGGGGGTGCGTGAGCCGACCACTCCCCGACATCAATGCGGCCAGGAGAGCTCGGTCACCTCGTTCCCGCGCACCGTGGCCGTCAGGCGTACCGGGCCGCCGCCCTTCGCATACAGCTCGTAGCTGCCCTCGCGCAGCTCACCGAAGACCAGCGACGGCATCGGCCCCACCGGCGTCGGTCGGTCGACCACGGCGACGTGCGGGTGGTGCCGCCCGTCGTCGGGGGTGTCGACCGGTCGGATCTCCACCTCGAGGTCGAGCATCTCGCGCGGCATCGACACGACCAGCGCGCCGATGTCACCGCCGATGTCGAGCAGCACGGAACCCTGCCCGGCGAACGGGTTCTCCACGGACCCCTGGGCCACCTGAGTGGCCGTCATGTCGACGAGGCCCCAGGCGTGGTCTGGTAGCCGCCGTTCGGCGTCCCCAGGTAGGGGAAGGTGTCGAGGTAGCCCTGGTTGGTGTTCGTGGTGCCGTCGTTGAGGCCCTTGGCGGCTTCGTCCACCTCGTAGTCCTTGTCCACCAGCGGGATCGTGAGCCCGGCGATCGCCCGCAGCTCGATGGCCGTCACGTCGTCGGCCACTCTGCGGCCGTTCGGGAAGCCCGCTGCGTCCTGGCCCAGGAGACCGTACTTGCTCGGGTTCGCGGAGGGAGGGACGGCGACGTTGAGCCGCAGCATGTCCGACTCGATGGGGCCGGTGTAGTTCTGGAAGCCGTCCACCACGCCCTTCGGGATCCCGGTCAGCAGGATCGCGTTCAGGTCCGCGCGCGGCTCGCTGTACTTGGCCAGGTTCTTGAAGGTGTCCGGGTACAGGACGGGGAGAAGTCCGCCGAGCTCCGGCTTGTTGACGTACTTCGCGTACGTCGAGTCGTGACGGGGGTACCGGCTGTTCCACAGGTTCTTCTCGGCCATCGGCACGATGACCTCGTTGAACAGCGGGTTCCCGAGCCGCGAGACCTGCACCCACGGGCCGTGTCCGACCGTCCTGCCCTTCCGGCGGTCGAAGATGCGCGTCTTCCTGCGCCGGGCGGTGGCCCAGACCCCGATCACGGCGCCCGGCGACATCACGTCGGTGGGCCGGTTCTGGTTCCGGGTGAGCTCGGAGATGGGGACCTGCAGGGCGATGCTGTGCACGTTGTAGGTCTTGGTCGCGTTGACGCCCATCGCGTCCGCGGTGGGGATCAGATGATGCGACTGGAAGGGCCGCAGCGTGCCGAGGTCGAAGATGCTGCCCAGGTCGACGTGGAACCCTTCGGCCCGCTGTCCGGCGAAGATCCTCCGGACGCCGACCTCGTGGAAGGTCTCCGCGGCGAGCTTCTCGTAGTTCGGTGTGCTTCGGGGTCCGATGTTCACCGGTGGGCAGGTGAGGTTCTCCGCGATCACCCGTGACTTGCCGCCCGACTTCTTGGTGACCGTGAAGTACTGCGGCCGGTTCCAGGACTTGTCCGTCACGTGGGTGATCTGGTTGGTGTTGTAGAGGAACGTCTTGTGGTTGCGGACCTTCGTGTCGAACCGGAACTCATAGACGATGTCGGCGCTTGCGTTGCCGGAGTTCGCGATGTGCAGGGCGTAGACGACGTCCTCGCCGAACTCGTAGAAGTTGGGACCGCCGTCAGGCTTCTGCAGGGGGATGTAGTTCGCGATCACGGTGACGTAGTCGGGTCGGTCCGGGCTGACGAACGCGTAGACGTCGGTGTTGTCGGCGACGGGGTCCTTGGCGGTCTCGGGAGCCTCGCGGTGAGAGGACATGGGTCACCTCCCCGCAGCATCGAGCAGCCGGTGGACGAGGTCGCGGTCTCGGACGACCACCTCGCGCTCGTCGACCATCAGGACGACCTCGTCGGAGGTGGCGTCCTCGACGTAGGCGACGACCGGTGAGGTCGACCCTCCGTCTCGACGACGGGGCCCGTCGGCGACTGCGGACGAGGGGAGGAAGGCGCTTGCGCCGACGGCAGCGGCGCCGGCTCCGGTGACGCCGATGAACCGGCGTCGAGAGGTGTCACTCATGGCCTGTGATCCTTCACTGGGAGGAGAAGGTGCAGATCGAGAGTGACCTGCGCCACAGGCGCGTTCGACCCGGGGCCGGAGTCGGATGGGTCGCCCCGGCGACTGCCCGGATGCCGTCTAGACCATCGGGCTGGTGAGCCGGGTCGTCAGATGCACCAGCGCACGGCGTCCGCCGCGAGGTCGGCCGGTGCGTGCACGCCCGTGAGGTCCGGCCGCCCACGAAGCAGGGCCGTCAGGTCGCGGGTGCGGGCCGCGGCGCGCCGCTGCTGGCTGCTGGCGGCGCGTTCGGCCCTCGCCTGGTCGATGTCGGTGACCTCCGCGTGCCTGGCCGGCTCGGTGTCGATGGTGCGGTTGTCGTGGTGCATGGCGGTCATGTCGTGCTCCCCAGGGGCGTCTGCGAACGGAACGCGCTCAGAGTGCCGCAGTCATGAGTCGGGACCGTTACGTCGTGTGACGGCTGGTTGAACTCTGGCGTCCGCAGCTTCTTTGCCATCCGGGCCGTTGGCGAGGTCTCTGCTCGGGGTAGACGAGGGATCCCGGGAGACCGACGAGAGGACCCGCCCGATGCCGAGCCCAGCCGCCGGGTCCCGTGAGCTCCTGGCGGGGCGCTACACCCTCGACGGCGTTGTCGGCCGCGGCGGGATGGCCGATGTGCACCGCGCCACGGACACCGTGCTCGAGCGCGAGGTCGCCGTGAAGCTGCTGCGGATGCATGCGGCGAGCGACCGCGACCGGGCCCGCTTGCGAGACGAGATGCGTCTGGTCGCCGCCCTCGAGCACCCGTGCCTCGTGGCGGTCCTCGACGCCGGCCTCTCCGAGGAGGACCAGTCCTACCTCGTGATGGAGCTGGTGGAGGGCGGCAGCCTGGCGCGGCACTGCTCGGCCGACCCGCTGCCGGGGCACCGGGTCGCGGCCGTCGGCTCCGGGCTCGCCTCCGTCCTCGGCTTCGTCCACGAGCGTGAGGTCGTGCACCGGGACGTGAAGCCCAGCAACATCCTCCTCGGGGAGGACGGTCACGTCCGCCTCGCCGACTTCGGCATCGCGCGCCTGCTCGGTGACAGCGCCGGTCACACCGCGACGGGGCGTACCTCGCCCCCGAGCAGGTCCGCGGTGAACCGGTCTCACCGGCCAGCGACGTCTACTCGCTCGGACTCGTCCTCCTCGAGGCCCTCACCGGCCGTCGTGCCTACACCGGTGCGCCGTTGGAGGCCGCGATGGCTCGGCTGCACGCGGCACCGCTGATCCCGACCAGCCTCCCGACCGGATGGTCCGCCCTGATCGCCCGGATGACCGTGCAGGAGGCCACGGACCGACCGACCGCCGCCGACGCCGCCCTGGTCCTGGCGTCTGTCGCCCAGCAGCCGGCCGCGCGTGACGCGACCCGACCTTGACCGTGGCGGTGACCGGGCGCGTAGCCTCGGCGGCATGACGCCGGAGGAGATCGCCGACCTCGCACACCTGCGCCGGGCGCGCGACCTCATGGACCGGGACTACGCGCAGCCCCTCGATGTCCCGGCGATGGCACGCACCGCGCTCATGTCGCCGGCGCACTTCTCGCGCAAGTTCCGTGCTGCGTACGGCGAGACCCCGTACGCCTACCTCATGACACGCCGGATCGAGCGAGCGAAGGCACTGCTGCGCCAAGGGGTCTCGGTCACCGAGACCTGCGTCGCCGTCGGGTGCACGTCGCTCGGCTCGTTCAGCTCGCGGTTCACCGAGATCGTCGGCCAGACGCCCTCGCAGTACCAGGCGCGCGACCACCGAGACCTCGAGGTCGTGCCCTCGTGCGTGACCAAGGTCGCGACCCGACCGCGCCGCCGCCGCGTCAGGGTCTGAGGATCGCCGACCTGTACCCCAGGGGCGGACGCCGGCTCGGTCCGGGCACCGAGCAGGATCGGAGAAGCGCGCGACGGGTCGGTGGGCCTACGGTCGAGGCATGGCAGTCACCGTGTCCGCGATGTTCATCCCCGTCCACGACCCCGAGGCCGCTCTCGGCTTCTACCGGGACACGCTCGGGCTCGAGGTCCGGGCCGACGTCTCCTCCGACGGCTTCCGCTGGGTCACCGTCGGCGCCCCGGGACAGGGCGTCGACGTGGTGCTGTTCCAGCCGCACGGCGGTCGCTCCCAAGTGGAGGGAGACGCGCTCATGACGCTGATGACCCAGGGGTCGCTGCAAGCGGCGATCTTCCGCACCGACGACCTCGACGCGACGTTCGAGAAGGCCCGCGCGGCCGGGGCCGAAGTGCTCCAGGAGCCGGCGTCGCAGCCCTGGGGGGCGCGTGACTGCGCGCTCCGCGACCCCGCCGGCAACCTTGTCCGGATCGCGCAGGCCTGACCGTTGCCCACGAGCCGCGCCGCGACGGAGTCCCGAGAGCGCGCACTGCACGTGGCCGACAGCCACGGACTGATCCGGGTGCACGGTGCGCGCGTGAACAACCTCAAGGACATCCATCTCGAGATCCCGAAGCGCCGGTTGACGGTGTTCACCGGCGTGTCCGGCTCGGGCAAGAGCTCGCTGGTGTTCGGCACGATCGCCGCGGAGTCGCAGCGTCTGATCAACGAGACCTACAGCGCCTTCGTGCAGGGGTTCATGCCGACCCTGGCGCGGCCGGAGGTCGACGTGCTCGAAGGCCTGACCACGGCGATCATCGTCGACCAGGAGCGGATGGGCTCCCACCCGCGTTCCACGGTCGGCACCGCCACGGACGCCAACGCGATGCTCCGCATCCTGTTCAGCAGGCTCGGGGAACCGCACATCGGCTCGCCCAGCGCGTACTCGTTCAACGTCCCCTCGGTGCGGGCCAGCGGTGCCATCACCGTCGATCGAGGTGCGGGCAAGACGCAGACCAAGAAGGCGACCTTCAGCCGTCTCGGAGGCATGTGTGCACGTTGTGAGGGCCGGGGCTCGGTCACCGACTTCGACCAGTCCCAGCTCTACGACGACGCTCTGTCGATCAACGAGGGCGCGATCACCGTCCCCGGCTACAGCGTCGAGGGGTGGTACGGCCGCATCTTCCGCGGCTGTGGCTTCTTCGACCCGGACAAGGCGATCGGTCGGTACACCAAGCGGGAGCTGCACGACCTGCTGCACAAGGAGCCGACCAAGATCAAGGTCGACGGCATCAACCTGACCTACGAGGGGCTGATCCCGAAGATCTCGAAGTCGATGCTCTCCAAGGACGTCGACGCGCTCCAGCCGCACATCCGGGCGTTCGTGGAGCGAGCCGTGACCTTCACCCTCTGTCCCGAGTGCGACGGCACCCGGCTCAGCAGGGAGGCCCGCTCGTCGACGATCAGGGGGATCAACATCGCCGAGGCCTGCGCGATGCAGATCAGCGACCTCGCCGGGTGGGTGCGCGAGCTGGACGAGCGGTCGGTGGCGCCGTTGCTGCAGGCGCTCGGCGAGAACCTCGACTCCTTCGCGGAGATCGGGCTGGGCTACCTCTCCCTCGACCGTCCCTCCGGCACGCTCTCGGGCGGTGAGGCGCAGCGCACCAAGATGATCCGCCAGCTCGGCTCCTCGCTCACCGACGTCACCTACGTCTTCGACGAGCCGACCATCGGCCTGCACCCCCACGACATCCAACGGATGAACGGCCTGCTGCTGCAGCTGCGCGACAAGGGCAACACCGTGCTGGTCGTGGAGCACAAGCCGGAGGCGATCGCGATCGCCGACCACGTCGTCGACCTGGGACCGGGGGCCGGCACGCACGGCGGCGAGGTGGTGTTCGAGGGCGCCCTCGAGGGGCTGCGGGGCAGCGGCACCCTCACCGGTCGGCACCTGGACGACCGGGCGGCGCTCAAGGAGACCGTACGGACGTCCACCGCAGCGATGCAGGTCCGCGGGGCCGCCACCCACAACCTGCAGGGCGTGGACGTCGACATCCCCCTCGGCGTGCTGGTCGTCGTCACCGGGGTGGCAGGGTCGGGCAAGAGCTCGTTGGTCAACGGCTCGGTGTCCGGGCGGGACGGCGTGGTCTCCGTCGACCAGGGCGCCATCAAGGGCTCCCGACGCAGCAACCCAGCGACGTACACCGGCCTGCTCGAACCGATCCGCAAGGCCTTCGCCAAGGCCAACGGCGTGAAACCGGCGCTGTTCAGCGCCAACTCGGAGGGTGCCTGCCCGGCCTGCAACGGCGCCGGGGTCATCTACACCGACCTGGCCACGATGGCCGGGGTCGCCACCACCTGCGAGGAGTGCGAGGGGAGACGCTTCCAGGCCGAGGTGCTGGAGCACCACCTCGGCGGGAAGGACATCAGCGAGGTGCTCGCGATGTCGGTGGCCGCGGCAGGGGAGTTCTTCGGTGACGGCGAGGCGCGCCTGCCTTCCGCTCACAAGATCCTGTCCCGGCTCGCGGACGTCGGGCTCGGCTACCTCAGCCTCGGCCAGCCGCTCACCACGCTCTCGGGCGGCGAACGGCAGCGGGTCAAGCTGGCCACCCGCATGGCCGACAAGGGTGAGGTCTACGTCCTCGACGAGCCGACCAGCGGTCTGCACCTCGCCGACGTCGAGCAGCTGCTCGGCCTGCTCGACCGGCTCGTCGAGTCCGGCAAGTCGGTCCTGGTCATCGAGCACCACCAGGCCGTCATGGCGCACGCCGACTGGATCATCGACCTCGGCCCGGGCGCCGGTCACGACGGCGGCCGGATCGTCTTCGAGGGCACCCCCGCCGACCTCGTCGCCGCCAGCTCCACCCTCACCGGGCAACACCTCGCGGCGTACGTCGGCGGCTGACCCGCTCGGCGGGACCCGACGCTGGCCCCCTTGCCCTGGACTGACAGCGCCTCCTTCACGGGGACCGGCCGCGTCAAGGCCGCTACAGTCGCTGCGTCTACCCGTCGCGTCAGCGGCGCACCTGGGTCAGGTGTCATCGCGTTGGCACAGCGAATCTACCGAGGCGGCACGTCGACCTCCGGCCGGAGGACCCAGGCGTCCGCACCGGTCCGCGAGAACGATCACGCCCGTCCCGCGAGGAGCATGATGAGTTGGGAAGAGCGTTGGCAGTCCCGGAACACCCCCTGGGACCTCGGAGAGAGTCCGCCCGTCCTCGCAACACTTCTCGAGGGTGAGACCCTCCCGCAGGGACGCGCCCTGGTGCCTGGTTGCGGCGCCGGATGGGACGTGTTCACACTCGCCGCCTACGGGCGCGACGTCGTCGGGCTCGATCTCGCACCCAGCGCCAGCGCGGTGTTCGAGAGGGAGCGCGAACGTCGCAACCTGGATCCCTCCCGGGTGCGGATCGAGGTGGAAGACTTCTTCGCGTGGTCACCGGACGAGCCGTTCGACCTCGTGTGGGACCACACCTTCTTCTGCGCCCTGCCGCCCGCCCGTCGCGACGCATGGGCCAGCAGGATGCACACCCTCCTCAAACCGGGTGCGCAGCTGGTCACGCTCGTGTTCCCGGTGCGCGAGCCCCAGTGGCCGCCGTTCGGCAGCAATCCGGACGAGGGGCCGCCGTACCCGGTGCACCCCGATCTCTATCGGCGACACCTCGGGTCGGGCTTCGACGAGCTCGAGATGACCCCGGTCACCGAGTCCTCGCCCGGTCGCCACGGCCATGAGTGGCTGGGACGCTGGCGTCGGCGTTAGCTGCTGTGGAGACGACGAGCCTCGGACAGCGCGAGCGCCGACAGCGCCCGCTCCCGGCGACGGTCGGCGTTCGCGCAGGTCAGCCCCTGCATCATCGTGGCGGAGGATAGGGGATTCGAACCCCTGAGGGCTATTAACCCAACCCGCTTTCCAACTCTGGGATGGGCGGTTCTGGGGTGTTCGCCGTCCTTCGCTGAGCGTGAATCCAGCGTCGACGATCGGGCCCGGACTGGTGCGGACGAGAACAACTGAGACTAGAACTGAGACTAGGAGAGGCGGCCGGCGTCACGGCCACCTGCGCTTAATCTTGCCGTCGCGGTAGACGTGCCAGAATCCGACGGGCTCCTCGCCGACCACCCGTTCGATCTTCGGCAGCGCATCCAGGAAAGCCTGGGTCATGGCATCGATGTCCATGTTGCCGCTGACCAGACAGAACAGGTGGCCCTCTTGCAGGGCTTCCAGTTCCTCGGCCCGGTAGCGGATCCGCTTGTCCTTGGTGAGCAGCACCCACCCACGCGAGCAGCCTTCCGCGATCCATTCCTCATCGGGAACGTCGCTCGCGTCGTCGGGGTAGTGATCCGCGATGAGATGTACGACGTAACCGGCCGATCGCAGTCTCGAGGCCGTGATCCTTCCGAGACTGCGGTCCAGGAAGAACTCAGGCCGCTCGGCGGAGGACATCCTCGACGACGTCGACGGTCAGGCCGTACTCGTCGGCGATCGTCGCGAGCCGCTCGCCGTTTCGCCAGAGTGTCACGAGGTCCTCGACCTTGACCTTGGACTGACCCAACACGGGTGCACCCCACCCAAAACGCGGGTCGATGATGACGTCGGCAGCTGCCGGGAAGTCACGCAGATGGAGTCGCTTGGCGTTGCCATCGGGGCCCCAGTCAATCCGCTTCAGATGTTCCTCCAGAACATCCGAGATAGCGATCTGACGATCCCGAGCGTGCACGTAGGACTCATCGGCCATCCTCACGAATAGCGCTACCCCATCGGTGACGATGCGACGGTGGGCCAGTGCGTAGGGGTCGTCGAACTCCTGGCGCACGAGCTCGCCGGCCCTCCTGATGTCATCCATTGGCAGCTTCAGGTCGCGAAGTGCGCGCAGCACGTACGCCTCGATCACGCCTACGAACGGAACGCGCGGCCAGCCTCGACGCTCGGGCTGCACGGCGTGGACGAGCGGAGGCTTGCCGGAGTCGAGAAGCCAGACGTCGAGGGTGCTTTCGGGCATGCCGAGGTAGCGCGCGGTCTCCCGCGCAGTCAGGATCGGCTTCGAGTAGTAGTCGATCACCGCGTTCACCTCCTCGGTTGCTCGCCAAACGCTAGTGCGTCAGAGTGCTTCGATTCGGATCCCACGACGGTTGTCGGCCGCGGATCCTCGATCACTTCAGGCTAGACCTGACCGCCGACGTCCTGGTCCCGCACTGCATCGGCCACCTCCGCTGCTCGGATGAGGCTGCGGGCCTCGCGGAACCTCACGCCGACCCTCTCGGCGCTCTCGCGGACACTGAGGCCCTCGGCGATGAGCCTTCGCAACGCGTCCACGAGTCGCCTCGTGGCTTGCTCGCGCGACTTGTTGGCGGCCTTGCCGGCGCGGGTTGCTCCGCGGATTCGGGCACGCCTCTCGGAGGCTTCAGGGGACCGGCGTTCAGTCTCGCGGACCAGCCGGTCAATGCGACGGCGCTCCTCGCGGTACCGCGCCGCAATCCGATTGCCCTGACGCGAGAGCGCCCTACCTTCACGAAGCTTGTCCATGCCCCTTCAACCGCGCAGCGGTGCCCGAGTGGACACGCTCACGGCACCGACGAAGCCCTGACGACACACCCTTTGCACTCGCCTGAACGGTTTCGTCCGCACGAAACGATAGGCTGCGGTGATGGACATGCCCGTCTGCCCACGATGTGGCGGGCCGATGCCGCAGCCACGGTCCACAGGGCGTCCCGCGACTTGGTGCTCCGAGCGCTGCAAGCGGGCGGCGTACGAGGAGCGACGCGCGGCCGCCAACGGCGCAATCGCCGTGAAGATCGTCGAGAAGGTCGTTCAACAGGACGCCCACGGCGTCAACGAGTGCGCTGAGCGGGTCATGGCCTCACCTGTCGCATGCCGGCGGGTGCTCGACCACATGGCCGAGTTGGCTCGCGCAGGTCAGCTCCACGATCCGAAGTGGGACTCGACGCTCCGCTCGCTGACCACCTTGATAGGTGCCGTAACCCCTCGTAGGTAAGGATCGCGTCCCCGGCGGTCGGCCCTCGGGGCACTATCCACAGGAAGGCCATCTCGGTTCGACGCAGCGAGTCGTCGCCAGGAGGCTCGGAGTATGGAACTCACCGAGCGCCTCACTATGGCTCACATTCGCCATTTGGCTCGCTCACACACAGTCCACTCGGGGAGTCGTGTGCGGTTGAAGTGGAAGACAAGTCCGAACACCGGTGACCAGGCGCGGCGCTTCACGACGGGCGACGGTCTCCGGCCAACCGGACGCCACGCCACGAGGAGTTGCCCATGAACACGCTTGCGAACAGCGACGAAGACTTCGTCCCCATCCTGCTGCTGCGGGTCGAGGAGGCCGCTTTGCGGCTCGGCATCGGGAGAACCTCGATGTACCGACTGGTCATGACCGGCGAAGTCGAGTCCGTCCAGATCGGCGGACTCCGACGCATCCCCGCCCCATGCATCGAGGAGTACGTCGACCGACTGCGCCATCACGAACCGGATCCTGGAGCTTGAGCATGAGCCGCGCAGGCAACCGTCAGTCGAGCATCTACCTCGGCAAAGACGGCCACTGGCACGGGCGGGTCACCGTTGGCCGGAAGGACGACGGTAGCGAGGACCGCCGCCACGTGATGAGTAAGTCCAAGGCCAGGGTCGTTGCCAAGGTCCGCGCGCTCGAGAGGCTCCGCGACGAGGCCCGCGTGCCGAAGGCCGGCCGGGCCTGGACGGTCGAGAAGTGGCTCCTCCACTGGCTGGAGGAGATCGCCCGCCCCAACATCCGGGACTCGAGCTACCAGGCGTACCGAACGGCGATCACCAAGCATCTCCTCCCCGTCATCGGGAACCTGCGGCTGGACCGCCTCGAACCGGAGCACGTCGAGGCCGTCCATCGCCGGATGGCAGACGCAGGTGCCAAGCCGGCCACCGTCCACCAAGTCCACCGCACTCTTCGGACGGCTCTGGGCGAGGCCGAGCGTCGCTCGCACCTCGCCCGCAATCCCGCCCAGCTCGTCCGGCCTCCGAGGATCCAAACTGAGCTCGTCGAACCGTTCAACGTCGGAGAGGTCCAGCGACTGCTCGGAGCCGCACAGGAGCGGCGCAACGGGGCTCGTTGGGCCATCGCGCTGGCGCTCGGCCTGCGCCAGGGCGAGGCCCTCGCTCTGCGGTGGGAGGACATCGACCTGGAGGCAAGGTCGCTCCGGGTGCGCGCCACGCGCCTGCGGCCTGTTTACGAGCACGGGTGCGACCGCGACTGTGGCAGAACGGCCGGCTACTGCCCACAACGACGACAGACCAACGGCATCGTCGGCGCCACCAAGTCCGCCGCTGGCAACCGAGTGGTCGGACTGCCCGACGCACTCGTGGCACTGCTGAAAGACCATCGCAGGCAGCAGTTGGAGGAACGCATCCGCGCCGGGTCACTCTGGCAGGAGGGCGGCTGGATGTTCACCACACTGCTCGGCCGGCCGATCGCACCGAACAGCGACTACCACGAGTGGCGGGTCCTGCTCGAGCGTGCCGGGGTGCGCCACGCCCGTCTCCACGACGCACGCCACACCGCCGCCACCGTGCTCCTCGTACTGGGCGTCCCCGAGCGGACCGTCATGTCGATCATGGGCTGGTCGAGCACGTCCATGGCCGCGAGATATCAGCACGTGACCGACCCGATCCGCCGTGAAGTTGCCAACCGCGTGGGAGCGCTGCTCTTCGGTGACACCGGCCTTGGCGGCCGCGGCTAGAGCGGCCGACTCAGACCAAGGACTCGTCCCGTACAACGCCCCGTACCGACGATGTTCTCCGGACGGGTCATGCAGGACGGTGGCGAGACATCCGCTTCGGCCACCTGCTGCGTTCCCGCATGAGGTTCGGCTTGTGGGACGGGTCGCACCTCCCGACGTCGACTGAGCCAGTGGCAATCGGGTCGCCTGCGGAGCCGCGGCAAACCCACAAAGACGCACATGCGAGGCACCAATGATCCAGAGCTCCGCTGTCCGCTGGGACAGCAGAACTCCCCGCATGGACGACCCCGCGATCACCGGCACCAGGGTCGTCGTGCTCTCGGCAGTCCTCTACGTCACCTTCAGACGCACGGAGTGGCTCTAGATAGCTCAGTCGCGGCCCGGATCGCTCATGGGTGCTAGAGCCTGGTCGATGGCGAGCAAGGCGAACAGCACTACGGTGATGGTGTGGACTCCGGTGCACCACAGGCAGATAGCGTTGATGCGGAACAGTTCGGCCCACACGAGGTAGAGCGCGAACACCACCCCTCCGGCACCGGCGGCGAGTCGAACGCGGCGGAGAACCGGGTTTGGCCAGAATCGTGGCAGCGACGCCGCAGTCATGGCCAGGAAGAAGAGCAGGCCAAGCACGGCGACCGGGACGCTGGAGAAGGTGGAGTAGGTGCTGGTCGTCACTTTCACGCAGTTGACTGTGCCGGTCTCGGGGCACGCAAAGCTGCTGGAGGAGGTGAAGTGCTCGTAGACCAGATAGCCGGAGACCAGGGTTCCGGCCGCGCTCAGCAGGAGGACCGCTGATCGAAGGCGCTTGCTGGGTCGCGTGGCAACGGCCTCCGCACTCATCGTCGTCGCCCGCTCAGCTGTCGCCGAGAGCTGAGGCCGCCTTGGTGACCCCGCTCGAGGTGCAGACCTTGGCGGGCTTGTTGTTCGTAGTCTGGCAGATGGCCGCGGTGAACAGGTTCGCGGATCCGTCGACAGCCTGGGCGATGTCGCTGCTGGGGGCCTTCAGCGCCGCGGCCACCTGTTCGTGGGTCTTCCCGGCCAGCAGATCAGGTCCGTAGGTGGCTCCGGCCGAGACGTAGGTGCCGCCGATGTCGACGAAGGGGATGGCGCCTCCCTGTCCGCTGACGTAGGGCGGCTTGTTGTAGGTGTCAAAGACCTTCTGGTCGGTGGCACTCAGAGTGTCCAGTGGCACGTATGAGTTACCGACCTTCTTGTTGGTCGTGGTTTCGACACCGGTGAACGCGATGTAGGGGCTGGTGTAGGTGGCGCCGTGGAAGGACAGGGTGGGTGTGTTCGCGTAGACGTCGTCTGCGGCCGAGGTCGTCGACCCCAGTCCGGTGAAGCTGCCGAAGCGTGCCAGTGCGACAGCCATGGGCCATCGTTCGGCTGCGCAGTAGGGGCAGTACTCGGCTCCGACGTACAGCACGCGGGGTTTCCCACCCTGGGTCAGGGCCGGTGCGTCGATCTTCTTCGGTCCTGCCTTGGCGGTGCCCGTGCCGATCTTGTCCAGGGTGCTGGTCGGGACCGACTGCAGCGCGGAGACGACCTCCGCACTGGCCTTCCCCGACGGCGTTGCGGCCGCGTTCTCGCCGGCGCCGGTGAGCTTGGCGACCACGAGACTGACCACGATCACCAGCACGACCACGATCGCGGCGCCGGCAAGCAGGAGCCGACGTCTCTGCTCGGCGCGTTGCTGCTCGGCCCGGATCTGGGCCGCCTTCTCGCGGGCTGTGGCCTTCTTCTGCACGCGGCTACTCACGTGTTGACCTCTTCTCGTTGTGGCCTTCTCCGTTGATGTCTTGGTCGCGGTTGGTGCGCCGGGACAGTGCGGCCAGGTACTCGTTGTAGCGGCCAAGCTCGGTGTCCGGTGCCGCACCTCCGGGCCGAGTGGGTGACCCGGGTCCTCGCGCACGGTCCTCGTCGCGGTCGGCGCGCGCGGCCTCGCGGGCATCGGAGCGGATCCACTGCACGAAGACCGCCGCCATCACCAGCAGCATCGGGATCTCGCCCAGCGCCCAGCTGATCCGCGCCGCCGAGGTGCTGGTCGGCGAGCAGGTCGGTGCGGTACGGGCGGTCCAGGCGCGGTAGTAGTCGGCGGCCGAGCACGGTGCTGGTGCTCATCAGCGCGACCGCGAAGAACGCGTGGAACGGCATCACAACCAGCAGCAGTCCGGTGCGGGCCAGCGCCGGCAACCGCGTCGGGGTCGGGTCGACCCCGACGAGCACCCAGAAGAACAGACTCCCGACGGCCAGGAAGTGCACTCCATCGCGACGTGACCCAGGTGGTTCGACATCAGCACCGAGAACAGCGCCGGTGAAGTAGACGGCGTACAGACTGGCGACGAAGAGCACTGCGGCGACCACCGGATGGGCCGAGCACCCTGCACCGGCCACGAGTGCAGGACCGCCATCAGCATCTGCCGCAGGCCCGATCTCTCCGGGCACGCGCGGCCCGGGCAGGGCGCGCAGCGCGAGCGTGAGCGGCGCGCCGAGGACCAGGCCGATCGGCGCGACCATGCTCAGCAGCATGTGCGCGACCATGTGCGCGCTGAACAGCACGTGGGAGTAGAGGCCGAGTCCGCCGACGGTGGCCCACGCGACGACTACCAGTCCGGCGTACCAGGCCAGGGTGCGGCCGAGCGGCCAGCGCGTCTCCGCGCCGCCGCAGCGTCCAGCACGCCCGCGGCGTACACGAGTGCGGCGAGGACGAGAAAGGTGAGCGCGAACCCGTCCGGCGTCCAGTCCGAACACCAGCCGGGCCGCCGTCGGTGCGCGCGGGCAGCGGGAAGCCGAGGAGCTCGGTGGCGGGTGAGGTGTCGACCGCCTCCCCGACCGGGGTCGGTGTACGGGCGAGGCCGACGGCCAGCGCCGATGGTCGCACGCCATCACGACCAGCTCGGCAGCAGCGACCCGCACGAACAGGGCACGAGTCCTGGTGGCGTCCGCCGCGAGCTGCGCGACCGTGTGTCGCCGGTGCCACCAGCCGAACCCGGCCAGGATCAGCAGGGCGGCTGTCTTGACGAGGACCAGCCGCCCGTAGCGGAGTGCTGACCCAGGCGCCCAGGTCGCCGAGCCGCAGCGCGGCGTTGACGACACCCGAGATGGCGACCGATGCGCAGCAGATAGCCGCCAGGAGCGAGAACCGTGGCACCGCGTGGCGCAGGCCCGGTTCGGTGGGCGCCTCGGGCGTGGTGGCGACGAACCCGGCCCACGCCAGTGCCCCGAGGCCACCGGTCCATGCGGCTGCGGCCAACACGTGCACCAGCAGGCTGGCCACCGCGAGCTCATGGTTTCCCGAGGCAGCCGAGTGCCCGGTCAGCACGGGCGGCGCCAGGGCGGCCAGCGCCAGGACCGCGCCGAGAGCGGCTCCGCGGCTGGTCAGCAGCGAGCGCGCGACACCGGCGACCACGAGCACCAGGATCAGCTGGGCCAGCAGCGCTCGGCCTTGCGGGATCTGGGTGAGGAAGCTGCGCACCATGGTGGCGCCCAGCACCTGGTCCGCTGGGCTGCCGAAGATGTCGGAGATCGTCAGCGCCGTCTCCACCACCACCGCTGCCGCCCACACCATCGCCGTGCGGACCGCGAGCTGCGCTCCACGTCCAGCGGCAGGGCTCAACCGGGCAGCCTTCGACGGCAACAAGAACCCGGCGGAGAGCAGCAGCCCCAAGGTGATGATCCCGGCCAGGTCGGCCAGCAGGCGCGAAGCGGGCAGACCCCATCCGGTGAGCGGTCCGCCGTCCGGCAGCCCGGCCGGTGACGGCTTGGGTGCGCCCCCGCCGGTGACCAGGGCGACTACCAGGGTGAGACCAGCGAGCAGCATCGTGGCGGCCAGCCAGCGTCGCAAGGATCCCTGACGCGTCACGACCGTGTCCTTGAGCGTTGAGTCCGCCCCAGACGGCCGCCGAACAACAACCCGGCCACCACCGCGACCGCGACGCCTCCAGCGATCCACCAGACCGCCGAACGACCTTGGCTGACCTGGGTTGCCGGCCTCGCCTTGGCGGTCGGGGCGGCGGTGACCCCGGGTGGTCGGTAGTCGAAACCCAGCTGGTCTGCGACGGGGTGCCCGTCGGCAGAGATGACCCGGTAGGCGAAGTCGTAATGGCCCACGAACGCGGGCTTGGCCTGCAGAGCCACATCGATGCTGACCGTATTGTCCACGACGCGCACAGTTCCGTGACTGACTCGGCCGCTGGGGCCGATGACGACGATGGTCGAGGGCGTGCGGATGTTCTCGCTGAACTCGAGCTCCACCTGCGCGGGTGCACTGGTCACCACGGCCCCGCCCGCCGGGGTCGCGCTGACCAGGCTCGCGTGCGCCGAGGCCGGCGCAACCCCCACGCAGAGCACTGCTGCCACCAGAACGCTGACAGCAAGGACCCGCACCAAGGACCTGCCAGCGGGGCGCTTGGGCGTGTTGCCCGAGCACCCCGCCGGCGAAGTCTGAACCTCGCTCACACGAGACGCCGTCTGCGGAACAGCACCGCGAACACGAGCCCGGCGGCACCGAGGACCAGGCCGACACCTCCGAGCCACCGAGCCACCGGATCATCGCCCGACGCGTCGGCGTCAGCCGTCGACTTCGCGGCCGCAGTCGTGTCCTTCGCCTGTGTACTCGTGGAGTTGCTGCTCTTCTCCGAGCTGCCCCCGCAGCGGCGGTCAGTTCCAGGGTGGGTGCAGGGTGCTCGGGTTCGGCTCCGCCCTTGACGGTGGGTTGGTCCCAGGCGACCTTCGTCCCGTCGGAGTAGCTCTGCACCGCTGGCATCGCCAACGTCCCGGGCTGCTCGGGGAACGGCCCCACCGAAACCTCGAACTCGTCGAACTCACCCGGTCGCAGACCTTGGCCCTTGGCAGCGGTCCACGTGACCGTCGACACGGCCTTGGTCAAGGTGAAACCCTCGGCCTTGATCGGCTTGGCGAGCTTGGCCTCGGTCGTGGTGACGGTCCAGCCAGGCACCGGCTTGGTGGAGACGAACGCGAACGGTGTCTCGGCCGGCAGCGTCACCTTCACCGCGGTCGTCATTGCGGTGTCGGACTCGCTGGGCACGCGGAAGACCAACTTGCCGAACCCACCCGGCGCGGCGTCCGGCGAGGAGACCGTGACGTGCGCATCGGCTGGCTCTGCCTGGGCCACCACCAGCGCCGTGGAGGCCGCGACGGCGAACGCTGCCAGCGTCACACGCCGTCGGCGGCCAACGCCTCGGGAGGTCTTGGGGACCGGGGGGACCTGGAGGACCTGGGGGATCTGGGGGTTGCTCATGAGACTCGCTTTCCATGGAGGAGAAAGAGGGGGGAACTGCCTATCTGGGCTCATCGCCTTCACCCACCCGCGCCCGGCGCTCCGGAATGGGGCGCTCGCAGGCCTGCCGACGACGGAGCCGACGGCTGAGCGATCAGCGCTTGCATCCAGCCACGCGGACATGCGGGCTCAGCGACGGCCCAGCACGTGCCCGGTCGCGCTCAATCAGAGCGGCAAGGCGAAGTGAAGTGAAGGGTCAGCGGGCAAGGCAGGGTGGGCCCCTACGGGACTGAGAGTCGGCCAGGAGCAGAAGTCTGGTGGCGCCGGTGAGCGACGGCCCGGGCCGGCGACGGGGCGGCGTGGGCGGCGGCACCTCGGCGGCGGCGAGCAACATCAAGGGTCGGGTGAGCAGCTCGACCAGAGCCCAGCACCAGTCCTCGCCCCGGCGCAGCAGCATCGCGGTCAGCAGTGCGGCCACCACATGGGACACCACCATCAGCGTCGCGGAGTGGGCGGCCCCCGATTCTGACATCGCAGCGTGCGAGAAAGCGGTCATGGAGGCACCCATGTCGCCATGCCCGGCGTGCGCCGAGTGCATCGCCTGCGGCATGTCGGCGAAGCAGACGTGCATGGCGACTTGCGCGCCCAGGAGGACAGTCAACAACGACGGCATCCGCCAGCGGTGCCCGCTCAGGGCCACGCTGACCAGCAGCGCGCAGACCGACACCCACATCAGGGACTCCAGGCCCGGGCGCATTCCGGCTCCGAGCCAGTGGCCGAGCCAGGCGATCGTGCTGGCCGCAAGACCCACGACGCCGCCACGCAACCACCGCATCGCGCCCCGGGCCGGCTGAGCGCGCCCGTACCGCTCGTCTGCGACGCTCGGACCCGGAGCCTGGCTCACGCGGTCATGCTAACGAACCTCTGACCCAGGAAAGCCCCCGCCATCCCCTGAGTGCCACCGGGCCAGGTCAGCATCCTAAGTGGCGCACTCGTGGCATCCTGTCAACTCAAATATTGGCTGCCTCAACCGATGGAGAAATCCAATGCTGCGTGCTGTCTCGCTGTGCTCCATCTCTGTGCTGGCTTTCGCGTTTGTTGCGGCCTGCGGCTCGGACGACTCCACTGCCGACACGGCCGCGAAGCAGGACGACAATGGTGCTACCACTATCAACATCACCTTCAAGGGCGAGACCGTCACACCCCAGGGCGCGAAAATCAAGGTCAAGGCGGGCAAGCCGATCAAGCTTCACATCGTCGCGGACAAGCCGGGTGAGCTGCACGTGCACAGCTCCCCCGAGCACGAGTACGAGTACAAGGCCGGCACCACCAACGAGACCTTCACCCTCGACCAGCCCGGTGTTGTCGACATGGAGTCCCACACCCTCGACAAGCTGGTCGCACAACTCGAAGTTCGATAGCTCAGGAACACCCGTTCACCGAGGGTGTTGAGGGCGGCAGGGGCGACACCTGAGATGCAACCAGTGCCCTTGGTCCGGAAGATTCGGCTGTGCGGCGTTGGTGTAGTGATCGGGGTCGTGGTTGGCTTCCTCAGCCTCTGAATGGTATTGCCGTCGTCGCAAACTCCGTGGCGCTGATTGCGCTGATGGCGACCTTGATCATGAGGGTTCGCCGGTTCTAGCCAGGCCCCGGAAGCCACCGCTCCACGGTTCACCCAACCCACGGCATCGATCCAGACCACGCTGATCACGTGGCCTTCCCAGCCGCCCGTCCCCGACGCCACTCCGCGAGAGGGCTCGGCTGACCGTCAACGAAGCAGTGCCAAGCGCGGGAGGGTGGGTCCGCCGGTCAATCGGCACCTGTCCACCTCGCGAGACTCTTGTGTCCAGCCCGCCCGTAGCGGCTCGCCATGGTCGCCTCCAACTGGTCGCGACCCCTCGGTAAACATGGCAGGTGACGCCTGCACAAAGGGACTGTTCCCCGCCGGTACCGAGGCTGGTACCCCTTGGACTTACTCATCCCGTGGCCGCGTTGACGCGGCTGCCGACCCTCCGCTGCGTACGGTCGTTGCCGACACCGTATGCGGATCGGCTTCGGGGAAAATAGCGGGCGCCCTGGCGGAAGCCAACTGAGACTAGAACTGAGACTACGAGTCCGGGAGACGATGAACGCCGACCTTCCCCCTGGCGGGCGACGGTCGGCGTTCGCGCAGGTCAGGCCCTGCATCATCGTGGCGGAGGATAGGGGATTCGAACCCCTGAGGGCGTTAACCCAACCCGCTTTCCAAGCGAGCGCCATAGGCCACTAGGCGAATCCTCCGCGGGAGAGGCTACCGGGCGGGCGCGGGGTTGCCGAAATCGCCACGGCCGGGCCGGAGGGCACACGGTTTGGGGGGACCTCGTCGACTCACCTACACTTCCCGGCAACCCCCCGTGCGGCGGCACCTCGCCCAACTCCCCCAGGGCCGGAAGGCAGCAAGGGTCAGTGAGCTCTGCCGGGTGCGCGGGGGGCCTTTCGCTCCCCGCCTCGCCCGTCCGGCCCTCGTACGGCGCGTGCCGACCGGCCTTCCGGGTGTCGGACCGGCTGGCTAGGGTTCAGGCGTGGAAGCACCCCTCGCGCTGTACCGGCGCTACCGCCCCGAGACCTTCGCCGAGGTCATCGGACAGGACCACGTCACGGGACCGCTGCGCGCGGCGCTGAACAACAACCGGGTCAACCACGCCTACCTGTTCTCCGGTCCTCGCGGCTGCGGGAAGACCACCAGTGCCCGCATCCTCGCCCGCTGCCTGAACTGCGAGAAGGGCCCCACCGCGACCCCGTGCGGAGAGTGCCGGTCCTGCACCGACCTCGCCCGGGGCGGACCGGGGTCGATCGACGTGATCGAGATCGACGCGGCGAGCCACGGCGGTGTCGACGACGCCCGCGACCTGCGTGAGCGGGCGTTCTTCGCCCCGGTGAGCAGCCGTTACAAGGTCTACATCATCGACGAGGCGCACATGGTGACCCCGCAGGGCTTCAACGCCCTGCTCAAGCTCGTCGAGGAGCCGCCGGAGCACCTGAAGTTCGTGTTCGCGACCACCGAGCCCGACAAGGTGATCGGCACGATCCGCTCGCGGACCCACCACTACCCGTTCCGGCTCATCGCGCCACGCACCCTCTCGGACTACCTCCGCGAGCTCTGCGAGCGCGAGGGCGTCGCCGTCGACTCGGCCGCGTTGCCGCTCGTCGTACGGGCCGGGGGCGGCTCCGCCAGGGACACGCTCTCCGTGCTCGACCAGCTGATGGGAGGCTCCGGGCCGGAGGGGGTCACCTACGACCTGGCCACCGGTCTGCTCGGCTACACCCCCGACACGCTGCTCGACGAGGTCGTGGACGCGTTCGCCGCCGGGGACGGGCGCACCGTTTTCGGTGTGGTCGACAAGGTGATCGAGACCGGGCAGGACCCGCGGCGCTTCACCGAGGACCTGCTCCGCCGGTTGCGCGACCTGGTGATCATCTCCGCGGTGCCCGACGCACCGGCCACCGGCCTGATCGACGTGCCGCAGGACCAGGGAGAGCGGCTCACCGCGCAGGCGGCCCGGTTCGGCCGCGCGGATCTCAGTCGGTCCGCCGAGCTGGTCTCCGACGGACTGACCGAGCTGAAAGGGGCGACCGCCCCCCGGCTGCTGCTCGAGCTGATCTGTGCTCGGGTGCTGCTGCCGGGAGCCGACCACGGGACCGAGGGCGTGCTGGCCCGGCTGGACCGGGTCGAGAAGCGGATGTCGATCGAGGGCACCCCCAGCGGCGGCTCGGGCGCGCCACCGCGCACGGCGGCCCCCGAGCAGCCCCAGCGCGTCGCCCCACCGCCTCGCGCGGGCGAGCCCGCACCTCCGGCGCCCGAGCCGGCCGAGACCGCCCCGTCGGACCCGTCGCCCGACCTGCCCCCCGCCCAGCCGGTCGCCCAGCCGGATGCCCAGCCGGTCGCCGAGTCCACCGATCAGACCGAGCCACCGGCGCAGCCGGGGCCTGCTGTCGATGCGGTGCCGGGCAGCGGCCTGACCCTGGTCGACGTACGCCGCCTGTGGCCGGACCTTCTCGAGGCGGTCAAGCTCAAGCGTCGCTTCACCTGGATCCTGCTCAGCCAGAACGCCCAGGTCGCCGATGTCGACGACTCGACGCTCACCGTGGCCCTGGTCAACGCGGGCGCCCGGCAGTCCTTCACCAACGGCGGCAACGAGGAGATCCTCCGGCAGGCGGCGATCGACGTGATCGGGCACGACTGGCGCGTGGAGTCCATCGTCGACCCGTCGGTGCAGCCCGGCACGGAGCCACGGCACACCGTCACCCGGCCCGCGGTCGCCGAGGAGACCTCCGTCGCCGCACCGTCGGCGGTCCCGCCCTCGAACGCCCCCGGACGTGACCAGCCGACCTCGCAGCCCCCGACGCCACCACAGGCGACCTCTCCGGCCGACCCGACGTCGGTCGCCAGCGCCCGCGGCGCCATCGCGGTCACGCGGCCTGCGGGTGACTCGCGGCAGCGACCTGCTCCCGGGACGTCCGACGAGCACGCCGACCGCGACGACCCGGACGCCGAGGACCACTCCCTCGGCGGGGCCGAGCTGCTCGAGCGCGAGCTGGGGGCACGCATCATCGAGGAGATCCCGCACGACTGACCGGCACGACCTCCAGCACCCCGGAAGAGGACATCGTATGAGCGAGAGCCAGAACCCCTTCGGCGAGGGCGGGTTCGACATGAACGCGCTGCTCCAGCAGGCGCAGCAGATGCAGGAGCAGATGATGTCGGCGCAGCAGGAGCTTGCCGACGCCACCGTCGAGGGGACGGTGGGCGACGGGCTGGTGACGGTCACCGTCAACGGCACCGGCGAGCTGGTCGGCGTCAAGATCCGCAAGGACTCCTTCGATCCCTCCGACACCGAGGACCTCGAGGACCTCGTCGTGGCGGCCTACCGCGACGGCAAGGCCAAGTCCGAGGCACTCGCCGCCGAGAAGCTCGGTCCGCTCGCGGGCGGGCTCGGTGGCGGTGGCCTGGGTGAGCTGGGTGGTCTCGGTGGCGGGGGCGCGGGCCCAGGTCAGTCTCTGGGCTTCTAGGCTGCCGGGGTGTACGAAGGCGTCGTCCAGGACCTGATCGACGAGCTCGGGCGGCTGCCCGGCGTCGGTCCCAAGAGCGCCCAGCGCATCGCGTTCCACCTGCTCCAGGCCGACCCCGTCGACGTACGCCGGCTCGCGCAGGTGCTGGTCGAGGTCAAGGACAAGGTGAAGTTCTGCACGGTGTGCTTCAACGTCACCGAGGAGGACACCTGCCGGATCTGCCGCGACCCGCGCCGTGACCCCGCCGCGCTGTGTGTGGTCGAGGAGTCCAAGGACGTGGTGGCCATCGAGCGCACCCGCGAGTTCCGCGGCCGCTACCACGTGCTCGGCGGTGCGATCTCGCCGATCGATGGCATCGGTCCCGACGAGCTGCGGATCCGGGAGATGATGCCGCGGCTCGCCGACGGCACCGTCACGGAGGTCATCTTGGCTACCGACCCGAACCTCGAGGGGGAGGCCACGGCGACCTATCTCACGCGACTGCTGAGGCCGATGGGCTTGCGCGTGACGCGACTTGCGAGTGGACTTCCAGTCGGAGGAGATCTGGAGTACGCCGACGAGGTCACCCTGGGGCGTGCGTTCGAAGGGAGGAGATCGGTCGAATGACGGACCATGAGCAGCCGATGCGGGCCCCCGAGCGCGACGGGGAGCCCGGCGCCCAGGACTCCTACGTCGAGACCCACCCGGACGCGGTGGACGGCGAGCTCGAGGAGTTCGCCCAGCAGATCGCCGACCAGGTCGGCAGCTTCCTGCTGGCACTGCGAGCGATCGCCCGCGGTGAGGCCGAGGGCTCCACGGCGGTGTCCCTGCTGCTGCTCGAGGTCAGCCAGGTGCTGCTCGCCGGCGGCCGGCTCGGCGTGCACAGCGACTTCCTGCCTGCCGACGAGTACGAACCGGACCCCGGTCCCGACCCCGACCTGGACGCCATGCGGCTGCGGCTCGCCGTGCTGCTGGAGAGCGTGGACGCCTACAGCGAGGTCTTCGACCCGTACGTCGACCCGCCCGAGCTGATGTCCTCGCTGCTGTCCGACGACCTGACCAGCATCGCCTCGGCCCTGGCCCATGGGCTGCGGCACTACCGCTCGGGCCGGGTGAGCGAGGCGCTGTGGTGGTGGCAGTTCTCCTACGTCTCGACGTGGGGCACCGAGGCCAGTGCCGTGCTGCGCGCGCTGCAGTCGGTGGTCACCCACGACCGGCTCGACACCGAGTTCGCGAGCGAACAGGACCAGGTGGCAGCTGCGGACGAGATGCTTGATCCCGCAAATCCTTGAGCTGACGGGCGTCTGAGACCCGCCGGGCCGGAGATCTTGCGGTCGTGGCGGGTGTCTTGCCATCCGGGGCTCGCGCCGGGTCGCGTCGCCCGGCTCGGTAGACTTCGGTGTCCCGGCCGGGTCGAGGCCGGGCCACCAGCGGAGGAGTGTCGTGGGCATTGTCGTGCAGAAGTACGGCGGTTCGTCCGTCGCCGACGCCGACGGCATCAAGCGGGTCGCCCAGCGCATCGTCGCCACCAAGAAGAGCGGTCACGACGTCGTCGTCGTGGTCTCCGCGATGGGGGACACCACCGACGAGCTGCGGGACCTCGCCCAGCAGGTGAGCCCGCTGCCGCCTCCCCGCGAGCTCGACATGCTGCTCACCGCGGGTGAGCGGATCTCGATGGCACTGGTGGCGATGGCGATCGCCAACCTCGGTCAGGCGGCCCGCTCGTTCACGGGCAGCCAGGCCGGCGTGATCACCGACAGCGCCCACGGCCGGGCCAAGATCATCGACGTCACCCCAGGCCGCATCCAGAAGGCCATCGACGAGGGACACATCGCGATCGTCGCTGGGTTCCAGGGCGTCTCCCAGGACACCAAGGACATCACCACCCTGGGTCGCGGCGCCTCCGACACCACCGCGGTCGCGCTGGCGGCGGCACTGGGTGCCGAGGTCTGCGAGATCTACAGCGACGTCGACGGGGTCTTCACCGCCGACCCACGCATCGTCCCGACCGCTCGCAAGCTCGACCGCGTCTCCACCGAGGAGATGCTGGAGATGGCGGCGTGCGGCGCGAAGATCCTGCACCTGCGGTGCGTGGAGTACGCCCGCCGCTACAACATGCCCGTCCACGTGCGCTCGTCGTTCAGCCAGAAGGAAGGCACGTGGATCGTTCCGGAAGCAGAGGTGGACCCCATGGAGCAGGCGATCATCGCGGGCGTCGCGCACGACCGCAGCGAGGCCAAGATCACCATGGTCGCGGTGCCCGACAAGGTCGGTGAGGCGGCGCGCATCTTCGAGACCTTGGCGCAGACCGAGATCAACCTCGACATGGTGGTGCAGAACGTCTCGGCGGCGGCGACGAACCTGACCGACATCTCCTTCACGCTGCCACGCGAGGACGGGCAGGCGGCGATGGCCGCGCTGGCGAAGATCAAGGACGAGGTGGGCTACGAGTCCCTGCTCTACGACGACCGGATCGGCAAGGTGTCGCTGATCGGCGCCGGCATGCGCTCGCACCCGGGCATCACGGCACGGTTCTTCGCGGCGCTCGCGTCGGCCGGGGTGAACATCGAGATGATCTCCACCTCGGAGATCCGGATCTCGGTCATCGTCGACGAGTCGCAGGTCGACGACGCCGTCGCCGCGACGCACACCGCGTTCGAGCTGGACGCCCACGAGGTCGAGGCGGTCGTGTACGGCGGGACCGGTCGATGAGGCCGGTCAACCTCGCGATCGTCGGGGCCACCGGCCAGGTCGGCGCCGTGATGCGGCGCATCCTGGTGGAGCGGGGGTTCCCGGTCTCCAGCATCCGGCTCCTGGCGTCGGCCCGCTCGGCGGGGACCACGATCAGCTGGGACGGGCGGGAGGTCATGGTCGAGGACGCCGAGACCGCCGACCCCTCGGGCATCGACATCGCGCTGTTCTCCGCAGGTGCCTCGACCTCGCGTTCCCTCGCCCCCAGGTTCGCCGGCGCCGGCGCCGTCGTCGTCGACAACTCCTCCGCCTGGCGGATGGACCCGGACGTGCCGCTGGTGGTCAGCGAGGTCAACCCCCTGGCCGTGCACCGCGCAGGCAAGGGCATCATCGCCAACCCGAACTGCACCACGATGGCCGCGATGCCGGTGCTCCAGCCGCTGCACGCCGAGGCGGGCCTGGTCCGGCTGGTGGCGAGCACGTACCAGGCGGTCTCGGGCAGCGGCCTGGCCGGCGTCGACGAGCTGGCCGGTCAGGTCGCGGCGGTCGGCGACCAGGGACCACTGCTGACCCACGACGGTGCGGCGCTCGAGCTGCCGGCGCCCACGACGTACGTGCGCCCGATCGCCTTCAACGTGCTGCCGTTGGCGGGCCGTGTGGTCGATGACGGCACCGACGAGACCGACGAGGAACAGAAGCTCCGCAACGAGAGCCGCAAGATCCTGGACATCCCCGAGCTGCGGGTCTCCGGCACCTGCGTCCGGGTGCCGGTGTACACCGGTCACTCGCTCTCGCTCAACGCCGAGTTCGCGTCGTCGCTGCCCGCCAAGCGGGCCCTGGAGATCCTCGCCGAGGCACCCGGTGTCGCACTGTCCGAGGTGCCCACGCCGCTGCAGGCCGCCGGCCAGGACCCGAGCTTCGTCGGGCGGGTCCGCCAGGACCCCGGCGTGGACGGCGAACGCGGGCTGGCACTGTTCATCTCCAACGACAACCTGCGCAAGGGTGCGGCGCTCAACACGGTGCAGATCGCCGAGCTGGTCGCCGCGTCGCTCTGAGCCCCCTCACTTTCCCATGGGATCGAGCTTTGCCGGAGCCTTCCACGTCATATCCCCAGGGGGAGGCGGAGGTATGACGCGAGGGGTGTGACCCTAGGGATTCCAGTCGTTCTCGAGGGTCCCGGTGCACGGTACGGCGGACCGGGGCGTCGCCCCGCCGGTTGACGGCGGCTCGACGACGGGCCCGCGCGCCGTACGTCGCATGCCGCCCGCGACCGACCCACGTCCGGCCCCCCGGCGTACCCCCCCGGCGTACCACGCACACCACCGGCCGCCCGGTCACGGAACTTCCCCCATGGAATACCCCGAGGGAAGCGCCGCGAAAGGTCGAGCCCATGGGAAACCGCCCCCGCCCGGCGACCCTCAGCGGACGTCGTGCTGTGGGCCCCTCTCGGGGGTCGGCTCGATGAACGTGGTCGTGACCCAGTGCGCGAGCAGGAAGCCCAGCGCGCACAGCACCGGCACGACCAGGAACATCCACGGCGAGAACAGCTGCTCCATCAGGGTCAGCATGACGACCACGCACAGCACTCCCACGCCCAGGAAGCTGGTGTTGCGCGGCTCGCCGAGGTTCCACAGCGTCAGCACGACCCCACCCAGGAGCACCATCGCGACCACGATGACCACCAGCAGGAAGAGGCCCGCCGTGCCTCCGCAGGACGACGTCCCGCGGACCACGTCGCAGCCGCGCAGCGACAGGTAGGTCAGGACCGCCCCGAAGCCCCCGACCACGAAACCGGTCACCCCGGCGGCGACCCGATCCGGGACGGCCGGGAGCCGGAACGGTTCGCGGGGCGTGCGCTCCTCGGCACTCGCGGGTACGAGGGCCTCGTCGGGCTGCGGGGCGCTGGGCACCAGCGGCGTGGACGGTTCCGGGGGCTCCTCGACGGGCTCCGAGTCGGGCTCCGAGTCGGGCTCCGAGTCGGGCTCCGAGTCGGGGTGGACGGGCTGGGTGGGTGGGACGAGCGGAGGTGGCGCGACGGGGGGCGGAGGCGCCTGGACCGGCTGCGACTCAGTGTCGGCATCGGCATCGGCATCGGCATCGGCATCGGCGTCGCCGTCGGGGTCGCCGTCGGTCGTCGACGCCGGGGCAGGAGTGACGTCCGCCTGGTCCGGGCCGGGGCGTCCGCGACGGCGCCCCAGTCGAGGCAGCCTCAGGGAGGGCAGCTCCAGCTTGGACGTGTCGTCCGGGCGGTCCGGATCGTCCTCGGTCGGCGTGTCGGCCATGGTGGGCAGTGTGCCAGACCACGAGGTCGTGGCCCGGAAGGATCAGCGGGTCACGAATGAGGCGCCGGGCCGGCTCTGCACCTTCGCCCGCTCGAGGGCGGGTCGAGGAGCGAACCCCGCGGTGCGGAACGAGTGGTCGTAGGCGCCGATGGCGCGGTCCTTCTCGCCGATCGACCGCCAGGCGTCACCCAGCTCGCGCCACAGGTGTGCGACCTTGCGGGAGCGCTTCATCCGGCTGAGGACCACCTCGGCCTCGCCGTACGCCTCGTGCGCGAGGTCCAGGTCGAGCTGTGCCGCCCCGACGTCGCCCAGCAGCAGGAGGGCGCAGGCGCGATCCACGTGCAGGGACGGACCCAAGATCTGCAGGGCGCGGGCGGCCTGCTCGGCGGCGTCGTCCACCTCGTCCAGCAGCAGATGGGCGCGTCCGCGGACGGTGGCCGCCAGACCGAGATCAAGTCGCGACCCCATGAAGGACGGGTCTGCCTCCGCCTTGTCGAGGTACTGCAGCGCGCGCACGGGCTCGGCGGGGTCGTGCTCGACGAGCAGGTAGGCGTAGTTGAGCCGCAGGCGCGGCAGGTCGCGGGAGTGCTCGCCGTCTCCGAGCAGGACCACGGCGCGGTCGGTCAACCGCAGCGCCTCGGCGACGTGGCCACGGTCGTGGGCCACCGACGCGGCGTTCCAGTAGAGCGAGCCGCGGGCGCGCGTGCTGCCGACCTTCTCCGCCGCCTCGATGAGCTCCTCCATGCAGTGCGAGGCGTAGAGGGTGTCACCGCGCTCGACGAGCGCCCAGACCAGCACCGCACCCATCCGCAGGTGCTCGTCGGTGCCCTGGAGGCCGGCAGCCTCGAGCTCGCGCATGACCTCCAGGCCGTTCTCGACGCTACGGGCGATGTCGCCGGACTCGATGTACATCACCGAGAGCGACGTCGCAGCCATGCCGAGGGTCAGCCAGGAGCTCTCCCGACGGCACCGGGCCACCAGGGACTCGAGCACGCCGACGGCTCGCTGGAGGTGTCCGGTCTCCTGCAGGCTCTCCGCGAGCACCAGGGCAGCATCGAAGGCCGTCTGGCTGTCGAGCTCGTCCAGGTGGACGTTGCCCAGACAGCGGACCGCCTCGTTCGGGTCACCGTTGGCGAGCGACAGGCGTGCGAAGTTGACCTCGAGACGCGCGTGGTCGTTGACGACCGGCGGGGCCTCCCCCACCAGCTCAGTGACCGGTACGCCGAGTCGCTCGGCGAGCTTCTCGATGATGGCGGCCGACGGCGTGCGCTTGCCTGACTCAATCAGCGAGACGTATCCGGAACTGATTCCGTTCCCGGACAGCGCCTGCTGGCTCAGCCCCTTCGACTGCCTCAGCTCCCTGACCCGGGCCCCAATGCTGCTCATGCACCCTGATGTTACGAGGCTTTACTCGGCAGTAGAGGGCCCGAGACCGATTTATGTCCGTTCGGCCAGTTTTGCGTCGACCGATCGGACGGGGCTCAGCGGCAGCAGCCGTAGAAGCTGGGCTTCATCTGGGCGGCGGAGGCCGACTGGGCGGGAACCGCCGCCAGGCTCAGAACGCTGATGAGGCCGGCGAGGATGATTCGGGTGGATGTGCGCATGATTGCTCCCAGTAGAAAGTCCCTACAAAACAGTAATAATGATTGTAAGGACTCGCGGCCACCTGCGCGGTCGATCCAAAGTTAAAAGGTTGGCCGATGACAAGCGAAAGCCCCCGCACGCCGGTGCGGGGGCTTTCGGTGGGTGACCACTCGGTCGGGCTGACAGGATTTGAACCTGCGGCCTCCTCGTCCCGAACGAGGCGCGCTACCAAGCTGCGCCACAGCCCGAGGGCGACGTCACTCTAGCCGACCCCCGGGCCGGCCAGGAAACCGGGACTCAGGCCGGCCCGGGCACCAGGGTCAGCAGCGTGGCCTCGGGTCGACAGCCGAACCGGACGGGTGCGTAGGGCGACGTGCCGAGGCCGGCCGACACGTGCAGCCAGGCGGCTCCGGGGGTGCCCTCCGGTGCGTGGGCGGGGTGTCGGTGGAGGCCTCGCGCACGGGCCGTGTCGAGGTCGCAGTTGGTCACCAGGGCCCCCCACGGCGGCAGCCGCAGCTGCCCGCCGTGGGTGTGGCCGGCGAGCACCGTCTGGTAGCCGTCGCCGGCCAGCTGGTCCAGCACCCGCAGGTACGGCGCGTGCGTGACGCCGATGCGGACGTCGGCCGAGGCGTCGGCCGGTCCAGCGACGGCGGCGAGGTCGTCGTACTCCAGGTGCGGGTCGTCGACCCCGGCGAAGGCGAACGTCGCGCCCTTGACGCTCACCGTGGCGCGTCGGTTGGTCAGGTCGACCCAGCCGCGGCCGGTGAAACCGGTGCGAAGGTCCTCGACCGGCAGCCTCGAGGTGTGGGTGTTGCGCTGACCGTCGTCCGGGAGCAGATAGCGCAGCGGGTTGCGCAGCGTCGGTGCGTAGTAGTCGTTGGACCCGAAGACGAAGACGCCCGGCACGTCGAGCAGCTCCGTGAACGCCTCGAGCACCGGGGCCACCGCCTGCTGGTGCGCCAGGTTGTCCCCGGTGTTGACGACCAGGTCGGGGCGGAGCGCCGCCAGCCCGCGCACCCAGGCGCGCTTGCGGTGCTGCCACGGCGTCAGGTGCAGGTCGGAGACGTGGAGCACGGTGATCGGCTCGTGGCCGGCCGGGAGGACCGGGACGGTCGCCCGGCGCAGCGCGAACCACCGCAGCTCCACTCCTGCCGCGTAGCCGAGGCCTGTGACGCCGACAAGTGTGCCCAGTCCGGCGAGACGGGTGGCGGTGGCCACGGCCGAGCGCGGCACGACGGTGCGAGGGGTCGGCACCGCACCAGGCTGTCACACGTCGCCACCTCGCCACCTGCCGGCGTCCGGCTGTCAGACTGGCCACGTGAGCCAGCTCAAGGACCGCCTCCGCGCCGACCTGACCGCGTCGATGAAGGCCCGGGACAGCCTCCGATCCTCCACCCTGCGTCTGGTGCTGTCCGCGATCACCAACGTCGAGGTCGCCGGCAAGGAGCAACGCGAGCTGAGCGACGACGACGTGGTGGGCGTGCTCAGCACCGAGGCGAAGAAGCGTCGCGAGGCCGCCGACGCCTACGACGAGGCGGGCCGTGGGCCGAGCGCCGCGAAGGAGCGGGCCGAGGCGGAGATCATCACCGAGTACCTGCCCGAGCAGCTCGACGAGGCCCAGGTCCGTGAGCTGGTCACCGCCACCATCGCGCGGGTCGGCGCGGCCGACGAGGGGATGCGGGCCATGGGCAAGGTGATGGGCGCGCTCCAGCCGCAGGTCAAGGGACGTGCGGACGGCTCAGCGGTGGCCGCCGAGGTGCGCCGCCAGCTCGGCTGAGCCCGCCCCGGTCAGCGGTTCCCGCCGCCACCTCGCTTGTTGCCGTTGCCGTTGCCGTTGCCGTTCTGCTTCTTCTTCGCCGCGCCGCCGCCGTTCTGCTGGCCGCCGCCCTGCTTCTTCTTCGCCTTCTGGGTGGGCGGTGGCGGAACGTACGGCGTGCCGTCGGAGACGTAGATGGTCACCGTGCTCCCGGTGGGGGCCTGGGCCCCCGACCCCGGGCTCAGGTAGGCGACGGTCCCGTAGGGATTTCCGCTGTCGACCGTGGGGCCCACGACCGGCGTGAAACCCGCCTGCCGCAGGGCCTGCGCGGCAGCATCGGTGCTCTGGCCGTACAGCGAGGGCACGGTCACGCTCTGCCCCTCGATGGTCTGCGGGTTCGGGGACTGGAACGTCTCGTCGGGGAGGTACTGCTCGACGGCCTTCATGGCGTCGCCCCAGACCGGCCCGGCAGTCGTCGACCCGTGGGCGCCGGAGATGTACTGGCCCCCGACGGTCTGGCCGTTCAGCGTGATGTGGTGGCCACGGGAGTTGGCGCCCGCGATCATCGCGGAGGCCGCCAGGTTGGGGGTGTAGCCGTCGAACCAGACCGCCATGTTGTCGTTGATCGTCCCGGTCTTGCCGGCGGACTGTTGGTTGAGGGCCAGCCCGGCGCTCGCGCCGAAGCCGTTGCCCTCCTGCACGCCGCGCAGGATGTCGTTGACCGCGTCGGCGACGTCGGTGCGCAGCACCTGCTTGCACTGGGAGGGGTAGTCCTCGATCGTGCGACCGGCGCTGTTGAGGATCGCCGTCACCGGGCGGGGCTCGCAGAACTTCCCGCGCGCCGCGAACGTCGCGTAGACCCCGGCCATCGTCAGCGGGTTGGTGTCGGTCACGCCGAGCGTGAAGGGCCCGACCACGTCGTTCTCAGGGACGATGACGCCCATCTCGCGGGCCAGCTTGACCGGCTCGCAGAGCCCGGTGCGCTGCTCGAGCTGGGCGAAGAACGTGTTCACCGACAGCTGGGTGCCGGAGTAGAGGTCGAACGTGCCCGTGCCCGTGGAGTTCTGCGGGTTCCAGTCGTCGTTGCCGAGCAGGTGGCCCTTGCAGGTGCGCAGGCTGCTCTTCGGGATCGAGACCGTCTGGGGGGCGTTGATCTTGGTCGAGAGCGGGATCCCCTGGGAGATCGCGGCGGAGAGCACGAACACCTTGAACGTCGAGCCGGCCTGGAACCCGTTGGAGTCGCCGAACTCCTTGGGGGCGACATAGTTCAGGTAGGTCTCACCCGCCGCCCTGTCGCTGCCCATCGGGCGCGACTGAGACAGCGCCCGTACGTCGCCGGAGCCGGGCTTGACCATGGCCAGCCCGCCGATCGCCTGGTCGGTCGGGTTGACGTGGCTGCGCACGGACCGGTCGGCAGCGCGCTGGAACCGGAGGTCGACAGTGGTCTTGATGGTCAGGCCGCCGTTGAACAGCAGCCGGCGACGCTCCTCCTCGGTCTTCCCGAGGTCGGGGTCGGCCAGCAGGTACTGGATCGCGTAGTCGCAGAAGAACGGGGCGGGCGAGGAGACGCAGCCGTTGCGCACCGAGGTGACCTGCAGGCCCAGGCGACGGCGCTCGGCGGTGCGTGCCTCCGACGACGAGACGACGTTGAGCTCGGCCATCCGGGCGATGACGGTGTCGCGCCGCTCGCGGGCACGTGCCGGGTAGTTGGTCGGGTCGTAGCCGGTCGGGTTCTTGACCAGCCCCGCCAGCAGCGCCGCCTCCCGCAGCTTCAGCTGCGAGGCGGGCTTGGAGAAGTAGTGACGGGCGGCGGCCTCGATGCCGTAGGCGCCGTCGCCGAAATAGGCGATGTTGAGGTAGCGCTGCAGGATCCAGTCCTTGGAGTACTTCTCCTCGAACGCGATGGCGTAGCGCAGCTCGTTGATCTTGCGCTGGTAGGTGTCGGCCGTCGCCGCCTGCCGCGCCGCCTTGGTCTTGGCCTGGTTGACCAGCGTCATCTTCACCATCTGCTGGGTGATCGACGAGCCGCCCTGGGTGGTGCCGTTGTTGGCCTGGTTGGTGACGAAGGCGCGGAGCGTGCCGCGCAGATCGAGCGCACCGTGCTGGTAGAAGCGGTAGTCCTCGATGGCGATGATCGCCTTGCGCATCACCGGGGCGACCTTGGACAGCGGGATGTTCACGCGGTTCTGGTCGTAGAGGGTCGCCAGCGGCGCACCGTCGTTGCCGAGGATCCGGGTGCGCTGCGCGAGCGGTTCCGCGGTGAGCTCGGTCGGGATCTTGTCCAGCCGGTCGGCCACGGTGCGGGTGGACAACCCGGTCACGGCGGCGAACGGGATCGCCAGGCCGGCCACGAGGACGCCCATCACGGCCGCGACGGCGACCATGACACCGAGGTGCGACAGCACCCCCGCGGGTTTGAGACGGTCGGTTCTGCGCGCGGCGGACATGCGCTCCAGCCTACGTGAGCGGGCTCGGACCTCCCGCATAGCGCACCCCGGTGTCGGCTGTCACGCACCCGGGCGTCGTACGGCGTGGCGCGGGGTGGGATCGCGCATAGCCCGAAGGGACTACGAGGCCCTCGTCGCCCGCCCCGGCACCGGGAGCCTCAGGCGGGAACGACTGGCTGAACCAAGCGTTCGGCGGGACTGGAGGGACGTTCGGCTGTTCTCACTAGTCACATCGGGCTATCACAAGTTGAGCCCTCTGTGTCTGTTTAGTGAGGTTCCAACTCTTTACCTTCGTAGGTGGGGATTGACTCAGATGGCCCGCTGGGAGGTGGGCCCTTCTCGGAAGGGACAAGGCCGATGTGGAACGAGGACTGGGCCGGTCAGGCGCTGTGCAACCAGACGCGACCGGATGAGCTGTTCGTGCGGGGAGCCGCACAGAACCGCGCCAAGCAGATGTGCGCCGGATGCCCGGTGCGAACGGAGTGCCTCGCCGAGGCGCTCGACAACGAGATCGAGTGGGGCGTCTGGGGTGGGATGACGGAGCGCGAGCGCCGGGCGCTGCTCCGCCGCCGCCCGAACGTCACCTCGTGGCGTCGCCTGCTCGAGACGGCGATGGCCGACCATGTGTCCGGGGTGTCCGGGGTGTCCGGGGTGTCCGGGGTGTCCGTGATCTCCGCGGTCCCGGACGCCGCGGAGCTCGTGCCGGCCTGACCCCGCAGCCGCGTTCGGGCGGGACAGCGCTCAGGTGGCTGGCGACGACCTCTGGGAGAGCAGGTCGCCGACCAACCGAAGGCCGTCGAGGTCGTGCACGTCCGTGGACAGTGCCGGCACGACGGCCGTCGGCACGTCCGGGTGCGCCGTGGAGAACCGGGCTCGCAGCCGCGTCTCACGCGCCACGATCCGGGTCCGGTCCGCGTGCAACCGCAGCAGCCCGGCGGTGAGGCCGTCGGTGGTGCTCGCGTGGCCGGCGTCTGAGTCGTCGAGCCGCTCCGCGGCTACGAGCGCCTGCTCTGCAGACAGCCCCCCGGGCGGCAGCCGGTTGGCCCGGTTCACCACCAGACCGGCCAGCGGCATCCGCTCCTCGTTGAGCCGCTCGACGAAGTAGGCGGCCTCGCGCAGCGCGTCGGGCTCCGGCGCCGCGACGACGAGGAACGCCGTACCGGGGGCCTGGAGCAGCTGGTACGTCCGTTGGGCCCGATGCCGAAACCCCCCGAACAGCGTGTCGAACGCAGCGACGAAGGTCTGCATGTCGCGCAGCACCTGGGCCCCCAGCAGCTTGGTGAGGGCGTTCGTCACCACGCCGAGCCCGGCCGTCATCAACCGCGCCGGGCCGCGGGCCGGCGCCAACATCAGCCGGATGAAACGCCCGTCGAGGAAGCTGGAGAGCCGCTCCGGAGCGTCGAGGAAGTCCAGCGCGGACCGGGAGGGCGGGGTGTCGACGACGATGAGGTCCCAGCCTCCGGAGCGGTCGGCGTGCAGCTGCCCGAGCTTCTCCATCGCCATGTACTCCTGGGTGCCCGCAAACGAGCTGGAGAGCGTGATGTAGAAGGGGTTGGCGAGGATCGCGGCGGCCTTCTCCGCGCTCGCCTGGCTCTCGACGACGTCGTCGAACGTGCGCTTCATGTCGAGCATCATCGCGTCGAGCGAGCCGGCGCCCTCCCGCACACCGGGGACCGGGCGGGGAACGTTGTCGAGCGTCTCGATGCCCATCGACTGGGCCAGCCGGCGGGCGGGGTCGATCGTGAGCACGACGACCTTGCGCCCGTGTTCGGCGGCCCGCAGCGCCAACGCCGCCGACGTGGTGGTCTTCCCGACGCCACCCGAGCCGCAGCAGACGATGATGTCGGTCGAGGGGTCGGCCAGCAGCGCGTCGACGTCGAGCTCGGGGGCACCCTCGGTGCGGGCGACCAGGGGGCCGACGCGGCCGTGCACGGTGGGAGTCATGCCATCCCCTGACGGCACAGCTCGGCCGCGAGCTCGTAGAGACCGCCCAGGTCGATGCCCTCGGGCTGGCGGGCCAGCTCGTACGTCGAGACGCCGAGCCCGCTGATGCGCTTGCGCTGCTCGTCCTCGAGCTCGCGCCGCTCGGCGTGCTCGCGAGCCTCCTCCAACAGCCCAGCGACCAGCTCGTCGCTGGGGCGCACCCCCCCGTGCTCGAGGCCGGCCCGCAGGGCGTCGGCGTCCAGCTCGCCGGACATCGCCCGGTCCCGCTCCTGCTCGTCCAGCTCGGGGCGCCGAGCGAGGTTCACCACGACGCCGCCGACGGGCAGCCGCTGGCGCCGCAGCTCCTCGATGCCGTCGGCGGTCTCCTGCACGGGCATGTCCTCGAGCACGGTGACCAGGTGGACGGCGGTGTCCGCGGAGCGCAGCAGGGTCATGACGGTGTCGGCCTGGCTGCGGATGGGCCCGACCTTGGCCAAGCCGGCGAGCTCGCTGTTCACGTTGAGGAACTGGGCGATGCGACCCGTCGGGGGCGCGTCGAGCACCACGGCGTCGTACGTGCGGGCGTTCTTGGAGCGGCGGTTGCGCTTGACCGCCTCGTACACCTTGCCGGTCAGCAGCACGTCCCGGACGCCCGGGGCGATGGTGGTCGCGAAGTCGATGACGCCGAAGCTCCGCAGCGCGCGGCCGGCGCGACCGAGCCGGTAGTACATCGCGAGGTACTCCAGCAGGGCGGACTCGGGGTCGATGGCCAGCGCGTACAAGTCGCCCCCGTCGTCGGGGCCGAGCGCGACGCGTCGCTCCTCGTAGGGCAGCGGGGCGACGTCGAAGAGCTGGGCGATGCCCTGTCGTCCCTCCACCTCGCACAGCAGCACCGTCTTGCCACGCGAGGCGAGTGCCAGTGCCAGGGCTGCGCTCACGGTGGTCTTCCCGGTACCGCCCTTGCCGGTGACCACGTGCAGCCGCGTGCCGTCCCAGTCGCAGGAGGGGGACGGGGACGGGGTCACGCTCGGACACTAGCCGCTCCGGGACCACCCCAAACGGGGGTGTGAGCCGCCTCATGGCCGACCCGCATGTGTCGGGGACGCAAGCTGGGGCCGTGGATGTGTGGACGGAGCCCGTGACCCGGCTCGGTTCCCGCTGGCTAGGGTGTCGTGGGCGGGCCACCTGGGCCCCGGAACAGGAAGGTCTCTCGTGGACAAGGTGGTTGCGTCCGCCTCCGAGGCTGTCGCCGACGTCGCCAGTGGGTCGACGATCTCGGTCGGCGGCTTCGGGCTGTGCGGCATCCCGTCGGTCCTGATCGACGCGCTGCTGGCGCAGGGTGCCGACGAGCTCGAGGCGGTGTCGAACAACTGTGGGGTCGACGAGGCGGGACTCGGCGTGCTGCTGTTCAACCACCGGATCCGGCGGATGATCTCCTCCTACGTCGGGGAGAACAAGGAGTTCGCGCGCCAGTACCTCCACGGCGAGCTGGAGGTCGAGCTGACCCCGCAGGGGACCCTGGCCGAGCGGATGCGCGCCGGCGGGGCCGGGATCCCGGCGTTCTTCACCGCCACGGGGGTCGGGACTCAGGTGGCCGAGGGCGGGCTGCCCTGGAAGTACGACGGCGACGGCAACGTCGTCACGGCGTCCCCGGCGAAGGAGGTCCGCACGTTCGAGACCCCCGACGGGCCGAAGCCGTTCGTGCTCGAGGACGCGATCATCGCCGACTACGGGCTGGTGCGGGCGTGGAAGGGCGACCGGCACGGCAACCTGGTGTTCCGTCAGTCGGCCCGCAACTTCAACCCGCTCGCGGCGATGTGCGGCCGGGTCACGATCGCCGAGGTGGAGCACCTGGTGGAGCCCGGTGAGATCGAGGCCGACGACGTGCACACCCCCGGCGTCTACGTGCAGCGCGTCGTGCCGCTGACCCCGGAGCAGGTGGCCGGCAAGCGCATCGAGAAGCGGACCACCCGGCCGCGTCCCACGGAAGGAGCCTGAGATGGCATGGACCCGTGAGCAGATGGCGGCGCGGGCCGCCTCGGAGCTGCAGGACGGCTCCTACGTGAACCTCGGCATCGGGCTGCCGACGATGGTGCCCAACTACGTCGACGACGACGTGGAGCTGGTGCTGCAGTCGGAGAACGGGATCCTCGGCGTGGGGGCCTACCCCTACGAGGGCGAGGAGGACCCCGACCTCATCAACGCGGGCAAGGAGACGGTGACGCTGCGCAAGGGCGCCTCGTTCTTCGACTCCGCGACCTCGTTCGGGATGATCCGCGGCGGCAAGATCGACGCGGCCATCCTCGGCGCCATGCAGGTCTCGGCCGCCGGCGACATCGCCAACTGGATGATCCCGGGGAAGATGGTCAAGGGCATGGGCGGTGCGATGGACCTGGTGCACGGCGCCAAGCGCGTGATCGTGCTGATGGAGCACGTCGCCAAGGACGGCTCCTACAAGATCGTCGACGAGTGCTCGCTGCCCTACACCGGCAAGGGCGTCGTGCAGCGGATCATCACCGACCTCTGCGTCATCGACATCACCCCGAAGGACCCCGTCACCGGCGAGGGCGGCGGCCTCACGCTCGTCGAGCTCGCCCCCGACGTCACCGAGGACGAGGTGCGTGCCAAGACCGAGCCGCCGCTGGCGGCCCCCTGATTACCAGGGGATGCAGGCAATCTGCAGCTGCCCATGGGGGGCAACCCATGGGGAGCATCAGATCTCCGTGGGGAGAAGGCCGACCGATCAAGCGACCTGGCGGAGCAGCCGCCTGATCCGCGAGGCGGTGCGCGGCGCGTCGTACAGGTCCGCCCAGACGAGGCGGATCATCCGCCAGCCCGTGACCTCGCAGAGCAGGTCCTCGCGACGCTTCTCACGGAACACCGCGTCGCCCGCAGACTCGCCTGGACGGAGATAGCGGCCGTACTTCACCCGGCCGTCGAACTCGCCGAGCAACCCCGGCCAGGCGAAGTCGGTAGTCCCGACCAGGCGCCCGGTGTGGTCGCGGACCTCGTACTGGAGCTCCGGCGACGGCAGGTTCTGGACGTAGCAGAGATAGCGTGACCGGGACTCGCCGACCGACTCGGCCCGGCCGTCGGCCAGGCGGACCGCGAGCTGGGTGCCGAGCATTCCGGGCCAGCTGCGCATGAGCTCGTACGTCGCGTCCAGCTCCTCGCGCGTCGCCTTGTGCTGATGGAGCACGGAGTCGAGGACCACCAGGCCCGACTCGGTGCTGGACAACGACGCGGTCTCGATCGCGGCGCGCGCCGGGTTCACGATCGGCAGGCCGGCACGCTGGACGAGGTCGCTCGGCAGAGTGAATCCCTCGTGGTGGACCACCTCCGCCTCCGTGCGTCCCGCGCCACCGTCAAGGCGGGTGACGTGCGTCAGCGAGAGGTCGGTGCCCCACAGCGTGAGCTCGTGCTCGACGGCGGCCGACGTGTGGCTCAGCGCGACGTCGGGACCGATCCGGGTCGCAGCGGCGCGCGCCCTCACCCGGTGGCGCTGCGCGGGTTCGTCGGGCCAGAGGTCGGTGAACGTGTACGCACCCCGGCGCACCCGCACCCAGAGGCGGGTACGGATGGCGCGGCGGATCGACTGGTCGTCGTGGCCGATCTCGAGGGCGTCGGCGCGGGTGAAGAAGCCGACGGCTTCGGCCTTGAGGCGCAGGGTGTCCATGCGCGACAGGGTGGGTCGGTGAGTGGCTCGGTGGACCCTCGAGGTCGCAGCCGGTGGATGAGCGCGGGTACGGCGCGCTCGTGGAGGTTTCCTGGCCGACCGGGACGCCGGGGTTCCTGGCCGACGCGGGGACGCGGAGCGGGCGCCGTACCTCCCCATGGGCATCTGATGCCTCCCATGGGTTGCACGCCATGGGGAGCTGCAGATTGCCTGCATCCCCTGGTAATCAGTCAGAGGTCGGGGTGCTTGGTGGCCAGCCGGTAGAACCCGGAGTGGAACACGAGCGGTTCACCGCCGGGTGCGTCGTAGGACTCGATCTCGCCGAGGAAGAGCACGTGGTCGCCGGCGTCGACGCGCTGACGGCGGCGGCACACGAAGTGGGCCACGGTGCCCTGCAGCAGCGGCAGGTCGCCCTCGACCAGCCGGACCCCGTCGAACTTGTCGGACCCGGAGGTGGAGAACTGCCGCGAGAGGTGGTGCTGGTCGCTGGCCAGCACGTTGACCGCGAACCGGTCGGAGGCCTCGAAGGCCACCAGCGAGGGAGACGACTTGGCCGCCGCCCACAGCACCAGCGGCGGGTTGATCGAGACCGAGGTGAACGAGTTCGCGGTCATCGCGAACGGCAGACCCGCCTCGTCGAGGGTGGTGACCACCGTGACGCCGGTGGCGTACTGGCCGAGTGCACGCCTCAGGTTGCGGGCGTCGAAGCGGGCGGCCTCCGCAACCTCCTGGCGGGCGAGGAAACCGGCTGCCTCGTCGGGGTCGAACCACCAGGGCGAGAACAGCCGGGCGTCGTCGAAGCCGGCGACGATCCGCTGTGCCACGGACGGGTGGGTGACCGCCGCGTCGACGACGGCCCGCTGGTGCGGCTGCGGGGGCTGCAGCCAGGAGTTCGTCCACTCGGTGGCCCACTGCGCCCAGCCGCGCCAGAAGTTGTCGAAGGTGCGCTCCATCCACGCCGCGTCGAACGCCCCGCGGTGCGCGACGATCGCCTCGAGGTAGAACGACGCCGACTTGATCGCGTTGTTCGAGCCCTGGCTGGTCAGCGGGTCGTTGAGGACCACCACGTCGGCCATGCCGAGCACGGTGGCACCCGACGGGAGCACGCCGACGGGGCGCCGTACGGCGGGGGTGATCCGACCCCACAGCGTCGAGCGCTCGTCCACCAGCCTTGCCCGCGCGACGCGGGTCGCCTCGGCCGGGAAGTGCTGGGCCAGCACGGACTGCAGCCGCTCCAGGTGAGCCTGGGGAGTGCGCACGTCGTCCCACACGTCCAGCGGCCCCCCCGGCACGCCCTCCACGACGAAGATGTCGCACGGCCCGTCGACGGTCAACGCCGGGCACGTGAAGCACTCCCCGACCCCTTCGACCGAGTGGTACCGGAGGCCGGGGCCGGCGGGATCGGGTGTCACACCCCGCAGGTAGGTGAGGGCCGCGACCCGCTGCGGAGAGGAGTACGGCGACCGCGCGGCGTCGACCGGGAAGAGCGAGGTGAGCCCGCCGCGGCCGGTCGACACCACGACGAGGTCGTGGTCGCGCACGAGGTCCTCGAGGTCCTCGGGCGAGGCGGCACGCGTCACCACCTTGCCTCCGCGCCGCTCGATCTCCTCGATCAGCAGCGGCAGCCGCGCCCGCTGGTCGAGGGAGCGTGCCTCGGTCGGCAGCTCCGTCGAGAACTCGGCCGTCGACCCGTCAGCCCGCTCGATCGCGTACGACATCCGCCCCAGCGCTGGGGCGACGGGGAGCAGCTCGGAGATGCCCAGCGCGTTCTCCGCGTCGAGCGCCGACTCGAAGGTGATCTGGCTCGACATCACCGAGCCGGCGCGGATCTCCTCGGCGGTCCGGTCGGAGACCAGCGTGACGTCATAGCCCTGCCGCATCAGGCCTAGGGCCAGGGCGGTCCCCGCGGGGCCGGCGCCGACGACGGCGATGCGGCGCGGGGAGGTCATGGTCACAGCGTCTCACCCGCCGATCGCGGCGAGCACCGCCGACCACACCGGCGACCCGGGGTCGATGACGTCGTGGTGGCCCGCGCCGGGCAGCTCCCGGTAGTCGAGCCAGTCGAAGCGTCCGCTCAGCCCCCGGCTCAGCTCCACCGGCACGTCGTCGTCGCGGTCCCCGTGCACCACGACCACCGGAACGGGTGGCCGCTCACGCATCCGGGTCGCCGGGTCCGCGGCGTCGTACACCTGCGGCCGCTGCTGCGGCGTGCCGCCCAGGAAGTCGACGACCGCCCCGGCGCCCGTGTGCCACTCGGCTGCCTGGCGCAGGTCACCGACCGGCGCCAGCGCCACCACCCGGTCCAAGGCGCACGGTTCGTTCGCGAGCCAGAGTGCGAGGTGGCCTCCGGCGGAGTGGCCGGTCACCGTGGTGGTGGTCGTCGTGATCCCGATGCCGTGCAGCAGGTCGGGCAGCCGGTCGAGCACCGTCGCGAGGTCGTCGCGGGTCGACGGCCAGGCCCCCGGACCGCGCCGGTACTCCGGCACCGCCACGACGTACCCCTGCGCGACCAGGCCCTCCGCGAACGGTCGTGCGTGCAAGCGGTCGTACCTGGTCCGCCAGAAGCCGCCGTGGACATGGACGACCAGGGGCCTGGGCCGAGGTCCGTCCACCGCCGCGGCGGGCAGGTGTACGTCGACGAGCCCGTCGTCGTGGGCGGCGTACCGGAGCACGGCGTCCGGGGTCTCGCCGAGGCCGGGCATCACCTGGTCGCTGGGCACGGACCCACGCTAGCCACCCCTGATCGGCTGCTCGTAGAGTCCCGAGCATGACGCAATGGGAATACATGACGGCACCCGTGCTGGTGCACGCCACCAAGCAGATCCTGGACAACTTCGGCCAGGACGGCTGGGAGCTCGTGCAGGTGGTGCCGGGTCCCGGGGGCGGCGAGAACGTGGTGGCCTACTTCAAGCGGCCCAAGGCATGAGGACGCCCGAGGAGCGGCTCGCCGACCTCGGGCTGAGCGTGCCCGAGGTGGCCAAGCCGGTGGCGGCCTACGTGCCCGCTGTGCGCAGCGGGAGCTACGTGTACACCTCCGGCCAGCTGCCGATGCGCGACGGCAAGCTGATCACGACCGGCAAGGTCGGCGGCGAGGTGACCTCGGAACAGGGCGTCGAGTGTGCCCGCCAGTGTGCGTTGAACGCGCTGGCGGCCGTGCGCGCCGAGGTCGGTGACCTCTCGGCGGTCAAGCGCGTCGTCAAGGTCGTCGCGTTCGTGGCCTCGACGCCGGACTTCACCGGCCAGCCCGCGATCGCGAACGGGGTCAGCGAGCTGCTCGGCGAGGTCTTCGGGGAGGCAGGACGGCACGCCCGCAGCGCAGTCGGCGTCTCGGTGCTTCCCCTCGACGCTCCCGTCGAGGTCGAGCTTCTCGTCGAGGTGTAGGACGGTGGACGCCACTCGGCGGCTGCCCGACCGCCTCGTCGAGCAGGCCCGCGCGTTCATCGACGGCACCCGGGAGCCGGTCGATCCCAAGCACGCCTCGACGGTGGTGCTGCTCCGCGCGGGTGACGGACAGCCGGGCGGCCTCGAGGTGTATCTGCTGCGCCGCCATGTGGACATGGCCTTCGCCGCGGGCATGTGCGTCTTCCCGGGCGGCGGGGTCGACAAGCGCGACTTCGACGCCGACATCGGCTGGGTCGGTCCCCCGCCGGCCTCCTGGGCGACGCTGCTCGGCACCGACGAGGCCTTCGCGCGGGCGCTGGTGTGCGCGGCGGTCCGCGAGACGTTCGAGGAGTCGGGGGTGCTGCTGGCGGGACCGACCGAGGGGACCGTCGTCGAGGACACGACCGGTGCGGACTGGGAGGAGGACCGGCGAGCCCTCGAGGCGCGGCAGGTCTCCTTCACCTCGTTCCTCGAGCGGCGCGGGCTGCGGCTGCGCACCGACCTGCTGCGGCTGTGGGGCGCGTGGGTGACTCCGGTCTTCGAGCCCCGGCGGTTCAACGCACGGTTCTTCGTGGCGGAGCTGCCGGCGGGCCAAGTCACCCGAGACGTCTCGACCGAGTCCGACGAGGTCGTCTGGCTGCCCGTCCGGGAGGCGATCCGCAGCGTCGACGAGCAGGAGATGCTGATGCTGCCGCCGACGTACTGCACCTGCCTGGAGCTGTACGACGTCGCGACGCCGGCCGAGGCGCTGCTGGTGGCCGAGGCCCGCGACCTCACCGCCGTGGAGCCCGCGGCCGTGCTGGAGGACGGGAACGCCTACCTGTCGATCCCCGACCACCTGGTTCGGCTCGGCGAGGACGTCGCGGCCAGGATGCGCGCGTGAGCTCGGGGTGGAGCGGCGGTTCCTTCGGTGAGCGCGCCCGGTGCGTGCTGGCACCGAACCCGGACGTGATGACCCTCGACGGCACGAACACCTGGGTGCTGCGCGAGCCCGGTGCCGCGCGGTCGGTGGTCGTCGATCCCGGGCCCCAGATCTCGGAGCACCTCGACTCGGTTGCGTCGTACGCAGGGGAGGTGGCCGTCGTCCTGCTGACGCACCGGCATCTCGACCACTCGGAGGCTGCCAAGAAGTTCGCGCAGCGGATGGGGTGCGGCGTGCGTGCGCTCGACCCGGAGCAGCGGTTGGGCGAGGAGGGGCTCGGCGACGGCGACGTGGTGGAGGTCGAGGGCCTCGAGGTGCACGTGGTGGCGACCCCTGGCCACACGTCCGACTCGCTGTCGTTCGTGCTGCCGCAGGAGCGGGCGGTGCTGACCGGCGACACGGTGCTGGGTCGGGGCACGACGGTCGTCGCGCACCCGGACGGGCAGCTCGGGGCCTACCTGGACTCGCTGCACCGGCTCCGGGCCCTGGCCTCGGAGCAGGAGCTCGCGACGGTGTGGCCCGGCCACGGCCCGGTGATCGACGATGCGCTGGGGGCGCTCGACTTCTACCTCGCCCACCGACGCGAGCGGCTCGACCAGGTGCGCGAAGCGCTGCGGGCCCTCGAGGCGCCGGGCCACGAGCGGGTCGGCGAGGACGAGCTGCCTCGCGCGGTCGTCGAGACGGTCTACGCCGACGTGGACCCGGTGCTGTGGGGCGCTGCCGAGCTCAGTGTGCGGGCGCAGCTGGCGTACCTGCGGGGCTGATTACCAGGGGATGCAGGAGAACTGTTGCTCCCCACGGCATGCGACCCATGGGGAGCGCCAGAACGCCGGCATCCCCTGGTAATCAGCAGGTCCGCCTAGCGAGCCCGGCGAGACATCCGCTCGATGTCCATGATCACCACGGAGCGGGGCTCGAGGCGCAGCCAGCCGCGGGAGGCGAAGTCGGCGAGCGCCTTGTTGACGGTCTCGCGGGAGGCGCCGACCAGCTGGGCCAGCTCCTCCTGCGTCAGGTCGTGGTGCACGTGGACCCCGTCGTCGGCGGTGCGGCCGAAGCGGTCGGCGAGGTCGAGCAGCGCCTTGGCGACCCGGCCGGGCACGTCGGAGAACACCAGGTCGGCGACCACGTCGTTGGCACGGCGCAGCCGGCCGGCGAGCTGGGAGAGCAGGCCACGGGCGACCGCGGGCCGGCCCTCGAGCCAGCGCAGCAGGTCCTCGTGGGAGAGCGAGGAGAACACGGTGTCGGTGACGGCAGTGACGGTCGCCGACCGCGGCCCCGGGTCGAACAGCGAGAGCTCCCCGAACATCTGCCCCGGCCCGAGGATGGCCAGCAGGTTCTCGCGACCGTCGGAGGAGGTCCGGCCGAGCTTCACCTTGCCCTCGGTGACGACGTAGAGCTTGTCGCCCTCGTCGCCCTCGTGGAAGAGCACGTCACCGCGGCGCAGCCGGTTCTCGGCCATCGAGGCACGCAGAGCCGTGGCGGCCTCGTCGTCGAGGGCGCTGAACAGCGGGGCCTGGCGCAGCACGTCGTTGTCCACGGGTCGTTCCTCCCACACGTAACCGGCCGCCGGACGGCCTTGCCCGGTGGTGTCTCGGGTCACAGTCTGGCCTATCATCGGCCGGTTCCGCCAAGCAGGCGGGGTGTTGGACCGGTCGGGCCCGGTCGCGGTGCGCTTACTAGGCTGGTCGCGTGCCCGAGACCTCGCTCGTCCGTCGTGCCCGCAAGATCGACCGGGTCCTGGCCGAGACCTACCCCGAAGCGCGCTGCGAGCTCGACTTCGACAACCCCTTCGAGCTCCTCGTGGTCACCGTGCTCTCCGCCCAGACCACCGACCGCCGGGTCAACGCGGTCCGTCCGGCGCTGTTCGCGGCGTACCCCGACGCGCCGGCGCTGGCGGGCGCCGAGCGGGCGAGGCTCGAGGAGATCATCGCGCCCACCGGGTTCTTCCGGGCCAAGACCGAGTCGTTGCTGAGGCTCTCCCAGGCGCTCGTCGAGCGGCACGACGGTGAGGTGCCGCGCCGGCTCGAGGACCTGGTGCAGCTGCCCGGGGTGGGGCGCAAGACCGCGAACGTGGTGCTCGGCAACGCCTTCGGCATCCCCGGCATCACCGTCGACACCCACGTCGGCCGGCTCGCCCGACGGTTCGGGTGGACCGCCGAGACGGACCCCGTCAAGGCTGAGCACGAGGTGGGAGCGCTGTTCGCGAAGAAGGACTGGACGATGCTCTCCCACCACCTGATCTGGCACGGCCGCCGCGTCTGTCACGCGCGCAACCCCGCGTGCGGAGCCTGCACGGTCGCGCGGTGGTGCCCGGCGTACGGCGAGGGGCCCACCGACCCGGAGCGGGCTGCGAAGCTCGTCAAGACGGAAGGGCGCGCATGAGCCGAGCCCTCGGGCTGCTGCTCGCGGTGCTGCTGCTCGCCGGCTGCACCGCCGGCCCCACCGGGGGGTCGTCGAGGGGCACCGGGGCCGGCGCCACGTCGGGAGGCGGAGCCGGCAACGTCGACGTCGACACCCCCGCGCTGCGCCGCCTCAAGGCCCGCGCCGGCGTCGAGCCGTGCCGCCCCGGCTCGGCCTCCAACCGGATGCCCGACGTCACTCTGGCCTGCCTCGGGGGTGGGACGCGCGTCGACCTCACGCGGCTGCGCGGTCCGATGGTCATCAACCTGTTCGCGCAGTGGTGCGGACCGTGCCGCTCCGAGCTGCCCTACTACCAACGCCTCCACCGCGAGGGCAGGGGCGTGGTGGACGTGCTCGGCGTCGACTACCTCGACACCCAGCCGGAGGCGGCGCTGGCGCTGGTGCGACAGACCGGGGTGACCTACCCCCTGCTCGCCGACCCCCACGCGCGGCTCCGCGGACCGTTCCGGGTGCGCGGCCTGCCCGGCATCATCCTGCTCAAGGCCGACGGCTCGGTGAGCGTGCAGTACCGCTCGATCCGGTCCTACCCCGAGCTGCGGCAGCTGGTGCAGCAGGAGCTCGCCGTACGCCTGCCGGCCTGACCGCCGGCGTGACCCCTGGCCTCGTCCGGCCCTCCGTCACCGGTCGGTAGGCTCGGCCCGTGCCCACCCCACCCGACGCTGCGCTCCCCGCGTGGCTGGAGCCGGTACGCCGTGGGGCCGAGACGATCACTGCCGACGAGCTGACCCGCTTCGTGCCGCCCGAGGACGCCAGCACCCGCGAGGGAGCCGTGCTGATGCTGTTCGGCGAGAGCGGGCGCGGACCCGACCTGCTGCTGACCGAGCGCGCCCACGACATGCGGTCGCACCCCGGTCAGGTCTCGTTCCCAGGCGGCTCGATCGACCGTGAGGACGGGTCGCCGGAGGCGGCCGCACTGCGCGAGGCAGAGGAGGAGACCGGGCTCGACCCGTCCGGGGTGCAGGTCTTCAGCCTGCTCCCGCAGCTGTGGCTGCCGCCGAGCAACTTCGCAGTGACCCCGGTGCTCGCCTGGTGGCGCGAGGAGACGCCCGTGCGCGTCGTCGACCCCGCGGAGGTGCACGCGATCTACCGTGTGGCGATCGAGGAGCTGCTCGACCCGGCGCACCGGGTCTCGGTGCGCCACCCGTCCGGGTGGAAGGGCCCGGCCTTCCTCATCGGCGAGGACAAGGAGCTGATCCTGTGGGGGTTCACCGCCGGGATCATCGCGCGGCTCTTCGACTTCCTGGGCTGGACGCGGCCGTGGGACCCCGACGTGACCCGCGACCTGCCCGAGCACATGCTGACCGCCCGCGCCGAGGTGGCTGCCCAGCCGCCGGAGCCGCACGGCCCGCTCCGCGACCGGTGAGGTCCGCCGGGTGAACATCCTCGACTGGCTGCTCGTCGCGCTCGTGCTCGCGTACGCAGTCTCGGGCTACTGGCAGGGCTTCATCGCCGGCGCGTTCGCGACGGGCGGCCTGCTGCTCGGGGGGCTGCTCGGCATCTGGCTCGCCCCCCGGCTGCTCGGTGACGCCGAGCCGGCGCTGTGGGTCTCGCTGGCCGCGCTGTTCGTGGTGCTGATCTGTGCCTCCCTGGGCCAGGCCGTGCTGCAGATCGCCGGAGCCCGCATCCGCTCCCGGATCACCTGGCAGCCGGTGCGCGCCCTCGACGCGGTCGGCGGGGCAGCCCTGAGCATGGCAGCGGTGCTGGTGGTGGCGTGGGCCCTCGGGGTCGCGGTCAGCGGCGCCAAGCTGCCGTGGGCCAGCTCCCAGGTCCGCAGCTCCGCGGTGCTGGACCGGGTCGACGGGGTGATGCCCGGCAGCGCGGTGCAGGCGCTCAACTCCTTCAACGACGTCGTGGGCTCGAGCTTCTTCCCCCGCTACCTCGAGCCCTTCGCCCCCGAGCGGATCATCAACGTCGGGCCACCCCCCGGTCGCATCGTCCGCGACCCCGACGTGCAGGGGGCGCAGGGCAGTGTCTACAAGGTCCGCGGTGAGAACAGCTGCAAGCGAGGAGTCGAGGGCACCGGCTTCCTCTACGGTCCCGGCCGGGTGATGACCAACGCGCACGTGGTCGCGGGCGTACGGCGGCCCGACGTGATCGTGGGCGAGCGGGAGGTGCCGGCGACCGTCGTCTACTACAACCCCGACATCGACGTCGCGGTGCTCGCGGTCAACGGGCTGCAGGGCCGTCCGCTGCGCTTCGACGAACGGGGCAGGCCGCGCCAGCCTGCGGCGGTGCTCGGCTACCCGCAGGACGGCCCCTACAACGTCCAGGCCGCGCGCATCCGTGGTCAGCAGCGACTGCGCAGCCCCGACATCTACGGTCACGGCACGGTCGTCCGCAAGGTGTACTCGCTGCGGTCGACGGTGCGCCCGGGCAACTCGGGCGGTCCCCTCGTGTCCTCGGCGGGGCGGGTGCTGGGGGTGGTCTTCGCCGCCTCGGTGACCGACAGCAACACCGGGTACGCGCTGACTGCCGAGCAGGTCAGGCTCGCCGCCGCCGACGGGCTCTCCCACGACCGGCCCGTCGGCACCGGCGACTGCGCCTAGCTCGCCGGCAGCCGGGAGAGCTCGCCCAGCCAGGCCAGCAGCACGACGTTGAAGCCCTCCGGGTCCTCCTCGGGCGGGAAGTGGCCCACACCGGGCATCACCTGGGCCTTGATCGGGCCGGTGACGTGCGCGGCCGACCACCGCACCGCGCCGGCAGGGAGCACCGGGTCGGCGGCCCCGGCCACACAGCACACCGGCAGAGCCAACGGCCGCCGCATCACGCGGGCGAAGCGCCGACCGTCGCTGCGCAACCGGGAGCGGAAGAGCCAACGGTGGTACTCCAGCGCACAGTGCGACGACGGCCACCTGCTGATCGCCGACTGGTACGTCGAGACGGCCTCCACGTCGGGGAAGCCTGAGCCGCTCCACGCGCTCAGGTGGGCGGCGAGGAAGCCGCTCGAGGCGTCCGCCAGCCGTCGCTCGGGCAGCCACGGAACCTGCATGGCGAGCAGGTGCCGCAGCGCGCCCGCTCCCGCACGCCGGTGCAGGGCACGCAGCATGGTCAGCGGGTGCGGCGCCGAGACGGTGCAGAGCGCCGAGACCTCCCGGGGGTGTTGCGCGGCGGTCGCCCAGGCGACGTACCCGCCCCAGCCGTGGCCGACCAGCACCGCCTCCTGGCCCCCCACCGCCTTCACCACGCCGGAGACATCTTGCGCGAGCGTCATCGGGTCGTAGCCGGTGGGCGGCTTGTCGGAGCCGCCGTAGCCGCGCAGATCCATCGCCACCGCGCGGTAGCCGGCCGAGGCGAGTGCCGGCAGCTGGGCCCGCCAGGCCCACCAGAACTCCGGGAAGCCGTGGAGCAGCACCACCAGCGGTCCGTGCGCCGGACCGGCCTCGACGACATGGAACCGGGCCCCGTTGGCAGCCACGTTGCGGTGCTGCCAGGGACCCGGTGCCTCGATGGTCTCCGTGGGGCGCTCAGCCACGCTTGAGGATGCTCTTGGTCTCCTGTGCCTGGTGGATGGCGCGCTCGGGCGCGCGGACCTGCTTGACCTTGCGGACGCCCATCAGCCCCAGCAGACCTGCGAGGAGGAGGTAGAGCACGAAGACGATCAGGAAGCACCATGCGAGGTCGAGGCCCGTGAACGCGATGAAGTAGGCGATCGCGACGGAGAGCATGATCACGGCCAGCAGCCCCAGGAACGCCGCCGCGGCGAAGAGGCCGATGCCGAGACCACCGGCCTTGACACTGATCTTCAGCTCGGACTTCGCCAGCGCGATCTCGTCGCGGACGAGGCTGGAGATGTCACGGCTCGCGTCGGCGACAAGCCTGCCGATCGTGGGGTCGTCCTTGCTGGGGACGTCCGGGCGACTTGCGGTCTTCGAGACGGGTGTCTGGCTCATGATGCCTCCTTCGTGCCCTGACCCTACCGGTGCCAAACGCCGCACAGGCACAGCGCCGGGCCGTCCGGCGGGGGCTCAGGACAGCCGATGGGTGCGGCTGCGGCGACCGAGCAGCAGCGCCGCGACGAGCCCGGCCACGAGGGACCCCACGAGCACCGCGGTCTTCGCGTCCTCGGCCTCCACGCCGGAGAAGGACAGCTCCGAGACCAGCAGGGCCACGGTGAAGCCCACGCCGGCGAGCACCGCCACCCCGGCGACGTCTCGCCAGGAGAGGTCGTCGTCGAGCTCGGCACGGGTGAAGCGGGTGACCAGCCAGGCCCCGCCGAGCACGCCGAGGGGCTTGCCGAGGACGAGGCCGAGCACGACGCCGATGGCGACCGGGTCCGTGAGCAGGGCACTGCCGCTGTCGATCATCACGCCGGCGCTCAGCAGCGCGAAGAACGGCACGGCCACTCCGGCCGAGAGCGGGGTGAGCCGGTGCTCGAGACGCTCCGCGGGGGAGGAGTCCTCGTCCGGGTCCGGGCGGACGCGGGTGAGCAGCCCCAGTGCCACCCCGGCGACCGTGGCGTGGATGCCGCTCTCGTGCACGCTCCACCAGGCGGCGAGCACGAGCGGGACGTAGACCATCCAGCTCTTCACGCGCATCCGCTGCAGCACGGCGTACGACGCGAGCAGCGCGGCCGCGACCAGCAGCGGCAGCAGGTGGAGCGTCGAGGTGTAGAAGACCGCGATGACCACGATCACCACGAGGTCGTCGACGACGGCCAGCGTCAACAGGAAGGCACGCAGCGCCGCCGGCAGCGACGACCCGACGACCGCGAGCACCGCGAGGGCGAACGCGATGTCGGTGGCGGCGGGGATGGCCCAGCCGCCCAGGTTCCCGTCGCCGAGGACGTTCACCACGGTGTAGACCAGCGCCGGCACCGCGACCCCCGCGAGCGCGGCCACGATCGGCACCAGCGCGTCCGCGGGGCGGCGCAGCGAGCCCACGACCAGCTCTCGCTTGAGCTCGAGCCCGGCGACGTAGAAGAAGATCGCGAGAGCGCCGTCGGCCGCCCAGTGCTCGAGGTCGAGCGGCCCGACCTGCAGGGTGCGGAAGGACTCGTAGGCGTCCCCGAGGGGGGAGTTGGCCCAGATCACCGCGACCATTGCGGCCGCCAGCACGATGCCGCCGCCGACGGTCTCCTGGCGGAGCAGCCCACCGATGAAGGTGGTCTCGCCGAGGGCGGGATCGGGCAGGAAACGTGGGCGTGCGCGGGCCATGGACGGCTCCTCCGGGCAGGTGTCAGCGGACCGCCGACCAGGCTTCCCGGCACACCAACACGGCCGCCGTGGGGCGGCCGTGTCGACCAGTCTACCGATCGCGCCTCACTGGGGCGGGGTCAGTCGTCGTCGCCGTCCTTGAGGTTGTCCGAGATCAGGTCCATGACCGTCGAGTCGGCGAGCGTGGTGACGTCGCCCACCTCCCGGTGCTCGGCCACGTCGCGCAGCAGCCGCCGCATGATCTTGCCGGAGCGCGTCTTGGGCAGCTCGGCCACGACCATGATCTGCCGTGGCCGGGCGAGCTTGCCGATCTCGTTGGCCACGTGGGCCCGGAGCTCCTCGACGATGTCCTTGCCGCCGTCGCCCGCGGACTCGCGCAGGATCACGAAGGCGCAGACCGCCTGGCCGGTGTCCTCGTCCTGGGCACCGACGACGGCGGCCTCGGCGACCTTCTCGTGCGAGACCAGCGCGGACTCGATCTCCGTGGTGGAGAGCCGGTGGCCCGAGACGTTCATGACGTCGTCGACGCGGCCCAGCAGCCAGATGTCGCCCTCCTCGTCGAGCTTGGCGCCGTCGCCGGCGAAGTACATGTTCTTGAAGCGCGACCAGTACGTGTCCTTGTAGCGCTCGTCGTCGCCCCAGATGGTGCGCAGCATGGCCGGCCACGGCTCGGTGAGCACGAGGTAGCCGCCCTCACCCTTCCCGACCGGCTTGGCCTCGTCGTCGACGACCGCCGCAGAGATGCCGGGCAGCGCCTTCATCGCCGATCCTGGCTTGCCGGAGGTGACACCGGGCAGCGGGCTGATCATCAGCTGACCGGTCTCGGTCTGCCACCACGTGTCGACGATGGGGCAGTTGTCGCCACCGACGTGCTCGCGGTACCACATGTAGGCCTCGGGGTTGATGGGCTCACCCACCGAGCCGAGCAACCGTAGGGAGGAGAGATCGGCCTTGTCCGGGATCTCGTCGCCCCATTTCATGAACGTGCGGATGGCCGTGGGCGCGCAGTACAGGATCGTCACGCCGTACTTCTCGACGATGTCCCACCAGCGGCCCTTGTGCGGGGTGTCCGGGGTGCCTTCGTACAACACCGAGGTGGCGCCGTTGGCGAGCGGCGCGTAGACGATGTAGGAGTGCCCGGTCACCCAGCCGATGTCGGCAGCGGTCCAGAAGACGTCGGTCTCGGGCTTGAGGTCGAAGACCGCCCAGTGCGTGTACGCCGTGCCGACCAGGTAGCCGCCGGTGGTGTGCAGGATGCCCTTGGGCTTGCCGGTCGTGCCGGAGGTGTACATGACGTAGAGCGGGTGCTCGGAGTCGAAGGCCTCCGGCGTGTGGTCGGTGCTCTGCTTGCCGACCGCGTCCTCCCACCAGAGGTCGCGCCCCTCGGTCCACTCGACGTCCTGCCCGGTGCGCTTGACCACGAGCACGTTGCGCACGTCCGGGCACTGCTGCATCGCCTCGTCGACCGCGGGCTTCAGCGCGGCCGGCGACCCCTTGCGGTAGCCGCCGTCGGCGGTGATGACCACCCGTGCGTCGCAGTCCTGGACGCGGTCGCGCAGCGCGCCGGAGGAGAAGCCGCCGAAGACCACGGTGTGCGGGGCGCCGATGCGGGCGCACGCCAGCATCGCGACCACCGTCTCGGGGATCATCGGCATGTAGATCGCGACCCGGTCGCCGCTCTCCACCCCGAGCTCGGTGAGGGCGTTCGCGGCCTGGCAGACCTCGTCCTTGAGCTGGGCGTAGGTGATGTCGCGGGTGTCGTCCTCGGGCTCGCCCACCCAGTGGAAGGCGACCTTGTCGCCCTTGCCGTCCTCCACGTGCCGGTCGACGCAGTTGTACGCCGCGTTCAGCTTGCCGCCGACGTACCACTTGGCGAAGGGTGCGTTGCTCCAGTCGAGGACCTCCTCGAACGGTGTCTCCCAGCTGATCCGCTCAGCCTGCTTGCCCCAGAAGGCCAGCCGGTCCTTGTCGGCCTCCTCGTAGGCATCGGCCGTGGCATTGGCGTTCTTCGATAGCTCCTCCGGCGGATCGAAGTGACGCTCCTCGTGCATCAGGTTGGACAGGCCACCCTTGTCGCTGTCACTCACGCGAACTCCTTCGGTCGGAACATTGTGGTTCTCTGCTTCACCTTACGACCGGGGGCGCACGTCGGTGAACCCTCTGAGTGGAGAGCACGCGCCCGGTCGAGGGTGGGCGGCTGCGGGCTCAGCGGGCGCCGGTCGGCACGATCTCCTTCTTGAACGCGAAGGTGGTGACCCCGGCGAAGGAGGCGTACCAGGCCGCCAGGGCGGTCAGGATCCCGGTGAAGCCACCGATCTTCGTGAGGGACTCGGTGCCGCTGTAGTCACCGAACCCGAGCAGGAGGAAGGTCAGGGTCAGCAGCGCGAAGACGGTGAGCACGGCTCCGCTGACACGGGTCGCGGCCACCGTCATGTAGGCGGTGAAGATGCCCCAGGCGATCAGGTACAGGCCGAGACCCTTCCCGACGTCGGCCTCGGGGATCTTGTACTCGGCCAGGTGGGCGGTCAGCCACCAGAAGGACAGCCAGAAGGCGCCGTACGACGTGAACGCGGTCGCGCCGAACGTGTTGCCCTTGGTGAACTCCCACATCCCGGCCGCGAACTGGGCCGCGCCACCGTAGGCCAGAGCGACCCCGAACACGACCGGCTCGACACTGGCGGGGACCAGCCCGGCGTTGACGAAGCTCAGGAAGAACGTGGTCAAGGCGAACGCCGCGAGCCCGAGCGGGGCCGGATCGGCAATGTGGGCTCCGGGGGTGATGCCCGACGAGACTGCCGAGGATGAGGTTTCGCTGGATGCCATCACATCTCCTGACCTTGCGGGGTGGGCCACGTCACACGTTAGGCATCCTGCCCGCGCAGTGGAAGATCTATGCGTTCACCAGCTCATCGAGTGTCACGGAACGTCGCTCGCCCGTCGTGGCCCGTCGCTGGCCCGTCGCTGGAACGCCGCTGGAGGTCACTGAAAGTCGATGAGCAGCGAGTCGGCGTCCCCGCCGTCGCCGGTGCTGGCCGGGGACCGGCCCTCGTCCTCGGACAGGGCCGGGGGCCGCACGACGGCCCGGTAGCAGTGCGTGACGTAGGGCAGCAGCATGCCGTCGTGACCGCGGCCGTACTCCTCGTAGAGCGCGTCGACCTTGCGCATCACACGCTCTCGCTCCGGCTCGGACATCACCGCGATGTTCGAGCGGGAGCGAACGAGGTCGCGCAGCAGGCCGCGGTCGAGGGGCTGCCAGAAGCGGTAGGTCGACGACTCCACCCAGCCGAACAGGTGCGAGGCCTGCAACGCGTGCGTCGGGTCGCTGCGCTCCTCCTGCGACCCGATGAGCGCGCCGAGCCGCTTCACCCAGGGGATCCGCTCGTCGCGGAAGTTCCAGACCAGCGCCAGCTGCCCACCGGGCCGCAGCACCCGGGCGATCTCGGGCAGGGCCCGGTCGATGTCGAACCAGTGGAAGGCCTGCGCCGCCACGACGGTGTCGACGGAGCGGCCGCGCAGCGGGATCCGCTCGGCGGCGGCGACCGCGACGGAGGCCTCCGGGCGCGCGGCGACGAGGTGCCTCAACATCTCCGGCAGCGGGTCCGTGGCCAGCACCCGGTGACCCAGGGCGGTCAGCTGCTCGGTGAGCCGACCGGTGCCGGCTCCGAGCTCGAGGACGTGCGCGTGCTCCGACCCGACGAGCCAGGTCGCTGCCTCGCGGGGGTACGACGGCCGGGCGCGGGCGAAGGCGTCGGCGACCCCGGCGAACGCGAGCGCCTCGCCCGGTCGCCTGCGCCGCGACTCGCCCACGTCGCCACCCCCAGACCCACCCACTGGCCCACCCACCGGCCCACCACTGGCCCACCCACTGCCCCACCGACTGCTTCAGTCATCGTGCCGAGGCTACCAACGCGGAGGGCCTGCCTTGACCATGGGTGTAATTTGGATTACATGATTACAAACGAAGCGCAGGAGCGGGTGCGCGGCTGGTTCACGGGTCGCGTGCCGAAACAGTGGCAGCACGCCCCCGTGGACGTGGTCGTGGACCGCGAGGAGATCATCGTCCGGCTCACGGCGGCCGACGTGGAGCTGCCCGGATCGCCCTCGGCCGCCGAGCTCGAGGAGGCCCGGGCCGGACGGTGCAAGGCGTTCCGCGAGGAGACCCGTGGCAGCCGGATGACGATCGCCGAGGAGGCCCAGCAGCGCTTCGAGCGCACCGTCTCCTGGCAGGTCACCATCGGTGAGCGCACCGAGCTGTTCACCCACGTCGCGGCACCGGTGATGACGCGGCTGCGGCAGCCGCAGCGACAGGTCCTCGACACGCTCGTGGACGCCGGCGTCGCGCGGTCCCGGTCGGAGGCGCTGGGCTGGTGCGTCCGGCTCGTCGGGCAGCACGAGGACGACTGGCTCGCGGAGCTGCGGGAGGCCATGACGGCGGTCGCCGACGTCCGGGCCAAGGGGCCGGCTGCCTGAGCGATGGCCTAGCCTGCGGCGCGTGCCCTCCTCGGACCCTGCCTCGGATCCGCTGCTGCGCCTGACCCGGCTCGAGGGCGTCGCCTCGGCGATGACCGCGGCTCGCGACGGCGTCGACGCGCTGCTGCGCGACCGCGGCCTGCGTCGTACGACGCCGGACCTCACCGGTGAGTCGCTGCTGCGCGGCGCGCACGCCAGCGCGGTCCTCGAGGGCTCGCAGTCCTCGCTCGAGGCGATGCGCGAGGGCAGCGGTGACGCCATCGCTCAGGCCGCGCTCCGCGTCAGCACCGAGCTGCTCGGCCTCGGGCCGACGCTCACCCGCTCACCCCTGCAGGCCCTGGCGCGGCTGCACACGCTGGCAGCCCACGGGGTCGTCGCCGACCCGGACCTCGGCCGGCCTCGCGACGCGGCGGCGGCCGCACGGCTGCAGGATCTCGGTGCGTTGCTGGCGGAGCCCACCCAGGCGCCCGCGCTCCTGCTCGCGGCGGTCGTGCATGCCGACCTGGCGACGGCGGCACCCTTCGCCTCGCACAACGGGCTGGTGGCGCGCGCCGGCGAGCGGCTGGTGCTGGTCGCGCGGGGAGTCGACGCCACGTCCCTGACCGTCCCCGAGGCGGGGCACCTGGCCCTGCGCGCGGAGTACGAGTCGAACCTGCGCGGCTATCGCGACGGCGGGCTGGCGGGGATGCACGGGTGGCTGCTGTACGCCGCGGAGGCCTTCGCGAAGGGAGCCGAGGCGAGTCCACTCACGACCCGCTGACCCGGCACCCCGTACAAGCAGGCGACGCCTCGAAGTCCGAGGACTCGAAGCGTCGCCGCTGACACGTGAAACCGAGGCTACCAAGCGTGCTTCTCTTAATTGTTGCTCCGGGATGAACCCGTGAGACAACGCCCAATAGGAAGGGTGGGTCGCCGCGTGGGTACCAGGCTCACGTGCGGGTCTTGAGTTGTTCGTCCCTTTCTACGCCGCTCCCGCTACGGCCACAAGAGCCTGCTGCTGTTGTCTAGCTGCGGCCGGGGTCGAGACGTCGGCGCGCCGCGACGTAGACCGCCCCGCCCACGGCAGCGGCGGTCCCGAGCGCCAGCGCGGCCAGCGTCGGCTTGCTCTGCGGCAGCCGCATCCGGCTGCGGAGCGCCACCGGTCGGGTGAACACCAGCACCGGCCACCCACGCGCGGTGGCCGCCTTGCGCAGGTCCCGGTCCGGGTTGACGGCGAAGGCATGGCCGACCACCTCGAGCATGTGCAGGTCCGTGATCGAGTCGCTGTAGGCGTAGCTGCGGGCGAGGTCGTAGTGGTGCTCGGCCGCCAGCCGCTGAAGGGCGGCCGCCTTGTGCTCGCCGTACGCGTAGTAGTCGATCTCCCCGGTGTAGCGCCCGTCGACGATCTCCATCTGAGTGGCCACGACGCCGTCGGCGCCGAGCATCTCCCCGATCGGCTCGACGACCTCGGTGCCGGACGCGGAGACGATGATGACGTCGCGCCCCGCCAGGTGGTGCTGCTCGATCAGGGAGACGGCCTCGTCGTAGACCAGCGGGTCCACGACGTGGTGGAGCGTCTCGGCCACGATGTCGCGCACCGTCTGCACGTCCCAACCGGCGCACAGCGCGGACAGGAACTGCCGCATCTTCTCCATCTGGTCGTGGTCCGCGCCGCCGACGTGGTACACGAACTGTGCGTAGGCGCTGCGCAGCACCGCCCGCCGTGAGATCAACCCGCCCGCCTGGAACGGCTTGCTGAACGCCAGCGTGCTGGACTTGGCGATGATCGTCTTGTCGAGGTCGAAGAAGGCCGCCGGGCGCCCGGTCGCCCGTCGCTCACCCGAGGGCACGGGACGGGGGCCGGTCATCGCGGCGTCCTCTCGGTCGGGGCGGGCACGTAGCGCTCACGTGATCGTGTGGCCCGGGGTGGTTCTCGCCGGAGCCGGCGGGCGTCGGAGAGCCAGCGTAGCCGTGGGGCGAGGCCAGGTTCCCTCCACAGCCTTCGGGAGCCGGGGGCTCTCCACAGCCGGCCGCCCGTCGGTCGCGTGCTGGGGCCGCAGCCGACGACCGTGGCGACATGGCACCCGCCCCCGCACTGCTGATCACGCGCGATGAGCTGCTGCTCGAGGACCTGCTGCGTTTGGCTGCCGCGGCAGGGGTCGCGCTCGACGTCGCGCACGACACCACGAGCGCGCTGCGCTCCTGGCCCGGCGCGGCTGTCGTGCTCATCGGCGCGGACCTCGTCGACCCGCTCGCCGAGAAGCGACCGCCCCGACGCGATCGGGTGCACGTCGTGGGTCACGGCCCGCTCGCCGACGGGGTCTTCCGGTGTGCTCTGCTCAGCGGGGCGACCGACGTGGTCGAGCTGCCCGGCGCCGACGACTGGCTCGTCGAGATGCTGACCGACGTGACCGACACCGTCGGTGGTCGCCGCGGCCGGGGCGCCACCGTCGGCGTGATGGCGGGCTGCGGCGGTGCGGGTGCGACGACGGTGGCAACCGCCCTCGCCCTGGTCTCCTCGCGACGACAGACCACGACGTTGGTCGACCTTGACCCGCTCGGCCCCGGCCTGGACCGGGTCGTGGGCCTCGACGAGAGCACCGGGGTGCGGTGGGACGGGTTGGTCTCCTCGCGCGGCCGGCTCGGTTCGCGGTCGCTGCGTGCCGCCCTGCCCGGCCGGGACGGACTGGCGGTGCTGACCTGGGGCCTCGGCGCACCCGCCAGCCTCGACGCCGCGGCGGTGCGCGAAGTCGTCTCTGCCGCCCAGCGGGGCAACGACCTCGTGGTCGTCGACCTCCCACGGGTGCTCGACGAGGCCACCACCGAGGTGGTGACACGCTGCGACCGGCTGCTGCTCGTCGTCGAGCCGAGCCTGGTCGGGGTCGCGTCGGCAGCCAAGGTGGTGGCCGCGCTGCGACCGCGGACCCGGCGGGTCGGCCTGGTGCTGCGAAGGGTCGCCTCGGCCCTTCCCGTCGACCAGGTGTCCGCCGCGCTGGACGCACCCGTGCTGGCAGAGGTGGGCCACCAGAGACGACTGGCCGAGCACGTCGAGCTCGGCGTCGGACCGGTGCCCACCCACCGCTCGGGTCTCGCCCGGGCCGCGCGTCGCGTGCTGGCCGAGCTGGCCACCGTCGACGATCTGCTGGAGCCGGCGTGAGGTCCCTGGGCACCGTCGACCCCTTGCCGCCGGAGGTGCTCGACGGCGTCCGGGAGCAGCTCGCACGCAGCGGCGCAGCGCTGTCGCCCGAGGTGGTGGCGCGCGCGCTGCGCGAGCGCGGCCGGCCCGTCGGCGACGCCACCGTGCTCGCGGTCCACGACCTGCTGCGCCAGGACGTCCTGGGCGCGGGGCCGCTCGAGCCGCTGCTGCGGCTGCCCGGAGTCACCGACGTGCTGGTCAACGGCGCGGACGCCGTCTACCTCGACCGCGGGAAGGGCCTCGAGCCGACACCGGTGCGGTTCCCCGACGACGCGTCCGTGCGCCGCCTCGCGCAACGCCTGGCCGGTTCCGTGGGGCGACGACTCGACGACGCGACGCCGTACGTCGACCTGCGGCTGCCGGACGGCACCCGGTTCCACGCCGTGCTCGCTCCCGTGGCCAGGCCCGGCACGACGATCTCGCTGCGCGTCCCCCACGGGCGACCGTTCACCGTCGCGGAGCTCCTCGAGCACCGCACCGTCAACGCCGAGGGGGCAGCCCTGCTGACCCGCCTGGTGTCCTCGCGGCTGGCGTTCCTGGTCAGCGGCGGCACCGGTTCGGGCAAGACCACCTTGCTGAACGCTCTGCTCTCGCTGGTGGACCCGGCGCACCGGATCGTGGTCGTCGAGGACGCCAGCGAGCTGCGTCCTGACCACCCGCACGTCGTCGGCCTCGAGGCGCGACCGGCCAACGTGGAGGGGGCAGGCGAGATACCGCTGCGGGTGCTCGTCCGGCAGGCTCTGCGGATGCGGCCCGACCGGCTGGTGGTGGGCGAGGTGCGCGGGGCCGAGGTGAGCGACATGTTGGCGGCGATGAACACCGGGCACGAAGGCGGCTGCGGCACGGTCCACGCCAACTCGGCCGGTGACGTCCCGGCCCGCATCGAGGCGCTGGCGATGGCGGCGGGGATGGCGCGGCCGGCGGTGCACAGCCAGCTGGCGTCCGCCGTGGACGCCGTGGTGCATCTCGAGCGGTCGCCCGAGGGCACCCGTTTGCTGGCGGAGGTCGCGGTGCTCGCGCGCGGGGGCGACGGCTTCGTCACGGCCGCTCCGGCGGTCACGTTCGGGGCCGACGGGTCCACGCACGAGCATCCGGCGGCCGCCGGACTGCTCGACCGGCTGCGCGCCAGGGCGGGACGGTGACCGTGCAGGGGGGCGCGATCCTGCCGGTGAGTCTGCTGGCGGGTGGGTTCGCCGGGCTGGCGGCGCTGCTGGCGGTGCCGGGGTCGCGCATGCTTCCCCGCCGCGCAGGAGCGTTGGTGGTGTTGCGCCGGGTGCGCGCCGGACCGAGGGCTCACGCTGCTGGCCGGTGGGGTCGCGGCGACCCTGCTGCTGAGCGTCGACGGGACCGATCTCGCGCTGGCACTGACCGGTCTGGGCGCGGTTGCCGGCACCTCGCTGCTGGTGGGCCGGGCGCGGGCAGCCGCTGCGGTTGAACGGCGGCAGCTGCAGGTTGTCGAGGTCTGCGAGGCACTGGCCGGCGAGCTGCGTGCCGGGCAGCCGTTCGTCGCGAGCCTCGAGCACTGCGCCACGTTGTGGCCGGAGATCGAGCCCGTGGTCGCGTCCGCGCGGCTCGGTGCGGACGTCCCCGCGGCCTTCCGACGGTTGGGTGAGCAACCGGGTGCTGCCGGCCTGCGCGAGGTGGCAGCGGCCTGGCAGGTCTCCCACGCCTCAGGAGCAGGTCTCGCCTCGGCCCTGTCGCAGGTGTCCCGGACCGCCCGGGAGCGGCAGGCCACCCGACACCTGGTCCGAGGCGAGCTCGCCTCGGCGCAGGCCACCGCCCGTCTCGTCGCGCTGCTGCCGCTCGCCTCGCTGGCGATGTCGGCGGGCATCGGCGGGGATCCGTGGCACTTCCTCCTCGGCACAGCGCCGGGCCTGGCCTGTCTCGCCGCCGGCATCGGGCTCGCCCTGGTGGGGCTGCTCTGGATCGACCGGATCTCTGCGGACGTGCTGAGCGGGTGAGCGGGTGAGCGGGTGAGCGGGGGATGGGTCGTGCTCGCGGTGTCGGCCTCGGCCGCCGCCGCCTGGCTGCTGACGCGTCGGGGCGCCGTGGCGACCCCGGTCGACCGCGTGGAGCCCACCGGGGTCACGTCGGGATCGGACCCTCCCGTGCTGGTCCGGGTCGCAACCCTCGGCGTCGGCCTGGGTGTGCTGTTCTTCGTCGGGGGCCGCATCGGGATCGCGTTGGCCCTCGCCGCAGCCGCGGGGACGTGGTGGGCCACCGGTCGGCTGGAGCCGCCGGCGGTGCGCCGGCGACGAGAGCGGCTAGCGGCCGCCCTGCCGCACGCCGTCGACCTGATGGCCGCCTGCCTGGCGGCCGGGCTCTCTCCCTCCGCGGCTCTCGAGCAGATCGCCGCTGCCGTCGACGAGCCGCTCGCCGGAGAGCTCACCGGGCTCACCTCCCGGCTCCGGCTGGGTGTCGACCCCGCAACCGTGTGGCGCGACCTGGCCGGTCATCCGCAGCTGGGTGGGCTCGGACGGACGGTCTCCCGCGCGGCCGAGAGCGGTGCATCGGTTGCCGACGCGATGCAGCGCCTCGCGGAGGATCTCCGTCAGAGCGGGCGCGCGGAGGTGGAGAGCCGGGCGCGCGCCGTCGGTGTGAAGGCCGCAGTGCCGCTGGGTGTCTGCCTGCTCCCGGCCTTCGTGCTCGTCGGTGTCGTGCCCCTCGTGGCGGGATCCGTCGCCGTCTTCCTGGGCTGAGCCGGTCCATCCGCCCCACGCCAGATGGCCTCCACAGCCCCGGCGAGCCGGTGCCGATCCCCAGGTCCGGAACTGAGCGTCGTACCCACCGGCTCGACGCACCAGAGTCGCAGCCATCACGACGCCCACCATGGGGGTGGGCCGAACAGGAGGTCCTCATGATCACGTCACCCAACGCACGTCTGCGCACCGAGCGAGGCGTCACGACGGCCGAGTACGCCGTCTGCACGGCCGCCGCGTGCGGCTTCGCGTCGGTGCTCATCAAGCTGCTCACCAGCGACTGGGGCCAGGGGCTGCTCAAGACCCTGTTCCAGCTGGTCATGAAGGTCATCGGACTCTGACCGTGTCCGTGCGACCGAACGAGACGGTGGGGGCGCGCGACGGCCGGCGTGTCCCCGCTGTCGTGCGGGTGCGGACGGTCGGGGGGACGTTCGGGGGGTCACGAGGCGGCGAGCAGGGTGCGGTCACCGCCGAGACCGCGATGGTGCTGCCTCTGCTGGCGATGGTGGCGCTCGGGCTTGCGTGGCTGCTGGCTCTGGCCGCGACCCAGGTGCGCGTGGTCGACGCCGCGCGTGAGGTCGCTCGCGCCACCGCTCGCGACGACAGCAGGTCCGCGGCAGTGGCGCTCGGTCGCAGGGTGGCGCCCCGGGGCGCCGCGATCACGGTGCACCGCGACGGCGACACCGTTCGCGTGCGGGTCAGCGCCGACGTGCGTGGACCCGGCGGTTTGTTCGACTTCGTGCCCTCGGCGCACGTGCGCGCCGAGGCACTCGCGGCGCAGGAGCAGTGATGACGCAGGCCCGGGCGCGTGACGGACGTGGCAGCGCCGCGGTGCTGGGCACGGTGCTGCTGGCGGCCCTGGCTGTGGTGAGCGTGCTGGTGACGGTGCTCGGTGGTGCGGTGGCCGACCAGAGACGTGTCGAGTCGGCCGCGGACCTCGGGGCGTTGGCCGGTGCGCAGGCGCTTCAGGACGGGCGGGCCGGCTGCGCCGCGGCCGCAGCGGTGATCCGGCGCAACCGCGCCAGGCTGGCACGGTGCGCCGTTGACTCCGAGATCGTGACCGTCACGGCGACGCTGCGTACGCAACGCGTGCTCGGCAGGACGTTCGTGGTCAGTGGGCAGGCCCGAGCCGGGCCGACAGGCTCGGGTCAGCTGGCCGGCGGCGGGTCCTCGTAGGGGGCAGTGCCGCCGCGTTCCCGCTCGCTCCTCGTGCCGCCGGGAGCGGAGGACGTGTCGGTCGGGCCGCTGGTGCGCTCACTGCTGGTGGCGGGGTCGGCGGTCTCCGTGCTGCGGGCCTCCTCCCGCTTCTCGAGCTTGCGCAGGCGACGGTTGTTCTTGCGGGTCTTGTTGGCCTTCTTCAGCCCCGAACGCACCAGCTCCAGTCCCATGATGAACAGCAGCAGTGCGGCGGCGCCGGCCAGGAAGACCACCAGCGTCGGAAGGTTCACGCTGCCGCCGTACAGTGCCGCCTCGTCGCCGGTGCCGCTGGCGAGCACCGCCACGAGGGCCCCCGCCGAGAGCAGGATGAGGATGAGTCCGAGGACGAACATGGCGTTCCTTCCGTTGTGAAACCCCACGTTCCCGCACTCCTCGGTGGCAAACCCGGCGACCCACCGTGGCGCTGGTCACCCGATCGGAGGCAGCGGATCGTCCGAACCGGCATTTCTGCCCAGAGTCGGACGTTCGACCCTGGTGCATGGTTGAATGACCGGGTACACGTCCGGGGGGTGGTGCCCGCTACCCCTGTCTGCAGGTAGCCGTCGGTGAGGAGACAAGGTGGATCTGTCACTCGAGACTCGCCACGAAGATGGGCACACCATCATCGAGGTCGGCGGGGAGATCGACGTCTACACCGCGCCCAAGCTGCGGGACAAGATCACCGAGCTGGTGGGCAACGGGGACTACAACCTGGTCATCGACATGGAGAAGGTCGACTTCCTCGACTCCACCGGTCTGGGCGTGCTGGTCGGCGGCCTCAAGAAGGTGCGCGCGCACGACGGCTCGATGCGGCTGATCTGCAACCAGGAGCGGTTGCTCAAGATCTTCCGGATCACGGGCCTCGCCAAGGTGTTCGCGATCCACGGCTCCCAGGCCGACGCGCTCGCCGAGCGGTAGAGAAGTGCTGTCCGGCGGGGCTCGGACCGCCACCGGGATCAGCGTCTCGATCGCCCGCGACCCAGCTCTCGTCAGAACCGTTCGCCTGGTCGCGGCTGCAGTGGCCCGCCGCACCTCGGGGGACGAGGAGTTCGTCGAGGAGGTGCGGCTCGCCGTCGGTGAGGCCTGCGCCCTGCTCGTCGGCCATGAGGCCCTCAAGACCGGCGCGGCCGGGCCGGTGGAGGTGCTGATGCGCCTCGAGGATCGGCTGCGGGTCGTCGTCCGGGCCGCCGGGTCCGTGGCCGTGCACGACGCTCCCACCAGCGACATCGACGGCGTCGAGCCGTGGGCGCTGCTGCGAGGGCTGATCGAGGACTTCGACATCGCCCGCGACGACGTCGGCACCTCGCTGACGATGTCCTGGCCGCTCATCTGAGCGCTCGTCGTCGTCCGCGGGACAGGACTGCCCCAAGAAATCTGGGGCCGTGTGGGTTGTCACACCCGCCCCTGCGTCACGTGACCCTCTCGCGTCAGTAGACTCCGGCACACAACGAGCGTGAGGCGGGTCACAGCCTGCCTATCTCCCGTGGAACAGACCACGAGGAACGACGCACAGACCGTGAGGGCCTTGGGCCCAACCAACAGGAGGACGTATGTCCGGGCACATCTACGCCGCCGAGGTGGGCGGCGGGAATGCCGTGGACCTGTCCGGAGGCAACCTGACGTTCGTCGTCATCGTCGGAGTCATCGCGGTCATCGCGCTGGCGATGGGGATGATGTTCCGGTCGCAGGTACTGGCCGCCGGTGAGGGCACCACCAACATGCAGACCATCGCCCTCGCGGTCCAGGAGGGCGCCCAGGCCTTCCTGACCCGACAGTTCAAGACGCTGTCGGTCTTCGCGGCCATCGCGTTCGTGCTGCTGTTCCTGCTTCCTGCCGACGGTGGCGCGAGCGTGCGCATCGGGCGCTCGATCTTCTTCCTCGTCGGCGCCGGCTTCTCCGCGGGCATCGGCTACATGGGCATGTCCCTGGCCGTGAAGGCCAACGTCCGGGTGGCTGCCGCCGCCCGCGAGGAGGGCCGGGACCCCGCCATGCGGGTGGCCTTCCGCACCGGCGGCACCGTCGGGATGGCGACCGTCGGGCTCGGCCTGCTCGGCGCCGCCTTCGTGGTCTTCTTCTACAAGTCCGACGCTCCCACGGTCCTCGAGGGCTTCGGCTTCGGTGCGGCCCTGCTCGCGATGTTCATGCGCGTCGGTGGCGGCATCTTCACCAAGGCGGCCGACGTCGGCGCCGACCTGGTCGGCAAGGTCGAGAACAACATCCCCGAGGACGACCCGCGCAACGCGGCGACGATCGCCGACAACGTGGGCGACAACGTCGGGGACTGTGCCGGCATGGCGGCGGACCTCTTCGAGTCCTACGCCGTCACGCTGGTCGCCGCGCTGATCCTCGGCAAGGCGGCCTTCGGCGCCGAGGGCCTGGTGTTCCCGCTCATCGTGCCTGCCATCGGCGCGCTCACCGCGATCCTGGGTGTCTTCATCACGCGGCCGCGTCCGGGCGAGAACGGCCTGACCACGATCAACCGCTCGTTCTACATCTCCGCGGGGATCTCCGCAGTGCTGTGCACGATCGCCGCCTTCGTGTACCTCCCCAGCTCGTTCAGCGGGCTCACCGACGGGCCGTCGTACAGCGGTGACCCCCGGGTCATCGCCACCGTCGCGGTGCTGATCGGCATCGTGCTGGCGGCCGTGATCCTGTCGCTGACCGGCTACTACACCGGCACCGACCACCGTCCCGTCATCGACGTCGGCAAGACCTCGCTGACCGGTGCCGCGACCGTCATCCTGTCCGGGCTCTCCGTCGGCTTCGAGTCGTCGGTGTTCACCGCGCTGGTGATCGCGGCCGCCGTGTACGGCGCATTCCTGCTCGGGTCGGGCGTGGTGGCGATCTCCCTGTTCGCGGTGGCACTGGCCGGCTGCGGTCTGCTCACCACCGTCGGCGTCATCGTCGCGATGGACACCTTCGGCCCCGTCTCCGACAACGCCCAGGGCATCGCGGAGATGTCGGGCGACGTCGACGGAGAGGCGGCACAGATCCTGACCGAGCTCGACGCGGTCGGCAACACCACCAAGGCGATCACCAAGGGCATCGCGATCGCGACCGCCGTGCTCGCGGCGACCGCGCTGTTCGGCTCCTACACCGGCGCCATCCGCAGCGCGCTGGTCGCTGCGGGTGAGAAGGCCACGTTCACCGCCCAGGTGTTCAGCCCGAACGTGCTCGTGGGCCTCCTGATCGGCGCGGCCGTGGTGTTCCTGTTCTCCGGTCTCGCGATCAACGCGGTCGGCCGCGCCGCCGGCGCGGTCGTCTACGAGGTGCGACGCCAGTTCCGGGAGATCCCCGGGATCATGGAGGGCACCGGTCGTCCGGAGTACGGCAAGGTCGTCGACATCTGCACCCGGGACTCCCTGCGCGAGCTCGCCACCCCGGGACTGCTCGCCATCCTGGCGCCGATCGCCGTCGGGTTCGGCCTGGGCGTCGAGGCGCTGGCCGGCTACCTCGCCGGCGCCATCGGCACCGGCACGCTGATGGCGATCTTCCTGGCGAACTCCGGTGGTGCCTGGGACAACGCGAAGAAGCTCGTCGAGGACGGCAACCACGGGGGCAAGGGCTCGCCCGCCCACGAGGCCACGATCATCGGCGACACCGTCGGCGACCCGTTCAAGGACACCGCGGGACCGGCGATCAACCCGCTCATCAAGGTGATGAACCTGGTCTCCCTGCTGATCGCGGCCGCCATCGTCAACATGAGCGTCGGGTCCGGGGAGAACGACGTGCTCCGGATCACGATCGCGCTCGTGGCGTCGGCCGTCATCGCCATCGCGATCTACATCTCGAAGCGCCGCCCGGTGGCGATCGGCGAAGAGGCCGAGAAGGTCGTGAACGTCTGACCCCGTTGTGAACGGACGAGGGCCCGCCGACCACCGGTCGACGGGCCCTCGTTCGTCCCGGCTGCGGAAGGTCGGCCCCCGTTAGGGTGGCCGCCGTGAGCCCGCTGCCGCCCGAGGTCGTCGACCGTCTCCGGCAGAGTCTTCGGTCGGCCGGCTACGGCTACGACGCGGTGGCCGCTCTCCTCGGTCCCACCGCGCACGCCGCGCTCTCCCGCAACGAGACGGTCCCGGGTCTGCGGGCCACCCGCGGCGGCTCGCCGCTGGAGACGATGGTCCGGCTGTGGCTGCTGCAGGCGTCCGTCGGACGCGACGAGGCGGACCGCGCCCTGCCCGGTCTCGTCGACCCGCTGGCCGCGGCCGAGCTGCTGGTGGTCTCCGGCGACGAGGTGAGTGCCGCGGTCGACGTACGGCCCTATGCCGACGAGGACGTCGACTGGTGGGTGGTCAGCGACCTGACCCCGGGACTGGACGGCGCTGCGGTCGACGTCGGCGCCGAGCACGTGCTGGGGGTCTCGTCGGCGTCCACGACGCTGGCGCAGCTGACCGTGCGCGAGCCGTTCGCCCGAGCGCTCGACCTCGGCACCGGGTCAGGGGTGCAGGCGCTGCACCTCGGGCGACACGTCGCCCACGTGGTCGCCACCGACGTGAACGCCCGCGCACTCACGATGGCGCGACTCAACGCGACGCTCAACGAGGTGGAGATCGACGTTCGCGCGGGCAGTCTCTTCGAGCCCGTAGCCGGGGAGCGGTTCGACCTCGTGGTCACCAATCCCCCGTTCGTGGTCTCGCCGGCCACCGAGGCGCCGCTCGTCTACCGCGACTCGGGGCTCGCGGGTGACGAGATGGTGCGCCGAGTGGTCACTCGCGCTCCCGAGCACCTGGCGCCCGGCGGCTGGTGCCAGGTGCTCGCGAACTGGGTCCACCGCCGCGGCGAACCGTGGCAGGAGCGTGTGGCGGGCTGGCTGGACGGCAGCGGCTGCGACGCCTGGGTGGTGCAGCGCGAGGCCGCCGATCCCGCGGAGTACGTCGAGTTGTGGCTCAAGGACGCGGGCGTCCACGGGCGTCGCGACTACGCCCGCCGGTACGACGCCTGGCTGGCGTGGTTCGAGGAGCAGGCCATCGACGCCGTTGGCTTCGGGTGGCTGCACCTGCGGCGCGTCGACCGTGAGCCGGTGCTGCGCCTGGAGGAGTGGCCCTTCGAGGTCGAGCAGCCGCTCGGCTCGGAGGTGGCCGACCGGGCCCGGCGTACCGACGTGCTCGCCGGCACCGACGACGCGACGCTGCTCGACACCCGGCTGCGAGCGCGCGTCGACGTGCGTCAGGAGACCGTCGGCGAGCCCGGTGCGGCCGACCCGGAGGTGATCGTGCTCCGGCAGCAGCGCGGGATGCGCCGCGCCCGGCAGGTGGACACGGTCGAGGCGGGGCTCGTCGGTGCCTGCGACGGCGACCTCACCGTCGGCCAGATCCTCGACGCGCTGGCGACCCTGCTCGGCCAGGACGGTCCCGACCGGCTCCCCGCCGTACGCGATCTCGTCGCCGACGGCTTCCTGCTCCCGGGTAGTCCGTGACGAAAAGCAGCACCTGGCGCCCGATTCTGCTGCTTAACGTCACGGACTACCCGGAGGGGGCGGGTGGCGGGGGAGGTTGACGTCAGGCGCTACCGTGTGGACGCGAACGCGCATCGAGGGAGCACAGACAGAGTTGGCGAAGAACGCAGGCACCCCACGAGGTGCGGGGACCAAGCTGGTCATCGTCGAGTCGCCTGCCAAGGCGAAGACGATCGCCGGCTACCTGGGGCGCGGCTACGTCGTCGAGTCCTCGATCGGGCACATCCGCGACCTGCCACAGAGCGCGGCGGACATCCCGGCCAAGATCAAGGGCCAGCCGTGGGCACGCCTCGGCGTCGACGTGGACAACGACTTCACGCCGTACTACGTGGTCTCACGGGACAAGAAGTCCCACATGACCAAGCTCAAGAACCTGCTCAAGGACGCCGACGAGCTCTACCTCGCCACGGACGAGGACCGCGAGGGCGAGGCGATCGCCTGGCACCTCTTCGACGAGCTCAAGCCGAAGGTCCCCGTACGACGGATGGTCTTCCACGAGATCACGCCGCAGGCGATCAGCGCCGCGGTCGACAACCCGCGGGACATCGACATGGACCTCGTGGAGGCCCAGGAGGCGCGGCGGATCCTCGACCGGCTCTACGGCTACGAGGTCTCTCCAGTGCTGTGGAAGAAGGTCATGTCCGGCCTGTCGGCCGGGCGGGTCCAGTCGGTCGCGACCCGGCTGGTCGTCGACCGCGAGCGGGAGCGGATCGCCTTCCGTGCCGCGTCGTACTGGGACCTCGAGGGCACCTTCGACGCCGGCCAGCAGCATGCCGAGCGGATGTTCCCCGCCAAGCTGCACGCGATCGACGATCGACGCGTGGCCCGCGGCAGCGACTTCACCTCCCTCGGTGAGCTCAAGCCGGGCGCGGGCGGCGCACCGGGCGTCGTGCACCTCGACCGGGCGCGGGCGGAGACGCTCGCCTCGGGGCTGAGCGAGACCACGTTCGAGATCCGCTCCGTCGAGGCCAAGCCCTACCGCCGCCAGCCCTACGCACCGTTCCGCACCACGACGCTGCAGCAGGAGGCCTCCCGCAAGCTCGGCTGGGGCGCCTCGCGGACGATGTCGATCGCCCAGCGGCTCTACGAGAACGGCTTCATCACCTACATGCGCACCGACTCGGTGACGTTGTCCGAGACCGCGGTCGCGGCCGCCCGCCAGCAGGCCCGGGACCTCTACGGCGACGAGTACGTCCCCGACCGCCCCCGCACCTACACGTCCAAGGTGAAGAACGCCCAGGAGGCCCACGAGGCCGTCCGGCCCGCCGGCGAGAACTTCCGCACCCCCGCGCAGACCGCTCTTCATGGTGACGAGTTCCGGCTCTACGAGCTGATCTGGATGCGTACGGTCGCCTCGCAGATGAAGGACGCCGAGGGCCGCAGCGTCACCGTCCGGCTGGGCGGGGCGGCCGCGTCCGGTGAGGACGTGGTGTTCTCCGCCTCCGGCCGCGTGATCACCTTCTACGGCTTCCTCAAGGCGTACGTCGAGGGCTCGGACGACCCCGACGGCGTCTCCGACGACCGGGAGACCCGGCTCCCCGACGTGTCGGAGGGCGACGCGGTCAGCGCGGCCGACATCCGCGCCTCCGGCCACCAGACCAAGCCACCGGCCCGCTACACCGAGGCCACGCTGATCCGTGAGCTCGAGGAGCGGGAGATCGGCCGGCCCTCGACGTACGCCGCGATCATCGGCACGATCCTCAACCGCGGCTACGTCTACAAGAAGGGCACTGCGCTGGTGCCGGCCTGGCTGGCGTTCTCGGTGATCCGGCTGCTCGAGGAGCACTTCTCGCGGCTGGTGAGCTACGCGTTCACCGCCGGCATGGAGGACGTGCTCGACGAGATCGCCGGGGGTCGCCGGGACCGCAACACCGAGCTCGCGGAGTTCTACTTCGGCAGCGGCGACGTCGACGGCCTGCAGAAGCTGGTGTCCGGGCTCGGCGACATCGACGCCCGCGACCTCGCGACGTTCCCGGTCACCGAGGGCATCGACCTCCGCGTCGGCCGCTACGGGCCCTACGTCGAGACACCCGACGGCACCCGGGCCAACGTGCCCGACGACCTGCCGCCCGACGAGCTCACCGCCGAGAAGGCCAAGGAGCTGCTCGCCAACCCTGCCGGTGAGGAGATCCCGCTCGGCCAGGACCCGGAGAGCGGGCTGACGGTCGTGGCGAAGAACGGTCGCTACGGTCCCTACGTCACCGAGCAGCTGCCCGAGGACGCACCGAAGTCGCAGCGTCCCCGCACCGGCTCGCTGTTCAAGTCGATGAGCCTCGACACGATCACCCTCGACCAGGCGCTGACGCTGCTCTCGCTGCCGCGGGTGGTCGGCGTGGACCCGGAGTCCAGCGAGGAGATCACCGCCCAGAACGGTCGCTACGGGCCCTACCTGAAGAAGGGCACCGACTCCCGTTCCATCGACTCCGAGGAGCAGCTGCTGACGATCACGCTGGAGCAGGCGCTGGCCGTCTACGCCCAGCCGAAGCGCCGCGGTCGCCAGGCGGCCGACCCGGGCAAGGAGCTCGGCACCGACCCGGAGAGCGGCAACCCGGTGCACGTCAAGTCGGGCAGGTTCGGCACCTACGTCACCGACGGTGAGTACAACGCCACCCTGCGCCAAGGCGACGACGAGGCGACCCTGACCATCGCGCGGGCCGCCGAGCTGCTCGCCGAGCGGCGCGCCAAGGGTCCGGCGAAGAAGACCGCCAAGAAGGGCGCGAAGAAGACCGCGAGGAAGACGACGCCGAAGAAGACGGCGAAGAAGACGGCGGCCAAGAAGACGACGGCGAAGAAGACCGCGAAGACGTCGACGGCGAAGAAGACGGCGGCGGCCAAGAAGTCCTGAGGGCGGCACGCTCTCGGTGGAGCCCGGTGCGGCCGACGGCGGGCGGCTGGGGGAGGGCCGGCGAGCCGGGGTGGCCCGTAGGCTGACGGCGTGAGCGATCGGCCCCCCGAGCAGCCACCCCCGGCCTCGTCGGCGGTGGACGAGCTGCAGCACGCTCCCATGCACTCGCTGGTCGCCGTGCTGCGCATCGGGGACTTCCGTCGGCTCTGGGTCGGGCTCGGGCTCTCGAGCCTGGGGGACTGGATGGGACTGCTCGCGCTGACCGCGATGGCCAACGCCAGCGCCGACTCCTACGCCGGGAAGAACTACGCGATCGCGACCGTGCTGTTCCTTCGGGTGCTGCCGGCGCTGCTGATGGGCCCGATCGCGGGGTATGTCGCCGACCGGCTGGACCGGCGCCTGGTGCTCATCTGGGGTGACTACCTGCGGGGTGCCCTGTTCGTCAGCATCCCGCTGGTGGGACCGCACGTGGGCACGCTGTGGTGGATCTTCCTGGTCACCGTGCTGGTGGAGACGATCAGCCTGGTGTGGGGGCCGGCCAAGGACGCGACGGTCCCGAACCTCGTGCCGCGGCACCGGCTCGAGGCGGCGAACCAGGTCAGCCTCGCCACGACGTACGGCTCCGCCCTGCCCGCGGCCGCGATCTTCGCGGGCCTGACGCTGGTCGACAAGTTCTACCGGCACGTCTTCGACTGGTTCGGGAGCGGTCCCGTGGACCTGGCGCTGTACTTCAACGCGACGTCGTTCGTGGTCTCCGGGCTCGTGATCGCGAGCCTCGGCACCATCCCGCGCGGCCCTGCGGACGTGGCGAGCGAGGGCAGTGCGCTGTCGGTGATCGTCGACGGCTGGAAGTACGTCGGGACCACACCGCTCGTGCGGGGGCTGGTGATCGGGATCATCGGTGCCTTCGCCGCTGGCGGCGTGGTCATCGGGCTGGCGCGCACCTTCGTCTCCGACCTCGGCGGGGGCGACGCGGGCTACGGTGTGCTGTTCGGCACCGTCTTCGCCGGCCTCGGGCTGGGCATGTGGCGCGGGCCCCGGCTGCTTCGGGGACTCTCGCGACGCCGGCTCTTCGGGATCGCGCTCACCCTGACGGGGCTGCTGCTGTTCCCTCTCGCGCTGGTGCAGCAGCTGCCGGTGGTGGTCGCGCTGACCGCGGTGCTGGGCTTCTTCGCCGGCGTCGGCTGGATCACCGGCAACACCATGCTCGGTCTCGAGGTGCCTGACGAGATGCGCGGTCGGACCTTCGCGTTCGTCGGCTCGATGATCCGCCTGGCGCTGGCGCTGGTGCTGGCGGTGGCCCCGCTGCTCGCCGGGCTGATCGGCACGCACGACTTCGGGCCGGTCGACGAGAACGGCGACCCGTACCTCGTGTACAACGGTGCCGCGTACACGTTCCTGATCGCGGCCGTGCTGATGACGGCCGTCGGCGTGACGTCCTACCGTCAGATGGACGACCGGAAAGGCACCTCGCTCCTGAGCGACCTACGACACACCTTCGGCGGCTCGCGCGGCGTCTACGCGGCGACGGGCTGCTTCGTCGCGCTCGAGGGCGGTGAGGGCGCCGGCAAGTCCACCCAAGCCACACGGCTGCGCGAGTGGCTCCGTGCCGAGGGGTACGACGTGCTGCTGACGCACGAGCCGGGAGACACCGACGTCGGGGCGAAGCTGCGGCGCATCGTCCTCGACCCTGCCACCGGGGTGATCTCCCACCGCACCGAGGCGCTGCTGTACGCCGCCGACAAGGCCGAGCACGTGGACCGGGTGGTGGCGCCGGCCCTGAACCGGGGCGCGGTGGTGGTCACCGACCGCTACGTCGACTCCACGCTGGCCTACCAGGGCGCCGGCCGCGACCTCACCGACCGTGGCCTGGAGCGCGTCGCGCGGTGGGCGACCGCCGACCTGCGGCCGCACCTGACGGTCGTGCTCGACCTGCCGCCGCAGCAGGGGCTGACCCGCTTCGAGGGGCGTGACCGGATCGAGGGGGAGTCCCTGGAGTTCCACGAGCGGGTCCGCGAGATGTTCCTGCAGCTCGCCTCCGCGGCCCCCGAGCACTACCTCGTCGTCGACGCGCGTCGGCCGGTCGAGGAGGTCACCGCACAGATCACCGCCCGGCTGCTGCCGCTGCTCGCCCAGGCCACCCGCCATCCGCCCGAGACCGACCCGACCCCGACCCTGCTCGACGAGGACGTCCGCAGCGCCGCGACCCGGGGCTCCGGACAGGGGTCCGAGACATGACCAGCACCCAGCAGGCCCCAGCCGGGGTGTGGTCGACGCTCGTCGGCCAGCGTCACGCCGTCGACACGCTGCAGCGCGCGGTCGCCGGTCAGGGCATGACGCACGCCTGGCTGTTCACCGGCCCCCCCGGCTCCGGCCGGTCGAACGCCGCCCTCGCGTTCGCGGCTGCGCTGCAGTGCGAACGTCGCACCGGGTGCGGCGAGTGCCACGCCTGCCGCACCGCGCTCGCGGGATCGCACCCTGACATCAGCATCACCCGGTCCGAGACGTCGATGCTCTACATCAAGGACATGCGCGAGCTGGTGCACCGGGCCGCCCTGGCGCCGGTCGAACGGCGCTACCAGATCATGGTGATCGAGGACGCCGACCGACTCGGCGACGCGAGCGGCCGCACCGGCAACACCCTGCTCAAGGCGATCGAGGAGCCCACCCCCAAGACGCTGTGGCTGCTGTGCGCACCGACCGTCGAGGACGTGCTCCCGACGATCCGCTCGCGCTGCCGCAACGTGTCGCTGTCCACGCCGTCCCCGGCGGCGGTCGCACGCTTCCTGGTGGAGCGGGACGGCGTCTCGGAGTCGGTGGCCGCGTTCGCGGCGCGTGCCAGCCAGGGACACATCGGGCGGGCCCGCGCGCTCGCGTCCGACGAGCTGACTCGCAACCGCCGGCGCGAGGTGGTCGCGCTGCCGGCGAGGCTCACATCCCTGGGTGCGTGCATGAACGCCGCCGCGAACCTCGTCGACATCGCGCGCGACGAGACCGCAGTGCTCACCGAGCAGAGCAACTCCCGCGACCTCGCCGACCTGGACGCGCTGTACGGCGACGACCGCAAGTCGCGGGCCTCGCGCTCCTACAAGGCCAGCCTGCGCGAGCTGCAGCACAGCCAGCGGCAGCGGGAGAAGCGACGGGTTCTGGACGTCATCGACCGAGGGCTGATGGACCTCATGTCCGTCTACCGCGACGTGATCGCGGTGCAGACCGGTGCCAGCGGCGACCTGGTGAACGAGGAGGTCCACGACATGGTCGAGGACGTCGCGAGGCGGTCCACCCCGGAGGAGAACGTCCGTCGCATCGACGCGGTCTTCGCCGCCCGCGAGCAGATGATGGAGTTCAACACGACCCCGCTGCTGGCGCTCGAGTCGATGATGTGCTCGCTGCGCATCCGGTAGCCGACTCCGCTGCCCCTACAGTGGCCCGGTGAGCGCCCACCCCACCCGTGCAGTCGTACTGGGCGTCGTGCTTCTCGTGCTGGCCACGGCCTGCACCGACACCGCCCCGCAGACCAAGCGGCCCGCAGCTAGCGCGACCCCGACCACGACCACGACCACGACCACGACCACGAGCAGCCCGACCGCGGACCCGTCGGTGAGCGTCGTGCCCGCCGCACTGCGGCAGTACTACGAGCAGCGGCTGGACTGGCAGCCGTGCCGCAAGTCCTTGACGTGCGCACGCGTGCGGGTGCCGCTCGACTACGCCAAGCCCCGCGGTCGCAGCATCGAGGTGGCGCTGCTGAAGTACCCCGCGACGGGCCCGGGGCGGAGCCTCGGACCGCTCGTCTACAACCCCGGCGGCCCCGGCATCTCGAGTGCCGACTACGTCGAGAACGCCCCGACTCTCTTCGGCAGGCGGGTGATGCAGCGCTACGACGCGGTGGGGCTCGACCCGCGCGGCGTCGGCGAGAGCACCCCCGTCGACTGCCTCGGGGACAAGCAGCTGAACGTCTTCCTCTCCAGCGACCCGGACCCCGACACCCGGGCGGAGACCCGGAGGGCCGACCGCCAGATCCGTGCGCTCGGTCGGGGGTGTCTTCGGCGCAGCGGCCGACTGGCGGCCCACGTCTCCACCGAGGAGGTCGCACGCGACCTCGACATCGCACGTGCCGCGATGGGCCGGCCGAAGCTGACCTACTTCGGGGCGTCGTACGGCACGGCCATCGGCTACACCTACGCCGAGCTGTTCCCCGAGCGAGTGGGCCGCATGGTGCTCGACGGTGCGCAGGACCCTCGCTCGACGACCCTGGACGTCAACCTGCGGCAGGCCAAGGGCTTCGAGGTCGCCCTCCGCTCGTACGCCGCGGACTGCGTCGACTCGTCGCAGTGCCCACTCGGCTCCGACCTCGACGCGGGGGTCCGACGCGTTCAGTCGCTGCTGCGCAGGCTCGACAGGCAGCCGCTTCCGGCCGGTGACGGGCGCGAGCTCACCCTGGGCAACGCGTTCTACGGGCTCGTGTACCCGCTGTACAGCGAGCAGCTGTGGCCGGTGCTCACCTCGGCGCTGCGCAAGGCCCTCGACGGCGACGGCTCGCTGCTCCTGCTGCTCGCCGACGAGTACCTGCACCGCAACGCCGACGGCACCTTCCGCGACTCCTCCTTCGAGGCGTTCTACGCCGTGAGCTGCATCGACCACGACGACGCGATCCCGACCTCGAAGCAGGGGCGCTACCGCAAGCGGTTCGAGCGTGCGTCCCCGACGTTCGGACGCACCCTGCTCTACGCCACGTCGTCGTGCGAGCACTGGCCGGTGCACACCGGCCGCGGACCGATGCGGGTGCGCGCCCGGGGTGCGGCACCGATCATCGTCATCGGCACCACCCGCGACCCCGCGACTCCGTTGGTGTGGGCGAAGGCCCTCGCCTCACAGCTCGACAGCGGGGTGCTGGTCACCCGCGACGGCGACGGTCACACCGGCTACCGGCAGGGCAGCAGCTGCGTCGACGACGTCGTGGAGTCCTACCTGCTCTCCGGCACGGCGCCGCCGAAGGACGTGACCTGCCGATGAGCCGCTACGGCACGCAGTTCGGGCCCGACATCACCTTCCTCGGGGTGGCCCCCTGCACCCTCGACGAACCGGAGACGTACGCCGACGCCGACGTCGTGGTGATCGGCGCGCCCTTCGACGGCGGCACGTCGCACCGCCCCGGCACCCGCTTCGGGCCGATGGCGATCCGGCAGACCGACTACCTGCCGGCCGACGGCTCCCGCCCGCACCTGGCGCTGCGCACCGACGGGCTGCGCGACCTCCGGGTGGTCGACGCGGGCGACGTGGAGATGTACTCCGGTGACGTCGAGCGCTCGATCGCCGCGCTGGAGGAGGCGGTCCACACCGTCACCGCGTCGGGCGCCGTGCCCTTGGTGCTCGGCGGGGACCACACGATCGCGCTGCCCGACGCCCGGGGCGTGGCCCGGCACCTCGGCTTCGGAACCGTCTCCATGCTGCACTTCGACGCCCACGCCGACACCGGTGACATCGAGTTCGGCTCGCTGTACGGCCACGGCCAGCCGATGCGGCGCCTGATCGAGTCGGGCGCGCTGCGCGGCGACCGGTTCCTGCAGATCGGGCTGCGTGGCTACTGGCCCCCGCCGGAGACGCTGTCGTGGATGGCCGAGCAGCGGATGCGCGCCTACGAGATGACCGAGATCGAGGCCCGGGGCCTGGACACCTGCCTCACCGAGGCCTTCGGCATCGCTCTCGACGACTGCGAGGGCGTCTTCCTCTCCGTCGACGTCGACGTCTGCGACCCGGGGCACGCCCCGGGCACGGGCACCCCCGAGCCAGGCGGGCTCTCGGCGCGACAGCTGCTCGACGCCGTACGCCGCATCTGCCTGGAGCTGCCCGTCGTGGGCATGGACATCGTCGAGGTGTCGCCGCCCTACGACCACGCCGAGATCACCGCGGCACTGGCCAACCGGGTCGCCCTCGAGGCGCTGTCGGCGATGGCGGCTCGTCGGCACGGGCTGTCCCACGACCCGGCCGGACCGCTGCTCGACGGTCGCTGAACCGCCGGAGGCTCGCGTCAGTCGGCCGCGGCGCAGTAGCCGGCGATCAGGGCGTCGGCGATCGTGGCGACGTACGCGTCATCCGGCAGGTACGTGGCGTCGTGCAGCCGGCCGCCGTCGTCGCCGGTCCCGACGAACGCCATCAGCACGCGCGCGTGGTCGCTGTAGTTCGCGAAGTCGTCGGAGCCGAACGACCGGAAGTCGGCTGTCGCCGGGTGGCCCAGCTCCTCGAGCAGCACGTGCGCGCGGGTGGCCAGGTGCTGGTCGTTCACCAGCGGCGGCTCGCCCCGCACGATGTCCACCTCGGCCGTGCATCCATGGGCCAGCGCCACGTGGGAGGCGATGTCACGCAACGCCTCGTGGGCGCGCCGGCGGTCGTCGTCGCGCATCGTGCGGACCGTTCCGGAGCCGACCGCCTGCTCGGGCACCACGTTGTTGGCCGACCCTGCGTGCAGCTGGTTCACCATGCACGCGATGCCCACGACCGGGTCGACGCGTCGCGCGCCGAGCTGTTGGAGGGCCACCACGACCGTGGACAGCGCGAGCACGGAGTCGGTGACGGTGTGCGGGTAGCCGGAGTGCCCGCCGCGGCCGCGGACGGTGATCGTGAACTCGTCGATGCTGGCGTTGACCGGTCCGGGCGTGACCGCGACGACCCCCGGCGGCAGCGCCGGCTGCACGTGCGCCGCGACCACCGCGTCGACCCCGGCAAGGCCGCCCTCGGCGACGACGTCCTGCGCGCCGGAGTCGGCGCCCTCCTCGCGCGGCTGCAGCAGTGCCACGAGCGGTGCGGGCAGGGTCAGCGCGCGCGCAGACCGACACACGGCCACCAGCGCGGCCATGTGCACGTCGTGGCCGCACGCGTGCATCGCGCCGTTCGTCGAGGCCCAGCTCACGTTCGTGCGCTCGGTCAGCGGGAGCGCGTCCAGCTCGGTGCGCAGCATCACCGGACGTCCGGGGCCGTCGGCCACCTCGACCACGCGTCCGGTGCCGGCGACCGTGCGGCCGTCGCCACCGCCGATCGCCGCCGCGACCAGGGCCGCGGTGTCCAGCTCGTCCCCGGACAGCCGCGGCTCGGCGTGCAGCGTGTGGCGGAGGGCGACGGCCTCGTCGAGCTCGCGTCGTACGGCGTGGCGCCAGGTCTCAGCCAGCGACATGGGTCGCCTCGAGCCGGTAGACCCGCCGGGCGTTGTCGCGGGCGACCAGGCGGCCCACGCGGTCCGCGTCGGGCCGGGACATCTCGCCATCGGCCACCAGCGTGTCGAGCAGGTCGCCGAGCCCACGGCGGAAGAACAGTGCCCCGAGGTGGTAGAGCTCCGCGAGCGCGAAGGCGTCACTGGAGAACAGGAGCTTGCCGAACGGCGCGAGCTCGAGCGACTCCCGGAACAGGCTCGGCGAGAGGGCGCCACTGTTGTGGGTCGCCAGCCCGACGTCGAGGAAGACGTGGTCGAAGACCTGCGCCAGGTAGGCCGCGTGACGGTGGAACGGGTAGTTGTGCAGCAGCATCACCGGCACCGCGAGGTCCTCGGTGGCGCGCAGGAACTCGGTCAACCGCAGCGGGTCGCAGTCGGCGAGGTCGACGTCGTTGTCGCCGTAGCCCACGTGGAACTGCAGCGGCAGCCCGAGCTGCAGCGCGGTCCACGCCAGCCACCCGCTCACCACCGGGTGCGCGAGCCTCGCCGGGTCGGAGTCGGGGAGGGCGGCCGCCAGCTCGTCCTGGGTGGGTCGCCGGCCCGGCAGCGACAGCCCCACCCGGTAGGCCGCGATGCTCTTCGCGCCGACCGCTCCCGATCCTCGCAGGCGGGTCTCGACCTCCTCGGCGAACCCGGCCGCCGGGGTGCCCGCGGCGAGCACCGCCTCCCCGAGGGTCTCGAGGCGAACGATCTCGTGGCTCGTGGCGTCGCCGAGCGTGGCCAGCTCGGAGGGCGAGGTGAGCAGGTCCGGGGTGAGGCCGGTGTCGACGAGGAACGTCTCGATGCCGGCCGCCCGGACCAGGCGGCGGTTCACCTCGGTGGCACCCAGCTCCCGTCGGCGGGCCAGGTAGTGCTCGGCATCGGCGTGCGGCTCGAGGTCGAGCAGCGGGGCGCACCAGCGGCGCACCGCGAGCCCGAGCATCGAGTCGAACGTCGTGGTGCCGAGCGGTGAGGGCCGTGCCCCCTCGTTCATCAGGGACTCGAACGACGCGCGGTCAAGGTCCTCGGTGAGGAGGCCGTGGCAGTGGTGGTCGAGGAGCGGTCCGAGGTCGCTCACTTGTCCGGCGCATCCGAACGGTCGAGCGCGGTCATGCTCGCGGTGAGGCGCCGGGCCAGGTTGGGCATCGCGAAAGCCAGCACGGTCACCAGCAGCAGCCAGCCGAACGCGACCACGGGGAACCACCGGGGCGGGCCCTCGGTGGGGTAGGGGAAGACGTTGCGGTAGAGCGTGTAGACCAGCATCACCAGGGCGAGCAGCGGGATGACCACCTGCCACTGCGGGACGGCGAGCTTCTTGTCGATGAAGACCAGCTTGATGCATCCCACGGTCGCCAGGACGTAGGCCACCAGCAGGATCAGGGTCCCGATGGTGCCGCTCCACAGGAACGTGTCGAAGGGCTTCGCGCCGAACAGACCCGCGCACAGCAGCGCGATCACGACGATGACGACCGAGATGGCCGTCGCTGCCGCGGCTGGTGTGTCGTTGCGACCGGTGCTGCCGAGGACATGGCCCGGCGACACGTCCCGCGCGAGCGCGAACAGCATCCGAGAGGCCCCGACCACGCATGCCAGACAGCAGGCGAACGCGCTGATGCTCGCCCCGAGCGTGATGAGGTCGCCGACCCAGGCGCCGATGTACGACGTACCGAGATCGCCCATCAGGGCAGGGGAGCTCACGAACTTGTCGACCCCGGCCTTGTCGGTGCCGAAGGCCATCATCTCGATGGCGGTGATGAACGTGAAGTAGACGCCGCCGAAGATCGCGGTGCCGAGGATCGCCCGGGGGATGTCCCGGCTCGGGTGGTGGGCCTCCTCACCGAGGGTGGCGGCGGCCTCGAACCCGGCGAAGGACAGCAGACCGAAGACGATGCCGAGGAAGAGCGTCGAGCTGTCGGTGCCGGGGGCGACCTTGAAGACGTCCATCGTCACGTGCGCGTCACCCGGCGCGGTCCCCGCGACCATCCGGGCCAGCACCACGATCGCGATGGCCACGATCAGCACCACCGTGATGCCCTCCACGCTGAGCAGCACCGACGCCGCGCGCCGGGCGGGGACGACGGTCAGCAGGAGGGCCACCGCCAGGGCCACGGCGCCGATCAGGAACCCGGCCCACTCGGGCTGGTCGGTCCACACGCCGATCGCGTCGAGGAACGCAGCCCCGAAGATGCCGGACGCCGAGGCGGTGACCAGTCCGTAGAAGACGTAGGTCCCCATCAGGCCCAGTCCGGCGACGACTCCCGCCCGTGGCCCGAGCGTGGCTCCGGCGAACACGTAGACGGAGCCGGCGTGCTGGTAGTACTGGCACAGCCGCACGAAGACGTAGGCGATCAGCAGCACCGCGATCGCGGCGAGGAAGAACGCGAGGGGCGTGGCCCGCCCGACCAGGCCCGCGGTGCCCTGCGGGTTGATGTTGGCGGCCATGCTCGGGGCCATCAGGGCGACCGAGATCCCCACGGCCTGCCAGACGGACAGGTTGGGACGCAGCTTGCTCGTGCGAACGGGTGTGGCCATGCCCAGGCCTCCAGGTGCGTACGGCGCAGCGGCACGCCGCCGGCGCCACGAGTGACAGAACCCCCCAGGTCATGTTGGCGAGACCATATTGTCTTGTCCAGCACCGGCCCCGGTGCGTCAGAGAGGAGTCGTGATGGACCTCGTGGAGCGGCAGTCCCGCAGCAAGCAGGCCGAGAGCGTCGTTGCCGGGCTCGCGGCCCAGGGCGTGGTGGGCTTCGCGACGACCTTCGTCGACAACTCGGGGATCGCCCGGGTGAAGACGGTGCCGCTGACGCGGCTGCCCCAGCTGGCCGCCTGGGGCGTGGGCTTCTCGACCGCCTTCGACTACTTCCGCTTCGATGACTGGGTCGCCGCCCCGGCGAGCGGGGAGGGACCGGTCGGCGACCAGCGGATCATCCCGGACCTGAGCCGGGTCGTGGCCCTCAGCGCCCAGCCGGGGTGGGCCTGGGCACCGGGGGAGCGGTGGTCCCAGGAGGGCGAGCCGCACGACAAGTGCAGCCGGCTGCTGCTGAGGCGCCAGACCGACTCCCTCGCGGAGCAGGGCATCACCGTCAAGGCGGCGTTCGAGCTCGAGTGGGTCGTCTCCCGCGGGCCGGGTGACGACTTCAGCCCGGCGACCACCGGGTCCGGCTACGGCTGGAACCGGCTGACGGAGGTCTCCGACTACTGTCGCGACGTCCTCACCGCGCTCGCCGACGAGGGCGTGGTCGTCGAGCAGCTGCACCCCGAGTACGCCGCCGGACAGCTCGAGCTGTCGGTCGCGCCGGAGTCACCGGTGGCGGCCGCCGACACCTCGGTGCTGGTGCGCAGCACGCTGCGCGCCGTCGGCGAGCGCTACGGCTTCCGCACGTCGTTCTCGCCGAAGGTCGACACCACCGGCGTCGGCAACGGCGGGCACGTGCACCTGTCGCTGTGGCGTGACGGGGAGAACCTGATGGCCGGCGGCGACCGCCGCTACGAGCTGAGCGCCGACGGCGAGGCGTTCAGCGCGGGAGTGCTGCGCCATCTGTCGGCGCTGCTCGCCCTCGGCGCGCCGGGCGTAGCGTCGTACCTCCGGCTCGTGCCGCAGCACTGGGCGGGCGCCTACGCCTGCTGGGGGCTGGAGAACCGGGAGGCCGCGATGCGGATGGTGACCGGCTCGACCGGCAGCCACAGCTGGGCCGCCAACATGGAGGTCAAGTGCTTCGACCTCCTGGCGAACCCCTACCTGGTGCTGGCCGGTCTGCTGGCCGCCGGCGCCGACGGCATGGCCGCCGGAGCCGAGCTGCCCGACCCGGTCGACGTCGACCCGGCCGCGCTCGACGTGCAGGTGCTCGAGCAGCGCGGCATCCACCGGCTGCCCACGACGCTGCGCGAGGCCGTCGACGCCTTCGCGGAGGACCCGGTGCTCGGCGAGGCGTTCGGTCGCCCGCTCGTCGACGCGATCCTCGCCGTGCGCGAGTCCGAGATGGAGCTGCTCGACGGCGCCACCCCCGAGGCGGTGGCCGCCGCCACCCGGTGGGTCCACTGATTACCAGGGGATGCAGGCAATCTGCATCACCCCATGGGTTGCACGCCATGGGAGGCATCAGTTCTCCATGGGGAGCCGCCGATGTGACCGCCTTCGCGGGGGCGATGCGGTTCTCCTATACTCGTCCGGCGTGCCCGGCCGTCGGTCAGGGCATCGCGCCGCCTTAGCTCAGTCGGTAGAGCGATTCACTCGTAATGAATAGGTCGTCGGTTCGATTCCGACAGGCGGCTCTCTGGTGACGTCCCCTCCGTCGTGGGCCGGTGGGGACGCTGGTACGGCGCCGTCGACTCGGGTCGACGTCATAGCCCGGGAGGAACGAGACTGCGCCCGGTCGAGAAGCGCCTCGACGTGTTGCACCCACCCTCGACGAGGGTGGGTGCATCACTCGAGGTGGTGGGGTGGGACTACACCTTCGCAGCCGACTCGTCGCGCGGGGCGTTGGCGTCCGGCTTCGCCCACACGACGAAGGCGTAGGTCCATGCGGCGAGGAGCAGCACCCAGATGACCAGTTCCACTGCTCCCACTCGGCCAAGTCCGACCGGACCCAGCAACAGCACCAGCAAGACCACGAGCAAGGACTTCCGGCGTGAGCTCATCGCTGCCTCCCTAGCCATTGGTCGACCAGACCCAGGTTCCGTTGTAATAGGAACGTAGCAGGTTGGACGGGTAGTAATCGCCGATGCATCCGTACTTGACGATGCAGTTCGTGAAGTGGCCCTGCTGGTAGTTCTTGTAGGCACTCTTCGGATGTCCGTCGTTGGTCGAGTAGTCGTAGAACGTGAACTCGGTGTTGACGATTCCCTTCCACTGGTGCTGTGAGTCGATGTCGGAGTTGTACCACCCGTGTTGTACGTCGCTGATCACCTGAGTCGATCGGTTCCAGCACCAGTGGGTCCACGTGTGGAAGATGAAGGCGGTGAATCCTAGGAGGGTCTTGGACACGTTGTTGACCGTCACCCTGCGGCACCCGCTCGCGGTCGTGGAACCTCCGCTGCCACTGTCGAGCGCCGAGAGAGTCTTGCTAGCCCTCGTGGAGCTCACGGTCGGGCCAGCGGTCGACGTTGTCGCGGCAAGCGAGTCGAGGCCCCCCAGCACCAGTCCTTCGCTGTCGTCGCCATAGGTCTGGACCGACACAAGTGTCCTGTCGTCCTTCAGGTAGGTCTGCACCACCAGGTCGCCGGTCGTGACCAGGGTCTCGGCCTGAGGGGCCCTGGGCTGGCGGGCCTGGGCCGATGGAGCCATCAAGCCTGCCGCCATCACGATCGCGGAGCACGCCACAAGAACACGTTTCACTTGCTACCCCCGTTGAGAAAGCGGGCCTTGATGCCCGCGGGAACGAATCTGCCGTCGGATGGGGGCCGTGAGGAATAGTCCTTGTGGGCGGCACGTCCGGTGCCGTCCGGATTTTGAGGCGCCGGTGCCGTACGAGGGCCCTTATTCGTCGGTCCGCCACTTCACGGTCAGGCGAGACGCGGTCACAAGATCGGCCGGCCTCCTGTGACGGCGACCCGTGCCCCCGACATGTAGCTACCCTCGTCGGAAGCCAGCAGCACGTAGGCGCCCGCGAGCTCGACGGGCTGCCCGGGACGCCCGAGGGGCGTGTCCTCACCGAAGTGCTCGACCTTCTCCGGCGGCATGGTCGCCGGGATCAGGGGCGTCCAGATCGGTCCCGGCGCGACGCTGTTGACTCGGATGCCGCGAGGACCGAGCATCTGCGCAAGGCTCGCGCAGAAGTTGGCCACGGCGGCCTTGGTGGCGGCGTACGGCGCGAGGTCGGGGGAGGGCATGTCGGAGTTCACCGACGTGCTTCCGATGATCGAGGAGCCGGGCTGCAGGTGGGGGAGGGCCGCCTTGACGAGGTAGAACATCGCGGAGACGTTCGTCGCGAAGGTGTGCTGCCACTCCTCGTCCGAGACCTCTTCCAGGTCCGCATGGTTCATCTGGAACGCCGCGTTGCTGACCAGCACGTCGAGGCGTCCGAGCTCGTTGACCGCACGGTCCACGAGGCTGCGGCAGTGAGCGGGGTCCGACACGTCACCCTCGACGAGGACGGCTCTGCGACCCGCCTCCTCGACGTACTTCGCAGTCTCCTGCGCGTCCTCGTGCTCGGACAGGTAGGAGATGAGCACGTCTGCGCCCTCGCGTGCGTATGCGATGGCCACGGCGCGACCGATGCCGCTGTCGCCTCCGGTGACCAGCGCGACCTTGTCGGTCAGCTTCCCGGACCCCCGGTAGCTGGTCTCGCCGCAGTCGGGCACGGGATCCATCAAGGACTGGACACCCGGGACTTCTTGCTGCTGGGCAGGTTGAGACATGGTCGCTCCCTTCAACGCACGGGTCAGGACGCTCGCGGAGGCCCTGCGTACCCAACCGACCCGTGCCCATTCCCGCCGGCGGGGCATGGCGGCGCGAGCCCCGGGTACGTCGACGGCATGGCCGACGAGAAGAACCTCAGTCCGGGTGACAAGGTCGAGTGGAAGAGCCACGGCAGTTCGGCGCAGGGTGAGGTGCGGGAGAAGATCACCGAGGAGACCTCAGCCGCGGGCCGCAAGGTCAAGGCGTCGCAGGACGAGCCGCAGTACCGCGTGGTGAGCGAGAAGAGCGGTGGGGACGCGGTCCACAAGCCCGAGGCCCTGAGGAAGAAGCAGACCTGACGGCGTCAGGCGGGCTCGAGGATCCGGGTCCGGGGCGTGCCGGCGAGGGCCGGGGCACTGTCGGGCGACGTCCAGATCTTGTTCTCGAGGAAGTCCAGGAAGCTGCGGGCCTCGTCGAGGGTTGCGAAGTCCAGCTCGATGACGACGTAGTGCGTGTCGTCGACCGGGCGCTGGACGCGGTGTCCGCGGACGCCGGCGCGGGTGCGCAGGTCGGCGAAGCGGTCGAACGCCGTCCGCCAGAGGTCGAAGTCGGTGATGGCGTGCTCGATGTGAAGGGTGGGCATGATCTCGCTCGTTCCTCTCCGGCCAGCCGCGGTGACTGACGGACCGGTCACGCTAGACAGCGCAGCCGCGGACGCCTACCCCAGATATCTGGGGTTCCGGGATGCTCACGCCGCGTAGTGTCGGTCCATGGCGAGTCTCTCCGCGTACGCGCGGGCTCGTCGCGGCGTGGAGCGGATGTGCGACACCGTCGGCGACGCCAGGGCGCTGAGGCTGGGTCTCGTGCGGGAGATCCGTCAGGTGGTCCCCGTCGATGCCTATGCGTGGCTGCTCACCGACCCGGAGACCTCGGTCGGCACCGCTCCGCTCGCCGAGGTGCCGTGCCTCTCCGAGCTTCCGCAGCTGATCCGCCTCAGGTACCTCTCGACGGTGAGTCGGTGGACCCACCTGAGCGGAGTGCGGACCTTCCACGTCCCGACGGTCGCAGCGGACGCCTCGACGACGGCTCGCACCTGGACGGATCTCCTTGCCGGGTACGGCATCAGCGACGTGTGCACTGCTGTCTTCACCGACCGCTACGGCACCTGGGGATGGCTCGACCTGTGGCGTTCTCCTGGGCTGGGGAGCTTCACCTCGGAGGAGATCGCCTTTCTGACCGCGGTCTCGGCCCCGGTCACGTCGGCGCTGCGCCGCTGCCAGGCCGCCACTTTCGTCGTACGACGACCAGGGGGTGAACGCGCCCCCGGCCCGGTGGTGCTCGTGCTGTCGCCCGACCTGGACGTTCTCAGGTACACCCCCCACAGTGGCGAGTACCTCGCGATCCTGTTGCCTCCGGAGCGGGGCGAGCCCCCGGTGCCGGCGAGCGCGTACAACGTCGCGGCCCAGCTGTTGGCGGTGGAAGCGGGCGTCGACCAGCATCCGGCGATGGCGCGCGTCCACCTGAGGGAGGGTCATTGGGTCACCATGCGGGCAGCCCGGCTCGGCGACGCCACCGCGTCCGGCGAGCCGGACATCGCGGTGACCATCGAGGACGCTTCGCCGGCCGAGCGGGTCGCCGTATTCGCGCGGTCGTTCGGGTTCAGTCCCCGCGAGACCGAGCTCGTGCGCCATCTGGTGGAAGGGCTCGACACTCGCGAGCTGGCGGACCGGATGAGTGTCTCCGAGCACACGGTCCAGGACTACCTGAAGGCGATCTTCGCCAAGACCTCGGAGCACCACCGGCGCGCGGTCGTCTCACGCGCCCTCGGGGGCTGAGGCGGACCTCTCCTGCGAGCGCACGGGCGTGGCGGAGCACTCCCGTGCCCTGCGCACGGCCGGACGGGATGCGGCAGAACTCGCCCGCGTCGACTCCAGGCTCTCGTGCATCCAGCGCCGGAAGGCGGCGAAGCGGATCACCCCGACGACCAGGTTGGCCGCACCGAGGACGGCGAGCTCACTCAGCCGACTCGGAGCTGCCACCGTGAGCTCGAGCAGCCACAGGGAGCCGGACGTCACCACGAGGCCGATGCCCAGCAGGACAATCCCGAGAGTCTGGTGTGCCGCGACCGTCGACCGGTTGCGCACCCCGAAGGTGAGTCGTCGGTTCGCTGAGGTGTCACCGACGGTCGAGACCACGAGTGCGACGACGTTCGCCGCCACCGCGCCCATTGCCATGCGCAGCACCACGAAGAGCGCCGCGTAGGCGATGTTCGCCACCAGCCCGATGCCGGCGAAGGAGACGATCTGCTGGATCCAGCGCCTGGCGGGGGACACATCCGCCTGCTCGGGGGCCGGTCCGACGACGTGGTCGGAGTCGACGACGTGGTCGGGCGCGAGAGCGGGAAGGAGTGGCACACCCCCATCCTCCTCCGACGACCCCAACTCAGCCATGGGCCCGCTGTGTGGAGGCTGTCAGTCAGGGGGCTGAGCATGCAGGGGACAGGCTGGGGGTCTCCGGGCCGAGCCTCAGCGCGCCGGCCGGGCCGCCCGCTCGAACGCCTCCGTGGCGTCGCGTGTGAGGGGGTCGTTGAAGAACGCGGCTGCGACGGCGGGAGGCAGCGCGAAGCACGCCACTCCCTCCTGCGCCAGCGTCACGACGTCCGTCGGGGTGCGCACGCTGGCGACCAGCACCCTCGTCGCGCTGCCGACCGCGTCGAGCATGCGATGCATGCTGAGGATCTCCTGATGGGCGGGCCGCCCCGCGTCACCCATCCTTCCGAGGTACGGCGCGACGTAGGAGCAGCCGGCCGCAGCTGCGAGCACCGCCTGCGGCGCACTGTGTACGGCGGTCAGCAGTGTGGGCACGTCGCGGCCGGCGAGGACCGTCGCCGCCTTGGTCCCCTCGCGTGTCGCAGGCAGCTTGACGACCACCTTCGGGTCGAGTCCTCGCAGCGTCTCCCCGCGGCCGATGAGCTCGTCGGCCGTCGCGCCCCACGCCTGGCAGAAGATCTCCTCGACCCCGCGGTCGACGGCCCACGCCACCAGGTCGGCCAGGCCGTCTGGACCCAGGCCCGCGCGCTCGAGCAACAGCGGGTTGGTGGTCAGGCCCCGGAAGATGCCGAGCTCGAGCAGCGGGCCCGCCTCGTCACGGACCGCGGTGTCGACGTACAGCGACAGCACGTCAGGCCTCCCCCGATGGCATCGACTCCAGCACCCGCGAGAGCTCCGGGGGCAGGTCGGTGCGTGCGGGGAAGCTCGTCTGCGTGCCGTGCCCGAGGACGCTCAGCGCGGCGACCCGGTTGGCCCACCTCGCCGCATCCCGCAGCGGGTCGCCGCGGGCGAGGAGGCAGGCGAGCGCACCGACGAACGCGTCGCCCGCGCCGGTGCTGTCCACGGCGTCCACCGCCACGCCCGCGATGTGCTCGGTTCCCTCGCTGTCCGCCACCAGACAGCCGTCCACCCCGAGGGTGATCACCACTGCCCCCGGGCCTCGCGCCAGGATCGTGTGGGCCGCCGCAGTCGCGTCGTCGACGCTGGCGACGGGGAGCCCGGTCACGAGTGACGCCTCACTCTGGTTGGGGCAGAACACGTCGCTGAGCTCGAGCAGCTCGTCCGGCAGGTCGGCCCGCGCCGGCGCCGGGTTGAGAATCGTGCGCGTGCCCTCCTCCCGCGCGGCCCGCAAGGCCAGCAGGCTCACCTCCGCCGGGATCTCCAACTGGCACACGACGACACCGGCCCGGGCCATCGCGGGCCGGGCCCGGTCGATCTCGTCGGAGGTGAGCAGGTCGTTCGCACCGGTGACGATGACGATGGCGTTGTTGCCGGAGGGATCCACGAAGATCGGTGCTACCCCTGAGGCGGCGTCATCGGTGAAGCAGACGAACCGGGTGTCGACCCCCAGAGCCCGGAAGTTCTCCAACGTGCCCTCACCGAAGGTGTCGCGGCCGAGCTTGGTCACCATCGACACCGACGCCCCGAGCTTGGCCGCCATCACCGCCTGGTTCGCTCCCTTGCCTCCGAAGCCCATGCGGAAACGCGTGCCGTGCAACGTCTCACCGAGCTCGGGCAGCCGTGGCACATAGCTGATCAGGTCGATGTTGGCGGCACCCACGACACACACCGTCGACGTGTCCACTCCCCGTCCTTCCAGATCGCAGTCCGGTCGCACCGCTCAGCGCAGCACGTGCTCCTCGGTGTAGATGTGCTGACGCACCACTGTGAAGCTGTCGGCGTCGTCGCCGGCGAAGAGACCCTCCGCGGAGGCGAAGTCAGCCCGCATGTCCTCCAGCGAGTCCCACCACAGCTCTGCTGTGCCGTCGTACGGCAGGTCGCCGGGAAGCTCCTGCTCCTCGGTAGCCACGTTGATGCGGTACCCCCGCAGCCGCTCCATGCGCAGCACCAGCGGTGCGTGCTCGGTGACCCAGCGGCGGGTGAACGTCTCACGGTCCATGCCCGGCTCTGCCTTGAGCAGGGCGACGACCTTGACCGACTTGACCACGGGGACCTCCGGCTGCGTTGTCGTGCCGGGACGCTACCACCGCACCGCGTCGCTGTGACCTCCGACTTTTTGGGGCTTCACAGTGTCAGTCGCCACATGTGATGCTGTTGGCATCCTGTAATGATAGGTGCCGGACTACTCTCCGAGGGGCGCACATGACCGGACGCGAGCTGCTTCACGACGACATCGGCCGTCGGGCCTTCCTGAAGGGCGCTGCAGCCTTCGCGGCCGCCGGCGCCGGCGCCTCCCTCCTGGACGCGTGCAGCTCCAGCGGCGGCGGCGACAAGAACACCTTGCGGGTGTTCACGCAGACCGGTCCTCCGATCGCCAGCGCGGTCGCGGCCTCGGCCGCGGAGTTCAAGAAGAAGACCGGGGTCACCGTCAAGCTGATCACCGCGCCCTTCGGCCAGCTGTACACCAAGACGCTCGCGGACTTCCAGACCGGCGGCGGGTCGTACGACGTCGTCCTGGCCGCCTCGAGCTGGCTCGGCGACCTGCACGCCTTCGTCGAGGACCTGACGGACCGGGTCAAGAAGGACACCTCGCTGGACTGGAACGACGTCATCTACCAGGGCAACGCCCAGTGGAACGGTCGGCAGGTGGCGATCCCGATCGACGGGGACAACCAGCTCTGCTACTACCGCCGCGACATCCTCTCGGACAAGGGTCTGAGCAAGAAGTTCCAGAAGGAGTTCGGGAAGCCCCTCGCACCACCCGCGACCTGGGACGACTTCATGAACATCGCCCGGTTCTTCGGGGACGGCAAGTACGGCGTGCACGGCGTGGTCGAGGCCTACCGTCACGGCGGACAGGCGTTCTGGTACTACGCGTCGAACTGTGTGTCCCACTGCGCGAAGCCGGACCTGCCCGGCGCGATGTGGTTCAACCCCGACAACCTCGAGCCGCTGGTGAACAACCCGGGTCACGTCAGGGGCATGGAGAACTACGCCGAGGCCGTGAAGTACGGCCCGCCGGGGATGATCAACTTCGACAGCAACGAGGTCCGCCAGCGCTTCGCGAATGGCGAGGCGGTGCTGGGCATCGACTGGGACGACACCCCGATCATCGGGGAGCTCCAGAAGGACAGCAAGGTCAGAGGGAAGATCGGCTCCCAGCTCCTTCCCGGGGCCGACGAGGTCTACGACTACAAGAAGGAGGACTGGGTCAAGCAGTCGACGCCGAACAGGCCGGGCTGGCTGGCCTTCGGTGGCTGGGTGGGCGTCGTCCCCAAGGCCGCCACCGACGTGGACATGGCCTACAAGTTCCTCTCGTTCCTGGCTGGTCCGGAGTTCTCGATGAAGATGGTGACCCGTGCCAACAGCGGCATGAACCCGTTCCGGCTCTCCCAGCTGAAGAACGAGGCGGCCTGGAAGAAGATCGGCTACCCCGCCAACGACCTGACCGAGTACCTCGAGGCCATGCGCAAGAGCGACACCGACCCGGGTGCCGTCAGCGACCTGCGCCTGCCCGGCGCGGCGAGCTTCCAGGACTCCACCGAGGTCGCCGCCCAGCAGGTGGTGTCCGGGCAGAAGAAGGCCCAGGACGCCCTGGACGGTCTGGCGTCGCAGTGGAAGCAGCTCAACGAGCGCAAGGGCAAGGACAAGCAGCTCAAGGCGTACAAGGAGTCGTTGAACGCCAAGGTCATCAGCGCCTGAGGGGGTCACCGTGACCGCAAGCACAGGCGCGGAAGTCCGCGGCCGACCCGCCCGCGGCGCGACCTCGGGAGACCCGGGTCACGGACGGCTCCGCGCGGACCGACGGCTCCGGACGGTCGGCTGGGGGTTCGTCCTGCCGTGCGTGGCCGTCCTGCTGCTGCTGAACACCTTCCCGCTCGTGTACTCGCTGCTGCTCAGCTTCCGACGGGTCGACACCAGCACCGGTCTCCAGTTCGGTGCCTTCACGCTGGGCAACTGGACCACGTTGCTCCACGACGGCCAGTTCTGGGGCTCGGTCTCGTTCACGCTGCTCTTCACGGTCATCGCGGTCGTGGTGGAGTTCGTCGTCGGTCTGTCGCTGGCGCTGCTTCTCCGGGAGCACCTCCCCGGCGGTGGGTTCTTCCGGGTGCTGTTCTCGATCCCGATGATGCTGGCCCCGGTGGCGATCGGGTTCATGTGGCGGATGCTGTACGACCAGAGCAACGGCCCCATCGACGAGATCCTGCGAGCGCTGCACCTGGGTTCGCCGGGCTGGCTCTCGAGCAGCCATCTCGCCGTGGTCTCGGTGGTGATCATGGACGTGTGGGAGTGGACGCCCCTGGTCTTCCTGCTCCTGCTGGCGGGACTGCAGTCCATCCCGTCGGAGATCATCGACGCTGCCCGCATCGACGGGGCGGGTGGCTTCCAGCTCATCATGCGGGTGATCGTGCCGATGCTGGCTCCGGTGTCGGTCATGGCGATCTTCCTGCGGATGATCGACTCGTTCCAGGTCTTCGGACAGATCTTCCTCCTCACCGGAGGAGGGCCGGGCACGGCCACCACGAGCACCACGCTGTTCGGCTTCTTCCAGGGCTTCCAGTCCTTCGACCTCGGGTACGGCGCGACCATCGCCCTGGCCCTGCTGGTGCTCGTCATCGTCGCCTCGACCCTGTTCCTGTCGGTGTCGCGACGGCTGCTCAGGAGGGTGGAGACATGACCAGCAAGGGACGGTGGCGCTACATCCCCCTGACGCTGTGGGCGCTCTTCGTGCTGTTCCCGCTCTACTGGGTGCTCATCACGGCCTTCAAGGACACGCAGTCCATCTACAACGGCGCGCGCTTCCTCCCGTTCGTCGACTTCACGCCGTCGCTCGGTGCCTGGAGGAGCATCCTCGGCGGCGACAACTCGATCGTGCAACCGCTCGTGAACAGCCTGATCGCGGTGACCCTCAGCACCCTCATCGCGATGTTCGTCGGGACGCTTGCCGCCTACGGTCTGGCGAGGTTCGACCTGAAGCTCGCCTGGATGGGGTCCCGGGACATCTCGTTCTTCATCATCTCGCAGCGGATGATGCCGCCGGTCGTCGTCGTGATGGCCTTCTTCATCCTGTTCCGGCAGGTCCGGCTGCTCGACACGATCGCGGGCATGACGATCGTCTACACCGGTTTCGCGCTCCCGCTGGTGGTGTGGTTCATGCAGAACTACTTCCGGCAGGTCCCCGTCCAGCTGGAGGAGGCGGCGCTGACGGACGGAGCCAACCGCTTCATGATCTTCTGGCGGATCTCCCTGCCGCTGACCACGCCCGGACTGATCGCGACGGCACTGCTCGCCTTCTCGTTCTCCTGGAACGACTTCCTGTTCGCGGTCATGCTCACGCAGACCCAGGCCACGACCCTGCCGATCGCGATCGCCCAGCAGCAGGGCCAGCTCGGCACGTCGTGGTGGAACATCTGTGCGATCTCGCTGATCTCGATGGTGCCGATGATCGCTGCGGCCATCGTGCTCCAGAAGCGTCTGGTGACCGGCCTTCTCGGGGGCTCCGAGCGCTAGGCCACAACTGTCGACGTGCGTGCTGGAAGGCAGGGCCATGACGGACAACGTGACGAACCCGATCGGGATCCACTCGCTGGTGTGGGTCGGGGGCTGGGCGCCGCCCGAGGCACGACACGCGATCGCCTCCGCGAGCGAGGCCGGCTTCGACCTGATCGAGCTGTCGGCGATGGATCCCGACTCCTTCGACGCCGAGCTGACGGTGGGGCTCCTGGCGGAGCACGGACTGCGCGCCGCCGTATCGCTGGGGCTCGACGACGCCACCGACGTGAGCAGCGAGGACGCGGGCGTGGTGGCGGCCGGACGACGACGGCTGCAGCGGGCCCTGGAGCTGACGCGAGACGTGGGGGGCACCTACCTCGGCGGTGTCATCTACGGGAAGCTCGGCCGGTACACACACCCTGCCACCGAGCGGGGCCGGGACAACGCGGTGGAGACCATCGCCTGGCTGGCGGACCTCGCGCAGGCCTCAGGCATCACGCTCGGGCTGGAGTTCTGCAACCGCTACGAGACCAACCTGCTCAACACCACCGAGCAGACGCTGAGGTTCATCGAGGACACCGGTCGCGACAACGTCGTCGCGCACCTGGACACCTACCACATGAACATCGAGGAGCGCTCCTTCCGAGCAGCCGTCCTGGCTGCGGCCGCGGCCGATCGCCTGGGCTACGTGCACGTCGGCGAGTCGCACCGCGGACAGCTCGGGACCGGGAGCATCCCCTGGCAGGAGTTCTTCGCGGCGCTGCACGACGTGGGGTACGCCGGCACGATCACCTTCGAGTCGTTCTCCTCGGCCGTGGTCCATCCGACGCTCTCCTCCGCGCTCTCCATCTGGCGCGACCTCTGGGAGGACTCGATGGAGCTGGCGACGACCGCGCGCGCCTTTCTCGACCAACAGCTGGGCGCGGCTCGATCCCCCGATGGGACGATGTCGTAGCAGCGACCGGCTGAAAGGAGCTGGAACATGGCGCAGCAGGCCCGGGGCCCCGCGTCGCTGAGAGCACGTCGCATCGACCGTTCGTCCCCGATGCCCTTCTACCACCAGCTCAAGCAGCTCATCGTGGCCGACATCGTCGACAACGACCGCAAGCCCGGAGACCTGCTGCCGGGCGACCACGCGCTCTGCTCGCTGTACGACGTGTCGCGGACCGTGGTACGGCAGGCGCTCAGTGAGCTCGAGGTCGAGGGGGTCATCACCCGGGACAAGGGGCGGGGCACCTTCGTCGCGCCCGCTCCGGCGAACGAGGGGTTGATCGCGGGGCTGACCGGTCTCTTCGAGGACGTCGCCGCGCGAGGGCTCGAGCTGCACAGCGAGGTCAAGAAGATCGCGGTGGCGCCGGCGGACGACAGCCAGGCTGCGGACCTCGAGATCGGGGTCGGCGACCCCGTGGTCCACATCGAGCGGCTGCGCTTCGTCGCGGGGGAGCCGTGGGTCTTCGCCGTCACCGACGTACCGCACTGGGCGGCGCCCGGTCTGGAGAAGGAGGACCTCACCGACCGGTCGCTCTACCAGCTCCTCGAGGATGACTATGGCGTCCGCCTGGTGCGGGGCCGCCGCGTCGTCGAGGCAGCGCTGGCCGGCGCGCGCATGGCACGGCTGCTCGGGGTGCGTCGCAGCGACCCGCTCCTGGTCCTGCGCAGCGTCTCGGTGGACCAGGACGCGCGTCCCGTGGAGAGCTTCGTGGCCTTCCACCGGGGGGACCGGAGCCGGTTCGAGGTCGACCTGCGCCGTCGGGACTCCCATCAGCGGGGGAACCCGATGATGGTGGTCACCGAAGGGAACTGAGCGCGTGCCGGAGGTCGTCGATCGCGCCCTTCGGTGGGTGCCGGCCGCGCCCCGCACTTGATAGCCTGTCCTGACAGGACGTCAAGAAGGCGGGAGGACGCATCCGTGGGAGAGTTCGCCACCCGACCGGTGGATCCGTTCCGCATCCTGATGGACCCGGGGTCGGGGACCCTGAGCCCCGAGGGGCCCGTGCTGGTCCGCCGGCTCTCCGACCTCGAGGGTCTCTTTCGCGACCAGGACGCCTGGCGCCGCGAGGTCACCGAGGACGACCGTGTGGTCTATCGCGTCTGCTCCTCCGCGGTTCCCGAGGCCGACCGCGAGCTCCCCCAGTCCATCACCACGATCCTTCCCGGCTCGTGTGCCGACGAGCTCTACATGACCAAGGGGCACCAGCACCCGGACCCCCAGGGGGAGATCTACCTCGGGCTGGGTGGCCAGGGCGGGCTGCTGCTGCACGACGGCGAGCGGACCGAGTGGGTGGAGATGGCGCCGGGTGCCATCGGCTACATCCCGCCGGGCTGGGCCCACCGGTCGGTCAACACCGGCGACGAGCCGTACTCGTTCCTGGCGGTCTACCCCGGATCCGCCGGGCACGACTACGGCTGGGTGGTCGAGCACGGCATGGGCAGGCGGGTGATGCGCACCGACGAGGGTGTCCGGCTCGTCGGCTGGGAGACGTGAGACCGTGCTGCTCGCGCACGACCTGGGCACCACCGGGGACAAGGCCTCGCTGCACGAGGACGACGGGACGCTGGTCGCGTCCTTCACCGCTCCCTATGACACCCACTACGGTCCGGGGGGACAGGCCGAGCAGGACCCGCAGGCGTGGTGGCAGGCGCTGGGGGCGGCGACGCGCCGACTCCTGGAGCGGACCGGCACGGCGCCCCAGGCGGTCTCGGCGGTGTCCTTCTCCGGTCAGATGATGGGCGCGGTCCTGCTCGACGCCGACCACCGTCCGGTGCGTCCGGCGATCATCTGGGCCGATACCCGCTCCGGCCGGCAGGCGGCCGAGGTGGCCGCCCTGGTGGGCGAGGAGGAGGCCTACCGCATCCTGGGGCACCGGCTGAACCCGACGTACACACTGACCAAGGCGATGTGGGTGCGCGAGCACGAGCCCGACTCGTTCGCGCGGGTGCGCCACGTCTGCGCCGCGAAGGACTACCTCGTCTGGCGGCTGACCGGCCGACTGGTCACCGACCCCAGCGACGCCTCGGCGATGAACGCCTTCGACCAGCACCGTCGCACGTGGTCGGAGCCGGTCCTCGAGGCCGCGGGTCTGGACGCGGGGCTGTTCCCCGAGGTCGTGCCCTCGACCCACATGGCCGGCACCGTGAGCGACCGGGCGGCGAGCGAGACCGGGCTGAGTGCCGGGACGGCGGTCGTGGTCGGCGGGGGCGACGGCCCGATGGCCGCGGTCGGCGCCGGTGTCACGAGACCGGAGGACGGTCCCTACGTCTGCCTGGGGACGTCGTCGTGGATCTCGATGACCACGACCCAGCCGTTGTACGACCCCGGGATGGCCACCATGACCTTCGACCACGTCCGTCCCGGTCACTTCGTGCCGACGGCGACCATGCAGGCCGGAGGCGGCTCGTTGGAGTGGCTCAGCGACGTGCTCGTGCCGGGTGGTGGATCCGGCCGGTACGACACCCTGGTGGAGGCGGCCCGCTCGACGGCCGCCGCCGCGGACGGGCTGTACTTCCTGCCCTATGTCCTCGGGGAGCGCTCGCCCTACTGGAACCCGGACGCGCGCGGCACCTTCGTCGGACTGGCCCGGCACCACGGCCCCGCCGACCTCACCCGGGCCGTGCTCGAGGGCGTGGGCTTCAACCTGCTCACCTGTGTCGAGGCCTTCCGCGCCACCGGGGTGGCCGTCGAGTCTGTCGACGCGGTGGGGGGTGGCGCCGAGAGCGACGTCTGGCTGCAGGTCCTCGCCGACCAGTGGGGCTGCGTGACACGGCGTCGCAGCGTTGCGGGAGAGGGCAACAGCCTGGGGGCCGCCGTGACGGCCGGGGTGGCGATCGGGTCCATCGACGACTTCTCCCGCAGCCGCGACCTGTCGCAGGTCACCGCGGAGTTCACGCCCGACGAGGAGCGCCACGCGAGGTACGCCGAGCAGCATGCCTGGTTCTGCCGGGCCTATGACGCCCTCGTGCCGTGGTTCAGCGGGGTCCGCCGATCCGTCGAGTCGAGGGCACCGTGAGCGTCGGGTCCGTCGTGGTGACCTCGCGATCCTTCGCCGTCTCCGACCCGGTGCCCCAGCGCGACCTCGAGGCTGCCGGGCTCGACGTCGTACGCGCGGACAGTCGGCACGACGTGAGCGAGCTCGCCGAGGTGCTGCCGGACGCCGTCGCCTGGATCGCCGGCACCGCGCCGGTCACCGAGGCGATGCTGTCACTGGCTCCCCGGCTCACGGTGCTGGCGCGCTACGGCGTGGGGTACGACGCGGTGGACGTGGCCGCCGCCACCCGTCGGGGACTGTGGGTCACCATCACCCCCGGGGCCAGCACCGATGCCGTCGCCGACCTCACGATCGCGCTCCTGCTCGACGCACTGCGCCATGTCACGGTCTCCGCGTCCGCGGTCGCCCGTGGCGACTGGGCCGTACGGCGAGGCCGTGAGCTGGGCGCACTGACGGTCGGCCTGCTCGGCTTCGGGCACATCGGGCAGGCGGTGGCGCGTCGGCTGCTCGGTTTCGGCGGCCGTGTGCTCGCGGTGGACCCGCAGCTCTCGAGCTCACCCCTGCTGGACGTGGAGCTGGTGGATCTCGCCCGTCTCGCCGCTCGCAGCGACGTGCTGTCGTTGCACGCGCCGGGCGGGCAGCTGGTCCTCGACCGCGACCGGCTGTCGCAGCTGCGTGCGGGCGTCACCGTGGTCAACACCGCACGGGGCGACCTCGTCGACGAGCAGGCACTGGCCGACAACCTGCGCGCAGGGCACGTGCGGGCCTACGCCTGCGACACCCTGGCCTCCGAGCACGGCCGTGGGACGCCCAGTCCGCTGCTGGCCGCCGACCTCGCCGACCGGGTCCTGGTCACACCGCACCTCGGCGGCCAGACGGACGAGGCAGTGACCCGCATGGGACGACTCGCCGTCGGCGACGTCCTGGCGGTGCTGCGTGGAGACCCGCCGCCGCATCCGGTCAACCGCGTGGGGACGTGACGATGAGCGTCCTCGAACGGCTCGAGCAGCATGTCGTCGTGGCCGTGATGCGTGCGCCGGACGCCGGAGCCGCGGTCAGCGGTGCCGCCGCACTCGTCGACGGTGGCGTCCGGGCGCTGGAGATCACCTACTCGACCCCGGGGGCCGCGGATGTCATCGCGCGGCTGCGAGCCGAGTACGGCGACGAGGTGGTCGTCGGCGCCGGGACGGTGACGACGACTCGTCAGGTCGCGGAGTCCGTCGGGGCCGGCGCCGACTTCCTGGTCTCACCCGGCGTGACGGCAGAGGTGGCGGAGGCGATGCGCGCCAGCGGCGCACCGTTCGCCCTGGGCGCGCTGACCCCCTCGGAGGTGATGGCCGCCACGGACCTCGGCGCGGACCTGGTGAAGCTGTTCCCGGGCTCTCTGGGTGGACCCGACTACCTGCGCGCCCTGCGCGGACCCTTCCCGGACGTCCCCTTCATGCCGACCGGCGGGGTCAGCGTGGACAACGCCCGCACCTGGCTCGAGGTCGGCGCCGTCTGCCTGGGGGCAGGCGGGGACCTGGTGTCCGCGGACCTCCTCGCCCGGGGGGACCACGCGGAGATCACCCGCCGGGCCAGGGCGTTCATGGCTGCCGTCGCACCCCGGCCGGGTCCATGAGCGGCCCGGCGATGGCCTTCGTGGGGGTCGACACCGCCCATTCCTCGATCGTGCGGGTGTTTCCCCTGTGGGCGGACCATCTGGGGCTGCCGACGCGGCGGTTGCGCGGACACGACGTACCCCTCGGCGCCAGCGACGATGTCTACCGCGACCTGGTGAGCACCCTCCGGGACGACGAGACGTGCCTGGGAGCCCTGGTCACCACCCACAAGCTCCGGGTGTACGAGGCCGCCCGAGATCTCTTCGACGAGCTCGACGACTTCAGCCGTCAGTGCGGCGAGATCTCCTCGATCTCCAAGCGGGACGGCCGGCTGCTCGGTGGTGCCAAGGACCCGATCACCGCAGGTCTCGCGCTCCGCGAGATCCTCCCGCCGGACTGGGCGGATCGTGGCGAGGCCGTGTGCCTCGGCGCCGGCGGGGCCGGCACGGCGATCAGCACCTACCTCGCGCAGAGCGCCCACCCCCCCGCACACGTCACGGTCACCGACGTCGACCCGGACAGGCTCGCGCACCTGCGCGACGTGCACGAACGCGCCGGGCTCGACCGCAGCAGGTTCCGCTACGTCGAGACGAGAACACCCCAGGAGGCCGGCGGCCTCGTCGGGGGCGCAGCACCCGGCTCGCTGGTCGTCAACGCGACCGGCCTCGGAAAGGACCGGCCGGGAAGCCCCGTCGCGGCGGACACCCGCTTCCCCCGCGCCGCGGTGGTGTGGGAGATCAACTACCGCGGCTCCCTGGACTTCCTCCGGTTGGCGCAAGGGCAGCAGCACGAGCGCGAGCTCGCGGTCCATGACGGCTGGCGGTACTTCGTCCACGGCTGGAGCCATGCGGTCCAGGAGGTGTTCGGCCGCCGGCTGGCGCCGGACACGATCGAGGACCTGGCCGCGCTGGCCGAGACGGTCCGATGACGACCGCGGGCCGGCTGGTCAGGACCACCGGAGGTGACGTGGACCCGCTCCTGCTCGGACGCGTCGACTACCACGAGCACCTCTTCCAGGTCAGCCCCCTCCTCCCCGGCGACGAGCTCACCGACGAGCGCGCCAGCACCACGGAGGCGGGCCTGCTGCGCGAGTCAGGGTTCGAGTCGGTGGTCGACGCGACGCCGATCGGGCTCGGCCGCGACCCCGCGGCGCTCGCGAGGGCAGCCTCGTCCTCCGGGCTGCAGGTCATCGCCTCGACGGGAGCCCACCGACAAGAGCACTATGGTGAGACTCACTGGGTGCTGGGGCAGAGCGGCGACCAGCTCGCCGCACGCTTCCTCGGCGACCTCGTCGACGGCATGGCGGTCATTGACACGGTTGACAGCAGTGCGGCGCGGGTGGCGGCCCGGGCAGGCGTGCTCAAGATGGGCATCGGCTACTGGCGGATCAGCCCGTTCGAGCGCAGGGTCGCCGAGGCGGTGGCGCAGGCGCACCGGGCCACCGGTGCGCCTGTCATGGTGCACACCGAGCACGCGACGGCTGCCCACGAGGTCCTCGACCACCTCGCTGAGCTGGGGGTGCCGGCGGCCCGCGTGACCCTGGCGCACGTCGACCGCAATCCCGACCCCGTCCTGCACGCCGAGCTCGCAGACCGCGGCGCGTTCCTCGGCTATGACGGGCCCGCCCGCGCCCGCTCGGCACCGGACAGCGGCATCCTCGGTTGCCTGGAGGCGGTGGCGTCCGCCGGGTACGGCGGGTCGGTTCTGCTCGGCGGCGACGTCGCACGCGCCAGCCGGTACGTCGCCTACGGTGGCATGCCGGGGCTTGCCTACCTGGGTCACCGGTTCGTCCCCCGGATGCGCCGGTTGCTCGGTGACGACGTGATCGACCAGGTGCTGGTCGACAACCCTCGCCGGTGGCTGTCGTGGTCGACGTGACGACCGAGGGGACGGCCGTCGCGGAGCGGCCCCCTCTGGGCCTGGGCACCGCCAACCTCGGCAACCTGCGCCGGGAGCTGAGCGACGAGCAGGCGTGGGGGATCCTGGAGGCCGCCTGGGACTGCGGCGTCCGGCACTTCGACACCGCGCCCCACTACGGCCTGGGACTCGCCGAACGACGGCTGGGGGAGTTCCTGCGCACCCGCCCCCGGGAGGAGGTCGTCGTCTCGACCAAGGTCGGCCGGTTGCTGCGGCCCGACCCCGACTGGTCCGGGGGCCTCGACGACGCGGAGCACTTCGTCGTACCGGCCCGCCTGCACCGGGTCTGGGACGTGAGCCTCGACGGCATGCGGCGCAGCCTCGAGGAGTCCCTGACCAGGATGGGCCTCGACCGCGCCGACGTGGTGTACCTGCACGATCCCGAGAGCTCCGGCTCGCCTCTTGTTGCCGAGGCGCTCGGGTCGGCGCTGGCCCAGCTGCGTGACGACGGCGCGACCGACGAGGTGGGGGTCGCGTCCATGTCGACGAGCACGCTCGCCGCTCATGCGCGCACCGGGCTGCTCGACGTCCTCATGGTGGCCGGCCGGCACACCCTGCTCGACCAGTCGGCAGCAGAGCGGGTCTTCCCCGACTGTCGGCGCCACGGCACCCGCGTGGTGGCGGCGGCCGTCTTCAACTCCGGGCTGCTCAGCGACGAGGAACCGAGCCGGACCTCCTGGTTCGACTACCAGCCGGCGGCTGCCGAGCTCGTCGAACGAACCCGGCGCATCGCAGGCGTCTGCCGCGACGCCGGAGTCTCCCTCGCGACCGCTGCGGTGCAGTACCCCCTCCAGGACGAGGTGGTCAGCCACGTCGTCGCCGGGGCCGCGGATCCTGCTCAGGTGCGGGCCAATGCGGCGTCCTCGATCACCAGGCTCCCGTCCGCCTTGTGGGCCCGGCTGCGTGAGGAGGGCCTGCTGCCATGACGCTGCCGGCCGACGTCGTGGACAGCCACCTCCATGTGTGGGACCTCGCGGGAGGAGGCCACGGGTGGCTCGGGACGCGCCACGGCGAGCTGAACCGCAGCTTTCTGCCGGCGGAGGCGGCCGCCGTGCTGGCCGAGGCCCGCATCGGCGCCGCGGTGCTCGTGCAGTCCGACGACACGGTGGCGGACACGGAGTTCATGCTCGCTGCCGCAGCCCGTCACGACGTGCTCGCCGGGGTGGTCGGCTGGGTCAGGCTGGACGCCCCTCGGGAGGCCGAGGCCCAGCTCGACGCCTGGGCGGACAACCCGACGCTTCGGGGGGTGAGGCACCTCGTCCACGAGGACCCCCGCGACGGCTTCCTGTCCCTGCCCGAGGTCCGACTCTCGCTGTCGGCCATCGCCGCTCGAGGGCTCGCCTTCGACGTCCCCGACGCGTGGCCGCGTCACCTCGACGCCGTGGCAGCGCTGGCGCGTGACCTGCCCGACCTGACGGTGGTCGTCGACCACCTCGGCAAGCCGCCACGGGGGACCGCCCGCATGCCGCAGTGGGAGGCGTCGCTGCGCGCGGTCGCCGCGGCCTCTCCCCGGGCGGTGGCCAAGGTGTCGGGCCTCCAGCAGCCGGGGCAGCCGTTCACCGAGGCCGCGCTGCGGCCGGTCCTGCACACCGCTCTCGACGCCTTCGGCGCGGAGCGGCTGATGTACGGCGGCGACTGGCCGATGACCGTGCCGTACGGCGGCTACTCGGCGCACTGGCACGTGGTCGCGGGACTCGTCGGTGAGCTGTCAACCTCGGAGCAGCAGAGTCTCCTTGCCGGCACGGCACGTCGCGTGTACGGCTCGTCACCGCCCGATCCCCTGCCCGACCCTGGAGGTGTGAGGTGCTGAATGGCATCGACCCGTTGCTGACCGGCGAGCTGCTGGCTGCTCTCGACGCGATGGGCCACGGGGACACCGTCGTCCTGGCCGACGCTCACTTCCCGGCGGCCCGGCTCGCCGAACGCCTGCTGGTGACCCCGGCCGTCGGGACTCCCGCTCTGCTGCGAGCGGTGTGCACGGTCCTGCCGCTCGACGACCCGCCCGCCGTCGCCTTGATGGCGTCGGCGGACGGGGTCCTGCTCGAGGTGCAGCGCCAGCTGGCCGAGGCCGCGAGCCAGAGCCTCGACGAGGTGGAGCTGCTGGACCGCTTCGCGTTCTACCGCGAGGCCGAGACGGCGTTCGCGGTCGTACGCACCGGGGAGACCCGCAGCTACGGCAACGTGCTGGTGCGCAAGGGGCTCGCCCACGTGTGAGCCCAGTGGTGAGCCCAGTGGTGAGCCCAGTGGTGAGCCCAGTGGTGAGCCCAGTGGTGAGCCCAGTGGTGAGCCCAGTGGTGAGCCCAGTGGTGAGCCCAGTGGTGAGCCCAGTGGTGAGCCCAGTGGTGAGCCCAGTGATGAGCCCAGTGGTGAGCCCAGTGGTGAGCCCAGTGGTGAGCCCAGTGGTGAGCCCAGTCACGAGCCCAGTCACGAGCCCAGCGACGACTCAGCGACGACCCAGCAGCTTGCCCCACCAGCCGCCCCCGGTGCGCTCGGCCTTGGGGTGGCCGCCGGGGCACCAGTCGTGGGCGGGGACGGTGGCCCGGACCTGGGCGACGTGCTGGCCGCAGCCTGCCCAGGTGGTTTTGCCGCAGGTCTTGCAGGTGACGGGTCGGCACATGGTTGATCTTCTCCTTGAGGTGGGGTTCAGCGGTCTGTCGGGGCGGTCTGTCGGGGCGGTCTGTTGGGGGGCTGGTGTGGGGTCGGTTCGGGGGTCGGGTCAGCCGTGCGAGAAGCGGATGTCGGGAAGCACGCGGTGCAACCAAGCGGGCACCCACCATGCGGCACGCCCGGTGAGGCGGAGCAGGACGGGTAACAGCACGAGCCGGACCAGGAAGGCGTCCAGCAGCACCGCGACTCCGAGCACGATCCCCATCTCCTTGGGCGGCAGCGGTCCGGACAGCGCGAAGGTGAAGAACACCGCGACCATCACGGCGCCGGCCGCGAAGATCACCCGCCCGGAGTGGGCCAGCGCTCCGACCATGGCCTCGTGCGGGTCGCCCGAGTGCTCGTAGTGCTCCTTGGCGGACGCGAGCAGGAACACCGTGTAGTCCATGGCGATCGCGAAGATCATCGCGAAGAAGAACACCGGCGCCCAGGCGTCGAGGAAGCCTTGGGGCTCGAAGCCGAAGAGGTCCGATCCCCATCCCTCCTGGAACACCAGGCGGGCCACCCCGAAGGCGGCAGCCGTCGACAGCAGGCTCGCCAAGGTGCCGAGCAGGGCGATCAAGGGGGCTTGGAGAGCCACCAGCAGGAGCAGGAAGCCGAGCGCGAGCACCACCCCCACCACCAGCGGCGTGGAGTCGTCGAGCTGGCTCTTGAGGTCGAGGTTCTCCACGGCCGCTCCACCCACGTGTGCGGTGCCCGGCAGGTCGGAGCGCAGCCGGTCCACCGTGGTCGCCAGCTCCGGGTTGGAGGGGTCGACCTTGGGGACGGCGGAGATGAGCGCGTAGCGGCTGCCGTCCGAGGACGGCTGGGCCGGCAGGGCCCCCTTGATCCCGGGATCGCTCGCGAGGACCTTGGTGGCGTTCTTCGCCTGGTCCTTCTCCACGACCACCTGCAGGGTGCCGGGGGCGCCCTTGCCGAAGCCCTCCTTGACCAGGTCGTAGCCGACCCGAGCGGACGCGTCGTCGGGCAGCACCTTGATCGACGGCATCGCGGTGCGCAGCCCCAGCAGCGGGGCCGCCAGCAACAGGAGAACCGCAAGCGAGGCCAGCCCGAATGCGACGGGTCGCCGCCAGAGCCGCTCGCCCCAGGCGGCGAAGGCGCGGGAGCGGTGCTCGCCCGAGTGCGACCACGGAAGGGCGCCCTTGTTGATGCGCAGGTCCAGCTTGCCCAGGACCAGCGGGAGGAGCGTCAGGGTCGCGGCCAGCACGAAGACCACGGCCAGCATGATTCCACCGGCCATCGAGCGGAACGCGGGAGAGGGGACGAGCATCACCGCGGACAGTGAGACCAGGACCGTCAGCCCCGAGAGCAGCACGGCCTTCCCGGCGGTGTCCATGGTCTCGGCCACGGCAGCGCGGGCATTCCCACTGGCCGCGCGGGCCGCGCGGTAGCGCACCACCAGGAACAGCGCGTAGTCGATCCCCAGGGCGAGAGCGAACATCATCGCGAAGTTCATCGCCCAGATGGAGACCGGTGTGACCTGGTTGAGCAGCACGAGCGACCCGGCGGAGGCGACGAGTCCGGCCACCGTGAGGATCAAGGGCAGCCCGGCGGCGACGAGCGCACCGAACGCGATGACCAGGATGGCGAGCGTCACGGGCCAGGAGAACAGCTCGGACTTCATCATCGCGTCGAGGTTGGCCTTGTTGAAGTCCGACCAGAGCAGCGAGGCCCCGGTGGGGTTGACCTGGACGCTTCCGCGGGAGAGGTCCTGAAGCGGGGCCTTGAGGTCGTCAGCCGCCCGGACCATGTCGTTGGGGTCGGCGTCGGCCCCGGCGAGCAGGACCGCCGTCTTCCCGTCTCGGGACAGGGTCGCGCCCGGCTGCGGCCGGACCACGGTCCCGATGCGGTCGTCGGCCTTCAGCTGTGAGGTCGCCTCGGCCAGCACAGCCTTGCCGGCACCGGTGGTGACCGGCCGCTTCGGGGTGGCGTCGGCATCGTGGACGACGACCTGGATCGCGGTGCTCGAGTTGCCGCCGAAGTGCTTCTGGGCGGCCTCTCGCACGGCGACGGACTCCGACCCGTTCGCCTGCCAGCCGGCGCCCGACAGCTCGCTCTCCACCTGGGGCGCGAACGCGCCGAGGACGACGATCACCAGCAGCCAGGCGCCACCGGTCACCCGGGCGTGGTCGTTGACCCACACGCCCAGCCGTCCCAGGAGGCCGTCATCGGTGCCCGTGTCGGGATCGGCGGCCGGTGAGGAGTGCGGGGCGAGGGCAGGTGGGAGGTCGGGAGGGCCGGGGGCCCGGTGGCGCGGGCGGCTGATGACCGTCGACGTCATGAGGGTTTCCTTTGCTGTCGTGGTGCAGGTCTCGGGAGGACAGGGCAGTACGCCGCCGCTCACACCGGTGGAGGTGTGGCACGTGAGCGGTGACGTGGTCAGACGAGGGCGGGGATGGCCTGCCAGGCCGTGTAGCCGGCCACCAGCAGGAGCAGGACGGTGAAGGCCGCCTGCAGTCGGTCGGTGTTCGCGCGGGCGGCGAGACGGGCGCCTACATGGCCACCGCCCAGGGCCGCGACGGTGAGCAGGACCACCAGGCCCCAGTCGGGGTGGGCGCCGGTGCCGGCTCGTACGGCGAGCGCGGCGGCGGAGGTGATGGCGATGACGACCAGCGAGGTACCGGCGGCGAACTCCATCGGCAGCCCGAGTGAGAGCACCAGCGCGGGGACCACGAGGAAGCCGCCACCGACCCCGAGGAACCCCGTCAGCAGTCCCACGACGGTGGCGGTCCCGAGGACCTTGAGCGCCTTCGGACAGTTGCAGAGAAACGTCGGGCTGAAGGTGACGATCGGGTCGTCGAGCTGGGCTCGTCGACGGGGGTCGCCGTCTCGTGAGGCGCTGAACTGGCGGACGGCCATCACGCCGGCAACGACCACCAGCAGCGCGGCGAACGCTGCCAGCAGCACCGGCTGGGGCACCAGGCCGGAAGCCTTCGCGCCCGCCGCCGCACCGGCCACGGCAACCGCCCCGAACATCAGCCCGCGGCTCACCAGGACGTTCCCGGACCGCCACGCGGTCACCGCACCGACGAGCGAGGTGATCCCGACGACCACGAGTGAGCCGGTGGTCGCCTGTCCGGCGCTCTGCCCGAGCGCATAGACGAGGACGGGGACCGCGAGGACCGAGCCGCCCCCGCCCAGCGACCCGAGCGCGAGGCCGATCAAGGCGCCGGCGACGACGGCCACGAGGGCCAGCAGCGGCGTCACGTGACTGCTGTGCCGTCCGAGCCCTCAACGAGGTGCAGCCCGGCCTGCTCCGCGTTGTCGAACGAGTCGTCGATCGAGACGAGCCGGATGCCGGCGGCGGCGAGCAGGGACGCGCCGATCGACGCGCGGTAGCCCCCCGCACAGTGGACCCACACCTCTCCAGCGGGCACCTCGTCGAGACGCTTCGGGAGCTCGTGCAGGGGGATGTTGACGGCCCCGTCGATGCGGCTCGACACGAACTCGTCCGCGCGGCGTACGTCGAGGACGACGACGTCACGGTGGTGCCGCACCTGGGCGAGGTCCGCGAACGTCGCGACCGGGAAGGTGGCCACCTCGTGGTCGGTTCCGGACACCCAGCTCTCGGGCGTCCCGGTGGCGGCCGCGGCGGGCCGGTCGATGCCGATGCGCACCAACTCGCGCTGGGCCTTCGCCACCTCCTCGGCGGTCTCACCGAGCAGGGTGAGCGGGGTGCCCCACTCGATCAGCCAGCCCAGGTAGGTCGCGAACACGCCCTCGATCCCGAAGTTCAGGGAACCGGGCACGTGGCCGGCGGCGAAGACCGTGCGGTCGCGCAGGTCGACGACCCACTCGCCCGCCTCGATCCGGCGACGAAGCTCGCCCGGGTCGGCCTCGGAAGGGGGCGACAGGTCGGGCTCGGACGGACCGGCAGCATTGGCGGGCATCATGTGCGCGTAGTAGGCGGGGTAGGCGCCCAGTCCCGCGATGAGCTCGCGGACGTAGCTCTCCTCGTCCTGGGTGAGGGCCGGGTTGCCGGTCTTCTCGTCCCCGATGGTGGACGCGGTGGCGTCGGACTGGGTGGCCGCGCAGAACGAACCGAAACCGTGGGTGGGGAACACCTCAGCGGAGTCCGGGAGGGTCTCGGCGAGCTTGTGCGCCGAGGCGTGCTGCAGCCGGGCCAGGTCCTCGGTGTGCTCCGTGCCGAGGAGGTCCGGCCGGCCGGACGCCCCGAAGAGCAGCGAGCCACCCGAGAACACCGCCACCTGCTCGCCGCTGTCGGCGTCGCTCAGCGCGTAGGAGAGGTGGGTGAACGTGTGGCCGGGGGTCGCGACCGCCGTCACCTGCATCCGCTCACCGACCTTGATGACCTCGCCGTCGGTGATCGGGGTGCGTGCGAAGGACACCTCGTCCTCGCCGTTGACCAGGTACTCGGCTCCCGTGCGCTCGGCCAGAGCCAGGCCACCCGTGACGTAGTCGTTGTGCAGGTGCGACTCGAACACGTGGGTCAACCGGACGCCGTGCTCCTCGAGCAGGGACAGCACGCGGTCGATGTCGCGCTGCGGGTCGACGACGAAGCCGACCTCCCCGTCGTGGACCAGGTAGGTGCGGTCTCCGAGCGCCTGCGTCTCGAGCGGGACAACGGTCAGGCCCGCCGTGGCGGCGGCTGTACTCGCGGCTGGGCTGGTGGTTGGGCTTGTGTCAGTCATCGGTCTCCTTCAGGTCTGGGTCGTGCGCGCTGCGCGGGCGTGCGGCTCGGTCAGGACTCCGCGGCGAGCTCGCGACCGGACCTCGCCCACCCTGCTGTGCCACCGGTGACCGTGTAGGCGGTGAACCCGGTGCCGTTGAGGAAGTCGGTCATCGCGGCGCTGCGGCCACCCACGGCGCAGATGACGTACACCGGCGCGTCCTTGTCGAGCTCGTCGAGACGGTGGGGCAGCTGGCCCTGCGGGATCAGCACGGCGCCGGGCACGTGGCCCTCGGCGTACTCGTCGCGCTCGCGGACGTCGATCAGCGTGGCGCCCTGCGCCAGGACGTCGGCCAAGTGGTCGGCGGTGACTTCGGTGGTGCTGTCGCTCATCGGGGGTCCTCTCCGTTGCGGCTAGGTACTTGTAGATACCGTAGGGGGTATGTACGGTTACGAACATAACACCCCCCGGGGTATCAAGCCAACCGGGTCGAGACGAGGAGCAACAGCATGGTGGAACTGAACCCGGACGCGATGACCCCGGTCACCAATCGCATCAAGCGAGCGCAGGGGCAGCTCGCGGGCGTGCTCAGGATGCTCGAGGAAGGCCGCGACTGCGAGGACGTGGTGACGCAGCTCGCAGCGGTCTCGAAGGCGCTGGACCGGGCCGGGTTCGCGATCGTCGCGTCCGGGCTGCAGACCTGCCTGGCGGCCGGCGACGGCGTGGACAGCCTCGATGCGAAGAAGATGGAGAAGCTGTTCCTCTCCCTCGCCTGAGGCCCCCCGGGCGGAGGCGCTGCCTCCGCCCGGGAGTGGCTCAGCCGCGGCTCTTGCGGTGCGCCGCCTGGTCCTTCTTGCTCATCGCGACGTAGGACTTGAAGCTGGAGCCCGCCTTGAAGGCCGGCACGCTGGTCTTCTTCATCTTGATCGCCTCACCGGTCTGCGGGTTGCGCCCGGTGCGTGCGGCCCGGTCCCGCTTCTCGAAGGTGCCGAAGCCGGGCAGGGTCACCTTCTCGCCCCCGGCGACCGTGTCCGTGACCGTGTCGAGGAAAGCCGAGACAGCGGTCTCGGCCTCGCGCTTGGTCCAGCCGGTCTTGTCGATGATCGCGTCGACGAACTCGCCCTTGTTCATGTGTGCTCCCGAGCCTCGAGTGGGTGGGGGAGCGTGGTCGCTCCCTGTGGTGGATGTCCGGACCGTACCCAGACCCGCGCTGAGCACGCCCGCCGACCGGCCGAAGCCTTACGAGCCGAGGAAGTCCAGCAGGGCCTTGTTGAACTCCTCGGCATGGCTGACGTTGCAGCCGTGTGGCGCGCTCTCGAGGACGACGAGGTCGCTGCCCTCCACCGTCTCGTGGGTCCGCCTGCCGGACCCTTCGAACGGGACGATGCCGTCGCTGTCGCCGTGGATCACCAGCGTCGCGACACTGATCTTCGCGAGGTCCTCGCGGAAGTCCGTGGTGCCGAACGCCTCCATGCATCCGAGCGCGGCCTCCTGGTCGGACTGCTGGCACAGCGAGACCGCGGCCTGCCGCTGCTCCTCGCTGACCGCCAGCTCGTCGCCGGCACTGAAGAATGTCTTCGTGAAGTCGTCGAAGAAGGCGTCGCGGTCGTCCTCGAGAGCGCTGCGCATCTCCGTGGCCGCGTCCTCGGTGAGCGGACCGTCCGGATTGTCGTCGGACTTCATGAGGTAAGGGGGTACGGCGGCCGCGAACACCACGCTGCGCAGTCGGTCCACGCCGTGCCGGGACACGTACCGGGCGACCTCGCCGCCACCCATCGAGAAGCCGACCAGCGTGACGTCGTCCAGGTCGAGGTCGGTGAGCACGTTGTCGAGGTCGTCGGCCAGCGCGTCGTAGTCGTAGGAGTCACCCGGGTCCGACTTGCCGAAGCCGCGGCGGTCGTAGGCCACGACGCGGTAGCCCGCCTCGCGCAGCACGGGGATCTGCTCCGACCACGACTCACTCGAGAGTGGCCAGCCGTGGACCAGGACGACGGGGCGCCCGTCTCCGGCCGTGTCGCGCACGTAGATGTCGTGGTCACCGGACCGCTCGGTCTCCTCCCGGCCAGTGTCCCGGTCGGTGTCCTGGTCGGTGTCCTGGTCGGTGTCCTGGCCGTCGTTGCTGGTGTCGTCCGTGCTCTCGTCGTCTGCCATGGGGGGCTCCTTCACTGGTGCGGCGGGTCTGGCGACACGCTCCTGCGCATCGCAGCTGTGGTACCCCGCAGACGGGTGACGGACACGTGCCGGGTCGCCAGCCGCCTTCCAGGAGTCGCAGGTGGTGGCAGCATGCGTGTGCCGAGGGTCCGCCTACCCCAGAGCCTGCATGTTCAGACGTCTCACCGTCGGGCTCACCGCACTGCCCGGGCTGGCGGTCGCGGCGCCCGCCACGGCGATCACGCACGGGTCCCCGGACGGCAGCAGTCACCCGAGCGTCGCCGGCCCGGTGGCGGACGAGGCGTACTCCGACGGCCCCCGACGTACGCCGGAACGCTCCACGCCGATCCGCGCCACTCACGGACGGTGGCCGCGCGACCACCGTCGACTACCGCCTCGACGTCACTTCCGCGTGCTCCGTCCTGGGTGGCTACCTGGCGCTGCCCTGAGGGGTCGCCGTGCTCGTCGGGCCCGGTGAGCTCGTGGGTCTCGTGGCGCCGAGGGCACGTGGTGCACTCGAGTTGCTCGGGATCGTCACGATCTGTGTCACCAGCCCCCTGGCGACCCTGTCACTGCCGCGGTAGCGGATCACGAACTCTCCCCGTCCCGGCACGAGACCGGTGAACACCGTCTCGGCCACCCCGTTGCGCAGCGTCATGGTGCCCACCAGGGTGTCGTCGCGGCGTACGGCCACGGTGCCCTTCACCGGTGAGACCCCGGTCGAGGTGACCGCCATCTTCACCCGCAGCTGTCTGGCGGCGGGCACCAGCGTCGCGCTCACCACCGGGACGGTGCGCACCCGGTTCGTCTGGCGGGTGCGCTGGACGAGGGTGGTGTAGCCCGGGCGGCTCACGGTGACCTCGGCGGCCATCTGGGAGCCGAGGTCGGCCAGGCCCAGCTTGTACGTCGGTGCTGTCGCCCCCTCCACCGGCTCGCCGCCGCGCAGCCACTGGATGACGACCGTGGCGTCGGACGGGGTCGGCAGCCCGTGCGTGACGGTGAGCAGCTGGCCCAGCCGCGCGGTGCCGGTCAGGGACGCCGGGGCGTCGAGGGCGAGTGGTGCCCGCGCCACCGGCTTGGTCCTCGACGAGAGCATGTTGACGGTGTCGGTCCCGGCGTGGTGTGCCCACACCCGTACGCGCAGCCGTCGACCGGCCAGAGCCGGGTCGAGGGTGATCGTCGGCGAGGTCTCCCCGTCGAGTCGGCCCTTGCCGGTGCGCCACTGGTAGGTGAACCGGGTGCCGGGCAGGTTCCATGCGCCGGGTCGTGCCGTGAGCGTCTGGCCGACCTCCGGGGTGCCGCGCACCGAGGGCGGCACGGTGTTGCGCAGCGTCTCGGGCTCCGGTCGCACGTCCCTGAAGTGCACGAAGCCGCTGGGCCAGTAGCCGCTCGAGCGCGTGATCCGGGCCCAGGAGAAGTCGCCGCCCCAGGAGTCCTGGGACACGATGATCTCGTTCGACGAGATCACCCGCTCGACGTAGGCGACATGGCCCGCTGATCCCGCCGGACGCGCGTAGGCCCGCCACCACGCGACCGCGCCCACGCGCGGCGTCGCGTCGGTGACGTTGCGCATCGCCGAACCCCAGTTGGTCGCGTTGCCGCTGCCGCTCCAGGGCCGGACGTTCGGCATCCCGGCGCGGACCATCCGGTAGGCGACGTAGTTGGTGCAGTTGTGGCCGGCGTACATCCGCCAGTACATGGACCCCCGCGCGGTGGCGTAGCCGGAGTTGGAGTGCCCCGTGTTGGCGCAGCTCGAGTAGCCGACGCACAGCTTGGAGTAGCCGCCGGAGGAGTAGGCCGCCAGGGGGGAGTCGGGTGCGACCGCGTACGCCGGTGCGGGCGCAGAGGTGAGCAGCGCGGCGACCACCAGCGTGGCGAGCATGACAAAGCGCGGAAACCGGACCATTCAGCCGAGGGTAGTGACAGATGAGTCCCCTGGGGCGGAAATCGAGAATCTGTCAACGCGCCACGCCGAGCGACTAGGAGAAAGTTCGATGCCGAGGCGGCGCGCCGGCCTCCCGGCGTGCCGGCGTGGGACCGATCGGGCCGTCCACGGAATGTCGTACCGGGCGGCCGCGTTGTCGACTGGCATGACCGAGAAGTTGGTCCTCGTCCCGGGGCCGGACCACCCGATCACCCTCGACGCCACCGCTTCTCGCGTGACGGTGCGGCTGGGCGGCCGCGTGGTCGCCGAGAGCGACCGGGGGCTGACCCTGCGCGAGGCGTCGTACCCTCCGGTGCAGTACCTCCCCCTCGACGACATCGACGCGTCGCTGCTGCGCCCCAGTGCGCACACGACGTACTGCCCGTTCAAGGGTGACGCGACGTACTGGTCGCTGGCGGTCGGGGAGGACGTGGCGCCGGCGGCGCTGTGGACCTACGAGGAGCCGTACGACGCGGTCCGCGAGATCCGGGGTCACGTCGCCTTCAGCCCCGACCGCGTCGACTCGATCGAGGTGCACCGTGCCGCGTGAGCACGTGGTGAGCGTCGACGGTGACGTCATCACCACGCCCCGGCTCCGCCTGCGTCCCTGGTCCGGCGACGACGCCGAGGCAGCGCTGGCCGTCTACGGCACCGACGATGTCGCCCGGTGGCTGAGCCCGGCCATGGGCCGCGTCCCCGACGCCGACGCGATGCGGCAGCTCCTCGCGCGGTGGACCTCCGAGGCACTCGAGGCGCCGCAGGGCCGCTGGGCGGTCGAGCTGGCCGAGACCGGCGAGATCGTCGGCGGGGTCGCGGTGCTCCCGCTGCCGCCGGAGGGCGAGGACCTCGAGGTTGCCTGGCAGCTCGCCCCACGCGCCTGGGGGCGAGGGTTCGCCGCGGAAGCCGGCCACGCGGTCGCGCATCACGCGTTCGCCTCCGGGACCGAGGAGCTGTTCGCGGTGGTCCGCACCCAGAACAGCCGGGGCGCCGCCACCGCGCAGCGCGTCGGCATGGAGTGGGTCGGGGAGACCGAGAAGTACTACGACCTGCGGCTGCAGGTGTACCGGCTCCGCAAGGGCGAGCTCGACGTGCCGCTGCAGCGCCCACCCTCCACCTGACCCGCCCCCAGACCGGGTAATCCGTGACGAAAAGCAGTGTTTCGGCGCCTGTGGTGCTGCTTTTCGTCACGGACTATCCGGGGGGGCGGGTGGGCTCAGGCGCGCGCGAGCGGCTCCTCAGACCGCTCCACGTGCGTGGCACGGGAGCCGGTGCGCTCCGCGCCGATGCCGGCGGCCACGACGAACAGCACCCCCACCACCGGCCACAGGCCGGGGACCTGGTGGAGCAGCAGCAGGCCCACGAGCACCGCGATCGCCGGCTCGAGGCTCATCAGCGTGCCGAACGCGGCGGTGGTGAGTCGGCGCAGTGCCAGGAACTCCAGCGTGAACGGCACCACCGGGAGCAGCAGCGCCAGGCCCAGCCCGATCACCAGCAGCCGCGCGTCCACGAACGGCAGCGTCGCCGGCCCCGCGACCGCCGTGGCGACCAGGCCCGCGACGACCAGCGAGACCGCCAGCCCGTGCAGACCGGAGACCTCGTCGCCGACCGCCTGGCTGAGCAGGATGTACGACGCCCAGCAGCCGGCCGCCGCCAGGGCGAGGAACACGCCGAGGACGTCGACCTCGCCGCGCCAAGGCTCGGTCAGCAACAGCACGCCCACGGCCGCCAGGAGCGGCCAGACGAGCAGCCGGGCGCCGCGGCTGCGTGCCACCGCGACGCCGAGCGGGCCCAGGAACTCCAGGGCGCTGGCGGTGCCGAGCGGGATCCGCGCCACCGCTGAGAGGAACAGCATCGTGACGCCGGCGATCACCACTCCGAGCGCGACCGCTCCCAGCAGGCCGCGACGGCTGAAGCTGGAGGGGCGTGGCCGCACGACGACCACCAGGATGAGGCCGGCCCACGCGAGCCGCAGCCAGGCGGCGCCCACGGGCCCGATGCTGTCGAAGAGCCCGACGGACGCGGCGACACCCAGCTGCACGCACGTCATCGATCCGAGCGTCATCAGCGCGCCGGCGCGGGCCGGGGTGCGGGTCGCCGTACGCATGCATCCAGTAGGCCACAGCCCCCACCCGCCGCCCCCGCCCGGGTAGTCCGTGACGAAAAGCAGTGTTTCGGCGCCTCTGGTGCTGCTTTTGGTCACGGACTACCCGGGTGGGGGCGGGTGTTCGCCCTGGACGAACGGTGGAACAAGCGGGTGCGGGGACGAGGTTGAGTCGGCATCGCTCATGTCTCGAAAGGTGCGACCCATGGCCACTCGGCTCCCTGTCCTCTTCGTCTCCGACCTCGTCGTGCTGCCGGGCATGGTGGTGCCCATCGAGCTCGACGAGCCCTCCCGGGCCGCCATCGACGCGGCCCGCGCCAGCAGCGACGGTCGGCTGCTGGTCGCCCCGCGCCTCGACGACCGCTACGCGTCGTACGGCGTGGTCGCCAGCGTCGAGCGGGTCGGACGGTTCAGCGGGGGAGCCGCCGCCGCGGTCCTCAAGGCCGAGCAGCGGGCCCGCATCGGCAGCGGGGTCACCGGACCGGGCGCCGCGCTGTGGGTGGAGGTCGACCCGGTCGACTACGACCCCGAGCAGCTCGGCGACCACGCCCGCGAGCTCGCCGAGGAGTACAAGCGCCTCGTCGTTGCCGTGCTGCAGCGCCGCGAGGCCTGGCAGGTCATCGACTCCGTGACGGGGATGACCGATCCCTCCGCCATCGCCGATGCAGCCGGTTACGCGCCGTACCTCTCCAACGACCGCAAGCGTCAGCTGCTCGAGACCCCGGAGGTCGAGGAGCGGCTGCGCACGGTCATCGAGTGGACCCGCGAGCACCTCGCCGAGCAGGAGATCACCGACCAGATCGGTGCGGACGTGCGCGAGGGCATGGAGAAGAGCCAGCGTGAGTTCCTGCTGCGCCAACAGCTGGCCGCCATCCGCAAGGAGCTCGGCGAGGGGGAGCCGGAGGGGGCCGACGACTACCGCGCCCGCGTCGAGGCCGCCGACGTGCCCGACGCCGTGCGCGAGGCGCTGGTCCGCGAGGTGGACAAGCTGGAGCGCTCGTCCGACCAGAGCCCCGAGACCGCGTGGATCCGCACCTGGCTCGACACCGTCCTCGAGCTGCCCTGGCGGGTCACCACCGAGGACCTCGACGACCTCGCCGCCGCCCGGGAGGTGCTCGACGCCGACCACCACGGGCTCGACGAGGTCAAGGAGCGGATCGTGGAGTACCTCGCGGTCCGGGCCCGGCGGGCCGAGCGCGGCCTGCAGGTCGTCGGAGGCCGCGGCTCGGGCGCCGTGATCCTGCTCGCGGGGCCGCCCGGCGTCGGCAAGACCTCGCTCGGTGAGAGCGTTGCGCGGGCGCTGGGCCGGAAGTTCGTCCGGGTCGCGCTGGGCGGCATCCGCGACGAGGCCGAGATCCGCGGTCACCGGCGGACGTACGTCGGCGCGCTGCCCGGCCGCATCGTGCGAGCGGTCAAGGAGGCCGGCTCGATGAACCCGGTCGTGCTGCTCGACGAGGTCGACAAGGTGGGGGCGGACTACCGCGGCGACCCCGCGGCCGCGCTGCTCGAGGTGCTCGATCCCGCACAGAACCACACGTTCCGCGACCACTACCTCGAGCTCGACCTGGACCTGTCCGACGTGCTGTTCATCGCGACCGCGAACGTCGTGGACGCGATCCCCTCGGCCCTGCTGGACCGGATGGAGCTGGTCACGCTCGACGGCTACACCGAGGACGACAAGGTCGCCATCGCCCGCGACTTCTTGTTGCCCCGGCAGCTGGAGCGCGCCGCGCTCACCGAGGACGAGGTGAGCCTCACCGACGCGGCGCTGCGCGAGATCGTGGCCGACCACACCCGCGAGGCGGGCGTGCGCCAGCTGGAGCGACTGATCGCCAAGATGCTGCGCAAGGTCGCCACGCGGTTGACCACCGAGCCCGGACCGATCGCCATCGACGAGCCGGACCTCCGGGGACTGCTGGGCCGCCCCCGGTTCACCCCCGAGTCGCACGAGCGGACCTCGGTGCCGGGCGTGGCGACCGGCCTGGCGGTGACCGGTCTCGGAGGCGACGTGCTGTTCGTCGAGGCGAGTGCCAGCGACGGCGAGCCGCGCCTGGTGCTGACCGGACAGCTGGGCGAGGTGATGCGGGAGTCCGCCCAGATCGCCTTGTCCTTCGTCCGCTCGCACGCCGACGCGCTGGGCATCGACCCGGCCGTCCTGGACCGCACCATCCACGTGCACGTCCCAGCGGGCGCCGTGCCCAAGGATGGTCCCTCGGCCGGCGTCACGATGGTGACGGCGCTGGTGTCCCTGGCCACCGGGCGCCCGGTGCGCTCGGAGGTGGGGATGACCGGTGAGGTCACGCTCAACGGCCGGGTCCTGCCGATCGGCGGCGTGAAGCAGAAGCTGCTCGCCGCCCAGCGGGCCGGGCTCACCGAGGTGTTCGTGCCGCAGCGCAACGAGCCGGATCTCGACGACGTTCCCGCGGAGGTCCTCGAGGCGCTGAGCGTGCATGTCGTCGGCGACGTCCGGGACGTGCTCGCGGCTCGCGCTCGAGAGGTCGACGCAGGTCGGGGCGGCCGCCTGAGTCGTCGGCAGTCGTCGGCGGACCTGCCGAAGCCTTTACCATCACTCGGTGGACACCTAACATGGGCCTACGAGCTCGAGCAGGGAATTCGGCGCGTCCACGCCGAGGGGTGAGCAATGAGCGAGACCGAGACCGTTCCGGCCTTCGACCCGGTTCGCGTGCTCGGCTGCTCCCAGGCGGAGGCCGCCGAGCTGCTGCGCGGGCGCCGGGTGACGCCGGGGGAGGTGGAGTCCATCGCGCTGTCGACCTACCAGTGGTGGCGGCACCTGCGCGACCCGCGCTCCTACTGGGTCACCACCAGCCAGGCCGCCCGGCTGCTGCACCTCTCACCGGGCGTCGTACGGCGGCTGCTCGACGAGGAGCGGCTGCCGTTCGCCGTGCACAGCAGCGGCGTGCGGCTGATGCGGCGCCACGAGATCATCGAGCGCTCACAGCACGACCTCGACGCCTGAGGCCGCGGCCAGCAGGCTCGAGGCGGTCGGCGCGTCGGTCACCAGGGTGTTGAACCAGCCCGCTCGGGCGGCGGCGAGCAGGCTGGGGGTCTTCGTCTCGCCGACGGCGACCGCGATCGTCACCGGGATGCGGCGCATCGTCTCCAGGCTGGTGGCGATGAGCCGCTCGGAACCCGGGAACGGGATCGGCTCCCCGTCGCTGTCGAAGAACCGGCTGCAGATGTCCCCGGCCGAGTCGTCGAGCCAGTCCGCGCTGCGGGGCACGAAGGTGGGCATGGAGCGCCGGGTCCGGGGTGGTGCCCCCACGCCGAGCACGGCACACGTCGCGTTCTCCCACAGCTCGAGCACGCGGCGGGTGCCGGGGTCGTCGAGCAGCCGCTCGTAGAGCTCGGGCCCGGGCAGCGCCGGTGCGTAGAGGAACACCGGCCGGCCACCGACCCGCTCCGCGACGACCCGACTGATCTCGTTGGTCTGGTACCACGCCTCGGGCTCGTCCTGACCGCCGACCGTGGGGGTGACGATGATGCCCGGCAGGTCGGGAAGCGCCTCGCGTGAGGCCTCCCACACGGTCCGGCCCGACGAGGTCAGCAGCACGTCACCCGGCGTCAGACCGACGGCTCGCAGGGCATGCGAGAGCTGGACGGCCAGGGACGCGCCCAGCACCGCCTCGTGCGCGACCGGCGCGATGTGCACGGCGTGCAGCCCCAGCGCCTCGGCGGTCCTCGGCCCCAGGTCGTCGTGGCCTTCGTCGGTCGGCTCGTGGACCTCGATCCGGACGATGCCGAGTCGCCGGGCGTCCGCGAGCAGCCGGCTCACGGTCGCCCGGCTGGTCCCCAGCCGCCGCGCGACCTCGGCCTGGGTGGCGTCCTCGAGGTAGTAGAGGGTGGCCGCCGCGTGCATGAGGTGGGACGAGAACCGGCTCGTCTCCCCGTTCTCCACCGACTCCACGACCACCAACCTCCCACATGTCGCCGAGCCGCTGGCACGAAGCCGGCAGCCCGTCTCGATGTCTGAACAGATGTGCTGGACAAGTGTGCCAGCACCTCCTAGTGTGATCGCCGTTACAGCGAAAGCGCCAGCCCCAGGCCGAGAGAAAGAGATCGACGTGCCGGATTCGTCGCAGACCGTGCCCGAGAAGATGCAGGCGGTCGTGTGCCACGGCCCCCGGGACTACCGCCTCGAGGAGGTGGCGACGCCGACCCCCGGACCGGGGGAGGCGCTGGTCCGCGTCGAGGCGGTGGGCATCTGTGCGAGCGACCTGAAGTGCTACCACGGAGCCGCGAAGTTCTGGGGCGACGAGAACCGACCGGCGTGGGCGGAGACCGAGGTGATCCCGGGCCACGAGTTCGTCGGCGAGGTCGTCCAGCTCGACCAGCAGGCCGCCCAGCGATGGGGCATCGACGTCGGTGACCGCGTGGTCTCCGAGCAGATCGTGCCGTGCTGGAAGTGCCGCTACTGCCTGCGCGGGCAGTACTGGATGTGCGCGCCGCACGACCTCTACGGCTTCAAGCGACGTACGCCGGGCGCGATGGCGCAGTACATGATCTACCCGGCCGACGCCCTGGTGTACCGCATCAGCAAGGACCTCGAGCCCGCCCACGCCGCCTTCGTCGAGCCGCTCTCCTGCTCGCTGCACGCCGTCGAGCGTGCGGGCATCAGCTTCGACGACGTCGTGGTGGTCGCGGGCTGTGGGCCGATCGGGCTCGGGATGGTGGCGGGCGCCGCCGCGAAGTTCCCGGCCCACGTGATCGCCCTCGACATGTCTCCCGCCAAGCTCGAGCTGGCCGAGGCCTGCGGCGCAACGATGACCATCGACATCACCCAGCAGGACCCCGTCGAGGTGGTCCGGGACCTCACCGGCGGCTACGGCGCAGACGTCTACCTCGAGGGCACCGGTCACCCGGCCGCCGTACCCCAGGGCCTGAACCTGCTGCGCAAGCTCGGCACCTACGTCGAGTACGGCGTCTTCGGCTCCGACGTCACCGTCGACTGGAGCATCATCAGCGACGACAAGGAGCTCGACGTGCTCGGCGCCCACCTCGGCCCGCACTGCTGGCCGGCGGCGATCCGGATGCTCGAGTCCGGCCGGTTGCCGCTCGACCGGATCTGCACCCACCAGCTGCCCCTGGATCGTTTCCAGGACGGCCTCGACCTCGTGGCGGACGGCACCTCGTCCATCAAGGTCTCGCTCATCCCCGCCTGAACGCCTCACCTCCCGCCCGCTAGCTGCTAGGAGACAACCATGAACCAGGTCCACCCCCGCTCGTCCGACCGTCCCGCCCCCTCCCGCCGCGACCTGCTGCGCACCGTCGGCCTCGGCGGCCTGAGCCTGGCGGCGATCCCGGTGCTGAACGCCTGCGGCGTCGGCACCGGCGGCGGCGGCGGTGGTGGTGCCGTCCCGAACGGCGCCAACGACGTCAAGGGCTCCTTCGACTGGAAGAAGGCGAAGGGGGAGAAGATCAAGATCCTCCAGACCCCGCACCCCTACCAGCAGAGCTTCCAGCCGCTGCTCAAGGAGTTCACGGCCAAGACGGGCATCGAGGTGACCGCCGACCTGGTCCCCGAGGCCGACTACTTCACCAAGCTCAACACCGAGCTGGCCGGCAAGTCCGGGGAGCACGACGTGTTCATGACCGGCGCGTACTTCATCTGGCAGTACGGCCCTCCCGGCTGGATGGAGGACCTCAAGCCCTGGATCGAGAACGACTCCGCGACCTCGCAGGAGTACGACTTCGAGGACATCTACGAGGGCCTGCGCACGGCGACGTCGTGGGACTTCAAGCCCGGCAGCCCGCTGGGCACCGGCGGTCAGTGGTCGATCCCGTGGGGCTTCGAGACCAACGTCATCGCCTACAACAAGAAGCTCTTCGACTCCAAGGGCATCAAGCCGGCCGACAACTGGGGCGACTTCCAGCAGCTCGCGATCGACCTGACCGACCGGTCCAAGAACCAGTACGGCGTCTCGTTCCGCGGCTCGAAGTCGTGGGCCACCATCCACCCGGGCTTCATGACCCAGTACACCCGGATGGGCTGCAAGGACTACACCGCCGGCGGTGGCAAGCTGCAGGCGGCCATGAACTCGGCCAAGGCGGTGACCTTCACCCAGGAGTGGGTCGACCTCGCGAAGAAGGCCGGGCCGACGTCCTGGACCACGTACGAGTACCCCGACTGCACCCGCGACCTCGGCGACGGCACCGCAGCCATGGTGTACGACGCCGACTCCGCGACGTACCCGAAGAACAAGCCGGGTGCGAGCAAGCAGGCGGGCAACCTGGCCTGGAGCGCGGGACCGGCCGGCCCCGACGGCAGCTACGCCACCAACATGTGGACGTGGTCGCTGGCGATGAACTCGGCGTCGAAGAAGAAGCTCGCCGCCTGGATCTTCATCCAGTGGGCCACCGGCAAGGAGGCGATGTCGAAGGGCGTCAAGCAGGGCGCGTTCGCCGACCCCACCCGCAAGTCGGTCTTCGACGGGTCCTTCAAGCAGACCCTGGGCAACTTCCCCGGCTACCTGGACACCTTCGAGACCGTGGTGCCCGACACCAAGATCCAGTTCACCCCGCAGACCAGCTTCTTCGAGACGACCGAGGACTGGGCGGTCGCGCTGCAGGACATCTACTCCGGCAAGGACGCCAAGTCCCGGCTCGACGCGCTGGCGAAGTCGAGCAACGCGAAGGTCAACGTGTGAACCGGCGTCGCGAGAGGCGGCATCAAGGAGGCTCGACGTGACCACCGCAGTGCACGGCAACGACACCGACCAGAACCGGGCACGTCGCCCGGGCGGTGACCGTCGGCCACCGTCGGTGCCGGCGTGGCGCCGTCGGCTGCGGCCCTACCTCCTCTCGGTCCCCGCGCTGCTGATCACGGTCGGGATCTTGTACCCGTTCGTGCTGGGCGCGTACTACTCGGTGCTCAACTACGCGGCGGTGCGGCCGGCGCCGACGTTCGTGGGGCTCGACAACTTCAAGCTCGTGATGTCCGACCCGGTGTTCTGGACCAGCGTGCGCGTCACCGCGTCGTACGCCCTGGTCGCGACCGCCGTGGAGACCGTGCTCGGGGTCGGGATCGCTTTGCTGCTCAACCGCTCGAGCATCGTGGGCAAGGTGTTCGAGCGGGTGCTGATCCTGCCGCTGATGATCGCCCCGGTGATCGCCGGAGTGATCTGGCGGCTGATGTTCAACCCGCAGTTCGGGATCTTGAACCACGTCCTCGGACTGGGGTCGACGTTCAACTGGCTGAGCACGCACACCGCGCTGTGGTCGGTGATCCTCGTCGACGTCTGGATCTTCACGCCGTTCGTGGCGATCCTGGTGCTGGCCGGCATCCGCTCGCTTCCCAAGGAGCCGTTCGAGGCCTCCGACGTCGACGGCGCCGGGTGGTTCTACCAGTTCCGTCGGCTGATGCTGCCGATGATGTGGCCCTACATCCTGGTCGCGGTGATCTTCCGGTTCATGGACTCGCTGAAGATCTTCGACCATGTCTTCGTGCTCACCGCGGGTGGCCCCGGCACCTCGACGCGCACCCTGCAGATCGGGGCCTACGAGGACTCGATCATCAACCTGAACTACTCGGTGGGCAGCACCTACATGTTCCTGCTGTGGGCGCTCGTCTTCCTCACCGCCCGCTACCTGGTCAGCGTGCTGGGCAAGGCCCAGCGCCGCGCTGCCGGATCGGAGTCCTGATGGCCTTCCTCGACAAGCTCTTCGACCGGCCGGAGCTCAAGCCGGGCCAGAAGCGCCTGACCTCCGGGTCGGTGCTCGCCGACGTGGCGGTCGTGGCCTGGTTCGTGTTCTCGCTCTTCCCGATCCTCTGGATGGTGCTGCTGTCGCTGAAGACCTCGGCGGACCAGACCTCGACCTACTTCAGCTTCTCCCCGACGCTGGACAACTTCGCGACGGTGCTCTCCGACAAGGGCACCGCGCTGACCAGCGTCGACTTCAGCAGCGCGCTGCTGACCAGCGTGATCAACTGCGGCGGCGCCGTGCTGGTCTCGCTGCTCATCGGCATCCCGGCGGCGTACGCCGCGGGCCGCTGGCAGTACCGCGGCTCGAACGACCTGATGTTCACGATCCTGTCGTTCCGCTTCGCGCCCGAGCTCATGGTGATCGTGCCGCTGTTCGTGATCTACAACCAGATCGGGCTCTTCGACACCAAGGTCGGCCTGATCTGGGTGCTTCAGCTGGTGACGATGCCGCTGGTGGTGTGGATCCTGCGGTCCTACTTCGAGGACATGCCCGCCGAGCTCGAGCAGGCCGCCCTGCTCGACGGCTACACCCGGAGGCGCGCGTTCGTGATGGTGGCGCTGCCCCTGGTGCGTCCGGGCATCGCGGCCGCCGCACTGCTGGCGTTCATCTTCGCCTGGAACAACTACGTCTTCCCGCTGATCCTCGCCGGCAGCGACAACTCGACGGTGACGGTCGCGATCTCGAAGTACCTGGGCGGCGGCGGGCAGGCCTACTACAACCTCACGGCCGCCGCCGCGATCATCGGCGCGCTGCCGCCGCTGCTGCTCGCCCTGACCATCCAGCGCTACCTGGTGCGCGGACTGTCGTTCGGGGCGGTGAAGGCCTGATGGCGACGCTGTCCACGCAGGGGCTCTCGAAGTCCTACGGCAAGACCCGTGGCATCGAGGAGATCACCCTCGACATCGGCGACGGTGAGTTCTTCGTGATCCTCGGGCCCTCCGGTGCCGGCAAGACCACGACGCTGAAGTCGGTGGCGGGGCTGGTCGACGTCGACGCCGGGGAGGTGAGCATCGGCGGGGTCAGCATGGAGGGCGTGGAGCCCTACCACCGCAACGTCGCGATGGCCTTCGAGAGCTACGCGCTGTACCCGCAGAAGACGGTGTCGCAGAACCTCGCCTCCCCTCTGAAGTCGGGGCGCACCGGGCGCTACACGGACGACGAGCAGAAGCAGCGCATCGACCTGGTGACCACGACGCTGGGCATCAACCACCTGCTGCAGCGGTTCCCGCGCGAGCTCTCGAACGGGCAGCGGCAGCGCGTGGCGCTCGGACGGGTGCTCGTGCGACCGGCCGACGTCTACCTGCTCGACGAGCCGCTCTCGCACCTCGACGCCAAGCTGCGCGCCGCGATGCGGGCCGAGCTCAAGCAGCTGGGGGAGATGTCGAGCACCACCTGCCTCTACGTCACCCACGACTACCAGGAGGCACTCGCGCTCGGGGACCGCATCTCGGTGCTCCGCGACGGCCGCCTCGTGCAGGTCGGCACCCCCGAGGAGGTCTGGAACCACCCGGTCGACACGTTCGTGGCCAAGGCGCTGGGTCAGCCCGAGATCAACCTTGTCGACGCGGTCGTGGACCAGGGCGCGCTGCGCACCGAGAACAACGCCTTCGACGTGCCGTTGGGGGGCGGTGACCTGGGGCTCTCGGCGGGGGACCGGGCCAGGATCGGGGTGCGGCCACGTGATGTGGAGCTGAGCCGCCACGGCGCTCCGCAGGACGACCACCTGCGGGTCAGCGGCACCGTGAGGCTCAGCGAGCGGCTGGGCCGCGAGATCGAGCTGACCGTCGACGCGCGTGGAGTTCAGCTGGTCGCTGTGGCTCCGGGCGCCGAGCGGGTGGAGGAGGGGGACACGGTCGAGCTCGACGTACCCCTGTCCAAGGTGCACGTCTTCGGCTACCCCGACGACGGGGAGGACGACACCCCGCGCCTCGGCAGCGCCGTGAGGACCCAGGACCGCGAGACCACCACCCCGACCGCAGGGAGGCACCTGTGACCACCACGGCCGAACGACCCGCAACCGAGCGTGCCGAGGCGCAGAGCCTGACGTTGTCCGGCCTCTACAAGACCTACGTCGCCCGTGGCCGCGAGCCGTTCGAGGCCGTCAAGGGCATCGACCTCACCATCGAGCCCGGAGAGCTCGTGGCGCTCCTGGGCCCCTCGGGCTGCGGCAAGACCACCACGCTGCGGATGATCGCCGGCCTCGAGACCGTCACCGACGGCGAGATCCGCATCGGGGACCGGACGGTGCACGACCTGCCGCCCGGGCGTCGCAACGTCGGTGTGGGCTTCGAGAGCTACGCCCTCTACCCGCCGCTCGACGTGCGGGGCAACCTCGCCTACGGCCTCAAGGCGCGCAAGGTCAAGGACGTCGGCGCTCGCGTCGACGCGCTCGCGGAGCGGCTCGACATGACCGAGCTGCTGACCCTGCGTCCGGCGAACCTGTCGAGCGGGCAGAAGCAGCGGGTGGCGCTGGCCCGGGCGCTGATCCGCAACCCACCGGTGCTGCTGCTCGACGAGCCGCTCTCCCACCTCGACGCCTCGCAGCGGCAGCGGGTGCGCCGTGAGCTCAAGCTGCTGCAGCGGGAGTTCGGCTACACCACGATCATCGTCACCCACGACCAGCTCGAGGCGCTGAGTCTGGCGGACCGGATGGCCGTGATGGACGCCGGGACCATCCAGCAGTTCGGGACCCCCGACGAGATCTTCGACGACCCGGCCAACCAGTTCGTCGCCGACTTCGTCGGCGAGCCGAAGATCAACCTGTTCGAAGGGACCGTCGACGACTCCTCCTCGGCCGACGGCGTCGTGGTCCGCGTCGGGAAGTCGGGGCGGCTGGTCAGCTCGGCCACCACGCCCGAGCCGGGCCGTGCCGTGGTGGTGGGACTGCGACCGCAGGACTGCCGCGTCGACGTCGAGGACGAGCAGCCCGACCGGCTCCTCGCGGGGACCGTGCACGTCTTCGAGCACCTTCTCGAGTTCGGGCTCGCCACGATCTCCGTCGAGGGGCTCGACGAGTCGGTCGTCGTACAGACCCCCGAGGAGGTCAGCCACGAGCGCGACGACCGGTTGACGCTGAGCGCCGACCCCGCGCGGGTCTACCTCTTCGACCCCGAGACCGGGGAGCGGGTGCGATGACCCGCGTGTACGACGACCCCGCACGGTTCGCGGAGGACATGCTCGAGGGCTTCCTCGACGCGCACGGCGACCATGCGGTCGGCGTCCCCGGCGGCGTCGTGCGCGCTCGCACGCCACCGGACGGCAAGGTCGCTGTCGTCGTCGGTGGCGGCTCCGGGCACTACCCCGCGTTCTGCGGGGTGGTCGGGCCCGGCTTCGCCGACGGCGCAGTCGTCGGCAACGTGTTCACCTCTCCGTCGGCGACAGAAGCCGCGTCGGTTGCTCGTGCCGCGCACGCCGGCGGAGGGGTGCTTCTCACGACCGGGAACTACGCCGGGGACGTGATGAACTTCGGCCTCGCGGTCGAGCAGCTGCGCGGCGAGGGCATCGACGCGCGCTACTTCGCGGTCACCGACGACGTGGCCAGCGCCCCGGCGGGCGAGGAGCAGAAGCGCCGCGGCATCGCCGGCGACTTCACCGTGTTCAAGGCGGCGTCGGCGGCCGCCGAGGAGGGTGCCGACCTGGACGAGGTGGTCCGCGTCGCCGAGCACGCCAACGCCCGGACCCGGACGCTCGGCGTCGCCTTCGACGGCTGCACGCTGCCGGGCGCCGAGGAGCCGTTGTTCACCGTTCCCGAGAACCACATGGGTCTCGGCCTCGGCATCCACGGCGAGCCCGGTGTCGCCGACCAGCCGATGCCCACCGCGGCGGAGCTGGCCGTCACCCTCGTGGACGGGCTGCTCGCGGAGACACCGCCGGGGTCCGGCTCCCGGGTGGCGGCGATCCTCAACGGGCTGGGACGCACGAAGTACGAAGAGCTGTTCATCCTGTGGCGGTCCGTCGCCTCGCGGCTGCGCGACAACGGTCTGGAGATCGTCGAGCCGGAGGTCGGCGAGCTGGTCACCAGCCTCGACATGGCCGGCTGCTCGCTCACCTTGATGTGGCTCGACGACGAGCTCGAGCGGCTGTGGTCGGCGCCGGCCGACACCCCGGCGTACCGCAAGGGGACGTCTGTGAGCGGCACCGGCGAGCGTCGGACCGCGGCCGGTGCCGGTGCGGCCGCCCAGCCGCAGCAGGCCGGGGACCGGGCCGCAGGCGACGACGCGGCTCGGCAGTGCTCGCAGGCGGTGGTGGACGCGCTCGGCGCGATGACGCGACGGATCGCCGAGGCGGAGGACGAGCTCGGCCGCATCGACGCGGTGGCCGGCGACGGTGACCACGGCCGGGGAATGGTCAAGGGCAGCGGGGCGGCACTCGCCGCGGCGCGCACCGCGCTCGAGGACGGGGTCGGACCCGGAGCGGTGCTGGGCGACGCCGGCGAGGCCTGGGCGGCGAAGGCCGGCGGGACCTCCGGCGTGCTGTGGGGCGCCGCCCTGGGCGCCCTCGGGCGGCGGCTCGGCAACGCCACGGCGCCGTCCCCGGCCGACGTCGCCGCCGGGGTCCGTGAGGGCTATGACGCACTGGTCCGGCTCGGTGGTGCCGCGCCGGGTGACAAGACCATGCTGGACGCGATCGGGCCCTTCGCGGACGCCCTCGCCGAGCGGGTCGACGACGGAGCCACGTTGGCGCAGGCCTGGCGAGCGGCTGCCACCGTCGCCGACCAGGCGGCGAAGGAGACCGCGTCGCTTCGACCCCGCATCGGCCGTGCCCGGCCGCTGGCGGAGCGAAGCGTGGGCACCCCCGACGCCGGCGCGGTGTCGTTCGCGATGTGCGCGGAGGTCGTGGCGGAGACGTTGGAGCGCGGCGGCAGCTGACGGTGACGGAGGCCGCGCGCTCGGGTGAGCGACGTGCACGGAAGACCCCGGCGACCCCGCCCCCGGGCGGTGCGCGGATGTGCGCGCGCTCCTAGGATCGGCACGGTCAGCACCCCCACGACCGTTCGGAGCGCTGCATGACGGAACTACTCCTCGGCGTCGACATCGGCACCGGCAGCAGCAAGGGGGTCCTGGTCACCCCCGAAGGCGTCCTGGTGGCGACGGCGACCCGCAAGCACGCGATGCAGCTCCCCCGACCGGGACACGCCGAGATGGACGCCGAGCAGGTGTGGTGGGCCGATGTGGCCTCGATCTGCCGCGAGCTGGTGCCGCAGGCGGGCGGCCGTCGCGTGGCCGGTCTCTGCGTCAGCGGCCTCGGGCCCTGCCTGGTGCCGACCGACGCCGAGCTGCGGCCGCTGCGGACGGCGATCCTCTACGGGATCGACACCCGCGCCACCGCCGAGATCGACGAGCTGACCGACCGGTTCGGGCAGGACGCGATCCTGGACCGTGCGGGCAAGCTGCTCTCCACCCAGGCCGTCGGCCCGAAGCTGCTGTGGCTGCGGCGCCACGAGCCCGACGTGTGGGAGCGCACGCGTCGCTGGTTCAGCTGTTCGTCGTACGTCGTGGCGAGGCTGACCGGGGAGTACGTGCTCGACCACCACACCGCCAGCCAGTGCGACCCGTTCTACGACCTCGAGCAGGAGGACTGGGCCGCGGACTGGGTCGCCGACGTGCTCGGCGACCTGCCGATGCCCCGTCTTGCCTGGCCCTCGGAGGTGGTCGGCGGGCTGACCCCCGAGGCCGCCGGTCTCACCGGGCTGCCGGAGGGCACGCCGGTCTCCGCGGGGACCGTCGACGCGTGGGCCGAGGCGTTCAGCTGCGGCGTACGTCGGCCCGGCGACCTGATGCTGATGTACGGGTCGACGATGTTCTTCGTCCAGGTGCTCGAGAAGCTGTGCACCCATCCGGCGTTGTGGACCACGATGGGGCTCGACCGCGGCGTGCGGACGCTCGCGGCCGGGATGGCCACCTCGGGAAGCCTCACGGCCTGGGTGCAGGAGCTGACCGGTGGAGCCTCGTTCGAGCAGCTGGTCGCGGAGGCGGCCGAGGTCGCCCCCGGGTCGGACGGGCTGGTGGTGCTGCCCTACTTCGCAGGGGAGCGCACGCCCATCCAGGACCCTCAGGCGCGGGGACTGGTCGCGGGCCTCACGCTGCGCCACCGACGCGGCCACCTCTACCGCGCGGTCTACGAGGGCATCGCCTTCGGCATCCGGCAGATCCTCGAGCTGCTCGAGGACGCGGGCGGACGCGCGTCCCGCCTGGTCGCGGTCGGCGGTGGGACACAGGGCGGCCTGTGGACCCAGATCGTGAGCGACGTGACCGGCCGCGAGCAGCTGGTGCCCGACCAGACGATCGGCGCCAGCTACGGCGACGCGCTGCTCGCCGCGATCGGCAACGGGCTGGTCCCCGAGGACACCGACTGGGCGACCGTCAGCGACCGGGTGCAGCCCAGCACCGAGCACGCGGAGGTCTACGACGAGCTCTACGACACCTACACCTCGCTCTACCCCGCGACCCTCGAGCAGATGCACCGGCTGGCTCGGCTGCAGGAGCGGTCCCACAGCCGCCGTGACCGAGGGTGATCAGCCGGCGAGCAGCCGCGCCGCGGCCTCGCGGGCCCGGTCGACCCCGTGCTCGTCGTCGCCAGCGGTCAGCGCCACCACACCGCCTTCGTAGAGCAGGTGCAGCTGGGCGCCGAGCCGGTCGCTGTCGTCGTACCCCGCCTCGGCGACCAGCGCCGTGAACAGCCGTCGCATCCAGGCCTTCTCCTCGCGCACGACGGGCAGTCCGGGATGGTCGGTCCCGCCGATCTCGGCGTAGGCGTTGACGAAGGCGCAACCGCGCCACTGCTCGGACAGCCAGCCCTCGAGGGCGTCGAAGACCGCCAGCACCCGGCCCGGTCCGGTCTCCGGGTGCGCGTCGAGGTGGCCGAGCACGCGGGTCTGCCAAGTCTCCGCGCGGCGTCGCAGGTAGAGCGCGACCAGCGCGTCCTTGGAGCCGAACCGGTCGTAGAGCGTCTTCTTGGTGGTGCCCGCCTCCTCGGCGATCAGCTCGACGCCGACGGCGCGGATGCCGTGGGCGTAGAACAGCCGGCTCGCGGTCGCGGCGACCCGCTCGCCCACGGGCGTCATCGGGTCCTCGACCATGGTGGCCTCGGGCAGCGTGGCAGTCATCTCGTCTCCTGGTCGGTTCACTGCGAGTATACATACCGGTATGGTTACCTGCTCGCCATGACCGACCTCGCCACCCGTCCGGCGGCCACCCACAGCCGGTGGGACGCCGTCGCCGCGACCTCGCTGGTCCTGATGTGGAGCTCCGGCTTCATCGGGGCCGGGCTCGGCACCCGGTTCGCGCCGGCGGACACACTGCTGGCCTGGCGGTACGTCGCCGCGGCGCTCGTGATCGGGACCTGGGCGTGGCTGCGCGGCGTCCGGCCCGACCGGCGGACCTGGCCGCCGCTCGCGGTGGTCGGCCTGCTCTGCCAGTGCCTCTACCTCGGCGGCGTGGTCACCGGCGTCGGACTGGGTGTCCCACCGGGCACCGCCGCCCTGGTGGCCGCGCTGCAGCCGCTGGTCGTGGCGGTCGCCGCGGCACCGCTGCTGGGCGAGCGCACCTCGTCGTGGCAGCGGGTCGGCCTGCTGCTCGGGGTGCTGGGCGTCGCGCTGGTGGTGCTGAGCGACCTGGGCTCCGGCACGGCCGGAGTGCTCGGCTACGCGCTGGTGGCCGGCGGCATGCTCGCGCTGTCCGGCGGCACGCTGCTGGAGCGCCGGCTGCGGCTGCCGTCCTCGCTGCTGGAGTCGCTGACCGTGCAGACGCTCACCTCGGCGGTGTTCTTCCTCGCGGTCGCGACGCTCGACGGCCACCTCGCACCACCGGCCGAGCCCGGCTTCTGGTGGTCGGTCTGCTGGGTGGTCGTGCTGTCGACCTTCGGTGGCTACGGCAGCTACCTGGCGGTGCTCCGGCGCGGCGGTGCGACCCGGGTGAGCACGCTGCTGATCCTGACGCCGCCGACCACGGCGTTGTGGGCGTTCCTGATGTTCGGCACCCGACCCGGCCTGCTGGCGCTGCCCGGTGCCCTGGTGTGCGCGCTCGCCGTCACCCTCGTGCTGCGTCGACCGGCCGCACGGCGGCCAGCGCCGCGAGCAGCATCGCGAGGTTGAGACGGCGGAGCTCCGGGCTCCCCGACGTCAGCCCGGCGGTGCGCTCGCTCGTCATCGCGACCACGCTAGGAGCGCCGCGACCGGCGGGAAACCAGATGTGGGGTATCAGACAGCGGGACCGGGCAGCTCCAGGACGAAGCTCGCTCCGCCCAGGTCCGAGTCGCCGACCTCGAGGGTGCCACCGTGCCGGGTCGCCAGCTGGCGGGCGAGGGCGAGCCCCAGACCGCTCCCGGAGCCCCGCGTGCGCGCCTCGTGCAGCGCGACGAACCGGTCGAAGACCCGCTCGCGGTCCTCGGCGGGCACACCCGGCCCGTCGTCTGCCACCTCGAGCCGTACGACGGCCCGCTCGCCGGAGAGCCGGACCCGCACCCTCGACCGGGCATGTCGCGCGGCGTTCTCCAGCAGGTTGCGCACCAGCCGCCGGAGCTCGTCGGCGTCGCCGTACACGGGGGCCGCCGACACCTCGTGGGTGTCGACCGGCACCGTCGTCGTCCCCCGCAGCCGGGTGGCCTCCTCGAGGACCAGGTCGTCGAGGTCGATCAGGTCGTGGCGGCGGGACGCGGCACCGTCGGTCGCCCGAGCGAGCTGGAGCAGGTCGCGCACCAGCCGGTCCATCTGGTCAGCATCGGCGAGCAGCCGCCGCCCGGTCGTCGGCCAGTCGTGCTGGTCCTGAGCGAGCGCCACCTCCAGCTGTGTGCGCAGCGCGGTGACGGGGCTCTGGAGCTCGTGCGAGGCGTCCGCGACGAAGTCGCGCTGGCGTCGACTGCCCTCCTGCAACCGGTCGAGCATCCGGTTCATGGTCGCGGCCAGCCGGCTCACCTCGTCGCCGGAGGGCGGCACCGGGACGCGTCGGGCGAGGTCCTCCTCGGAGATGGCGTCGACCTCGGCCCGGATGTCCTCGACGGGTCCCAGCGTCCGCCCGACCATCAGCCAGGACCCGGCCGCGACCAGCAGGGTCAGCAGGGGCACCCCGACGGCGAGGTCGCGGCGCAGGGTCCGGGAGGCCTCCCCGACCGACTCCAGGCTCGACCCGGCGACCAGCGTGACCCGCCCCTGCGGGGTGGTGACGCGCGCGGTCCACACCCGGTAGTCCTCGGTCTGGTTGTCGTCGGGCGCATCGCGCAGCACCCGCACCCGTGGCGTGCTCCCGGCCCCCGGCGTGGTGATCGCGGGTGCTCCGGTGATGTTGGGGGACGCCGCGAGCACGCGGCCGTCGTCGGTGAACGCCTGACCGACTCCCTCGCCGCCGATCCCCGCCAGCGTCTCCGGCAGCCGGCCCGCGCCCGCGAGCGCGGCCAGGTCCCGGACCCGCCCGCGGGCCAGGTCGTCCCCGGTGCGGTGCAAGGACCGGTCGAGCGTGACCAGCAGCAGCACCGCCCCGACCACGAGTGCCGCACCGGACACGAGGGTGGCCAGCAGCGTGGTGCGCGCCCGCACCGAGCCGCGCCGCCGCCACCGGGGCTCAGCCACCGTCGGCCGCCAGTCGGTAGCCGACGCCGCGGACCGTCTGCAGCGCCGCCCGCCCGAACGGCTCGTCGACGCGCAGCCGCAGCTGCCGGACGTAGACCTCCACGATGTTCGGGTCGCCCTCGAAGGTGAAGTCCCACACGCTCGAGAGGATCCGGCTCTTGGAGAGCACCTCGCCGGGATGGCGGAGGAACAGCTCCAGCAGCGCGAACTGACGCGGGGTCAACGGCACGGGCTGGTCCCCTCGCCAGACCCGGTGCAGAGCCGGGTCGAGGCGCAGGTCACCGACGGAGAGCACCTGCGGCCGGGCCGGGCTGCCGCGACGCAGCAGGGCCCGTAGCCGAGCAAGGAGCACGACGTACGAGAACGGCTTGGCGAGGAAGTCGTCGACGCCGGCGTCGAGCGCGTGCGCCTCGACCGAGTCGCCGGTGCGGGCGGTGAGCATCAGGATCGGTGTCCACACCTCCGCCTCGCGGAGCCTGGCGCACAGCTCATTGCCGGGGATGCCGGGGAGCATCGCGTCGAGCACGATCGCGTCGTAGTCGTTCTCGGTCGCGAGCCAATGGCCGTCGGTGCCGTCGAGCGCGACGTCCACGGCGTACCCCTCGCCCTGCAGCCCGCGTCGGACGGCGTCGGCCAGGTGCGCGTCGTCGTCCACGACGAGGATCCGCATGCGGTCACGATCCCACGCGGCTGCTGAACGTGCGCTGAAGACGAGGCGTTCAGCGTCCCTTCAGCGGGCGACTGCCACGGTGCTCGTCAAGGCTCGCACCTGGTGCGAGCGACGCGGTCGGCACGGACGAGAGGACCCATGATGAGGAAGCGCACGATGGCAGCAGCGGCAGGGGTCGGCGTGGTGGTGGCGCTCAGCGTCGGCGGGGTCGCGGCGGCGACGTCCGACGACGGCGACGCGAACGTCACCGGGCCGCAGGCGGACCGCGCAACACAGGCCGCGCTCGGCTACACCCACGGCGGCCGGGCGAACTCGGTCGAGCGCGACGGTGAGAACGGGGCGACCTGGGAGGTCGAGGTCACCAGGCCGGCCGGGGACACCGTCGACGTACGCCTCGACGAGGGCTACCAGCTGGTCGTCATCGAGGGCGACTCCGAGACCCGGTAGACCGTCGGCGGACGGCGGAGTCCGCGTCGCTGGGCAGCGGGATGCGGACCTGCCAGGCGTGGTTGCCGGAGTCGAGGATCCACAGGCGGGCGGCCACGAGCCGCAGGATCTGCATCGAGCCGGCGATCAGCACGGCCGCGAGCGGGAGCTCGACGGCGAGGGCGGTGACGACCGACCAGGTGCGCTCGTCGCCGTGCGCGGTCATCACGTCGAACCAGGCGTCGCAGATCAGCAGGACACCGGTGGCGAAGGCGGTCACGACGAGCATCTGCCGTCGCAGGTAGCCGAACACCGCGGTGGCGACCATCATCGCCAGCAGCAGCAGGTCGAAGCCCACCCAGGTGCGGTCCCAGTTGTAGGCGACGTACGCCCGAGGCAGCGTGAGACCGAGGTAGGCGATCCACGGCACCAGCACGACCGCGCTCAGCACCATGAGCGCGATCCGGAGCTCGCGGGTCCGGCGCAGCCACCTGGTCGAGGGCACGATGTCGTCGACCGGCCGGGCCAGCCGCCTCATCAGGTCCCGGCGCTCCGTCGGCGACATCGCCGCGATCTGCTCGTCGTTCAGCACCCCGCCATGGTGCCCCGGCCCGGGTCGGTTTCCCATGGGATCGCGGATTGCCGGCACTTCTCGGGGGGTATGTGACATGAGCAGTGCCGCGAAACGTCGACCCCATGGGAAACCGCCCACCCCCGCTGACAGACTCGGGCGGGTGAGCGACGCACCGCCCTGGACCGAGCCCGGCGCCTACGAGGTCGCGGAGGGGGTGCACCGCATCCCGCTGCCGCTCCCGATGGACGGGCTGCGGGCGGTCAACGTCTACGTCCTCGAGACCGAGGCGGGGCTGACGCTCATCGACGGCGGCTGGGCCGTCGAGGCCTCCCGTCGCCAGCTCGACGACTCGCTGGCCTCGATCGACCGCAAGGTCGCCGACATCACGCGGTTCCTGGTCACCCACGTGCATCGCGACCACTACACGCAGGCCATCGCCGTACGGCGTGAGGTCGGCGCCCACGTCAGCCTCGGCATCGGCGACAAGCCCACCCTCGACCTGGTCCTGGGCGAGGACCACGACGACCCCACGGCCCGCCAGCTCCTGCGTGCGGGGGCCGGCCGCCTCGTCGAGGGCTGGCAGCGCGAGATGCGCCGGGCGCGGCCCGACCTCACGACGTGGGAGTACCCCGACACCTGGCTCGACGGCGACCACCGCCTCGCCGTGGGCACCCGCACCCTCGACGCGGTCCCCACCCCCGGGCACACGCAGGGCCACTTCGTCTTCGCCGACCGGGACGCGGGACTGCTGTTCGCCGGCGACCACGTGCTCCCCACCATCACGCCCTCGATCGGGTTCGAGCCGGTGTACGCCGCCCAGCCGCTCGGGGACTTCCTCGGCTCACTGGCCACGGTGCGCGCGATGCCGGACCTTCGCCTGCTTCCCGCGCACGGCCCGGTCACCGACTCCACGCACGCCCGCATCGACGAGCTCGTGGCCCACCACGACGAGCGGCTGCGGCTGTGCCTCGCGGCGGTGGAGGCGGGCCGGGCCACGGCGTACGAGGTCGCGGCCGAGCTGCCGTGGACCCGACGTGCCACGCCCCTCGCAAAGCTCGACGTGTTCAACGCCGCGCTCGCGTCGATGGAGACGATGGCGCACCTCGAGCTGCTCGCCGCGCAGGGCAGGATCCGGCGACGGGACGACGAGGGCCTGTTCGTCTACGGCGCTGCGGCATGAGTGGCTCGGGGCTGCTCGTCGTCGGCAGTGGACCCGCCGGCCTCTCCGCGGCCCGCGCCTACCGGGAGCACGGCGGGCAGGGGCCGGTGCAGATCGTCTCGCGCGACGTGCACCCGCCCTACGACCGGCCGCCGCTGAGCAAGGACTTCCTCCGTGGCGAGATCGAGGAGCACGACCTGCCGCTGGAGGACCCGTCGTTCTACGACGAGCACCAGATCGAGCTGCTGCTCGGTCGTCGCGCGGTCGACCTCGACCCGGCCTCGCGGGCTGTCAGGCTGGACGACGGCGAGCGGCTGACCTACGACGCCTGCGTGATCGCCACAGGGAGCGCGCCGTCGGTGCTGCCGGTCCCCGGCGCCGACCACCCCGACGTGCTGCTGCTGCGCTCCCGGGTCCACGGGGTGGCGCTGCGCAACGCCGTGGAGGGCGCCCGCAGCGCCGTGGTGGTCGGTTCGGGCTTCATCGGCTGCGAGGCTGCGGTCTCGCTGGCTCGTCGCGGCCTCCGCGTGACCGTGGTCTCGTCCGAGGAGCGACCGCAGGTCGGCCGGCTCGGTGACGAGGTCGCGCGCCGGCTCGCGGGGTGGCTCGAGCAGGCCGACGTGCGGCTGGTCGGCGGCCTGCCGGTCGGATCGGTCGAGGAGGGTCGCACGGTGCGGCTCGAGGACGGCTCGTCGTACGCCGCCGACGTGGTCGTGACGGCCTGCGGGGTCACGCCCTGCGGGGACCTCGCCGAGCAGGCCGGGCTCGCCACCTTCCAGGGCCGCGTGCTCGTCGACGCCCGGATGCGCTCGGGCGTCGACCGGGTGTTCGCCGCCGGTGACGTGACCCTCGCCCACAACGAAGCCGCCGGCCGCCGCGTCCCCGTCGAGCACTGGGGGGACGCGCTCCGGATGGGCGAGATCGCCGGCACGAGCGCCGCCGGGGGAGACGACGTGTGGGCGGACGCGCCGGGCTTCTGGAGCGAGATCGGCGACCGGACGCTGAAGTACGCCGCCTGGGGCGACGGCCACGACGAGGTGCGCCTCGTCGAGCACGACGCGGAGGCGTTCACCGCGTGGTACGGCCGCGACGGCGTCGTCGTCGGTGTGCTCACCCATGAGGCCGACGACGACTACGAGCGCGGGCAGCGGCTGGTCGAGCACGCCGGCGCCCTCCCGTACGCAGCAGCCGGCGACGAGGCGACGTGACCGCCCGGGCCGACCGCTTCCCTCGCGGGTCGCTGGTGCAGCTGGCCGACCTCGAGGCGGACGTGCACCCGGTGCTCGCCCGGCTGCGCGAGAGTGAGCCGGTCTCCTGGCTCGCGGCGTGGGACTGCTGGCTGGTGACGTCGTACGACGCCGCGGTCCGGGTGATGCGCGACAGCGAGACGTTCACCGTGGACGACCCGAGGTTCTCGACCGCCCGCGTGGTCGGTCCCAGCATGCTCTCGGTCGACGGCCCGGAGCACGGACGTCACCGGGCGCCGTTCAACCCGCCGTTCCGGCCCGCCCGGGTGCAGCAGCGCTTCGGCGACCGTGTCGAGCGGCTCACCGGCGAGCTGGTCGAGGAGTTCGCCGCCCGCGGCACCGCCGAGCTCAGGCGCGAGCTGGCCGGTCCCTTGTCGGTCGCGGTCGTCGCCGAGGTGCTCGGGCTCGAGGCGGCCGACGCCGGCACGGTGCTCGCGTGGTACGCCACGATCGTCGAGGCGGTCTCGCACCTGCACGCCGACGGGGAGGTGCCGCAGCCGGCCCGTCGCGCGATGACGGAGCTGACGCACACGGTCCGCGTCGGCCTCGAGGCGGGCGGTTCCCTGCTGAGCGTCGCGCGCGACGATCTCAGTGAGCAGCAGGTGGTCTCGAACGCCGCGGTGATGATGTTCGGCGGCATCGAGACGACCGAGGGCATGATCCTCAACGCGGTCGGCCACGTGCTCACGCACCGGGCCCGCGACGCCGACCCGGCGGCGGTGGTGGAGGAGTCGCTGCGGATGGAGCCGGCGGCGGCCGTGGTCGACCGCTATGCCACCCGCGACGTCGAGGTGGCGGGAGCCGACATCGGCCGGGGCGACCTCGTGCGGGTCTCACTGGCCGGCGCCAACCGTGACCCCGGCGTCTTCCCCGCCCCCGACACGTTCGACCCGGCCCGCCCCAACCTGCGCGCGCAGCTGGCCTTCGCCAAGGGGCCGCACGTCTGCGTGGCGATGGACCTGGCGCGGCTCGAGGCCCGCACGGCGCTGCGCACGCTCGACCACCGGCTGCCGGGGCTGCGGCTCGACGGGCCGTTCGAGCCCCGTGGCCTGGTGTTCCGGAAGCCGCCGTCAGTGCACGTCGCCTGGGGCTGAGCGCCGCATCGGCACGTGCGCGATGCCGTCCTCGACGAACTCGTCCCCGTCCCGGACGTAGCCGAAGGTCGCGTACCACTGCGCCAACGGCGACTGCGCGTCCAGCACGGACTCCCGGTCCCCGACCACGGCGAGCGCGGCGCGGATCAACGCTCCCGACAGGCCGCGGCCTCGGTGCGCGCGCACCACCAGCACCCGGCCGATCCGCATCGCCGCGCCGTCGTCGAGCACCCGCAGGTACCCGACCGGGCCGGCCTCGGAGTCGACCCACACGTGCCGGGTGCCCTCCTCCAGGTCGCGTCCGTCGAGCTCCAGGTAGGGGCACTCCTGCTCGACGACGAAGACGGACTCACGCAGCTGCCAGAGCCGGTACGCCGTGCGCGCGTCGAGCCCGGCGAACGAGTCCACCCGGACGTCGTACGACGGCTGCTCGCTGTCGGGGCCCACGAGGGCACCCTAGTGAGGTGGCCGGCTCAGCCCCGCAACCTCACCCGGGTGTGATCGTCCGGGACGAGGTCACCGCGTTGGGATGGAACAGCACCGGGGCGCCCCGCTCGGTGGGCCGCTCCAGCTCGAAGCCTCCCGTGGTCACCACGACCCACTCCGCGTGCACCACGGTCTGCCCGAGCACCGGCACGCCGAGCCCCGGGTAGGTCCGCAGCGCGAAGTCGGCGCAGTCGGCGTGCATCGGTGGGAACGAGAAGGTGTTCGCCTGGGCCTCGGCGGGCGAGCCGACGAACGTGGTGCCCCCGGTGGCGCCCGTCGCCAACGACAGGCCGCACAGCGAGCACACCCGGCTCAGGGCGCACTGGATGGCCCGCGCCTTCACCACGCCGCCCAGGTCGGCCGGGCCGCTGGGCTCCTGCCGGTGGTCGACGCCGTAGCCGCTGAACGGGTCGCTCGCGAACGGCACCGGCACGTCGTGGCGCAGGTCGTGCCGCCGCTCGGAGAGGTCCACGCCGTCCGCCCGGGTCCTCATGCCGACCGTCGCGCCATCCACGTCCCGGTCTCGGTGCGACGGACCGGACGCTCGGCGTCGGTGAGCCGGCGCTGCCGGACGCGGTCCGGGGGCGGTGAGGGCTGGTCGTCGCTGGTCATCGTGTTCGGCAGCGACAGCTTGATGATCGTGCGGATCACCTGTCCGTACTGCTTGTGCAGCGGCCCGGTGGTGTAGGGGATGTCGTAACGCCGGCACAGGTCACGCACCTTGACCGAGATCTCCGCGTAGCGGTTGCTCGGCAGGTCCGGGTAGAGGTGGTGCTCGATCTGGAAGCCGAGGTTCCCGGACATGATGTGGAGCAGCGGGCCTCCGGTGAAGTTCGCGGAGCCGAGCATCTGCCGGAGGTACCACTCCGCGCGGGTCTCGTCCTCGAGCTCCTCCTCGGTGAAGTGCATCGCACCGTCGGGGAAGTGGCCGCAGAAGATGATCATGTAGGACCACAGGTTGCGCATCAGGTTCGCGACCGCGTTGGCCTTCATCGTCGAGACCCAGGCCGGACCGGACAGCAGGGGGTAGACGACGTAGTCCTTGCTGATCTGCCGGCTGATCTTGCGCCGGATCTGACCGAGCTGCCGCTTCATCTCCTTCGGGTCCTTGCGGCCCTTGCGGATCGCCTCGAGGTCCAGGTCGTGCAGCGACACCCCCCACTGGAACAGCAGGGCGAGCAGCGCGTTGTAGACCGGCTGGCCGAGGTTGACCGGGTGCCACCGCTGCTCGCGAGCCATCCGCAGGACGCCGTACCCGATGTCGTTGTCGTGGCCGAGCACGTTCGTGAACTGGTGGTGCACGTAGTTGTGGGAGTGCTTCCACTGCTCGGCCGGCTGGGCGGTGTCCCACTCCCAGTTGCTGGAGTGGATCTCGGGGTCGTTCATCCAGTCCCACTGCCCGTGCATGACGTTGTGGCCGATCTCCATGTTCTCCAAGATCTTGGCCAGCCCGAGCATCGTGGCACCGGCGAAGAAGGCAGGCCTCCACCGGCTCGCGAACAGGGTGACCCGCCCGGCTGCCGCCAGGCGGCGCTGGATCGTGATCATCTTGTTGATGTACGCCGCGTCGGCGGCGCCTCGCGACTCCTCGATCTCGGCGCGCAGGTCGTCGAGCTCGCGTCCGAGTGCCTCCACCTCCTCCTCGCTGAGGTGGGTGTACTCCTTGACGTCAGAGATGGCCATGGGCCTTCCTCTCGATCGATGTCTGGTCGGATGTCTGGGTCGGGATCTGGGGTTCAGATGTTGAGCGTCAGGTCGGAGCAGGCGGCGGTCACGCAGGTCTGGATCGCCTCGTTGGCGTCGGAGTGCTCCTCGCCGTTGCGCAGGTCCTTGATGCGACCCGACGCCATGACGACGGTGCAGGTGTGGCAGATGCCGATGCGGCAGCCGTACGGCATGCCGACGCCGGCCTTCTCGCCGGCCTCCAGCAGGGTCGTCGCGCCGTCCACCTCGACCGTCTTGCCGGAGTTGGCGAAGGTGATCGTGCCTCCTTCGGCGTCACCACCCAGCTCCAGGGAGAACCGCTCGAGGTGCAGCTGGTCCGCGAGGTCGGCCTGCTCCCAGTACTCCTCGGCCGCGTCCAGCATGGGTGCGGGTCCGCATGCCCAGACCCCCCGCTCCCGCCAGTCGGGGCAGACCTTCTCGAGCCCGTCGAGCTCGAAGATGCCCTCGGTGTCGGTGAAGCGCTCGACGATCGTGAGGCCGGGGTGCTTCTCGCGCAGCGCCCGCAGCTCGTCGCGGAAGATCATCCGCTCCTCGTCGGGAGAGGAGTAGACGACCAGGGCGTCGGGCATCGTGGCGCGCCGGTCGAGCGTGCGCAGCATCGACATGACCGGGGTGATGCCGCTGCCGGCGACGAGGAACAGCATCTTGGCCGGGGGTGGGTCGGGCAGCGTGAACTCGCCGGCCGGCGAGGCCAGTCGTACGATCGTGCCGGGCTCGAGTCCGCGCACCAGGTGCTCGGACAAGAAGCCCTCGGGCATCGCCCGGACGGTGATCGTCAGCAGGCCTTCGCTGCGCGTGGGGACCGAGCTCAAGGAGTACGACCGCCAGTGGAACCGGCCGTCGACCTCCACGCCGATGCCGATGTACTGACCCGCCTGGTGCTCGAAGGACCAGCCCCACCCCGGCTTGATCACCAAGGTGGCGGCGTCCTCGGTCTCGGAGACCACCTTCTCGATGCGCCCGCGCAGCTCGCGCGCGGACCACAACGGGTTGATCAGGGAGAGGTAGTCGTCCGGGTGCAGCGGCGTGGTGAGGCGAGAGGCCACACCCCGCACGCGCTGCCAGTCGAGGCGACGTGCCACTCGCGTGCCCACCATCTGGTCCCCTTCGTCGTCTCGTGCGAGGATGAAATGTAACTCAGAGTTACAGCTGCTGTGAACCCCGCGTCCCGGTGCTGGGACGTCGGGCGGGAACACGCCAGGTGTACCCAGTTGCGGCACGTTCGCACCGTCGAGTCCGATCTCGGCTGCGGTTCGGGCCCGGGCGACTTAGGCTCGGGGCATGTCCGGGACCAGGCTGCCCTCCTGGATGGGGCCCGCAGCGGTGGTGGCCGTGGTCGTCGTCGCTGCGATGGTGGCCACCGCGGGTGTCGTGATGTGGCTGCGTCCCCAGGACGCCGGACCGGCTCCCTCGGCGGGGCACAGCGCGGCGCCGATCCCGGCACCGCCGCACCAGCGCGTGGCCCAGCGGGCCCTCGTGCGAGCGAAGCCGGTGTGCCAGCGGCAACAGGCCCGGCACCGGTTCGCCCCCCGCACGGTGTCCGTCCAGGGCGTGACCCGAGGCGCCTTCGTCGTCGCCCCGCCCCGCGACGCCTACGACGTCCCCGGGGTGCCACCGCTGACCAGTGCCGGGAAGGTGCTGTTCGCCTGGGACCGTGCCCAGGGAGTCGAGCCGGGGGACCGGGTCGGCAACGTGCTGCTCAACGCACACACCTGGCCCGACGGCAGCGCGCTCGGCAACCGGCTGCTGGCGGGGGTGCACCGAGGCAGTCGCATCGTGGTGCGCGGCGAGCAGCAGCGGCTCTGCTACCGGGTGACCGAGAAGGTCGAGGTGCTGGCGTCCGACGGCCTGCCGCGCTACTACGACAAGACCGGGCCGCCGCAGCTGGCGATCCTGGTCTGCTCCGGACGTCGGCTCGGACCCGGCAACTGGTCGCACCGCACCGTGTGGTTCGCCGCCCCGGTCAGGGCGGCGTCCTGAGATCTGCCCTGCGCGCCACGTGGGTCGCGAGTGGCTCGCGACGTCCGTGTCGGCTCAGCCGCGGGCGAGGCGCTGGAGCCAGCCGGGAGCCACCAGGAACGCCTCTGCCCGAAGCCCCGCGACGCCGACCCGCGGCAGGTCGGCCGAGGACCGGAAGCACACGAAGCGCGGCACCCACTCCGGCTGGTACTTCGCGTTCGCCCGATAGAGCGACTCGATCTGCCAGAACCTCGAGGCCCACAGCAGCACTCCACGCCACACGCGCAGCACCGGGCCTGCCCCCAGCCGCTCACCGCGCGCGAAGACGCTGCGGAAGACCGCGAAGTTGAGCGAGACCCGGGTGATCGCGAGCGGACCTGCCTCCCGCATGAGCTCGGAGACCATCTGCTCCACGATGCCGTTCTCCGCCTCTCGGTCACGGCGCATCAGGTCGAGGGAGAGGCCGTCGGCGCCCCAGGGCACGAGGTGCAGCATTCCCCGCAGCTCGCCCGCGGCGTCCCGGCAGAGCACGACCACGGACCGGTCGTCGCGTCGTTCGCCGAACCGGCCGAGCGCCATCGAGAAGCCGCGTTCGACCGCGCCGTCGCGCCACTCCGCCGCCCGCGTCCGCAGCATCGCCAGGGTGTCGTCGTCCAGGTCCTCGATCCGGTGGCAGCCGACTCGCAGGCCGGCCCGGTCGCACCGCGAGACCGCCTGTCGGACCACCCGCATGCTGCGGCCCTGCAGCGAGAAGTCCGTGACGTGGAGGATCGCCTCGTCGCCCAGCTCGAGCGCGTCCATCCCGGCGCGGTGGAAGGCCTCCGCCCCGCGCTCGCTGGCCGCCAGCACTGCGGGCACCCAGCCGAACGACCGCGCCTCCTCGAGCCAGGCCGTGATCGCGCCCGGCCACGCCTCCGGGTCCCCGATCGGGTCGCCCGCGGCGAGGGAGACGGTGCCGACCACGCGGTAGGTGATCGCCGCCTTGCCGCTCGCGGAGAAGATCACCGACCGGTCGTCGCGCAGCGCGAAGTACGACAGGGAGTCGATCCGTCCCCACCGGTCCAGGAGGTCGCGGAGCCGTGCCTGATCCACGTCGTCGAGCCGGTGCGGGCCCTCGGCCGGCTGAAGCGCGACGAGGAAGGCCATCACGAGCACCGCCGCACCCAGCACCACCAGGGCCACGGCGGCCCGGTTCCCGTCGCGGGCGTCGACGAACCTCACCGGTCCGCTGACCCCCACCAGTCCCAGGAACGCCTGCGCCACCCGGTCCGCGTTGCCGGTGCCGGGCTGCTGGCCGTCGGCGTCGATCACGAGCCACAGCCAGCCCAGCACCGTGGCGAAGGTCGCCCCGCCGACCAGCACGGTCACCAGGCGGACCAGGGAGCGTGGATCCGGCTTGGCGGTGAACCGCCGGCGGGCCGCCAGCAGCAGCACGAAGACGAGCAGCGCCAGCGCCGCCTCCTCCACGTCGAGCCCCTTCAGCAGGTGCAGCCCGGCGGCGACCGCGGCGAGGACGGTGGCCAGCAGCCAGGCCCGCCGCTTGCCCCGCCGCAGGGCGCGCGAGAGCACGATGAGGACGAGCCCGACGGCGGCCGATCCCGTGGTGGCCGCGGCCGGGAAGACGGCCGGGACCAGCTCGTTGATGAGGTGGGTGCGGTCCCGGAAGGCCGGCAGCACGGCGCTCACGACGGTCACGAGGCCCACGAGCCCCACGATGCGACCCACCCAGAACGGGGTGCGCAACCGGTCCCAGAACCTGCCCCACATCAGAGGAACGCCGTGACCTGGCGCCAGGCCCGCTTCGCCTCGGGCACCGGAAGGAGGGGATAGACGTGCAGCAGGCCGGGCTCCTCGACGTACGTGACGGGGCTACCGGCGCGGGTTGCGAGCCGCACGAGCTCGCGGACCTGGGGGAGCAGGAGGTCGCGGGTGCCGCACAGCAGCAGGGTCGGCGGGAGGTCGGAGAGGTCGCCGAAGAGCGGCGAGGCCTCCCGGGCGGGCGGGTCGCCCGCGCCCCACCAGGAGCCGTAGAGCCTCAGCTTGCTCAGCGTCAGCCAGGGGTCGCGCGCCGCCGCCTTTTCGGTGCCCGGCGTGGTGCCGCCGAGGTCCACCCAGGGCGCGAAGGCGACGAGGTGGCTGGGACGTGGCCCGACGCGCTGCGCGAGCTGCTGGGCCAGGCCGACCGCGAGCCCTCCTCCGGCGGAGTCGCCCATCAGCACCACCCCGCCCGGCGCCTCGAGGGCCACCTCGTCGAACAGGTCGACCAGCGCGGGCATCGAGTCCTTCCAGGTGTGCGTCGGGGTGAGGGGGTAGGACGGCAGCACCACGCGCACGCCGAGCCCGCTCGCCAGCCGCGCCGCGTACCACCAGTGGAACCGGTCGAGTCCGCCGACGAACCCGCCGCCGTGGAGGTAGAGCACCGTGCGTGCCGGCCGGAGACCTCGCGGGCGCAGCTCGTGCACCGGGAGCCCGCAGCGCTCGCTCCTCACCACGTCGTACCGCCTCGCGACCCGGCGCGGCGGTGACGGGTCCGCGCCAGCCTGGCCGGCGAGCACGTCTCGACGCACCTGCTCGGGGTCCACGACCTCGCTGCGGCGGCGCATGCGTGGGATCACCCAGATGAGGAGGCGATGGCGGAAGCTCGGCACGAGCGGAGGGTACCGAGCGCGGGTTGACGGCCGTGTCGATGACCCTCACGTCCGCGTGTAAAGTCTGGCCCAGAACGACAGGGGAGCGCCGCAGGGGCGCTGAGAGTGCGGACCAGCCGCAGACCCTCGAACCTGATTCGGCTAGCACCGACGAAGGAAGTCGAGTATCTCGACCACGGACGAGCCTCCAGGCGCGGCGTGGTCCCCTCCCAGGACGAACGGGAGACGAACCATGCGCGCACCGCGCACCAGGACCGCGGGCAGCTGCCCCGGGACCACCAGAGCGACCCTTCCAGCGACCCTCGTAGCGGCCCTCGTCGCCACCCTCGTCCTGTCCGCCTGCTCCGTGGGCGGCGGCTCGGTGGACTCGGCCGACTCGGCCGACTCCACAGGATCGGGCCGTCGGACGGTGGTGGTGGCCACCCACGACTCCTGGGCGGTGCCCAAGCCGGTGCTCGCGGAGTTCACGCGGAAGACCGGCTACCGGGTGAAGGTGGCCCAGAACGGCGACGCCGGCGAGCTGACGAACAAGCTCGTGCTGACCAAGGGCTCCCCGATCGCCGACCTGGCCTACGGCATCGACAACACCTTCGCCTCACGCGCGGTCGACCAGGGGATCCTGGCCGACTACACCTCGCGCACGCAGGCGGCCTCCGCCTCCCGCTTCGATCTCGAGGACGCCGCGGAGGCCAAGCAGCTCACCCCCGTCGACTACGGCGACGTCTGCGTGAACGTCGACGACGTGTGGTTCCGCAAGCACCACCTGACGCCGCCGGGCAGCCTCGACGACCTGACCAAGGCGCGCTACCGCGGCCTGTTCGTCACCCCCGGAGCCTCCAGCTCCTCCCCGGGCCTGGCCTTCCTGCTCACGACCGTCGCGGCCTACGGCGACGGCTGGCCGGCGTACTGGAAGAAGCTGATGGCCAACGACACCCGGATCACGTCCGGGTGGTCGGACGCCTATGAGGTGGACTTCACCGCAGGTGGCGGCGACGGGGACCGGCCGATCGTGCTGTCCTACTCCTCCTCGCCCCCCTTCACGATCCCGACGGGCGGCAGGCAACCGACCACCAGCAGCCTGCTGGACACCTGCTTCCGGCAGGTGGAGTACGCCGGCGTGCTCCAGGGAGCCCGCAACCCCGAGGGCGCCCAGGCGTTCATCGACTTCATGACGCAGCGCACGTTCCAGAAGGCGCTGCCCGACAACATGTACGTCTACCCCGTCGACACGAGCACACCGCTGCCCCCCGCCTGGGCGAAGTTCGCGAAGACGGCGGCGAAGCCCTACACCGTGCCACCGGCGCAGATCAGCCGGCAGCGCGACACGTGGCTGCGGCGCTGGAGCGACGTCACCAGCCGGTGACCCCCGATGAGCAGACGATGAGCAGACGGTGAGCAGACGGTGAGCACCGGTCGGTCGCTGCGGCGCGGGATGGCTGTCGCGGCCCTCGCGACCCTGCCGCTGCTGGTGCTCGCGGTGTTCTTCGCGCTGCCCGTCGCAGGCATGGTCGCGCGGGGCTTCCTCACCGACGGTCGCTTCGACCCGACCGCCGTGCTCGAGGTGCTCGGTCGCCCTCGGGTGCATCGCGTGCTGTGGTTCACCGTGTGGTCCTCGGCGGCCGCGACCCTCGTGACGGTGCTCCTCGGGCTGCCGGTGGCGTTCGTGCTGCACCGGCTCCGGTTCCCCGGTCGAGGACTGCTGCGGGCGTTCCTGCTGATGCCCTTCGTGATGCCGACGGTCGTCGTGGGGGTGGCGTTCCGGACCCTGCTCGCCTCGTCGGGTCCGCTCGGGTCGCTGGGCCTCGACGGGACGCCGGTCGCCATCGTGGCGGCGATGACGTTCTTCAACCTCGCGGTCGTGGTGCGCACGGTGGGTGCGCTCTGGGAGGGCCTCGATCGGCGTCGCGAGGAGGCGGCCGCGGCGCTGGGGGCCTCCCCGCTCCAGGTGCTGCGCACCGTGACGCTGCCCGCCCTCGCTCCCGGGATCGTGTCGGCGGCCAGCGTGGTGTTCCTCTTCTGCGCCACGTCCTTCGGGGTCGTGCTGACGCTCGGCGGGCTGCGCTACGCGACGGTCGAGACCGAGATCTACCTGCTCACCACCCAGTTCCTCGACCTGCGCGCGGCCTCGGCGCTGTCCGTGCTGCAGCTGGTCGTCGTCTCCGTGCTGCTCTTCGTCGCCCAGCGGACCCGGGCCGCCCGGGAGCAGGCGCTCGACCGGGCAGCGGTTCGCGACGCCACCCGCGCCCCGCGCCGAGGGGACGCCGTGGTGGTCGCGACGACGGTTCTGGTGCTCGCCGGTGTGGCGGCTCCCCTCGCGACACTCCTGGCCCGGTCCCTGCGCAGTGGCGGCGCCTGGAGCCTGCAGGGCTACCGCGACCTCGCGTCCCGCGGCGACGGCACGCTGCTCGTCCCGGCGACGGAGGCCCTCGCGAACTCCTGGCGGGTGGCCGTGGATGCCACGCTGCTCGCCATGCTGCTGGGTGTGCTGGTCTCCGTGGTCGTCTCGCGTCGGGCGCGTGGCAGTGCCGGCCGCCGCGGTCTGGCACTGCTCGACGCGGTCTTCATGCTTCCCCTGGGGGTCTCAGCGGTGACGCTGGGCTTCGGCTTCCTGATCACGCTCGACCGGCCGCCTCTCGACCTGCGCAGCTCGGCGGTGCTGGTGCCGATCGCCCAGGCGCTGGTCGCGCTTCCGCTCGTCGTACGGACACTGGCGCCGGTGCTCCGCTCGGTAGACCCACGGCAGCGGCAGGCCGCGGCCTCGCTCGGCGCCTCACCCGCCCGGGTCGCGCTCACCGTCGACCTTCCGGTGCTGTGGCGCCCGATGCTGGCGGCCACCGGCTTCGCGTTCGCGGTCTCGCTCGGCGAGTTCGGTGCCACCAGCTTCCTGGCCCGCCCCGACCGCCCGACGCTGCCGGTCGTCATCTACCAGCTCGTCTCGCGGCCCGGTGAGGCCAACCTCGGGATGGCCCTGGCCGCGTCCGTGGTCCTCGGCCTGGTCATCGTCTCGGTGATGATGCTGGTCGAGCGGCTCCGCATCGGCTCGGTAGGGGCGTTCTAGTGCCGGGTGGATCGAGGCTCTGATGCTCGAGGTCACCGAGCTCACGGTCCGCTTCGCCGACGCGCCCCGTCCGGCCGTCGACCGCGTCGACCTGGACCTGCCGACCGGGGAGGTGCTCGCGGTGCTCGGGCCCTCCGGATGCGGCAAGTCCACGCTGCTGAGGTCGGTGGCCGGGCTGGAGGTCCTCAGCGGCGGCACGGTGCGGTGGGACGGCCGCGACCTGGCGGCCGTGCCCACGCATCGACGCGGGTTCGCGCTGATGTTCCAGGACGGGCAGCTCTTCGCGCACCAGAGCGTCGCGGGCAACGTCGGCTACCCGCTGCGCCTGCGACGGGCGCCCCGAGCCGAGGTGGCCCGTCGCGTCGGCGAGCTGCTCGACCTGGTCGGGCTCCCGGGCTTCGGCGAGCGTCGCACCAGCGGCCTCTCGGGCGGCGAGCGACAGCGAGTCGCGCTGGCCCGTGCGCTCGCTGTCGGGCCGCGGCTGCTGCTGCTCGACGAGCCGCTCTCCGCCCTCGACCGTGGGCTGCGCGAGCGGCTCGCCCACGACCTGCGCGACATCCTGGTGGCCGCCGGGACGACCGCGCTGCTGGTCACCCACGACCAGGAGGAGGCCTTCGCGGTGGCCGACCGGATGGCGCTGATGCGCGGCGGCCGCCTGGTGCAGTCGGGCACCGTCGACGAGGTGTGGCGGTCCCCGGTCGACACCGAGGCGGCCCGCTTCCTGGGCTACGCGACCGTGCTGGAGGGGGCGGCGGCCAGCCGGGTGGTGGCGGCGGCCGGTGCCGCGCTGCCGGGTGGCCCACTGGCCCTGCGTCGCTCGGCACTGGTGCTGGCATTCGACGGGCCGCTGCGTGGCCGGGTGCTCTCGGCCAGGGCCACCCCGGACGTGGTGCGGCTGACCGTGGACGTCGAGGGGGTGGGCGAGGTGCACGCCGTGGCCGACCCGAGCCGCCGCGGTGCAACCGCCCCGGGGGTCGGTCACGACGTACGCCTGGTGGTCGATCTCACCAGGACCGCTCAGCTACGCGACCCTGGCTCCCACAGCACGAACCCATAGACTCTCGCGTTGTGAAACGCCGCGCTTACGGACTGCTCGTGGGAGTGGCAGCGCTGATGGGCGTGGTAGCGGTCGTGGCCAGCCTGGCGCTCGGTGAGGGACTCAAGGACCCGGACGGCTCGCTCGGCCCCTCCTGGTTCAGGCTCCCCATGATGGTGCTGGGCGCCTTCGTCATCGATGTGGTGCCCCGCTCGGTGTGGCGGTCCCGGCGACGGCCGAAGTCGTTCCCCTCGCAGGCCAAGGCGATCATCGACGAGCACTGGACCCGCGAGCGGATCACGCTCGTGGTGATCGGGCTCGTGTCGTTCTACATCACCTACGTCAGCTACCGGAACCTCAAGAACTTCCTGCCGCAGGTCTACGGCACGGTGACCTACGACCACGCGCTGCACCAGATCGACAAGTTCTTGATGTTCGGCCACGAGCCGGCGGTGGTGCTGCACAGCCTGCTCGGCGAGACCTGGGCCGCTCACGTGCTGGCCACGGTGTACCTGATCTTCCTGCCGATCTCGCCGATCTCACTGATCGTCTACCTGGTCTGGTCCCGCAACATCAGCTGGGGGTACTGGTACGCCACCTCCCAGTGCCTGGCCTGGATGCTGGGCACCATCAGCTACTACGCGCTCCCCACCCTGGGGCCGAACTTCGCCTTCCCGTTCCGCTACAGCGACCTCGACCAGACCGGTGTCACGGCATTGCTGCAGTCGCTGTGGAACTCCCGGCAGAACGTCATCAGCGAGCCGTTGACCACGAACTCCATCCAGAGCGTCGCCGGGTTCGCGTCGCTGCACGTGGGGATCATCCTGACTCTCGCACTGGTCGTGCAGTACACCGTGCGGCACGTCTGGCTGCGTCGGCTGATGTGGCTGTACCTCACGCTGACCGTGATCTCGACGCTCTACTTCGGCTGGCACTACATCGCCGACGACATCGCGGGCGCGGCGATCGCCTGGGTCTCGGTGTGGATCGGCGCCAAGGCCACCGGACAGCGCTTCGACCGGCACGGTCGGGCCTCGCACCCGACCACCTCCACCGCGAGGGTGCCCCGCCGCGAGCACCTCGACCGTGCGGAGGACCCGGTGGCCTAGCCGGCTGCCGGTCCGCCAGGCAGCCAGGTAGCCCGTCTGGGTCATCTGGGATTAGTCCTCCCGTCCTGATGCCAAGCGTTCCCCGGGTGTCGTATCCTGTGAGCGCACGCGCAGAGGTCCGGGGGGATCTCGCGGTCGGTGATCCGGCTCGTGTGCAGCGTGATCGTGTCCCAACCTCCCAATGGGACAGGGTCATCGGTCCCGCCCCAACCTTTCGATGGGGCGGGACCTTCCCCTTTCCCTCCCAGCCACCCCCAGGCCTTCTGAGGCCTTCTCGGGTCCGCTCTCGGCCTGCCGGGGCGCCGCCCCGGTCGCGCGGGGCACGGTTGCGCACCGACCGCCTGCGTGTAAATTACAGACGTGTGATTTGTCAACCCGACGCGCCGTGTGGCGCAAGTTTTTTTTGGGGAAGGTGTTCCCTTTGTGACGGATGAGCACTAGCGTTCACCGGGCGGTCCCCTCGGGAGGACTCGCCGGAGCGGCACCGAAGGCTGGACCTGGAGGCTCGGCATCCCGGTCGCACCGGCACCGACAAGCCCTTCGAACCGAATGGGAAGCGGTTCGACGGGCGGACGAAAGGTTCCAGCTGTGCGACGTCTCCGCCGACCCGGTGCTCCGCTGGCCACGCTCGTCCTCTGCCTGGGGCTGGGACTCTCGACCGCTCCGGCGGCGATCGGCGAGCCGAGCGGGCAGCACGGTCGTCGCGACCCCGTGGTCCCGAGCCAGAAGCAGGTCGACCGGGCGCGCGCGGCGGCCGCCGGCAAGGCCAGCCAGGTCAGCGTCATCAAGACCCGGCTGCTGCTCGCGAACCAGCAGCTGGAGGCCGCCGCGCTACGCGCCGAGCAGGCCTCCGAGGCGTACAACGGCGCGATGTGGCGCCTCGAGAAGGCGCGCCAGGCCTTCCGAGCCGCCCGGGCTGACGCCGTCCGCGCCCGCCGTACGGTCTCCCACCAGCGCACCCGGATCGGCGCGCTCGTGGCGCAGTCCTACCAGGACGGCGGGGACCTCACCGCGATGCACGCGATGATGAGCGCCGAGGGGCCGGAGGGCGTCCTCGACCAGTACGCCGCCTTCCAGGGGGCCTCCACGTCGTTGCAGGCCGACTACAAGAGGTTCGCCGCCTCCGACTCGCTGGCGCGGGTCTTCGAGGCCAAGGCGGAGGCGGCCAAGGCCGACCAGGCCCGGTCCGCGGCTCGTGCCAAGGCCGCCCAGCAGCGGGCGGCCGCCGCTGCGGACGCCGCGCAGAGCGAGGCCGCGACCATCGCCACGCAGAAGGACCAGCTGATCCGAGAGCTCGCCCGGGCGCAGCACATCTCGGTGTCGCTGGCGCGTACCCGGCAGACGGCGCTGGAGGAGATTGCCCGGCGGCGTGCCGAGGAACGAGCGCGCCAGGCGGCGCTCGCGGTTGCGCAGGCCAAGGCGGCCGCGGCGGCCAAGGCGCGAGCTGCCGCTGCCGACCGGGCGCGTGCCGGCGCCGACGCCGCCAGGCCCAGTGCCCCGCAGGGAACCGGGAAGCCAGCAGCGAAGGCAGGGAGCACAGCCGGGAGCAGGCCCGGGAAGCCCCGGTCGGGAGGGTCGTCGCCCGCCCCCGCTCCGGCACCGGCCCCCGCTCCCGCACCGGCCCCCGCACCGGCCCCGGCACCGGCTCCAGCCCCGGCACCGCCGCCACCCTCCAGCGGTGGGGGTGGGGCCACGGCGATCTCGTTCGCCAAGGCCCAGCTCGGCGAGCCGTACCAGTGGGGTGCCGCCGGGCCGGGCTCGTGGGACTGCTCCGGGCTCACGATGAAGGCGTGGGCCGCCGCGGGCCGCTACCTGCCGCACTACTCGGTGGCGCAGTTCGAGGCGACGTCGCGCATCTCGGTCTCCGACCTGCGGCCGGGCGACCTGGTCTTCTGGAGCTCGAACGGCTCCGCCAGCGGCATCCACCACGTGGCGATGTACATCGGTGGGGGCCAGATCATCCACGCACCGCGCACCGGGCGACCCGTCGAGATCGACAACATGTACTACTGGATCCCGCCCACCTTCTTCACCCGGGTCTGACCGGCACACCCCGGGGCGGTCGGCACTGGGTGTGACGCTTGCGACGGTGCCGCGCGCCGATTGGTGGAAGCATGCGGCCATGGCCGACCGTGACCCCGTGCAGACCCCTGGGCAGACTCCTGGGCAGCCCCCCGAGCTCGACGTGCCCGCGCTGACCGCGCTGCTCGACGGCAGGTACGCCGACGTGCGCACCCTGGTGCGCGAGAACCTCACCGAGCACGCCTCGATCCTCGAGGAGGCCGAGGAGCTCTCGCAGCACGACTTCCGCGAGCGGGTGCTCGAGGTCGTGCAGCTGATGGCCGGCACCGGCCAGACGGGGTTCGGGTTCCCGGAGGAGTACGGCGGGGGCGGCGACATCGGGGCGTCCGTCGCCGCCTTCGAGACGCTGGCCTTCGGTGATCTGTCCGTGGTGGTCAAGGTCGGCGTGCAGTTCGGGCTGTTCGGCGGCGCCATCCTGCAGCTCGGCACCAGGCCGCACCACGAGGCCTACCTCGACGACCTGATCCACGGCCGGCTGCTCGGCTGCTTCGCGATGACCGAGTCCGGCCACGGCTCCAACGTGCAGGCCCTGGGCACCACCGCGGCGTACGACCCGGACGCCGGCGAGTTCGTGATCGACACCCCGGACGACCGGGCTCGCAAGGACTACATCGGCAACGCCGCCGCGCACGCCAGCCACGCCGTCGTCTTCGCGCAGCTGGTGCTCGGCGAGCAGTCGCACGGTGTCCACGCCTTCGTCGTACCGATCCGCGACGAGTCGGGCGAGGCGATGACGGGGGTGAGGATCGAGGACTGCGGTCGCAAGATCGGCCTCAACGGCGTCGACAACGGCCGGCTGTACTTCGACGGCGTCCGGGTGCCGCGCACCAGCCTGCTCGACCGGTACGCCGTCGTGACCGAGGACGGTCGCTACTTCTCCGACATCGACAACCCCGACCGACGGTTCTTCACCATGCTCGGCACCCTCGTGCAGGGCCGGGTCTGCGTCGGTGGGGCGGGCATCAACGCCGCCAAGGTGGCGCTGGCCGTCGCGATCGAGTACGCGCGGCACCGGCGCCAGTTCGGCAACCCGGGGTCCGGGGAGGAGGAGGTGCTGCTCGACTACGGCATGCACCAGCGTCGGCTGTTCCCCCTGCTGGCACGCTCCTACGCGCTGCACTTCGCCCAGGAGCGGGTCGCCACCGATCTGCACGAGGTGTTCTCCGACCTCGAGGACGACGGTGCGGCCGAGCTGGCGCGCCGGGCCCTGGAGTCCCGTGCCGCCGGCACCAAGGCGATGGGCACCTGGCACGCGTCGCGGACCATCCAGGAGTGCCGCGAGGCGTGCGGCGGCGCTGGCTACCTTTCCCGCAACCGCTTCGACGCGCTGCGTGCCGACACCGACGTCTTCACGACCTTCGAGGGCGACAACACCATCCTCATGCAGCTGGTGGCGAAGGGCCTGCTCACCGACTACAAGGACTCCTTCGAGGACCTGGACCAGATCGGGCTGGTGCGCTTCGTCGCCTCGACGGCGGTCGAGACGGTGCTGGAGCGCACCAACGTCCGCTCGATCCTGGAGCGGCTGCGCGACGCCGTTCCCGGCTCCGGTACACGTTCCTCGGACGAGGCACCCGCCGCGGGACTTCTCGAGTCGAGCTACCACCTGGAGATGCTCAGCTGGCGCGAGGAGCACCGCCTCTCCTCGGTCGCGCGACGGCTGAAGCGGGGCATGGACTCGGGCCGCGAGCCGGCCGAGGTCTTCAGCCTCTGCCAGGACCACGTGATCAGTGCCGCCCACGCGCACGTCGAACGGATCGTCCTGGAGGCGTTCCTCGACCGGCTCGAGACGGTCGAGCCGGGACCGAACGCGGACGCGCTGAAGCTGCTGTGCGACCTGTACGCGCTCTCCTGCATCGAGCAGGACCGCGGCTGGTTCCTCGAGCACGGGCGGCTGTCGAACGCCCGGTCCAAGGCGGTCACCGCCGAGGTCAACGCGCTCAACCGCCGCATCCGGCCGCTCGCCCAACAGCTCGTCGACGGCTTCGGCGTCCCACGCGCCATGCTGCGCGCGGACCTGCTGGAGTTCTCCGGCTCCTGAGACCCGGCGCCGTTCCTCAGCGGGTCAGTGACCCTGCGCCTTCTCGTCCTGCTTGGACAGGCCCTTGTCCTCGGCACGCTTGAAGGACTGGCGGACCTCGGCCTCGGCCTCGCTGCGCCCGACCCACTCGGCGCCCTCCACGGACTTGCCGGGTTCCAGATCCTTGTAGACCTCGAAGAAGTGCTGGATCTCCAGCCGGTCGAACTTGGACACGTGGTTGATGTCGCGCAGGTGCTCCAGGCGCGGGTCGGTCGCGGGCACGCACAGCACCTTGTCGTCGCCGCCGGCCTCGTCGGTCATGCGGAACATGCCGATCGCGCGGCAGCGGATCAGGCAGCCGGGGAACGTGGGCTCCTGCAGCAGCACCAGGGCGTCGAGCGGGTCGCTGTCGAGGCCGAGGGTGTTCTCGATGTAGCCGTAGTCGGCTGGGTACTGCGTCGAGGTGAACAGCGTGCGGTCCAGACGGATGCGGCCGGTCTCGTGGTCGACCTCGTACTTGTTGCGCTGACCCTTCGGGATCTCTACCAGCACGTCGAACTCCACTGCGATTCCTCTCGTTCACGGCCGCGACGACGCCGGCTTCGGGAGCCGGCGCTTGGGCTAGTCTCCCGCACGTCCGGGGAAATCGTGCAGTCGAGAGGGGGATGGCGTGCCCCAACGTGACCCAGGCCATGCCTCGGGCCGTCGGCTCCGCCGTAGCACCGCCGGTCTCGTGCTCCTCGTGCTGGCGGCAGCCGTCGCGTCGTACCAGTTCGACCTCGGTCCCCGCTGGTTCGGCCTCGACCAGCCCTCCCCGGTCACCGCGCCGGCAGAGGTGCTGCCCCCCGCGGGGCTGACGCTGCCCCGGGCGCGGCGGGCCCCGGCCGTGGCCCGGCCCACCGCGGAGCGGGCCGTCGACCCCGCGGCGGTACGGCGCGCGGTGGCCCCGCTGCTGCGCTCCCAGAAGCTGGGCAAGCACGTCGTGGTCGACGTCGCCCAGGCACGACGGACGCGTCGTCTACCACCACGGCAGCGGCCCGGTGACCCCTGCCTCGACCACCAAGCTGCTGACCACCGTCGCGGCGCTGCAGACGCTCGGCCCCGAGCACCGGTTCACCACCTCGGTGGTGGCGACGCCGCAGTCCAAGCGCATCGTGCTGGTCGGGGGCGGTGACCCCCTGCTGGCGCAGAGGCCCGGTCCCGAGAACAGCTATCCCGTCCGCGCGGACCTCGCGACGCTGGCCCGGGCCACCGCCCGGGGGCTCAAGGCCATCGGCCGCAGCACGGTGACCCTCGGCTTCGACGCCTCCCTGTTCAGCGGCCCCACCGTGAACCCCCACTGGGAGCCGTCGTACGTGCCGGACGACGTGGTCAGCCCGATCACCGCACTGTGGGTGGACGAGGGGCGCGACCCCGACGGGTTCGGGGACCGCAGCCGCACGCCCTCCCGGGTGGCCACCGGGCTGTTCGCGCAGGCGCTGGCCAAGCGGGGCATCACGGTCGTCGGACCGCCCGCGTCAGTTGTCGCGCCACCCCCGAGCACGGGTGGCCAGCAGATCGCCGCGGTGCGCAGCGCGCCGCTCGCACAGATCGTCCAGCACGTCGTGGAGGTCAGCGACAACGAGGGCGCCGAGGTGCTGGCCCGCCAGGTGGCCGTCGCGGAGGGCCGCCCGGCGACCTTCGCCGGAGGCGCCGCGGCCGTGCGCGACGTGCTCCGTCGCATCGGCGTCGACGTCGACGGCGTCCGCACCTACGACGGCAGCGGCCTGTCCCGGTCCGACCGGCTCGCACCGCGCACCCTGCTCTCCGTCATCCGGACGGCGTCGAGCCCGAGTCACCCGCGGCTGCGGGCCACGGTCGCGAACCTGCCCGTGGCCGGGTTCACCGGTTCGCTTGCCTTCCGGTTCGACAAGGGCAGCCCGCTCGGCCTCGGCACGGTCCGGGCGAAGACCGGCACGCTGACCGGGGTGCACGGGCTGGCAGGGACGGCGACGTCGCGGGACGGGGCCGTCATGTCCTTCGTCGCGATCGCCGACAAGGTCGAGCCGGTCAACACCCTCGCCGCCCGGGTGCGCATCGACCAGGTCGCCGCAGCGCTGGGCGCATGCACCTGCGCCCGCTGACGTCCGCCTCGTCGCCGCTTCGATGCTGCCTCGCCGCTGCTTCGTCGTCGGGGGGCCTCGCCGTACCACCCCGTAAGGTCGGAGCATGCCCGTACGCACCATGGTCGACTGGGACCTCGCCGTCGCCACCGCCTCCCGACTGGCCGGTCCGGGACCGGTCATCACCCGCCCCGACGCGGACGCTGTCGTGGCCGAGCTGCGGGCGGACGCGAACCGGTCGACGGGTCTCGTGCGCGAGTTCACCGGTCTCTCCGCGGCCGACCGGACCGCGCCGGTCCTGGTCGTGGACCGCACCGGCTGGATCCAGGCCAACGCCGACGGCTTCGCCTCGGTCATCGGCCCGCTCGTCGAGAAGCTCCAGGCGAAGCGGGACGCCCCCAACGGCCTCACCGAGGCCGTCGGCTCCAAGGTCACCGGCCTCGAGGTCGGCGGCCTGCTCGGCTTCATGTCCTCGAAGGTGCTCGGCCAGTTCGACCCCTTCTACACCGGCCCCGGCCTCGACGGCGGCGACGCCCCGGCCGCCGGACGGCTGCTGCTGGTGGCTCCGAACATCGTGCACGTCGAGAACGAGCTCGGCGTCGACCCCACGGACTTCCGGCTGTGGGTGTGCCTCCACGAGGAGACCCACCGGGTGCAGTTCACGGCGGTCCCGTGGATGCGCGACCACATCCACTCCGAGATCGAGCAGATCATCGGAGGGGTCGACCTCGACCCCGGCAAGCTCGCGGCGATGCTTCAGGAGGGGGTGCGTCGCGTCGGCGAGGTGGTCCGCGGCCATGACGACGTGAGCCTCGTCGAGGTCTTCGCCACCCCTGAGCAGCGCGAGGTGATGGACCGCATCACGGGCGTCATGTCGCTGCTCGAGGGCCACGCCGACGTGGTGATGGACGGGGTGGGACCCTCGGTCATCCCGAGCGTCGAGCAGATCCGGGCGAAGTTCGACAAGCGCCGCAAGGGTGCCGGCTACCTCGACCGCGTGCTGCGCCGGCTGCTCGGTCTCGACGCGAAGATGGCGCAGTACCGCGACGGCGCCGCGTTCGTGCGGGGCGTGGTCGCCTCGGTCGGCATGGACGGGCTCAACGCCGTCTGGGCCGAGCCGGCGCACCTGCCCTCGAAGACCGAGATCGGCGACCCCGCCGCATGGGTGCGCCGCATCCACGGCTAGACCGCGCACGATGGCCCTCGACCCCGCTGTCGCGGCCACCCGGCTCGCCGTACGGCGTGCGGTGGCCGACGTCGGTGAGCAGCAGGTGCTCGTCGCCTGCTCGGGCGGGGCCGACTCCCTCGCGCTGCTGGCCGCGGCCGTCTTCGAGGCTCGCTCGCAGCCGTGGCAGGTCGTCGGCGTCACGGTCGACCACCGCCTGCAGGAGGGCTCGGACGCGCACGCTGCGCACGTCGTCGAGCAGATGGCCGCGCTCGGTGCGGACCAGACGGTCGCCGTACGGGTGCAGGTGAGCGCCGCCGGGCAGGGGCCCGAGGCTGCGGCGCGCGAGGCGAGGTACGCGGTGCTGGAGGAGGTGGCGCTGCGGCTGGGCTCGCGCGTCGTGCTGGTGGGCCACACCCTCGACGACCAGGCGGAGACGGTGCTGCTGGGCCTGACGCGGGGCAGCGGCGGCCGGTCGCTGGCCGGCATGCGCCGGCGCTTCGACGTCTTCCGGCGCCCGCTGCTCGACCTCACCCGGGCGCAGACCGAGGCGGCCTGCCGCGCCCAGCAGGTGCAGTGGTGGACAGACCCGCACAACGAGGACCCGCGCTACACGCGCTCCCGGATCCGTCACCGGGTGCTGCCGGTACTGGAGGCCGAGTTGGGTCCGGGCGTGGCCGCGGCCCTGGCCCGCACCGCCGACCAGCTCCGCGAGGACAGCGCTGCTCTCGACGAGCTGGCCGGGCGGGTGCTCGACGAGGTGCGCGAGGGCGACGGGGTCGACATCGGACGGCTCGGCTCCCACCCGTCCGCCGTGGTGCGGCGTGCCCTGCGCAGCGCCGCGGTGGACGCCGGCAGCCCGCCGGCGGAGCTCTTCCGCTCCCACGTGCTGGCGATGGCCGACCTGGTGCACGGCCCCCCGGGACCGGTGGCCGGCAAGCAGATCCGGCTGCCCGGACACGTCACGGCCTTTCGCGAGGGCGACCGACTCAGGTTCCGCCGTACGCCTGTGGCAGGCTGACGGCCATGGACGAAGCGGACGTCGAGGGCGACCTGGTCAACATCCTCTTCAGCGAGAAGCAGATCCAGGACCGGCTCGCGGAGCTCGCCGCCGAGATCCAGCGGGACTACACCGGACACGACATCCTCCTCGTGGGTGTGCTGCGCGGCGCGGTGATGGTGATGGCCGACCTCGCCCGCCACTTCGGGCGGCACGTCGAGATGGACTGGATGGCGATCTCGTCCTACGGCTCGGGCACCAAGTCCTCCGGTGTGGTGCGGATCCTCAAGGACCTCGACACCGACATCACCAACCGCCACGTGCTCGTCGTCGAGGACATCATCGACACCGGCCTGACACTGTCCTGGCTGGTCTCCAACCTCTCCTCGCGTGGTCCCGCCTCGGTCGAGATCTGCACCCTGCTGCGCAAGCCGGAGGCGCTGCAGATGTCGGTCGACGTGAGGTACGTCGGGTACGACATCCCCAACGAGTTCGTGGTCGGCTACGGCCTCGACTACGCCGAGCGCTACCGGAACCTCCGCTCGATCGGCACGCTCGCCCCGCACGTCTACAGCTGAGCGACCCCCGCGACTCCCCCCGCGACTCCCCCCGTGACGCCCCCGTGACGCCCCGCGTCCGCGCCGCGAACGGCCCCGGGAGACGCGGCTCACACCTCCCGGGGGACAATGGGGGAAACGGCGACGCGGTCTCCTTCGTTGGAATTCGCGTGTACCGTCGATTTGTCGTGAGCCGGAACGAGCAGGAGGTCGGGGCCCCCGCCCCGAAACATGGACGTTAAGCGCATTCTCCGCGGTCCCTGGGTGTGGATCGTCGTCGCCGTGGTGGGGGTTCTGCTCGCCTTCCAGTTCCTCGCACCCAACGGCAGCTACGACGAGATCAACACCTCGAAGATGAGCAGCTACATCTCGAACGGCGAGGTCAAGACGGTCACGTTCGTCGACCGGGACCAGACCATCCAGGCCGAGCTCAAGAGCGGCAAGAAGGTCACCGCTTCCTGGGTGCTCGGCCAGCAGCGCGACCTGGTCAAGACCGCCCAGCAGGGCGTGCAGGACGGCAAGATCCAGGACTACAACGTCAAGGTCGCCAAGCCGAGCCTGCTCGGCCAGATCCTCGCCACCCTGCTGCCGTTCGTCATCATCGTGGTCCTCTTCCTGTTCTTGATGAACCAGGTGCAGGGCGGCGGCGGACGCGTCATGCAGTTCGGCAAGTCCAAGGCCAAGCTGATCAGCAAGGACATGCCGAAGTCGACCTTCGCCGACGTGGCCGGCTGCCAGGAGGCCATCGAGGAGCTCGGCGAGATCAAGGAGTTCCTCCAGGAGCCGGCCAAGTTCCAGGCCGTGGGCGCCAAGATCCCCAAGGGCGTGCTGCTCTACGGCCCGCCCGGCACCGGCAAGACGCTGCTCGCCCGCGCCGTCGCCGGCGAGGCAGGGGTGCCGTTCTACTCGATCTCCGGGTCCGACTTCGTCGAGATGTTCGTCGGCGTCGGCGCCTCCCGGGTCCGCGACCTGTTCGAGCAGGCCAAGGAGAACGCCCCGGCGATCGTGTTCATCGACGAGATCGACGCGGTCGGCCGACACCGCGGTGCGGGCATGGGCGGCGGCCACGACGAGCGGGAGCAGACCCTCAACCAGCTGCTGGTCGAGATGGACGGCTTCGACGTGCGCGGCGGCGTGATCCTGATCGCTGCGACCAACCGTCCCGACATCCTCGACCCGGCCCTGCTGCGCCCGGGTCGCTTCGACCGGCAGATCGGCGTCGACGCGCCGGACCTCGCCGGCCGGCACCAGATCCTGCAGGTCCACTCGCGCGGCAAGCCGATGGCCTCCGGCGTCGACCTGCTGAGCGTGGCTCGTCGTACGCCGGGCTTCACCGGTGCCGACCTGGCCAACGTGCTCAACGAGGCGGCGCTGCTCACCGCCCGCAAGAACCTCAAGACCGTCGACAACGAGGTCCTCGACGAGGCGATCGACCGGGTCATCGCCGGTCCGCAGCGCAGCAGCCGGCTGATGAGCGAGAAGGAGAAGCTCATCACCGCCTACCACGAGGGCGGGCACGCCCTCGTCGCCGCGGCGCTGCCGGGGACCGACCCGGTGCACAAGGTGACGATCCTGCCGCGCGGCCGGGCCCTCGGCTACACGATGGTGCTGCCCGACGAGGACAAGTACTCCCAGACCCGCTCCGAGCTGCTCGACAAGCTCGCGTACATGCTCGGTGGCCGCGCCGCCGAGGAGATGGTCTTCCACGACCCGACCACGGGTGCCGGCAACGACATCGACAAGGCCACCTCGGTGGCGCGCGCGATGGTCACCGAGTACGGCATGACCGAGCGGCTCGGCGCGATCAAGCTCGGGGACAACAGCTCGGAGCCCTTCCTCGGCCGCGACATGGGCCACCAGCGCAACTACTCCGAGGACATCGCCGCGATCGTCGACAGCGAGACCAAGTCGCTGCTGGCCAACGCGCACCAGGAGGCCTTCGACATCCTCGTCGAGAACCGCGACGTCCTCGACGACCTGGTCACCCAGCTGCTGGACAAGGAGACGCTGGACAAGGCGCAGATCGCCGAGGTCTTCGTGCCGCTGCGACGGCGTCCGATCCGGCCCGCGTGGACCGGCTCGCCGACCCGGGAGCCCTCCGACATCCCGCCGGTCGACGTACCCAAGTCCGCGGAGAACGGCATCGGCCCCGACGAGACGGCAGCGATCGTGCTCACCCCTCCGGGCAGCGGCGGCGACGTGCACGGCGACCCCGGCGTCCAGTCCTCGGGCGACTGACGCGGATCACCTCATGAGCGTCGACCGGATCAGCCAGGAGCCGCGTCAGGAGATCCCCGACGTCGACCTCCCCCGCGCCGCGGCGGCCGTGCGTGAGCTGCTGATCGCGGTCGGCGAGGATCCCGACCGCGACGGTCTCCGTGAGACCCCGACGCGGGTGGCACGGGCCTACGCCGAGCTGCTCGCGGGGATGCGGCTGACGGCCGAGGACGTGCTCACCACGACGTTCGACATGGGGCACGACGAGATGATCCTCGTCCGCGACATCGAGCTCTGGTCGATGTGCGAGCACCACCTGGTCCCGTTCACCGGGGTCGCGCACGTCGGCTACATCCCGCACGAGAACGGCCGGATCACCGGGTTGTCCAAGCTGGCCCGGCTCGTCGACGTCTACGCCCGACGTCCCCAGGTCCAGGAGCGGCTGACCACCCAGGTGGCCGACGCGCTGATGAGCATCCTGGAGGCGCGCGGCGCGATCGTGGTGATCGAGGCCGAGCATCTCTGCATGACCATGCGCGGCGTGCACAAGCCCGGCTCCAAGACCGTCACCTCGGCCGTGCGGGGCTCGATGCACAACGCGGTCACCCGGGCCGAGGCGATGAGCCTGATCATGCACGGCACGCGGTAACTCCGGCCCCCGTTCCGCCCACCCCGATAGTCCGTGACGAAAAGCACTCTTTCGGGCGCCGATTTGCTGCTTAACGTCACGGACTATCCGGGGCGGGACCTGGTGAGGGGGGTCCCGTAGGGTCGGTGTGTGTACGCCGAGCCTGCCCGCGTCGTCGCGGGGCTGCCGCAGCCGGGGCGCTGCCTGGTGATGGGCGTGCTCAACGTGACACCGGACTCGTTCTCCGACGGCGGGCGGTACCTCGACCCGGCTCTGGCGCTCAAGCACGGGCGGCAGCTGGCCGCGGAGGGGGCCGACCTGGTCGACGTGGGCGGTGAGTCCACCCGGCCCGGGGCGAGCCGGGCGACGCTCCAGGAGGAGCTCGACCGGGTGCTGCCGGTGGTCAGCGGGCTGGCCGCCGAGGGGGTGCTGGTCTCCGTCGACACGATGCGCGCCTCGGTGGCGGAGGCGGCGGTCGCGGCCGGCGCCGTCATGGTCAACGACGTCTCGGGGGGCCGGGCCGACGACCAGATGCTGGCGACGGTGGCGCGGCTCGAGACGGCGTACGTGCTGATGCACTGGCGGGCGCACTCGCGGGAGATGGAGCAGCACGCCGCGTACGGCGACGTGGTCGGCGACGTGCTGAGCGAGCTCCACGAGCAGCTCGATGCCGCCCGCGAGGCCGGGGTGAACCCCGCGCGGATCGCGATCGATCCGGGCATCGGCTTCTCGAAGACGGCCGACCAGAACTGGGACGTCCTCGGCGGCATGGAGCGGCTGCACGATCTTGGCCAGCCGGTGCTGATCGCGACCAGCCGAAAACGCTTCCTGGGGCGGCTGCTGGCCGACCCGTCCGGCGAGCTCCGGCCTCCCGAGCTTCGTGAGGACGGCACCACCGCGACGTCGGCCCTGGCCGCGGCCGCAGGGGCCTGGTGCGTCAGGACGCACCTGGTCCGTCCCACGCTCGACGCGGTGCTGGTGGCCGGGCGATGGGCCGGGGGACCCCGTGGCTGAGCGGCCCTCGACCGAGCGGGAGCAGACGCGGCGCGAGGTCGAGGCGGCCAACGCCTCGTTCTACGAGGCGTTCGAGACCGCCGACCTCGACACCATGCAGGACCTGTGGCTCGACGACCCGGACGCGGTCTGCGTCCATCCGGGAGCGCTGCCGGTGCGCGGGACCGGGCCGATCAGCCGCTCGTGGGCGCTGATCATGGCCAACACGCCGTACATCCAGTTCTTCCTCACCGATGTGGCGGTCAGCCTCCGCGAGGATGTGGCATCGGTCACCTGCACCGAGAACGTGCTGACCGGTGACGACAGCACCGGACCGGACGCGTTCGGCGGCTCCAAGGCTGTGGCGACCAACGTCTTCGTCCACACACCGCAGGGCTGGCGGCTGTGGATCCATCACGCGTCCCCGGTGCTGTCCGGCCCGAGCGACAGCGATGCGTGACGCGGTGTCCGACCGGCTCGCCGTCCGGGGCATCGAGATCTTCGGGCATCACGGGGTCTTCGACCTCGAGCGTCGAGAAGGACAGGTCTTCGTGATCGACCTGGTGCTGAGCCTCGACACCCGATCGGCGGCGCGCAGCGACGACTTGCGGGACACCGTCGACTACGGGAGCCTCGTGGCCAAGGTGAAGGAAGCGGTCGAGTCCGACCCGGTCGATCTGATCGAGACGCTGGCCGAGCGCATCGCCGACACCTGTCTGCAGGACGACCGTGTCAGGTCGGTGGAGGTGACCGTGCACAAGCCCGATGCGCCGATCGAGGCGACGTTTCGCGACGTCGCTGTGACGATCACGCGCGACGCCCCCACCCGCACCACCCCGACGTCGAGAGAGCAGCGGAGCACATCGTGACTGAGACCCCGAACCCCAATATCGTGGACACCGACACGCTCACCGGTGAGATGCACCCGATCCGCCGGTGCGTGCTCGCCATCGGCTCCAACCTCGGTGAGCGGCTCAACAACCTCCAGGGTGCCGTCGACGCGCTGGCGGACACCCCCGAGGTCTGGCTGACCGCCGTCTCCCCGGTCTACGAGACGGTTCCCATCGACGCCCCGGAGGGGTCCAAGGACTTCCTGAACGCGGTGGTGCTGGCCGACACGACGCTGTCCGCTCGCACCCTGCTGGAGCGCGCGCTCGCCGTCGAGGACGCCTACGGCCGCGAGCGGGACACGGAGGTCAATGCCCCCCGCACGCTGGACGTCGACCTGATCGTCGTCGGTGACCGGAAGGCCAACGACGACGACCTCGTCCTCCCGCACCCGAAGGCGCACGAGCGTGCGTTCGTCCTCGCGCCCTGGCACGACCTCGAGCCCGACGCCGACCTGCTCGAGCGGGGCCCGGTCACGGAGCTGCTGGAGAAGACGGGGGACCAGTTGGTCACCCGGCGCGACGACCTCGTGCTCAACGTCCAGTGATCCGGGCCGCCCGGTGAGCCACCGGTGACCCGCCCCCCGGGAAGTCCCGGATGAGCAGGGAGCCGGGAGGCCGGATGCCGTCCGGTGGGCCGGCCGACGACGAGGGTGGTGAGCCGCCCGAGCCCGAGGGGCGGATCGGCACCACCACCCCCGGTTCGGTGATCGGCTTCGCACTGGTGGGTCTGGTCCTGGGTTGGCTGGTGCGGCCGGTCAGCGTGGGGATGAGCGGCTCCGCGCCCACCGTGAGCTGGCTGCCCGTGCTGGCGCTGCTGTTCGTGGCGGTCCTGGTGGCCGCGGTCGCGTGGACGACGTACCGGCAGCTGCACCGGCGACACGAGCGACTGGAGCCGCACCATGCGGTGAACCGGCTGGTGCTCGCCAAGGCGTGTGCGCTGGCCGGTTCGCTCGTCTCGGGCGGCTACTTCGGCTACTCCCTGAGCTGGCTGGGCCTCACCGAGGCCGCGCTGGCGCGCGAGCGCGTGGTGCATGCCCTGCTTGCCGGGGTCGCGGGCGTTCTGCTGGTCACGGGCTCGTTGCTGCTCGAGCGAGCGTGTCGGGTCGGCAAGGACGACCGCTGAACCTACGCTGGCCGCATGGTCCGTGAGTCGTCCCGTTCCGCCCGTCGTCGCCAGCGCAGCGTCCGCGTCACCGTCGCCGTCGCGCTGCTCACCGTCGCCACGGCAGCCGTGCTCGCGGCCCTGCCCGGCCAGTCAGCGCTGTGGCTGAGCCTCGCGGCCGTGCTGGCACTCGGGTGCGGGTGGGCAGCGGCCCGGATCGTCTACTCCGAGCTGGTGCAGAGCCGTCGGGACGGCGCCGCCGATCGTGCGGCCCAGGCGCAGGCGTACCGCACGCTGTTCGTCGAGCGCGCTGAGGACCACGCGGAGTTCACGACGGCGATGACGGACCGGCTCACCCGCCGCGAGCAGGAGGTGGCCGAGCTGACCGAGCGCATCGACCAGCTTCAGCGCCAACGCGCCGAGCGGGCCGAGGAGGCCGCCCGGCGTGACAGCGGCGCCGGGCCCGAGGACGGCGACCCCGTCGCCGACCTGGTCGCCTGGGAGCAGCGGGTGAGCGCGGTGACGGCCCCGCTCCCCGTCCGCGAGCACGCTTGAGCCTGCCGTACGCGAGAATGCCCGGGTGACCTCGACCGGCAACGACCCGTCCACGAGCCTGCTGCCTGATCCCGCGACCCTCCCGGAGGGCTGGTCCGCCGCGACGCCGGACGAGGCGGACGCGCGCGAGCTCACCGCGCTGCTGCGCCGGCACGAGGAGCAGGGGCGCGGATGGGCCGGCGCCTCGCAGGACGCCCTCCTGGTCGAGGTGTCCGCCCGCGGCTCCCTGACGCGCGAGAACCTCGTGCTCCGCGACCCGGACGGCGCGATCCGGGGGTGGGCCAGCGCCCACGACCGAGCCGCCGGGCGGATGCTGCTCACCGTCGTGGTCGACGACCGCCTCGAGGACGGGCTGGCCGACACCGTCGCGGGCGTGCTGCTCGGCTGGGCCGACGCGGCCGCTCGTCGCGTGGGGAGCGCCCGCGGGCTCGACGTGCAGCAGATCGACACCGGGGCGTTCGCCGACGACCAGCGGCAGCACCGCTGGCTGCGGCGCGGCGGGTTCGAGCACGTGCGCACGTGGTGGCAGATGACCCGGGCGGTCACCCCCGAGGAGGCCGAGCGGGACGTCGAGGCCAAGGAGGGGGTGCGGATCCGCAGGGTCCGACGGCAGGGCACCGGCATGCCCGACGAGGACGACCTGCGCACCGTGCACGACATCTTGGAGAGCGCGTTCGCCGACCACTTCAACAGCCACGAGGAGACCTTCGACGAGTTCGTCTTCCGGCTCCGTGAGGACCCCGGACACCGGTGGGACCACTGGTGGATCGCCGAGCGCGTGGAGGGGGAGGAGCCCCAGCCGGCCGGCGCGCTGGTGGGCTCGGTCTCGGAGGGCTCCGAGGGGAGGGCCGACGGCAGCTACGTGGAGTACATCGGGGTGCTGCAGAGCGCACGTGGCCGTGGCGTCGCGAAGACCCTGCTCCACACGATCCTCGCCGACGCGGCCGCTCGCGGGCGGGACCGCGTCGGGCTCGAGGTCGACGCCGACTCCCCGACCGGCGCCGACGGGCTGTACCTGTCGATGGGCTGGCAGACGTCGTACGTGACGCAGTCGTGGCACCGCGACGTCCCGGTGGGCGGCTGAGGCCTCCCTCGGCTTCCGCGTCGTCCTCAGGGAGCGAACGGGTCCAGGTTGCGGCGCGCGGCGATCTTCTCTATCCGTCTGGCCGTTGCGGGCCGGGCCTGGTCGAGCATGTCCGTGATGAGGGACTTGCCCTCCGCCAGGTGCCCCTGACGCTTGAGCAGCGCCGCGGCGACGTACGTGTAGCGGTAGCCCCCGGCGGGACCGAGGGAGGCGGCGAAGTCCTTCATCGTCTCGATGACGCCGTCGCGGCCCTCCAGACCCGGTTTGGAGTAGAGCGTGAACTTGTCGAAGCGGCGCGTGCTCCAGCCGGGCACCCGGCCGTCCCACGAGGCCGGCGGCAGGTCGCAGGACGTGTGGTACGAGCACTGACCGTCCAGCATCAGCACGTAGGTCGGTCCCTGCTTGGGGATCTTGCCCAGGTGCTTGCTGACGCTGGAGATCTGCGCCACGAACGGGGTGTCCCGCAGGTAGCGCGGTCGCGCCGAGAAGGGCTGGCGCCACTTGCCGATGGGACTCGGCGTGTCGTAGAAGACGATCGCGTCGTCGGGCAGGTCCTCCTTCAGCACCATCGAGGCCTGCCGGAAGTCGGCGGCCTCCTTGGTGGTGAGGACCCGCACGGTCTGCGGGAGCTGCCCCACCAGCGCCATGGCCAGCAGCGCCGCGACGGCCAGCCGGACGGGCCGCTTCGGGATGCCCGCACCGCTGACCGCCCGGCCGAGGGCGCCGATGGCCAGGATGAACGCCGGGACGAAGAAGACGGCGAAGCGCGACTGGTACGGCCGGGCGTCGAACGGGTACTTGTTCACGAAGTGGTAGGCCAGCGCGAACCCCACAGGGGCGGCGATCAGGGGCAGTGCGAACCACCATCCGGCCAGCTGCCGACGGGACGAGAAGAAGGCGAGGGAGGCCACCGAGACCAGCACGGTGACCGGCCACCACGGCAGCCAGTCGGCCAGCAGCGGCATCAAGAAGGTGACGACCTCCTCGACGCCGCTCCCGAAACGCTCGGCGATCCCACCGATGCTCGGGTCGTAGACGCGCTCGCTCGTCTTCGAGGCCAGGGCCCGGTACGCCGGGTAGCCGACGACCAGCAGCGCCAGACCGATGAGGGTCACCACGGGCAGCACCCGGGACCACGTCATCCGGCGCTGTGCCGCGAGGAGCAGCAGCACGGCGACGGTGGCCAGCAGGAAGAGGATCGGCTCCGGCACCCGGGTGAAGAGCACCGCCACCACCGACAGGAACGACGGCAGCAACCAGGGCGCGCGGCCACCGATGAGCCACTCATGGGTGGTCAGCACAAACACCAGCATCAAGAACAGCGGCAGCATGTACGGCCGCTCGTAGGCGCTGTAGCGGACCATCAGCGGAGCCGTGGCCATCACCCACATCGCGAACGCGCCGGCCACACCGAGGTCGAGGCGGCGGCGCATGAGGAAGCCCATGACGAGCAGGGAGCCCACTCCCGACAGGATGGGGACGACCCGCTGCTGCAGCTGGCCGACCCCGAGCAGGTGCTGGACCGCCGAGCCCAGGAGCGGGGCCAGCGGCGGCTGCCGGGTCCCGCTGGTGATGACCCGCGGGTCCCAGCTGTCGTAGGGCCTGATCTGTGCGATCTCGTTCTGGTTGTAGGGCTGGTTGAGGGAGGCGAGCACGAACAGCACGAAGCCCACCGCGACCGCACCGAGGTACCAGAGGTCGAGACGGTCGAGGCGTCCGAGACGGCGGAAGCTCCGGCGGAGGGCTGCCTCCGGCTTCGTCGCGGTCGTGGCCGACATTGCGTCCTCCTGGTTCGGGCACGGCTCGCCCGGTGGGGTGGGCGCTCATAGGATCACACAACGCCCGGCCCGCTCCGGGGACGCCGCGGCCGTGCTCAGCGCACTCGGCCCGGTGAGGGAGGCGGCGGCCGCACAAGCAGACCCTAAGGTAGGTTCGACTGGCTGTCGGCGCGAGAAAGGGGCCTTCCGTGGTGGGCGAGTCACCAGTTCCGGAGGCGACGTCGGCGTACGACGCGGCCCGGCTCGACGGATCCGAGGCGGGCACGGCCGGGCCACTGCGCCTGGACCGTCGCGCGTTCATGTACTCCGTCGTGGTCCCCGTCTACAACAGCTCCGAGATCGTCGGCACCACGATCGACCGGATCGTCGAGGTCTTCGAGGGCGCCGGCCTCGACTTCGAGCTGATCCTGGTCAACGACGGCAGCCGCGACAGCAGCTGGAAGGTCATCTCCGACCGGGCTCGCACCTCCTCCCACATCGTGGCCCTGAACCTGCTGCAGAACTACGGACAGCACCACGCCAACCTCGCGGGGCTGCGGGAGTCCACCGGCGACTACGTCATCACCATGGACGACGACCTGCAGAACCCTCCGGACCAGGCGCTGCTCCTCATCGACGAGGCGATGAACGGCTGGGACGTCGTCTTCGGGCGCTTCGACCGCAAGCAGGCGGCCGGCTACCGCAAGCTCGGCAGCAAGATGATCAGCATGATCAACCGCCGGGTGTTCGGTCAGCCTCCGGGGCTCGCGGTCTCGAACTTCCGGATCCTCCGCCGCGACGTGGTGGACCGGATCTGCGAGTCGCGCACCGCGCACCCCTACATGACCGGCCAGGCCCTGATGTACTCCAGCAGCCCCACCGACGTGCTCGTCCGGCACGAGCCCCGGACCGTGGGCTCCAGCAACTACGGTCTGACCCGCATCCTGCGGCTGGTGTTCGCGATCCTGTTCAGCTACTCGCTCTTCCCGTTGCGGGCGGCTGCGTTGGCAGGCTTCGTGATGGCTCTCGCCAGCTTCCTGCTCGGCGCCTTCTACCTGGTGCGTGGGGTCGTCGTCGACACGCCCGTGGCCGGCTGGACGACGATCGCCGTGCTGCTGTCGATCTTCAACGGCGTGACGATCGCGCTGCTCTCCATGCTCGGCGAGTACGTCGTGCGCACGCTGAATGCGGTGAGCGCGCACGACTCCTACCACGTCATGGAACGGGTGTCGGGTTGACCCGTCACCTGCTCGTCATCGGCGCGCAGCGGAGCGGAACGACCTTTCTCCACTCCCTGCTGGACGCCCATCCGCAGGTCGCCCTGGCGCGGCCGACCCGCCCCGAGCCGAAGGTGTTCCTCTCCGACGAGGTCCTCGATCGGGGCCGGGAGTGGTACGTGCGCACCTTCTTCCCCCACGCGAGCGACGAGGAGCTGCTGGCGGAGAAAAGCACCAGCTACATCGAGGACGCCCGCGCCGGGGTGCGGGCCTCGAGGCTGCTGGGAGACGTGGAGGCGCTCGCGGTGCTGCGCGACCCGGTGGCACGGGCGGTCTCCAACTGGCGGTTCAGCACCGACAACGGGTTCGAGAACCGCCCGCTGGAGCTCGCCCTGCGAGAGAACCTCGCGGGCACCCGCGGCTGGGACGCGACGTGCACATCGGTCTCGCCCTACGCCTACCTCGAGCGCGGCCGCTACGCCCACCACCTCGACGCCTGGGACGCGGTGGTCGAGCGACCGGTCCGGGTGGTGCTGCTCCAGGACCTGCTCGGCTCCCGGGCGGCCGTGCAGGACCTCTACCTGAGCCTCGGGCTCGCTCCGTTCGAGCCACCCGGGCGGAGCAGTCCCGTCAACGCGAGCCGCCAGCCCAAGCCGGACCTCCCCGACGACCTGGTGGCCGAGCTGCGGGAGTACTACCGGGGCAGTGACGACGCGCTCGTACGACGACTGCAGCGTGAGCTGCCGTGGCGGACGCATGACACGATGAGGGAGTGGAGATGAGCCAGCCCGCCGATCAGCAGGTGATCCCCTTCAACCGGGCGTCACTCGAGGGCCGGGAGCTGGAGTACGTCCGTACGGCGATGGAGAGCGGTCACACCGCCTCGGGTGGACCGTTCTCGGCGCGGGCCGCCGAGCTGCTGCGGGACGAAACCGGGGTCGCCGACGTGCTGCTCACCACCTCCTGCAGCGCTGCGCTCGAGCTGTCCGCGATGCTCCTGGACCTCCAGCCCGGCGACACGGTCGTCGTCCCCTCGTTCACGTTCACCACCACGGCCCTGGCCTTCGCACGCGCCGGCGCGCGGCTTCTGTTCTGCGACATCGAGCCGCGCACCCTCGGGCTGGACCCGGCGCACCTCGCCACGCTCATGGACGAGACCGTGCGTGCGGTGGTCGTCGTGCACTACGCCGGAGTCGCCTGTGACATCGAGGCCATCGGCAAGGTGCTCGGCGACTGGCCCGAGGTCACGCTGGTGGAGGACAACGCGCACGGGCTCTTCGGCACCTGGCGGGACCGGCAGCTCGGTACCCTCGGCAGGTTCGCGACCCAGAGCTTCCACGACACCAAGAACTTCGTCTGCGGCGAGGGGGGTGCGCTGCTCCTCAACGATGCAGCGGACATCGATCGGGCCCGGGTGCTCTACGAGAAGGGCACCGACCGCCGCGCGTTCCTGCTCGGCCAGGTCGACAAGTACTCCTGGCGCGACACCGGAGGCTCCTTCGCGATGTCGGACGCGCTGGCCGGCTACTTGCTGGGGCAGCTCGAGCAGCGCGATGTCATCCAGGGAAAGCGGCGAGCCGTGCACGAGCGCTACGCAGCAGCGCTGTCGCCGCTCGTCGGGGAGCTGGACTTCCAGCTGGCGGCACCGGCCACCGAGCGAGGTTCCGCCTACCACATGTTCTACGTGCTGCTCCCCGACCGGGACCGCCGCACCGCGGTGATCTCCCACCTGAAGGAGCGGGGCGTGAGCGCCGTCTTCCACTACGTGCCGTTGCACTCCTCCGAGGCGGGCCGCCGGTTCTCCGCCCGCCCCACCGACTGCCCGGTCACCGACGAGGTCAGTGCGCGCCTGCTGCGGCTGCCGTTCTCCAACAACCTCTCCGACGAGGACGTGGACCGGGTGGTCGCGACGTTCGCCGGCGCCGTCGCGGCGACCGCCCCCGGCGCTCGCTAGGGTGCGCCCATGTCCCTTGCGTCGCAGCCCGGCTCCTCGTCGCTGAAGCAGCCCGACTACTGGTGGTACCGCGCGCGAGCCGACCTGCTGGAGACGGTGCTCGGCCCCTACCTCGGCCGGCCCACCACGATGCTCGACGTGGGCAGCGCCGACGGGCCGAGCGTCGGATGGATGCAGGGCGCCCACCGGCGGGTGACCCTCGACCTGTTCCCCGCAGGGCTGAGGCGCGGCGAGGGGGTCTGCGGCTCGGCGACGGCGCTGCCGTTCGCGGACGGCTGCTTCGACGTGGTCGCCGCCTTCGACGTGGTCGAGCACTGCGCCGACGAGTCGCTCGCGGTCGCCGAGCTGGCGCGGGTGCTGCGACCGGGTGGTCGGATGCTGCTGAGCGTCCCGGCCTACCAGTGGGCGTGGTCCGACCACGACGTGCGCGCCGGCCACCACCGCCGCTACACGCGGCCGCGGCTGGTCAGGCTCGTGGAGTCGAGCGGTCTCGACGTCGAGCGGTCGACGTACGCCTTCGGGGCGGTCTTTCCCTTCTTCGTCGCAGAGCGGCTGGTACGTCGACTCCGGCAGCGCCGCGGGCGAACGCCGCAGGGGCTCACCCCGGTGTCCGGACCGGTGGACTCGATGCTGGTCAGGCTCTCGGAGCTGGACCGGCGGCTGCTGCGGCGCCGCGACCTGCCGTTCGGGTCCTCGGTCTTCCTCGCGGCGACCAAGCCGGCGCGCTGAGCGGCGGCGGCTCAGCCCACGCGCGAGCGTCGTTCCTCGACCAGGGACAGCAGGACGAACGCGGCCAGCTCCGCGGTCAGGAAGCTCCACACGACGCTCTCGTCCGCGTTGAGCGAGGACAGCGCGACGAAGACGACTCCGGCCATCGCGATGCCGCCCAACCACGCGCGGGCGACGCCGGCGGAGCGGCCCTGCGCCAGCGCGCTGACCATCAGTACCAGGTTCGAGACGGCCACCGTGCAGCCGAGCGCCACGACGGCCGTCAGCCCTGCCCCGAGCACGACGTCGGCGCCGAAGACCAGCCGCAGCAGCCACGGCCCCAGCCACGCCGCACCGAGCGCCGCCAGCGCGCCGACCACCAGGGAGACCAGCCGCAGGTCGCGTCGCAGCCGGTGGAGGGTGTGGAGCTCGCCGACCATCACGAGCTGGGCCACCCGGGTGGTCAGCTGCGCGACCATCCCCAGCGCCAGCATGTACGGAGCGCGGAACAGCGCCAGCGCCGCGAACAGCGTGGTCACCTGGCGCTGGGAGCCACCGGCCAGCGCCAGCAGCACCGGTCCGCCGGTGAGCACCACCTGCCCGATGAGCTGGGCCACTCCGGCGCCCGCCAGGAACGCCAGCGGGTTGGGCGCCTCGCTCGCGTCGCCCTCGAGGCCGAACCGCCACGCCGAGGGCCAGAACGCCACGACCAGATGGCCGGCGACCAGGCAGAGACCGTAGTGGACCACGTCGCGGTCGTCGAGCAGCAGCAGCAGCCCTACCGCAGCGCACCTGATGGCGTTCTCCACCACCAGGCTGGCCGCCACTGCGGAGAACCGGCCCCGCGCGCTGAGGGCGCCTCGCACCACGCCGGTGGCGGCGGAGCCGAGAGTGACCAGCGAGACCATGGCGGGGAACCAGAGGTCGCCGCGGTCGAAGAGCAGCTGCCGGGCGAGCCAGGCGGCGGCGCCGAGGACCAGCGAGGTGACCGTCAGCACGAGCCACAGGCGCATCCGCACCCGGCGCACCACGCCCTCGCCGTGGGCTGCCACGGAGCGCGCGATCCAGTGCTGCAGGGGGAAGGTGAAGGCGGCCCCGGCGAAGGCCCAGTAGCTCCAGAGCACCGAGACGGGCGCGGCCGCCTCGGCGCCGAGCGCCCGGGTGGTGAGGGCGAAGACGGCGTACGCCAGCAGGCCACCGGCAGCCGACCCCAGCGCCAGCGCACGGGTGTCCCGGCTGCGGCTCATCGCGCACAAGATAACAGCGGGCCGCCGCACCTCCCGGCCGGTATCTTGCGGGCCATGACCAGGCACGGTGGCCGCCGATGACGGGTCGGCCGCGTGCTCTCGCGCGGGCGATGGCCGCGAGGATGCCCGGTCCGCTGGTGCGCGCGGGCGCGCTCGCCTCGGCCGGTTCGCGTTCGGTGAGCGTGGTCGTGGTCGTCACCGACGACGATCCCCAGGCCCTGGGCGGGACGCTCGACTCGGTGGCCCGTCAGTCGCGGCGTGCCGCGGAGGTCCTGCTGCTGGCGACCGGGCCGGACGCGGCGCGTGCGGCGACCGCACGTCGTCACGTCCTCGGCAAGCGGGCACGGGTGGTCGAGTCGAAACAGCCGTCCCTGACGACGCACGGCGACGCGGTCGCCACCGGCGTGAGGCTGTCGCGAGGCAGGTTCCTCGTGGTCCTCGAGGCCGGGGACCGGCTGCGCGAGACGGCGCTCGCGGACCTGGGTGACGCGCTCGACGCCGCGGGCGCGGATCTGGCCGGTGGCGACGAGAGGGACCTGGCCCGCGTGGAGACCGCCGACCTCCTGGCGCGCCGAACCACCTGGCAGCGGGCGGCCGTCGGCGGGGTCGAGGGGCCGCACGCCCGGTGGCTGGTCGCCGCGCGGGTGGTGCTGGCGGCAGAGCGCCCGGTCCGGGCGGCCCTGGGACGGGACCTCTCCCGGCCCACGACCGGCGTCAGCTTCGGGACGATGCCGGTGCTGGCCCCCTGGGCTCCGCGCTGGTGGGGGGACGTCCGCCTGCTGCTCGACGAACTGGACGGGGGGACGGGCCGAGCGCACGCAGCTCGCCGCCTTCGCCGCCGGCTGGCCGACGTCGAGTTGCCCCGACAGCTCGGAGACGCCGAACGCTGCACCGACGTCGAGTGGGCGGGCCTCGTCGACGCCGCCGGTCGACTGCTCGCAGACCTGTCGACCACGGAGGTGGCCGAGCTCCACGTGGAGTCGCGCGTTAGCGCGTGGCTGGCGGCCGGCGGCCACCGTGAGGCGCTGTCCGCCTACAACAGCAGCCGCTGGCTGGCGGAGGGCCAGTTCGCGACCCGGGTCCGCGACGGCCAGGTGTTCGCCGAGCTGCCCGTGCCGGAGGGCCTCGTCCCCGACGAGGTGCTCGCACTGGGGCTCGTCGACACCGCGCCGGTCGTCGAGCTGCGCACCCTGCGGTGGGCCGACGACGGCCGGATCGCGCTGGGCGTCCACGCCTACATCCATGGCGTGCCGTCGGACTCCGAGCGCACGACGGCCGAGTTCGCGCTGGTCGCGCCGGACGGTGCGCGCCTGCCGCTGGCCGCCGACATGCGGCGCGACCCAGAGGTCAACGTGGTCGCGGGGGAGCGGTGGACCGACCACGCGTGGGGAGCCTTCACGCTCACTCTCGACGCCGCGCCGCTGCTGGAGCGCGCGGAGGTGGCAGACCTGTGGCGGCTCGTCGTCGACCTCGAGGTGTGCGGGGTGCGTCGCCGCGGCCGGCTCACGGGCATCGAGCGGCAGGGCGGCGCGGTCGCCCTGGCTCCGCACGCCGAGAGCGGCCTGAGCTTGCGGCCACGACCGGACGACGAGGGGTGGGCGCTCGCCGTCGTGCGCCCGTCCCCTGCCGTGCCGTCACGCTCCGCGTGGTCGGTCACGAACGTCCGCCTCGACGATGACGAGCTGGTGGTGCGCGGCGTTGTCGGCCCCGGCGAAGGCACGGCCACCGTCACCCTGGACGGGCCGGCCGGGACCGTGGAGGCCGCCGCGACGCTCGGGGGAGACGACTTCGAGTGCGCGCTCGCGTTGCAGCACGACCCCTGGGGTCTCGGGCTGCGGCCGCTCGCGGTCGGCACCTACCATCTGCGCGTGCGGCGCGACGGTCGCACCACTGGGCGGCTCTCCGTCTCCCCCGAGCTCGTCGACCGCACGCCGTACTGGCAGCGGGCGGCCCACCACCGGCTCCGGGTCCACCGCGGACCGGAGGGCGGCCTGCTGCTGACCCTGGCGCCGCCGTTGTCCGAGCAGGAGGTGGGTGCCCACGCCCAGCAGCAGCTGCGCCACTGGTACGCCTCGGACGAGCACCGGGTGGACCCCGATGCCGTCTACCTGCAGTCCTACACCGGGCAGGCAGCCACCGACAGCCCGCTGGCCATCCACGAGGCGCTGCGCCGGCTCAGGCCCGACCTCAGGACGTTCTGGGCGGTGGCCGACCACGCGACCGCGGTCCCCGACGGGGCTCGACCGGTCCTGGTGCGCAGCCGGGAGTGGTACGCCGCGCTGGCCTCCTGTCGCTATCTCGTCACCAACGTCGACATGGACCCGTGGTTCGTGAAGCGGCCGGACCAGCGGCTGGTGCAGACCTTCCACGGCTACCCGTCCAAGACGATGGGGATCGCGGCCTGGCAGGCGAAGAACTTCACTCCGCTGCGCATCGCGCGCCAGCTGCAGCGGACCTCGGGGACGTGGGACCTGCTGCTCACCCCGACCCCGGAGATGGACGAGCACTACCGCCGCGAGTACCGCTACGACGGTCCGATCCTGGCCGCCGGGTACCCCCGCGACGACGTACTGGTCGGGCCGGACGCGAGCCGGCTGCGGGAGGAGACCCGCCGGCGGCTCGGCATCGGCGACGACCGGCGCGCGGTGCTCTACGCACCGACCTGGCGCGACGACCTGGCGACCAACTTCCGCTCGGCCGACATGGGCACGCTCTTCGACGCGGGGGCGGTGGCCCGCGCCCTGGGCGCCGACCACGTCGTGCTGCTGCGCGGACACCGGTTCCACCGCAGGCGGGACGCGGCCGGCGACGGGGTCGTCGACGTCAGCGACTACCCGGAGGTCAACGACCTTCTGCTCGCTGCCGACGCCGCCGTCCTGGACTACTCCTCGATGCGCTTCGACCTGGCGCTGTTGCGCCGGCCGATGGTGTTCCTGGTGCCTGACCTCGACCGTTACGGCACCGGGGTGCGGGGCTTCCTCTACGACTTCCGGTCCTCCGCGCCCGGCCCGCTGGTCGCCACCACCGACGAGGTGGTCGCCGAGCTCCGGGACCTGGACGGGCTCACGGCACGGCACGCGGCAGAGCTCGACCGGTTCAACGCGAGGTTCAACGCGAGGCAGGACGGGCGGGCTGCCGAGCGTGTGGTCCGCGCGTTCTTCGGTCAGCCCCACGGTTCGAGCACGGCGGCACCGAGGGCCGCTGTGTAGCATGACGCCGCGCGACGAGCCGCGCCGTACCCGTGGTCCGCCAGCCTGGAGCGTGATGAGAGAACAGACGACGGCGACCGTGCGTCGTGTCGGACGTGGCGCCGCCCGCCGGCTCCGTCGGGGCGCCCGCAGGGTGCGCGATCGCACCCCGTTGTGGCGGCTCTCCCCTCCCACGGTCAGCGTCGTCGTGCCGTTCTACAACGTCGAGGACTACCTCGCTGAGTGTCTGGACAGCATCGGGGCACAGACCTACGGAAACTACGAGCTGCTTCTCGTCGACGACGGGTCTCCCGACGGCTCGCGCGCCATCGCCGACCGGTACGCGGCGGCCGACCCCCGCATCCGGGTGATCGCCCGCGAGAACGGCGGACTGGGTGCCGCGAGGAACACCGGCGTCCGCAAGGCCCGCGGCCGCTTCCTCACCTTCGTCGACAGCGACGACCTGCTGCCCGACAAAGCGCTCGAGGTGCTGGTCGGCAGCGCCCGCCACACCGGGTCGGACATCGTCACCGGCGGCGTACGACGCTTCGACCCGCATCGTTCCTGGCGACCGGCCTGGGTACGTGAGGTGCACCTGCACCGGCGCGAGGCGGTGAGCATCGAGGAGTTCCCCGAGCTGCTGCGCAACCTCTACACCTGGAACAAGCTGTTCCGGCGCGACTTCTGGGCCGCCCAGAAGCTGTGGTTCCGTGAGGGCGTCGCCTACGAGGACCAGCCGATCATCACCCAGCTCTTCGCTCGGGCCCGGGGCATCGACGTGCTGCCGGACGTCGTCTATGCCTACCGGATGCGCGACGACTCCAGCTCCATCAGCCAGCAGACCGCCTCGCTGAAGGACCTGCGCGACCGCGTCTCGGCGTGGCAGGCGACCCGCGAGGCGCTCGCGAAGGAGAAGTCGCCGACCCTCTACCGAGCGTGGCTGCAGACCCTGTTCAACGCTCACTTCCACTGGTACCTCAACAGCGGCGGGACCTCGGACGACACCTACTGGGCAGAGATCCAGAAGGCCGTCACCGAGCTCACCGAGGGGGTGCCGCAGCAGGTCTGGGACACCACGGCACCCGACAAACGGGTGCTGCTGCAGCTCACGCGTCTGGACCGGCGCAGCGACGTCCAGGAGTTCGTACGTCGGGAGAGCCGCAACACAGGTGTCTGGCAGTCCACCCCCACCAGCGACGGAATCGTGCTGCACCTGCCGTTCTTCGGTGACCCGGAGCTCGCCGAGGACCTCTTCTCGATCCGTCCGGAGCAGATCGACCTCGCCCACTCGCTGGAGGTCTTCCGGTGGCTCGACCCCGAGGCCGGGGCCGGGCGCGCCGGTACGTGTGAGATCAGTGGCTGGGCCTACCTGGCCAAGGTGGACCTCTCCCGGCACACGTCGACCACGACGCTGCTGGTGCGCAGCTCGCTCACCGGCGACGTGCAGGAGATCGACACCACCGCGGCGGCTCGCACCTCCTCCCCGCCGCCGCTCGACGACGAGTGGTGCGACTACCGTCCCGGCACGTTCACGGCCAGGGTCGACCTCGACTCGGCGACGGCGCACGGAGAGCTCGACGAGTCCTGGGAGGTGCTGCTCCGGGTGACGGCAGCGGGCTTCACGGTGACCGCGCCGGTCACGCATCTGGTCCGTAGCGGGTCGGCCGGAGTCATCCCCGCGAAGACGCTGCCGGACGGCAGCACCCTCGTCGCCGAGTGGCGCTTCAACGAGCCGTTGCGCGTGCGTCGGTGGCCGACCCTGCTCAAGGTCGACGACGTGGGGCTGGCAGGCCGGCGGCTGTCGGGCACACTGTCGGGTGAGCTGGTCCGAGACGTCCGCCAGGTCCGGCTCTCCCACGGACGACGCCGGGCCAACGCCCGGGTCGAGCCCGCCGGCGACACGGCGACGTTCCGCGTCGCCGTCCCCAAGGTCCTCGAGCTGGCGGTGGGCGCCCAGGAGCGCTGGAACGTCGACGCGGTGACCAGCGACGGCACCCTGCACCGGCTGTCGCTCTGGGAGGAGCCGACGCTGGTCACGGTCCGCGAGGGGCGGGTGCTGGCGCTCCAGCGCACCGCGCGGGGCTCCCTGGCCGTCGACGAGTCGCTGGTCCGGGCCACCGCCGAGAGGCTGTCCGTCGCCGACGGAGGGATCGCGGTCTCCGGCACGGTCGACGGAGCGGACGCGGGGTCGGTCACCCTGGTGGCGAAAGGGAAGAGGACCCGCGCGGTCGGGGATCCCACCGCGGTCGAGTCCGGCCGGTTCGCCGCGCAGCTCCCGCTGCAGCACGACGCGCTGCGCTTCGGGATGCTGCCGCTGCCCTACGGCGAGCACGACCTGAGCCTGCGGGTGCAGGAGCGTGACGGGACGGTGACGGAGGTGCCGCTGCGGATGACGCCGCAGCTCGGGGGGTCGCTGCCCGTCCCCGTGCAGACCGACGTGCACCAGGGGCAGCTGGTGCGAGGACGCGAGGGCTGCGTGCGGGTCTCGCTCTCCCGTCCCGTCGGGGAGCATCGCGGCCGCTACCGCCAGCGGCAGCTGCGGGAATCCGTCCCCACCGCCGACCGCCTCACGCGCGGCGTGCTGTTCCGTTCCTACTTCGGGGAGCTCGCCACCGACAACGGGCTGTCGATCCAGCGTGAGCTGGCGCGCCGCGGCTCCGACCTGCCGGTCTACTGGGCCGTCCAGGACCACTCGGTACCGGTGCCCGCCGGGGGTATTCCCGTCGTCGTGCACACCCGGGAGTGGTACGAGCTGCTCTGCTCGGTCGCGTACTACGTCGACAACATGTACCAGCCGCAGTACCACCGCAAGCCGCCCGGGCAGGTGGTCGTGCAGACCTTCCACGGCTACCCGTTCAAGAAGATGGGGCACCCGCACTGGGAGAACCTGGAGTTCTCACGGGAGCGCATCGACTCCTACGACGCCCGCAGCCGGGAGTGGGACTACCTGCTCTCGCCGGCCCGCTACGCCACCCCACTGCTCACCCGGGACTTCGCCTACGACGGCGAGGTCCTCGAGATCGGCTACCCGCGCAACGATGTCCTGGTCTCGGACGAGGCGGACGAGCTGCGTGCGGTCACGCGGGCCTCGCTCGGCGTGCGCGACGACCAGACCGCAGTCCTCTACGCCCCCACCTTCCGCGACTACCTCGCGCGACGCGACAACCGCGCGCGGATGGCCGACTTCTTCGACTTCAAGGCGGCGACCGCCGCGCTGGGGGACAGGTACGTGCTGCTCGTGCGAGGGCACGCGTTCAACGCCCGGGCGCGACAGCGCGTCGGCGGTGTGGGTCGGGTCGTCGACGTCACCGACTATCCCGAGGTCTCCGACCTCTACCTCGCCTCCGACGCCGCGATCGTGGACTACTCCTCGCTCCGCTTCGACTACGCGGTCACCGGCAAGCCGATGGTCTTCCACGTCCCGGACCTGCAGCGCTACAAGGACACCCGCGGCTGGCTCTTCGACTTCGAGCCCACGGCCCCGGGGCCGCACGTGGACACCACGCAGCAGGTCGTGGAGCACCTGCTCGACCTCGACGAGGTGCGGTCCAGGTACGCCTCGCAATACGCGACGTTCCGGGAGCGCTACCTCGACCTCGAGGACGGCCGCGCCGGCGAGCGCTTCGTGGACGCGGTTTTCGTGCCCCGAGGAGACGCGTGAGACGGACGCGCGGACCGGCTGCGAGTCTGCTGCGAGCCGCACCCTGCCGACCCGGACCGGCCCGTATAGTTCCGACGAATCGGTGCAGCACGTCGCGCCCGTCGCTCGGACCGGCGTGCGGGCGACGGGTCCACGAGAGGGCGGCATGACACCACGCACGCGAGAGATCCTGGTCTCGGCCCGCTCACACGCCGGGCGGCTCCGCCGTCGCGTGCGGGAGCGGCTGCCCCGTGCCGCCTCGTCGGCGTCCGCGCGCCCCGACGGCAGCGTCGTCGGCCCGGCGGACGGCCCGGCGGACGGCCTGGTCGAGCAGTTCTCCCGTCGGCTCGTCGTCGGCTGGGTGGCAGTGCCCAAGGGCGCCCCCCCGGTCCGCGTCACTCTGCACCTCGGCCCGCTGCAGGTGGCCGCGACCTACGCCACCCCCGGTGCTGCGATGTCCGGCTTCAACAGCGCGCTGCGCGGCAAGGCCCCTCAGCGCGCCGCCGAGGACGAGCCGACCGCCGAGCACCTGGACCACGCCTGGCAGCTGCCGAACATCCCCGGACCGGCCGACGACCAGCGCAACAGCCGGCAGGAGGTCCGCACCTTCTCCTTCAGACTGCGCGGCATCTGGCCCTACGCCAAGAAGCGCACCAGGATCACCGTCCGGGCGGACGGGCGACCGTTGCCGATCTACGGGCACGGGATGTACCTCTCCCCTCCGAGCAGCGGCAAGCGGTCGGTCGACGAGCTGCGCGCCAAGTTCGACGAGGGCTACCTGTTCTCCCAGACCGGCAAGCTGCAGCTGTCGAAGAAGCTCGACGAGGACTGGCAGCGACGGGTCATGGACATGTACCAGCAGGTCCGTCGGGTCGTCGCCGACGAGCTCGGCTACGACGTGTTCTTCATCTACGGGACCCTCCTGGGTGCGGTGCGAGAGGGCGGCTACATCGGCCACGACATCGACTTCGACGCCGCCTTCGTCTCCAAGCACACGCGGGCGGCAGACGCCGCGCACGAGCTGGCCCAGATCGGCCTCCTGCTCATCGAGCGCGGCCTCGACGTGCGCTGCATGGCCACCGCGCTGCACATTCACGACCCCCGCGACCCTTCCGCCCGCATCGACCTCTTCCACACGTTCTTCGACGAGGAGGGCAGGCTCTCCTTCCCGTTCGGCGTCGCGGGCACCAGCGTCGTACGCCGGGAGGAGTGGCGGGGCACTCGCGAGATCGACTTTCCCGGGGGTCGTGGGCTGGTCCCCGTCAACGCCGAGGACGTCGTGCGGCTGTTGTACGGTGACGACTGGCGTCGGCCCAAACCCGGCTTCAACTGGAACCTCGACCGAACCGACAGCGCGAAAGGTGGCTTGGTGAGGCCGGACGAGCGGGAGAAGGTCTACTGGGCCAACTTCTACGCACGGATGGAGTACACCGAGGGGTCGACGTTCTTCGAGTTCGTCAACGCCCAGCCGGACATCCCGCAGCGCGTGCTCGACATCGGCTGCGGCGACGGCCGCGACTCGTGCGCCTTCGGCGCAGCCGGTCGTCAGGTCGTCGGACTGGACCGCTCAGCCGTCGGCATCGAGCACGCCGGCAACCACGCGGACAAGTCGAACGTCGCCGACAAGGTCTCCTTCGAGGTGTGCGACGTCAGTGACGCCGAGGCCCTCAGCGCCCTGTTCGGCTCCCGGATCCCCGACGACGAGCCGGTGCTGTTCTACCTGCGGTTCTTCCTCCACTCGATCCCGGAGGACGTCCAGGAGACGCTGATGGGGTCGATCCGCGACCACGCGCGTCCCGGAGACGTCTTCGCGGCCGAGTTCCGCACGGACAAGGACGAGGAGAACACGAAGGTGCACGGCAAGCATTACCGCCGCTTCCAGAACGCCGCGGAGTTCGGCGCCCGGCTCACCCGTGACTTCGGCTTCACGCCGGTCCACGAGGAGGAGAACACCGGACTCTCCCCGTACAAGGGTGAGGATCCGGTGCTGTACCGGGTCGTCGCCCGACGTTGAGACGTCGCGGATGAGTGGCTCCCTCGTGCTCGTGACGGGCACCGGTCGCAGCGGCACCAGCACCGTGGCGGGCGCCCTGCACAACCTCGGCCTGTTCGTCCCGGGGCCCTATCTGAACGCGAACGCGTCCAACCCCAAGGGCTTCTACGAGTCGAAGTGGGCGATGAAGTTCCATCAGCGGCTCCTGCGCGCCGCCGACCTCCAGGACTTCGACGCCCGACCGTACGCCTTCGAGCGCGCCCAGGCGCTGATCACCCCGGACGTGCGGACCGAGCTGGTCGACTGGCTGACCGAGCAGGCCGCGCAGGGCAGCCAGGTCGTGGTGAAGGACCCGAGGTCGGTGTGGGTGCAGCGGCTGTGGGGTGAGGCCGCCGCCGAAGCAGGCCTCGAGATCGGATACCTCTCGATGCTGCGACATCCGGCCGAGACCATCGGCAGCCGCACGACGTACTACGCCAAGGACGCCGACGAGCTCCAGCGCCGCCGCTACCAGACGTTCAGCCTGGCACGCTGGGTGAACAACTCGCTGCTCAGCGAGCGGGAGACACGCGAGAGCCGACGCACCTTCGTGCCGTACGCCGCTCTGCTGGAGGACTGGCGCGCGACGATGGGACGGGTCCGGCACGACCTCTCGCTGGTGTACGACGCCGACCTGGACTCGCACGAGCGGCACCCGGTCGACGACTTCATCGACCCGGACCTGCGACGGGTCCGCGTCACCTGGGACGACCTCGCCGTGCCCCACGACCTGCGGGTGATGGCGCAGTCGGTGTGGGACGACCTGCTGCTGCTTCACGAGGCCGGTCGGCCGTTGCCGGAGGTCAGCCAGCGGCTGGACCGGACCTCGCTGGACTACGAGCTGTTGTTCACCGACGCCGCAGCCGTCGCGCACGACGCGATGCAGGAGTCGCTGCACGTCGGCCGGCGGCAGGGGGCCGAGGAGGCGCGCAAGCAGATGCAGCGCCGGCGTCGCGAACGTGCCCGCACGAAGGCGGCCCCGAGCGCGCCCGCGGCGGTTCCCGACCGGCCGGTGCGCGACGTGACCTCCACCGAGCTGCTGCGCGTGGTCGGCGGCCGCGTGCGACGCCGGCTGCGTCGGGGCTGACCCCGCCCGGCTCAGGTGAGCTGGGCGACCTCGGTCGCGCTGGCGAAGGGGTCGGCCTTGCGCACGTCGACGACGTGTCCGGTCTGGTCGGACAGCAGCACGTCGAGCGAGGTGCGGGCCACCCCCTCGGAGCCGAGCAGCGACCCCTCCGGCTCCTTTCCGAACGCCTGCGTGCGCATCGGGGTGGCGGTCCGCTCGGGGTTGATGCAGTTCACCCGCACGCCCGAGGACGCCCACTCGTCCGCGAGGGCCTGGGTCAGGTTCACGACCGCCGCCTTCGCCGACGAGTAGAGGCTGTAGCCGGCACGGCCCCGCGTGTAGGAGCTCGACGTGAACAGCAGCAGCGAGCCCCGGGACTCGGCCAGGTGCGGGTAGAACTCCTGGGCGATGAAGATCGGAGCCAGGTAGTTCACCTCGGTGGCGGCGTACACCGTCTCCTCCGAGGTCTCCAGCAGCTGGCCGCGAGGCAGGATGCCGGCGGTGTTCACGACCAGGTCGACCCGACCCGTCTCGGCGTGCACCCGCCGGGCGGCCTCGGCGATGTCCGAGCGGCGCTCGACGTGCGTGTTGGTGCTCGAGCGGCTGAAGATGTGGACGGCGGCGCCGGCGTCGCGGGCCAGCCGCGCGATGTCCGCGCCGATGCCGTAGCTGCCACCGAACACCACGACGGTCTTGCCGGCCAGCGCCTGCCGGTACTCCGCGTCCGTGCTCGGCGCCGGAAGGTCGCTGCTGGTCAGCTGGAACAGCTTGTCGGCGAGGTAGACGTCGATCGGCTCGGTGACCTTCATGTTCCGCTCGTCGCCGAGCACCACCGAGATCGGCACGTCGGGCAGGTAGCGCAGCACCACGGTGCAGTCGTCCGTGGCCTGGAAGTCCTCGTCCTGGCGCGCGATCGCGTAGGCCCGCTTGATGACCGAGGACCTGAACGCCTGCGGCGTCTGCCCCCGACGCAGGGCCGCACGCGGTGGGATGTCGCGGATGATGTCCTCGGGGGTCACCTCGATGATGGTGTCCGCCGACGGGATCGCCACGTCGACCGCGCCGTGCTCCTCGAGGGCGTCGAAGCACTCGGCGATGATCCGCGGCGTGACGAGGGGTCGCACCGCGTCGTGGAGCAGGACGTTGCACTCCTCCTCGGGCAGGCGGTCGAGGGCGCGCATCGTCGTCTCGTTGCGCGTGTCCGCACCTTCGAGGATGTCGACGACCTTGCCGTAGTTGCCGTCGACGACGATCTTGCGCACCGCGTCGAGGTGGCCCGGCGCCATCATCACCACGATCTCGTCCACCTGTGGATGGCTGTTCAGCGCGGCCAGGGTGTGCTCGAGGATCGTCCGACCGGCGATCTTGATCAGCTGCTTGGGGATGTCCAGCCCGATGCGCGCACCGACCCCTCCTCCGAGCAGGACGGCGATGTTGCGACGGGGGCCGGGGTCGGTCGGCTGCATGGGAGCACCATCTCAGACACCGCTCCGGGGGCCCGTGCCGACGTGCGGCCGGCCCGTCACTTGTCGAGGTCGCCGACCACGAAGAACATCGAGCCGAGCACCGTGGTCAGGTCGGCGACCCGGCAGCCGGCGACCACCTCGGGCAGCGCGGCGAGGTTGTTGAACGACGCGGTCCGCAGCTTCATCCGCCAGGGGGTCTTGTCGCCGTGCGAGACCAGGTAGTAGCCGTTGATCCCCAGAGGGTTCTCCGTCCAGGCGTACGTCGACCCCTCCGGCGGGCGCAGGATCTTGGGAAGCCGCACGTTCACGGGGCCGCGGTCCAGCGAGCGCAGCCGGTCGACGCAGGCGCGGGCCAGGTCGAGCGAGACACCGACCTGCTCGTGCAGCACCGCGAACCGGGCCCGGCAGTCACCGGTCGTGCGGACCGGGACGCGGAGCACCTCGGCGAGCTCGCCGTAGGCCAGGTAGGGCTCGTCACGGCGAAGGTCGAAGTCCACGCCGGACGCGCGCGCGAGAGGCCCGCTGACGCCGTACGCGTCGACGGCCCCGGGCGACAGCACCCCGATCCCGTCGGTCGCGGCGACGAACGCCTCGTCGTCCAGCACCCGGCGCCCGAGCCGCTCCGCTCGGCCGGCCACCGCGGTGACCGTGTCGTCGACGCGTGCGAGCCAGCCTGCGGGCAGGTCCTCCTTGAGGCCGCCGACGCGGTTGAACATGTAGTGCATGCGACCGCCGGTCGCCTCCTCCAGCACCGTCTGGACGGCCTCCCGAGCGGCGAACGCGTCGGTGACCGGCCGGTCGCCGACGAGGTCGCCCGGGTAGGAGCCCAGGAACATCAGGTGGCTCAGCACCCGGTTCAGCTCGGCGAGCAGCGTCCGCGCCCAGGTGGCCCGGGTCGGCACCTCCAACCCGAGCATCCGCTCGACGGCGAGCACCACACCGAGCTCGGAGGAGAACGCCGAGAGCCAGTCGTGCCGGTTGGCGAGGACCAGCAGCTGACGGTAGTCGCGCACCTCGAAGAGCTTCTCGACGCCGCGGTGCAGGTAGCCGACCTCGGGCTCGCAGGCCACGACCCGGTCGCCGTCGACGGTGAGCCGCAGCCGCAGGGCGCCATGGCTCGACGGGTGCTGGGCGCCGAGGTCCAGCGCGAGGTCGTGGGCGTTCAGCGTGGCCGCCGCGGCGCCGACACCGACCGTGATGCGCTGCTGGGCCACGGGCACATGGTCGCACGCGGTCCAGGCGCGTTCTGGGCGCGCTCCGGGCGCGCTCTGGGCACGCTCTGGGGCGGGTGGCTCGACTAGCCTCGAACGTGTGGACGACCTCTTCGCGCCGCCCGGCAACGACTGGCAGCCGGTCTCGCCTGCGCTCGCGCGCATGCGACGGACGCTGCTGGTGGTCCTCACCGCCGTCACCGCGGCCGCGCTCGTCGTGGGCGGGATGCTCCTGGACCGCCCCGCCTGGCTGTGGCTGGGACTGCTGGTGCCGCTGGGCGCCTTGGCAGGGTGGGGCTGGTGGTGGGCCGGCCGAAACGCCCGGTGGTGGGGGTACGCCGAGCGTGACGAGGACCTCTACATCCGTCACGGCGCGCTCTCCCGCACGCTGGTCGTGGTGCCCTACGGCCGCATGCAGTACGTCGACGTACACGCCGGCCCGCTCGAGCAGGCGTTCAAGATCGCCAGCGTGCACCTGCACACGGCCAGCCCCGGGACCAGCGCGCGCATCCCCGGCCTTCCCGCGCAGGAGGCTGCCCGGCTGCGCGACCGACTGACCTCGCTGGGTGAGTCGCAGGCAGCCGGGTTGTGAGCACCGCGCCGCAGGACGGTCGCGAGCAGCGGTCCTACCGACGGCTGTCCCCGCTGACCCCGTTGGTACGCAGCTTCATCTTCGTCGTGGCCGTGCTCGCGACCAGCTGGGACGACCTGCTGCGGCGCGACGTCGGGCCGTTGGGGTGGCTGCTGCTCGCGCTGATGGCGGCGGGCCTGGTGCTCGGCGCCGCGTCGTGGGTGCGCACGAAGTACTGGATCGAGGCCGACGAGCTGCGCGTGGACACCGGGCTGGTCTCGCGGCAGTCGCGGCGGATCCGGGTCGACCGGTTGCAGGGCATCGACATCGTGCAGCCCTTCGTCGCTCGGCTGTTCGGTCTCGCCGAGCTGCGGATGGACGTCGCCGGCGGCGGGGCCCGGGAGGGCTCGCTGGCGTTTCTGCGGCTCGAGGACGCCCAGGACCTCCGCGAGACCCTGCTCTCCCGGCGGGACGCGGTCCGGGCCCGTCACGACGGCACCGACACGGACGCGGTCGAGTCCCTCACGGAGGTGGGGGGCCGTCGGCTGCCCGCCCCGGAGCGGGAGGTCGCGCGCCTCGACCTGGCGACGCTGGTGGTCAGCCTGCTGCTCTCACCCGAGACGGCCGCGTTCGTGGTCGCTGCGCTGATCGCCGGTGGTGCGTTCGCGGTCTTCGGTCACTTCGCAGGGGTGGCGGGTGTGGCGCCGGTGCTGGTGGGCTTCGCGTTGACCCAGCTCCGCAAGCTGTCGGCGTACTACGGTTTCGTGGTCAGCCAGTCCGAGACCGGGCTGCACGTGAGACGGGGCCTCTTCGAGCGCAGCGCCCAGACGATCGCGCTGTCCCGGGTGCAGGGCGTCGTCGTGAGCGAGCCGTGGCTGTGGCACTGGTTCGGCTGGGCCCGGCTCGACGTCGCCGTGGCCGGCTACGCCCACTCGGAGGGGGACGGCGCCCCGTCGGCGTCGACGGTGATGCCCGTGGCGCCGCGCCCGCTGGTGATGCGGCTCGCGCGCACGCTCCTGGCTGACGCGGGTGGGCCCGACCTCGACGAGGTGAGGCTGACCCCGCCGCCCGAGCCGTCGCGCTGGGTGGCACCGGTCAGGCGTCGCTTCATGGCCGGTGGCGTCGGGGAGGAGCTGGTGGTCAGCCGCACGGGCGTGCTCACCCGCCGTACGCACGTGGTGCCGCACGCCCGAGTGCAGTCCACCCAGCTGCACCAGGGGCCGTGGCAGCGCCGGCTGGGCCTGGCCGACCTGCGCGTCGACAGCCCCCCGGGGCCGGTGAAGGTCCGCATCCGGCACCGGTACGCCGCGGAGGCACGCACGCTGCTCGACCGGGAGAACCTCGCCGCCCGCTCGGCCCGGCGCCCGATCCATCGCTGAGGCGTCTGGTTCTGCGTGGCTCGGTGCATCGTGATCGCAGAATCAGACGCCTCGACGGCTCTGGGGGCGCAGAACGAGACGCCTCGACGGCTCTGGGGGCGCAGAACGAGACGCCTCAGCGATCGGGGTCAGCGGGAGGTGAGCACCCAGAGGAAGGCGCCGAGGCCGGTGGGGGCGGTCAGCTCGGCAGCCTCGGAGGCCGAGGACAGCGATCGCAGGTACGCGTCGGGGTCGCCGGTCGCGAGAGCCCGGTCCGGTCGACCGCCGTCCACGCCCAGGTCGGTCAGCACGTCCCGCTGGAGTCGTACGACGCCCCCGACCCGCGCCGCGAGAGCGTCCACCGCCACGTGCGCGGTGACGTCGCGCGAGCCGTCCGGCAGCAGGTCCACCTCGCGGCCGTCGCGGTAGGAGCGCAGCGATCCCAGGGGCGGGCGAGCGTCTCGGGTGTGCCCGTAGTCGACGGCGACCGCGAGCCCGCGGGTGACCCGCCCGACCACGTCGGCCCAGGCTGCCTCGCGCGAGGTTCCGACCTCCGCCCGCGTCCCGGGTGCGGCCCCGTCGAGCGGCCACCACTGCTCCAGCCAGGCGCGCAGGGAGGCCGGCACGGACCGGTCGGTCAGCGGTGAGCCCAGGGACTCCTCCCCGCTGACGGGATCGACGTGCACGACGCGGACGATCCCGTCCCGGTCGACCTCGACCACGTGGCACGGGACGTTGTCCAGCCACTCGTTGGCGATCACCAGGCCGTCCACCGCCTCGGGCAGCGCCGTGGTCCACGCCACCGCCGGGGCCAGGCCCTCCGGCCGTGGGGCGACCTCGACGCCGAGCAGCTCCAGCTCCGGGTCCAGCGAGTGCAGGGCGGCGAGCAGCTCTCCCCGGCCGGCGCCGACGTCGACGACGGTGTCGAGCCCGGCGTCGCGGGTCAGGCGCACCAGCGCCTCGGCGAACCGGGTCGACGCGTGCACGGAGGTCCGGAAGTGCGCCGCCGGCGACTCCCGGCGGTAGAACCCCTCGGCGCCGTACAGCGCCTCGTCCCAGGCCTGCTTCCAGGTCGGCGCGGACGTCGGGGGCGGCACGGAGGGCATGCCCAGCGACGTCGGGGGCGAGGTCATCGCGCCAGGTTACGACCCGGTCGGCGAGGGGAACCCTGTGACCGAGGCCACCTGCGGAGCGGGGTGACGGCGCCGTCGCGCCGCGCGTACGCTCGGGAGACACGCATCAGTCGAAAACGTCCGGTACCCGTCTCGGGACTGGAACGAAAGGCGATGAGAATGACCCGGATCGGGGTTGTGGGTGCCGGCCGTGTCGGCGCCGTCCTGGCGGCCGCCCTGCGGGCCGCCGGCCACGAGATCACCGGGGTCGCGGGCGAGTCCGCGGCCTCTCGCACCCGCATCGAGACGCTGCTCCCGGGCGTCCACGTCGACAAGCCCACCGCTGTGGCCCGCTCCTGCGACCTGCTTCTGCTGACCGTTCCCGACGACATGCTCGCCAACGTGGTCACGATGCTCTCGGCGTCCGGCGCGATCCGGCGTGGCCAGCACGTGGTGCACACCTCGGGCAAGCACGGGTTGGCCGTGCTCGCGCCGGCCGAGGACCTGGGCGCTCGCGGGATCGCGATGCACCCCGCCATGACCTTCACCGGCACCGACGTCGACCTCGCCCGCCTCGACGGATGCGTCTTCGGGGTGACCGCGAGTGACGACACGCGCGGGCTCGCCGAGTCGCTCGTCGCCGACCTCGGCGGACGGATGGTCCGGGTCGAGGAGGAGCGGCGCACGCTCTACCACGCCGGACTGGCCCACGGTGCCAACCACCTGGTCACGCTGGTCGCACAGGCCATGGACCTGCTGCGGGCCTCGGGCTCGCACGACCCGGCGGGCACGCTGCGTCCGCTGCTGACCGCGGCGCTCGACAACGCGCTGTCCTACGGCGACGCCGCGCTGACCGGCCCGATCGTGCGCGGGGACGTCGAGACCGTGCGCGCGCACGTCGAGGACATCGCCGCCACCTCGCCGGGCACCCTCGAGTCGTACGTCGTGCTGGGCCGCGCCACCGCGAACCGCGCGGTGCTCGACGGCCGGCTGCTGCCGATCCGGGCGGCGAAGATCGTCGGGGTCCTGAACGACGCGCTGACCCGGGTGTGACCTCGGGGTGAGCAGTCCCGCCCTGCGGCGACCGCTGGTCGTCCGCAGCCGAGCCGAGCTGACGTCCGCGCTCGCCGGCACCCTCGAGCGACGAGGCCCGGTCGCGCTGGTGCCCACGATGGGGGCACTGCACGCCGGCCACGCGGGACTTGTCGCGACGGCCCGTCACCGGGCTGGTGCCGACGGGGCGGTCGTCGTCTCGGTGTTCGTGAACCCCCTGCAGTTCGGTCCCGGCGAGGACCTCGACCGCTATCCGCGCACGTTCGACGAGGACCTCGAGCTCTGCGCCCGCGAAGGGGCCGACGTGGTCTTCGCCCCCTCGGTCGAGGAGGTGTACCCAGGGGGCAACCCGCAGGTCACCGTCGAGCCGGGCCCCCTCGGCGACGTGCTGGAGGGAGCGACGCGTCCCGGCCACTACCGCGGGGTGCTGACCGTCGTGGCCAAGCTCTTCGGTCTGGTGCGCCCCGACCTCGCGGTCTTCGGGCAGAAGGACTACCAGCAGCTCGTGCTGGTGCGCAGGATGGTCGACGACCTGTGCATGGGGGTCGAGGTCGTGGGCGCCGAGACCGTCCGTGAGGAGACGGGGCTGGCGCTGTCCTCGCGCAACGCCTATCTCTCCGAGGCCCAGCGTCGCGCCGCGGCCGCGCTCTCGGGCGCGCTGAGGGCGGGGGCGGCAGCCGGGGCCGGTGGCGCCGACGCCGTCCTCCGGGCGGCCCGTTCCGTGCTGGACGCCGAGCCGGAGGTCGCGCTCGACTACCTCGCCCTCACCTCGCCCGAGCTCGTCGACCCCCCGGCGTACGGCGAGGCGAGGCTGCTGGTCGCTGCCCGCGTAGGGACGACCCGGCTCATCGACAACCTCGCGGTCCACCTCGGAGCCCGCTGATGCTGCGCACCGTGGGGCGGGCCGCCCCGCCCGACCGATAGCCTCGCGGACGTGCCCCTGCCGCAGCGGCTCGCTGCCCCTCCCCCCGGCTGGACCACGACCGTCGACGTCGTGGTGATCGGCTCGGGCATCGCCGGGCTCACCGCCGCACTGCGGCTGCGCGAGACCGGATCGGTGATGGTGGTCACCAAGGACGTCCTCAGCGCCGGCTCCACCCGGTGGGCTCAGGGCGGCATCGCGGCCGCGCTCGGTCCCGGGGACACCCCGGACCAGCACCTGGCCGACACCCTGGAGGCCGGTGCCGGGCTCTGCGACGAGGAGGCCGTGCGGGTGCTGGTCGACGAGGGGCCGGACGCGGTTCGCGCGTTGATCTCCTTGGGCACGGTCTTCGACCACACCGACGCGGGCGAGCTCTCGCTGACCCGTGAGGGCGGCCATCACCGCGACCGCATCGCGCACGCCGGCGGGGACGCCACGGGCGCCGAGATCCAGCGGGCGCTGGTGGCCGCGGTCCGCGCGGCTCCCGACATCGCCGTGACCGAGCACGCCCTGGTGCTCGACCTGACACCGGGCGACGACGGGGGCGTGGCCGGCGTGACCCTGCACGTGATGGGCGAGGGGCAGCGCGACGGCGTCGGTGCCGTGCTCTGCCGTGCCGTGGTGCTCGCCAGCGGCGGACTCGGACAGGTGTTCTCGGCGACCACGAACCCCTCGGTCTCCACCGGGGACGGGCTGGCGCTGGCCCTGCGCGCGGGTGCCGTGCTGCGCGACCTGGAGTTCGTGCAGTTCCACCCGACGGTGATGTGGCTGGGCGCGGGAGCGACCGGGCAGCAGCCGCTGATCTCGGAGGCGGTACGCGGCGAGGGGGCCTTCCTGACCGACGACTCGGGGTTCCGCTTCATGCAGGGCGTCCACGAGCTCGCCGACCTGGCCCCGCGCGACGTGGTCGCGAAGGCGATCATGCGACGCATGCGCGAGACCGGCGCCGACCGGGTCTGGCTCGACGCGCGTCACTTCGGCCCTCGGATGTGGGAGCGCCGCTTCCCGACGATCCTCGCGACCTGCCGCTCCCACGGCGTCGACCCCGTCAGGGAGCCGATCCCCGTCGTACCCGCCTGCCACTACGCGTCCGGTGGCGTGCTCACCGACCTCCATGGCCGGTCATCGGTGCCGGGGCTCTACGCCTGCGGCGAGGTGGCGTGCTCGGGGGTGCACGGCGCGAACCGGTTGGCGTCCAACTCGCTGCTGGAAGGGCTGGTCTTCTCCCGTCGCATCGCCGAGGAGCTGCGCGGGCACCCGCCTGCGGGACGGCCCCCCGCGCCCGAGGCGAGGCCGACGGGTCTCGTCGAGGGACGGGTCCGTGCCGACCTCCAGGCCGTGATGACTGCGCGCGCGGGCGTGCTCCGCTCGCGCGAGGGCCTGCAGCTCGGGGCCGAGGAGCTCGCCGTGCTCACGCGTCGTACGGCGCGGGAGGCGAACGTGGCGGCGTGGGAGACCACCAACCTGCTCACCGTGGCCTCGGTGCTGGTGTCCGCAGCCACCGAGCGCGAGGAGACCCGTGGCTCGCACTGGCGGGAGGACTTCCCCGACCGCGACGACGAACGGTGGGACGGCCACCTCGACGTGGTCCTCGACCAGGGCCGGCCCCGGCTGAGCCTGACCCCGCCCGTGCCGGGGGTGGCGGGGGTGGGCGCATGAGCAACCTCACCGCACTGCCGGCCGCGCTCGTCGAGGACCTCTCCCGCGCCGGGCTGGACCCGCGCCGGGTCCACGAGGACGTGGCCGCCGCGGTGGCCGAGGACCTGCCCGGCGAGGACGTCACGAGCGTGGCCACGCTCGACCCCTCCGCCGTGGCCTGGGCCGACCTCGTGGCCCGCGGGTCGGGCCTGGTCGCCGGCCTGCCGGTCGCCACGGTCGTCTTCCGTCACGTCGTCGGCGACGCCTTGGAGACCGCGACGCGGGTCCGTGACGGCGACCGGGTCGAGCGCGGAGACGTGCTGCTCTCGGTGCGGGGACCGGTCCGGCGGCTGCTCACCGCCGAGCGCACCGCGCTGAACTACCTCTGCCACCTCTCGGGCGTCGCCACCGCCACGGCGCGCTGGGTCGACGCGCTGGCGGGCACCGGGGCGCGGGTCCGCGACACGCGCAAGACCACTCCGGGGCTGCGGCTGCTGGAGAAGTACGCCGTGCGCTGCGGCGGCGGCCTCAACCACCGCACCTCGCTGTCGGACCAGGCGCTGGTCAAGGACAACCATGTGCACGCCGCGGGTGGCGTCGTTCCCGCCTACGAGGCGGTGCGGTCCCGCTATCCCGACCTGCCGGTGCAGGTCGAGGTCACCACGCTGGACCAGCTGCGCGAGCTGCTGGCCGTGGGGGCCACCGAGGTCCTGCTCGACAACATGAGCACCGAGCTGATGGCCGAGGCGGTGCGGCTCACCGGGGGGCGGGCCCGGCTGGAGGCGTCCGGTGGCCTGACGCTCGAGCAGGCCCGCGAGGTCGCCACGACGGGCGTGGACCTGGTCGCGGTCGGCGCCCTCACCCACTCCGCGCCCGTCCTGGACATCGCGATGGACCTGCGGCCGTGAGTGCGCTGCTCTGCGCCGACATCGGCAACAGCCACACCACGATCGGGCTGCTCGACGAGGGCGAGGTCGTCGACCACTGGCGCGTCGCCAGCGACGAGCGTCGTACCGCCGACGAGTGGGGGGTGCTGCTGCGCGGCCTGCTGCACGACTCCCCGGTGGACGGCCCGCTGCGCGGGGTCTCGGTCTGCGCCACGGTCCCCGGTGTGCTGCACGAGTGGCGCGACATGCTGCGGACCTACCACGGGGACGTGCAGCAGGTCATCGTCGAGCCGGGGGTGCGCACCGGCGTCCCGGTGCTGATGGACAACCCCCGCGAGGTCGGCACCGACCGCATCATCAACGCGCTGGCGGCCACGCACCTGTTCGGCGGCCCCGCGATCGTCGTGGACTTCGGCACCGCGACCACCTTCGACGTCATCAGCGCCAAGGGGGAGTACGTCGGTGGCGCGATCGCCCCCGGCGTCGACATCTCCCTCGAGGCCCTGGGCAGGCGGGGCGCGCAGCTGCGCAAGGTGGAGCTGCTGCGACCTCGCTCGGTCATCGCCAAGAACACCGTCGAAGCGCTGCAGAGCGGCATCCTCTACGGCAACGCCGCCCTCGTGGACGGCATCGTGACCCGGATGCGCGAGGAGCTGCGGCTGGCACCCGAGCAGCTCGGCGTCATCGCCACCGGCGGTCTCGCGCCGTTGGTGGTGGAGGAGTGCACGGTGTTCACCGAGCACCAGCCGTGGCTCACGCTGCTGGGCCTGGAGATCGTCTTCGCCCGCAACTCCTGAGCCTGGGGACGGCCGATACGCTGGGGCGCTATGAGCGACGAGGTGCGGGCCGCTGACGGGGAGGACGACCTTCCCGAGCAGATGCGGGTGCGTCGCGACAAGCGGGAGCGCCTGGTCGCCGAGGGGCTGCCGCCGTACCCCGTGGTGGTCGACCGCACCCACACCCTGAAGCAGGTCCGAGCCGCCTACGACGGTCGGGGGCTCGAGCCGGACACCCGCACCGGCGACGAGGTCGCGGTCGCCGGTCGCGTGATGTTCCTGCGCAACACCGGCAAGCTCTGCTTCGTCCGGCTCCGCGAGGGCGACGGCACCGAGCTCCAGGTGATGCTGTCGCTGGCCGACGTCGGTGCGGAGTCGCTGGCCTCCTTCAAGTCGCTCGTCGACCTCGGCGACCTGCTGTCCGTGCGCGGCGAGGTGGTCACCAGCCGTCGCGGCGAGCTCTCCGTGCAGGCGACGTCCTGGGCGCCGGCCGCCAAGACACTGCGCCCGCTGCCCAACGAGCACCGGCCGCTCTCGGACGAGGCGCGGGTGCGGCTGCGCTACGTGGACATGATGATGCGTCCGGAACCGCGCGTGATGGTGCGGCAGAAGGCCGCGGTCCTGCGCAGCCTGCGCGAGACGATGGAGGCGCACGGTTTCATCGAGGTCGAGACCCCGATCCTGCAGCTGACGAACGGTGGAGCGGCGGCACGGCCGTTCCGCACCCACCTCAACGCGCTCGACCAGGAGATGCTGCTGCGCATCGCGCTCGAGCTCGACCTCAAGCGGGCGATGATCGGCGGTGTGGACCGGGTCTACGAGATCGGCCGGACCTTCCGCAACGAGGGCCTCGACTCCACGCACGCCGCGGAGTTCTCGATGATCGAGGCCTACGAGGCCTACGGCGACCAGCACACGATGATGGCGCTGGCCCAGGACATGATCCGCGACGCGCACCGCGCGATCGGCAGCCCCGAGATCGTCGGCCGCGACGGCTCGTCGATCGACCTCGGCGTCGAGTGGCGCCGGGCGCCGATCCTCGACCTGGTCTCCGAGGCGGTCGGCGCGAGCGTCACCGTGGACACCGATGCCGAGACCCTGCGCGGGTACGCCGACAAGCACGACGTCGAGCTGCAGCCGCAGTGGGGCGCGGCCGAGGTCGTCGTCGAGCTCTACGAGCAGCTCGTCGAGGACAACCTGGTGCAGCCGACGTTCGTCATGGACTACCCCGAGGTGGTCAAGCCGCTCGCGAAGCCGCACCGCACCACGCCCGGGCTGAACGAGGCGTGGGACCTGATCATCAACGGCGTGGAGATGGGCGCCGCCTACTCCGAGCTCAACGACCCGGTGATCCAGCGCGAGCGACTCGAGGCCCAGTCGCGGATGGCCGCCGGCGGCGACCCCGAGGCGATGGACCTCGACGAGGTCTTCCTCAAGGCGATGGAGTTCGGTATGCCCCCGGCCGGCGGCATCGGAATCGGCGTCGACCGGGTGCTCGCGATGATGACCGGCGCCGGACTGCGCGAGACTATCCTGTTCCCGTTGTTACGACCTGAGTGAGCACGGCGGGGCTCTCATTGCCGAGGCGATGATTGCCCGTTCAAGGAAATTGCCGGTCACGCTCTTTTCGGGTCTCGTTCCGAAATCGTGGGGCAACCGTTGGCCCTGCACCTGCCGGCCTGTGCCGATCCTGGAACCCGGTGCGGCACTTCCCGGGCCGGAATGGGAAAGGGTTGTCTGGTCCACCTATTCTCTGCGTCCCCAAAAGGAGGAGGGACGATTTGCCATTCATTAATAGCCTCCCTATATTTGGCTCGCCCCTGAATCCGGGGTTTTCTGGGAATCGAAAGGTCTATTCATGGCACAGCGCGTAAACGTGGTTCTCGTGGACGATCTCGACAACAGCGACGCCGCGGAGACGGTGAGCTTCGCCCTCGACGGTGTCGACTACGAGATCGACCTGTCCGACAAGCACGCCGGCGACCTGCGCGAGGCCCTCTCGCTGTTCGTGGGCCACGCCCGCCGTACCGGTGGACGCCGCAAGGGCGGCAAGCGGGCGTCCTCGCCCTCGTCTGCCGGCGGGTCCAGCGCCTCGGCCGCGGACGTCCGCGCCTGGGCGCGGGAGAACGGCTGGGACGTGCCGGAGCGGGGCCGGGTCAGCGCCGAGGTGCGCGAGGCGTACGCCGCCGCGAACTGAGCCGGTCCGCAGGACCGGCGCACGTCCGCCGCCGACAGCGAACAGCACCCGCTGTTCGCTGTCGGCGAATGCTTTAACGCCCTCCCCGGGGAACACGTAGGCTGGCACACGGGGTTGAGGCATCGTCCCCGGACGAAGGTGCGGTTCGTGCCTGACGAACCGGGGCACAGGCCCCGCAGGCACGAGCGGGACTACGGTGTCAGTCAGACAATCTTCGCAGCGCCTGGTTCGCCCAGGTGAGTCGGAGGTACGGCAAGGAGCGATACATGTTCGAGCGGTTCACAGACCGGGCCCGCAGGGTGGTCGTCCTGGCGCAGGAAGAAGCCCGGATGCTCAGCCACAACTACATCGGCACCGAGCACATCCTCCTGGGCCTGATCCACGAAGGTGAGGGCGTCGCCGCGAAGGCGCTCGAGAGCCTCGGCATCTCGCTGGAGGCCGTGCGTGCCCAGGTCGAGGAGATCATCGGCCAGGGGCAGCAGGCTCCGTCCGGGCACATCCCCTTCACCCCGCGCGCCAAGAAGGTGCTCGAGCTCTCGCTGCGCGAGGCACTGCAGCTCGGCCACAACTACATCGGCACCGAGCACATCCTGCTCGGCCTGATCCGCGAGGGCGAGGGCGTCGCCGCCCAGGTGCTGGTCAAGCTCGGCGCCGACCTCAACCGCGTCCGCCAGCAGGTCATCCAGCTGCTCTCCGGCTTCCAGGGCAAGGAGACCGCCGCCGCAGGCGCGCCTCAAGAGGGCGCCCCGTCCTCGTCGCTGGTCCTGGACCAGTTCGGCCGCAACTACACGCAGGCCGCTCGGGAGGGCAAGCTCGACCCGGTCATCGGGCGCGAGAAGGAGATCGAGCGCGTGATGCAGGTGCTCTCGCGCCGTACCAAGAACAACCCCGTGCTCATCGGCGAGCCCGGCGTCGGCAAGACCGCCTGCGTCGAGGGGCTGGCGCAGGCGATCGTGCGCGGCGACGTGCCCGAGACCCTCAAGGACAAGCAGATCTACAGCCTCGACCTGGGTTCGCTGGTCGCGGGCTCCCGCTACCGCGGTGACTTCGAGGAGCGCCTGAAGAAGGTGCTCAAGGAGATCAAGACCCGCGGCGACATCGTGCTGTTCATCGACGAGCTGCACACGCTGGTCGGCGCCGGTGCGGCCGAGGGCGCGATCGACGCCGCCTCGATCCTCAAGCCGATGCTGGCCCGAGGCGAGCTGCAGACGATCGGGGCGACCACGCTCGACGAGTACCGCAAGCACCTCGAGAAGGACGCGGCGCTCGAGCGTCGCTTCCAGCCGATCCAGGTGCAGGAGCCGTCGATCGCGCACACCATCGAGATCCTCAAGGGGCTGCGCGACCGCTACGAGGCCCACCACCGGGTGACGATCACCGACGAGGCGCTGGTCTCGGCGGCGACGCTGGCCGACCGCTACGTCTCCGACCGGTTCCTGCCCGACAAGGCGATCGACCTGATCGACGAAGCCGGCTCGCGGCTGCGCATCCGTCGGATGACGGCGCCGCCGGACCTACGCGACTTCGACGACAAGATCGCCGACGTGCGCCGTCGCAAGGAGGGCGCGATCGACAGCCAGGACTTCGAGCTGGCGGCGTCGCTGCGTGACGAGGAGAAGAAGCTGATCCTCGCCAAGGGCGAGCGCGAGAAGCAGTGGAAGGCCGGCGACATGGACGTCGTCGCCGAGGTCGACGAGGAGCTCATCGCCGAGGTCCTCGCGGTCGCCACCGGCATCCCGATCGTCAAGCTGTCCGAGGCCGAGTCCACCCGGCTGCTCAACATGGAGGACGAGCTCCACAAGCGGGTCATCGGCCAGGACCAGGCCGTCAAGGCACTGTCGCGGGCGATCCGGCGCACCCGGGCCGGGCTCAAGGACCCGAAGCGCCCCGGTGGCTCGTTCATCTTCGCGGGGCCGTCGGGCGTCGGGAAGACCTGGCTGTCGAAGTCGCTGGCGGAGTTCCTGTTCGGCGACGAGGACAGCCTGATCCAGCTCGACATGTCGGAGTTCAGCGAGAAGCACACCGTCTCGCGGCTGTTCGGCTCGCCTCCGGGCTACGTCGGCTACGAGGAGGGCGGTCAGCTCACCGAGAAGGTGCGGCGCAAGCCGTTCTCCGTGGTGCTGTTCGACGAGGTCGAGAAGGCGCACCCGGACATCTTCAACTCGCTGCTCCAGATCCTGGAGGAGGGTCGGCTGACCGACTCCCAGGGCCGGGTCATCGACTTCAAGAACACCGTGATCATCATGACCACGAACCTCGGCACCAAGGACATCTCCAAGGGCGTCAACCTCGGCTTCAGCCAGACCGGGGACGTCACGGGGTCCTACGACCGGATGAAGGCGAAGGTCTCCGAGGAGCTCAAGCAGCACTTCCGCCCCGAGTTCCTCAACCGCGTCGACGAGATCGTGGTCTTCCCGCCGCTGTCCAAGGAGCAGATCATCTCGATGGTCGACAACATGGTCGCCGGCGTCGAGAAGCGCCTCAAGGACCGCGACATGGGCATCGAGCTGACCCAGGCCGCGAAGGACCTGCTCGCCGACCGCGGTTTCGACCCGGTCCTCGGTGCTCGTCCGCTGCGCCGCACGGTGCAGCGCGAGATCGAGGACAACCTGGCCGAGAAGATGCTGTACGGCGAGGTGCGGCCCGGCCAGATCATCCTGGTCGACGTCGAGGGCGAGGGCACCGAGGCGACGTTCACCTTCAAGGGCGAGGCCAAGTCCGAGCTCCCCGACCTGCCCCCGATCGAGGAGCCCGTCGTCACCGGCGACACGGGCCCCGCCGACCCCCCCGAGTAACGGGGCTCCCCCTGATTACCAGGGGATGCAGGCGTTCGGAGGCACCCCATGGGTTGAGGCCCATGGGGTGCTTCAGTTCTCCATGGGGAGTCGACCCCCGGACGGCCCCCGAGTGCGGCCCCGGAGACGGCCCCCGAGTGCGGCCCCCGAGTGCGGCCGTCGCCGGAGTACGGCGGCGGCGGACGGCTCGCTCAGTGGGCGCCGTGCAGGTTCAAGATCACCACGCCGCCGACGATCATCAGCAGCGCGGTGACCTTGAGCAGGTCGATGCTCTCGTCGAGCAGCAGCACCCCGACGACGGCGATGCCGGCGGTGCCGAGTCCGGCCCACGCCGCGTACGTCACCGAGACCGGGATGTGCCGGATGACCAGCGTCAGCAGCCAGATCGACAGGGCGTAGCCGCCGAGCACCAGCACCGTCCACCAGGGGTCGCGGAACCCGTGGGTGCGCGGCAGAACGGCGGTCGCGCCGACCTCGACGGTGATGGCGGACAGCAGCAGCGCCCAGGCGCCCAGCATGAGAGACCTCCGGTTGTAGCGGTTGCTACAACTGTAGCACCCGCTACACTCGGCGGCGAATCGCAGGAGCCGACGGACAGGGGAGCCGATGCCGCGCCAGACCAGCCGTCGCGACGAGGTAGCGCAGGCCGCGACCGACTACGTGCTCGAGCGCGGCCTGGTCGGCCTGAGCCTGCGCCCGCTGGCGGCCGAGCTGGGCACCAGCGACCGGATGCTGCTCTACCACTTCGAGAGCAAGGACGACCTGGTCGCGACCGTGCTGCGGGTCTCCAACGACCGGTCCGTCGCCGTGATCCGGACGCTGGCACCCGCGCCCGACGTCCGCGGCGCGGTGCTGGGGCTCTGGGCAGCCATGACCTCTCCGCGCCTCGACCGGTGTCAGCGCGTGTACGTCGAGGCGGCCGCGCTCGGGCTGTTCGGGCTCGAGCCCTATGCCAGCGTGGTGCGAGAGGCCAACTCCCTGTGGGTGGCCGCCGTCGCCGAGCACCTGGTCGCCTCCGGTGTTCCGCGGCCGCGGGCCACCCGGGCCACGGCGCTGCTCGACGCAGCCTTCATGGGCTTCCTGCTCGACCTGCCGCTCGACGCCGGCGACCCGGCGCTGGAACAGGCGGTGCAGGACCTGGCGGACGCGGTCTGCGCGATCGCCGGGGTGTGACCGTGAGCTCTCAGGGCAGGGCGTAGCTGTCCCCGGGCACCCGCGCCACGAGACCGTCGTCGACCAGCCAGTCCAGGCAGCGGCCGCGCTGCTCCGGGACCGGCCACGCGGCGTCCAGGACGCTGCGGTGCACCGGCCGGTCGCTGTCGCGGAGCACACCGAGCAGCCGGCCCCGGCACTGCCGGTCGGTGCCCGCGTACGCCTGGCCGCGGCGCGCCGGGCCGTCGTACGGCGGGTAGCCGGCCGACCGCCAGCGACAGAGGTCGTCGACCGGGCAGTCGCCGCAGCGAGGATGCGAGGCCCCGCACACCACCGCCCCGAGCTCCATGACCCCCACGCCCCAGGCGGCGGCGCTCGGGCCGTCGTCGGGCAGCAGGGCGGTGGCCAGGTCCCGCTCGGCCCGCGTCACGGCGGCAGCCGGGAACTCCACGCCCCGCACCGTCCGCGCCAGCACCCGTCGGACGTTGGTGTCGAGCACGGCGTGCCGCCGCCCGTAGGCGAAGGACGCCACGGCCGCCGCCGTGTAGTCGCCGACCCCGGGCAGAGCGAGCAGGTCGGCGTAGTCCTCCGGCACCTGGCCCCCGTGCCGATCCACGATGCTGGTCGCCGCTGCGTGCAGCCGCAGCGCCCGGCGCGGGTATCCGAGTCGGCCCCAGGCGCGCACCGCATCGCCGGACCCGGACGCCGCCAGGCCGGCCGGGGTGGGCCAGCGCGCCATCCAGGTCTCGTACACCGGCAGCACCCGGGCAACCGGTGTCTGCTGCAGCATGAACTCGCTGACCAGCACCGCCCACGGTGTCGCCGACGGCTCGCGCCAGGGCAGGTCGCGGGCGTGCTCGTCGTACCAGGACAGCACCCGCGAACGCAGCTTGGCGGCCTCGTCGGGGCGGGGGAGGGCGGGCTCGGGCACAGTGCGCAGCACCCTAGCCCGACGTTCCGGAGGGCACGGTGTGGCACCCGGAATCAGTCCCGCGCCGCGACTACGGTGCACGCATGAGCGCTGTGACCCGTCCCCGAGGCCCGCTCCCCAGCCGCGTGTACTGGACCCGTCGGCTCGTCCTGGTCGGCGTGGCGTTCGCCTTGGTGTTCGGCCTGGCCCGACTGCTCGGCGGTGGCGGTGGTGGGTCCGGTCCGAGCGCCCAGCCGGTGGGGGCCGACGCCTCCTCCCGCGCCACGGCCACGACCTCGTCGGCGCCCACGACGCCAAAGGTCTCGACCGCGGCCACGGTCGACGCGAGCCCGGGCGCGAAGCCCACCAAGGACTCGGGGAAGGGCTCGGGGAAGGCGTCCAGCACGCCGCTGCCCGAGGCCGCCGGCCCCTGCAGCAGCAGCGACGTGGTGGTCACGCCCACGATCAAGCACCGCGCGTCGGCCGGCAGGGCGGTGGTCTTCGCACTCGACCTGACGACCAAGTCCTCGCCCGCCTGCGACTTCACGGTCTCCGCCCGCACGCTGGTCCTGAAGGTCACCTCGGGCCCCGACCGCGTCTGGACCACGCAGCAGTGCCAGGGCGCGGTCCCGAAGCAGCAAGTCGTGGTCCGCAAGGACACCCCCGCCACCATCGACATGGCGTGGAACGGTCAGCGCTCCGACGCCGACTGCTCCCGCTCGACCTCATGGGCCCAGCCCGGCTACTACCACGCCGTCGCGGCCGCCTACGGCGCGGACCCTGTCGACGTGCAGTTCAGGCTCGGCAAGGCGGTACGGCGCACGGTGACCGAGACGCCGAGCCCGAAGGCGACCGCCTCAGGACGCCCGACGGCGGGCACGCCCAAGAAGCACTGAGCTCGGCCTGGCGACCCGAGCGCCTCAGACGTAGCGCTCGAGGATGCTCGACTCGGCGAGCCGCGAGAGGCCCTCGCGCACGCTGCGCGCGCGCAGCTCGCCCACCCCGTCGACGGCCTGCAGGTCCTCGATGCTGGCGGAGAGCAGCTTCTGCAGGCTGCCGAAGTGCTCGACGAGTCGGTCGACCACCGAGCCCGGCAGCCGGGGGACCTTGGCGAGCAACCGGTAGCCGCGGGGGGTGACGGCACTGTCGAGGTGCTCGCTGGCCCCGAGACCGAGGGCTCGCGCCACCGCGGCGATGTCGACCAGGTCGGCGGGACTCAGGGCCTCCAGATCGGTGAGCACCTCCACGGCGGTGCGCTTGCGACGGTTCGGCGGCACGTAGTCGCGGATCACCAGCTCGCGCTCGTTGTCGACACCGGTGACGAGCTCGTCGAGCTGGAGGGAGAGCAGCCGGCCGTCGCTGCCGAGCTCCAGCACGTAGCCCTCGATCTCGCGGGCGATCCGGGTCACCATCTCCAGGCGCTGGGCGACCACCGCCACGTCGCGGGTGGTGACCAGGTCCTCGATCTCGAGGGCCGACAGCGTGCTCGACACTTCGTCGAGCCGGAGCTTGTAGCGCTCCAGGGTGGCCAGCGCCTGGTTGGCGCGGGACAGGATCTGGCCTGAGTCCTCGACGACGTAGCGGGTGCCGGCGACGTACACGGCGATGATCTGCATCGACTGCGACACCGAGATCACCGGGAGCCCGGTCTGTCGCGCGACCCGGTCGGCGGTGCGGTGCCGGGTGCCGGTCTCCTCGGACTGGATCGACGGGTCGGGCATCAGGTGGACCGCGGCGTGCAGGATGCGCGCGGCGTCCCGGTCGAGGATGAGCGCCCCGTCCATCTTCGCCAGCTCGCGCAGGCCCGTGGACGTGAAGGGGATGTCGAGGAAGAAGCCGCCGGTGGAGATGGAGTCGACGGTCTTGTCGCTGCCGAGCACGATGAGGCCACCGGTGCGACCCCGCAGGATGCGCTCGAGACCGTCGCGCAGCGACGTCCCCGGTGCGATGCTGGCCAGAGTGGCGCGCAGCCGCATCACCTCGTCCGTGCGGTCAGTGCCTGCCACGTCGCTCCCCGTGATCCGTGTCGGTCTTCCCTGCGGCTGGGTCAGTCTAGGGGGAAAGCGGAGGGGCGGCGCGTGGCTTCCAGTGGCCGGGCCGCCACTCACACCAACCCGAGAGCGGGTCGCCCCGGCTCGGTGCGGTGGACCTTGAACAACGGAGTGGAGTCCTGGACCCCGAGGTCGAGCACGCGCAGCGCAGCCTCGATGTCGGGGACGCCGACCACCTTCATGCCGTCCACGGTGCGCACCACGCCGGCGTCGCGATGGGACTCGGCAGGCACGATCGCCCCGCGGAACCCGAGGCGCGCGGCCTCGGCCAACCGTTGCGGGATGTCGCGCACCCGTCGGAGCTCGCCGGCAAGGCCCAGCTCGCCGATCGCCACCAGGTCGGTCGGGATGTCGCGCTGCTTCCAGGCCGACGCCACGGCGATCGCGGAGGCCAGGTCGGCCGCCGGCTCGGTGATCCGCACCCCGCCGACGGTGGAGGCGAACACGTCGTGGTTGTGCAGCCGGATGCGGGCTCGCTGCTGGAGCACGGCGACCAGCATGGCCACCCGGGGGCCGTCCAGCCCGGAGGTCGCGCGCCGGGGTCGCTCCGCCGTCGCCGGCGTGACCAGCGCCTGTACCTCTGCGAGGATCGGCCGGCGACCCTCGAGGACGACGCCGACGCAGGTGCCGGGGACCGGCTCGTGGTGGCGCGCCACGAACAGGCCCGTCGGGTCGGTGACCGCGACGATGCCCTCGCCGGACAGGTCGAAGCAGCCGACCTCGTCGACCGGTCCGAACCGGTTCTTCACGGCTCGGACCATCCGCAGTCGCGAGCTCCGCTCACCCTCGAAGTGCAGCACCACGTCGACGAGGTGCTCGAGCACCCGGGGGCCGGCGATGCTGCCGTCCTTGGTGACGTGGCCGACCATCATCGTGGCGATGTTCTGCGTCTTGGCCACCCGCACCAGGGCAGCGGCGACCTCCTTGACCTGGGTGACACCGCCGGGCACGCCCTCGACGTCGGCGGCGCCGATCGTCTGCACCGAGTCCACTACCAGCAGCTGCGGCCGGACGTCGTTGACGTGGCTGAGCACCGCTCCGAGGTCGGTCTCGGCGGCGAGGAACAGCTGGTCGTGCACCGCGCTCGTGCGGTCGGCTCGCATGCGGACCTGGGAGGCCGACTCCTCGCCGGTGACGTAGAGGACCCGCAGGCCCGACCGAGCCGTCTGCGAGGCGACCTCGAGGAGCAGCGTCGACTTGCCCACGCCGGGCTCGCCGGCCAGCAGCACCGCGGCCCCGGGGACGACGCCGCCTCCCAGCACCCGGTCGAGCTCGGGGACACCGCTGGTGCGGGACCGGGAGTCCTCCGGGGGCACCTGGCCGATCGGGACGGCCGGTGAGCTGACCGGGCCGGCGACGGTGCGTCCCGGTGGCTGGCCGGCCGCCTCGGCCACGCTGCCCCACGCCTGGCACTCTCCGCACCGGCCGACCCACTTGGCCGTCTCCCAGCCGCACTCGGCACAGCGGTAGCTGGCGCGGGCTGGACGCGCTCGAGGTCTGGTCATGGTCGAGACGCTAGGCCAGCGCGCCGACATTTCGCGCCAGGCACGGCGATGGCTGTGGACAGCCTGGAGCGGGCACCGTGCCGCGAGGTGCGACCCGGGGCCATGGCATCATTTGATCGATCCAGGTTCCATGCGTCGACCGATCCCCGGGGGAGTCCGGATGTCCCGTCGTACCGAGAGCGCTCCGACGCTCGCCACGGTGGCGGACGAGGCCGGCGTCTCCCGCCAGACGGTGTCCAACGCGCTGAACAGCCCCGACCTGCTGCGGCCCGACACCCTCGCGCGGGTGCAGCTGGCCATCGAGCGGCTCGGCTACTCCCCCAACCGCGCGGCCCGCAGCCTACGGACCCGCTCCTCCCACCTGGTGGGGCTGCGGGTGGACCCTGCCGTGGAGGACAGCGCCAATGCACTGATGGACCGCTTCGTGCACTCGCTGGTCGAGAGCACGAAGGTCGCCGGCTATCACGTGCTGCTGTTCGCAGCCGACGGCGACCAAGAGGCGACGGCCCCCTACGAGGAGCTGCTGCGCTCGGCCGCGGTCGACGCGTTCGTCATCACCGACACGTTCCGCGGCAACCCGTACGCCGGCTGGCTGAACCGGCGCGGTGTGCCCTTCGTGGCCTTCGGACGTCCGTGGGAGGAGGAGTCGGCACGGCACCCCTGGGTCGATGTCGACGGCCGGGCGGGCGTCGCGCTGGCCGTCGACCACCTCGTCGAGCGCGGGCACACCCGCATCGCCTGGGTCGGGTGGCAGAAGGGCTCGTTCATCGGCGAGGACCGGCGCAGCGGATGGCTGGAGCAGATGCACGAGCACGGGTTGCCCACGAGCCGGCTCTCGGCCCGCGGGGACGACACCCTGGAGTTCGGCCAGCGGGCCGCGCGGGCGCTGCTGGAGGGCGCGGCCGAGACCCGACCGACCGCCTTCCTGTGCGCGAGCGACACCGTCGCGATGGGTGTGCTGCGCAGCCTCGACGAGCTGGGCCTGCGGGCCGGCCGCGACCTCGCCGTCGTCGGCTTCGACGACTCGATCGCCGCGCAGGTGGCCACGCCCGCGCTGACGTCGGTGCGCCAGCCGCTGGAGCAGGTGGCGGTGGAGGTCGTGCACTACCTCGGCGAGCTGCTGGCCCACCGACCGATCCCGCAGCCGGGTCGGGTGCTGACCCCGACGTTGAGCGTCCGCGCGACGAGCTGATCCTGCTCGCGCACCGCGGTGGTCAGTAGCGGCGCCACCACAGGTTGACCGCGTAGTCGACCTCCGTGCCCACGTGGCCGGCCAGCACCTCCTCGGCCAGCGCGGCGTCGAACTCGATGCGGACCACGGCCTCCAGCTCCTCGCGGGACGCGAACGACCAGGCCACGTCGAGCTCCCGGCGCGCCCATCCGTGCCCGGACCAGAACCGCTCGACCCGAGCGGCGTCGACCATCGGGTAGCCCCGGCGGAACCACGCCCCGAACGTGCTGCGCGAGGTGTCGTTGTCGACCACGAAGGCGGTGCCGCCGGGTCGCATCACCCGGTCGAGCTCGCGAAGTCCCGGCTCGCAGCCCGGGCCGAAGAAGTACGACCATCGGGCCTGCATGACGTCGACGCTGGCCGGCGCGAGGGGCAGCTGCTGCGCCGTACCGGGGAGCACGGTGACGTTGGCCAGGCGTCGCGTACGACGAGCGGCCAGCGCGGCCAGCCCCGGGTGCGGCTCGACGCCGACGACGGAACGGGCGTCGACGGCCCACCGGGGCAGGTGGAAGCCGGTGCCGCAGCCGAGGTCGAGCACGTCCCGCCCGGACCAGTCGGCCCGCTCGCGCATCGCCGTCTCGATCAGTCCGCCAGGGTCGACCGAACGGTTCTCCAGCTCGTAGGTCTCGGGGTGGTGCCAGATGTTCGGGCTCGGCACGGACCCGTCGAGCGGCTCGGTCACCCCGCGTTCCGGATCAGATCCGGACGAGGCCGTTCGCGGTGCGGAACTGGGCCGCGACGACGCCCGGGGTCCCGTGCGGCGCGACCCACTCGACGGCGACGTCCTCGAGCGGCCCCTCGACGCTGTTGCCCAGCCACTCGCTCACCCGGTGGGGGTCTCCGGCGATCTCGAGGGTGCGCAGCGACACCCCCCCGGTGCTGCCGACGCTCGGGTGCAGGTCGCTGCTGTTCTCCCACTGCACGAAGAACGGAAGCTGCGGGTCGGACTGGAGCCCCCTGACGCCGATCTGTCGCCACCGCAGCTCCACGCCGTCGGGCCGGTGCCGGTTGCCCTGCACGGACTCGCGGCCCAGTCGCAGCTCCACCTTGCCGATGTCGTCGACGGCCACGACCCAGCCGAGCCACCCGCCACCGAGGGCCGATCGCGCGCGCACCGCCTGGCCGAACGGCGCCTTGTCCGAGGCCGGGTGGTCGAGAACCTCGACCACCTCGACGTACGTGCCCTCGGTCAGCGGCAGCACCATGTTGCAGGTCCCGAAGCGGGGGTGGATGCCACCGTCGCGGAACTCCTCGCCGAGCAGGGCGCCGAGACGGGCGGCGGTGCCGCGCAGTCCATCGGGTCCTGCTGCGTACGAGACGTGGTCCAGGCGCATGTCAAGCATTCTCACCTTGTGCTCGCCCCCGGCTGACACCGGGGGTGCTCTTGTGCAGGTCGTCACGGCAGGTGTTTGGTGTGAGGTGGGACACAACGCGAGGAGGCGTGGCGTGGCGGGCAGGCAGTCATCGGGTGCGAACGGCGGCAGAGAGGTGGCGCCGGTCGCGGACCGGATCGACGCCATCCGCAACGTGGTCCTGGTGGGGCCCGCGGGATCGGGCAAGACGACACTGGTCGAGACGCTCCTCGTCTCGGCCGGAGTCGTTAACAGGGCAGGTTCGACGGTCGAGGGCACGACCGTCTGCGACTTCGACGAGTCCGAGCAGCGACAGCAGCGCTCCGTCGGTCTCGCGCTGGCACCGCTCCTGCACGAGGGCGTGAAGGTGAACCTCCTCGATGCACCCGGCTACGCCGACTTCGTGGGCGAGCTGCGGGCCGGGCTGCGCGCAGCCGACTGCGCGATGTTCGTGATCGCCGCGAACGAGGGCGTCGACGAGCCGACGCGGACGCTGTGGCGCGAGTGCGCCGAGGTGGGCATGCCCCGCGTCGTCGTGGTCAGCAAGCTCGACCACGCGCGCGCGGACTACGACGGTGTCGTCCGCCAGGCCCAGGAGGCCTTCGGTGACAAGGTCCTCCCGGTCTACCTGCGCGAGGGCGACCGGCTCGTCGGGCTGATCACCGGCGATCACTCGTCCTCTGGCGGGGCGCACGACGTACAACGTGGCGCTCTCATCGAAGGGGTCATCGAGGAGTCCGAGGACGAGACGCTGATGGAGCGCTACCTCGCGGGCGAGGAGGTCGACGGCAAGCTGCTGGTCGAGGACCTCGAGAAGGCCGTGGCCCGCGGCTCGTTCCACCCCGTGCTCCCTGTCGACTCCGCCAGCGGCGTCGGCGCGCGTGAGCTGCTGGACCTCGTCGTCTCGGGCTTCCCGTCGCCGTCCGAGCACCCGATGCCCGAGGTGTTCACCCCCGAAGGTCGGACCGGGCCCGTGCTGTCGTGCGATCCCGACGGCCCGCTGGTCGCCGAGGTCGTCAAGACCACCTCGGACGCGTACGTCGGCCGGGTCAGCCTGGTGCGGGTCTTCTCGGGCACCGTGCGACCCGACGCGGTCGTCCACGTCTCGGGGCACTCCGGCGACTTCGACGCGACCGATGAGGGCCACCCGGTCGGTCACGGGGTCGGTCACGGGGACCACGACGAGGACGAGCGCATCGGCGCGCTGTCGGTGCCGCTCGGCAAGCAGCAGCGACCGGTCGATCTGGTCGTCGCCGGGGACATCTGTGCGATCGGGCGGCTCAGCCGGGCCGAGACCGGCGACACCCTCTCGGACAAGGACGAGCCTCTGGTGCTCCGGCCGTGGCACATGCCCCAGCCACTGCTCCCGCTGGCGGTCGAGGCGCGTGCCAAGGCCGACGAGGACAAGCTCAGCCAGGGGCTCGCACGGCTCGCGGCCGAGGACCCGACGCTGCGCATCGAGAACAATCCCGAGACCCACCAGATCGTGCTCTGGACGATGGGGGAGGCGCACGCCGACGTGCTGCTCGACCGGCTCGAGAACCGGCACGGCGTGGGCGTGGAGCAGGTGCCGTTGCGGGTGCCGCTGCGCGAGACGTTCGGCGGGCCGGCCTCCGGGCACGGCAGGCACGTCAAGCAGTCCGGCGGTCACGGTCAGTTCGCGGTGTGCGACATCGACGTGGAGCCGCTGCCGGGTGGGTCCGGCTTCGAGTTCGTTGACAAGGTCGTCGGCGGTGCGGTGCCCCGGCAGTTCATCGCGTCGGTGGAGAAGGGGGTGCGGGCGCAGATGGAGCGGGGCCTGGTCGCCGGCCACCCCGTCGTCGACATCCGGGTCACGCTCACCGACGGCAAGGCGCACAGCGTCGACTCCTCCGACATGGCCTTCCAGACCGCCGGCGCCCTCGCGCTGCGCGAGGCCGCCGTCGCGGCCCGCACCACGCTGCTGGAGCCGGTCGACGAGGTCGAGGTGCTGGTGCCCGACGACCTCGTGGGCGCGGTGATGAGCGACCTGTCGGGCCGGCGGGGCCGGGTGCTGGGCAGCGGGCCGTCGGGCGACGAGCGCACCGTCGTACGAGCGGAGGTGCCGGAGATCGAGATCAGCCGGTACGCCGTGGACCTGCGGGCCTCCTCGCACGGAACGGCCTCGTTCACGCGGCGCTTCGCCCGCTACGAGCCGATGCCCGACTCCGTGGCCGCCAAGGTCACGGGGGGCTGAGGTCGGCCGCGGTCCGGTTTCCCATGGGATCGACCTTTCGCGGTGCCTCCCTCGTCAGATCTCACCGGGGAGGTGCAGGTATGGCGTGGGCGCTGGGACAGTCGCGTCGCACGGGGCGGAGGGGACCCGCCGTCGTACGACGTCACACCCCCCTCGTGAAACCGGAACCTCCCCAGCGAGATTTGCCGTGGGGAGCGCCGCAAAAGGTCGATCCCATGGGAAACCAAAGGCCCCCACAGCCCCTCAGCCCGGCGGGTCCGCCGGGTGCAGCGCGAGCAGCGAGCGGGAGGCGAGGTGCGCCTGGCAGTGACCCACGAGCTCGTCGTAGGCCTCCTCGCCCATCAGCTCGACGAGCTCGGGCTCGTTGGTGACGTAGAGCGGCTCGGGGGCCACGTGCGCCTCGGGGTTGCCCGAGCAGTACCAGTCCATGTCGTGCCCACCGGGACCCCAGCCACGACGGTCGTACTCGCCGATGGTGACCTCGGTGTACTCGGTCCCGTCGGGCAGCTCGACCTCTCGGAACGTCCGCCGGATGGGCAGCTGCCAGCACACGTCGGGCTTGGTCTCCAGCGGCTGCATGTCGTTGCGCAGCGCCAGCGAGTGGAGCGCGCAGCCGTAGCCGCCCTCGAACCCGACCCGGTTGAGGAAGATGCAGGCACCCTCGTGCACCGCGGTCTTGCGGTCGCCGTCCTCGTCGGTCTCGATCCAGGCGTTCTTGCCGGTGGTGCCGGCGTCGTGGAACTGCCACGTCTCCGGCGTCAGCTGCTTCACGAACTTCCGGGTGCGCTTCTCGTCGTCCTTGTCGGAGAAGTGCGCGCCGAGCGTGCAGCAGCCGTCGTCCGGCCGGTCGGCGTAGATGCCGTGGCAGCCCTGCCCGAAGATGCACATGTACTGCGAGGTGAGCCAGGTCAGGTCGCACTTGAACATCTGTGCGTCGTCCGCGGGGTCGACGAACTCGACGAACACCCGCGGGATGACCAGGTCTGTCTCAGGCACGCCGGACACCTTACGTCCGCGCACTAATGTTCTCGCCATGAGGCTGGCGTCATGAGGCTGGGTGTGCTCGACATCGGGTCCAACACGGGGCACCTGCTCGTCGTGGACGCGAGCGGCGGCGCGGCGCCGATGCCCGCGTACTCCCACAAGGAGCAGCTGCGGCTCGCCGAGCATCTCGACGGCTCGGGTGCCGTGAGCGACGCGGGGGTGCAGGCGCTCACCGCGTTCGTCGCGTCCGCCGTCGAGGTGGCCGAGGACAAGGGTTGCCAGGAGATGGCGGGTTTCGCGACCTCCGCGGTTCGCGACGCCCGCAACTGCGACGAGGTGCTGACCCACGTCAAGGACGTCACCGGCGTCGAGATCGAGGTGCTGCCCGGCGAGGACGAGGCCCGGCTGACCTTCCTCGCCGTACGGCGGTGGTTCGGATGGTCCTCGGGTCGGCTCGCGGTCTTCGACATCGGTGGTGGCTCGCTGGAGATCGCCGTCGGCTCCGACGAGGCCCCGGACGTGGCGCAGTCGTTGCCGCTCGGTGCCGGGCGACTCACCCGCGAGCACCTCGCGCAGGGCCTGGACGAGGGTGCCGTCCGCGAGCTTCGCCGGACGATTCGGGCGGTGATCGCTCGCGACGCCGGCTCGGTGACGCGCTCGGTACCGGACCACCCGGTGGCCACCTCCAAGACGTTCCGGTCGCTGGCCCGGATCTGTGGCGCGGCGCCGTCCGGCGACGGTCCGCTGGTACGACGCGTGCTCGACCGCTCGGTGCTGCGCGACATGATCCCGAAGCTGCTGGCCATGTCGTCCGACGAGGTCGCCGAGCTGCCCGGCGTCTCGTCGAGCCGGGCCCACCAGATCGTCGCCGGCGCGCTGGTGGCCGACGCCGTGATGGACCTCTTCGACCTGCCGGAGCTGGAGATCTGTCCGTGGGCGCTGCGCGAGGGCATCATCCTCGAGCGGCTCGACCAGATCGGCGTGCGCGGTTGATCGCCCTGTCCACCGCGTCGGTCTACCCCGAGACGACGGCCAACGGTTTCGAGCTGGCGTCGCGGCTGGGCTACGACGCGGTCGAGGTGATGGTCGGCATCGACCCGATCAGCCAGGAGGTCGACGCGGTCCGCCACCTCGCGGACTACCACGAGATCCCGGTCTGTGCGGTGCATGCCCCCTGCCTGCTCATCACCCAGCGAGTCTGGGGCGTGGAGCCGTGGGGCAAGCTCGAGAAGAGCGCCGAGATGGCCGTGGCCGTGGGCGCAGACGTGGTCGTCGTACACCCGCCGTTCCGGTGGCAGCGCGACTACGCCCGCGGCTTCGTCGAGGGCATCGCCATGCTGGAGGAGCGCACCGGCGTCGCGTTCGCGGTGGAGAACATGTACCCCTGGCGGGCCTCGCGGCGCGAGGTGGAGGTCTACGTCCCCGGGTGGGACCCCTCGGAGGAGGACTACGCGAACACCACCATCGACCTCTCGCACTCGGCGGTCTCGCGGTCCGACCCGGTGGCGATGGCCGTGCGACTCGGGAAGCGGCTGCGGCACATCCACATGACCGACGGGACCGGCTCCGCCAAGGACGAGCACCTCGTGCCCGGCCGCGGCACCCAGCCGGTCGCCGAGCTGCTCGAGCACCTCGCCCGTGAGGAGTTCGACGGGCACGTCGTCGTCGAGATCAACACCCGCAAGGCCAACGACCGCGGAGCCCGTGAGCTCGACCTGATGGAGGCGTTGGCCTACACGCGGCTCAACTTCGCCGCCGCGCCCGAGGCTCGATGAGCGGCGAGGCGCGCAGCCGGGGGCGTCGGCGCGGCGGTCCCGACACACGTGGCCAGATCCTCGAGACCGCCCGCAGGTCCTTCGCGGACAAGGGGTTCGGCGCTACGACGATCCGGGCCGTCGCCGCGGGTGCCGGCGTCGACCCGGCGTTGGTGCACCACTACTTCGGGTCCAAGGACGACCTGTTCCTGGCGGCGCTGCAGATCCCCGTCGACCCTCGCCGGCTGGTGCCGGCCGTCCTGGAACCGGGGGTCGAGGGCGCCGGCGAGCGGCTGCTGCGGCTGTTCCTGTCGGTCTGGGACGACCCGGGCACCCGGCTGCCGCTGCTCGCGCTGGTGCGGGCCAGCCTCGCCGAGGAGGGTCCCGAGACGCTGCTGCGGCAGGGCCTCATGCGGATGGTGTTCGCCCCGCTGCGGGCCGCGCTGCCCCGGGAGGAGGCCGACCGTCGGGTCCAGCTGGTGGCGAGCCAGCTGATCGGGCTGGTGCTGACGCGGTACCTGCTGGCGATCGAGCCGCTGGCCTCGATGCCCCCGGAGGACGTCGTGGCCTGGGTCGCCCCCACCGTCCAGCGCTACCTCGACGGCCCCCTGCCCTGACCCTCATTCCGGGTAGTCCGTGACGAAAAGCAGCATCAGAGACCCCTCTGATGCTGCTTTTCGTCACGGACTACCCGGGGTGGGTTGACGGGGGAGGTCCACCCGGACCACAATTCAACACATGATGAAAAACGTGGTGGAGGTGCGGGACCTCGTGGTGCAGCGGGGCCGGGTGACGGCGATCCGCGGGCTCAGCTTCGTGAGCTCGCCGGGTGAGGTGACCGGGTTGCTGGGGCCGTCGGGGTGCGGGAAGACGACGCTGATGCGCAGCGTCGTCGGGGTGCAGGTCATCGCCGGCGGGAGCGTGGAGGTGCTCGGGCTCCCCGCCGGGGACCGGAGGCTGCGGGACCGGGTCGGGTACGTCACCCAGGCCCCCAGCGTGTACGACGACCTGACGGTCGTCGAGAACCTCAGGTTCTTCGCCCGCGTCCTCGACGCACCCGCGAGCGAGGTCGAGCGCTGCGTCGAGGCGGTCGACCTGGGCTCGCGTCGCGACCACGTCGTCAGCCGGCTCTCGGGCGGCGAGCGATCGCGCGCGTCCCTCGCGGTGGCGTTGCTGGGCAGCCCCGAGGTGCTGGTGCTCGACGAGCCCACCGTCGGCCTCGACCCCGTGCTGCGCCGCGACCTCTGGGCGATGTTCCACGAGCTCGCCGACGCGGGCACCGCGGTGCTGGTCTCCAGCCACGTCATGGACGAGGCGGAGCGCTGCGACCGGCTGCTGCTCATGCGCGACGGCGCTCTTCTCGCCGAGGACACCCCCGCGGGGCTGCTCGAGCGCACCGGAGCGGCCGACGTGGAGTCCGCGTTCCTGGCCCTCGTCGAGCGGGAGGTGGCGGCATGAGCCCGCGCCTGACCCTGGCCGTGGCGTCCCGGGTGCTCATGCAGCTGCGCCGCGACCGTCGCACGGTGGCGATGCTGCTCGTGCTGCCCTGCGTCGTGCTCGCGCTGCTGTGGTGGATGTTCCGCGACGTGGACCAGGGGGGCGGTCGAGGGTTCGACGCCCTCGGGCCGCCGCTGCTCGCCCTGATCCCCTTCATCGTGATGTTCCTGGTCACCTCCGTCACCACGTTGCGGGAGCGGTCGACCGGGACGCTCGAGCGCCTGCTCGCGATGCCCACGGGCAAGGGCGACTTCCTGGGCGGGTACGCGCTGGCCTTCGGCCTGGTGGCCGCTGTGCAGTCGCTGCTCGCGGTGCTGCTGAGCATCTACGTCCTCGACCTGCAGGTGTCCGGTCCCGACTGGATGCTGGTCGTCGTCGCGGTCGCCGACGCGGTGCTCGGCACGGCCCTGGGGCTGCTCGTGTCCGCCTTCGCGCGCACGGAGTTCCAGGCCGTCCAGTTCATGCCGGTGGTCGTGATCCCGCAGCTGCTGCTGTGCGGGCTGTTCCTGCCGCGCGAGTCGATGCCCCGGGTGCTCGAGGTGGTCTCCGACGTCCTGCCACTCTCCTACGCGGTCGACGCGATGACCGCGGTCTCCACGACCACCAGCGGAGGGTTCGGCGGCGTCGACGGCGGTGTGTGGTCCGACCTGCTGGTCGTGGTCGGGTTCGCGCTGGCGGGGCTCGTCCTGGGCGCCGCCACCCTGCGGCGTCGTACGGCCTGACAGCCGAGGAGCCGGTGGTACGGCGTAGCCTGTCAGCGGCCGCGCACCCGGGCGGCACACCGTCCACCGTCCTGGAGGAGATCCGTGTTACGGCAGCCGCTGCTGATGCTTTCGCGCAGCGACAGGGTCAAGCGGCTGGTCACGGCGATGCCGGTGTCCAGCGGCATCGTGTCGCGCTACGTCCCGGGTGAGTCGACCGAGAGCGTCGTGGCGGCGACCGAGGGCCTCATCGGATCGGGCCTGCACGCCACCTTGGACTTCCTCGGTGAGGACACCCTCGACCGCGAGCAGGCGGAGGCGACCGTGCAGGCCTACCTCGACGTGCTCTCGGGACTCGCCGACCAGGGGCTCGCGCGCAACACGGAGGTCTCGGTGAAGCTGTCCGCGGTCGGTCAGGCGCTGCCCGACAGCGGCGAGAAGGTGGCCCTGGAGAACGCTCGCACGATCTGTCACGCCGCGCGCAACGCCGGCACCACGGTCACCGTCGACATGGAGGACCACACCACCACCGACTCGACACTCGGCATCCTGCGCGACCTGCGCAAGGACTTTCCCGAGACCGGTGCGGTGGTCCAGGCCTACCTGCACCGCACCGAGGCCGACTGTCGCGACCTCGCCTACGAGGGCTCCCGGGTCCGGCTGTGCAAGGGGGCCTACGCCGAGCCCGAGTCCGTGGCGTTCCAGGACCGGCACGAGGTCGACAAGTCCTACGTGCGCTGCCTCAAGGTGCTGCTGGGCGGCCAGGGCTACCCGATGATCGCCACCCACGACCCCCGGATGATCGACATCGCCGGCGCGCTGTCGACGCGCAACGGCCGCGCCCAGGGCAGCTACGAGTACCAGATGCTGTTCGGCATCCGCCCCGACGAGCAACGTCGGCTGGCGGAGGCCGGGGAGAAGGTGCGCGTCTACGTCCCCTACGGCCAGGAGTGGTACGGCTACCTGATGCGCCGCCTCGCCGAGCGGCCCAGCAACCTCCGGTTCTTCGTGCGCTCACTGGTGTCCAAGAAATGACCGTCGCGATCATCGGTGCCGGAGTGATGGGGGAGACCCTGCTCTCGGGGCTGATCCGCGCCGGCCGGCTGCCCGAGGACCTGCTGGTGGGGGAGAAGCGTCGCGAGCGCGCCCACGAGTTGCAGGAGCGGTACGGCGTCGAGGTGGTCTCGAACACCGAGGCCGCGCGGCGCGCCGACACCCTCGTGCTGGTCGTCAAGCCCCAGGACATGGCCGACGTGCTCGACGAGCTCGCCCCTGTCGTGCGCCCGGGGCAGCTGGTGGTCTCCCTGGCGGCCGGCATCACGACCGCGTTCATCGAGGCCCGGCTGCCCGACGAGGTCGCCGTCGTGCGCGTCATGCCCAACACGCCCGCACTGGTCGACGAGGGGATGGCCGCGATCTCCCGCGGCTCGCACTGCGACGAGTCGCACCTCGCCGAGGCCGAGGCGCTGATGTCCTCGACGGGCAAGGTGCTTCGGGTGCCCGAGCGCCAGCAGGACGCGGTCACCGCGATCAGCGGCTCGGGACCCGGCTACATCTTCTTCGTGGTGGAGTCGATGATCGAGGCCGGTGTGCACCTCGGGCTGCCCCGCTCGACGGCAGCCGAGCTCGTGGTGCAGACCTTGGTCGGCTCGGCGAAGCTGCTGCGCGACACCGGCGAGCACCCGGTGGTGCTGCGCGAGCGGGTCACGTCCCCGGGCGGCACGACGGCGGCCGCGCTGCGCGAGCTCGAGGACCACAAGGTGCGCGCCGCCTTCCTCGGAGCCATCGAGGCCGCCCGAGACCGGTCGCGCGCGCTCGCCGCCGGGATGGACTGAGCAGCCCCGGCCGGCAGCACCGGGAGTGACGACGGTCACGGTAGGCTCACCGGCATGTCCGCCCCCACGTGCTCTGCGTGCGTGGTGTTCGACCCGACGCTCACGGCCTACGACTTCGGTCGCGACCATCCGATGTCCCCGCTGCGCGTGGACCTCACCGTGCTGCTGGCCCGCGAGCTCGGGGTGCTGGCGACTCCCGGCGACCCCGGCCCGGGGCTCCCGACGGTTCCGGCACCGATCGCCGGCGACGAGCTGGTCGCGACCGTCCACGACCCGGCGTTCATGGACGCGGTGCGGCTGGCGGGCAAGGATCCCTACCGGGTGATCGAGGAGCGGGGTCTCGGCACCGCGGACAACCCCACGTTCGAGGGCATGCACGAGGCGTCCGCGCACGTCGTGGGCGCGACGGTCGAGGCGGCCCGGCAGGTGTGGAGCGGTGGGACGCTGCACGCGGCGAACATCGCCGGCGGCCTGCACCACGCGATGCCCGACCGGGCCAGCGGCTTCTGCGTGTACAACGACGTCGCGGTCGGCATCCGGTGGCTGCTCGACCAGGGCGCCGAGAAGGTGGCGTACGTCGACGTGGACGTCCACCACGGCGACGGCGTCGAGCGGGTGTTCTACGACGACCCGCGGGTGCTGACGATCAGCCTGCACGAGACCGGTCAGATGCTCTTCCCGGGCACGGGGTTCCCCTCCGACACCGGCGGCCCGGGCGCCGAGGGCAGCGCGGTGAACGTGGCACTGCCTCCCGGCACGGCGGACGCCGGCTGGCTTCGGGCGTTCCACGCGGTGGTGCCACCGCTGCTGCGCGAGTTCTCCCCCGACGTCCTGGTCACCCAGCACGGCTGCGACTCGCACATCGAGGACCCGCTGGCCCACCTGATGCTGACCGTGGACGGGCAGCGGGCGGCGTACCTCGCGCTGCACGACCTCGCCCACGAGGTGGCCGACGGGAGGTGGGTCGCGCTCGGGGGTGGCGGCTACGCGGTCGTCGACGTGGTGCCGCGGGCCTGGACGCACCTGCTCGCGATCGTGGCCGGCTCACCGATCGACCCGGCCACGGCCACGCCGGAGGGCTGGCGCGCCCACGTGCAGCAGGTGCTCGGCCGGACCGGTCCCTTCCGGATGACCGACGGCCGGGACCCGGTCTACCGCGACTGGTCCGGTGGTTACGACCCGTCGGTGTGGCTGGACCGTGCGGTGCACGCCACCCGGGAGGCCGTCTTCCCGCTGCACGGACTGGACCACCAACCGTGAGATCCCGGCGCTTTACCTCTCGAGGGGCTGACGTGTCCAGCTGACACGCTCGGACAAACGTAAAAAGTTGGACAAGCGCCTCCTCTATCCCACCGGCCCCACTAGGCTCTATTCTCACGGAAGCACAGACGAAGGGTCTCCGGCGGGGAAGCCGGGGGGCGGATGTGCGCGAGAGTGCGGTGCATCATGTCGTCGAACACAGGTTCGTCGGGTGGGGGCGGAGACATCTCCGAGGTGAGGTTCCTGACCGTGGCGGAGGTCGCGACGGTCATGCGCGTGTCCAAGATGACGGTCTACCGGCTGGTTCACTCCGGTGAGCTGCCGGCGGTGCGCGTGGGGCGCTCGTTCCGCGTCCCCGAGGACGCCGTCAACGAGTACCTTCGCAAGAGCTTCTTCCAGACCGGCTGACACCCCTGCAGGACCACGAAGAAGAAGCCCCCCGCCCAAGGCGGGGGGCTTCTTCGTGGGGGGCTCTCAGAACCTCATGAAGTTGGCCGCGACGACCCACTGACCACTCGAGTTCGGCGTGGCGCCGATGCCGATGCGACGCGGGTTGCCGCTCATCAGGATCTGGCGGTGCGGCGGGGAGTGCATCCACATCCGCACCAGGGTGCGCGGGCTCACCGAGCCCTGCCCCAGCGTCTCACCGGCGTAGTGCGCGTGACACACGCGCAGCAGCCGGGTCATCGACTGGTGGTAGAGCGAGTTGGTCGCCGCGAGGTGGGCGCTCCAGCGGTTGGCGACCCGGTTGGTGCAGGACGCGAAGCGCAGCGACCGGAGGCCGTGGCTGCGACGCACCTCGTTGATCCGGCGCGCCGTGCGCTGCTCGTAGGTGGTGGTGCTCAGCGCCGGGTAGGCGGACTGGGCGACGGGCTCGAGGCGAGTCGGCGCCTTGCGCCACTCCTTCATGGTGAGCAGCCGGTTGCCGGGGGCGACCGGCGCCTGCCGGGAGCGCCACTCCTTGGTCGCCGAGGTCTTCGGGGTCAGCTGCGACCCCTGCCCGGGTGCCGCGAGGGTTCCGCCGGAGGCGGAGACGAGGCAGGTGGCGGCGACGGCGGCCACCACGGTGGCGGTCAGCAGCTTCTGTGTCGGGCGCAGGTAACGGGTGATGTTCATCAGGTGGTCCCTCCCAAGACCGGCGCAGGAGGTCGCTTCCGACCACTCCGCGCCGTACAAGGGGTTCATTCGGCTCCTGCGTCGCGGCACTTGAGTGCAAACACCGACAAAACGTGCAAAGAGTTCCGGGGTCTGGCCGCGTTTCGCGCCGTCGCGAGCCGCCGGTAGTCTGGGGCGGCGCTGCCGGGAGCTCCCGTCGGCTGCTGAGTGTCAGTCTCGTTCGTGCGTCGGCCCCGGGTCGTCGTCGTCACCCGGAAGGTCTCCACGTGGGTTCGGTAGTCAAGAAGCGTCGCAAGCGGATGGCGAAGAAGAAGCACCGCAAGCTGCTGAAGAAGACGCGTATCCAGCGTCGCCGCCAGGGCAAGTAAGGCCGACAGGGGCAACGACGTGGGGCGGGTCGTGCTCGTCACCGGGGTCTCACGAGGCTTCGGTGGCCGCTTCGCGCGCCTCATCGCCGCGGACCCGGGGGTGCAGCGGGTCATCGGGGTGGACACCACACCCCCGCGCGCCGACCTCGGCGAGGTCTCGTTCGTGCGGGCCGACATCCGCAACCCGGTGATCGCCAAGGTCATCGCGGGGGAGGACGTCGACACCGTCGTGCACCTGAGCGTCGAGTCGGCCCCCGACCGGGGCAGTGGCGGCGGCCGCTCCGCCCTGAAGGAGCACAACGTCATCGGCAGCATGCAGCTGCTCGCCGCCTGCCAGAAGGCGTCCGGCCTCGAGCGGCTGGTCGTGCGGAGCTCGGCGGCCGGCTACGGCTCCTCCAGCCGGGACCCGGCGATGTTCACCGAGGACATGGGTGCCAAGCGGCAGCCTCGCTCGGGCTACGCCAAGGACGTGCTCGAGGTCGAGGGGTACGTCCGGGGGTTCGCCCGCCGCCGTCCCGACGTCGCGGTCACGATGCTGCGTGCCGCGAGCACCGTCGGGCCGGAGGTGACCTCGCCGCTGACCGACTTCTTCCGGCTGCCGGTGGTGCCCACGGTCCTCGGGTACGACGCCCGGCTGCAGCTGCTGCACCAGCAGGACCTGCTCGACGCCCTGCACCACGCCACGCTCGGCGGGGTGCACGGCACCTTCAACCTCGCCGGCGACGGCGTGCTGATGCTGTCCCAGGCGGTGCGGCGGCTCGGCCGCCCCACGATCGCCCTCCCGAAGTTCGCGCTCTCCGCGGCCAGCCAACTCTCCCGGCACGGCGGCGTACGGCGGCTGGAGGGCGAGCTCACCGGCTACCTCACCTTCGGCCGCGGCCTCGACACGACCCGGATGCGCACGGTGCTCGGCTTCACGCCGACCTACACCACGGCCGAGGCGTTCGCGGACTTCGCTCGCAGCCTTCCTCCCGGCCTGCTGCCGCAGCCGGCCCGGACGACCGCACCTGCGGCGATCGCAGGGGGCGAACGTGGCTGACGCGGAGGTGATCCCGCTGGGCACCCGGGGGAAGCCGGGACGCGGGACCGGCAGCAGCAACCCGTCCTCGGCTGCGCGCACCCTGGCAGGCGGCGGTTCGACCTCGCCGCGCAAGCCGGCGCCGACGCCCCGGCAGGCCCCCGAGCAGTCACCCGAGCAGCCCCCCGAGCAGTCACCCGAGCCGCCCCCCGAGCAGTCACCCGACCCGCCGACCGCTCCGCCCGCCTCCCTGGACATCGGTGAGCGCCGGCCCGCGGGCGGCATCCCGGTCAGCGACTGGCTGCAGGCGATCACCGGCGCGGCCGTGGAGGTGTTCGGTGAGCGCTGGGAGCAGCGCACGGCCGAGATGCTGGCCTTCCTCCGGCGCCGGCTGACCGGAGAGTTCGAGGTCGACGAGTACGGCTTCGACGAGGAGGTCACCGAGCGGTTCCTGCTCGCGGCGATCCGGCCGCTGAAGGAGAAGTGGTTCCGGGTCGAGGTCCGAGGGGCGGAGAACATCCCCGCCGAGGGCGGCGCCCTCGTGGTCTCCAACCACTCCGGGACCGTGCCGTTCGACGGTCTGATGACGATGGTGTCGGTGCACGACGCCACCGGTCGGCACCTGCGACCGCTCGGCGCCGACCTGGTCTTCACGCTGCCGGTCGTGGGCGAGCTGGCCCGCAAGGGCGGCGCGACGCTGGCCTGCAACGAGGACGCGCAGCGCATGCTCAGCGGGGGCGAGCTCGTCGGCGTCTGGCCCGAGGGCTTCAAGGGCATCGGCAAGCCCTACTCCGAGCGGTACAAGCTGCAGCGCTTCGGCCGCGGCGGCTTCGTCTCCGCCGCGCTGCGCACCGGCGTGCCGATCGTCCCGTGCTCCGTGGTGGGCGCCGAGGAGATCTACCCGCTGGTGGGCAACGTCCCCGCGCTTGCGCGGCTGCTCGGCCTGCCCTACCTGCCGATCACGCCGTTCTTCCCCTGGCTCGGCCCCCTCGGGATGGTGCCACTGCCCTCGAAGTGGCTGATCGAGTTCGGCGAGCCGATCCGCACCGACTCCTACGACGAGGGCGCCGCCGACGACCCCATGCTGGTCTTCAACGTGACCGACCAGGTCCGGGAGACGGTGCAGCAGACGCTGTACACGCTGTTGATGCAGCGCCGGTCCGTCTTCCACTGAGACGCTTCGCCGGCCTGTCTGGTGGCGGTCACCGGGTCGGTCAGGGCAGCTTGGGTGTCGACCCCGCATCGGGCAGCAGCGTCTCGACGGCGTCGCCGAGACCGGCCCCGAGACCGGCACCGAGATCGCCTCCGGCTCCGGAGGTGTCCTTGCCTGAGGGCACCTTCACGTCGATCTTGGTCGTGACCTTGGGCGTGCCACCCGGCAGCCGAGGCGACGCACCGCTGTCGGGGGCCCGGCTCAGCGGGGTCGACGGCGCGGCGGAGGGCGGCGAGGTCTGCCGTGCCCTCGGGGCGGAGCCGTCGCGTCTCGAGGTGTCCTGCTTGACGCGTCGTACGGCGTCCCGGTCGGCGACGAACGGGTGGTCGTTGCTCAGGTGGGACCGCTCGATCGCCCGGATGGCCCGCTCGGCCTCGAGGGAGGCGCGGTAGGCGGCCGGGATCCGGAGCGACGGAAGGTCCGAGCACGACGGGCAGGCCTCGCTCGCCCGGGCGTCGATACCACTCAGCGCGGTCATCGCCCCCTGGAGGGCGGGCTGGGCGGACGAGGGCACGACGCCGGAGAGCCGCTCCAGTGTGCCGAGGTCGCGGGCGGCGAAGCCGCGCAGGGCGACGATGGTGCCCCGGTCGCCGGTCTCGGCGTAGGAGGTCAGCATCAGGTCGGCGCCGCGACGGGCCGCGGCAGTGAAGTCCTCGAGGGTGCCCGGCACCTGGGGCGCCCCGGTGGCGGGGCCGGCCTCCACCAGCCCCCAGGTCTCGTCGAGCCGACCGCTGGCCTGGGAGAGCAGGTCCTGGCCCTGGCCGGCGGGGGAGGACGACAGCCGCACCTCGGCGCTCTCGATGCCGCGCTTGAGCGGGTACAGCGCCTCACCCGGAAGGGCGTCCTGGGCTGCGGCAGCCATCCCTGCGGTGCCCCCGAGCAGCACGGCCACGGAGGCGGCGGCGACGAGTCTGCGCTCGCGCCTGCTGCGGGTCCGCACGGGCAGCGCCAGGGCGGCCTGCTGGGGGGTCAGCACGGTGGCCGCCTCGGTCATCAACCGCTCGCGGAGATCGGTGGTGTAGTCGGCACGGGGGACGGCGCGGTCGTCCTCGGACGCGTGGCGCAGGGTCTGCGCCACTCCTGCCAGACGGGCGAGCTCCCGGTCCGCGACCGAGGCCGACGACACGTCGCGCAGCGGGGTGCGCGTGCCGTCGACCAGCGCGGCGAACGCCTCGGCGCGCTGGCGGGAGCGGAGCAGGGTGGTCATCGGAGGGGTCCTTCGAGCCTGACGGCGGTGAGTGGGTCGGACGGCATCATCAACGACCCACAGGAGCGGGAGGTTACGGGCCTCATCGCAACCCCTCGGGCATCAGCTTCGCGAGGTTGCGGACCCCCCGGAGCTGGAGCTGCTTGACCGCTCCGTCGCTACGTCCCAGGATCTTGGCGGTCTCCGCGATCGAGAGGCCCTGCAGGAAGCGCATGATCAGGCACTCCTGCTGCTCGTGCGGCAGGCCGGTGAGCGCCTCGAGGAGGGTCTCGTTGGTGAGGGAGGCCAGCACCGTGTTCTCCGGGCCCTCCGTGGCCTCGTCGTGCGGCGACATGTCCTCCGTGGCGTACTCCAGCCGGGTGCGTCCGGCCTTGAAGTGGTCGGTGGTCAGGTTGCGCGCGATGGTCATCAGCCAGGCCCCGAAGTCCTTGCCCTGCCAGCGGAAGGAGGCCATGCTCCGCAGCGCGCGGAAGAACGTCTCCGAGGTCAGGTCCTCGGCCAGCGCCACCGACCCCACGCGGTAGTAGACGAATCGGTACACCGAGACGTGGTAGTGGTCGTAGAGCTGTCCGAACGCCTCCGCATCACCCGCGCGGGCCAGCTCGACCAGGGCGATCAGCCGACGGGCGACGGCCTCGTCCACCTCGGAGGACGCGGCGTCCGAGGAGTCGTCGGGGCCTGTTCCGATGCCGCCCGGGGACGGCGTACGGCGGTCGGAGGCGAGGTCCACCGCCTCGCTGGGCAGCCGGCCGGGAGCACCGGCGGGGGCGGGTTCGAGGGCATCGAGGGCGTGCAGCACCGCCAGCCTCAGCGTCGCGAGCCCGCGACGCAACTCCTGGTCGCGCGTCACCCTTGTCTCCCTCGCCGACGCCTGCGGCACGCCCCGCCACCGCTCCGGTCGAACCCCCTCCGAACCTGACCAGACTATGCGGGCTCGGGCGATTTGTGAACCGGTGGGTAACTACGAGATACGGTTCGGCGGTCCCGGGTCAGCGCACCCGGCGCCGGATCGCGACCGCAGCCGCGACCCCGCCGGTGGCCGCACCGACGAGGCCCGCGCCGACCAGACCCATCCGGGCCGCCTTCCGCCCGGTGCGGTAGTCGCGGACCCGCCAGCCCTGCGCGCGGGCGTGCTCGCGCAGCCGGTTGTCGGGGTTGATCACGCAGGGGTCACCGACCAGCCGCAGCATCGGCAGGTCGTTGTAGGAGTCGGAGTAGGCCGAGCAGCGGGACAGGTCGAGCCCCTCCCGTTCGGCCAGCGACGTGACGGCCTCCGCCTTGGCGAGGCCGTGCAGCATCTCGCCCACGAGCTGCCCGGTGTAGACGCCGGCGACGTGCTCGCTGACCGTGCCGAGGGCCCCGGTCAGGCCGAGCCGCGCGGCGATCATCCGGGCGACCTCGACGGGAGCCGCGGTCACCAGCCAGACCCGCTGACCCTGGTCGAGGTGGAGCTGGGCCAGCGCGCGGGTGCCCGGCCAGATGCGGTGCGCCATCGCCTCGTCGAAGATCTCCTCCACGAGACCCTCGAGCTCGCGGACCGTGTGGCCCTTGATGAAGGCCAGCGCCGAGGCGCGCGCCTCGGCCACGTGCTCGGGGTCCTCGACCCCGGCCACCCGGAAGTACGCCTGCTTCCAGGCCGCACCGAGGATGTCCCGGGTCGTGAAGAACTTCCGGCGGTGCAGGCCGCGCGCGAGGTGGAAGATCGACGCGCCCTGCATGATCGTGTTGTCGACGTCGAAGAAGGCCGCCGCCTCCGCGTCGGGCGGGGTGGCCAGCGAGGACTCGACCTCGGCGGCGGCCGCCGACGCCTCGCCCGCGAGGGTGGAGCGGATGCGCAGGTCGGGGGCGGGGTGGGGACGCCGATGTCCTGCGCGGGAGCCGCGCCGCCGGTCGCTCACCCCTCAACCCTAGTGGCCCGAGACGCCCGGTCGCGTGTGGGAGACTCGCGACGTGACCGCCCCCCTGGCCGAGCTGCTGGCACAGGCGGCCCGCGAGCACCCGGACCGCGTCGCACTGGTCGAGGCGGGCTCCGGGCGCCGGGTCACCTGGGCCGAGCTCGACGCCGAGGCCGACGGGGTCGCCCGGGGGCTGGGGACCCTGGGGCTGGTCGGCGGCTACCGCGTCGTGATCGCGCTGGTCAACCGGGTCGAGTTCGTCACGACGTACGTGGGAACGCTGCGCGCCGGGCTGGTCGCGGTCCCGGTCAACCCTCGCTCCGCGACCGGTGAGCTGGTCCGGATCGTCGCGGACTGCGGTGCCCGGCTGGTGGTCGCCGACCGCGCCACGCTGACCTCGGTGCGGCAAGCCGTCGCCGGACTCGAGGACGCGCTGCAGGGCGCCGACGAGGAGCTGCGCAGGACCACCACGGTGCCCCGGGTGGTGGTCGTCGACGCCCCCGTGGTCCCCGGCGAGACGACGTACGACGACCTGCTGGTCCCGGACGGACACGTCACCCCCGGGGTCCTCGACCCGGAGCGGCTGGCCGTCCTGCTCTACACCAGCGGCACCTCGGGCCACCCCCGCGCGGCGATGCTCAGCCACCGGGCGCTGCTGGCCAACATCGAGCAGGCTGCGGCGGTGCGTCCGCCGATGCTGACCGGTGACGACGTCGTGTTCGGGGTGCTCCCGCTGTTCCATGTCTACGGGCTGAACGCGGTGCTCGGCCAGGTGCTGCACCAGGGGGCCCGCCTGGTGCTGGTCGACGGCTTCGACATGGAGGACTCGCTCTCGGTCATCGAGGACGAGGCCGTCAGCGTGCTGCCGGTGGCCCCGCCGGTCTTCGCCTACTGGCAGGCGGTCCCCGACCTGCGCGACCGGCTCACCGGGGTCCGGCTGGCCCTGTCGGGGTCGGCGCCGCTCTCCGAGGAGCTGGTGCGCACCTTCACCGGCCGCACCGGGATCGAGGTGCACCAGGGCTACGGACTCACCGAAGCGGCCCCGGTGGTGACCTCCACCCTGCTCAGCGAGCACCCGAAACCCGGCTCGGTCGGCGCCGCGCTGCCCGGTATCGAGCTGCGGCTCCTCGACGAGGCGGGCCACCCCCCGGACGGCGGGGACCCGGGCGAGATCTCCGTGCGCGGTCGCAACCTGTTCAGCGGCTGGTGGCCGGACGGGGCCGACGGGCCGGACGCGGCCGGCTGGTACGCCACCGGCGACGTGGGCTTCCTCGACGCCGACGGTGACCTCTTCCTCGTCGACCGACTCAAGGAGCTCGTCATCGTCTCGGGGTTCAACGTCTACCCGACCGAGGTCGAGGAGGTGCTCTCCGAGCTCGACTGGGTGGCCGAGGCGGCCGTGATCGGCACCCCGCACCCGCAGACGGGGGAGGCGGTCGTGGCCTATGTCGTGGCCCACGTGAAGCCGGTCAGCGGGGCGTCGGCCACCGCTGCCGAGGTCGAGGAGCAGGTCCGGGAGCACTGCGCGTCGCGGCTGGCGCGGTTCAAGTGGCCGACCGAGGTGCACGTCGTCGACGAGCTCCCGCACACGGTGACCGGCAAGGTGGCCAAGGGCACGCTCCGGGAGGGTCGGCGGCGAACAGGGCTGCTCGAGTGAGCGACTCCCGCCCCGTCCGGGTCACGCTCTACTCCAAGCCCGGCTGCCACCTGTGCGACGACGCCCGGCTCGTGGTCGAGCAGATCTGCGCCGAGCTCGACGAGGCCTTCGAGGACGTCGACATCACCGCGGGACCGGACGCGGCGCGGCTCCTGCAGACCTACGGCGAGGAGATCCCCGTGACCTTCGTGGACGGCCGTCAGCACGACTTCTGGCGCGTGGACCCCGAGCGGCTGCGCCGCGCGCTCGGCCGGCCCCCGCGCTGACCGGCACCGACCGGCGCACCCGCCGACAGTGAGACCGGTCACCTGTGCTAGGCGCAGGTCGTCTCGGTTTGTTCTCGCGTTCACAAACTCCTAGAGTGAGGTCGCTGTCAGGCCCGGGGACCGCCCGAGGGACGGGATCGCCGACAGCTCGACCACGACGTCAGCCGACGTGAGGAGAAGCGTGAGCTCGCCGCGCAGCACTGGTAACGGTGCCCCTGACCTGGGCTCCCGTGACGCCCAGTCGGCGAGGACGCCCGAGCGCGGCATCCCCGAGGCCACCGTCGCCCGGCTCCCGGTCTACCTGCGCGCGCTGATCGGGCTCTCCGAGCGGGGCACGGCCACCTGCTCCAGCGAGGGGCTCGCCGCCGCGGCCGGGGTGAACAGCGCCAAGCTGCGCAAGGACCTGTCCTACCTCGGCTCGTACGGCACCCGCGGCGTCGGGTACGACGTGGAGTACCTGCGCTACCAGATCGCCCGCGAGATCGGCGTCACGCAGGACTGGCCGGTCGTCATCGTCGGCATCGGCAACCTCGGCCACGCGCTGGCCAACTACAGCGGCTTCTCCTCACGCGGCTTTCGGATCGTGGCGCTGCTCGACGCCGACCCGCAGCGTCAGGGCGAGGACATCGGCGGTCTCGGCATCCGCGACTTCGACGAGATCGAGGCGCTGGTCGAGGAGCACGACGTCGCGATCGGGGTCATCGCGACCCCCGCCCAGGCCGCCCAGGACGTGTGCGACCGGCTGGTGGCCTCGGGCGTCACGAGCATCCTCAACTTCGCGCCGGCCGTGCTGGCGGTGCCCGCAGGGGTCGACGTCCGCAAGGTGGACCTGTCGATCGAGCTGCAGATCCTGGCCTACCACGAGCAGCGCAAGTCGCTGGCCGAGGCCGCGGAGCCCGTCACGAGCGCCCTGGACGAGATGGTGCGGCGATGAGCGTCCTGGTGGTGGGCGTCTCCCACAAGACCGCCCCCGTGTCCGTGCTGGAGCGGCTCACCCTCGACGCCGACGGTGTCGCGAAGCTGGTCCACGAGGTCGCGGAGTGCGAGCACGTCCTCGAGGCGACGGTGATGGCCACGTGCAACCGCGTGGAGATCTACACCGAGGTCGACCGCTTCCACGGCAGTGTCGAGTCGGTCTCCCGGCTGCTGTGCGACCTCGCCGCCCGCGTCGGTGGCGCACCCGAGGACGTCGTACCCCACCTCTACGTGCACTACGACGACGGGGCGGTCTCGCACCTGTTCCACGTCGCCACCGGGCTCGACTCCATGGTGGTCGGTGAGGGCCAGGTCCTCGGCCAGGCGCGCGAGGCGCTGCGGGTGGGTCAGGAGGCCGGCACGATCGGCCCCGCCCTCAACGTGCTCTTCCAGCAGGCGCTGCGCGTCGGCAAGCGGGTGCACGCCGAGACCGACATCGACCACGCGGCCCCCTCGTTGGTGGCCCTCGCGCTCGAGCGGGCGGCCGAGGAGGTCGGCCCGCTGTCCGGCAAGCGCGTGCTCGTCGTCGGGGCCGGCTCGATGGCCGGGCTGTCCGTGGCGACCGTGAGCCGGCAGGGAGCCACGGAAATCGTGGTGTCCAGCCGGACCGAGGGCAACGCCCGCCGGCTCGCCGAGCAGTACGACGGCCGCGCGGTCCCGCTCACGGAGGTGCAGGAGACGCTCGCCGACGCCGACGTGCTGGTCTCGTGCACCGGGGCGACGGGTGTGGTGCTGCCGCTCTCGGTGGTGGCCGCGGCCCGCGCCGACGCCGGGCGTCCGCTCGCGATCGTGGACCTGGCCCTCCCGCACGACGTCGACCCGGCTGTGGCGCAGCTGCCCGGCGTCACCCTCTTCGACCTGGCCCGGCTGGCTGAGGTGGTCAACCAGGACGAGAGCTCCGAGGTCGACGCGGTCCGGCGGATCGTGACCGAGGAGATCAGTGCCTTCGTGGCCGCGCGCTCGTCGGCGACCGTGACGCCGACCGTGGTCGCGTTGCGCACGATGGCGACCGGCATCGTCGACACCGAGATGCAGCGGCTCGCCACCCGGCTCCCCGGTCTGGACCCGGCGGTCCGCGTCGAGGTCGAGCACGCCGTACGACGGGTCGCCGACAAGCTGCTGCACCAGCCCACGGTGCGCGTCAAGGAGCTCGCCAACGAGGCCGGTGCCGTCTCCTACGCGACCGCGCTCGCGGAGCTGTTCTCGCTCGACCCGGAGGCCGTCGAGGCCGTCACCAGCCCGACCCGGGGGGAGGCCTCGTGAACGACGTGATCCGCGTGGGCACCCGGCGCTCGCTGCTGGCCCGCACCCAGTCCGAGCATGTCGCGGTGGCCCTCCGGGCTGCCCTGGGGCGCGACGTGGTGCTGGTGGAGGTGACCACCGAGGGTGACGTCTCGGCGGCACCGCTGGCCACCATCGGCGGCACCGGCGTCTTCGTCAGCGCGCTGCGAGAGGCGCTCCTGGGCGGCGACGTCGACGTCGCCGTGCACTCCCTGAAGGACCTGCCGACCGCGGCCCCCCGCGACATCACGCTCGCAGCGGTCCCGCTGCGGGAGGACCCGCGCGACGCCGTCATCGCTCGCGACGGCCTCACGCTGGGGGAGCTGCCGGCCGGCGCACGCATCGGGACCGGCTCTCCGCGTCGGGCCTCGCAGCTGCTCGCGCTCGGTCTCGGTTTCGACGTGGTGGCGATCCGTGGCAACGTGGACACACGCATCCGCAAGGTCTCCGACGGGGAGGTGGACGCGGTCGTGCTGGCCCGGGCGGGAATCGCCCGGCTGGGACGGATGGACGAGGTGACAGAGGTGCTCGACCCGCTGCAGATGCTTCCCGCCCCCGGGCAGGGCGCGTTGGCGGTGGAGTGCCGGGCCGGCGACACCGACCTGGTGGCGCAGGTCCGCGAAGCGGTCGACGACCCGCGTACGCGGGCCGCCGTGGTGGCCGAGCGGGCGGTGCTGGCCACTCTGGAGGCCGGGTGCTCGGCGCCGGTCGGGGCGATGGCGGAGATAGCGGAGGGCGACGACGGGGACGAGCTGTGGCTGCGGGCCGTGGCGCTCTCGGTCGACGGGGCGGTCGCCGTACGGCGTTCGGCCACCGGGTCGCCGGAGGACGCGGAGAAGGTCGGCCGGGCGCTGGCCGAGGAGATGTTGGAGGACGGGGCCTCGGCCCTGATCGAGGAGCAGGCGTCATGACCAGCAGGAGCAGCGGGACCACCAGGACCAGCAGGGCCGGAACAGCCAGCACGGCCGGCAAGGCCAGTGAGGCACGGCCCACTACCAGGAGCAAGAAGGCGACTGTGAGCAACACGGCAACCAAGCGCACCACCAAGACCACCTCGGCCGCGCGCAGCTCGGCGGCGAAGACGACCACGTCGACGGCAGCGGCGCCGGTGAGGTCGGCACTGCCAGCGGCGTTCGTCTCGTTCGTCGGCAGCGGACCGGGGGACCCCGAGCTGCTGACGGTGCGAGCCGTGGACCTGCTGCGGTCCGCGGAGATCGTGGTGACCGAGGCGCCGGAGCACGCCGCGCTCGTCGAGGCGTTCTGTGACGGGGCGGAGCTCGTGGACGGCGGCTTCGGCCAGGACGGACAGCCGCTGACGCACGCCGGACGCGCCAAGGTGCTCGTCAAGCAGGCCAGGACGGGCAGGCGCGTCGTACGGCTGATGGCCGGGGACCCGTTCCTCTACGCGTCTGGGCCCGAGGAGGCCCAGGCCTGCGTCAAGGCCGGTGTCGGCTTCGAGATCGTCCCGGGCGTCTCGTCGGTGACCGCGGTGCCGGCCTACGCCGGGGTGCCGCTGACCGACAAGAAGCACCGCGAGATCGCGGTGGTCAACTGCTCCGAGGCCAAGGTCGACTGGACGCAGTACGCCGATGACCGCACCCTCGTGCTGCTCTCCGCGGTCGCCGCGATCGGCGAGGTGGCAGCCGCCCTCGTCGCCGCCGGCCGCAACGAGGACACCCCGGTCGCGATGACCCGGGTGGGCACGACCACCGAGCAGGTGACGGTCGTCTCGACGCTCGGGCGCATCGGCGCCGACGCCCGCGCGGCCCGGATGAGCCCGCCCGCGGTCACGGTCGTCGGCGACGTCGTCGACCTGCGCAGCACGCTGTCGTGGTTCGAGACCAAGCCGCTGTTCGGGTGGCGGGTGCTCGTGCCGCGCACCAAGGAGCAGGCGGGCTCGCTGTCCGCGCGCCTGCGCAGCTACGGCTCGGTGCCGGAGGAGGTCCCGACGATCTCCGTCGAGCCGCCCCGCAACCCCCAGCAGATGGACAAGGCGATCCGTGGGCTCGTCGAGGGCCGCTACGAGTGGATCGCGTTCACCTCGGTCAACGCGGTCCGGGCGGTCCGCGAGAAGTTCGACGAGTACGGTCTCGACGCCCGCGCCTTCTCCGGCCTCAAGATCGCCGCGGTCGGGGACAAGACGGCCGCTGCCATCGAGGCGTGGGGACTGCGGTCCGACCTGGTGCCCTCGGGCGAGCAGTCGGCCCGCGGGCTGCTCGAGGACTGGCCGCCTTACGACGACGTGCTGGACCCCATCAACCGGGTGTTCCTGCCGCGCGCCGACATCGCCACCGAGACCCTGGTCGCGGGGCTGCTCGACCTGGGTTGGGAGGTCGACGACGTGACGGCCTACCGCACGGTCCGCGCCACCCCGCCGCCTGCCCCGGTCCGCGAGGCGATCAAGTCCGGCAAGTTCGACGCGGTCGTCTTCACGTCCTCCTCGACGGTGCGCAACCTGGTCGGGATCGCGGGCAAGCCGCACGCGTCCACGGTGATCGCCTGCATCGGCCCGGCCACGGCGAAGACCGCCGAGGAGCACGGCCTGCGGGTCGACGTGCTCGCGCCGGACCCGTCGGTGGAGGCGGTCGCCGACGCGCTCGCCGACTTCGGGGCGACCCGTCGGACGGCACTGGTCGACGCCGGCCAGCCGGTCACCAAGCCGTCGGAGAGGCGTCCCTCGGCCCGGCGCAGGGCGACCTGATGTTCCCCGTGACGAGGCCGCGGCGGCTGCGACGTACACCGGCGCTGCGTGCCCTCGTCGCGGAGACCTCGCTGGCACCGCGGCAGCTGGTGCTGCCCCTGTTCGTCCGCGAGGGGGCCACCGAGCCGGTCCCGATCAGCAGCATGCCGGGGGTCGTCCAGCACACCCGTGACTCGCTGCGCAAGGCGGTCGCGGAGGCCGCCGGCCTCGGGCTGGGCGGCGTGATGCTGTTCGGCGTGCCCGAGCACAAGGACGCCGTCGGGTCGGGGGCGGTCGACCCGCAGGGCATCCTCAACGTCGCGATCGCCGACTGCGTGGGCGAGGTCGGGGACGCGCTGCCGGTGATGGCCGACCTCTGCCTCGACGAGTTCACCGACCACGGCCACTGCGGCGTGCTCACCTCCGCGGGGGCCGTCGACAACGACGCCACCCTCGAGGTGTACGCCGAGATGGCCCGTGCCCAGGCGGCCGCCGGGGTCGACCTCGTCGGGCCGAGCGGCATGATGGACGGCCAGGTCGGGGTGGTCCGCTCCGCGCTCGACGGCGCCGGCCACCAGGACGTCGCGATCCTGGCCTACTCCGCGAAGTACGCCTCGGCGTTCTACGGGCCGTTCCGCGAGGCGGTGGCCTCGTCGCTGCAGGGGGACCGGCGGACCTACCAGCAGGACGGCGGCAACGTCGTCGAGGGGGTGCGGGAGGCGCTGCTCGACGTCGAGGAGGGCGCCGATCTGGTGATGGTCAAGCCCGCGCTGGCCTATCTCGACGTCGTCCGTGCGGTGCGCGAGGCCGTCGACGTGCCGGTGGCGGCGTACAACATCTCGGGCGAGTACGCCATGGTCGAGGCCGCCGCCGCCCACGGCTGGATCGACCGCGACGCGGCCATCCTCGAGACGCTGACCTCGATCCGTCGCGCCGGCGCCGACGTGGTGCTGACCTACTGGGCCGCCGAGGTCGCCACTCGCCTCACCCAGTCCTGACCCACCGCCGACCCGGGCCTCATGGTTCCCCGACCCGGGTGTGGTGGTTCCCCGACCCGGGTCGTACGGCGCGTGCCGTCAACGGGACCCGGCTCGCCCCACCACAACACCCGGCTCGCCCCACCACGGGACCCCGGCTCGGCAGGGGGTGGGTCAGCCCGTCAGCTTGGCGACGCAGGCGTCCAGGGCGGCGCCGACGAGGGTCGGGTCCTGGGCCAGGCACTTGGCGGTGGCCTGGGCCTTGGTGAGGGTCTGCTCGACCGGCTTCTTGATCGGGTCGGGTGCCTTCGACGTGACCGGGTTGGTGGCGTCCTTGACGGCCTTCTTCACCGGGGCGGTCGGGTCCGAGCCGCCCGTGCTGCCACCGCCGCCGCCCGAGGGGACGTCCGGGGTGGTGTTCGTGACGGTGCCGCCGGTGGAGCCGCCCGAGCCCGAGCCGTACGACGAGCCGCCGGAGGACGAGCCGCCGGACGACGAGCCGCCGCCGGAGCGCGGCCGGTGCACGGTGCCGTAGCCGCGGCCCTTCGGGTAGCGGTAGCCGCTGGTGCCCGCGGCGAAGACGGAGTCGCCGTAGTCGGGGGTGAAGGTGGTCGTGCCGCCTGAGCTGGTCGGCACCGCCGAGTAGTCGCCGTCGGCGTAGGCCTTCATGATCGAGAGCACGAGGTTCACGTAGTCGTTGCTGTGGTTGTAGCGGTAGACCGAGGAGCGCTGCCCGGCGGTGGTGGAGAGGTCCTCCTTGCCGGAGCACAGGTACACCGCGGTCGCGAGCGCCGCGTCGTCGATGTCCTGCGGGTTGCGCTTGCCGTCGCCGTCGCCGTCCACGCCGATGACCGACCAGGTCGACGGGATGAACTGCATCGGGCCGACCGCGCGGTCGACGTTCGGGTCCTTGTCGTACTGCCCCGCGTCCGTGTCACCGATCTTGGCGGTGCCGTTGCCCCCGGTCAGCGGGATGCCGTAGATGCCGGGTCGGCTGACGCCGTTCCCGTCCAGCGAGTTGCCGCCGTAACGGCCGTGGTTGGACTCCACACGACCGATCGCCGCGATCAGCGGCCACTGGATGTTGCAGCTCTTGTCGGCCGCGTCGATGACCTGGGCCGCGCGCTGGTAGGCGGACAGAGCGGCCGCGGGGATGCCGTTCGCCGAGGAGCCGGCGATGACCTTGCTCTCCGAGCCCCGCGGCACGCCAGGGGCGATCTCGCCGGGGTTGGACACGCTTGCCGGGGCCTTGATGGCCTGGTCGGGCACGGTGGTGCCGTCGGGCAGCTTCCCTGAGCCCTGCTGCTGGCTCGACTCCGCGCTCGCGGTGCTGGTCACCGTGAGGCTGGTGGTCCAGGCTCCTGACAGCAACGCCAGCGGCACGAGTGCCGAGGCCTTCTGCCAGCGGGTCAGGCTTCTGCGTGACATCGTTGGATCTCTCTCCCACTCACCTCGGCACCGGACATTCCCCTCTGCAGAGGTACCCGGTTACCCCCTCTTCCAACCATGCCAACGAGTCCGCGGTAGCGCGGTTACGCGTCAGTAGGCTGATCAGAGTATGACGTCCCTCACACTGCATGGCCATCCGGCCCAGTCGACGCCTCGGACGTCGCCGGGCCCACACGCTGCCGACGCGGACCGGGTTCGTGGTCGGGACCGACGGCGGGAGACAATGCCACGGTGACCGCGACACCACCCCCCTCGTCGAACCGCTCGACCACCCGGTCCGGCGCGCTGTTCGAGCGGGCCCGAGCCGTCACCCCCGGCGGTGTCAACTCGCCCGTGCGCGCGTTCAACGCGGTCGGCGGCACCCCCCGGTTCATCGAGCGGGCGCAGGGGCCCTACCTCTTCGACGTCGACGGCACGGAGTACGTCGACCTCGTCGGCAGCTGGGGGCCGATGCTGCTCGGTCACGCGCACCCCGAGGTGGTCGAGGCGGTGCACGCGGCCGTGGCCCGCGGGACGTCGTACGGCACCCCGACCCGACCGGAGGTCGAGCTCGCCGAGGCGATCGTCGCCCGCACCCCGGTGGAGAAGGTGCGACTGGTCTCCTCCGGCACCGAGGCCACCATGTCGGCGATCCGGCTGGCGCGCGGCTTCACCGGCCGCGAGCTGGTCGTGAAGTTCGCGGGTTGCTATCACGGCCACGTCGACTCGCTGCTCGCCGACGCGGGCTCCGGGCTGGCCACGCTCGGGGTGCCGGGCACGCCGGGCGTCCCCGCAGCGGCCACGGCCGGCACCCTCGTGCTCCCCTACAACGACCCGGCGGCGCTGGAGGCGGTCTTCGCCGAGCACGGCGACGAGATCGCCTGCCTGGTGACCGAGGCGGCCCCGGGCAACATGGGCGTCGTGCCTCCCGCTCCCGGCTTCAACCGGCTCCTCTCCGAGACCTGCCTCCGGCACGGCGCCCTGTTCGTCAGTGACGAGGTGATGACCGGCTTCCGGGTGACGCGGTCCGGGCACTTCGGGCTCGACGGAGCCGTCGAGGGCTGGGTACCGGACCTGCTGACCTTCGGCAAGGTGATGGGCGGCGGCTTCCCGGCCGCGGCGTTCGGCGGCCGGGACGACGTGATGTCGATGCTCTCGCCGGAGGGCCCCGTGTACCAGGCGGGCACCCTGTCGGGGAACCCTGTCGCGACCACTGCCGGGCTGACCACGCTGCGGCTGGCCACCGACGAGGTCTACGCCCACCTCGACAAGACGGCGCAGGTGGTGCGCGAGGCGGCGTCGGCGGCGCTGGCCGGGGCAGGGGTCCCCCACGTGGTGCAGCACGTCGGCAACATGTTCAGCGTGTTCTTCACCGACGAGGGCGTCACCGAGGTGCGCGACTTCGCGGCCGCCGGCGCCCAGCGCACGGAGCGGTTCGCGGCGTTCTTCCACGCCATGCTCGACCAGGGCGTGTACCTCCCGCCGAGCGCCTTCGAGGTGTGGTTCCTGTCCGCGGCCCACGACGACCGCGCCGTGGACCGGATCCTCTCCGCCCTCCCCGCGGCCGCGCGGGCCGCCGGCGCGGCGCCTGAGGTCGCCTCGTGACGCGTACGACCGTCCACCTGCTGCGCCACGGCGAGGTGCACAATCCCGACGGGATCCTGTACGGCCGGCTGCCGGGCTACCACCTCTCCGACCTCGGTGTGCAGATGGCACGCAGGATCGCCGACGCCGTCGGCGACCGCGACATCACCCACGTCGTGGCCTCACCGCTCGAGCGCGCGCAGGAGACCGCCCGACCGCTGGCCGCGGCGCGGGGCGTCGAGGTCGTCACCGACGCCCGGGTCATCGAGTCCACCAACGCCTTCGAGGGCCGGCGGTTCAGCGTCGGCGACGGCATCCTCAAGCGGCCCAGCTCCTGGCCGCTGCTCTGGAACCCGTTCCGGCCGTCGTGGGGCGAGCCCTACAAGGCCGTGGTCGCACGCATGATGGCCGCCGTGTACGACGCCCGCGACTCGGCCCGTGGGCACGAGGCCGTCGTCGTCTCGCACCAGCTGCCGATCTGGATGACCCGGCTGCACGTCGAGAACCGCTCCTTCCTGCACGACCCCCGCCGCCGCAAGTGCACGCTGTGCAGCCTCACCTCGCTGGTCTTCGACGGGGACACCCTCACCTCGCTCCGCTACTCCGAGCCGGCTGCCGACCTGATCCCGGTCAAGGACCGGCGCAAGACCTTCTCCTCCGGCAGCGGACCGGCTGCCGAGCCAGAGCCCGAGGCACCTCCGTCGTGACCCGTGCCGCCGTGCGTCGTAGCGCCGCCGCGCTCGCCGTCGTCGCCCTCGCGGGCGGTGCGCTCACCGGCTGCTCACGCAACGACGTGGGCAGCTCGGGGGCACAGGGATACGTCGCCGGCAAGGGCATCATCACCAGCCTGGCGGTGGCCGACCGCAAGCGGCCGGGGTCGGTGGCCGGCACGACGCTGGACGGCAAGCAGACCGCGCTGAGCGACTACCGCGGGAAGATCGTGGTCGTGAACGTGTGGGGGTCGTGGTGCCCGCCGTGCCGTGCCGAGGCGCCGATGCTGGCCAAGGCCGCCCGCGACCTGGCGAGCAAGGGCGTGGTGTTCCTCGGCATCAACTCCCGCAACCCGGAGCGGGCGGGACCGCGGGCGTTCGAGCGTCGCTACGACGTTCCCTACGACTCGATCTACGACCCCGACGGGCAGACCCTGCTCGCCTTCCACGGCACGCTCGCGCCGAACTCCATCCCGAGCACGGTGATCATCGACCGGCAGGGCCGGGTCGCGGCCAGCGTCATCGGGGAGATCACCCGCGGCACCCTGGACGGCCTGGTCCACGACGTCGCGCGGGGCAGCGCGGCATGACCCCGCTCGACATCGGCGACTGGTTCCAGTCCACCGTGCTGTCCGGGTCGCTGCTGGTCGCCCTCCCCGTCGCGCTGGTCGCCGGCCTCGTGTCGTTCTTCTCGCCCTGCGTGGTGCCCCTGCTGCCGGGCTACCTCTCCTATGCGACCGGGCTGTCCGGGGTCGACCTCGAGCAGGGCCGGCGCGGCCGGATGGTGCTCGGCAGCCTGCTGTTCGTGCTCGGCTTCTCGTTCGTGTTCGTCGCGCTGGGCACGCTCTCGGGCGCCCTGGGCGAGTGGCTGTGGAGCTACCGCCAGCAGCTCACCCTGGTCCTGGGAGCCTTCACGATCCTGGTGGGGGTCGCGTTCATCGGCCTGGTGCCGTGGCTGCAGCGGGACCTCCGGGTGCACCGGGTGCCGGCGATCGGGCTCGCGGCGGCTCCGCTGCTCGGGGTGCTGTTCGGGCTGGGCTGGACGCCCTGCATCGGTCCGACGCTGTCGGCGGTCAGCACGCTGGCGGTCCACGAGGGCACCGCGGGGCGCGGCGCGCTGCTCAGCGGCGCCTACTCGCTCGGCCTCGGCCTGCCGTTCCTGGCGGCCGGTTTCGCGTTCCGCAGGATGCTCGGCGCCGTGCGATGGGTCCGGCTGCACCAGGCCTGGGTCACCCGGGCGGGCGGCATCATGATGATCGTGGTGGGGCTGCTGCTGGTCACGGGGCTCTGGGACCGGTGGATCGTCGACCTCCAGTCCTGGATCGTCGGTTACGAGACTCCGGTATGAGCACCCGAGCGTCCCTGACCTCCCCGGAGACCGAGGCCGGCGGCTCCGCCTCGCAGCCGCCGACGCCGCCGTCGGTGCCCCCGGCACTGAGCCCCGTGGAGCTCGCCCGCTGGTCGTGGCGCCAGCTCACCTCGATGCGCACCGCACTCGTGCTGCTCTTCCTGCTGGCGCTGGCGGCGGTCCCCGGCTCGGTGGTGCCGCAGCGCAACATCGACGCGGTCAAGGTGAGCAACTGGCAGGACGCCCACCCGGCGTTGACGCCGGTCTACGAGACGCTCGGGCTCTTCTCGGTCTTCAGCTCACCGTGGTTCTCCGCCATCTACGTGCTCCTGATGGTCTCGCTGGTCGGCTGCGTGGTACCGCGGCTGCGGGTCTACTGGCGGGCGATGCGCGCCCGCCCGCCGCGAGTGCCCCGCCACCTCTCGCGGATGCCCGAGGCGCGCACCGCCGAGCTCGACGAGGAGCCCGACGTCGTCCTCGCCCGGGCCGAGCAGGTGCTGCGTGGCCGCCGCTACCGGGTCGCGCGGCACGACGGCGCCCTGTCCGCGGAGAAGGGCTACCTCCGCGAGGCCGGCAACCTGCTCTTCCACTTCTCGGTCCTCCTGGTGCTCGTCGGGTTCGCCTACGGCCAGCTGTTCGGCTACAAGGGCGGCGTCATCACGATCGTCGGCCAGGGCTTCTCCAACTCGCTGAGCCAGTACGACGACTTCGCGCCCGGCACGCTCTTCGACACCGACACCCTCGCCCCACTCAGCTTCACCGTCGACGCCTTCCACGTGAAGTGGCTGACCAGCGGCCCGCAGATGGGGCAGCCGGACTCCTTCGACGCCCAGATCACGTACCGCACCAGCCCGTCCGCCCCGCCCGCGAAGCACGACCTCGTGGTCAACCACCCGCTCAAGACCCACGGCGCCGACGTCTTCCTCGTCGGCCACGGCTACGCGCCGGTGGTCACGGTCCGCGGCGGCGACGGCCGGGTGGCCTACCGGGGACCGGCGGTGTTCCTGCCGCAGGACCAGTCCTTCGCGTCCTTCGGTGTGATCAAGGTGCCGGACGCCGGACCCGAGCAGCTCGGCTTCGAGGGACTGTTCCTGCCGACGTACGGCTTCACGATGGGCCGCGGGCCGTTCTCCCAGTTCCCCGACGCACTCGACCCGGCGCTCTCGCTGGTGCCCTACCACGGTGACCTCGGCCTCGACGACGGTGCGCCGCAGTCGGTCTACCAGCTCGACAAGACGAAGCTCGAGCCGTTCAAGAACACCGACGCAGCGCTCGGCCCGACCAAGCGGATCAAGCTCACCGAGGGCCAGACGGTGAGGCTCCCCGACGGTCAGGGCTCGATCCGCTTCGACGGCGTGCGCCGCTGGGTCAAGCTGCAGGTCAGCGACAGCCCGGGCAAGGGGGTCGCGCTCGGCGGCGTGCTGCTCGGCATCCTGGGGCTGCTGGGCTCGCTGTTCATCCGACCGCGGCGCGCCTGGGTGCGCGTCACCCGACGTTCCGGCGACGACGGGTCCGGGCGTACCGTGGTCGAGCTGGCCGGGCTCGACCGCAGTTCCGGGGGTGACCTCGCCGGCGAGATCGACGAGCTGTCGAGGCTCGTCCAGGACAGCACCTCGAGCCCCCGCAGGGAGAACGCGTGACCGCCGCCGACTTCGCCACCGTCAGCAACAACGCCATCATGTTCGCCTCGATCGTCTACGTCCTGGCGTTCCTGGCACACCTGGCCGAGTGGGTGCTCGTCCGGTCGCTGCCGACACCGGCCGAGCGTGAGCTCGTCTCGGTCGGCGCCGGCGGACCCGGGCCGGTCGAGCAGGACGACGGGCTCGAGGCGGAGGAGCTGAGGGTCGAGAAGTACGGCCGCATCGGCGTGGCCCTCACCGTGCTCGGCTGCGCACTGCACCTGGCCGGGCTGGTCTCACGCGGCCTGGGCTCGGACCCGATCCGGGTGCCGTGGGGCAACATGTACGAGTTCACGCTGGCCGCCACCTTCGGCGTGAGCGTGATGTACCTCGCCCTGATGAAGCGGTTCCGGCTTCGCTGGATGGGCGTGCTGGTGACCGGCTTCCTGGTCGTGGTGCTGATGCTCGACGTGCTGGTGCTCTACCAGGACGCCGGGCCCCTGGTGCCGGCGCTGCACTCCTACTGGCTGGCGATCCACGTGCTCGCGGCCATCACCGCCTCCGGCGCCTTCGCCGTCGGGGCGCTCGCCCTGGTGCTCTTCCTGGCCAAGGACCGCGCGGTGCGGCGCGGGACGCTGAGCCCACGCGGCTACCTCGCCCGGCTGCCCGAGCCGGTCGCCCTGGAGCGTGTCGCCTACCGGCTGAACGCGTTCGGATTCCCGATCTGGACGTTCGCGGCCCTGGTCGCCGGACCGATCTGGGCGGAGTACGCCTGGGGCAGCTACTGGAACTGGGACCCCAAGGAGGTCTGGGCGTTCATCACCTGGGTGATCTACGCGGCCTACCTGCACGCGCGGGCGACCGCCGGCTGGAAGGGCAAGGCGGCCTCGGTGATCGCGCTGGTGGGGTTCGCGTCGCTGCTGTTCAACTTCGTGGGGATCAACTACTTCTTCGGCAGCGGGAGCCTGCACTCCTACTCCGGCTGACCCGCCGATCCGGGGCTACTCCCCGTTCGGATGGTCCGGGTCGCGCTTGCGGTTGCGACGGTTCAGGTCCCGCAGGAAGTCCTCGTCGTCGTCGGGCGCGAGGTTGCGCGGTGTGGGCCGTGGCGGGGGCACCGAACGACGCCGTGCGGGTGCTCCTCCGCGGCGGCGCTCGATGAGCCAGAAGACGGCGTACACCAGTGCCGCGAACACGATGACGACCAGCAGGAACTTACCCACACCCCCAGCGTAGGCACCCTTCCAAGCCCATGGTGCGCGGACGACGGATTCGGCTGCCACTACCCTGGACCGGTGAAGGAGTTCGTCGTCTACACCCTGGCCCGGATCGGCTTGTTTGTCGCGTCCCTCCTGGTCGCCTTCGGCCTTTTCGCGGCTTTCGGCAGCGCCTCGGTCATCTGGCCGGTCGTGCTGGCCGCCGTGGTGTCGGCCGTCGCGTCGTACTACCTGCTGCGGGGTCCGCGCGAGCGCTTCGCGGCGCGGGTCGAGACGCGTGCCTCGAACATCTCGCGCCGCTTCGAGGAGTCCCGCTCCAAGGAGGACCTGGACTGATGGCGTGCCGGGAGGTACGGCGCACCGCGGACCGCTCCTGGGTCGACGAGGCGGTCCGCAAGGTCGAGGCAGACAGCAACCGCTCTGCCGACACCCACCTCCATGTGTTCCCGCTGCCCGAGTCCTGGGACGTCGACCTGTACCTCAAGGACGAGTCGGTGCACCCGACGGGCTCGCTCAAGCACCGGCTGGCGCGGTCTCTGTTCCTCTACGCGTTGTGCAACGGCTGGATCGGCGAGGGCACGACGGTCGTCGAGGCGTCCTCGGGGTCGACGGCGGTCTCGGAGGCCTACTTCGCCCGGTTGCTCGGGCTGCCTTTCGTGGCGGTCATGCCCGCCTCGACGACACGCGGCAAGATCGAGCTCATCGAGTTCCAAGGCGGCCGCTGCCATCTCGTCTCCGACCCGGCGACGATGTACGACGAGGCCCGACGGCTCGCCACAGCCACCGGCGGGCACTACATGGACCAGTTCACCTTCGCCGAGCGCGCCACCGACTGGCGCGGCAACAACAACATCGCGGAGTCGATCTTCGAGCAGCTGACCCGCGAGCGGCACCCGGTGCCGGCCTGGGTCGTGGTCGGCGCGGGAACCGGTGGCACGTCGGCCACCCTGGGGCGGTTCGTCCGCTACCGGCGGCACCCGACCCGGGTGTGCGTGGTCGACCCGGAGAACAGCGCGTTCTTCGACGGCTGGGCCGACTCGGACCCCGACCACGTGACCGGCCGCAGCTCGCGGATCGAGGGCATCGGCCGCCCCCGCGTGGAGCTCTCGTTCGTCCCCTCGGTGGTCGACGCGATGCTCGCGGTCCCCGACGCCGCGTCGATCGCCGCGATGCGGTGGACCTCCCAGGTGACCGGCCGACTCGTCGGTGGCTCGACGGGCACGGCCATGTGGGGGGCGTTGCGGCTGGTGGCCTCGATGCGGGAGGCCGGCGAGGCGGGCAGCGTGGTCACGCTGATCTGTGACGGCGGCGAGCGCTACGCCTCGACCTACTACGACGACGACTGGCTGGCGGACCAAGGCCTGGACGTGACGCCGTACGCCACGACGCTGGAGCGGTTCTACGAGACCGGCAGGTGGACGGAACCCGCTACGGTCGCCTGACGGGACGGCGTGCTGCGGCTCACGACGGCCGACGCGATTGCGCGTCACAGCTTGCGGGTACGGCGAGCGTCCCGTGTCCGCCGAGGAGGGACCGATGCCCCACCCCACCCCACGAGGACCGCTCAGCGACGGCCTGCTGAACGCGCTCCGCGACGACCGAGCGGTCGACGTGCCCGCGCTGGTCCGGCACGCGGAACAGGCATCCGAGGACGTGCTGCACGACGAGGACCTGCAGCTGTCGCTGTGGTCGCTCTACGAGCTGCACTACGGAGGGCTCGAGGGGGTCGACGACTCCCGCGAGTGGGACCCCGACCTGCTGCGCGTGCGCCGGGTCCTGGAGCGACGGCTCGAGGCCGAGCTGCGCCGCCGCACCGCACCAGCGGTCGACGCCTGGGTGCGTGCCCCCGGCGGGGTCGCCGAGCGGATCTTCGCGCAGGCGGGCGCGCACGACGGCCCGTCCTTGAGCCCCTTCGTGCAACGGGAGGCCACCGCCGACCAGCTCCGCGAGGTCTTCGTGCACCGCAGCCTCTACCAGCTCAAGGAGGCCGACCCGCACACCTTCGTCGTCCCCCGGGTGACGGGCTCGGTGAAGGGGGCGCTGATGGACATCCAGTTCGACGAGTACGGCGCGGGTCGGCCGGACCGTCAGCACGCGGCGCTGTTCGCGCGAGGGATGGCCGAGTGCGGGCTCGACGACCGCTACGGCGCCTACGCGGACGAGGTGCCGGCGTGCACGCTCGCGTTGAACAACGCGATGAGCCTGCTCTGCCTGCACCGGCGGCTGCGCGGGGCCGCCCTCGGCCACCTCGCCGCCATCGAGGTCACCAGCTCGCTGCCGAGCCGGCGCATGGTGCAGGGGCTGCGCCGACTGGACCTGTCGCCCGCGATGGCCGACTACTACGACGAGCACGTCGAGGCCGACGCGGTGCACGAGCAGGTCGCCACGCGCGACATGTGTGCCGCCCTCGTGGAGCAGCATCCGGAGCTGCTCGCCGACGTCTTCCTGGGCGTCGAGGTCGGACTGCTCATGGACGAGCTGCTGGCCGAGCACGTGCTGGGCTGCTTCGCGCAGGGCCGCAGCTCGTTGCGCAGCGTCATCGGGCCGGCGGCCGTCGCGTGAGCGAGCCGATCGTGGAGCTGCGCGACGGCGACCTCGTCGCCGCGGCGGGCGACCCCCAGGTGCGGTCCTGCCCCGGGGGTCCGTGGCTGGTGCGTGGCGCCAGCGCCGTCCTCGACGCGCAGGGCACGTCGCATCCGACCACCCGGCCGGTCGTGGCGGTCTGCGCGTGCGCGAAGTCGCAGCGGGCACCGTGGTGCGACGGCACCCACAAACTGGTCCGCTCGCGCGGCTGAGCGGCCCTCAGACGGTGGCGAGCAGGAGACCCGCGAACAGACCGGTGGCGTAGAGCAGCTCGCTGACGCCGGTGCGCTGCAGCACCGGCACCAGGTCGCGGCCGGTGGCCCCGGCCAGGACCAGCCGGGTCGCCGGCACGGCGGGCAGCAGGAACGCCAGTCCGAGCAGGGCCGGCAGTCCGGTCGCCAGCACGATGCCCACCAGTGCCACGAGCGCGAGCCCCATCAGCAGGGCGAAGAGGCCCCGGGTCCTCGGCTCGCCGAGCACGACGGCCAGCGTCCGCTTGTCGACCTCCCGGTCGGTCGGGATGTCGCGCAGGTTGTTGGCCACCAGGATGGCGCACGCGAGTGCGCCCACCCCGGTGGCGGCGTACCACCCGGGCAGCGGCAGCTCCTCGATCTGCACGTACGTGGTGCCGAGCACCGCGACGAGACCGAAGAAGACGAACACCATCACCTCGCCCAGCGCCCGGTAGCCGTACGGCGTCGACCCGCCGGTGTAGAACCAGGCGGCGACCACGGCGAGCGCGCCGACGAGCACGAGCCACCAGGTCGTGGTGGCGGCCAGCACGAGGCCTGCGAGTGCTGCGACCCCGAACGCGGCGAACGCCGCGCGCTTCACGGTGGCGGGGGCGGCCAGCCCCGAGCCGACCAGCCGGAGCGGGCCGACCCGGTCGGCGTCGGTGCCGCGGATGCCGTCGGAGTAGTCGTTGGCGTAGTTGACGCCGACCTGCAGCGCGAGCGAGACGACCAGCGCGAGGGTCGCCTTCCACCACACGGCCACGTCGACGTAGGCGGCGACGCCGGTACCCGCCAGCACCGGTGAGACGGCAGCGGGCAGGGTGCGTGGCCGGGCGCCGGCGAGCCACTGCGCGGGCGAGGCGCCAGGGGTTGTCACAGTCGGCGATTCTCGCAGGCATACGGTGTGGCCTCGTGAGCAGCCTCCACCCGGTGCAGGGCACCGTGAGCGAGATCCTCGCGCTGTTGCGGGTCTGGGACGCGGTCGACCACCCCGAGCCGCTGGTCGTGGAGACGTCCGGCTCCACCGGGCGCCCGAAGCGGGTACTGCTCTCGCGCGCCGCCATGCGTGCCTCCGCGGACGCCACGCACCTCCGGTTGGGTGGGCCGGGGCAGTGGTTGCTCGCCCTGCCGCCGCCCTACGTCGCCGGGCTCCAGGTCCTGTTCCGCTCCGTGCGCGCCGGCACCCAGCCGGTGGTGATGGACGACGACCTCGCGGCCGGCTTCGCCGCGATGACCGGTGAGCGCCGCTACGTCTCCCTGGTCCCGACCCAGCTGCACCGGCTGGTCCACGAGCCGCGTCAGGCCGGCGCGCTGGCCCGCTTCGACGCCGTCCTCGTCGGGGGCGCCTCCCTCGACCTGGAGCTGCAGCGGCAGGCCGAGAGCGTGGGAACCACGGTCGTCACGACGTACGGCATGAGCGAGACCTGCGGCGGGTGCGTCTACGACGGCGTCCCGCTCGACGGTGTCGAGGTGGGCACCACCGGCGACGGCCGCGTCCGGATCCGCGGGAGGGTGCTCTTCGACGGCTACCAAGACGATCCTGCGCTCACCTCGCGGATGCTGCAGGAGGGCTGGTTCGTGACGCAGGACCTCGGCCGCGTCGACGACGCCGGACGGGTCGTTCTCGGCGGCCGCGTCGACGACGTGGTGGTCACGGGAGGTGTCAACGTCCCGACGGGGGTGGTGGTCGATCGTCTCGCTCGGCACCCACGGGTGCACGATGCCGCGGTGGTCGGCGTCCCCGACGACGAGTGGGGCGAGCTGCTCGTGGTGGTCGCCGTCACCGACGCGGACCTGGACGAGCTGCGGGACTTCGTGACCGTGGAGTACCCCCGCAGCTACGCGCCCCGGCGGCTGGTCCGGGCCCTCGCGCTGCCGCTGCTGCCCAACGGCAAGGTCGACCGGCTGGCTGTCGAGCGGCTGGCCCGTGGCTGACCCGTACGTCTTCTCGATCCCGCTGCGGACCCGATTCCGCGGGATCACCGTCCGCGAGGGCGTGCTGCTGCGCGGCGAGGCCGGATGGGGCGAGTTCAGCCCGTTCCTGGAGTACGACGCCCGGGTCGCGCAGCCCTGGCTGCGGGCCGCCCGCGAGGCTGCCGACGACGGCTGGCCCACCGCGGTCCGCACCAGCATCCCGGTCAACGTCACCGTCCCCGCGGTCGGGGCCGAGCAGGCGGCCGCCCTGGTCCGCGCCGGCCGGGGCTGCCGCACCGCCAAGGTCAAGGTGGCCGAGCCGGGTCAGTCCCTCGGCGCCGAGCAGCAGCGCCTCGAGGCGGTCCGCGACGCCCTCGGCCCCGACGGTGCGATCCGCATCGACGTCAACGGCCTGTGGTCGGTGGAGGAGGCCCTCGCCCGGCTCCCCGTCCTTGAGCGTGCCGCCGGCGGCCTGGAGTACGTCGAGCAGCCGTGCGCCTCGGTCGAGGAGCTGGCCGAGGTCAGGCGCCGCGTCGACGTCGCGGTCGCCGCGGACGAGTCGATCCGTCGCGCCGAGGACCCCTACCGGGTGCGAGACCTCGAAGCGGCCGACATCGCGGTGCTCAAGGTGCAGCCCCTGGGCGGGGTGCGTGCCTGTCTGCGGATCGCCGAGGACATCGCGATGCCGGTGGTGGTCTCGAGCGCCCTGGAGACCAGCGTCGGGATCGCCGCCGGCGTCGCCCTCGCGGCAGCGCTCCCCGAGCTGCCCTACGCGTGCGGCCTCGCGACGGTGCAGCTCCTCGTCGACGACGTGGCCGTCGAGCCACTGCTGCCCCACGACGGAGCGCTGCCCGTCGTACGCCCGGAGGTGGACGCGTCGGCGCTGGCACGGCTCGCGGCGGCGGGCGACCGCGTCGCGCACTGGCACGACAGGCTGGCCTCGGTAGGTTCCGGGTCATGACCCCGCTGAACGCCTCCACCGCGATGGCCACGGTGCTGGTCGACGAGCTGGTGCGCTGCGGGGTCCGCGACGTGGTCCTCGCGCCCGGCTCGCGCAGCGCCGCCCTGGCCTTCGCGGTCTACGAAGCGCGGGACCGGCTGCGGCTGCACACCCGCATCGACGAGCGCACCGCCGGGTTCCTCGCCCTCGGCATCGCTCGCACCAGTCACCGCCCGGTCGCGGTCGTCACCACCAGCGGCACCGCGGTCGCGAACCTGCACCCCGCCGTGCTCGAGTCGTCGCATGCCGGTGTGCCGCTGGTGCTGCTCACCGCCGACCGACCCGCCCGGCTGCGCGGCAGCAACGCCAACCAGACGACGTGGCAGCCCGGGTTGTTCGCGGGTGCTCCCCGGCTCTCCGCGGACGTGCCGGCACCGCACCCGGGCAGCGGCGACGTCGAGCGCCGCCAGCTCGCGTCCTGGCGGGCGCTGGCCGCGAAGGCGGCGGCCACCGCGGGCGGTCGGCTCGGTGACCGTCCGGGCCCGGTCCACCTGAACCTTCAGTTCGAGGAGCCGCTGACCCCGGCCACCGGCGACGGCTGGGGGAGCGCACCCGACGGCGCCTCGCACGGTGGACCCTGGATGTCGCCCGGCGAGCGGGCGCCGGCGCCGCCACACTCGGTCAGCCGGGGGCTGCGGACCGTGGTGGTGGCCGGCGACGACGCCGGGTCTCCTGCCCGGGTGCTCGCGGAGTCGGCCGGCTGGCCGCTGCTCGCGGAGCCGACCAGCGGCGCGCGCACCGGTGCGAGCGCGATCCGCACCTATCGACTGCTGCTCGCCGACCCGGACCTGGCGGGCCGGATCCAGCAGGTCGTGGTCTTCGGGCACCCGACGCTGTCGCGGCCGGTGAGCCGGCTCCTGGCGCGCGACGACCTCGAGCTGATCGCCGTGCGCGGCCCGTCCGGCTACTGCGACCCGGGCCACCAGGTGCACGCCGTGGTCGAGCGGGTCGAGGTCGAAGGGCCCCCCTCCGTCGAGGCGGGGCCGGACCCCTGGGAGCAGGAGTGGCGGGACCGGGACGCCGAGGTCTCTCGCCGGCTCGACGCCCTGCTCGCCGAGCGCGGGTCGACCACCCCCCACCAGGTGGCCGGTGCCGTGAGCGCAGCGGTGCCGGCCGGTGGCCTGTTGTTCGTCGGGGCCTCCAACCCGGTGCGTGACCTCGACCTGATGGTGGCGGACTACCCGGTGGGCGAGCACCGGATGGTCGTCGGCAACCGCGGGCTCTCCGGCATCGACGGCACGGTCTCCAGCGCGGTCGGGGCCGCGCTGGGTCGCCCGCACAGCACGCGCGCGATCGCGCTGATGGGCGACCTCACGTTCCTCCACGACAGCAACGGGCTCGTCCTGGGTCCCGACGAGGAGCGGCCCGACCTCACCCTGGTCGTCGTCAACGACGACGGAGGCTCGATCTTCGCCTCGCTCGAGCCGGGGGCGCCCGACCACGCCGCGTCGTACGACCGGCTGTTCGGCACTCCGCACCACGTCGACGTGGCCAGCCTCTGCGCGGCCACCCGCACGCCGCACTGGCGGGTCGACTCGCTGGAGGAGCTGCGGCACGCGCTCGCCGCCCCCGCAGGCGGCATCGAGGTGGTGGAGGTGGCGGTGCGCCGCGACGACCGGCGCGAGCTCGACGCCGCGATCCGGGCCCTCGTCGGCTCCTGACCCGGCGAGGCGGCTCGCCACCGGTTGATTCAATGGGCGGGTGCACATCGCGCTCTCTCTCGCCGCCCTCGCCGCCGTGGTCATCTCGGTGGCCGGGTTCAGCCGACGCTACGACCTGCCGGCGCCGATCCTCCTCGTCGCCCTCGGGGCCGGTGCCTCGTTCCTGCCGTTCGTCCCCCAGGTGCACCTGACCGCCGAGGTCGTGCTGGTCGGGCTGCTGCCCCCGCTGCTGTACTCCGCTTCGCTGCAGACCTCCCTGGTCGACTTCAACACCAACCGGCGACCGATCCTGCTGCTGTCGATCGGGCTGGTCGCCTATACGGCCGCGGGTGTCGCGGTGGTCGCCCACCTCGTGCTTCCCGACATCAGCTGGCCGGCCGCCTTCGCCCTCGGAGCTGTCGTCGCTCCTCCCGACGCCGTCGCCGCGACGGCGATCGCCCGCCGCATCGGCATCCCGCGTCGGATCGTCACGGTGCTGGAAGGCGAGTCGCTGCTCAACGACGCGACCGCGCTGGTCGCGCTGCGCACCGCCACCGCCGTCGGGGGCACGGTCACCGTGCTCAGCGTCACCGTCGACTTCGTGCTCGCCGCCGCCGGGGGAGTGCTCGTCGGGCTGGCGCTGTACGTCCTCATCGGCCGCGTCCGGCAGCGGGTGACCGACCCGGTCATCGACACCAGCCTCTCGCTGGTCACTCCCTTCGTCGCGTACGTCGCGGCGGAGCAGGTGCACGGCTCCGGGGTGCTCGCCGTCGTCATCTCCGGCCTGCTGCTCGGTCACAAGTCGCCGGTCCTGCAGACCGCGACCTCGCGCATCGCGGAGCGGCTGAACTGGCGGACCATCCAGTTCCTGCTGGAGAACGCCGTGTTCCTGCTGATCGGCCTGCAAGCGCGGTGGATCATCGCCGACGTCGCCGCCAGCGGTGTCGCCGTCGACGACGTCGCGAAGCTCTGCCTCGCCACGTTCCTCGCGGTCGTGGTGCTCCGCGTGGTGTGGGTGTTCCCGGCCCGCTACCTGCTGGTGCGACCCGGCCCCGACCAGGACACCGGACAGCACCCGACCTGGAAGCACACCACGGTGATCGGCTGGGCCGGGATGCGGGGCGTCGTCACCCTGGCGGCCGCGTTCGCGATCCCGGAGGACTACGACTACCGCGAGACCCTGGTCCTCACCGCACTCGTCGTCGCCGCGGGGACGCTGGTCGTGCAGGGCTCGACGCTGCCGTGGCTGGTGCGCCGGCTACGGCTGAGCGCCCCTGACCCGCGCGAGGACGCGCTGGCCCGCGCGGCCCTCTTCGAGAAGGCGACCGCCGCCGGTCTCGAACGTCTCGAGGAGCACCTCGGCGACGAGGACCCGTTCGACACGATGGCCGCGCTGCGGCACCGGGCGGCCCAGCGCAACACCGCGGCCTGGGAGCGGCTCGGCGGAACCCATCTCGACGAGGAGACCCCGAGCGAGGCGTACTCCCGGCTGCGGCTGGAGATGCTCGACGCCGAGCGCGCCCGGGTCCTGCACGTGCGCAGCACCGGGACGATCCCGCACGAGGTGGTCGAGGACGTGCTCGCGGCCCTCGACGTCGAGGAGTCGATGCTCGACGTCCACCACGAGCGGTTGGAGCACCTCGAGGGTGCCGAGGTGGTCAGCGGCGTCACCGGTACGACGTACTCCTGCGAGCACCTCGACGAGGCGCCGCGTGACGTGGAGTCGGCCTCGACGGAGGGCGAGTGCGAGGACTGCGTCCGCGACGGCTTCACCAACTGGGTGCACCTGCGCAAGTGCCTCACCTGTGGGCACCTGGCCTGCTGTGACTCCTCGCCGCGTCGCCACGCCAGCGTGCACTTCGAGGGCAGCGGTCACCCGGTGATGCGGTCGGCCCAGACCGGCGAGGAGTGGCGCTGGTGCTTCGTGGACGGTCGACTCGGCTAGCGAGGCGTGAGGTCAGCTCATCCCGGCGAGGGAGTCGCGCACCGGCACGAACTTCGCCTGCGCCTCGGCCAGCTCGGAGTCCGGATCGGAGTCGGCGACGATGCCGCAGCCGGCGAAGAGCCGCACGGACCTTCCCTCGATCTCGGCGGAGCGCAGCGCCAGGCCCCACTCCCCGTCACCGCTCGCGTCCATCCAGCCGACCGGCCCCGCGTAGCGGCCGCGCTGCATCCCCTCGATCTCGGTGATCAGCGCGGTCGCGACATCGGTAGGGGTGCCGCCGACGGCCGCAGACGGGTGGAGAGCGCGTGCCAGGTCGAGCGAGGTGCCGGTGGGGTCCGCCGCGTCGTGCACCACTCCCGCCACGTCGGTGGCCAGGTGCATGACGTTGGGCAGGTGCAGGACGAACGGCGCCTCGGGGACGTTCATCGAGGAACAGTGCGGCGCCAGTGCGTCGGCCACCGACCGCACGGCGTACTCGTGCTCCTCCAGGTCCTTCGACGAGCGTGCCAGCGTGGCGGCCAGGGCCAGGTCGCGCGCGTCGTCCCCGGTGCGCCGGATCGTGCCGGCGAGCACCCGCGAGGTGACCAGGCCGCGCTCACGACGCACAAGCATCTCGGGGGTCGCGCCGAAGAGGCCGTCGACGTGGAAGGTCCAGCACATCGGATAGCTCTCGGCGAGCCGGCGCAGCGGCCAGCGCAGGTCGATCGGGTCGTCGGCCGTGGCGAGCAGGTCGCGCGCCAGCACGACCTTCTCCAGGGCGCCTGCGTTGATGCGCCGCACCGCCTCGGCGACGACGCCGACCCAGTCGGTGCCGCTCATCGCGCCGTCGGCGAACGAGACGCCACGCGGGGCGGCGGGCGCGTCGCCCGGGACGACGTCCGGTAAGGCCGGGATGCTGCCGACCCCGATGGTCGTCAGCCAGGTGGTCTCGCCACGGCGGCCGACCACCACCTCGGGCACCACGAGCACGCTGTCGCCGGGGTCGTCGGCGAACCCGAAGCTGCCGAAGCAGACGAGGCCGGTGCCGGGCTGGTCGACCTCGTCGCGGACCACGGCGGTGCCGGCGTGCGCGTCCCACCACCGCTTCGCCTCCTCGAACCGGTCGGCCCCCGACGTACGGCAGACCGCGGCGACGCCCCAGCCGACCAGGCCGTCGCCACGGCGCACCCAGGCGGCGGCGTCCGGGGAGTCGGGCAGCAGCGCCAGCAGCGGTCCGGGGGAGTCGAGTCCCACGGTGCGCGCGACGAGCGGTGCGGTCTCGGCACCCGGTCCGCGCAGGGGGCCGCGCAGGGGGCCGGCGGAGCTGGAGGGCTCACTCACGCCCCGCAGCCTACGGCGGGCCTCCGCACCACCGGTCGATGAGGGCGCTGCATAGGCTGTGCTCGTGACCCGCGCACAGCTCGACAAGTCGCCGGACGACGTGGCCGCGATGTTCGATGCGGTGGCGCGTCGCTACGACCTCACCAACGACGTCCTCTCGCTCGGCCAGGACCGTCGCTGGCGCACGGTCGTCGTCGACGCGGTCGACCCGCGGCCGGGGGAGCTGGTGCTCGACCTGGCGGCCGGCACGGGCACCTCGAGCCAGCCGTTCGCCGACCGTGGCGCGACGGTCGTGCCCTGCGACTTCTCCCTCGGCATGCTGCGGGTGGGCAAGCAGGCCAAGCCGCACCTCGGCTTCACCGCGGGGGACGCCACCCGGCTGCCGTTCGCCGACGGCACGTTCGACGCCGTCACGATCTCCTTCGGGCTGCGCAACATCGTCGACCCGGACGCCGGGCTCCGCGAGATGCTCCGGGTCACGCGGCCGGGAGGCCGGCTGGTGGTCTGCGAGTTCAGCCATCCCACGTGGGCGCCGTTCCGCACGGTGTACGTCGAGTACCTGATGCGGGCCCTGCCGCCGCTCGCGCGCGCCGTGTCCTCCAGCCCGGACGCCTATGTCTACCTGGCCGAGTCGATCCGCGCCTGGCCGGACCAGCGACGCCTCGCCGACCGGATCGCCGGCGCGGGCTGGCAGCAGCCGAGATGGCTCAACCTCTCCGGCGGCATCGTCGCCCTCCACCACGCCCGGCGCTGAGCCGGGCCATCGGGTGGGTCGGATTTCGGGCACGGCAGTGTGACGTAAATGCGCAGGTGGGACGCGGTTTCCGGGGCCCCGTCGGTGGCTCGGGACCCGGGTCGCGTGATGAGACCCGTGCCTCTAGACTGACGCGTGAAACTGGCTCGTGAAGGTTTTCACAAACTCACATACGGCTCCGTCGTACGCCGCAGGGAAAGGTTCCACGCATGGCCCGGACCACCGCCGACGCGCGGCAGGCGGACGTCATCGTGGTGGGAGCAGGACCCGCCGGGGCCAGCGCGGCGTACCACCTCGCCGAGGCCGGCGTGGACGTCCTCCTCTTGGAGAAGAGCACGTTTCCCCGCGACAAGGTCTGCGGCGACGGCCTGACGCCGCGGGCGGTGCGCCAGCTGGTCGCGATGGGCATCGACCTCGACGCCCCGGGCTGGCAGCGGAACAAGGGGCTGCGCATCGTCGGCGCCGGTCACCGCCTCGAGCTGCCGTGGCCCGACCTCGCGACGTTCCCCGACCACGGCCTGGTCCGCACCCGCTCCGACCTCGACGAGATCCTCGCCCGGCACGCCGAGAAGGCGGGCGCCCGGCTGACCGAGCGCACGTCGGTCACCGGTCCCGTCGTCGACGAGCGCACCGGGCGCGTGGTGGGCGTGACCGCGAAGCCGGTCGACGACCGCGGCCGCCGGGTCGGCGAGGACGAGACCTACACCGCACCCCTGGTGATCGCCTGTGACGGCGTCTCCGCCCGCATCGCGATCGCGCTCGGCCTCGAGCGTCGCGAGAACCGCCCGATGGGCGTCGCGGTCCGCGCCTACTACGAGACCCCACGCCACGACGACGAGTGGATGGAGTCGTGGCTCGAGCTCTGGGACGGCGCACCGGGTCGCAGCAACCTGCTGCCGGGCTACGGCTGGATCTTCGGGGTCGGCGACGGCACCGCCAATGTCGGGCTCGGCATCCTCAACACCTCCAAGGCCTTCCAGCACGTCGACTACAAGGACGTGCTGCGGCGCTGGCTCGACCACACGCCGGCGGAGTGGGGCTTCCGCGAGGAGAACCGCGTCGGCCGGATCGGGTCTGCCGCGCTGCCGATGGGGTTCAACCGCAAGCCGCACTACACCCGCGGTGTCCTGCTCTCCGGTGACTCCGGCGGGATGGTCAACCCGTTCAACGGCGAGGGCATCGACTACGCCCTCGAGTCGGGGCACCTGGCCGCCGAGACGGTCGTGCAGGCCCTCTCCCGGCCCGAGGGCCCGGCCCGCGAGCGGGTCCTCGAGGGGTACGCCGCCGCGCTCGACGCGGCCTACGGGGGGTACTTCACGCTGGGCCGGGTGTTCGCCAAGATGATCGGCAACCCGACCTTCATGAAGCAGGCCACCAAGTACGGTCTGCCGCGCACCACCTTGATGAAGTTCACGCTCAAGCTGATGGCCAACCTCACCGACCCGCACGACGGCGACGTGTCCGACCGCGTCATCAACGCGCTCGCGAAGGTGGCACCCGCCGCCTGAGCACCCGCACCACCCGGTAGCACCCCACACCGAACGGCTCGACCCGGCAGCGACAGGACAGGAGGGACCAGGCGATGCATCTCTACGTTCCGGTGCTGGCGCTGCTGATCCTCGGCGGGGGGTTCGCGGTCTTCTCGGTCGTGGTCAGCTCGATGACCGGACCGAAGCGCTACAACCGCTCGAAGCTCGACTCCTACGAGTGCGGCATCGAGCCGACCCCGCAGGCGCTCGGTGGCGGCAAGTTCCCGGTGAAGTACTACATCACCGCGATGATGTTCATCGTCTTCGACATCGAGATCGTGTTCCTCTACCCGTGGGCCGTGTACTTCGACTCGCTGAAGTTCTTCGGGCTCATCGAGATGGTGCTGTTCATCCTGACCGTGTTCGTCGCGTACGCCTACGTGTGGCGTCGCGGCGGGCTGGACTGGGACTAGGGAGAGAGATGGGCCTCGAGGAGAAGCTGCCGGCAGGTGTGCTGCTGACGACCGTCGAGGGCGTCGCCGGCTACATGCGCAAGGCGTCGTTCTGGCCGGCCACGTTCGGGCTGGCCTGCTGCGCCATCGAGATGATGACGTCCGGCGGACCGCGCTACGACCTGGCCCGCTTCGGCATGGAGGTCTTCCGGGCCTCGCCGCGGCAGGCCGACCTGATGATCGTCGCGGGCCGGGTGAGCCAGAAGATGGCTCCGGTGCTGCGTCAGATCTACGACCAGATGGCGGCGCCCAAGTACGTCCTCGCGATGGGGGTGTGCGCGAGCTCCGGAGGCATGTTCAACAACTACGCCATCCTCCAGGGCGTCGACCACGTCGTCCCCGTGGACATGTACCTCCCCGGCTGCCCGCCCCGGCCCGAGATGCTGATCGACGCGATCCTCAAGCTCCACGACCAGGTGCAGTCCACGAAGCTGGGCGTCAACCGGATCAACCAGATCGAGGAGCAGGAGACCGAGGCGCTCAACGCGCTGCCGACCTCGCAGATGAAGGGCCTGCTGCAATGAGCGACGACGGCGGCAAGGCACCCGAGGACTTCCCCGAGGTCACCCCCGGCACCGAGCCGGACGCCACCGACAGCGACAGGTCGCCCGAGAACCGGCTGCCGGTCGACCCCGACCAGCTCGAGCCCGAGGTCGTCGGTGTCCGGCACGGCATGTTCGGTGCCGCCGGGTCCGGTGACACCTCCGGCTACGGCGGCCTGGTCCGGCCGGTCGCGATGCCCGGGGGCACCATCCGCCCGTACGGCGGCTGGTTCGACGAGGTCGCCGACGCGCTGGAGACAGCGTTGGAGGAGACCGGCGGGGCCGGCCTGAAGCACAGCGCGATCGAGAAGGTCGTCGTGCACCGCGGCGAGGTCACCTTCTTCATCCGCCGCGACGACCTCCTCCAGACCGCACAGCTGCTGCGCGACGAGTCGGCGCTCCGCTTCGAGTTCTGCTCCGGCGTCTCAGGGGTGCACTACCCCGACGACACGGGGCGGGAGCTGCACGCGGTGTACCACCTGGGGTCGATGACCCACAACCGCCGGATCCGGCTCGAGGTCACCTGCCCCGACGCCGACCCGCACATCCCGTCGGTGGTCGCGGTCTACCCGGCCAACGACTGGCACGAGCGGGAGACCTACGACTTCTTCGGGATCATCTTCGACGGTCACCCCGCTCTGACGCGCATCGAGATGCCCGACGACTGGCCGGGCCACCCGCAGCGCAAGGACTACCCCCTCGGCGGCATCCCCGTCGAGTACAAGGGCGCCACCATCCCGCCGCCCGACACGCGGAGGTCGTACAACTGATGAGCCAGACGACGCAGGACCCCTACGCCAACGAGTCCGACACCACCACCGGCCGGGTCTTCACGGTCACCGGCCAGGACTGGGACACGATCCTCGAGGGCCTGGCGGAGGAGGGTGAGGACCATGTCGTGGTCAACATGGGCCCGCAGCACCCCTCGACGCACGGCGTGCTCCGCCTGATCCTCGAGCTCGAGGGCGAGACGGTCACCGAGGCCCGCTGCGGCATCGGCTACCTCCACACCGGCATCGAGAAGAACATGGAGTTCCGCAACTGGACGCAGGGCGTCACGTTCTGCACCCGGATGGACTACCTCTCGCCGTTCTACAACGAGGCCACCTACTGTCTCGGCGTCGAGCGGCTGCTCGACATCGAGGACGACATCCCGGAGAAGGCGCAGGTCATGCGCGTGCTCCTGATGGAGCTCAACCGGATCTCCAGCCACCTGGTCTGCATCGCCACCGGCGGGATGGAGATCGGCGCACTCACCGTGATGACGATCGGCTTCCGCGAGCGCGAGATGGTGCTCGACCTGTTCGAGCTGATCACCGGGCTTCGGATGAACCACGCGTTCATCCGTCCCGGCGGCGTCGCCCAGGACATGCCCCCCGGGGCGCTGGACCAGATCCGCGACTTCGTCGCGCTGATGAAGAAGCGGCTCCCGGAGTACGCCGACCTGTGCAACGCCAACCCGATCTTCAAGGGACGGCTCGAGGGCATCGGGCACCTCGACCTCTCCGGCTGCATGGCACTCGGCCTCACCGGCCCGGTGCTGCGCTCCACCGGCTACGCCTGGGACCTGCGCAAGACGCAGCCGTACAGCGGGTACGAGGACTACGACTTCGAGGTGCAGACCTGGGACACCTCTGACGCCTACGGCCGGTTCCGGGTGCGCCTGAACGAGATGTGGGAGTCGCTGAGGATCGTCGAGCAGGCCGCCGAGCGGCTCGCGGGACTCGAGGGCGCCCCGGTGATGGTCGCCGACCGGAAGATCGCCTGGCCCAGCCAGCTCGCCGTCGGCAGCGACGGGATGGGCAACAGCCTCGACCACATCCGGCACATCATGGGCGAGTCGATGGAGGCCCTGATCCACCACTTCAAGCTGGTCACCGAAGGCTTCCGGGTGCCGACCGGCCAGGCCTACGTGCCGGTCGAGTCGCCGCGTGGTGAGCTCGGGGCGCACGTGGTCTCCGATGGTGGCACCCGCCCGTTCCGCGCGCACTTCCGTGACCCGTCGTTCAACAACCTGCAGGCGACCTCGGTGATGAGCGAGGGCGGCATGGTCGCCGACGTCATCGTCGCGATCGCCTCCATCGACCCCGTGATGGGGGGAGTCGACCGATGACCACCCGTGAGGTGCAGGACGGCGCCTACGACGAGCAGACGCTCGCCGAGCTGCGCGAGATCACCACGCGCTACCCGCAGCCGCGCTCGGCACTGCTGCCGATGCTGCACCTGGTCCAGAGCGTGGAGGGGCGGGTGACCTCGCGCGGCATCGAGGCGTGCGCGGACATCCTGGGCATCTCCGCCGCCGACGTCTCGGGGGTCGCGACGTTCTACACGATGTACAAGCGACGTCCGGTCGGCGAGTACCACGTCGGCGTCTGCACGAACACGCTCTGCGCGGTGATGGGCGGCGACGTGATCTTCGAGCGCCTCAAGGACCACCTCGACATCGGCAACGACGAGACCACGGACGACGGCCGGATCACCCTCGAGCACGTGGAGTGCAACGCCGCGTGCGACTACGCCCCGGTGGTGATGGTCAACTGGGAGTTCATGGACAACCAGACCCCGGAGTCGGCGACCCGGCTCGTCGACGACCTGCGCTCGGGCGTCGAGGTCGCCTCGACGCGCGGCGCGCGGGTGTGCACCTGGCGCGAGGCCGAGCGGGTGCTGGCCGGCTTCCCCGACGACCGCGCGGACGAGGGCCCGGCTGCCGGGCCCGCCTCCCTGGTCGGGCTGCAGCTGGCCCGGGAGAACGGCTGGACCGCCCCGGAGGGTGACCGCAAGGGCCTCACCGGCTCGCCGGCCGACACCAAGCAGGAGGCGCAGGACACGTCGTACTCCGACCGCGCGCGCTCCGAGACGCACATCGAGGAGTCGGGCGCCGAGACCGTCGGCGAGGACGCCGGCGGCGAAGAGAACCCGAAGGGGAGGTCCTGACCCACATGGTCGACATGCTCACCCCGGTCCTGTCGGACGCATGGGACACCGAGCGCCCCTGGACGCTCGACTCGTACGCCGACGTCGGTGGCTACTCCGCGCTCGACACCGCGTTCGGGATCACCCCGGACGAGCTCGTCACGATCGTGAAGGACTCGGGTCTGCGCGGCCGAGGCGGCGCCGGGTTCCCGACCGGGATGAAGTGGGGCTTCATCCCCCAGGGGGACGGCAAGCCGCACTACCTGGTGGTCAACGCCGACGAGTCCGAGCCGGGCACCTGCAAGGACATCCCGCTGATGATGGCCTCGCCGCACACGCTGATCGAGGGCGTCATCCTCACCTGCTACGCCATCCGCGCCAGCCACGCGTTCATCTACGTGCGCGGTGAGGTGCTGCACGTCGTACGACGCCTGCAGCGCGCCGTCCAGGAGGCCTACCTCGCCGGCCACCTGGGCGCCGACATCCACGGTTCGGGCTTCGACCTCGACGTGGTCGTGCACGCGGGTGCAGGCGCCTACATCTGCGGGGAGGAGACCGCCCTGCTCGACTCGCTCGAGGGTCGTCGCGGGCAGCCGCGGCTGCGCCCGCCGTTCCCGGCAGTAGCCGGCCTCTACGCCGCGCCCACCGTGATCAACAACGTGGAGTCGATCGCCTCGGTGCCGTGCATCGTGCGCAACGGTGCCGAGTGGTTCAGCTCGATGGGCACCGAGAAGAGCAAGGGGATGACGCTCTACTCGCTCTCCGGCCACGTCACGCGACCCGGTCAGTTCGAGGCCCCGCTGGGCATCACGCTGCGGCAGCTGCTCGACCTCGCGGGCGGGGTGCGCGAGGGCCACGAGCTGAAGTTCTGGACCCCTGGTGGTTCGTCCACGCCCCTCCTCACCGCGGAGCACCTCGACGTGCCCCTCGACTACGAGGCGGTCGGCCAGGCGGGCTCGATGCTCGGCACCAAGGCACTGCAGATCTTCGACGAGACCACCTGTGTGGTCCGCGCGGTGCTGCGCTGGACGGAGTTCTACAAGCACGAGTCCTGCGGCAAGTGCACGCCGTGCCGCGAGGGCACCTGGTGGCTGGTGCAGACGCTGGCCCGGCTCGAGGAGGGCCGCGGCGAACAGGCCGACCTGGAGCAGCTGCTCGACCAGTGCGACAACATCCTCGGTCGGTCGTTCTGCGCCCTCGCGGACGGAGCGGTCAGCCCGATCACGTCGTCGATCCAGTACTTCCGCGACGAGTACGTCGCCCACTTCGAGCAGGGCGGCTGTCCGTTCGACCCGGCGAGGTCCACCCTGTTCGCCGCCGAGGAGGTGCCGGCATGAGCGACGTAGCGGCGACCGGCACGACCACCCGTGAGGACCTGGTCACGCTCACCATCGACGGCGTCGAGGTCAGCGTCCCCAAGGGCACGCTGGTGATCCGGGCCGCGGAGCAGATCGGCGTGCAGATCCCGCGGTTCTGCGACCACCCGCTCCTCGAGCCCGTCGGTGCCTGCCGCCAGTGCCTGGTCGAGGTCGCGATGCCGGACCGGGACGGCAATGTGAAGACGATGATGGGTCCCCCCGGGCGGGTCAAGCCGCAGGCCTCGTGCACGCTCTCGGTCGCCGAGGGCATGGTGGTCAGCACCCAGCTGACCTCCCCGGTCGCGGACAAGGCCCAGCAGGGCAACATGGAGTTCCTGCTCGTCAACCACCCGCTCGACTGCCCGGTCTGCGACAAGGGCGGCGAGTGCCCGCTGCAGAACCAGGCGATGAGCAACGGGCGCGGCGAGTCCCGGTTCACCGAGACCAAGCGCACCTTCCCGAAGCCGATCAACATCTCCGCGCAGGTGCTGCTCGACCGCGAGCGCTGCGTGCTGTGCGCGCGCTGCACCCGCTTCTCCGAGCAGATCGCCGGCGACCCGTTCATCGCGCTGGTCGAGCGCGGTGCGCTGCAGCAGGTGGGCATCTACGAGAAGGAGCCTTTCGAGTCCTACTTCTCGGGCAACACCATCCAGATCTGCCCCGTGGGCGCGCTGACCTCGGCGTCGTACCGCTTCCGCTCGCGGCCCTTCGACCTCATCTCGACCCCGTCGGTCTGCGAGCACTGCGCCTCGGGCTGTGCGCTGCGCACCGACCACCGCCGTGGCAGGGTCATGCGGCGGCTGGCCGGGAACGACCCGGAGGTCAACGAGGAGTGGAACTGCGACAAGGGCCGCTTCGCGTTCCTCTACGCACGCCAGGACGACCGGTTGACCACGCCGCTCGTCCGTGACGAACAGACGGGTGAGCACCGCCCGGCGTCGTGGACCGAGGCGTTCACGGTCGCGGCCCGGGGCCTGGCGGCCGCGGGCGAGTCGGTCGGAGTGCTGACCGGTGGCCGGCTCACCGGCGAGGACGCCTACGCCTACAGCAAGTTCGCCCGCGTCGCGCTCGGCACCAACGACATCGACTTCCGCGCCCGGGCGCACTCCGAGGAGGAGGCTGACTTCCTGGCCTCTCACGTGGTCGGCCGGGCGCTCGAGGTGACCTACGCCGACCTGGAGCGTGCACGGGTCGTGCTGCTCGCCGGCTTCGAGCCCGAGGACGAGTCGCCGATCGTGTTCCTGCGGCTGCGCAAGGCCGCTCGCGATCGCGGCACCCGGGTGGTCTCCGTGGCGCCGTTCACCTCTCGCGGTCTGGCGAAGATGAGCGGCACGCTCGTGCGCACCGCGCCCGGGGAGGAGCCTGCCGCGCTGCGGGCGCTGGCCGACGACGGCGAGGTGGCCCTCGACTCCGGTGGCGTGATCCTCGTCGGCGAGCGGCTGGCCACGGTTCCGGGTGCGCTGTCCGCGGCACTCGCACTCGCGGCCACCACCGGCGCGCGGCTGGCCTGGGTTCCCCGGCGTGCGGGTGAGCGGGGTGCACTCGAGACCGGCTGCCTGCCGAACCTGCTGCCCGGCGGCCGTCCGGTCACCGACGCCGGTGCCCGCGTCGACCTCGGCACCGTGTGGGGCAGCCCCGTCCCGCACCGGCCCGGACGCGACGGTGACGCGATCGTCGCCGCGGCCGCGGCCGGCGAGCTGAAGGCACTGGTCGTCGGCGGCGTCGACCCGGACGACCTCCCCGACCCGAAGGCGGCCGCCGAGGCGCTGCAGGCCACCGACTTCGTGGTGAGCCTGGAGGTGCGCGCGAGCGCCGTCTCGGCGCACGCCGACGTGGTGTTCCCGGTGGCACCGGTGGCGGAGAAGTCCGGCATGTTCGTCGACTGGGAGGGCCGCGTCCGGCCGTTCGAGAAGGTGCTGCGCGACTCCAACGCGCTGCCGGACCTCCGCGTGCTGGCCGGGGTGGCCGACGAGCTCGGGGTCGACCTGGGCTTCAAGACCGTGGAGCAGGCCCGGGTCGAGATGCAGGAGCTGGGCGCCTGGGACGGCGACCGCGCCGCGTTCACCCCTGTCGAGCCGGTGGAGCACGGGGAAGGACACGACGACCAGCAGCTGCGGCTCGCGACGTGGAAGCTGCTCGTCGACGACGGCCGGATGCTCGACGGCGAGGACTACCTCAGGGCCACCGGCCGACCCGCCGTCGCGCTGGTCTCGGCGGGCACGCTGGACCGGCTCGGGCTCACCGTCGGCGGACCCGCCACCTGGACCGGTGACGGCGGCGCGAGCACGCTGCCGGTCGGGCTGGCCGACCTCCCCGACGGGGTGGTGTGGGTGCCGACCAGCTCGACGCGGTCCACGCCCTCCGGGTCCGTCGTGCGCCTCAGCCCGGCCGACACCGACGGAGGACGCCGATGAGCCTGCTGAGCACAGCCGACACCGTCCTCGCGGCCGGAGACAACCTCACGGGCTTCGGGCGGGACCCCTGGTGGGTCATCATCATCAAGGCCGTCCTGATCTTCGTGGTCCTCGTCCTGCTGACGCTGTTCAACATCTGGTTCGAGCGTCGCGTGGTGGCGCGGATGCAGCACCGCATCGGTCCCAACGTGCACGGCCCCTTCGGCCTGCTCCAGTCGCTGGCCGACGGCGTGAAGCTGGCGCTGAAGGAGGACATCATCCCGACGGCGGCCGACAAGGTCGTCTTCATCCTGGCACCGGTGCTGTCGACCATCCCGGCGTTCCTGGCGTTCGCGGTGATCCCCTTCGGCCCCGACGTGCGGGTCCCCTTCACCGACGTCCACACCCGGCTCCAGCTCACCGACATGCCGGTGGGCGTGCTGTTCATCCTGGCGATCGGCTCGATCGGCATCTACGGCATCGTGCTCGGTGGCTGGGCCAGCGGTTCGACGTACTCCCTGCTGGGCGGGCTGCGCAGCTCGGCGCAGATGATCTCCTACGAGGTCGCGATGGGCCTCGCGCTCGTCGCCGTCTTCCTGTTCTCCGGCTCGCTGTCGACCTCGGAGATCGTGGACGCCCAGGAGCGGCTGTGGTTCGGGATCTTCCTGTTCCCGTCGTTCATCATCTACATGATCGCGATGGTCGGCGAGACCAACCGTGCTCCCTTCGACCTCGCCGAGGCCGAGGGTGAGCTGGTGGGCGGGTTCCACACCGAGTACTCCTCCTTGAAGTTCGCGCTGTTCTTCCTCGCGGAGTACGTCAACATGGTCACCGTCTCGGCGCTGGCCACGACGTTGTTCCTCGGCGGCTGGCGCGCGCCGTGGCCGATCTCGGCCATCAACGACGGGATGTTCAACCAGGACTACTGGCCGTTCCTCTGGTTCCTGACCAAGGTCATGATGTTCGTCTTCGTGTTCATCTGGCTGCGCGGCACGCTGCCTCGGCTCCGCTACGACCAGTTCATGAAGCTCGGCTGGAAGGTGCTCATCCCGGTCTCGCTGGTGTGGATCGTGCTCGCCGCCGTGATGCGGCTGATCAACACCGGAGGCGGCATCGACCGCACCTACCTGGTCGGCGCCTTCGTGGTGCTCGCCGTGCTCAGCGTGGGCCTGTTCTTCATCGGCGAGAAGGAAGAGGAGGAGACCCCCGAGGCCGAACAGGAGGCGGAGGCCTTCGACGCCTTCGCCGGCGGTTACCCTGTCCCGCCGATGAGCTCGTCGAGCCAGACCACCCGCACCAGCACCCGCACAGTTGGGAAGCGTGACTGATGCCCACTCTCAAGGAACAGTTCTGGGACCCCGTCGCGGGCTTCGGGGTGACGTTCCGGACCATGTTCAAGAAGGTCGTCACCGAGCAGTACCCCTTCGAGAAGAAGCCGACCGCGCCGCGCTTCCACGGCCGCCATCAGCTGAACCGCTGGCCGGACGGGCTGGAGAAGTGCATCGGCTGCGAGCTGTGCGCCTGGGCCTGCCCGGCGGACGCGATCTACGTCGAGGGCGCGTCGAACACCCAGGACGAGCGGTTCTCCCCGGGTGAGCGCTACGGCCGCGTCTACCAGATCAACTACCTGCGCTGCATCCTGTGCGGTCTGTGCATCGAGGCCTGCCCGACGCGCGCTCTCACGATGACCAACGAGTACGAGCTCGCCGACAACAACCGGGCCGACCTGATCTACGAGAAGTCCGACCTGCTGGCACCGCTGCTGCCCGGCATGGAGCAGCCGCCGCACGCGATGCAGCTCGGCAACGACGAGGGCGACTACTACCGCGGCTCGTTCTCGCCGTCCCGGGCCCGCGACGTCTCCGAGCCCGGTCCGGGTGAGGCCTGATGGTCGCCTTCTGGATCCTCGCGCCGGTCATGGTGATCGCCGCCCTCGGCATCCTGTTCGCCCGCAAGGCGGTGCACGCCGCGCTGCTGCTCGCCGTGGTGATGATCAGCCTGGCCATGCTGTACGCCGTCCAGGACGCGCCGTTCCTCTTCGCGGTGCAGATCATCGTCTACACCGGCGCGATCTTGATGCTGTTCCTCTTCGTGCTGATGCTCGTCGGGGTCGACGCGTCCGACTCGGTGGTGGAGACGATCCGTGGCCAGCGCCTGATGGCCATCGTCGTGGGGCTGCTGTTCGGGCTCGTGCTGGTGCTCGGGGTGGGGCAGGTCTCGCTCGGCCCGGTCGCCGGGCTCGGTTCGGCCAACCAGGAGGGCAACATCCCGGGCCTGGCGCAGCTGCTGTTCTCCCGCTACGTCTTCGCCTTCGAGGCCACCAGCGCCCTGCTGATCACCGCCGCGATCGGAGCCATGGTGCTCGCGCACCGCGAGCGTCTGACCCCGAAGCCGACGCAGGCCGGCCTGGCCGCCCAGCGGATGCGCGACTACGCCTCGAAGGGCACCCCGCTCGGGCCGCTGCCCTCGCCCGGCGTGTACGCACGGCACAACGCGGTCGACACCCCGGCGCTGCTGCCCGACGGCACGCCGGCGGAGACCTCGGTCTCACGGGTGCTGACCGCCCACGGCACGCTGCGGCCGGCACCGTCGAGTGACGTCGACCTGGTCAGCGGGTCGATCGGCGACGGCACCTCCAACCGGCCGGTGACCCGGTCCGGCCCCCGGGGCGCGATCGACGGCGACCCGTCCGCCCCAGACGAGGGGGAGGCGCCATGAGTGCGATGCCGTTCATCGTGCTGTCGTCGATCCTGTTCACGATCGGCTGCATCGGCGTGCTGACCCGGCGCAACGCGATCGTCGTGTTCATGTGCGTCGAGCTGATGCTCAACGCCTCGAACCTCGCGCTGGTCACCTTCTCGCGGGTCAACGGCAACCTCGACGGCCAGGTCGCCGCCTTCTTCGTGATGGTGGTCGCCGCCGCGGAGGTCGTCGTCGGGCTCGCGATCATCATGACCATCTTCCGCACCCGCCGCTCGGCCTCGGTCGACGACGCGAGCCTGCTGAAGTACTGAGGAGCTCCCACATGTTCGTAGCCCTGCAGGAGTCCGTGCCCGTGGTGGACCCGTCCGCCGCGGGCGGCGTGCTCTCCCTGCTCTGGGTGATCATCGCGCTGCCGGCGCTCGGCGCCGTGGTGATCCTGCTCCTCGGCAACGCCCGCAGCTCGGGGTTCGCCCATCTGCTGGGCTGCGCCACCGTGCTCGGCTCCTTCCTGATCAGCCTGGTCGCGTTCTTCGCGCTGCTGGGACGGGGCGCCGAGGAGCGGCAGGTCGGCCAGACCCTCTACACATGGGTCGAGGGCGGTGGCTTCAAGGTCGACTTCGGGCTGCTCTACGACCCGCTGTCCGCGGTCTTCCTGCTGCTGATCACCGGGGTCGGGTCACTGATCCACATCTACTCCGTGGGCTACATGGCCCACGACGTGCGGCGGGCCAGGTTCTTCGCCTACCTCAACCTCTTCGTCGCCGCGATGCTGACGCTGGTGCTCGCCGACAACTACCTCGTGATGTTCCTCGGCTGGGAGGGCGTCGGCCTCGCGTCGTACCTGCTGATCGGCTTCTGGCAGCACAAGCCGTCCGCGGCGGTCGCGGCCAAGAAGGCGTTCGTCGTGAACCGCGTCGGCGACATCGGCATGGCGCTCGGCACGATGCTGACCTTCGCCACGTTCGGGACCGTCGCCTTCGCCGGGGTCTCGGCAGCCGCAGAGCGGGCGCCGGACTCCACGATGACGCTGCTCGGCCTGCTGTTCCTGCTGGCAGCCTGCGGCAAGTCGGCCCAGGTGCCGCTGCAGTCCTGGCTGCTCGACGCGATGGAGGGCCCCACCCCGGTCTCGGCGCTGATCCACGCGGCCACCATGGTGACGGCCGGTGTCTATCTCGTCGTCCGCTCGAACTTCATCTACGACTACTCGCAGGTCGCCCAGACGGCCGTCGTGGTCGTGGGTGCGGTGACCCTCCTGTGGGGGGCGATCATCGGCTGCGCGAAGGACGACATCAAGAAGGCGCTCGCCGGTTCGACGATGAGCCAGATCGGCTACATGATGCTGGCCGCGGGGCTCGGGCCGGCCGGCTACGCGTTCGCGATCTTCCACCTGCTCACGCACGGCTTCTTCAAGGCCAACATGTTCCTCGGCGCCGGCTCGGTCATGCACGCCATGGACGACGACGTGGACATGCGGCACTACGGCGCGCTGGCCAAGGCCATCCCGGTCACGTTCTTGACGTTCGCGATCGGCTACCTCGCGATCATCGGGGTGCCGCCGTTCGCCGGGTTCTGGTCGAAGGACAAGATCATCGAGGCCGCGTTCAGCCAGAACCTGGTCGTCGGTCTCGCGGCCCTGGTCGGCGCCGGGATCACTGCGTTCTACATGACGCGGCTGATGCTGATGACCTACTTCGGGCAGAAGCGCTGGGACGAGGCCGTGCACCCGCACGAGTCACCCAAGGTGATGACCGGCCCGCTGGTCGCGCTCGCCGCGCTGTCGGCGCTCGGTGGTCTGCTGCTGCTCGGCGGCTGGATCGTGCACTGGCTGGAGCCGGTGGTCGGACCCGAGCCCGAGGTGGCACTCCCGCTGCCCGCGGCCGTGCTCTCGCTGCTCGTCCTGGCCCTGGTGGTCGCGGGCGTCGCGGTCGCGTGGATGACCGTCGGCAAGCGGGAGGTGCCGCGCACCGCGCCGACGAAGGTGTCCTTCGTGACCCGGGCCGCCCGGGCCGACCTGTACGGCGACGCGATCAACGAGGAGCTGCTCATGCGACCGGGTGACCGGTTCGTCACCGGACTGGTGACCTTCGACGACACGGTGGTCGACGGGATCGTCACCGGGACCGGCGGAGCGTTCGGCGGCATGTCCGGCACCTTCCGCCGGCTGCAGACCGGCTTCGTCCGCTCCTACGCGCTGTCCGTCCTCGGCGGTGCCGTCGTGGTCGTGCTCGCGCTGCTGGCGGTGAACCTCGCATGAACGGCTTCCCCTGGCTCACCATCGCCATGCTGCTGCCGGTCGTCGGAGCGGTCGTGGTCGCCGTACTCCCGAAGGGCAACGTCGCGCTGCCCAAGATCGTCGCGCTGTCGATCTCGCTGGTGACGTTCGTGGTCGTCGCGATCGTCGCGGTGGCCTTCGACCCCGGCGGCGCCCGGTTCCAGTTCGTCGAGCAGCACCAGTGGATCCGGGTCTTCGGGGCCCACTACGCGCTCGGCGTGGACGGCATCGGGCTCACCCTGGTGCTGCTGACCGCGATCCTCTCGCCGGTGGTCATCCTCGCCTCGTGGAACGACGGCGACCACGGCCGCTGGGGAGCGAACGCCTTCTTCGCCTGGATGCTGTCTCTCGAGGGGCTCGCGATCGGCGTCTTCTCCGCCGTCGACGTCTTCTTGTTCTACGTGCTCTTCGAGGCGACGCTGATCCCGATCTACTTCCTGATCGGCGGCTTCGGCGGGCTGCGGCGCTCCTACGCCGCGGTGAAGTTCCTGCTGTTCTCGCTGTTCGGCGGGCTGCTGATGCTGGCCTCCGTGGTCGGCCTGTACGTCGTCTCCGCCCGCTCGTCGACCGGTCCGACGTACCTGCTCTCCGAGCTGGGCCAGATCTCCATGGACCAGAACACCGCACGCTGGCTGTTCGTCGGCTTCTTCGTCGCGTTCGCCATCAAGGCGCCGATGGTTCCGGTGCACACCTGGCTCCCGGACGCGGCCGAGCAGGGCAGCCCGGGCACCTCGGTGCTGCTGGTCAGCATCCTGGACAAGATCGGCACCTTCGGGATGATCCGGTTCTGCCTGCAGCTGTTCCCGGAGGCGTCCCGCTGGGCGACCCCGGTGGTGCTGGTGCTCGCGGTGCTCAGCGTGCTCTACGGTGCGCTCGCGGCGATCGGGCAGAAGAACATCCCGCGGCTGATCGCCTACACCTCGGTCTCGCACTTCGGCTTCATCGTGCTGGGCATCTTCGTGCTCAACAGCTACGGCCAGTCCGGCTCGATGCTCTACATGTTCAACCACGGGCTCTCGACGGCCGCGCTGTTCCTGGTCACCGGCTTCCTGATCCAGCGCCGCGGCTCGCAGCTCATCCCCGACTTCGGCGGCGTGGAGAAGGTCGCGCCGGTGCTCGCGGGCATCTTCCTGGTCGCGGGCCTCTCGTCGCTGTCGCTGCCGGGGCTCGGCCCCTTCGTCTCCGAGTTCCTGGTGCTGCTGGGCGCGTTCACGCACGCCTGGTGGTGGGGTGTCGCGGGTGTGCTGGGGATCGTGCTGGCCGCGCTCTACATCCTGCTGATGTACCAACGCACCATGACCGGCCTGCCGCGTGCGGAGATCCTCGGCATGCGCGACCTCAACGCCCGCGAGGTCGTCGCGCTCGCGCCGCTGCTGCTGCTCATCGTCGTGCTCGGCTTCTTCCCCAAGCCGTTGACGTCGATCATCAACCCCGCCGTCGCCGACACGCTCCAGCAGGTCGGCGTCTCTGACCCGAAGCCCGCCGTGCCGGCCGCCGGACAGGAGACCGCCAAGTGACGCTCGCCGCCGAGTTCTCCAAGCCCACGATCGAGTACGCCCAGATCTCCCCGCTGCTCGTGATCTTCGGCGTCGCCGTGCTGGGCGTGCTGGTCGAGGCGTTCGTCGCGCGCAGCTCGCGGTACCTCGTGCAGACCGTGCTGACCGTGTTCGGTGTCGTCGCAGCCCTGGTGGCGACGGTGGTCGTGGCCTCCCGGCTCTCGCCGACCAGCGGCTCAGGGCGCGGCATCATCGGCGTCGAGGGCGCCATCGCGATCGACGGCCCCGCCGTCTTCTTGTGGGGCACGATCTTGTCGCTGACCCTGATCAGCGTGCTGCTCTTCGCCGAGCGGACGCTCGAGGGCGGCATCACCGCGTTCGCGGGACAGGCGGCGGCGCTTCCGGGCACGGCGGGGGAGCGCGAGGCGTCCACCCAGGGCCTGGAGCACACCGAGGTCTTCCCGTTGATGATGTTCTCGGTCGGCGGCATGCTGCTGTTCACCTCCGCCAACGACCTGGTGACGCTGTTCGTGGCGCTGGAGATCCTCTCCCTGCCGCTCTACCTGCTCTGCGGCCTCGCCCGCAGGCGCCGGCTCCTCTCCCAGGAGGCCGCGCTGAAGTACTTCATGCTCGGCGCCTTCAGCTCCGGCTTCTTCCTCTACGGCGTGGCGCTGACCTACGGCTACGCCGGGTCGATGAACTTCGCCGACATCGCCGAGGCGGTGTCGGGTCGCATCGGCGGGCAGGTCCTGCTGCTCGCCGGCATCGGGCTGATCTCGGTCGGCATGCTGTTCAAGATCGGTGCGGCACCGTTCCACGCGTGGACCCCCGACGTCTACCAGGGCGCCCCGACGGCGGTCACCGCGTTCATGGCGGCCTGCACGAAGGTCGCCGCCTTCGGTGCGCTGCTGCGGCTGTTCTACGTCGCCTTCGGTGCGGCCCGGTGGGACTGGACGCTGATGATCGGCATCATCGCCGTGCTCACGATGCTGGTCGGCTGCATCCTGGCCATCACCCAGTCCGACATCAAGCGGATGCTGGCCTACTCCTCGATCGCCCACGCCGGCTTCGTGCTGGTGGGCTTCGTCGGCCTGCACACGGTCGCTTCCTTCGACGGCACGGAGCTCTCCTCGGTGCAGGCGGTGCTGTTCTACCTGGTCACCTACGGCTTCATGACCATCGGTGCGTTCGCGGTCGTGACCGTCGTACGCGACGCCGGGGGGGAGGCGACGCACCTCTCGCGCTGGGCCGGCCTCGGCAAGGAGTCACCGCTGATCGCGGGGGTGTTCGCGTTCTTCCTGCTCGCGATGGCGGGCATCCCGCTGACGTCGGGCTTCACCGGCAAGTGGGCGGTCTTCACCTCGGCGGTCTCCGGGGGGGCCTGGCCCCTGGTCGTGATCGCAGTGGTGCTCTCGGCGGTGGCGGCGTTCTTCTACGCACGGGTGATCGTCGTGATGTTCTTCTCCGAGCCGGTGGGCGAGGGACCCGTCGTGATGAACCCCAGCATGCTCACGACTATCGTGATCGCAGTCGGGTTCGTGGTGACGGTGTTCCTGGGCGTGTTCCCGGGACCGGTCCTCGATCTCGCCGCCACCGCGGGCCAGTTCGTCCGCTGACCCACCGTTGCAAGGGATCCCCCATGAGCTCGACCGCCGCCGACGGGAACGCGTCGCTGGCCCTCCCGGTCCTCGACCGCGACCTGGAGGAGCGGCTGCGCGAGCAGCTGGCGCGGGTGGAGGAGCGGCTGGAGCGTGAGATCCGCAGCGAGGCGCCGTTCGTCACCGAGGCGGCACGACACCTGCTGCACGCCGGCGGCAAGCGGTTCCGGCCGGTGCTGACCCTGCTCGCCGCCGAGGCGGGCGACCCGTCACGCGACGGCGTGCTCACCTCGGCCTGCGTGGTGGAGCTGACGCACCTCGCCTCGCTCTACCACGACGACGTGATGGACGAGGCCGACCTGCGCCGCGGTGCGGAGTCGGCCAACTCCCGCTGGGACAACCACGTCGCGATCCTCACCGGCGACTTCCTGTTCTCGAAGTCCTCGGAGCTCACGGCCTCGCTCGGCGCCGACGCGGTCCGCATCCAGGCCGAGACGTTCACCAAGCTGGTCGAGGGGCAGATCCTGGAGACGCTGACCCCCGAGTCCGACCCGCTCGCGCACTACCTGCGGGTCGTGGAGGGCAAGACCGGCTCGCTGATCGCGACGTCGGCACGCTACGGCGCCCGCTTCTCCGGGGCCACGCTCGAGATCGAGGAGGCGCTGACGGAGTACGGCGCCCGCGTCGGGATCGCCTTCCAGCTCTCCGACGACATCCTCGACATCGCCTCGGAGTCAGGAGAGTCCGGCAAGACGCCCGGCACCGACCTCCGTGAGGGGGTGCCGACGCTGCCGGTGCTGATGGCGCAGCGCTCCACCGACCCCGAGGACGTCAGGCTGCTCGAGCTGCTGGCGGGTGACCTCTCCGACGACGCGCGGCACGCCGAGGCGCTCGACCTGCTCCGCAAGCACCCGGCGATGGACGAGGCGCGCGCCTACGTCCTCGGCATCGCCACCGAGGCCCAGGAGCGTCTCACGGTCCTCCCCGAGGGTCCGGTCCGGGACGCGCTCGACGCCTTCGCGGTGCTGATCGCGACCCGCAGCGCCTGAGGGGCCAGCCGGGCAACCGGTCGCGATGACGAGGTCGCCCCTGGAGCGGCCCTTGACCAGGTGGTTCGGCAGTGCCTTAGATGGAGGCCGGGGGCGCGAGCGCGCTGGCACAGCGACAGGGGAGCGCGACGGGGTGGGCACCGTCGAGCGGGCGGGAGCGACGGTGGCCGGTCGCAGGCTGGACAACTCGGTCTTCCGCACACCCGTGAGCGACCAGCTGGCGCTCGACCGGGCCGTGCTCGTCCCCATCGAGCTCGGAGGAGTACGCGAAAGCCTGCGACGAGTCACGTTGCTGCGCCCCGCGGACCTGCTGGCCGTCGAGCTCTCTTTCGTCGGGCTCGTCCTCGAGGACGGAGCCGAGGGCCGGGTGCTGCGCCGGGCGGACGGTGCCCCCACCGGCTACCTCCGGGTGCTCTTCGGGGGGCAGCACCTGCACGAACGGGCCTTCTTCGCGGTCACCCCGAACGTCGCGGTCAACACGCTCGGCGGTGCCAGCGAGACACCCCCACGCCCGCAGGACACCGACAACGCGCTGCCGCCGCCCGACCCCGACCCGGTGGTGCCTCCTCCGGTCCCGACCCGGATCGCGGGGGAGTCGCGGCTGGTCTTCCGCGTACGGGAGGAGCGGATCCCGTACACGCTGGACGGGATCCTCGCCGCAATGCGCACGCTGCCGCTGAGCGTCGTACCGCACGCCGACGGCGCCGGGCTGGCCATCGACGTGTCCACGTCGGTGCGAGCGGTGGCCGGGCTGCACGCGGGTGCGGTGGGGCGGACCTTGGTCTCGGGAGCGCTGCGCAGCGCCTCGCGCACCCTCGGGGCGGCGGCACTGCTCCAGGAGCGCTTCGGAGCCGTCGCGGCGTCAGCCGCGATGGTGGCGGCCCACACCGGCCCGGGTGGCTTCCGTCTGGACGCCGGCGCCGCACGCGAGCTGCGGAAGGTCGCCGAGGAGCGGCTGACGCTTCTCGGGCGGCTGCCGGCCGAGCCTCGCGAGCCGTCGCCGACCGAGACCGCGCTCGAGCTGCCGTGGCGGCTTCAGCTCAGCCCGCACTCCGGCTCCGCCTTCGCCCACGGCACGAGGGCCGCCGCGTCCGCCGACGGACGGGTCGAGCTGTGGCACACGCGGCTCGGGTCCCGGACCGCGGGCGGGGTGGACGAGTCGTCGAGGGACGCCCGCACCGTGCGAGCCGTGTGGGCGCGCGACTTCGACGAGACGCCAGGCTTCGCGTTCCACCCCCAGCCCCTGCCGGCGACTGAGGGCAAGGAGTTCCCCGAGGCGGACCAGAGCCAGGACGTCCCCCGGTGGCGCAGCCCGCTCAACAGCCGTGACCGGATGATGCTGGTGCACGAGACCTCCAACTTCCGTCTCAGCACCGCCCGCGGCCTGCGCTACACGCCGCCGGCGGTCGGAGTGGACCGCCTCATGCTCTCGAGCCTCGGCGGATGGCTGGCCAGCGACTTCGAGACGGCGCCGCCTCAGGGGAACGTCACGATCCAGGAGTGGGTGCACCGCGCGGCGCTGGGTCGGGACAGCTACGTCAAGGTCGTCTACGCGGGGTTCCTGCTGCCCTTCCTGCACCCCGCCTCACTGGTCAAGGTCACCGAACGCAAGGTGCGGGAGGGGACCGCCTACCTCTTCCAGCGGATGTACGTCGTCGTCCGCGAGCCGTTCCACAGCTACGGCAGCACCCAGCAGAAGCTCGGCAACGCGCGCATCGACCTCGCCATGCCGTTCACGAGCGTGCGGATCCTGACCCCGTCCACCCCGGACCTCGAACCTCCGTCGGACATCACCCCCGGCATCAGCGGCTACATGTTCACCCCGGCCTCGGGAGGTGCGCCCTTCCGTTTCCGGATGCTCGGCATCGACCTCGACGGACGGTCGGTCGAGTTCGACGGCCCCCTGGTCTTCGCGGAGTACGACCACAACGCGAGCTCGGCTGTCGGCACGACCATCGACGCGTTCACCGCGCACGCACCGACGTTCGACCTGCGCGGACAGAAGGTCGCCTTCGCCGCGTCCTCGACGGCCGACGACACCAGTCTCGCGACACGGAGCATGACCTTCGACCTCGTCACCAACCCGCAGATCAAGGCTCGCGGCCAGGACGTCGCCCGAGCCGAGCCGATGCTGCGCACGGCCCAGACGATCGTGCCCGCCATGAGTGCGCTGGCGGGTGCCGGCGGGGCCGTGGCCGTGCAGTACCCGGCCGACTACCTGGAGAAGCAGTTCGCCTCCACCAACGCGGCCCAGGTCTTCCTCGAGCTGGTCACGCCGGTGGCCCTGGACTTCTCCACACAGTCGGACCGGTCGGGCGGGTTCGTCGCGCCGAGCCTCGGTGTCTCGGCCCTGTCCCGGTCGCTCGGCCCGGTCGGCGGCCCGGTCGCCGCGCTGGTCAAAGGCGGCGACGGGTTCGACATCTCGAAGTACTTCCCGGCCTCCGCCAAGCTGTTCGGATTGGTCAGCCTGTCCGAGCTGGTGCCGTCTGGCTTCCATCCCAGCGCCCTGCCGCAGTTCGTCGCCCAGAGCGTCGATGCGGCGACCATGCTCACCACGAACCTGGAACGGATGGGCTCGCTCGCCGGTCGCCTCGCGACGACAGGACCGGCCGCCCTGCTCGGTCCGCTCCAGCAGGTGGCCGACCGAGCCGGGGACCTCCTCGCGACGGTCGCCGCCCTTGCGGTCTCCGACGCGGGCAGCACCGCCGACAAGCTGGCCGCCGTCGGTGCAGCCGTGGTGCCGCTGAGGAACCCCCTGGTGGTGCTGGGCTCCGAGCTGGTCCACGACGAGACGCTGCTCCGCTCGGACCGCGAGGCGCTCGACGCCCTCGTGCAGCGGGTGGTCGACCAGCTCGGTTCGACCCCGGCCGAGACCACAGCGCTGCTGCGCCTCCTCGAGCTCGCCGCCGGGGGAGCCACGCTCCCGGAGACCGTGCGCGCGCGGCTGGACTGGAGCACCGACCTGCAGCCCTGGCCGAAGACCGCGCCGATCTTCGCTCCACGAAACAACGTCGGGAAGCTCACCCTCGCAGTCGACGTCCAGGCACCCACCAAGCCCGGGGGTCAGCCGAGCGCCCTGGTCAGCTGCGCGATCTCGGCCTTCCAGCTGCGCCTGATCGGTGACGTCCCCTTCATCACCCTGTCGTTCGAGAGGCTCGAGTTCTCCTCTGTGCCCGGGCGCAAGACGGACGTCAACGTGGTGTTCACCGAGGGCTCCGGGGTCACCTTCGGGGGCCCGCTCAGCTTCGTCGAGACCCTGCGCGCGATCATCCCCTTCGACGGGTTCAGCGACCCGCCGAGCCTCGAGGTCTCCGCCTCCGGCATCAAGGCCGGGTTCGACCTGGCCATCCCCACGGTCGCGATGGGCGTCTTCTCGCTCTCCAACGTCACCTTCATCGCCGGGTTCGAGGTCCCGTTCATCGGGGAGTCCATCGCCGTACGCTTCGCCTTCTCCAGCCGCCACGACCCTTTCCGGCTGCAGGTCTCGTTCTTCGCCGGCGGTGGCTTCTTCGCTGTCGTCATCACGCCGAAAGAGGTCCGCGAGCTGGAGGCGGCCCTGGAGTTCGGCGCCGCGGTCGCCCTCGACTTCGGCGTCGCGAGCGGCTCGGTCTCGGTGATGGCCGGCGTCTACTTCCGGCTGCGCACCCAGGACGGCAGGACCGACGCCCAGCTCACCGGCTACTTCCGGGCACGCGGCGAGGTCGACGTCCTCGGGATCATCACCGCCTGCATCGAGATCTACCTCGAGCTCAGCTACGAGACCGGCAGCGGCAAGGCGGTCGGGCGCGCGAGCATCTCGATCGAGGTCTCCGTCTGCCTGCTGTCCTTCTCCGTGTCGCTCAGCTGCGAGAAGAAGTTCGCGGGCAGCTCGGGCGACCCGACCTTCGCGGCCGTGATGGGCGTGCACCCGCGGGCCGCGGCCGGCACCGCGAGGCCGTGGGACGAGTACTGCGACGCGTTCGCGAGATGACGGGAAGGAGGGCGCGATGGAGGAGGACGGCATCCTGACGGCGCTGCCGGGCAGCACCGATCCCGACTCCGGGCTGCTGCGGGTGACCGCGTTCGTGACCCCCCGGCTCGACGCCGGCGGAGGCCGGATCGACCTCGTCGAGTTCCCGGTCTTCGCCGACTGGGCCGCCGCGAGCCAGGGGCTGCGCCTGGCTCTCGAGGTGGACGCGCCCGGCTTCGCGGACACGGTGGAGCTGGTGCCGGACCCCGGCTCCCCGCCTCCGGACGCCGGGCTGTGGCAGACCCTCTTCGCGCGGGTCGAAGTCGGTGACGGGACGTTCCAGGACCTCTCGGGGCACACCGTCGCCTCCTTCCCCTCGGCCGCGGTCGCCCAGCTCGTGCGCACGACGTACGCGACCGTCGCGGAGACCTCGCCCATCTCGCTCCCGGCGGCCTCGACCGGACCGCTGGCCAGCCTGCACGCGATCGGACGACGCCTGACCGAAGGCCGGGACAGTGGTGTCACCCACCCGACGGCGGGCCTCCCGAGCACGTCGCCGCCCCCGGACGGCCCCGCGAACACACCGGGGCGGTACGTCGACCGGGGGGCGCTGGCCCCACCCACCTCGACCACCGGGAGCATCCAGACAATTCAGGAGGCGACCCGGTTCTACGACCGGCCGGGCGGCACCGACCCGCTCGGCAAGGACGTCGTCCCCCCCGCGCCCGACCGTCCCGACCTCGAGTTCCACGCGTTCGTCTCGGCGCTCGCCGACTACCCCGAGCTGCTGCGTCGCCTCGGGCTCGCCCTCGACTTCCTTCTCGTCGACGGCGACCGCATCCCGCAGGGCGAGGGGTGGGTCCGGCTGCGACCGGTCGACGTCCCGGCCGCCTGGATCGAGCGGGAAGGGGCTCGCCCGTGGACCCGTTTCGAGCACCGTGAGCGGCGGTTCGTCGCCGCACCCCGCGAGGGCCAGCAGGATCTGGCCGACGGATCTCTGAGCGTCGAGTCGCCTCGGCTGTTCCACCTCGAGCAGATCGACCTCGACGGGGCGGCCCTCAAGCTCGCAGGAACGGCCCGGACCGTGCTGGCGACCAGCGAGGTGGTCGCCGCCAAGCCCGGCAGCGAGACGGTCGCCCCGTCGATGACGCCGGACGCCCACTCCTTGCCCGCCTTGCGCGGCAGCGGGTTCACGCTCTACCGCGACCGCCGCGCCCAGAAGGTGGTGGACGGCTGGGACGCGGCCGCGGTCCAGGAGGGGCAGCGAGCCGCCGACGCCTCACCGGAGCTCTGGGCCGAGGACGTGACCCGGGGCTACCGCCTCGACGTGGCCGAGGAGAGCGACCCCGACACCTGGTTCAGCCTGCACGCGCGCACCGGCGACTACCGGCTGCGCACCGACACCCCGGGCGAACGGCTGCCGCTTCCTGTCGACACCCCCATCGCCCCCGACGAGGGCTACCTGAAAGCGGCAAGCGCGAGCCACAACGCGGCCGAGAAGGACGTGGCCTACTTGCACGAGGCCGTCGCCGGGTGGGAGGGCTGGAGCCTCGCGGCCCCCCGGCCCGGCAACCGCATCGGACTGCACGGCGTCGAGGACCCGCCGGACCCGGCGGAGGAGCAGCCGGGGTTCGCGCTGCCGCTGGAGGTCGAGTTCCGGCCGACACGCGGCAGCCTGCCGCGCCTGCGGTTCGGACGCTCCTACCGGCTCCGTGCACGGCTCGTGGACATGGCCGGCCGCTCGGTGCCCACCCCGTTCCTGGAGCCGGCACACGTGACGCCGTTCACGACCTTCCTCCGCTGGGACCCGGTGCCCTCACCGGCCGTGGTTCCGCGTCGGCCGTTCACCGAGGGCGAGTCGCTGCTGCGCATGGTGATCAGGTCGACGTACAAGGTGGATGCCGACGCCTACGCGGGGCTGGCGCGCGTCGTTGCCCTGGCCGGGCACACGCGTGAGGACCTGGCCTACCGTCCCGTCAACGAGCGGCACCTGGCCGCTCCCCTCGGATCGCAGCAGCTCGCGGAGCTGCACGGTCGCTTCGACGACGCGGTCCGCGAGCTGTCGTCGACCGCGGTACGAGAGGCCCAGTTCCGCATCGCGTCCCTCTCCGCCGGCACGTTCCTCTCACCGGCGGACGCAGGCACCCTGACCGACGGCAAGGCGGTCCCCCGGCCGGTGCCGGTCGAGGTGGATGAGCGCGGGGAGGTCGTGCCGCACACGAACGTCCAGGGTCCGGGGGAGTACGTGCTGCACGACGTCGCCGCGCTGACCCTCCCCTATCTGCCGGACCCGTTCGCGATGGCCGCCTCCTTCACGACCCTGCCCGGCGACTCCGGCACGCGGACGCTCGACTGGCCGAGCGACGGCGAGTGGCACGACCGCAAGCCGGTGCTGCTGCGCGTGGAGCAGGGCACGGCAGCGCCGGAGTGGGACCCGGACTCCCGGCTGCTTCGGGTGTTCCTGCCGCAGGCCGAGCACGCGTTCGTGCGGCTCAGCTCGGTGCTGCCGAAGGACGAGCTGCCCGTGATGGGGGTCTGGATGCTCGAACGGGAGTCGAAGCGCAACGACCAGGAGGAGGATGCGGCGCTGGGACGGCACTGGATGCTGACCCCCTGGTCGACCCTGGAGCTCGTGCACGCCGTCGAGAAGCCGCTGGCCGCGCCCGTGATCCACGTCGCCGACCCGCCGGTCTTCAACTCGGCGGTGCACCGGTTCCCCGGCGAGACGTTCGCCGCCCTGGTGGGCACGGTCGAGGTGCACGCCAAGAGCACCGGCCGGCTCGATGTCGACGCCACCTGGACCGAGCCGATCGACGACGTGACCCAGCCGACCTGGGAGACCCACCCCGGTCAGGCGCACGTGGGCGACTTCCTGCTGGACACCACCGAGGACGCCTGCCGCATCGGCCGCGACACGTCCGCGCCCACCCCGGGACGTCCGCCCACCCACCTGCTGCGCCACGAGTTCGGCGACACCCGGCACCGCTGGGTGGACTACACCGCCACCGCGACGACCCGGTTCCGGGAGTACTTTCCCGCTGAGATCACCGACCAGACCCAGGGCGGCGACCTCACGCTGCACGCGGGACCGACCCTGCGGCTGAACGTCCCGTCCTCACACCGCCCTGACCCGCCGTCGGTCGAGTACGTCGTACCGACCTGGACGTGGCAGGAACGGACCGTCATCGGCGCCCGGCGCGGGATCGGTCGCATCCGTGAGGGCCTCCTGCCGACCACGGTGCACACCCGGGTCGGAGGTGGCCTGCGCGTCTACCTCTCCCGGCCGTGGTGGTCATCCGGGGCGGACGAGCTCCTCGGGGTCGTCGTACGCAACCAGCCCTGGCTCACCTCACCGGTGGACCGTGCGGCGGGGCTGCTCGTCTCCGACGAGGCTGCGCGCGATGCCGACCTGGCCGCCGAGCAGATCCTCGCCGCCGGACTGGCCACCGGGCGTGGGGCCGCACGGGTCGCGCCCGCCGAGCGGCTGCTGGCCGGAGCGGGCCCCGTGGCCGGCCCGGCGGCGAAGGCGGCGGTGGTGTCGGCGAAGGCCTCGACCGACGACGCCCAGCTCACCGCCCACCTGGCCGCGCTCGACGGCGTGGGCCTGAGCGCCGAGGCCGTCACCGCGACCGCACGCACCTCGGCGCTGACGAACGCACTGGACGCGTTCAGCGCAACGGTGGGAATCGGCGCCCTCCTCGGTGGCCTCAGCGGACCGCTCGTGACGACCTGGGGGACCGACCCGGCGTGGGCCTCCGCCGCCGTCGACCACGGCCCCTACATCCACCAGTTCCCCTTGCGCAGCGCGGTCGGGACCAACGTCACCCTTCCCGGGCAGAGCGAGTCGGCCGTGGTCGTCGGCCATGCACCGACCTACGACGAGTCGCGCGGGCTGTGGGCCTGCGACCTCCAGATAGACGCGGGTGCGGCCTACCAGCCCTTCGTGGACCTGGCGCTCGTCCGCTACCAGCCGCACTCGATCGCGGGCCACCACGCGTCGAGCGTGGTGCAGCCGGGGTTCACCCAGGTCGTGCCCGACCGAACCGCGGCGCTGACCCCTCTGCCGGGGTCCGGATCCCTCGCCGTCTCGCTACGAGGCCCCTCGGGCTACAACGCGCTGGGGACGACGTACCTGTTCGGCGCGCCGGTCGCCGCGCTCGTGGACGCCTCGCACGAGGTGGTGGCACAGGTGCAGACCCGTCCGGAGAACGGTGGCGACCTCGACTGGCGACCCTTCGGCGAGAGCGTCAGGTTGCACGCCTCGGGTGACACTCTCGCCGACATGCGCTGGGACGTCGTCGTGCCCCACCCGAACCGCCCGGACCGCACCGAGGCCCGGCTGCTGCTCTCGGAGTACGAGCTCTTCGAGACCGACGTGTCACAGGCCGAGACCTGGGTCGCGCGACCGCCCGGCGGTTTTGGCGAGTCGTTGCGGAAGCCGGCCGGTCGCCGCCTCGTGTTCGCCACCGAGTTCGAGCTGTGACGGCCGCAATGCGGTGTTCGGGTCGTCCGGCGGACGAGTGCTTTGACGGCTTTCGCCCACTCGCTGGTCGACGACACGAGTCGGCGGATCGGGGCATTCCGGACTGAGTCACCCTCCGTCGCCCCTGGCCACGAGGCGGCCTGCAGAGTGTCGAGACGGTCCACGTCCGGCTCCCTCTCCCTCCGCCGAGGGTCACGACCGCATCGGGCGCGGACTGGCGAAACTCGCTCCCGGCTCGCTACGGTGTGTCTCGACCAACCGGTGTCTGCTGGGTCACAGATCCCGTCGTCCCGGTGGATCCCGACCGCGAACAGGGAGCTGGGCCATGCCTGTCGAACCGAGCGAGACCGACCGAGCGCGTCCGGAGCGGAAGCTCGCGAACCCCGACTGGAGTCCGTGGGTCTACCTGCTGGCCATCCCGATCGTCCTTCCACTGTTCACGCCGCTCTACAACCACATCAAGCCGGAGCTGTTCGGGATCCCGGCGTTCTACTGGGTCCAGCTCGCGTTCGTCCCCATGAGCGCGCTCGTCACCGGAACGGTCTACCTCAAGACTCGGAAGCGGTGACGTCCCATGGCTGACCACGCGATCGAGCTGACGATCTTCACGTTCCTCTTCCTGGTCATCGCGGTGATGGGTTTCGCGGCTGCGCGGTGGAAGCCCGGCGAGACCATGCATCACCTCGACGAGTGGGGCCTGGGGGGCCGCAAGTTCGGGACCTGGGTGTCCTGGTTCCTGATCGGCGGGGACCTCTACACGGCGTACACCTTCGTGGCAGTTCCGGCGCTGATGTTCGGCGCCGGCGCGATCGGCTTCTTCGCCGTGCCCTACACCATCGTGCTCTACCCGCTGGTGTTCCTGGTCCTGATCCGGCTCTGGTCGGTCTCGCACAGGCACGGCTTCGTGACCTCGGCCGACTTCGTCCGGGCGCGCTTCGACTCCCGTGGCCTGGCGCTGGTCGTCTCGATCACTGGCCTGATCGCCACCATGCCGTACGTCGCACTCCAGCTGGTCGGCGTACAGGCCGTGCTGGCGACCATGGGCGTCTCGGGGAAGTGGCCCCTGGTGCTGGCGTTCCTCGTGCTGGCGCTGTTCACCTACTCGTCGGGTCTGCGCGCCCCGGCGCTGATCGCGTTCGTCAAGGACACCTTGATCTACATCGTGATCATCGTCGCGGTGATCTACATCCCGACGCAGCTGGGCGGGTTCGACGACATCTTCGCCGCGACCTCGAAGCACTTCGAGACCGCCGGTCAGGGTCCGGGGCCGATTCTCGGCCAGCCGAGCCAGATGCTCTACATCACGCTCGCCCTGGGCTCGGCGCTCGCGCTGATGCTCTACCCGCACTCGACCACGGCGATCCTGGCCGCCAAGAGCCGCGACGTGGTCAAACGCAACATGGCGCTGCTGCCGTTGTACTCCCTGCTGCTGGGCTTCCTGTCTCTGCTCGGCTTCTTCGCCATCGCGGCGAAGGTCGAGCCGGTCGGCGGTGACGCCAACACGATCGTCCCGGCGCTCTTCGACCAGCAGTTCTCCCCGTGGTTCGCGGGGGTCGGCTTCGCGGCGATCGGGATCGGTGCCCTGGTGCCGGCCGCGATCATGTCGATCGCGGCGGCGAACACCTTCACCCGCAACATCTACAAGGAGTTCTTCCGGCCGAACGCCACGCCCAAGGAGGAGACCGCGGTCGCAAAGATCGTGTCACTCGTGGTGAAGTTCGGCGCACTGGGCTTCATCATCTTCTTGAACCCGTCGTTCGCGATCGACCTGCAGCTGATCGGTGGGGTGATCATCTTGCAGACGCTGCCCGCCGTCGGAATCGGGCTGTTCACGCGGTGGTTCCACCGCGGCGGGCTGATCGCGGGCTGGGCGGTCGGCATGATCGCAGCGCTGGTGCTGCTCTACCAGATCCCGAAGAAGGATGCCGCCGGAACCGTCTTGAAGGCTCACTTCGGCGGCTCCGGCTACCCGCTGTCGAACTTCGGCTTCGACACCCAGCTGTCGGTCTGGGCGGGCTTCCTCGCAATCATCGCGAACCTGGTCGTCGCCGCCGTGGTCACGATGATCCTGCAGGCGATGAAGGTCTCCGCGGGCGTCGACCGCACCCAGCACTCCGACTACTTCGCCGAGCTGGGTGACCCGGACGTGAAGGAGATCGTGCCGGAGATCGGGGCGCCGACACCGGACGTCTGATCGCTGTCGACCTGGTGGGCTTCGTGGCTCCTGAACACGCGATCTACTCGGTGGGCGTTCATCGAGTTCATGGCACTCCGTCGCCCCTGGCGAGGGACCAGCGATCGTTCACGTTCATGAGGTAGCGCCTATGACCGCTGCGATGAGAAACCGGATCGCCGTCACCGCCTAGGATCTCCCGTCGAGTCTCGGATGGGAGTCGAGGTCGTCGGAGCGTCCGGCCGCGAGGCGGGGCCACTGAGCGATCGGTCGCCCGTCGAGACGAAACGCCTGACCGGTGCTGCCGGCGAAAGGCTGTGGCCAGCCTTGAGGTGAGTCCTCCCACGGCTCCTGGCGGCCGTAGACGGTCATGTCGAGCATCCCGTAGCTGTTGCCCATCTGCTCGCATCCGCGACCGGTGGTCCAGTACGTCTCGAACACGCGGTCGCCGTCGCGGAGGTAGCAGACCTTCATTCCGAAGTGACGCCCGGCAAGCAGAAGGTCCGATGACGCCTCGGGCACGGAGTACCACGGCATCTGCCACCCCATGAAGTCGCGGTAGCGGGCGGACTCGTCGTAGGGACCTTGGCAGAACACCGCGTAGGTGACGTCGCGCGAGTGCAGGTAGGACAGCTCGAGCACGTGGCCGCTGTTGAAGGTGCAGCCCTCGCACTGGTCGGCGGCGGGGAGGCCGGTGTGCCACATGTGGTACGACGCGTACAGCTGTGACCTGCCCTCGAAGGTGTCGATGAGCGGGACCTCGCCGGCGGCTCCGACCACCGGCGTCGCGGGGTCGACCTCGACCATCGGCAACCGCCGGCGGGCGGCTGCGATCGCGTCACCCTCGCGGGTGTGCGCCTTCTCCCGCACCCGCAGGGCCGCCACCTGTTCCTGCCAGGTCTCGCGGTCCACGATCGGTGGCGTTGCGGTCATGCTCGTCTCCTTCGTTGTGCCCCGGTACGTCGGAGGTGGACCGTCGTCCAACCCGAGAATCATCGGGCGCCGTGCTCCTTTCCGGGCACGGTGCAACCTGGCGACATCATCGAGCAGAGTGAGTCGGCTAACGGTCCCCCTCCCGGGAGGGAGTCTCGTACTCCGCGAGCCAGCGCAGGAACTTGCCACGGCCCCTGCCGAAGATAGCGCCGATCGGCCTTACAGGTAGTCCGGCAAGCAGGCACCGGGCGTAGCCGTCATCGGGACGCGCCGGAACCGGCGAGCTCGACGACGTGGTGGCTGGGGTAGAGGTCCACCCCGGGTGGCGCGTCGATGATCATGCGGGCGTGGTCGGGTTCGATGCGGTGGGAGCCGGAGTGGTCGACGAGGAATCCCAACCCATGCGGTGTGACCCAGGCGTAGCGGCCGTGACCGGACTGCCGAGCCTGGTAGCCGGCGTGGGTCTTCCATCGGTGATGTCGCCGACCCAAGGGGCCGGAGTTGTGGATGCCGGTCTGGCCAGGTGGCCCGCCCTCGTCGGGGTGGCGGTAGGGGACGGGATGGTCGTAGTCGGCGCGGCGGCTCGTTCGCGTCGCGAAGGGCCAGTAGTCGCCACCGGTGGTGAGATAGACACGCTCCTTGAGTGACTCAGGGTGTTCGTAGGACGTGGTCCGGATGCGCTCAGCCAGGTCGATCACCGGTTTGACGACCAGGTTGCTGCGCCCTGACAGCGACTGCAGCGAGGAAAGCGCCATCGGGCCGATCCCCTCGACCCTGGCGACGCCGTCCGCGCCCGACAGGACAGCCTCGTGCAGATGGACGTAGAAGACGCACGACGGCGCCAACCTCGAGAGATCGGCTCCGCGCAAGGCCCCGAGCAGATCTGCGGGGAAGGCCAGCGCCCGGCTCGGTTCGTGCCCGTGATCCTCCGGTGGCTCGGTGTGCTCGAGCAGCAGGGTGAGGAGGTCGGCGGGGCGAGCGAGGTAGCCGAACGCGATGGCCCGCAGCTCGTCGGCGCCCACGTCGGAATGCTGCGACGCGATGATCTCGGCGACGCGCTCCACGGTGGCTTTGACCCAGACGGCGTCCCCAGCCTCGACCCGGGCGATCACGGTGCGCAGTCCGGCCTCGTCGGTTCGCGAGAACCCCACGTATCGGCGCTGCAGCTCCTCCTGGACCCGCTGCTCATGGAGACCCGGAGCCGCCTCGATGATCTTGGCCTCGGCCACCGCGATCACCCGCCCGCCGGCCTCACGAGCGATGATCCTCGCGACGGCCGAGTCGACGACACCTACACACGCGAGCGGAAGGTGTCGCGAAAGCTTGGCCACCCTGCGGGCAACCCAGATCTCGGCCGTTCCCGCCTCACAGACTGCCCAGGTCAACGGCAGCCGATGGAGCAGGTCGAGCACGTCGGCCAGCGCGTTGACGGTCGCGGTGACCCCGGTGCCACGGGCGGTGGCGATCTCCCCGAGGCAGAAGTCCTGCACCTCCGGGGTGCCCTCACCACCGAGGCCGACCAGCACGTTGCCGATCCGCCGCGCGAGCGCACCGTTCGGACCCGTGGTGGGGTCGGTGGAGTGCACCGCCGCCCACTGCGCCAGCACCCGCAGGTCCCGGACCTCAGCCAGACGGCGACTGCTCACCGCCTCCGACGAGGCCGCCAGCAAAGCGGCTGCGTCGAGGGTGAGCAGGTCGTCCATGGAACCAACGCTAGATGCCTCCACCGACACTTTTGGGAGGGTGCCGGGGAGTGCTGCGCCGGCTCAGGCGATCCGACGCACCCGGTTGACGCTCAGCCCATCCTCGTCGAGCAGGTCACCCATCTTGGCGGCGAAGTCGACCAGGTGCGGCGCGGCGAGGTGGGCATCGAGGTGCTCGTGGGAGAGCCAGTTCTCGTAGAAGGTGAAGAATCGGGGGTCCTCATCGCCTTGGTGCAGGTCGTAGTTGACGTAGCCCTCCTCCTTGCGGGTCGGCTCGATGAGCGCCTCCAGCGCGGCTCGCAGCTCCTCGGTCTTGCCGTCGGCGGCGCGCATGTAGGCGACGACCGTCAGCAGATCGCGGCTCTCGTCGGTGGGTGTGGTCACGGGTCCTCCCGATGGACTCAGATGATGTCGTGGGAGAGGCTAGGCCACATGCATGCGCGCCACCAGATCGCCCACGAGATGGCCGAAGCCGCCGCCGCCTGGCTCGGCTCACTCACCTCTGAGCAGCGGACGGTCGCGCAAGGCGCGGGGCCGGCGTACGACGACCCGAACGACGTCGAGCGCCGACGGTGGTTCTACACGCCGACCGACCACGGCGGCCTGAGCGTGCACCAGCAGCGCCCCTCGCAGCAGCGTGCCGCGATGAAGCTGGTGGCGACAGGACTGTCCATGGCCGGCTACGTCACCGTCGCGCTCACGATGGGGCTGGAGAACGTGCTCGACCGGGTCGAGGGGTTCGTGACCCGCTTCGACCGGGAGCGCGGCCGCGACCCGGGGCTCTACTACCTCCGCGTCTTCGGCGAGCCGGGCGGCGACGGCCCCTGGGGCTGGCGGTTCGGCGGGCACCACGTCTCGCTCAACAACCTCGTGGTCGACGGCGAGCTCGTCGCCACGACCCCCTGCTTCATGGGTGCAGACCCGGCATCCTCCCCGCTGCTCGGTAACGCGGTGAACCGGCCGCTCGCCCGAGTCGAGGATCTCGCCCGAGAGCTCGTGCGCTCGCTGCCTCCCGACCTCGCTGCGCAGGCCGTGCTGCTCGACAGAGCCCCCTCGGACTTCGTCACCGCCAACCGCACGTCCGTCTCCGAGGGCGACCGGGTGATCCCGCTGGCCGGCATCTGGCGAGACGAGCGGTTCGCCGACGACGCGGAGCAGGCAAAGCTGCAGACCCTCAGCGATGCCATCGACGAGGCGGCCGGTTTCACCCCAGAGGACCACCGCACCGTCGAGTACACGACTGCCCCCCGGGGCGTCGCGGGCCGCGACCTCGACACCTCACAACGCGAGCTGTTGCGTGCGCTGCTCGGCACCTACTTCGACCGGATCCCGGATAGCGTCAGTCCCCTCGCGTCCTACGACGACGCCACGCTCGACCACGTGCACTTCGCCTGGGCCGGCCCGGTCGATCCCGGGCAGCCGCACTACTACCGGCTGCAGGGACCGCGGCTGCTCATCGAGTGGGACAACACCCAGCGCGGCGCCAACCACGCGCACTCGGTCTGGCGCGATCCCGAGGCCGACTTCGGTCTCGACGTGCTGGCCCAGCACCGCGCCCGGCATCACTGACGGAGGCTGCCCCGGGCAGGAAGAGAAGCCGCGTCCTACCGCCACGCTCCTACCTACCGCGTCTTGCCCGCCTGCACCGCGTCGACGTACCCCTGCATGCGCTGATGCCAGAGACGGAGTGAGCCGTTCACACGGGCTGGGCTCGCGTTGGGCTCCTCCAACGCCGCCATCCGCGGCTCGTCGTTCGGGTGCGCCCTCGCCATCCACTTCCAGAACGGGTTCCACATGGTGGCCGCGAACCTGTTCGTGTTGTGCGCCGTGGTCATGGTTGCGTCGACGATCACGCCGTCGCGGACGGTGACGGCGAGGACGTTGTCCCCGAAGGGTCCCCTGCCCAGCCGTTCCGAGCCCAGCTGGTGCGCGCTGAACCCACAACTCACGTAGATGTCGAAACGTCGGACCGGGCCTACGAGTCCGCCGAGATCTAGGCGAGAGCCGAGTCGGGTGGCTGGAGCGCGATCAGCTCCTCGCGCGACGGGTACCGGTTCCGAGAGGGACGTCCCACGACGGTGGAGGCAACCCGCACACCGGTCGCCAGCGCCGCCGCCATCGTGCACCCAGCGGACAGCTCGGCGAGCATCCCTGCGGCCAGGCTGTCGCCGGCTCCGGTGGTGTCGAGTGGCACCACTCGTGGGGCGGTCATGGTGAGCCGTTCGCTGTCGGGGCCGGTCGCCAGCACACCCGCCTCGCCTCGCTTGATGACGACCCAACCGGGGCAGTGGCCGCCGAGGAACGCAGCCGCCTCGCCCATGTCGCTCGTGCCGGCAAGAGCCGCCGCCTCGGGCTCGTTGGGCAGGAAGACGTCGACCAGTGGAAGCAATGCCAGGAGCTCGTCAACCGCGCCGGTGGTCCAGTTCTCGGGATCCCATCCGGTGTCGAAGACGGTGGTGGCTCCCCGGGAGCGGGCCTGCTCGAGGAGCCTGCGGGTCCCGGATCCCCGCAGCCCCGGCATGGAGAAGTAGCCCGTGAGGATCACCAGGTCGGCGTTCACAGCGTCACCAGGGATGCTCTGCTCTTCGAAGCTGTCGAGGACTCCGTGCGCGGTGAGGAAGGCACGCTCCCGATCGGGCGCCTCGAGGGCGATGGAGATCCCGGTGTCCTGACCGTTCACGATCTGGAGGTCGTCGCCCAACCCCAGCCGGCGGAGCTCGTCGGCGACCCAGAGTCCGGCCTGATCGTCACCCACGGCGCCGAAGAGGCGATGCTGCACCCCGAGCGCGGCCAGTGCGAGCGAGACGTTGCCGGCCGCACCCGCCGGGCGCACCGCGATGCTGTCGATGATGTCGTCACCACCTGGCTGCGGCATGCCCACCACCGGGCTCGCGAGGACGTCCATCTGCACGTTGCCGATCACGTGGATGCTGCGGGTCACTGGCTCTCCAGCTTGGTGTCGTCCTGTTGGTACCGGAAGCCGTCCACGCGCAGTCCCCGGTCGTCGGCCAGTCTCCACGCCAGGGCCTGGATCGGCACGATCTGCAGCACCGCCTGGCCCAGAGGCGAAGAGGCCTTCGGCAACGTGAGGACGGTGAGGTTGTCGAGGGTCGTGATGTCCTCGCGAGTGGTGAGCAGAAGGGTGGGGCAGCCGATGGAGCTGACTTCTGCGGCCAGCCGCAGCTCTCTCCCGTCGCCCACGATGATGCAAGCCGTCTGCGGGTCGAGGGGCTCCATGGGCCCGTGGAGATAGTTGTACGTGTCGTACGACGCGGTGTGCGCCCGAGCCGCCTCACGCAGCACCAGTGCCCCCTCTCCCGCCGTCGCGTTCGACGTACCGGAGCCGACCACGTCGATGATCCGAGCGCCGCTGAAGGACATCGCGAGGGCGTCGACGGCAGGCTTGCTCACACTCAGGCTCGACTCCACCTGGCCAGGAAGCGATGACCAGTCGCTGGTCGTGCCGGCCCAGTGGTCACCCAGCATCCCGACGGCCTGCAGGGTGGCGGTGTAACCCGTGGTGTAGACGGGACTGTCCGGACCGCTCTCGAGCAGGAGCACCTCGTCCACGACCTCGGTCAGGGGTGAGCCCGGCTCGTTCGTGATGCCCACGCGGCGGCCGCCGGTGCGGGCGAGAGCGGCCACCGTCTCGGCGCTGCGTCCCGACTCGCTGAGGGCGACGTAGACGTCCGCAAGCGCGACGTGCTCGCTCATCAGCTCGGCGGCCGAGACCGCCACGGCGCGGATGCCGGCCGCCCGCCAGGCGGGGGCTGCGCTGCGGGCGATGTGCTCACTGGCCCCGATGCCGACCAGGGCGACGACCTCACCACCCTGCAGACCGGCCAGCTGCGACAGCCCGGACCGGACCGCTTCAGCGCTTCGGGCGAGGGTCTGCGGCTGGGCATCCACGCCGTCTTCGAATCGCATGGCGGGTCAACCTCTCACGGCGCCGGAGGTCAGGCCGCCGACGATGTAGCGCTGGAACAGCAGGGCGAGCAGGAGCGGGGGGAGGGAGGCGAGCACGCCGCCGGAGGCGATGAGGCCGAAGTCCGAGGAGAACTTGCCGGTGAACTCCGCGATGGCCACCGGGATCGTCTTCGCGTTGCTCGTCGAGGTGAAGATCAAGGAGTAGAGGAACTCATCCCAGGACAGCAGGAAGCCGAACATCGCGGTCGTCAGCACGCCTGGTCGCGCCAGGGGCAGGATCACCCGCACGAGAGCACCCAGGCGAGTGCAGCCGTCCACGCGAGCCGCCTCCTCGAGGTCGGGCGGCATCGAGAGGAAGTAGTTGCTCATGGTCCACAGGCAGAACGGGGTCACGATCGAGCAGTACGTGATGACCAGGCCCGTCTTGGTGTCCAGCAGACCCAGGGCCGCCAACGCCAGGTACAGGGGGATGACCAGCGCGATCGGCGGGAGCATGTAGATCGTCAGGAACGCGAACAGGGAGGTACGGCGCAGCCGGAACCTGAGCCGGGCGAAGGCGTAGCCGCCCAGGGTGCCGACGACCAGGGAGATCAGCGTGGTGAACGTGGCCACGACGAGGCTGTTGACCATCGCCTGGCGGAAGTTCGCCGCCACGGTGTCCCCGCCGGGGGCGGCGCTGATGATCTGGCGGTAGCGGTCCAGCGTGGGGGCGTCGGGGACCCAGTGCGGGTGCGCGGCCAGCAGCTCGCTGGGCGGCGAGATGCTGGAGACGACGAGCCACGCGAACGGGGCGAGGACGACCAGGGCCATGGCCCCGGCCGCAGCGTGGATGGCGATCATGAACCGACGCGTGGGCCTCACTCGACACCGGCCATCTGACCCTGCCGCAGGATCCGGAGGTAGATCGTCGCCATCGCCAGGACGGCGAGCACGATGAGGTAGGCGAGCGCCGCGCCGTACCCGAAGAGCTGGTTGGAGAAGGCCTGGAGATAGGTGTAGAAGGCGACCGTCTGGGTGCCGCTGGCCGGGCCGCCGCCGGTCATCACGTAGATGATGTCGAAGACCTTGAACGCCTCGATCGTGCGGAGGATCAGCACGACCGCGATGCTCGGTGCCAGCAGAGGCAGCGTGATCCGTGCGAAGGCCTGCCACCGAGTGGCGCCGTCGATGCGGGCGGCCTCATAGAGCTCCTCGGGGATCGTCGTGAGGCCGGCGAGGATGAAGAAGACGACGATCGAGGTGTTCTTCCAGACGTCGGCGATGATCACCATGTTGAGTGCCAGGAAGGGCGACCCGAGCCACTGGTGCTGGGCGTCCGAGATGCCGAGGGTGCTCAGCAACCCGTTCAGGGCGCCGTACTGACCGTTGTAGATCCACCGCCAGAGCGCGCCGTTGACGATGGTCGGGAGGGCCCAGGGGAGCACGACGATGCTGCGCCACAGCCATCGTGCCTTCAACGGCGCGTTGAGCAGCAGCGCGACCGCGATGCCCAGCCCTAGCTCCAGGCCGGTGGAGACGAGCGTGAAGTACATGGTGTGGCCCAGCACGCCGTAGAAGGCGCTGTCCTGGAACACGCGGGTGTAGTTGCCCAGACCCACGAACGGGTACGAGCCAGCCAACGGGCTGTCCACGGCGAAGAGCGAGACGACGAACGTGCGGATCACCGGGTAGAGCACCACACCGAAGACCACCAGCGCAGCCGGCAGCAGCAGCGCGAACGCGAAGAACCCTTCCCCCTTCGCCCCCGGACGCCCCTTGCGGGTGCTCACGATCGGAGCAGGGTCGATGCCTTCGAAGCGGCATCGTCCAGGGCCTTCTGGGAGGTCTTCCTCTTGAGCAAGGCGTTCTGGATCTCGGCCTGAAGCACCTGGGAGATCCCGTTGTAGTTCTTCACCTGCGGGCGCAGGATCATGTCGCCGAGCTGCTTCTTCGCCTGCGGGACGACCGCCGGGTTGGTCTTCACGACGGCGGGGTCGGCGTAGGAGGACGCCCACACGGGGAGTGAGCTGACGGCGTACTTGTCCTGGACGGGCTGGCTCGTCAGGTAGGTGATGTACTTCCACGCTGCGGCCTGGTTCTTGCTGCCCCCGGTCACGGCAAGTGCCATGCTTCCGTTCACGCCGGGCCGGCCGCCCGGTCCGCTGGGGCTCTGGGCGACTGCGACGTCGCCGGCGACCTGACTCTGCTTGGGGTCGTTGGCCAGGCCGTACATGTAGGTCCAGTTCAGCGCCAGGCTTGCCTTGCCGGCGGAGAAGACACGGCGCACGTCCTCCTCGAGGGACTGGGTCGAGGCGGGGTTGGTCAGGCCGTCGGCCACACTCTGGCGCATGAAGTCGAGTGCCTGGACGCCGGCGGCCTTGTTGAACGCGGGTTCCCCGGAGGCATCGAGGAAGTCGCCCCCGAAGGCACCGAGCAGCTGTGCGTAGTCACAGATCAGCGCCTCGGCCTGCTGCCAGGACCAGATCAGCGGGTAGGTGGCCACGCCGGCCGACTTGACGGCCTTGGCCGCCTTCAGCACGCCGTCCCACGTCTCCAGCGAGCCCGGGTCGACCTTGGCCTTCTGCAGGTGGGCCGTGTTGGAGTAGAGGTACTTGGTGTCGAGGATCCACGGCACGCCGTACTGCTTGTCTGCGTACCTGGGTGTGGCCACGGCGCCGGGCAGCATCTTCTGCTCCCAGCTGGCAGGCCACTTCGCGGTCACGTCCGCCACGATCTTCTTGGTCCCGAACTCCGCGGGCCAGATGACGTCGATCAGCACCACGTCGTAGGTGCCGGCAGGCGCCGCCGCGACGATCTTGTCGTGCAGGGCCTCGTAGGACACGAAGTCAGCGGTCACCTTGATGTTCGGGTTCGCCTTCTGGAAGCCCGCGGTCATCGCTCGGATGTTCTCCTCGCTGTACCCGGCCTGCTTCATGAACAGCGCCCGGATGCTGCCCTTCCCAGACCCCTGGCCGCCCTTCGACGGGGCGCCCCCCAGGCCGCAGGAGCTGAGCAGGACACCGAGACCGGTGGCACCACCGGCGGCCAGGAAGCCTCGGCGAGACAGTGCCGACGAGCCGGTCTGGGACGTGGTGTCGACTCCGTCGGCCATGATTCTCCGTTAGTTAGGCAGCCTGCTTTACAAATGGGAATATAGTCAGCCCGGGCGAAGCCGGTCAAGACTCCGGGAGGATTGATGAAGAAGTCCAGGTCGGGCCTCGAGACGGTCCTCTCCTACCTTCTCGACCAGGAGTCGGTGGTGACGCGCCCGATGGTCGCCACCGCGTGCGGCCTGTCGCGGCCCACCGTGTTCGCGGCGATGGAGCGACTCGTGGACCTGGGCATGGTCCAGGACACCGGGCAGCGCAGCGGCAGGCCGGGCCGGTCCGCGACCTTGTACGAGGTCTCCCCGAGCGCCGGGGTCCTGGCCGCGGTCGACATCGGCGGAAGCAACATCCGTGCGGCCGTCGCAGACGTGCGCGGGCGGATCCTCGACGAACGCCGGGAGGCGACCTCGCCGGGAGGTGGGGCGAGCATCGTGAAGCAGGCGACGGCCTTGGTGACCTCCGCGTTGTCCTCGGTCCAGGACCGGGCCGAGCAGGTGAGGACGGTGGCGGTGTCGGTCCCCGGGGTGGTGGATCCCGACGGTGGCACGGTCCACTACGCGATCAACATCGACCAGTTCTCTCCCTTCGACTTCCGTAGCGCCCTGAGTGCCACGCTGCACGCGCCGGTGGTCCTCGAGAACAACGTCAACCTCGCCGCGCTGGGGGAGCGGTGGCAGGGCGTGGCCCGGGACCTCTCGACGTTCGCGGTGGTTGCGGTGGGAGCCGGCATCGGCGCCGGCATCATCCACGAGGGCAACCTCCTGCGCGGTTCGCACGGGTCAGCCGGCGAGGTGGCCTTCCTGCCACCGCACGGTGGGTCCATCCGCGACAGCTCGATGAGACACGATGCGGTCGGCGGCCTCAGGTTGCTGGAGCGGGCGAAGGACCTGGGCGGCTGGGACGGGGCCCCGCCCGCGAGCGTGGAAGAGCTGTTTCGCAGGGCGGCAGCCGGCGACGAACCGGCCATGGAGCTGGTTGAGGAGGAGTGTCTGCACATCGCCTCGGTGATCGCCGCCATCTGCGCCGTCGTGGATCCTGAGAAGGTCATCCTCACCGGTGGCGTCGGTGGGAACAGCGAGCTGATCGATCGAGCGGACAAGCTGGTCGCCGGCATGGCCGCCTTCCCCCCACCGGTGATCCGTTCCGACCTCGGGGAGCGGGCGAGCCTCGTGGGAGCGATCTGGCTCGGCACGCGCGTCGTCCGCAGCAAGCTCCTCTCGGCGGCGAAGACCTGAACAGTCGGGCTAGCTATCAGCGGCTGAAGGCAATCGTGTTGCAGGGCGGCCCTCGAGCGTCCTAGCGTTGCTCTCTTCGTGGCGGCGGGACGGGTCAGGTCTCCGTCCGTGGTTCCGCAGAGGGGAGTGCGCCTCGCACGCTTCTGGGCCGGCGTACTGGACGGGGAGACGACCGAGGGCCCGACCGACGGCGTCACCGTCCTACCGGACGAGGAGACCGGCTTCCGGATCCGATTCCTCTCGGCGTCACAGCCGAAGGCCGACCAGAACCGGATGCACTTCGACCTCACGAGCAGCTCCCTCGAGCACCAGCAGCACACGGTGACGCGGGCGCTACGCCTTGGTGCCCGGCACGTCGACGTCGGTCAGCGCCCGGAGGAAGGTCACGTGGTGCTCGCCGACCCGGAGGGCGATGAGCTCTGCGTCCTCCCACCAGGCAACGCCTTTCTCGCTGACTGCGGGTTCCTCGCGCGACGCACGTCGACATCGGCTGCGACCAGGTCGACTGTGTGGAGATGGCCGATCCCGATGGCAACGATTCTGCCTGTTCCCTCCGGTGGCGCCACCGGATCCGTCCTGACCCGTCCTCTGTGCTCCACGCCTCATCCCGCTCCACCCGTCACGGTTCGACGGGCACTGGCACCGTCCGCACCAGGGCGATGAGGCAGAGGCCTCCAGCGATCAGGATCGGGAGACCGATGGTGAGGATGGCCAGCAGACCCAAGGCCATGAGCACGAGACCGCCCAGAACGAGGGACGTACGGCGACAGGGGGCTGCGCGAGTAGCGCCGTAGCCAGCGGCAGCGGCACCAAGGACGAGTGCGGCAACTACCCAGACGGCCGGTGCGCTCCCCTGCTGGCGAGTGATCGAGAGGTACATGACCAGCATGACGAGACTCAGCGCCGAAGACGCGACGGCAACCGGGTCGACTCGGGCTCGTCTCATGACCCGAGTATGCCGCGAGCCCTGCCCTACGAAGGCGGGTCCGCGAGCGTCGGCTGACGTCCTTTGCCAGACTGTCGAGCGTGGACCTGGACGCCTTCGATGCCGTGACGACATCGCATCTTCAGACCCCGGCAACGTCGACTCAGGATGGTGAGCGGGGTGGGCTGTGACCTCTCGCGTCGCGTGGCAGTCGTCGCTGGCGCCACCCGTGGCGCGGGTCGCGCCATCGCCGTGGAACTCGCTCGAACGGGCATGTTCGTCTACGCGACCGGGCGTAGCAGCCGCGTCACGGGTCCGTCCGACATGGACCGCCCGGAGACCATCGAGGAGACCGCTGAGCTGATGACTGCGGCCGGCGGCGACGGCATGGCGCTGCGAGTGGACCATCTCGATGTCGAGGCGGTAGCGGCCCTCGTCGACCGCATCCGCCAGGACCACGGGCGTCTCGACGTCCTGGTCAACGACATCTTCGGCGGCGACCGGTACGCGCAGTGGGATACGCCGCTGTGGCAGCACGATCTTGCCGGTGGGCTGCGGATGCTCCGCATGGGAGTGGAGACGCACGTGGTGACGAGCGCGCTCGCGCTGCCGTTGATGCTCGAGACGGGACCCGGACTGTTGATAGAGATGACCGACGGCACCAGCGCGGTCAACGCCGACGTGCGAGCCAGCGTGGGGTTCTACTACGACTTCGTGAAGGCGAGCGTCGACCGGCTCGTCAAGAACCTCGCCGCCGAACTCACGAATCACCCCGTCGTTCCGGTCGGCGTCACGCCGGGGTGGCTGCGTTCGGAGCGGATGCTCGACAACTTCGGTGTCACTGAAGCCTCCTGGCGCGATGCCTGTCGCACGGTGCCCGGCTTCGCAATATCGGAGTCCCCGGCGTACGTTGCGCGCGGTGTCGTGGCTCTGGCCGCCGACTCCTACCACGGCCGGTTCGCAGGTCAGGTCCTGACAGCCCGCCAGCTGGCAGACGAGTACGGAGTCACTGACACTGACGGATCACGCCCCGACTGTTGGGGTCTCATCTCGGAACAAGGATGGGGCGATCACGAGCCAGAGGTCATCAGCCGGTACCGGTGAGGATGTGGGGGGCATCCTGCGCCGCCGAGGGTGGGAGGTGCCCAGAGGGGGCGGGAGGAGCCCGCAGTGGAGGGGCGGTCGAACGGCTCACACGGTGATGGCGACCTTTCCGCGCACACGTCCGGCGACCAGGTGACGCATCGCGTCGGGCACACGCTCGAGGGGGTACGTGCGATCGATGCTCGGCCGGACCCGCCCGTCCTGAAGGTAGGCGATGAGCCGCTCCAGGTCGCGGCCGCTCTCGGCGGCCGCCACCATGGCGAACCGTTGCCGGACGAACAGCGACAGGACCGGAGCCCGCAGCGACCGGCCGAAGCCGCCGGTGACCGGGCCTCCCTGCTCGCCGCCGAGGATGACGGCGGTCCCTCGGGCCGCGAGGACCCGGCGCAACCGGGAAAGCGGCGTGTTGCCGGCGATGTCCAGGATGAGGTCGTAGCGCTCGGCTCCCTCCGCGAAGTCCTGAACGGTGTAGTCCACGACGTGGTCGGCTCCCAGTGAGCGCACCAGATCCAGCTTCCCGGTGCTGCACACACCGGTCACCTCGGCGCCGAGCGCCGCGGCCAGCTGGACGGCGTAGCTGCCGACCCCACCCGATGCCCCGGTGATGAGCACCTTCTGGCCGGGTTGGAGCCGGCCGGAGTCACAGAGCCCTCGCTGGGCGATGAGGCCGGAGACGGGCACGACCGCGGCCTGCTCGAAGGTCAGGTTCTCCGGCATGACGGCGAGCTTGTCCTCCCGGGCGGCGGCGTACTCCGCGAAGGAACCGCGGGTCACGCCGAACACCCGGTCTCCCGGGGCGAACCGCGTCACTGCGGACCCGACGGCCACGACGGTGCCGGCGGCGTCGAGGCCCGGAACCCGGTTCTTCGGTCTGCGCACGCCGAAGCCGATGACGCGCATCAGGTAGGGCCGACCGCTCATCAGGTGCCAGGTGCCACGGTCCAGCCCGGCCGCGCGCACCCGAAGCAGGACCTCGTCGTCGGCGATCTCGGGAGGATCGATCTGTGCCATGTGCAGCACCTCGACCGATCCGAACCGGTCCTGCACGACGGCCCGCATCGAGCCCGGTAGTTCTGGTGTCTGCTGACGTCCTGTCGTCTCGCTGCGTCCAGCCGCTGTGCTCATGGTGTGCTCCACATCCGGCGAGCCTCTCGCCTTACTAAGTACGGACAGCGTATCGTACTTAGTAAGGGTGGCCATGACCCGAAAGGACTAGTGCAGTGGGGAAGGACGAACCGGACCTACGAGGAAAGGCCGCCGCGCCCCGTCCGCGTGGCCGGCTGAGCAGGGAGCTCGTGCTGCGCGCCGCGGTCTCAGTCGCCGACGCCGGTGGCCTCGGCGCACTGACGATCCGCTCCCTCGCGCAGGAGCTGGGCGTGAAGCCGATGAGCGTCTACCACCACGTGGCCAACAAGGACGAGATCCTGGACGGCATCGTCGACATCGTCTTCAGCGAGATCGCGCTGCCGACGATCGGGGGCGACTGGCGAGCCGAGATGCGGCTGCGGGCGAGCTCCGCACGAACGGTGCTGCGCCGGCACCCCTGGGCCATCGGCCTGCTGGAGTCCCGCACCGCCCCCGGCCCGGCGACTCTTCGACACCACGATGTGGTCCTGGGGACCCTGCTGGCCGCCGGGTTCTCCCGCGCGCTGACCGCCCACGCCTACGCGTTGATCGACAGCTTCACCTACGGGTTCGCGCTCCAGGAGGCCGGTCTGCCCTTCGACGGCCCCGAGACGGTCAGCGACGTCGCCGAGCCGATCATGGAGCGGTTCGCCACCGGGGAGTACCCCCACATGGTGGACATGGCCAGTGAGTACTACTTCCGACCGGGCTACGACTTCGCGGACGAGTTCGACTTCGGGCTCGACCTGCTGCTCGACGGCCTTGCCCGGTTGAGGTCCGACCACCGGTGACCGACCTCCACGACTCGGACTGGGCGTCCGTGCGACGGACCATGGCCCGAACGTGTCATGTGTGGGCCCGCGATGAGGAGCACGGTGGAGAAGCAGGGGGTTGTCGGTGGGGGCTTTCGACAGCCCCCGCTGTCCACACCACTGGAGGACCTGATGTCCGACACGCTGAACATCGACACCCCGCAGGAAACCCGGCCGTTCCAGGCCCACGGACACATGGACGTGATCACGCTCGGCGACTTCACGATCGGCCGCGGCGTCTTCGAACCGGGCTGGCGCTGGTCGAACGACGTGAAACCCATCGCCGGCACGGACTCCTGCAAGACCCACCACACCGGGATCTGCCTGTCCGGGAAGATGACCGTTCATTTCGACGGCGGAGACGAGATCACGATCGGTCCCGGCGACGTCGTGGATCTCGACCCGGGACACGACGCGTGGACGCTGGGTGACGAGCCCTGCGTGATCCTCGACACCGGTGTCGCGGCCTACGCCAAGCCCGCTTGACCGAACGGGCTGGAGCGAGCGCGCTGCTCAGCGCACGCGGAGCTCGTGGTCGAGGCCGAGGAACTCGGCGTACCGCGCGGCGGCCTGCTCCACGGCTGAGCGCTGTGAGGACGACAGCGTCCCGTCGTACGGCGTGATGTCGAAGACGACGCGACGGCCGATCGTGCGCTTCATCCCGGCGACCAGCTGCGCGTCCACGAGCGCCATCCCGATCGCGGTCTCGCGGCCTGCGGGAGCGAGGCGCTCGCCGTCGAGCACCATCCGGCTGTCCTGGTAGCCGCGGTAGATCTCATCGAGGATCTGCAGCAGATGACCCGCCGGGTCCAGCCGCGTCCCAGGTGGCGGTTCGCCCGGAGCGTGCCAGTAGGTGCGGCCGTCGTGATCGAAGGACGAGAGGCGACCGCGGACCTGTGCGAGGCCGCTGCGCACGTCGCCGAGAGTCAGTGTCGCCCAGTAGGCGAGGTCGCGCTCCGTGGCGGGACCGTGACCCGTGAAGTAGCGCAGCGCCAGCTCCGCGAGCGCCTCGTCCCGCTCCAGCCGCCTGAAGGACAGCACACGGTCGGAGAACGCCGCGTAGGTGTGCAGCCCCTCGTTGCGGCGTCCGCTGCAGATGAGCCGGTCCAGCTCGAGCAGGGCGAGCAGCAGCATCACCAGCTGTCCGTTCGGCTCGACGCCGTCTCGACGCAGACACTCGGAGAGCTGCTCGCGAGTCTGATCGGTCTGCCCCGCGAGGGCCTGGAGCACGATCGACGTCGCCCGGTCCAGACTCTCACCGACCAGCCCGTGGGTCGCCGTCAGCTGGCGGAGGATGAGGGGGCGGACGCGGGGAGCGGTCAGCTCCAGCAGCCACCCGATGTCGTCGGCCGCGACGAAGTGCCAGGTCGGTCGCAGCACATGGGTGCGGACCACCCGGCCCTCGTCCAGCAGCGCATCGAGCTCGGTCGCGTCGGGTCGTTCAGTCCGGCTGGCGACCGCCCACGCGGCCTGGCCTGCGTTCTCGGCCTGTACGCCCAGCAGGCTTCGGACCACCTCGGCCGCGGACGTCGCGTGCGGTGCCACCAGGTGCTGGCTACGCAACCGCCATCTGGCGATCTGCCGGTCCTCCATCCACCGAGCGTGGCCGAAGCCAGCACCCGGAGCAAGGGAACAGAAGGCCGTGTGCCGTGAGGAGAGCGTGGTGGCAGGATGCGGGACGTGACGATCATCGCGGCGGCCGACGGCTCGGCGCTGGGGAACCCGGGTCCGGCCGGCTGGGGTTGGTACGTCCACGAGGAGTGCTGGGCGGCCGGGGGCTGGGCCCATGGGACGAACAACAAGGCCGAGCTGACCGCGGTGCTGGACCTGCTCCAGCAGACGGCGCACCTGGACGAGGAGCTCCTGGTGTACTGCGACAGCACCTACGTCATCAACGCGATCACCAAGTGGATAGCGGGCTGGAAGCGGCGCGGGTGGCGCAAGGGCGACGGGAAGCCCGTCGTCAACGTCGAGATCATGCAGGCGCTCGACCAGGCGATGCTCGGTCGCCGGGTGCGGTTCGAGTGGGTCAAGGGCCACTCGGGCCATCCGCTGAACGAGGAGGCGGACCGCCTCGCCAACGCGGCGGCCACCTCCTGGAAGCAGCGCACGGCACCCGACCCCGGTCCTGGCTTCGCGGGCTCGGTGGTGCGGCACCCGCAAGCGGCGGAGCAGCCGGTCGAGGAGCCTGACCTGTTCACGACCTGGAGCGGCTGAGCGGCTAGGCCGGCTGACGAGGACTGATTACCAGGGGATGCAGGAGAACTGTTGCTCCCCACGGCATGCACGCCATGGGGAGCACAAGTTCGCCGACATCCCCTGGTAATCAGGGGGAGCGCAACCCGTCGGCGATCTCCGCCAGCGCCCGACGGAGGTCCACCTCCGGCGTCCACCCCCACCCACGGGCGCGCCCCGCGAGGATCCGGCCGGTCCACGTGGGTCCGTCGTCCCAGACCGGCTCGACGCCGAGCGCCCCGGTCACCGTCTCGTAGTAGTCGCGGGCGGTGGCCGGCTCGTCGGCCGCGACGTTGAGGACGGTGCAGCCGCCCTCGACGGGACCGCTGCCGGGGTCCGTGGACGGCTCGACACGCCCGGCCGCCAGGTCGGCGGCGAGGGCCGCGAGGTCGTCGACGTGGACCCACGCGAAGGTGTGCTCGGGAACGGCGTGGCGGGCCTGCTCGTCGCCGCGCATCGCCGCGGGCCGTGCGGTGTTCCAGATCGAGGTCTCACCGGGCCCGAGTATCGCCGGCGGGCGTAGCAGCACGCGGGTGAGGCCGTCGACCTCGGCCAGGGCGGCGTCGGTGTCACGCTTGGTCACGGCGTAGGCGTTGGCGTCGTCGCCGACCAGCGAGGCCGACTCGTCGACGTCGCCGGTCTGGGGCGCGCGGTCGTACACGGCCGCGGTGGAGATGTGCACGAGCCGCGCGACACCTGCGTCGCGGGCCGCGCGAGCCAGCACCGGCGTGCCCTCCACCGCGATCCGGTGCTGCGTCTGGAGGTCGCTGCCCATCGGGTGAACCGTGGTCACGACAGCGCTAGCACCCTGGACCGCGGCCGCGGCCACCTCGGGGTCGTGGAAGTCCCCGACGCGTTCCTCGACGCCCTCGAGGGCCGCGGCGGTGCCGGGACGTCGTACCAGTGCACGCGCGGTCACACCGCGTTCGACGAGCGCCGCACAGATGCGGGAGCCGACCAGGCCGTTGGCTCCGGTGACCAGCACGACGGGGGAGGGGGTGGCGTTCGACTCGCTCATCCGGCCACCCTGGCACGGACCCCCCAACCAGGCCGTGCCGACCACGACCACGACCACCCGGACGGGCCATGGCGGCGAGACCGAACCTGAGTAGCGTCGATGCACGACGAGGGGCGCAGCCGATGAATCGCAGAGCACGGTCGCTGGTGTCGTTGGTGTCGGTGGCGGCCTTCGGGGCAGTCGCGGGGCTCGGATCCGGGCCGGCCACGGCGGCGCCTCCGTCGCGCGAGACCATCGTCGAGCAGTTCTCCAACACGATCCGCGACTACTGCGACGTCAAGGGACTGACTGCGGTGGATGCCGGCACGTTCAGGTCCAGGCTGCAACTCCGGACGACGAGGTCCGGTGCGGAGTACTTCTTGGAGCACATCAACGTGCAGGAGACCGTCACGGGGGTCGCGTCGCGCCGCAGCGTCACGATCAAGACGGCGTACCTCGCGAAGGACCTGAAGGTCACTGTCGACGGCGGCCTCACCACGGTCGTCACGCTGCTGACCGGGCCGTCCACGGCCTACGGACCCGACGGCCGAGCCATCGCCCGCGATCCGGGCCAGTTCAGGTTCCGGGTGGTCATCTCCGACAACGGGACCCCGAACAACCCCGACGACGACTACGAAGTCTCCTTCACGGTGCTCAAGTCGTCGACCGGCCGTACGGACGACTACTGTGCCGCGATCGTGCGCGTGATCGGCTGACGCTCTGGGGTCGTGCTCACCACTCGCGGCATGTCTGGAAGGAGCCATCGTGACCGAGCCAGCCACCAGCGCCCAGACCGTCGGGGAGTCACCGGGTGTCGCCCTGCGTGCCCTGTTCCTCAACTGCACGCTCAAGAGGTCCCCGGAGGTCAGCCACACCCAGGGTCTGGTCGACATCAGCCGACGCATCATGGAGGCGAACGGTGTGGAGGTCGAGGTCGTTCGGGCCATCGACCATGACATCGCGACCGGCGTCTGGCCCGACATGCGCGAGCACGGGTGGGCCAGCGACGACTGGCCGGAGATCTTCGAGAAGGTCAAGGCCGCCGACATCCTGGTGCTGGCCGGCCCCATCTGGCTCGGTGACAACAGCTCGGTGATGAAGCAGGTGCACGAACGGCTGTACGGCGGCTCGCACCTGCTCAACGACCGTGGCCAGTACCTCTACTACGGCCGCGTCGGCGGCTGCCTGATCACCGGCAACGAGGACGGCATCAAGCACTGCGCCCACAACGTGCTGTACACGCTGCAGCACATCGGCTACACGATCCCGCCCCAGGCGGACGCGGGGTGGATCGGGGAGGCGGGGCCCGGGCCGTCGTACCTCGACCCCGGGTCGGGCGGGCCCGAGAACGACTTCACCAACCGCAACACGACCTTCATGACGTGGAACCTGATCCACCTCGCACGGCTGCTCAAGGCCGCAGGTGGCATCCCGGCCCACGGGAACCAGCGCTCGGAGTGGGACGCCGGCTGCCGCTTCGACTTCGACAACCCCGACTACCGATGACCCGCGGGGCGTCACCTCACAGCTGAGGAGGACCGATGCCCGACGTCGAGTTCACCAACCTGCTGGTGGTCGCGGTCATCGCGTTCTTCGGCCCGCTCACGCTCGGTCTCGCTCCGGCGCTGCGGTTCCCGTCCGTGGTGGTGGAGATCATCGTCGGCGTCCTGGTCGGCCCGCAGGTGCTCGGCTGGGTCGAGGTCGACGTCCCGGTCTCGATCGTGGCGCTGCTCGGGTTGGCGTTCCTGTTGTTCCTGGCCGGCCTGGAGATCGACGTCCACCGGCTGCGGGGACGCCTGCTGACACTCGCGGGGCTGGGCTATCTCGTGACCCTGCTTCTCGGGGTCGGGGTCGGTCTGGGTCTGGACGCCGCAGGCTGGGTGCGGAGCCCAGGCCTGGTCGCGGTCGCGCTGTCGGCCACGTCCCTGGGGTTGGTCGTTCCGGTGCTCAAGGATGCCGGACAGGTGGAGAGCAGGCTCGGGCAGAGTGTCGTCGCGGCCGCCTCGGTCGCCGACTTCGCCGCGATCGTGCTGCTCTCCCTGCTCTTCTCCAGCTCGGAGGGGAGCACCGGAAGCCGGCTGCTGCTGCTCGGCATGTTCGCGATGCTGGTGGCGGCGACGGCGGTGGCCGTCTCGCTGGCCGCCCGGTCGCAACGGCTCGACATGACGCTGACCAGGCTGCAGGACACCACCGCGGAGATCCGGGTGCGCGCGGCAGTCGTGCTGCTGGTGGCGTTCGTGGCGCTGGCCGAGCGGTTCGGTCTGGAGAGCATCCTGGGTGCGTTCATGGCCGGTGCGGTCGTGGGGCTGCTGGACCAGGACGGGGCCTCGCACCCGAACTTCCGCCTCAAGCTGGAGGCGATCGGCTACGGCTTCCTGATCCCGGTCTTCTTCGTCACCAGCGGGCTCCGCCTGGACCTCCACGGCCTCGTCGAGAACCCGGCGGCACTGCTCCGGGTTCCTGTCCTGGTGCTCGCGCTGCTGATGGTGCGGGGCCTGCCGGCGCTGGTGTTCGTCCGGCTCTTCGACCACCGGTCCGTGGCCGCGGCGGCACTCCTGCAGGCGACCTCGCTGCCGTTCATCGTGACCGCGACTCAGATCGGCGTGCTCACCGGGCTGATGAGTGCGGTCACGGCCGCCGCCCTGGTCTGTGCCGGGCTGCTCTCGGTCATCGTGTTCCCGGTCGTGTCCCTCGCGCTGCTGCGATCCTCGATGAGCCAGCCGCAGCCGTCGAGCGCCTGAGACGACCTCAGGCCGGAAGCCGCACCGAGAAACGGCATCCGGCGTCCTGGTTGCTGACCGTGACGCTGCCGCGGTGGGCCTCGACGATCCCCTTGACGATCGCCAGCCCGAGGCCCGCGCCGCTGTCGGCGGACGGTGTCCGTGCGTGGCTCCCGCGCCAGGCCACCTCGAAGACGAGGGGGAGGTCCTCGTCCGGGATGCCTCCGCAGCCGTCGACCACGCTGAGCTCGGCACCGTCTGCCAGGGCGCGCCCGATGATCTGCACGGTTCCGTCCACGGGGGTGTGCCGGATCGCGTTCACCACGAGGTTCGCGATCACCCGGGACAGCCCCCCGGGGTCGACCCGCACCAGGACGCCCTCCTCGACGCTTCCGCCGAGGGAGACCCCGCGGGCTCGAGCGAGCGGGTCGGCGCCGGCGATCGTCTCGCTCACCAGGTCACCGAGCTGCACCGTCTCGAGCGACAGCGGAAGGAGCCCGGAGTGGATGCGGGACAGCTCGAACAGGTCGTCGACCATCCGCACCATCCGGTCCACCTCGGTGCGCATCTGTGCGTGGTAGCGCGCGGGCTCCTCGGCCAACCCGTCCTCGAGCGCCTCGGTCATCGCCCGCAGCCCGGCCAGCGGGGTGCGCAGGTCGTGGGAGACCCAGGAGACGAGCTCGCGCCGCGCCTCCTCGAGCCGGGCCTCGCGGTCGCGGGACTCGGCCAGTCGTGCGCTGGTGCGGGTCAGCTCCGCCGAGAGCTCCTGGAACTCGGCCGGACCGCCGCTGCGAGACACGAACTCACCGCTCATCCCGAAGCGACGGGCGTCCTCGCGCAGCGCGACGGACCACCGTACGACGGTCGCGCCGACGAGGGCGGCGAAGGCGAGCGCGACCGTCCCGGCGACCAGCAGGACGATCAGCACCACGTGGAAGTCGTGTGCGGACAGGAACATCGCCCGCGACGTTCCGATGACGCCGGCGACCACCGCGACGACGGCCACCAGCGACACCCCGGCCGGCAGCCACCGCAGCGAGGCGCGACGCAGCAGCCAGCCGACGACGAAGCCGAGCAGCCCCACGGCACCGGACCAGGCCGCCGCGACCAGGATGACCGCGAGCGTGTCACTCACGGGGGGCCCGCCCGGTCGAGGAGCCCGACGGCGCGACGGGACTCTGCTGCGGCTCCCAGCGGTAGCCGACACCCCACACCGTCTGCAGCCGCACCGGCCGCGTCGGGTCCCGCTCGACCTTCTCCCGCAACCGGCGCACGTGGACGGTGACGGTCGACTTGTCACCGAAGGACCAGCCCCACACCTCCTGCAGGAGCTGGTCTCGGGAGAAGGCGACGCCGGGGTGCGCGAGGAGGTGGCGCAGCAGGTCGAACTCGCGCGCGGTCAGCGTCACCCCGCGGCCGTCGAGGGTGACGACATGGCGGGCAGGGTCGACGACCAGGTCCCCGTCGTGGATCGGCTCGTCCGAGGTGGTGGCTCGCTCACCGACCCGGCGCAGCACCGAGTCGACGCGCAGGACGAGCTCCCGCGGACTGAACGGCTTGGTCACGTAGTCGTCCGCGCCCTGCTCGAGCCCCACGACGCGGTCGGTCTCGTCGCCGAGCGCGGTCAGCATGATCACCGGCACGTCGGAGCGCTGCCGGAGCCGTCGGCACACCTCGAGCCCGTCGATGCCGGGCAGCATCAGGTCGAGGACGACGAGGTCCGTTGCCTCCAGGCGCAGCGATGCCAGCGCAGTCTCGCCGTCCGCGGACTCCGCGACGTCGTGCCCGGCGGCCCTGAGGTAGGACACGACGACCTCCCGAACGGTGTGGTCGTCGTCCACGACGTGCACGCGTGCCATCAGGACACTCCCTTCCTGCGTCGTACGACCGACGCTACGACCACGCCGAGTGCCACCACAGCGGCGAAGCCCAGCCAGAGGGGGCCGTACTCGCGCGGCAGGAGCCAGGGGTCGGAGGGCTTGGCGCCGTAGCGGCCGAGGACGGGAACCGCGATGAGGGTGACCGAGACAAGCACGACCAGACCGACCACGACGGGGGCGCGGGAGGGGCGGGGCAGCCGGGGCAGCAGGGTGACCCCGACCACCGCGACGGCGGGGGCGAGCACGAGGTCGTGGGCGAGGACGCCGCCGGCGAGGAAGACGCCGATGTTGACCAGGTCGGGCAGGTCGGTGCCGAGGAGCTTCCAGAGCCCCACCAGGATCAGCGAGAGGCCGACAGCGCCGAGCAGCCCGCGGACAGCACTCACGAGACGACCTCGAGACGTCCCAGCCACTTGGTCTGGAGCACGCCGGGTCGGTTCGGTGCGATGAGCCGGGCGGGGTAGCCGTGGTCGATGCTCAGCGGTGAGCCGTTGAGCTGCAGTGCCACCAGCGTCAGCGGGTCGTCGGCGAGGTTGCCGCGCAGCTGCGAGGACCGGAACGCCCCGCGTGGCTGCAGCGACCGCACCCGGGCCACGGACCCGGCGGGCGCTCCGACCAGGTCGAGCAGGTCCCGGACCCGGACCCCGGTCCAGTCACCGGCCGCGCTCCACCCCTCGACGCACGCGATCGGCAGGCGCGCCGTGTGCTGCGGCATCCGCTTCAGGTCCGCGAGGCTCAGCCGCTGCGTCGTCCCCCCGTGGGCGACCTCCAGGACGTACGCCGGATCGAGAGCGGCGGCCACGACACGGGCTCGGTGCGCGGACTTGTTGATCGGCACGTCCTGGGGGCCGGAGCCGTTGTGGGTCTCGAAGATGGACACCTTCCGCAGCCACGGCACAGTGCCGCCGGCGACGGAGAGGACGGCGACCCCGGAGGCGACCATGGCGGTGCGGACCAGGCCCCGTCGGGTCAGCCCGTGGCCGGGTCGCTCCCCGTCCTCGATCGGACGGGAGTACGCCGAGCGGATCAGCTCGAGCTTGACCCCGACGTGGAGCACGAGTGCCCCGATCGCGACCCAGGCGAGGGCGTAGTGGGTGGAACGGAACGAGAACGACCAGGGGTAGAACTGGGCCGAGTTCGCGACACCGGTCACGAGCTGGAAGATGCCGGCGGCCACCAGCAGCGCGATGGAAGCCCGTTCGAGCAGGTGCAGGGTCAGCTCACGCAGCCGTCCGAACGGCACCTTCTGGAACAGCCGCGGGTAGACCGCGTAGAGCTTGACGAGCAACAACGGCACCGCCGCTGTCCCGGACAGGTAGTGCAGACCCTGGGTCACCCGGTAGATCCAGACCGGTCGGGTCGGGATCGTCAGCCAGCCCGGCTGGTTCTGGTAGAGGTGGCTCCACACCCCGGTCAGGAACGCGACGGTGAAGCAGACTCCCAGCCAGGTCCCCACCCGGGCCGCAACCTCCGGCCCACGCAGGGTCGAGCCGAAGCTCTCCTCACGCGGCACCGGCCACCGGCCCGCGCTCCTCATCAGAACCCCCGGTCGAGGACGACGAACCAGCGTCCGTCGTACTCGTGCAGGGCCCGCACCGCCAGCCGGGCGGCGGTAGCGACCTCGTGCACGGCCTCGGGGCCGACCTGCGACCAGCGGAAGGGCCGCGACCGGTAGCCGGCGCACTCGAGCTCGACGGTGCGAGTCGTCAGGCCCGACCCCGGCGGCGAGAGGTCGGCGACGACGCGACCCCCCGGCGCCAGCAGCTCTCGTACCCGGCGCAACAGCCGCACGGGATCGCCGCCGATGCCGATGTTCCCGTCGGCCAGCAGAACGCAGCCCCAGGTCCCCTCGCCCGGAAGGGGGTCGAAGACGTCACGATGCAGCACGCAGGCGCCGCGCGCCCGAGTCTGGGCGACCGCCTCGTCGGTGATGTCGATCCCGAGCACCTCGACGCCGGCCGCCGCCAGGTGCTCGCTCATCCGTCCCGGTCCACAGCCCAGGTCGATCGTCGACCCGGTGCAGTGCGAGAGGACCTGTTCGTCGCTGTGGTCGGCCGTGCTCGTCCAGCGAGTCACCGGCAGGACGAGGGGGAGGTCCTCGAGGCCGTGCACCAGGCACGGCTCGCCGCGCATCGCGGCTCCGAGGACCGGTGGGCGCGCCGGGCTGGACGGGTCAAGGACGGACACGTGCTCGACCCTAGAGGTCGTCCACGCCGCCCTGCGGACCCAACTGTTACGGAATTCTTGCGGCACCCCGTCACCCGTGGACGCGGCCGCACGATGCCGACGGGGCGGGCGTCATGCGTTCGTAAGGTCTGCCTGCCCTCCTGCCACCTGCTCGCGCCTACCGTCGAGGGAAACAAGGAGACCCACATGATGATGCACATGCCCTGGATACTCGCGGTGATGATCGGGTTCTTGGTGCTGCTGCTGGGGGGAGCCCTGGTGGCCGTGCGGTACCTGGCCGCTCATCCGGCGGTACCCCGAGCCCACCGCCCCGAAGACGAGACGACGCGGTAGGCGACCTCACGGGGGCAGCGAGGATCTCTCCGGACAGGTGGGCCTGCGGTACGCTCGCGCATTCACTCGGCGCTGCGACGCCGACCGGACGAGGTGGTGGCGATGCCTGCCTGGCGACTGCGTGACTTCCAGGACGAGGACCTGGACCAGGCGATCCAGGTCTGGGACCAGAGCCGGCTGGCCGGCGAGCCGCACCACGCCTTCCCTGTCTCCGAGGTGATGACCGCGGCACGCCAGTCCGACGCCTCGACCGCGGCGGTCGTCGCCGTGGTGGGAGGCGAGCTCGTGGGGATGGCGGTGGCGCAGGCACACGGTGAGCGGGCCTGGATCCTGCTGCTGGCACTGTCCGGCCGCTGGCGCAACCGCGGCATCGGGAGCTCGCTGGTCGCCGAGCTCGAGCGGCGGCTGCACGCGCTGGGCGTACGTCGGTTCAGCGCGCTGCTGCCACCCGAGGCGACCGGCACGAGCGCCCTGGAGAACTCCGGCTACGACGCCCGCGACAACCTCGTGTACTTCGAGAAGGTCGAGCACCCCGGTGCCGTCGACGCGGGGGTGCTCGCCGAGCTCGGGGGGCGGGTGCTGCCGACGGACCTGTGGGACGCCATGGCGGGGATGGAGCACGAGAAGCAGATCATCGAGCGCAGGCTGGTGCTGCCGCTCGCGCAGCCGACGCTCGCCGAGCAGTACGGCGTGGCCCCGCCCAAGGCGGTGATCCTGTTCGGTCCGCCCGGCACCGGGAAGACCAGCTTCGCCAAGGCGGTGGCCTCGCGGTTGGGGTGGCCCTTCGTCGAGCTGTTCCCGTCCCGGCTGGCGGCGACGGCCGACGAGGGCCTCGCCGCCTCTCTGCGCGACGCCTTCGCCGAGCTGGCCACCTTGGAGTCGGTGCTGCTGTTCATCGACGAGGTCGAGGAGATCGCCGGGGCCCGCTCGGGGATGGCGCACGACCCCGGGCACGGCGTGACCAACGAGCTGCTCAAGCTGATCCCGGGCTTCCGTGAGCACGGGGACCGGCTGCTCATCTGCGCGACCAACTCGGTGCGGTCGCTCGACACGGCCTTCCTGCGCCCGGGGCGCTTCGACTACGTGATCCCGGTCGGGCCACCCGACCCGGCCGCCCGTGCCGCGATCTGGGCGCGGTACCTCGGTGCGGCCACGTCGGGGGTCGACCTCCCGAGGCTGGTCGCCGGCAGCGAGATGTTCACCCCGGCCGACATCGAGTTCGCCGCCCGCAAGGGCTCCCAGGCCGCGTTCGAGCGCGAGGTCCTCACCCAGCAGGGCGAACCCGCGACCACCGAGGACTACCTCGCCGCGATCGCCGACACCCGCCCCACCCTCACGAAGGAGGCGATCACCGCCTTCGACGAGGACATCGAGCGCTACACCCGGTCGTGAGTGCGGGTCAGCCCTTGACCGCGCCGCCGAAGGAGAACGCACCGCCGAGCCGCCGGGACAGCACGAGGTAGAGCAGCACCGCCGGCAGCGAGTAGAGCATCGAGTACGCCGCGAGCTGGCCGTAGACGATCTGACCGTACTGCCCGAAGAACGTGTAGATGCTCACCGAGGCCGGCAGCTGGTCGTTGGACGACAGCAGCACGAACGGCACGAAGAAGTTGCCCCACAGACCGATGAACGTGTAGATCGTCACGACCGCGAGCCCGGGCCACATCAGCGGCAGCACGATGGTGCGGAGCCCCTGCATGGCCGTGGCGCCGTCGGTCCAGGCCGCCTCCTCCAGCTCGATCGGGACGCCGTCCATGAAGTTCTTGGTCAGCCAGATGGAGATCGGCAGCGCCGTGGTGGCCATGAACAGGATCGTGCCGCTCAACGTGTCGATCAGGTTGACCTGCACGAACAGCCCGTAGACCGGGACCATGATCGCGGTGATCGGCAGTCCGGTGGCGAACAGGATCGTGAGCAGGAACGGCCGCTTGGCCCGGAACTGGTAGCGCGAGAGCGGGTACGCCGCGAGCACGGACGCGAGCACGGTCACGATCGTGCCGCCGCCGCAGAGGATCGCGCCGTTGAGCATCGGGCGGTACGTCGTCTCGTAGGTGAGGATCGCGCGGAAGTTCCCCAGCGTCCACGGGTGCGGCCACGACACCGCCGCGCCGGCCCGAGCGTCGAACGCCGCGAGCAGCAGCCACACCAGGGGAACGATGAACCCGCCCGCCAGCACCATGAGGGACAGGTTGACCGCGGTCTTGCCGAACAGCCGGCGCTGGTGCAGCGCCGAGGCGATCGAGCTCATCAGCGCACCTCGTCGAGGCGGAGGGCGCGCAGGTAGACCAGGGAGAAGACGCCGCCGATGGCCAGCAGCACGAGAGCGAGCGCCGTACCGTAGCCGAGCTGGGAGAGCTGGAAGGCCTGCTGGTAGGCGAAGATCGGCAGCGTGGTGCTCTTGTTCGCCGGGCCACCGCGGGTCATCGTCCAGATCAGCCCGAACACCGAGAGCGTCTGCAGCGTGATCAGCATCAGGTTGGTCGTGATCGAGCGGCGGATCATCGGCAGCGTCACCGACCACAGCCGCTGCACCGTTCCCGCTCCGTCGATGGTGGCCGACTCCTCGATCTCCTTGGGCACCTCGGACAGCGCCGCGGAGTAGACGAGCATCGAGAACGCGGTCCCGCGCCACACGTTCGCCAGCGACACCGCCAGGATCGGCACGGTGAACAGCCAGTCCTGACCGGGCAGGGAGAGCTTGCCGAGGATCTCGTTCAGGGAGCCCTTGTCACCCAGGAACGCGGACCACATGTAGCCCGCGACCACCTCCGGCATCACCCACGCGCCGACGACGATCGCGCTGACGAACGCCCGGACCCACGCCGTGCCGGAGCGCATCAGCAGCGCGAGGACCATGCCGAGGATGTTCTGCCCGATGATCGCGGAGAGCAGCGTGAAGATCAGCGTGTAGACCAGTGACTGCCGGAACTGGCTGCTGCCGAAGGCCTCGCGGAAGTTGTCGAGGCCGACGAACTGCGCGCCCGAGGCCCCGGTCAGCGCCATGTCGGTGAACGCGGAGTACAGGCAGTACAGGATCGGGCCCGCGAGGAAGACCGCGAGCAGGACCACCGCAGGCCCGAGCGGCAGCCCCTGGAGCAGCCCCCGGCGCATCCGTGTGCCCGCACCGGGGGCGGGGGCCGTTGCGGTCACGAGCCGGAGGCGCTCGTGACGGCGTCCCCGGCGATCCCCTTGACCTGCTCGTCGTACTGCTTGGCCACGTCGTCCGGCCCGCCGCTACCGGTCACGATCGACTCCGTCGCTGCCTGGATCTCCTTGGAGATGCGGGGGTAGACCGAGTACGCCGGCCGGTAGTCGGTGATCGGCACGAGGGACGCGAAGAACTTGTTGGTCGGGTTCGCCTTCGAGTACGACGGGTCGGCCGCGACGTCCTTGCGCACCGGGATCTGCACGTTCTTGATCGCCCACTCGAGCTCGCGCTCCTTGCCCCCGAGCAGTTTGACCAGGTCCCAGGCGGCCTTGGGGTTGTCGGCGTTCTTGGGGATCGCCCAGGTCCAGCCACCCGAGAGGCTCACGCGCCCGTTGCCGTCACCGTCCTTGGTCGGCATGGCCGTGGTGCCCATCGTGGACTTCCAGTCCTTCCACGGGGCGGCGCCGCCCTTCTGCCAGTTCAGGGAGACCCACGAGCCGTCGAGCGCGATGGCCAGCTTGCCCTCGGGCAGCAGCTTCTGCGGCACGGTGTTGCTCCACGTCGGCGCCAGCGCCTCCTTGGAGGAGGGCATCAGCTTCTCCTTCTGGAGCGTCTGGAGGAAGGTGAGCGAGTCGGTGAAGCCCTGGCTGCCGACGACCCACTTCTTGGAGTCCGCGTCGTAGAGCGTGTCCCCGGTGCCGTAGAGCAGCATCTCGAAGCCCTGCATGGTCGCGGCCTCACCGACGCCGGTCCCGGCGTAGACGTTCATCGGGGTCACGCCCGGCACCTTCTGCTTGATCGCGCGGGCCGCGGTGAGCAGGTCGTCCCACGTCTTGGGCTGCCAGTCGGTCGGCAGCCCGGCCTTGGCGAAGATCGACTTGTTGTACCAGAGCGCCCGCGTGTCGGTGCCGTCCGGGACGCCGTAGGTCTTGCCGTCCAGCGCCTGCGCGGCCTTCTTCGCCGCGGGCTGGAACTGCTTCCAGTCCGCCCACGAGTCGAGGTGTTTGTCGAGCGGGCTGAGGTAGCCCGCCTCGATGTCGGAGTTGATCAAGAAGGTGTCCTCGTAGACCAGGTCCGGGGAGGTCTTGGGGGAGCGCATCTGGAGCTGGAGCTTGGTGTAGTAGTCGTCCTCGGAGGCGCTGATCGGCTGGAGGTCCACGGTGATGCCCTTGTGGCTGGCCTCGAACTCCTTCTTCACCGACTTCAGGAAGTTCGCCTGGACGTGGGAGTCACCGAACTGCTGGTAGGTGACCGTGAGCTTGCTGCTGCCGCCGTTGCCGCCACCTCCGCCACAGCCGGCCAGCACGGCGGACAGCACGCCCGCCGTGGCCAGGGCGAGGGTCGCGCGCACCCGGCGGACCCGGCGGGGTGCGACGCGGTTGCTGCGTTCTGTGTGGGACATCTGTACCTCCGAGTGGGCGGGTGGATGCGCTAGCTGGCGGACGAGGGTCGGGTGACCCGCAGGGTGAGGACCTGGAAGGGACGGAGGGTGAGGTCGACGCCGTCGCCGTCCAGGTGCACGGCCGGGGCGAGGGTCTCGTCGACCATCGGGCGTTCCAGGAGGTCGGTGGCCGTGACCGAGCCGACAGGGAAGCCGAAGGTGAGGCGGCCGACGGCTCGCGCACCGAGCGCCTCGTAGACCCGGACGACGACGTCGCCGCCGGCGTCCTCGCCGGCGTCGTCGGCGAGCTTCACGGCCGAGACGACCAGGCCGTCGTGGTCGACGGACACCAGGGGGTCGACCGGGGTGTCGCCGCGCAGGCTGCGGGCGGGCAGGTTGAGCCAGTGACCCTCGCGGGTGGCGTCGAGCAGGTCGGCCCCGACGACCAGCCCGTAGCGCAGCCGGTGGTGTCCCTGGTCGGTGTCCGGGTCGGGGAAACGGGGGGCGCGCAGCAGCGAGAGCCGCACCGTGGTCGTCGTGCCCCCGTCTGGTCGGACGTCACGGGTCACGTCGTGGCCGTACGTCGAGTCGTTGACCACGGCCAGCCCGTAGCCCGGCTCACCGACGTGCACGTAGCGGTGCGCGCAGATCTCGAAGCGGGCGACGTCCCAGCTGGTGTTGGTGTGGGTCGAACGCTGCACGTAGCCGAACTGGGTCTCCGAGGACGACCGGTCCGCGCGTACGTCGAGCGGGAACGCCGCCTTGAGGAACGTCTCCACCTCGTGCCAGTCGACCTCGGTGTCGACGTCGACGCGCCGGGCCCCCCTGGACAGCGACACCACCTGGGTGACGGTGGACCGGCCGAACCGGCGCACCACCCGGACCGCCGCTGCCTCACCGTCCTCTGCAGGCTCCACGGGCTCCAGGGACTCGAGGTCGACCAGGTCGTCGACGTGCCGGGTGTAGTGGCGGTCGACGTCCCAGGCGTCCCAGTTGTTCGGCAGGTCGGGGTGGAGCTGCAGCAGGTTGCCGGCGCTGCCGGGCGCGATCGCCTCACGGCCGGTGGCCAGGTCGACCACCGAGGTCAGCAGGCCGCGCTCGTCGAGGACCGCGCGCACCAGCCCGTTGTCGAGCACCTGCCCGCCGTCTGCGGCGGTGAGGGTCGCGGGCGCCGTACCGTCCGGGTGGGAGGCGACCAGTGCACCACCGGCCGGCACCCCGCCCCGCGCGTGCGGTGCGGCGTTGAAGACCACGCGGCTGTCCGCGGCGGCGTCCCCGGCCAGCGCCTGCTGGGCGGTGGCGATGACCCGCTCGAGCTCGTGCGCGACCTGTGCGTACGTCTCGCGGGCCTCGCGGTGCACCCAGGCGATCGAGGACCCGGGCAGGATGTCGTGGAACTGGTGGAGCAGCACGGTCTTCCAGAGCCGGTCGAGCTCCGCGGCCGGGTACGCCGCCCCGGTGCGCACCGACGCGGTGGTCGCCCAGAGCTCGGCCTCGCGCAGCAGGTGCTCGCTGCGCCGGTTGCCCTGCTTGGTGTCGGCCTGCGTGGTGTACGTCGCCCGGTGCAGCTCGAGGTACAGCTCGCCGACCCACACCGCGGGGTCCTGGTGGTCCTCGAGCGCCTTGGCGAAGAACGAAGCGGGCGTCTCGATCTCCACGCGGGCCGAGCCCTCCAGGTCCCGCAGCCGTGCGGCGCGCGCCAGCATCTCACGGGTGGGACCGCCGCCGCCGTCGCCGTGCCCGAACGGCACCAGCGAGCGGTTCGCGAGCCCCTTCTCGGCGAAGTTGCGCACCAGGTGCGCCAGCTCCTCGCCGCTCAGCTCGGAGTTGTAGGTGTCCACGGGCGGGAAGTGCGTGAAGACTCGGGTGCCGTCGATGCCCTCCCACCAGAACGAGTGGTGGGGGTGCCGGTTGGTCTGGTTCCAGGAGATCTTCTGGGTGAGGAACCACCGCGACCCCGACAGCGCCACCAGCTGAGGCAGCGCAGCGGTGTAGCCGAACGAGTCGGGCAGCCAGACCTCCTCGGTCTCGATGCCGAGCTCGTCGAGGAAGAAGCGCTTCCCGTGCACGAGCTGGCGGGCGAGCGCCTCGCCGCCGGGCATGTTGGTGTCGGACTCGACCCACATCCCGCCCACCGGGACGAGCTGACCGGTCGCGACCTTCTCGCGCATCCGGGCCCAGACCTCGGGCCGGTGCTCCTGCATCCAGGCCCACTGCTGGGCCGAGGACATCGCGAAGACCAGCTCGGGGTGGTCGTCCATCAGCGAGGTGACGTTGGAGATCGTGCGGGCGACCTTGCGCACGGTCTCGCGCAGCGGCCACAGCCAGGCCGAGTCGATGTGGGCGTGACCGACGGCGCTGGCGACGTGGGCGCCGCCGTGTGCCGGGGAGGCGAGCGCAGGGGCGAGCAGGTCGCGGGCGACGGGCGCGGAGCCGGCGAGGTCGCTGAGGTCCAGGGCGTCCAGGGCCCGCTCGAGCGCCCGCAGGACCTGCCACCGTCGGGGCGAGTCGGTCGACAGCTCACGCATGAGCTGGTCGAGCACCTCGACGTCCTGCACCAGCTCCCAGACGTCACGCTCCAGGACGGCCAGCTCGACGCGACGGACGCGGTAGAGCGGCTCGCTGCCGGCCGTCAGCACGTCGCCCAGGGGGGAGCCGACACCGGCGTCGTGGATGTCGGGGTTGGAGGCGGCCTCGACGTAGAGGTCCACGGGCTCGCCGCCCCGGGCGCTGGCCGCGACGGGCAGCCAGGTGCTCATCGGGTTGAGCGCCTTGACGGGGCTGCCGTCCGGGAGCAGCGCGAGGGCCTCCGCGGAGAAGCCGGGCCGGTCGGCGGCGAAGCCCAGGTCCACGACGGCCTCGACCTCCCGGCCCGCCCACTCCTGCGGGACGGTGCCGGTGAGGTGGAACCAGGTGGTGCCCCAGGGCGGCCCCCACGCCTCCCCGGCCTTGGTCTCGGAGTAGCTCGCGGCAAGGCCCTGCGTCACCGGCACGGGTTCGCCGGGCGCCTGCCAGGACTCCAGGCTCAGCGGTGCGCGGGCGCCGTACACCGCTGGGCGGAGGCGTTCGGCCAGCACGCGCCGGACGCGGTCCTCGACGTGGACCCGGTCGTCATGCACGGCAGGTCCGCGAGTTCTGGGCTGGCGCTGTCGGTGTGGCGGTCATCACGTGGACCCTAGGGCCGGTTCATTTAGCGCGTCAATACGTCAAGGAAGATGGTCGGTTATGCTCCGCTGGGGCCTGTGAAGGAGTGAAAGATGGCGGAGGACCACCCCGTCGGCGAGCCGCCGCCCGGGACGACCCTCTTCGCGTGGGTCAAGGCGTCGCTGCGCGGGTCCATCGCCCGCGGGGAGTACGCCCCCGACGAGCCGTTCGTGACCCAGCGCGAGATCGTCCGCCGCTTCGGGGTCTCCACGACCACCGCCGTGCGCGCCCTCAACGACCTGGTCGCCGAGGGCCTCGTCGTGCGACACCGTGGCCGGGGCACCTTCGTGGCCGACCCGGCGCCGCGCCGCAGGCAGGGATCCGCCCCCGGGCCCGCGCAGGGGCTGCGGACGGTCGCGTTCGTGAACCCGAACGACGTGGACCCGCACCAGGTCTCGGTGCGGTCGGGGATCGCGGCCGAGTGCGCGCTGCGCGGCCATCGGCTCGTGGTGAGCAGCACCCCTGGCGTGGACGCGGAGGAGTCGGTGCTGCGACGCGTCGTCGACGAGGGCGCGCACGGCGTCATCGCCTACCTGCGCGACCACTCCCGCGCCGGGGCCACGCTCGAGGAGCTACGTCGCAGCGGGGTGGCCGTCGTGCTGGTCGACCGCTACCTGCCCTCGATGCCGAGCGACGCGGTGATCTTCGACGACTTCGCCATCGGCTACGAGGTCACCACCGCGGTGCTCGATCGTGGGCACCGCTTCCCGGCCGTGCTGTGGGGCGAGGAGGACGTCACCAGCGTGCGGGACCGGCTCAGCGGGCACTACCGCGCCCTGCGTGAGCGCGGGCAGCCCGAGCTGCCGGAGCGGTCCGCGCTCCGGGACTACGCGGCGGTCTCCTCCGCCCGCCGCCAGGAACGACTCCGCGACCTCCTCGACTCGCCCCAGGGACTGACCGCGATCATCGGCGGCAGCGCCTCGACGATGTCGCTGGCCGCCTCGGACCTGCTCGCGCTCTCCGAGGGCTTCAGCGGCGCGGTCGAGCTGGCGAACATGGACGAGCTCGGACCCTACGACGTCTCACCGCTCGCCGTGGTCTCGGCCACCCTGCCCGCACGCGAGATGGGCACGACCGCCGTACGGCTGCTGCACGACCGGATGACCGGGTCCGACGACCCGCCGCGCCACGTCGTGCTGTCCGGGCGGGTGAACCTCGCCGTGCGGGGGCGCCAGACGCTCTCGGTGACCGGGAGCCGCTCCGGGACCTCCTGACGGGTCAGCGCGCGACGGCCCGGGGGCGCAGTCGGCGCAGCCACCCGCGGCGTCGCGGGCTGGGTACCTCGACCCGCAGGAGCTCCAGCCGCGCGTCCAGCCATCGCCCGATCCCGGCGATCTCCGAGGTGGACAGCTCGCGCGACGCGAACCGCCACGTGTGCTCGAGCGCACCGCGCGAGGCCAGCAGGACCTCACCGTCCCACGTGGCGACGTCGACGGTCTCCTCCTCGAGGAGCACCTCGGGCCGGACCCGGCCGCGGTAGCGATCCGGCAGCAGGCCACCCACCGCCTCGGCGGCGTGCGCGGCCGTCCGCACCTCGGGGCCGCCGACCCTGGCGCCGGGACGGTGGAGCACCACGTGCACGCCCGTCGGACCGAGCACCACCTCGTCGATCCGCGCGTCGGAGCCCGGCCAGCGGACACCGCGGTAGCGGCGCCAGTGCGAGCTCGGCAACGCCATCGACGGCTTGGGTGCGAACGATCCTCGGGCCACGACATCCCTCCTGCTCAGAGGGTAGGCAGTCGGCGACCCCGGTGTACGCGGAACCACGGGCCGTGACCGTGATGTGACTCAGACCTCGACGCTGGCAGTGCCGGCGAGCAGGTCGTCCACCGGCGGGCCGGGCGGGTCGCCGAGCAGGGTGGCAGTGGCGAAGTCGGCGGCGATGCGGTCGAAGGTCCCTGCGTGGCGGAGCATCGCGTGCGAGCCGCCCGTCACGCTGACGTAGCCCACCTCCGTCGTACGGCGCAGCGCCTCGGCCACCACGGCGGACCGGCGTGGCGAGGCGATCCGGTCCCGGTCGCCGTGCACGACCAGCACCCGCCGGTCGGCAGGCACCGCGACGTCGCCGCCGTCGGACTCGTAGACCCAGGGGTTGAGGGCCACGACGCTGCGCACCCCGGGCTGGTCGGCCGACAGCAGCGCAGCCCGGCCGCCGAGGGAGTGCCCGACCAGGCAGACCGGGAGGTCGGGTCCGAGGCTCGAGCGGACCTGCGCCAGCGCCCAGCGCACGTCCTCGACGGGGGTGTGTGCCTGGTCCCAGCCGCGGGTCGAGTTGAGCAACCGGAACACGGCCAGCCGGCCCCGACCGGCGCGGGCGAGCCGGGCGGCGATCGGCACCATCCGGAGCACGGACAGCTGAGTGGGGCTGACCGCCCTGCCGGCACTGCGGCTCGCGCCGCCGTGCAGGACCAGTGCGACGCCTCGCGGGTCGGTGGGGACGCGGGTCGGGATCAGGCGGGCGCGCGAGGTCATGAGCCCAGTGTGCAAGTTCGACAAAAACTTAGACAGAAAGTTGAATATTGAGGTCCGCGTCGGGTATCAACGAGGCATGGAGCAGATCGAGCGCACCGTCCGCGTGGACACGCCGGCCGAGCGGGTGTGGAGCTACCTCTCGGACTTCCGCAGCACCAACGACTGGGACCCCGGCACCGTGACCACGGTGCGCACCTCTGGTGAGGGCGGTCCGGGCACGACGTACCACAACACCTCGTCGTTCCTCGGTCGGCAGGTCGAGGTGGTCTACACGGTCCTCGAGGTCGAGGACGGGCGCCGGATCCTGCTCCAGGGGGAGAACGACAGCGTCACCACCTACGACACGATCACGGTCGAGCCCGCTGCGGGTGGTGGCGCTGTCGTGACCTACCGGGCGGAGTTCGTGCTCCACGGTCTGGCGAAGGTCGCCGACCCGTTCACCGCCCTGCCCGCGAGGAAGCTCGGCGACGACGCCGAGAAGAACCTCCAGCAGACCCTCGACGCGCTGTGATCACCCCAGTGACCCACGGCCGTCCGCTGTCTCGGGGGAGGTGTGCCGGTGCCCGAGGGTGACAGCGTCTACCTGCTCGCCCGCAGGCTGGACCGGGGGATCAAGGGACGCCGGCTGGCCCGCTCCGACCTGCGGGCCCCGAAGGTGGCCACGGTGGACCTGGCCGGGCGCACCGTCGTCGAGAACGCGACGCACGGCAAGCACCTGCTGACTCGCCTCTCCGGCGACCTCACCCTGCACACCCACCTGCGGATGCAGGGGTCGTGGACGGTGACCGGGCCCGGCAGGCGACTGCCGTCACGGCTGATGGGCGACGTGCGCGTCGTCCTCGAGGCGATGAACGGGCACACCGCGTACGGGCTGCTGCTTCCGGTGGTCGACGTCGTGCACACGACCCGCGAGGCCGCCCTGGTCGGCCACCTCGGGCCGGACCCGCTGCACGAGCGCTGGGACCCGGACGAGGCCGCCCGTCGGCTCGCGCAGCACCCCGGTCGGCCGGTCGGCGCCGCGCTGCTGGACCAGCGCAACCTCGCCGGGCTCGGCAACCTCTGGGTCAACGAGCTCTGCTTCCTGCGGGGTCACAGCCCGTGGACCCCCGTCGGCGAGGTCGACGTCGACGCGCTGGTCCGGCTCGCGGCTCGTGCGCTGCGCACCTCGGCGTTCCACCCCGAGAGCTACCAGGTGACGACCGGCAACACCCGTCGCGGTGAGCAGCACTACGTCGCCGGTCGCGCCGGGCGCGGGTGCCTGCGCTGCGGGACACCGATCCGGGTGGTGGACGGGATCCCTCACGACCCCGACCGTCGACGCACGTGGTGGTGCCCCACCTGCCAGCCGGGGCCCGAGCCCGGCCTGGACCGTCGCCGGCTCGCGACCTCGGGATGAGAAAGTTCCCGCGATCAGGAAGGTCGTGCCTGCCTCGCTGGTTGGGTCCGGCATGAGAGCCATCGCAGTCACCGAGTTCGGCGGCCCCGAGAACCTGAAGGAGATCGACCTCCCGGAGCCGCACGCCGGGCCGGGAGAGGTGCGGATCCGCGTGCATGCCGCCGCGGTGAACCCCACCGACACGAAGTTCCGCACGGGTGCGTACGGCGACCAGGGCCCCGCCCCGTGGATACCGGGCGCCGACGCCGCTGGCGTCGTCGACGAGGTCGGGTCGGACGTCGACCGCTGGCAGGTGGGGGACCGCGTGATGGCGGTGCTCGTGCCGATGGGCGAGCACCGTGGGGGCTATGCGGACCAGGTGGTCGTGCCCGCGGCCTCCGTAGGCCGACTGCCCGACGACATCGACTTCGTGGCCGGCTCCACGCTGCTGATGAACGCGCTCACCGCACGCCTGGTCCTCGAGCAGCTCGCCCTGGCTGCCGGTTCGACGATCGCCGTCACCGGTGCCGCCGGGGCATTCGGCGGGTACGTCGTCCAGCTTGCGAAGGCCGACGGCCACACCGTGGTCGCCGACGCGTCGGAGCAGGACGAGGAGCTCGTCCGTGGTCTCGGCGCCGACCACGTCGTACGCCGGGGGGACGACGTCGCGGACCGGATCCGCGAGGTCGTGCCCGGAGGCGTCGACGCGCTCGTCGACGGCGCGGTGCTCAACGAGCTGGTCGTGCCGGCCATCCGTGACGGCGGCGCGATGACCGTCATCCGGGCGGGCTGGCAGGCACCGGAGGAGCGCGGCATCACCTTCCACGCGATGCTCGTCTTCCAGCACGCGGACCGCACCGACCTGATCGACCGACTGGCCGAGCAGGCGGCCGACGGCACCCTCACGCTGCGCGTCGCGCAGGTGTTCCCCGCCGAGCGGGCCGCCGACGCCCACCGGCTCCTCGAGGCCGGCGGCGTTCGCGGCCGGCTCGTTCTCGACTTCAGCTGACCTCACCGGAAGGACACACATGAGCAAGGTCTGGTTCATCACGGGCGCCTCCAAGGGCTTCGGACGCGAGTGGGCGGAGGCCGCCCTGGAGCGCGGCGACCAGGTCGCCGCGACCGCGCGTCGCCCCGAGACGCTCGACCCGCTGGTCGACACCTACGGCGACTCAGTGCTGCCGCTGAAGCTCGACGTCAACGACCGTGACGCCGACTTCGCCGCGGTGCAGCAGGCGGCCCAGCACTTCGGTCGGCTCGACGTCGTCGTCAACAACGCCGGCTACGGACACTTCGGGATGATCGAGGAGCTCACCGAGCAGGAGGCCCGTGCGCAGCTCGAGACGAACCTGTTCGGCGCCCTCTGGGTCACGCAGGCCGCCCTGCCGATCCTGCGCGAGCAGGGTTCGGGGCACGTCATCCAGGTGTCGAGCATCGGCGGCATCAGCGCGTTCCCGACGGTCGGGGATCTACCACGCGTCCAAGTGGGCGCTGGAGGGCTTCTCCCAGTCGCTGGCCCAGGAGGTCGCCGGTTTCGGCATCCACGTCACGCTGGTGGAGCCCGGTGGCTTCAGCACCGACTGGTCCGGCCCGTCGGCCTCGCGCAGCGAGGAGAACCCGGCCTACGCCGAGGTGCGCGAAGCCGCGAGCAAGCGTCCCTCCGCGAACGATCCGGGCGACCCGACCGCCACCCGCGAGCCGATCCTCACGGTCGTCGACGCCGACGAGCCACCGCTGCGGGTCTTCTTCGGCCGGCTGCCGCTCGACATCGCGACCAAGGACTACGAGTCGCGGCTGAGGCTCTGGAACGACTGGCAGGACGTCGCGGTGAAGGCGCACGGGTGAGCGCCCTTCGCTGACGCGGGCTGCTGATTACCAGGGGATGCAGGTGTTCTTACGCTCCCCATGGGGTGCAACCCGTGGGGTGCAACAGTTCTCCTGCATCCCCTGGTAATCAGCTCGACGCCTCACGTCGGCATGCCGTCGGCCACCAGCTGTACGGCGGCGGCCAGGTCGTCGTTGAAGGGACGGTCGGCACGGTCCTCGCCGAGCTGCGCTGACGCGGCGTCGTACACCTGCCGCAGGGGGCCGGTCGGCAGCCGCGTCGGGTCCATGCGCAGCGCCCGGACCGCCGCGACCAGCTCGCAGCCGATCACCAGCGGCGCCAGCCCGACCATCTGCTCGCACGCCCAGACGGCCTGGGTGGAGAAGCTGGCGTGCTCCTCCAGGCCCAGGGAGACCACTGCGTGCCCGGTCGAGACGGGTGAGCTCATGATGCGGGCCCGGGCGAGCGCGTCCTGCGCGAGGTACTCCAGGATCATCACGCCCGAGCTGTCCGCGGGACCGGACGCGAGGAAGGCCGGCAGACCCGACAGGGACGGGTTGATGAGCGCGGACAGGCGCGAGGCCGACAGCGAGATCACCGGGTAGGCCGCCTGCCGCAGCGCGTCCAGGGTCGCGGAGAGTCGAGCGGTCACGAAGCCGCCGTGGTGCAGCGGGGCGCCGTCGGCGACCACCAGCGGGTTCTCGGTCGAGTCGTCGACCTCGACGCGCACCGCGTTCTCGGTGGTGTGCAGCGCGTCGAGGAACGGAGCGTGCACCTGCGGCACGGTGCGCAGCGCGAAGGGGTCCTGGACTCGGGCGGGCTCCCAGTCCACGGGCTCGAGCAGCGCCATCAGGCGACGGGCGATGCCCTGCTGGGAGGCGTCGGGACGCCCGGCGTGCACCCGCGGGTCGAAGGCCTGCACCGAGGCCTGCAACGCCCTCGCCGACAGAGCGGTGACCCGCTCGGCTGCGTCGGAGAGCAGCGCCAGCCGTCGGTGCACCAGCAGGGCCGTGGCGAGCGTGAGCGCGTTGCTGGACATGAACGGCAGCGCGTCTCCGTCGTCGACCGCCGCCACCGGCGCCGACCCGGACCGCCACGCCCGCTCGCCCACCAGCGTCAGCGCGAGCTCCGCGAGCGGCACCAGGTCGCCGGTGCCGATGGAGCCGAAGCGGTGCAGGTCGGGTACGGCGCCGGTGGCCACCGCGGAGCCCAGGGAGGCGGCCAGGCCCGCGGAGACGCCCGAGCGGCCGGACGTGATCTGGTGCAGCCGGATCGCCATCGCGGCGCGAGCGGTGGCGTCGTCGTAGGTCTCCCCGAAGCCGGTGGCATGGCTGCGCCAGAGCCGAAGCGCGTGCGAGCTGCCATCGCCGGGCGTGATGTCGGTCGGCACGGTGCGCAGCGCGCCCACGCCCGTGGTGAGGCCGTAGACGGCGCCGGAGCGACCGGCCGTGCGCAGGTGCTGGTGGGAGATGGCGATCCGCTCGACCGACGCGTCGGTCAGCTCGACGGGGGCAGGCCCGCCCTTCCTCGCCCACGAGACCAGGTGGTCCAGCGACAGCGCCGGCGACGACACGGTGACTTGCTCCTCACGCCATGAGGGGACGGGACGGGTCCAGCATGGACCCGTCCCCGGCCCCGGGCTCAGTGGGGGCCGGCGGTGCGGTTGTAGTGCAGCACCCGGTTGAGGGCCTTGGTGAAGCCCAGGGCCACCCCGATGCCGATCACCAGCACGATGCCTGGCTTGACCCCGGAGCTCCACGTCCAGACCAGGGCGATCACGAGCACGGCGAGCATCAGGAGGTCCCAGGCCAGGCCCGAGAAGAAGTGCGCAGCCTGCGGCCCACGATCGGTCCGTCGCTCGTACTCGGTCACGCGCCCATCATGAGGTAAAGATGCCCCTCTTGGGTATTCTTTGCACAGGTTCGGCCCGATGGGCGGAGGCTCAGGCCGCGACCTTCTCGGTCGGGTGCACCCGGAGCTGGTGGCGCCGCTTGCGCAGCGTCTCGGCGGTGTAGAGCACCAGCGCGAGCCAGATCAGCGCGAAGCCGACCCAGCGCATCGCGGGCATCGGCTCGTGGAAGAAGAAGATGCCCAGCAGGAACTGCAGCGTCGGGGTGATGTACTGCATCAGTCCGAGCGTGCTCAGCGGGATCCGGGTGGCAGCGCCCCCGAAGCAGAGCAACGGCACGACGGTGACCGCTCCGGTCCCCATCACCAGCAGCAGGTGGCCGGTGCCCGCGGTGGCGAAGGTGGAGGCGCCCGTGGCCGTCAGGAACACGAGATAGCCGATGGCGATGGGCGAGATCAGCACGGTCTCGACGACCAGGCTCTCCACCGCACCGGCGTTGGCCTTCTTCTTCATCAGGCCGTAGGTGCCGAAGGAGAACGCCAGCGTCAGCGCGATCCAGGGGGGCCTGCCGTACTCCACGGTCAGCGCCAGGACCGCGGCCCCCGCGAGCCCGATGGCCGCCCACTGCAACGGGCGCAGCCGCTCGCCGAGCACCACGACCCCGATGAGCACGCTGACGAGTGGGTTGATGAAGTAGCCGAGCGAGGTCTCGACGACGTGGTGGCTGTTGACGCCGTAGATGTAGGTGCCCCAGTTGACCGTGATCAGCACCGAGGCGACGGCGAGCAGCAGCCGGGTACGTCGTACGGCCAGCATCGAGCGGACCGCCCGACGCCGGCGCAGCACGACCACGACGCCGAGCATCACGACCAGGGACCAGAAGATGCGGTGCGCCAGGATCTCGACGGCGCCCGAGGGCTCGAGCAGCGGCCAGTAGAGCGGGAAGAAACCCCACATCGTCCAGGCCAGCAGGCCCAGAAGCACTCCTCGACGCGTCTCTGCCACCCGACCAGGCTACGCCCCTGTCAGGGGCAAACCAGCCGTTAGCCACTGTACGGTCCCTCACTCTCGGGCACCGTGCCCCGGTGGGTCAGTCGACCGTCCAGGTGTCGCCGGAGGCGAGCAGTCCCGCGAGCGCGTCGGCGGTGTCGTCCGGGGTGCCCTGGCCGGCCATCTGGATCTGCTCGCGGGCCTGGTCGTCGTACGTCGAGGCCTCCACCTGCCGGAAGATCCCGACCGGCGCGTGCGAGAGCACGCCGGCGTCGGTGAGCCGGGAGATCGCGAAGGCCGTGGTCGGGTCCGCGGCGTGCGCGTCATGGACCAGGACCTCGTCGTCGGACGGGCTCTCCGCGATCCGCACGCCCCCCGTGGTCGCGTCGCGGACCACGCCGAGCTGGCCCTCGCTGCCGAAGCGGATCGGCTCGCCGTGCCGCAGCGGGATGATCGCGTCGGCCTTCGACTCGTTGTCCTTGATGCTGTCGAAGGCGCCGTCGTTGAAGATCGGGCAGTTCTGGTAGATCTCCACCAGCGACGTGCCGCGGTGGGCGGCGGCCGCGGAGAGCACCTCGGTGAGGTGCTTGCGGTCGGAGTCGATGGTGCGGGCCACGAAGGTGCCCTCGGCCCCCAGCGCCAGCGAGACCGGGTTGAACGGGTTGTCCACCGATCCCATGGGCGTCGACTTGGTGACCTTGCCCGGCTCCGAGGTGGGGGAGTACTGCCCCTTGGTCAGGCCGTAGATCCGGTTGTTGAACAGCAGGATCGTCATGTTGACGTTGCGGCGCAGCGCGTGGATCAGGTGGTTGCCGCCGATCGACAGCGCGTCCCCGTCACCGGTGACGACCCACACCGACAGGTCCGCGCGGCTGGTCGCGAGCCCGGTGGCGATCGCCGGTGCACGCCCGTGGATCGAGTGCATGCCGAAGGTGTCGAGGTAGTAGGGGAACCGCGACGAGCAGCCGATGCCGGAGATGAACACGATGTTCTCGCGCTTGAGACCGAGGTTCGGCAAGAAGCCTTGCACGGCGGCGAGCACGGCGTAGTCGCCGCAGCCCGGGCACCAGCGGACCTCCTGGTCGGAGGTGTACTCCTTGCGGTTCTGCGCGTCGTCGCTGGTCGGGACGCCGCGCAGCCCCGGGAAGGGGAGCGTCTCGGTGCTCGTCGGGGTGGTCACTTCGTGATCTCCTTCGTGATGGCCTCGGCGAGCTCGGCGGCTCGCAACGGCAGGCCCCGGACGTGGTTGTAGCCCTGCACGTCCACGAGGTACTTCGCCCTCACCAGCATCGACAGCTGGCCGAGGTTCATCTCGGGCACGATGACCGACTCGTAGCGACCGAGCACCTCCCCGAGGTCGGACGGGAAGGGGTTGAGGTGTCGCAGGTGCGCCTGGGCGACCGGGTGACCGGACTCGCGCACCAGCCGGCAGGCTGCGCCGATCGGTCCGTACGTCGACCCCCAGCCGAGCACCAGCACGGACGCCTCGCCGGAGGGGTCGTCGACCTGCATCGGCGCGATGTCCTTCGCGATGCGCTGCACCTTGGCGGCGCGGGTGCGCACCATGAAGTCGTGGTTCGCGGGCTCGTAGGAGATGTTGCCGTCGCCCTCGCCCTTCTCGAGGCCGCCGATGCGGTGCTCGAGGCCCGGGGTGCCCGGGACGGCCCAGGGCCGCGCGAGGGTGTCCTCGTCGCGAAGGTACGGCCAGAACTCCGGCTCGCCCTTGGCCGACTCGTGGTTGGGCTCGGTCGCGAAGCCGGGCTCGATGCGAGACAGGCCGGCGACGTCCGGGATCTTCCACGGCTCGGAGCCGTTCGCAAGGTAGCCGTCGGAGAGCAGCATCACCGGGGTGCGGTAGGTGATCGCGATCCGGGTCGCCTCGAGGGCGGCGTCGAAGCAGTCGGAGGGCGACTGTGGCGCGATGATCGGCACGGGTGCCTCACCGTTGCGGCCGAACATCGCCTGCAGCAGGTCGGCCTGCTCGGTCTTGGTGGGCAGACCCGTCGAGGGGCCACCGCGCTGCACGTCCACGACGAGCAGCGGCAGCTCCATCATCACGCCGAGGCCGATGGTCTCCGACTTGAGCGCGATGCCCGGCCCGGAGGTGGTGGTGACGCCCAGCGCACCGCCGAAGGCCGCGCCGAGCGCGGCACCGATGCCGGCGATCTCGTCCTCGGCCTGGAACGTCGTGACGCCGAAGCGCTTGTGCTTGCTGAGCTCGTGCAGGATGTCGGAGGCCGGCGTGATCGGGTAGGACCCGAGGAACAGCGGCAGCCCGGACTGCGTGGCCCCGGCGATCAGGCCGTAGGCGAGTGCGAGGTTGCCGGTGATGTTGCGGTAGGTCCCCGCGGGGGTCACGGCCGGCTTGATCTCGTACTGGACGGCGAACGCCTCGGTGGTCTCGCCGAAGTTCCAGCCGGCCCGGAAGGCCTCGAGGTTGGCGTCGCGGATGTCGGGTGCCTTCGCGAAGCGCCGCTCGAGGAACGAGATCGTGGAGTCGGTCGGACGGCCGTACATCCACGAGAGCAGGCCCAGGGCGAACATGTTCTTCGCCCGGCTCGCATCCTTGCGTGAGAGCCCGAACTCCTTGACGGCCTCGACGGTCATGTCGGTGAGCTCGAAGGCGTGGACGTCGTACTCTGCGAGCGAGTCGTTCTCGAGCGGGCTCTCGGGGTAGCCGGCCTTGTTCAGGTTGCGCTTGGTGAAGTCGTGGGAGTCGACGATGACCGTCGCGCCCTTCTTGATGTCCGTGAGGTTCGCCTTCAGGGCCGCCGGGTTCATCGCGACGAGCACATCGGGGGAGTCGCCCGGGGTGAGGATGTCGTGGTCGGCGAAGTGCACCTGGAACGACGAGACGCCGGGCAGCGTGCCCTGGGGGGCGCGGATCTCGGCGGGGAAGTTCGGCAGGGTCGAGAGGTCGTTCCCGAAGCTCGCGGTCTCCTGGGTGAAGCGGTCGCCGGTGAGCTGCATCCCGTCGCCGGAGTCACCGGCGAACCGGATGATCACGCGGTCGAGCTGCTGGACCTGCTTGGACACGGCTGTCGTCGCCTTCCTTCCACACGGGTGCGGCCTGCGCCCTCCTCGTAGCAAGGGTGGCCCTCCCTCGCCATGCTACGGCGGCGTAGGTCCCGAACCAGGGCCAGTCCGGATGACGGTGGGTCTCCTCCTGTGAGTCCTGACACGCCGACTCGCCCAGCATGCGAGATTAAATGACTAAGCAAGTCAAAACTACTAACCTACGTGACTTAGTAGGCCGCCTCTTCCGTCGAGCGGCTGCGGAGACAGAGACGAGCGAGAACATGAGCATGAAGTGGAAGACCGCAGCGGTCGCCACTGTCGTCGGCGCACTGGCCCTGTCCGGCTGCGGCGGCAGCTCGGGGGCTGCCTCCGGCGGCGGTAGCACCGTGAACCTGGTCGGCTTCTCGATCCTCGAGCAGGCCAACAAGCAGGTCATCGCCGACTGGAACAGGACCTCCGACGGCAAGGACGCCACCTTCAAGCAGTCCTACGGCGCCTCGGGCGACCAGAGTCGCGCGGTGCTCGGCGGCCAGCAGGCCGACATCGTGCACCTCTCCTTGGAGCCGGACGTCGCCAAGCTGGTCGACGCCAAGCTGGTGTCGCCGAGCTGGAAGAAGACCCCGAGCAAGGGCATCCTCACGCAGTCGGTCGTCGTGATGGTGGTGCGCAAGGGCAATCCGAAGGGGATCAAGGCCTGGGACGACCTGGTCAAGCCGGGGGTCAAGGTCATCACCCCGAACCCGGCCTCCTCGGGCTCGGCGAAGTGGAACATCCTCGCGGCGTACGGCCACGTGATCGCGGACGGCGGTTCGCCCGCCGACGCGACGGCGTACCTCAAGAAGCTCTTCGGGAACGTGGCTGCCCTCCCGGGCAGCGGACGCGACGCGACCACGGCCTTCCAGGGCGGCAACGGCGACGTGCTGCTCTCCTACGAGAACGAGGCGATCCTGGCCCGCCAGAGCGGCGCGGACTTCGACTACGTCGTCCCCGACGAGGACCTGCTCATCCAGAACCCGGGTGCCGTCACTACGGATGCGGGCCCGAAGGCCAAGGCGTTCCTGAGGTACCTGACCGGCAAGCAGGCGCAGACCGACTACGCCGAGGAGGGGTTCCGGCCCCTCGACGACAGCATCAAGGTCGACGTCAAGGGCGCCAACGACCCGAGCAACCCGTTCCCGACGCCGGCCAAGCTGCTGACCATCGACAAGGACTTCGGTGGCTGGGCGAACGCCAACACCACGTTCTTCGACGAGAACAAGGGCCTGGTCACGAAGATCGCGAAAGACACGGGGAAGCAGTAGTGGCCCTCTCGTCCTCCGTCGCCGACCCCCCGGCGCGCACGCGCCGGGGGGCCGGCCCCGGCGTTCTCACCCCGGCGTCCACGCTCGGGCTCGGCGTCGCCGTGGTGTGGTTCAGCCTGCTGGTGCTGATCCCGCTGGCGCTGGTGGTCGGCACCGCCGGCTCCGACGGCTGGAGCGGCTTCTGGGACACCGTCACGAACTCCCAGACGCTCTCGGCCGTCGGGCTCACCGTGGTGCAGGCGCTGCTGGTGACCGTGGTGAACATCGTGATGGGCACCGTGATCGCCTGGGTCCTGGTCCGCGACCGGTTCCCCGGCAAGGCCGCGCTGGACGTCGTCATCGACATCCCGTTCGCGCTGCCGACGATCGTCGCGGGTCTGGTGCTGCTCTCGTTGTACGGCCCGCAGAGCCCGCTCGGCGTCGACGTCGCGAACACCCGCACCGCGGTCTGGCTGGCGCTGGCGTTCGTGACGCTTCCGTTCGTCGTACGCACGGTGCAGCCGGTGCTCGAAGAGCTCGACGCCGACGTCGAGGAGGCGTCGGCCTCGCTGGGCGCCAGCCGGCTGACGACGTTCCGCCGGATCATCCTGCCCAGCCTGGTGCCCTCGATAGCCGCAGGCGCCGCCCTCTCGTTCGCCCGGGCGATCAGCGAGTACGGCTCGCTGGTGCTGCTCTCCGGCAACCTGCCGAACCGCACCGAGGTCGTCTCCGTGCGGGTGCTGACCTACATCGAGAACGGCGACAACGCCTCGGCCGCCGCCGTGGCGTCGCTGATGCTGGTCGTCGCGCTCTCCGTCATCGTCGCCCTCGACCTGATCCAGAGAAGGGTGGCCCGCCGTGGCTAGCGCTCGCCTGCGGGAGCCGACCTCCGTGCGCTGGGGGTTGCGGCTGCTCGCCGTCGTCTACGTGTTCTTCCTGGTGCTGTGGCCGGTCTCGCTGGTGGTGAAGTACACCTTCGCCGACGGCTTGACCGCCCTGGTCACCGCGCTCACGGACCCCGACGTCACGCACGCGCTGGAGCTGACCGCGGTCGTGGCCGTCACGGCGGTCGTGATCAACCTGCTGTTCGGTGTGGGCATCTCGCTGCTGCTGGTGCGCTACCAGTTCCCCGGAAAGCGGGTGCTCTCCGCGCTCATCGACCTGCCGCTCTCGGTGTCGCCGGTGGTGGTCGGTCTCGCGCTGGTGCTGGCCTACAACCCGCGCACGGGGCTCTTCGGGACCGGGCTGTCGAGCGCCGGCATCCAGGTCATCTTCGCCACCCCCGGCATGATCCTCGCGACCGTGTTCGTAGCTCTCCCGCTGGTGATCCGCGAGGTGGTCCCGGTGCTCACCGAGATCGGCGACGAGCAGGAGCAGGCCTCCCGCAGCCTCGGGGCCAACGCCGTGCAGACGTTCCGTCGGATCACGCTGCCCAGCATCAAGTGGGCCGTCGTGTACGGCGTCGTGCTCAGCCTGGCCCGCTCCCTCGGCGAGTTCGGCGCCGTGAAGGTGGTCTCGGGCAACATCGTCCAGCAGACCCAGACCGCGACGCTGGTGGTGGAGTCGAAGTACCAGGGGTTCGACCAGAGCACGGCGTACGCCACCGCCTTCCTGCTCGCCATGGCCTCCGTGGTCTGCATCGTCATCGTCAGCATCCTTCGGCCCTCCCAGAACTGAGAATCCTCATGAGCATCGAGATCAAGAACGTCAACAAGCTGTTCGGCGATTTCGTCGCGCTCGAGGACGTGTCGTTGAGCATCCCGACCGGTCAGCTCACCGCACTGCTCGGTCCTTCGGGCGGCGGCAAGTCCACGCTGCTGCGGATCATCGCCGGGCTGGAGTCCGCCGACAGCGGCACCGTGCACATCGAGGGCGCCGAGGCCACGCACCTACCGCCGCAGAAGCGCAACGTGGGCTTCGTGTTCCAGCACTACGCCGCCTTCAAGCACCTGAGCGTGGCCAAGAACGTCGCCTACGGCCTCGAGATCCGCAAGCGCTCCAAGGCCGAGACCCAGCGACGGGTCGAGGAGCTGCTGGAGCTGGTGCACCTCAGCCAGTTCTCGCACCGGCTGCCGGCCCAGCTCTCGGGTGGCCAGCGGCAGCGGATGGCGCTGGCGCGAGCGCTCGCCGTCGAGCCGACCGTGCTGCTGCTCGACGAGCCCTTCGGCGCACTGGACGCCAAGGTCCGCAAGGAGCTGCGCGACTGGCTGCGCCGGCTGCACGACGAGGTGCACGTCACGACCGTGTTCGTCACCCACGACCAGGAGGAGGCCCTCGAGGTCGCCGACGAGATCGTGGTCATCAACGACGGCCGGATCGAGCAGATCGGCTCGCCCGACGAGCTGTACGACGCACCGGCGAACGACTTCGTGATGAGCTTCCTCGGCCCGGTGACCAGGCTGCGCGGCCGGCTGATCCGGCCGCATGACGTCGACGTGTCCACCGTCGACGACACGTCGGGCGCACTGGCGGGCGAAGTGGTGCGGCTGCTGCGGGTCGGCTTCGAGGTCCGGCTCACGGTGCGGCCGCCGACGTCGCTGACGGGCGATCCCACGGAGGCCGCGGCAACCGGCCAGGAGGACGACGTCACGGTCGTGCTCACCCGCTCGCACGCCCGCGAGCTCGGGCTCGAGACGGGGAGCAAGGTGTGGCTGTCCGCGAACCGCGGCGCCTTCGCGCTCCCCGTGCTGTCCCACACCGGCTGAGGGCCGACCGGGGTCAGGAGCGGTAGACGACGACGCGGTCCCCGGTGCTCACCTGGTCGAAGAGCGAGGCGAGCCCGGAGTAGTCGCGGACGTTCACACAGCCGTGCGAGGCGCCGGCGTACCCGCGCGCGGCGAAGTCGCTGGAGTAGTGCACCGCCTGGCCGCGGCTGAAGAACATCGAGAACGGCATCGCCGAGCCGAAGAGCTTCGAGACGTGGGTGCGGTCCTTCCAGTAGACCGAGAACACGCCCTCGCGGGTCGGGGTGTACTCCGAGCCGAAGCGCACGTCCAGCGTGCTGCGCACGGTGCCGTCGACGACCCACCGCAGGCTGCCGCTGGTCTTGTCGATGCAGATCACCCGGCCGGTGCGGCACCTGCTGTCGAGGGCCGCGCCCGAGGCGGGGTCGGGCGCCTTGTTCGCCAGGTCGTCCGCTGTCGGGTTGCCGGTCATCTCGACCAGCAGGTCGAGCGTGCGCCGGTCGACCTTGCCGGTGACGGGCACGCTGCGCTTGGCCTGGAACCCGCGCACCGCGGCGGCGGTCTGGTCGCCGTACCGGTCGGACACGTCGCCGGAGAACCACGCGATCTGCCGCAGCCGGGCCTGCACCACCCGCACGCCGCGTGACTCGTCACCCATTTCGAAGATCGGCGGTCCAGCACGGTTGAACATCTCGTCGCCCGACGGCGTCCGGGTCATCGCCACGAGCCGGCGCCAGGTGCGAGGGTCCACGATGCCGGTGGTCCCGAAGCCGCGCTTGGCCTGGAAGCCGCGCACGCCGGTGCGAGTGGTCGCGTCGTAGCGACCGGTCATCGGCGGCGTGAACCACGCGAGCTGCGAGAGCCGACCCTGGAGCTGGCGCACCTGGACACCACTGTCGCCCGGCTCGAGGACCGGCTTCGGCTCGGGCTTGGGCGCGACCGTGGTGGTCGGTGCGACCTTCGGGCGGGTGGCCTCGGTGCCGAGCACGGTCGGGGAGGCGGCCACGGGGCTGGGCACCTGCCGCTCGCGCAGCGCCCGGTCGGTGGTGCCGCTCAGCGAGACCACTGCGTACGCCGCGCCCGACACCGCCGCCACGGCGGCGATCACCACGAGCACCGCGACCACCGCCCGGCGCGCTCTCCCACTCATCCCGGCACGGTACCCGGGGTGGGACGGGGCCGGGGGCAGGTGACCGCCCGGCGAGCCGCCACGAGGTCCACACGGGCACCCGCGGGTCTCGCGCGGGCCTAGAGTGTCGGCCGTGGAGACCAGCGCGCACGAGCTCGCGCCGACCCGCTACCGAGTGGCGGGTCAGGGGCTGACGCTGTCGGTCTTCGACCTCGGCCTGGCGTGCTGCGCGGTCGAGTTCGCAGCGGCTGTCGCCGGCCACCCCGACCTGCTCCCGGTGGCGGAGGGGCCCGTGAACGGGCCGCAGGTGATGGTGATCTCGGGGACCGTCACCGACAAGATGGCGCCGGCGGTCCGCCGCTACTACGAGCAGATGCCCGAGCCCCGGCACGTGGTCTCGTTCGGTTCGTGCGCGAACTCCGGCGGCCCCTACTGGGACTCCTACTGCGTCACCAAGGGGGTCGACCAGCTGGTGCCGGTCGACGTCTACGTGCCCGGCTGCCCGCCCCGCCCGGAGGCACTGCTCCAGGGGCTCGAGACATTGCGCGGGGTGCTGCGCGGATGAGCGCGTGGACCGAGCGGGTCGCGGATGCCTACGGCGACGGGGTCGACGTCTTCTCCGTCCCGGTCGCGGTCGACGTCTCGTGCGAGGGCTGGGCCGCAGCCGTCACGACGGCCCGCGAGAGCCTGGGCTGCACGTTCTTCGACTGGCTGTCCGCCGTCGACGAGGGCGCCGACGGGTTCCGGCTGGTGTGCCACCTCGCCGGGCACCGGGCGGGACAGGTGGACCACCTCGTCGTACGCGCCCTCCTGCCGCGCGAGCGCCCGGTGGTGGCCTCGCTGGCCGGGCTGTTCGGGGGTGCCGCCTGGCACGAGCGGGAGACCCACGAGATGTTCGGCATCGACTTCGCCGACGGCGAGCGGGTGCTCGACCTGGCGCCGCTGCTGCTGCCCGAGGAGTTCGAGGGGCATCCGCTGCGCAAGGAGTTCGTGCTCGCGGCGCGGGTCGCGAAGCCCTGGCCGGGTGCGAAGGAGCCGGGGGAGTCCGACAGCACGCCGGTGCCGACCCGTTCGCGACGGCGGCCCCGTCCACCCGGGGTTCCCGAGGAGTGGGGGCCTCGCAATGCCTGAGCAGGACCCCGGCCTGCCCCCGCGCTCGCGCGGCGTCATCGCTCTGATCGAGGAGAACTGCACGTCGTGCATGCTGTGTGCGCGCGAGTGCCCGGCCTGGTGCATCCACATCGACTCCCACCAGGAGACGGTGCCGGCCGAGGGCGGTGGGCGGGACCGGACCCGCAACGTGCTCGACCGCTTCGCGATCGACTGGTCGCTGTGCATGTACTGCTCGATCTGCATCGAGGTGTGCCCGTTCGAGGCGCTGTTCTGGAGCCCGGAGCTGGCCGCGCCGGAGACGGACATCCGCGCGCTCACCCACGAGAAGGACCGGCTGCGCGAGCAGATGTGGACCGTCCCTCCGCCACCGGCCCTCGACGAGCACGCGGAGCAGGCCAAGGAGGTCGCCGAGGTGGAGAAGGCCGCCCGGCGCCGGCGGTGAGCATCGACGACGAGCGCTACCTGGTGGTCCGGGGTCGGCGCTGGCGGCGCCAGGACCCCGGCCTCCCCGACGACGTGGCCTCCCGCCTCACCTCGCACCTCGGGTCGGCCCGCTCCGAGGTCGGTCGGCTCACCCGGGCGGGGGAGGACCCGGCCGCGGCGCGGGCGCGGGTCGACCTCGCCAAGCGCGGGCTGGGCGAGCGCGGCACACCGTGGTGGGAGCAGTCGGAGGAAGAACGACGTGAGCGGTGGGAGCACGCACTGCGCGAGCTCGATCAACGCCTGAGTCAGCGGTGATGGGAGAACTGACCCCGCGTGATCGACCCTCGTGCGGGCGCATGCGGACTCGCGAGGCCCGCTCGAGGACGTTGCGGTCCCGGTACAGCTTGGCGTCGAACCTCGGTGGCCCGTCCACCCTGGTTGCCCCCTTTGATGCGGTGCTCGCGGGTTCTCGGCCACGTGATCGGCCCGCCTGTGGACCTACCACAACTCGGCCCGGGTGGGAGCACCGACCGCTGGCAGACGGGATGGGGTCGGTCCGAATCACTGCCCTATCACACAGTTTCCTGCCCGTTGTGCCCTAGGCGACGCCGGGTCTAGGTTCAGTAGCTAGTGCCCAGGGGTGAGATGCGCTACTTCTTCTCCGTCCTCGCGCAAGGATCCGTGGAGGGACCAGACATGCTGCTACGTGGTCTGCCTCGATCGAGGCCGATGTTCGTTGCTGGAACCGTTATCGCCTGCGCGATGACGGGTGCGTCGGCTCTGGCTTCGACGCCGGGCGGTGACACCCGCTTGACGCATGACGACTCCACCCATGGCGGGTACGTCTCGAACTACAACATGACGCACCCCGGGTCCCCGGTCGCCAAGGACGTCACGCTCGCGGAGTGCTCACGTTCCCGCGGCCGTCAGAACGAACCCTCGGTCGCGGTGGACCCGCGCAACACCGACGTCATTGTCGGCAGCTCGAACGACTACTGCGGGGTCTACAACGACGGAGAGGACAGCGACGGCGCGCCGATCCCCTCCGGTCCTATCTGGCTCGGCTATTACCGCTCACAGAACGGCGGGGCCTCATTCAAGTCCTCTCTCGTCCCGGGCTACCCCGGTGACAACACCCCTTACGCCGGACGTTCCGGGCTCCGCACGGCGAGTGCAGGCGACGCCGTGACGGCCTGGGACTCCAGCGGCCGGCTCTTCGTCGGTACGGAGACCTCCGACGACCCCGCCGGGAGCTTGAAGACATTCGGTGACGTGGGAGTCGTTACCTACGTCAACCCGGGCGGTCCCACCGGTGCCACCGTCAACGACGGGAAGGAGTTCCGTCGCTCGGTCATCGTAGACCGCGGCGCATCGGCCCCCTTCCTCCAAGGCCAGTTCAACGACAAGACCGCGATCGAGGTCGACCGCACACACAGCTCTTGCCGCGGCAACGTCTACTTCGCGCACTCCCGGTTCAGCGGGGCGCGCAACAACAGCATGCAGTTCAGCCGCTCGACCAATCACGGAGCGACCTTCTCGCAGCCCCAGAAGATCTCCGCTGCCGTCCACAACGTCCAGTTCGCCGACATTGCCGTCACCGCGAACGGCCACGTCTACGTCACTTATCGCCAGTTCGCCGCCCAGGGCGGCCAGCGCGATGCGGTCATCATCGTGAAGTCCACCGACTGCGGGCAGAGCTTCACCAAGCCCCGGGTGCTGCAGACGTTCACCCCCTATGACGCCCAGGATGCCTCCATCAGCGGGGACGCTGCCCGGGACTGCGGTGACTTCGACAGCGCCTGCATGTCGGGTTACACCTTCTTCCGCCAGGACAGCCAGGTCCGCTCCACCGCCGATCAGCGGGCGGCTCGCGGCAACGAGCGGGTCTACATCGCCTACAACGCCACCGTTCCCGGCAGCCAGACCGCCACGGGGACGACGTTCGGTTCGGTGCGTCCCGGGGTGGGAAGCAAGGAGGGCATCTACTTCTTGCGCTACAACGGAGCGACCGGACGCAAGACCACGCCGACCCTCGTCGGACGCAGCGGCGGTCAGCAGCTGTTCCCCGACCTCTCTATCGAAGGAGGACCGCTTCACGTTCTCTGGTGGGACAGTCGCAACGATGCGTGCAGCAGCCCGGCTCGACCCATCGGCAACTGTGCCGATCGATCGCTGGTCCCAGCCCTAGACGTCTACGGCACCACGTCCTCGGATCAAGGCGCTACCTTCGCGCCGAGCAGCCGGATCAGCGACGTCACGACCGACCCGAACTATGAGCAGTTTGGTGGCCGGACGGTGCCCTTCGCGGGCGACTACCTGTGGATCAGCGCCATCGGGAACATCGCCTACGGCACCTGGACCGACTGGCGGAACACCGTCGGTGGCACCGACCAGCGAGAAGCGGACGAGCGCGATAACGACACCAACACCGGCGACGTCAAGCAGTGCCGCCACCAACTTCCCGACAAATCCTGGAGCGGCGACACCTGTCCCCGCGCCGGAGGCCTCGACCAGAACATCTACGGAGACCTGACCCCCTAGATACCTCGTTCGGCTGACGGGCTGGCACACGCGGTGCCCGTGCCCGTCAATCGAGGGCCAGAAACACATGAAGAATGTCGAGTTGTGCCGTCAATGGCATCGCTAAGGGCACTCAAGCCTTCCCGAGGCGCGTCAACCGCCGCGGTCGCCCCGGGCCGTCCCACACGGCGACCGGTCGACGAGTCGGGCCGGCGACCTAGTCAGTCGTTCGACGAGGCCGGCAAGGGCCGGGGATGCTCGATCGGGCGCTGTCGTCGGCACTCTGACCGCTCAGCCGATGCGCGCCAGCACCCCGGTCTGGGCGAGCAGGGCGAACCTGTCGGGGACCCCCCAGTGCTCAACGATCTGGCCGTCGACGACGCGCGCCTGGTCGAAGACCATGATGTCGACCGGCCGACCGGAGGGCGGCCCGAAGAACGGCCCGGTATTGGTCCCCTGCCCTCGCACTCTCACCCACACCCGGTCCCCAACGACGACGGAGTCCTCGATGGTGAAGCTCATGTCCGGAACCGCGCCATGAACATCACGGATAGCGGCTTTGACGTGGGCGATCGCCTCCTCGCCGACGCCGGCGAGACCGAACTGGTGCTCCACGAGAGCGGGCGAGCACAGCTCGTCGACGATGGCCTCGTTGCCGGTGGCGAACCCCTCGTCGAACATGCGGTGCATGACCTCGAGTGGTGCGTAAGTGCCGAGCATGGCGAAGCTCCTGACTCCGCGTGTCCGCGGGGGCTATTGACTCTAGTTATCTTAGAATGAATATGTGCCCTCCAACGCCGACGTGTCAAGAAGTCGCCGCCCCTACAACTCCGCACTGCGTGACGAACGTGCTCGTGAGACGAGGCGGCGACTGGTCGGCGCGGCAACCGCGCACTTCCTGACGGGCGGGTACGCGGGCACCTCCTTGGCCGTGATCGCCGGCACAGCCGAAGTCTCCGTCGACACGGTCTATAAGACCTTCGGCTCCAAGATCGAACTGCTCAAAGAGGTTCTCGACATCGCCATCGGCGGGGACGACACCCCCGTCCAGCTCCTCGATCGGAGCGGGCCGCAATCGCTCCGCGAAGAAACAGACCAGCGCGTGCAGGTGAGAATGCTGGCAGCCGGGGTCACCGACCAACTTGAGCGCATCCGACCTCTCGACGACATCTTGCGCGGCGCGGCCGCCGTAGACCGAGAGGCCGCTGCCCTGCGCGAAGACATCCAGGTGCGGCAGCGCCGCACGGCTATGAGGACGATCACGGGCTGGATCGCTGCTAACGGCCCCTTGCGAGAGGGTCTCTCCGTACGCCGCGCGGCACAGGTGGTGTGGACGCTCACCTCACCCGAGGTGCACCTCCTGATGCGCGACACCGGCGGGTGGTCCCAGGCGGCCTACTGTTCCTGGCTCGAGCAGACCATCGCCGACAGCATCCTCGGGGAGCGGTGACCGCGCGCCCGCTCCGCTCGACAAGGTCTCGGCGGGCGCCTCGACCCCACGTCACTAGCGGGGACATTCGGGAGCCGGATGACTGCCAGACGTGGCACGGGCGAGTTCCACGTGCCCGTGGCGGACCCCTCATCCGGTCATGGTCCGACGCAGGCGCCCAGGATGGCAGCAGGCAGGAGCGGTCCACCAACGCGACCAAGCCGTGGGGCGCGGCGTGGACGGAAGCCCGATGGCGAGTCCTGAGACCTCGCCGGAGCTGCCGGCCAGCGGCATGACTTCCCCGCGAAGAGAAGTCACTCGTTGTCAAAGCCGTCCTCGGCGACGTGGTCGTAGTCGCCCTCGTCCAGCGTCAGCACCGCGGGTCCGCGACCCCCGAGCAGGGACCGGGTCATGGCGTTGCGGGTGTCCATCAGCTCCTCGAGCGCCTCGTCGAGGTGGCCGGCGCTCACCGATAGTCGCTCGCCGTCCGACGCACCGGAGTCCGCGGCGATCAGGGCTGCTCGGCGTAGCAGCTCCTTGAGGAACGACGCCGTGACGCCGTCGGTGCGCTCGATGACCATCTCGAGGTTCGACTCGTCGACCTTGAGGCCGCCGCGGTAGAGCTCGAACAGGCGCCGTCGCGCGTTGGCGTCGGGCAGCCGTAGTTCAACCGCTTGGTCGACACGGCCCGGCCGGGCCGCGAGGGCGGGCTCCAGCATGTCGACGCGGTTGGTGGTGAGCAGGAAGACCACGTCGGTGTCCTCGGCGAGCCCGTCCATCTCGTTGAGCAGCTGGAAGAGCAAGCTGCTCGGTCCGTCATACATCTCGCGGTCCTCGGCGATCAGGTCGACGTCCTCGACCACGATCATCGCCGGCTGCAGGCTTCGCGCGACCGAGCAGGCAGTGGCGATGCCGCCAAGCGAGTCACCCGACAGCTCGAGGACCGTCACATCGGTCATCTGCGCGATCAGGTAGCGGAGCGAGTGCGTCTTACCGACGCCCGGTGGCCCGTAGAGCAGAAGCCCCCGCTTGAGGTGCTGCCCGGCGGCGAGCAGCGCCTTCCGGTGCCGTGCGACGCCGACGATCTGCCGGTGAATGCTTTCAAGCGTCTCCGCTGGCAGGATCACGTCGTCCACCGACACGGTAGGGCGCCGCCGGAACTGCAGCGCCGACGCGCGCTCGCCGAACATCTCGTGGTTGAACGTGATCACCTGGCCGCGGAAGACGTTGTGCTCCACCGTGAGCCGCCGGATCTCCGCTGCCGCGGCCGCGGCAGCGCCCGGGCGGTCCGCCACCAGGTGCAGCTGGACGGCAGACATGTCGTACTCCGGGTCGGCCGCACGCAGCATGAGGGCCAGGTGGACGGCGCCCTCCTGGAAGCCAGGCAGTGAAGCAGCCGTGACGAGGTACACCGCCGCCAGCGCCGCAGGCGTGACCTGCCCGTCCGGGCCGGTGGCGAGCTGGGTCCAGGCGACGTTGCCGGGCTGAGGGCCGAATCTCATCTCCTCTGACGGGCGCAGCAGGTCGGCGAGACCGAATTCGACGCGTCGATGGCTGCGCATGCCGACCAGCTCGTGGCTGACATCGTCAGCTGCGAGGAACGCGACCAGCCCGACCTGGACGTTGACCAGGTCGTGCGCCGGCCACGACTCCTCGACGATCTCGACCTGGTCGAGATCGGTCTGGAGGTGTGCGGCCAGCAACTTCGGGAACGACGGCCGGTCGTCGAGGCGCGCCGTCCGCACGAGCCCCCGTCGGAACCGCCTCCCGAGCTTTCCGACGTCGGAGAGCCGGAGCCGATCGTCGTCGTCGTCGTCCGGCAGCGGGCCGGCTTCGTCGTAGGTCGTGACGTGAGCGTACGCCGCGGGCATCCCGACCCGGGCCGGTCCCACTCCGCCGCTCCAGCTCATCTCCACGGCTTCCCCCTCGGTCTCGAGACCCCACCCTGGACGCCGACCGGCGAGTGGGCAAGAGGTTCTCGGCGATTCGCGCGGACACTCGCGCGCGTCGTCAGGGAGCAGGTGTCGCGAGACTGCTCTGGTACTGCGCGAACGGCTCCGGCGACAGCATCAGGACCCACGGCAGCGGTTGCACAAGCACCTGGCTACCGGTCACCACTACTAACCGAAAGAGGAACCCGCTGTGGTGCACCTGGCAGCCGCCGAGCAACGACGACCCGTGTCCCGCAGGGGATCCCTGGCTGGGACAGCTGTTGTGGACTCGTGGAAAGCGGTTCGTTCCAGGCCCCTCGTAGCGATATCATCCTTCGCTCTAAGCTAATGGCTGGCAACCTCCCCGCGTACCGAACGGTGTTGTGGAGTGCAGGGCACTGCGCGTTCGGCGTCACCAACGAATGGTCGACCCGGGTACAAAGCAGAGCGGTCGGCGAAGGTGTGGTGGCACCGCGATAGAGAGCGCTCGCGGAGCCTGCCCTCACCCCGCCCGCGGAGTTGTGGCGACCCCGACTCGATGTCGGATTGGCGACCCTGCTCGATCATGCGCCGGTGCTGGTGGAGGCACCCCGCCCAGCGCGCCCGCGGGGACCTGGTCGCCGCGACCTTGCGCGGGTTCCGTGACACCCTCAACAGCCTCGCTCCACCGAGGTCTGCACGCCCAAGCTCGTCGAGTCGGCGACCGAATCGGGCGCGAACGTCTTGGAGGTTGACTACTTCGATCGACCGGCCTACTTGCCGCAAAGCCCCCAGTTCTACAAACAGCAGCTGGTGGGTGTCTTCGAGCGCGTCTACGAGGTCGGCCCAGTCTTCCGAGCCGAGCCGCATGACACCGTGCGGCACCTGGCGGAGTACCGCTCCCTGGACGTCGAGCTCGGCTTCAGCCAGGACCATCGCGACGTGCTACAGGACAGCACCGACGAGAGCAACACGATGAGGCGACCGAGCCCGAATGTCTGGACACTGATGAAAGTCGCTCGCCAGAAAGGAGCGACTACGCCATGGTCAAGGGAAGTCTCCGCTCCTGCGTGAGGAGAGATCGATGACCACGGTGCTGCTGTTTGCCGAGCACGAATTGAACGAGCGCGAGGTGACCGGGACGCTCGGAGCATTAGCGGAGCTTCGGGTCGACGGTGAGCATCAGGTGGACGTGACGGTCCTGGTCCCGTGTGCCGCGCACTGGCCGGTCCCGCTCATGGACGAACTGGCCGCCGCGCACGGCACCCCGGCGTCGTGGACCCTCGGTGACACACGCCGGGACGCCGCCGTCGCCAGGGCTGAAGCGCACCGGGTCTTGCAGCATGTGCGCTCGGCCGTGCGCGGAGGAGGCCATCTCACCCGAGGGGAGCTCGTGGCGGTGCGCGACGTGGTGCGGGACCTGGTCACGGAAGCCCTTGTGAGACGTGCGACGACAGTGCTCGTAGTGTCGTCGCCGCACCGCCTTTCGCATCTGCTGCACCGCGACCTGGAGCACCGGTTACGTCGCGCCGGCATCACCCACGTGGTTCGCCTGCATGATGTCGACGCAACGGCCGCCACCTAAGCCCAGCATCCGCGCCTAGCCGCGACTGCGCGAATGTGCCGATGAGCGGAGATTGCCGCTATGCCGCGACGGTATGTCTTGTCCCCCTGAGAAGAGCGTCCGTCGCTAACCCACTGGAACCGCCCCAGATCCCGTTGGCGGCGTAGGGCGCCGGACGGGCTCCGCGATCGCAATTGGGAACCCCGAGCGAGGAATCAGCTCGCGTCGTCGTCTGGCGGTAGGCAGTCGACCGCGAGTCCCGCTCTGGCTAGTCCTTGAGCTCGTTCTCGGGGTCGCCTGCGAGGGCTTGGCCGAGGCCGACCCTGCTGTGGCGATAGCCGTAGGTGGCGTAGACGACGGCACCGATCAGGAACCAGGCTGCGAACCGCGCCCAGGTCTGCCACATCAGCTGGCTGGTCAGGTACAGCGAGAACCCGATGCCGAGTAGCGGGACGACGGGCATGAACGGCACCCGGAACGTGCGGGGCAGGTCGGGGGAGCGATAGCGCAGCACGATAACCGCCGCGCAGACCACCACGAAGGCGAGCAGGATGCCGATGTTGGTGAGCTCGGCGGCCGTGCCGATCGAGACGAACCCGGCGATGCCGGCAGAGATGATGCCAACGATCCAGACCGGGCGGCTGGGGGAGTGGTGCTTGTTGGTGGTGGCGAACCAGGCGGGCAGCAGGCCGTCACGGCTGATGGCGTACCAGATGCGCGACGCGCCGAGGGTGAAGGAGAACAGCACCGTGATGATGCCGACGATGGCCCCCACCGCGACCACCTTGGCGAACTCGGGTCGCCCGACCGCGCTGAACGCCTCGCTGAACGCGGCGGTCTCCGAGAGGTCGGTGTACTTCACCATCCCGGTCAGCACCGTGGCCGCCAGCAGGTAGAGCACCATGGCGATGGCCAGCGAGATCACGATCGCCTTCGGCAGGTTGCGCTCGGCCTCCTTGGACTCCTCGGCAGCGGTGCTCATCGCGTCGTACCCGAACACGGCGAAGAAGACGGTCGCCGCGCCGGTCGCGACTCCGCTGAAGCCGAAGGGGACGTAGGGGGTGAGGTTGTCGGCCTTGATGTAGAAGACACCGACGACGATCACTGCCAGCACGATCGCGATCTTGACGAACACCAGGTAGGTCTCGATCCGTGCGCTGGTCTTGATGCCTCGGTTCAGCAGCCAGGCCACGCCTAGGCACAGCAGGATCGCGAAGAGGTCCACGCGGTGCCCGTCGCCGCTGCCGGGGGCTCCCAGCATCCACGCGGGCAGGTCAACACTGAGGGCAGTGAGCAGGAAGGAGATGTATTGCGAGACGCCGATGGCAACCACGGCGACGATCGCGGTGTACTCCAGCAGCAGATCCCAGCCGATGAACCAGCCGACGACTTCGCCGAGAACGGCGTAGCCGTAGGTGTAGGCGGATCCGGCCTGCGGGATCAAGCCGCCGAACTCTGCGTAGGAAAGCGCCGCGCAGGCACTGGCGAAGCCCGCCAGCAAGAACGAGAGAGACACCGCCGGACCGGCGTCGACCTTCGCGACCGGACCAGCCAGGGCGAAGATTCCCGCGCCGATGATCGCGCCGAGCCCGATCGCGGTCAGTTGCCACAACCCGATGCTGCGTTCCAGCGATCCGTCGGCCTCGTCGGTGATGGGCTTGCGACGGAACATCCCGGAGACGGCCGACATCGAGCTCTGGCTCATGTCGACCACCATCCAACTCCACGGCGAAGAGCGCAACCACCCCGCGCACCGTCAGCGATCTCCGGTGTTCGGGCGAGTGGAACGCACCATCGGGCTCACCTCGTTGGCCGGCCAGGGCTTGATACTGCCGCACGCTGGTGAACCGCATCGGGACCCGTGTGGGCATCGGGGTCGCGCCTGAGAACACAGGGCCGGTTCGCGCGGCGGAGAAGTGTGGCTTCAGGTACGCGCGGGACGTCCCCTCGGTCTCAGCGTGGGAGTAGCACGAACCCGCCCGCTGAGCCATCCCCGTCCGACCCGCCGGTGGTCATCGCGGTGAGCAAGTCATGAGCCCCTCCTGAGCCCAAGCTCAACCGCAAGCAAGAAGCGCACCTGGTCTCCCTGGTGCACAGCGGTGAGTACAGCAACCTGGAGGTTGCCGAGCTCTTGGGTGTCGGTCGCTCCACCGTGTATCGGGCTATCGACCGTCAGCGGGTCGAGGCAAGACCGACCTTGCGGAAGCGGCGGTGCGCTGGCCACTTCGATGGCGCCGACTGTCCCACATCCGACCCCCCCGCGGGACGTCGGCGCCTCCAGCCTTCAGACGCTCAAGTCACCTCTACTGGCGGTTTCTGACGGACACCCGCAGGCGCCAACTCGAGCCGCGAGCCGACTGGGATGAGCTGACGTGACCGGGGAGACGTGGGACGGCTACGTGGAGTGGTTCCCGGTGAAGGCGACCGTGACGCCGAGCCCGATCATCGAGACACCGCCGACCGTCCCGAGCAGCCTGCCGCGTCGCGGGGAGCGGCTGAGCCAGGCGCGCAGGCGGTCGGCGAGCAGAGCCCACACGGTGTCGGACGCGAGGGCGATCGAGGCGAGGATGACGCCGAGCAGAAACACCTGCAGCCCGAACTGTCCCGCGCCCCGGTCAACGAACTGCGGCAGTACAGCGGCGACGAGGATGAACGACTTCGGGTTCGAGACACCCACGACGAACCCCTGGCGCAGAGACTTGCTCCAAGAGATCGTCGCGGGCTCGGGTCCCTGCGAGTCGGCGCCGAAGTCGTGCCGATGACGGATGGCCTGGATGCCGAGGTACACCAGGTACCCGGCGCCCAGGGCCTTGATGACCCAGAACAGCATCTCGGATCGGGCCACCAGGGCACCCAGGCCGACGGCGACCAGGACCACGAGCAACAGCAGACCGACGGCGTTGCCGACGACGCTCGCCATAGCCGTCCGACGGCCGTGCGCCAGTGCCCGGCTGATGGCGAACACGACACTGGGCCCTGGGATGGCGATGATGATCGCGGCAACAGCCGCGAAGGCCAATGTCTGTTGCAGGCTGAGCATGGGGTCAATCTACGACAGCGGGGTGCAGGTGGGGCGTTAACCGTTCCCGTCTAGCGTGACCGGGCGTCGCGGCTGGGAGGAGTGGACGCGGAAACAGTCCGAGACTCTCACTGAGGTGCCGGGGTACGGGCCGGTCAGGCACTGGGTGCAGCTGACCGAGGTGGACCTGCCGCTGGTCAGCTTCGAGGCGGTCCGGCTCTTCGGTGACCAGACCCTCGTCTCGACCTCGACGCTGCGATTCCGCAGCGAGACCGAGGTCTCGGCGACGCTCACCGCGTCCGGTTACGAGGTCTGCGAGGTGCGTGAGGCGCCGGACCGCCCGAGTCGTGAGCTGGTCTTCATCGCACGGCGAGCAGGGAGCTGAGATTGGAGCAGGACGAGGTGATTGCCATCAACTCCGGGTTCGAGTCGACGGAGATGCGGATCCCGCTCGGGCCGCGGAGATAGGTCAGCTTGGCGACATCCTCGTAGGTCGCCACGCCACGCAATGGGTAGCAGCCGTGCCCTGCGGCGATCGACAACGGCCGCAACTCGCGAGGCGATCTTGCGGTTGCCTTCGTCATCGACAAGTGCAAGCGAAGCCGTCCCCCGATCCATCAGTGGCGGCCCGTCGCCGGGTCGATGGCGCAGTCCGAGGAACTCTCGATAGAACTCCGCGAGGGTGCCGAACGGGTCGCCGCGGCACGCGACGCGGTGGACTCGGGGATTCAGGACGACGTCGCCCGCCTGGGATGAGTCCCGGTACGGTCGCGAGTCTCCAAGCACATTGACCGTGCGCGCGCGAGTTCGGAGGAACCATGAAGCTGTTGCTCACATCAGGCGGCATCACCAACCCCAGCATCAACGCGGCGCTCGTGCAGCTCCTCGGCAAGCCGATCGCCGAGAGCCACGCCCTCTGTGTCCCGACGGCACAGTGGGGCCATCCGATGTGCGGGCCGGCGTCGGTGCGGGGGTTCATTGCCGGGGGGCCCGACTTCCGTCACCTGTCCGGCCTGGGCTGGGCGTCGCTCGGCGTCCTCGAGCTCACCGCGTTGCCCACAATGGGCGTGGAGCGGTGGATGCCGTGGGTCCGGGAGGCGGACGTGCTGCTGGTGGACGGTGGTGACGCGACGTACCTGTGCCACTGGATGCGGGAGTCGGGGCTCGCCGACCTGCTGCCGTCGCTGCCCGACACGGTCTGGGTGGGGGTCAGTGCGGGGAGCATGGTGATGACGCCCCGGATCGGAGCGGACTTCGTCGAGTGGCCCTCAGCGCCGGACGACCGCACCCTGGGAGTCGTCGACTTCTCGATCTTCCCGCACCTGGACGCGTTCCCGGGGAACACCTCGGTCGACGCGGAGCGGTGGGCCGCCGACATCGGCACCCCGGCCTATGCCATCGACGAACAGACAGCCATCAGAGTCGTCGACGGCTCCGTCGAGGTGGTCTCCGAAGGGCAGTGGATACCGTTCGGGACATAGTGAGGGGTGCGGTTCACGTGGGCTCTGATCACGTCTAGCACTGCGTCAAGCTCGCGCACATGCCAGGACGTCGACGAGGGGCGTTGGCTGACCTCCGGACGTCTCCCGAGGTCGACCCACGCCGCTGGGTCGATCTCGCGAACCCTTCAGAAGGCCCGCATGGCAATACCGGGATAAGCCAGCACCAAGCCGGCGTCGTCGTAGACCAACTGGCAGGAGAAGTCGAACACGGGAGCAGCGTATTCGTAGTACTGGTGTCCCTCTTGATCGCTGATCCTCGTGTACCGCTGTTCGAGGCGTTCGATGCTCAGGCCGAGGACTCGTACATAGGCGGCCGGCGCCTGGGCCGTCGCACCGATGGAGAGGGCGAGGCGGTGCACCGGCAGAGCGTTTGTCAGCGCCGAGGATTCCAGGTCCACGTCAAGACAGCCGTCGAGGTACGGCGCCGCCTCGTCGTCGATGCGCCATCGACCTTGCCCGTCACCATCGATCAGTCGCGTGCGCGTTCCGGTGTTGGAACGTCCGATCACCCGAGCGCTGCGAGTGCGCCAACCAGCGTCGACCAGGATCTCGTAGTCGACGATCCAGGCCTGACCGCCCTCGACGGCGGTCGTGACGCCCGTGAGCAGATGACCGCGGTCGAGCGGCTGGAGGTAGACGACCTCGAAGCCGGAACGTGCGCCTTGGTGCGACCAGGCCGCGCTTGTGGGCGGCGGGAGGAACGGCATACCGACACCCTGGCCTCCGAAGCTGAAAGGCAGCAAGCACGTCCCTGCCTCAGCGGGGGCGGCCGAGGTAGCTTCCCAAAGCCTCGAGCAGGCCACGGCTTCCTGCCTCGCGGTTCGGCCCGTCCGCCCAGAACTGGTCGAAGAAGACGCCGTGTTCGACGTGGGTGAACCGAGTGCCCTCGTCGATAGACTCGAACTCGAGCGACGCGACCGACGTCGACATGTGGACCCCGTCGAGCCACATGTCGTACGTCGTGACGATGCGGACGTGCTCGACGATGTCGGTGTAGGTGGCCTCGTACCGCGAGACCGGTCCGTTGTGGAACGTTCCCTCGGCGACGTCGCGTGCGCCGACACGGAAGTCGAACTCCCATTCGCCTGGCTCCATGGCGTCGCCGGCGCCCCACCAGCTCAGCTTCTGGTCCTCGTCGGCGAAGGCGTCCCAGACGCGCTCGACGGGAGCGGGGTAGTCGCGAGTCAAGGTGAACCCGGCGCGGGCGAGGCGGCGTTCGAGCGTCATACCTATGTCCTAACGCGCGAACGTGACGTGGATGGTGCCGCTCTCGGCCACTTCCGTCGTCACTGTGTGGGTGAGTTCGAGGCCGCCCAGGTCGTCCCACAGCCGATTGCCCCGGCCGAGCAGGATCGGGGCGATCATGACGTGCAGGTGGTCGACCAGGCCGGCGCGCAGGAAGTCGCGCGCGGTGCTGACCCCTCCACCGACGCGTACGTCCAGGCCGCCGGCAGCCTCGGTTGCCTCGGCGAGCACGTCCGCGATCGCGGCGCTGCGGAAGTGGAACGTCGTTCCGCCCTGCATCGGGATCGATGGACGCGGCGCGGTGTGGGTGAGGACGTAGACCGGGGTGCCGAACGGCGGCTGGTCACCCCACCAGCCCTTCCAGTCCGGATCGTCGGAGAACGTGGGCAGGCCGAACATGGCCGCGCCCATGATCTCGGCGCCGATGCCCTCGAAGTGCGCAGCGGTGTAGGAGTCGTCGACTCCGGTCGTGCCCGTGCCGCTGGTGTCGCCGAGGACGCGCTCGTGGAACGTGCGGGTCGCGGCGTAGGCCGCCGTGAGGCGCCCCCAGTCCTCACCCATCGGTTGGTCAGGGGGCTGGCCGGTCGAGGTGTAGCCGTCCAGTGATACGAACAGGTCGATGCGAACACGGGTCATGTCAGGCTTCCTTCGCGCTGGTGCGGGTCAAGTGGACGCCGAGCCCGTCGGCTTGGCGTTCGGCGGGGGTGCGTTGCTCCTCGAGCCACAGGTGCAGGACGTCGAGGGATCCCGGTCGCAGGCTGACGGTACGGATGCGTCCGTGCTTCTCCGACGTGACCAGGCCCGCGTTCTCGAGGACGCGCAGGTGCTGCATGAGCGACGGCAGCGCCATCGAGAACGGTGCCGCGAGCTCGGACACGACAGCTGGGGACTTCGCCAACCGTTCGACGACGGCTCGGCGCGTCGGATCCGCGAGGGCGCGAAGCGAGGCGTCAAGCTCATCGTGATACTTAGGCACGTACCTAACTATTATGGAAGAGCAAGCACTCGTCAACCGCTCACCCACCCGGCACGGTGCGGGATCCCCCTACGAGACCATGTCGGACGGTGGCAACAGCACCTTGGCACCTCATTCGCGGTATGCCACAAGTGGTTGCGCCCGCATCGCCGCCGGTACTCCTAGCCGGGCGAGGGGGGAGGGGGCGTTCACGGCTCTCGGGGCACGGCACCGCGGAGCCTCGGCTCGTGATGGCGAAGGCTTGCCCATTCCCTAGTCCGCGTAGTCACAGCTGCCGGTCACCTGGTCGGTCTCTACCCCACCTCGAATGCGCAGGTGCTCGTTCAGGTAGCCGGGTGATCCCTGTGGGCCACCGAGGAGACTCACGTGGATGATCTCGTCGCCCCGCACCGGGTTGTCGAAGTCTGGCGCAACGAGCACGAAGCGGGCGTTGACGTGAGCGGTCGCGCGATAGACCTTCCCGTCAGACCCGGACAAGGTCACGCCGTCGTAGCTTCGTTGGATTCGAACGTTTGCCACTCCGCCCTTGAAGCGGCTATCGATGAGCTCGGTCTGGGTTCCAGCGGTGACGATGAGCAGAAGGTCACCGCACCGGAATCGTCCTTCGGCTGGCGAGGTCGTGACGGAGTGGTCGCGCTCCGGCGGATCGGCGATGGCGGACCCCGCCGGCGGCCTCATTGTCCCCTCGGCCGAGCCGGACCCGTAGCAGCGAGGTTCCTGAACCGGAGGCAGGCGCGTCACGGTGGGCGGTATGCAGCGGATCTCGGGCGGAGGGTCGGCGCCGGAGTACGGTCGACGTCTCAGATGGAGAGGTGGTCGAGGTCGGCTTCGCGGTCGTCGCCGAGATCGCGCGCTCGGTGTCGTGCCCAATGTCCTGCACGGGACCGCCGCACCAGGCCTGGACGCCGTCCTCGTCGTGGTGCCGGTCATCCCGCTGCTCTGGCGACGATGCCATCCCGTTCGCGACGCTCATCGGATCTGGACGGCCTCGCCGCGACACGCGACCGCATGACGCTGCCATCGCGTCCCCGCGTGCTATGCCGCGCTCAAGGCGGGCGCGAGCCACGAGGCCGTCTCCAGGCGGTCGTGCTGGCCTACAAGTCCGGGCTGATCCGACCCGGCCACTGACCAGAGTTCAGCGTCGGTGGCTGTGCCGCAGGAGGTCAGCATTTGGGGCACGAAGATGCGGCGCGGCGCGAGTCGAAGGGCGACTGCTGTTCCTAGGGTCGGCCGGTGCACTTCGAGCTATCTGCTGTGATTGACCCTGAACTATGGGTTTTCTCGACGCCTATGCAGGCGCCGCGCCGGATCGCACCCACCCGGACCTCTCGCCCATCTTCGCTGAGCTCGCAGGCCTCCCACCGATGCTCGTCGCCATCGGCAGCGACGACGTCCTTCTCGAAGACAACCTGGCCATGGCCACACGGATATCAGCCGCAGGTGTCAGGGTCGATCTGCGCATCTACCCGGCATCTCCCCACGGATTCACGGGGCACCCGACGCCGATGGGGGACGCCGCCGGAAACGACATCGAATCGTGGCTCCGAGTTCAGCTGGGGAAGGCAGGCTAGGCCGGTCCTCCGAGAGGCTCGGGGACCGGTCAAGGATCCCGCACCTGTCACGCTCCGCGTGACGTTCCCGGAGCGCGACGTCGTCCGTTGCGAAATCGGGTGACGGTCGCGGGTCTCTGTGCCAGAGTCCTTTGATGACCATTCACCACCTGGTCGAGGGCGAGGGTCGGACGGTCGTCCTCCTGCACGCCGGCGTGGCGGACCTGCGAATGTGGGACCGGCCGGCCGCCGCCCTGGTCGCGGCCGGCCGCCGGGTGGTCCGCTGCGACCTGCGTGGTTACGGCTCAACCCCGCTGGAGCCGGGCGCTTCGTACAGCGATGCGGAGGACGTCTTGGCGCTGGTCGAGGAGCTGGGCCTGACATCGTTCATGCTCGTGGGGGCGTCGTACGGCGGGTACGTCGCACAGCAGGTGGCGACCGCCGTGCCGGACCAGGTCGAGCGACTCGTGCTGGTGTGCACGGCCGGTGACCTCGTCGAGCCTGACGATGGCCTGCGCGCCTTCTGGCAAGAAGAGGGCCGCTTCCTCGACGCGGGTGACATCGACGGTGCGACCGAGCTCAATGTGGCCACCTGGCTCGGCCCCGACGCCGACGACGAGGCCCGGAGCCTGGTCCGCACCATGCAGCGTGCCGCCTTCGACCACCAGCTCGTCGCGGGTGAGGTCGACGGCCGTGACCTGCAGGTGTCCTCGGACGTGCTCGCCATGCCCGTCACGATGATCGTGGGCGCTCACGATTTCGACTTCTTCGGCGACACAGCCCGAGCGCTCGTTGCACAACTGCCGCAGGCGAAGCTGGTCGAGCTCGACTGGTCGGGACACCTTCCGACCCTCGAACGCCCCGGCGAGGGTGGGCAGGTGCTGTTCGAGGCCCTCGCCGACTGACGTATGTGTGTCCGGGCGCAGCGCGTCCGGCGACCTGCCCACCGAGAGCGAGGACCCGAACAGTCGGCGAGCGTCTCGACGCCCGCCCCAGGAGGGCCGGCGCCAGCCACAAGGCGGTCGTGGCCCCGCTGCACAGCAGGAGTCCTCCCACGATCTCGACGGCGCACACGGCCACGAAGCCGACCAGCAGCACGACGCTGGTGGGGAGTCGCCAGCGTCCGAATGGCCCGCCGCCATAGGTGGGGAAGCCGCGGCGGCAGCCTGTCGAACACCATCGCCACCTCCTCGGGCGTCGCGACTCGACCAGCTGCCCGGTGGCGATCCACCGCTGGGCCGGAGTCAACTTCTCGAAGCCACGCTCGCACGCTGATCGTGGTGATGGGACGGAGCTCACCTTCGGCCTGGCGCGATCTCGGAAGGTCGTGTCCATCAAACGTGGCGTCAAACGCTGGTGATGTTTCGTCGTCTCATCCGGCCGCCGAACAGCGTCGCGCCGGCAAGTGAGGGGAACGACTCATGGCCCTGTACATGGACACACACAACATCGAGGGTGGGGTCTTGGCGACTGATGTCGCCGCCGCCCACCAGGCGGACCTGGCTACCCAGGGGCAGCACGGCGTGGACTACCTCCGTTACTGGGTGGACGAGGAGGCGGGGAAGATCTTCTGCCTCGTCGAGGCACCGAACGCGGAGGCGGCCAACACCGTCCACCGTGAGGCGCACGGTCTCGTGGCTGACGAGATCTACAGCGTCACCGAGCACTCCTGAGTCTTGGGACGATGTCGTCACCTGACCAGCCGACTGCCGCCCAGGAGTCGCTGGACATCGGGACGGCAGGCCCGAGCGCACGAGGCGTGTGGGGCCTGCCGTCCAGGGGACTGAACGGACGCCCGGCGAGGGGTGGAGGGAGTGTGAGGCTGTGCGACGCTGATCGCATGGCGGAAGAGCCCCTCACCATTCGCCTTTTGGGTCGCCCGAGCCTCGAGCGACCCGGTCGGGCGCCGTACCGTCTCCGCAGCCGGAAGAGTTGGGCCCTGCTGGCCTATCTCCGGCTGTTCGAGGGCACCCCGACGAGGAGCCAGTTGGCCGGGCTGTTGTTCAGCGAGGCTGATGACCCGCTGCGTGCGCTGCGTTGGAGCTTGGCGGAGTTGCGGCGCTGCCTTGGCGACAACGCCTCGGTCGCCGGGGATCCCGTGGTGCTGCGGCTCCCGGAGAACGCTGCTGTCGACGTCGACGCGCTCAGCCAGGAATGGGTCGGCGCGGTCGAGGTCGTCGGCCTCGGCGCCGAGCTGCTTGACGGGCTGGTCGTTCGGGGGGCACCCGCGTTCGAGTCGTGGCTGCTCGCCGAGCGGCGACGTGTGGCTGCGGCCTCCGAGGCGATCCTTCACGAAGCCGCTCTGGGTCTGATGGCGCGAGGCGCGCTCGACCGGGCCCGCGGCTTCGCCGTACGCGCTGCCGCGATGAGCCCGCTCGACGAGAATCACCAGGCGCTCCTGATCCGGCTCTATCGGCTGATGGGCGACGACGTGGCGGCCGAGCGGCAGTATGCCGCGTGGATGGAGCTGCTTGACACCGAGCTGGGTGTGGCGCCCGGGGTCGCTATCGAGGCCGCGATGCGGGAGCGTCCTCGCGAACGTGCCGGTGTGCCGAGCAGCGCCACGATCGAGGCCGCTATCGAGTCGGGTTCGGCCACGATTGCGGCCGGCGCCATTGAGTCTGGGGTCGCCGCCCTGCGCAGCGCTGTCCGTCTGGCCGACGCCGGCCGTACGACGTTCCTCCGCTCGCGGTCCCGACGTGTATTGGCAGAGGCGCTGATCCATTCGCTGCGTGGCCTCGACGAGGAAGGTCTGGCGCATCTGCACGAGGCCGATAGTCTGGCTCTCGAGGATGACGACCCCATCGGTTCGGCGCTGGCCCGCGCGGAACTCGGTTATGTGGACTTCCTGCGCGGCCGCTACAACCGGGCCGAGCTGTGGCTCAGAGAAGCGCTGAACCTGGCCGACGGGTCACCGGCCGTGATGGCCAAGGCTGCGACCTACCTGGGTTCGGTCCACAGCGATACTGCCGACTACCCGCAGGCCATCGCCCTGCTCGGCCTGGCCGGACGCCTATCCAGGGAGGCAGGTGACCCGCGTCTGGAGGCCTACGCGTTGTGCATGAAGGGCCGGGTGGATCTTCAGCGAGGAGACCTGGACGAGGCCGACCAACACCTCACTACAGCCGTCGCCCTGGCCGAGCGCGAGCACTGGCTGTCTTTCCTCCCCTGGCCGCAGGCGTTCCAAGGTGAGGTCTGCCTCGCCAGGAAGGATCCGTTGCGTGCGGCCGAGATCTTTCAGCAGGCCTTCGCCCGCGCCTGTCAGCTCGGCGATCCCTGCTGGGAGGGCATCACCGCTCGGGGACTGGCCATGGTGGCCGAGGCCAGCGGGGATATTGAGGGCGCCTTCAAGACCCTGCAGGATGCCCGCGTGCGGAGCTCGCGACTCGCGGATCCGTATGTCTGGCTCAACGCCCACATCCTCGATGCGATGTGCGAGCTCGGCCGCAAGCACGGGCATCCCGATACCCGAACCTGGATCGACGCGATGCGTGAGCTCTCGTCCAGGACTGGGATGAGGGAGCTGATCGTTCGCGCCCTTCTGCACTCGGCTGCCCAGGGCGGGGCCGGAGACGCGGACGCTGCAGACCTCCTCGCGTCTCAGATCGACAACCCAGGGCTGGACGCTCTCGTGTGCGACAGCAAAGGAAGATCCTCGACGGCAGCGGTCGTTTCGAGGGCATGACCGGGAGCGGTCAGATGATCGTGCAGTGGTCTAGGAAGGCAGGGGCGGAGAAGAGCTACGAGACCTTCACCGGCAAGGTCCGTGCGCCCTGACCGGGCCGTCACGAGCATCGTGCGGCACCAGCGCCGTCCGGGCGAGGGTGACCTTCAATCGTGGCTACGCCCAGCCGCCTGGGGACGCCTCTTGTCCCTCAAGGAGACCGGCCGGCCCGCCAATTTCTCCGGGTGACTCCGGGTGTCTCCGAGCCGGACCCATCAGGCATCCCGCGCGAGGATCGGCTGCCAGGCCGGACTCGACCGACGCCGGCCCTCCCCAACCGATGACTTCTGTGCAGCTGAGAAGTCATAGAGCTAGCAGCCGCGCCGACCGGCGCACCAACGTCAAGCGAAACGAGAAAGCATGGCTACGTTCATGACCATCGGTGACTACGACCGCGCCGGTTGCGGGACAACTGCACCAGCTGGCCGCGATGCCTGATCCACGAACCCGACAGGGTGAGGGGGCGGGAAGCGAGGTCTCGCGGGCGACCGTCACCCCGGTTCTCGTGGCCGAGCTGCTCGCGGTAGGCGAGCGGATGCCGGTCTACGTGCACGTCATCGACCATCCCGAGGCGCGCGTGCTGGTCGACACCGGTATGACGCAGCTGCACCCGGCGGTGGCCGACATGGATCCACGTCTGATTCCACTGAGCGCGCAGGCGGACTTCGACCTGGCCAGCATCGACGTCGTCATCAACACGCACCTGCACTTCGACCATTGCGGTGGCAACCATCTCTTCACCGGCAGGCCGATCTACGTCCAGCGTGCGGAGCTCGACGACGCGCGCAGCCAGGACGACTACACGATCCGCGAGTGGGTCGAGGCGCCCGGCGTGCAGTACGTACCCGTCGACGGGGCGCTCGAGCTGCTACCAGGGCTCCGGCTCGTTCCGGCGCCAGGCCACACCCGCGGCTCGCAGGTAGTCGTCGTCGATTCGGGCGGGCGTCCGGTCGTCGTCGGGGGGGACATGGCGGTCTTCTTCACCGAGCTCGACGAGCCGCGCACGGAAGGCCAGCGGCTGGTCCGCGCGCTCGACCCTGAGGAGGTCTGGCTCTCGCACGAGCACAAGCCGTGGCGGCCGCAGGTTGACTGACGCGACGCTGACACCGCGGAATGGTTTATTGCCCGGCTGATCCGGAACCGGCAGCCGACGGGTCTGAAAACGTCGCCCTCCCTCGATAAGGTGCACCGCATGCCCATCAAACTCGAGAACGTCGGCATCGCCGTCCGCGACCTCGAAGCGACGATCGCCTTCTTCACCGACCTCGGCCTGAGCGTCCTCGGCCGTGACACGGTCAGTGGGAAGTGGACCGACACGGCCGTCGGTCTCGACGGCAACCATGCCAAGATCGCCATGCTTCAGACGCCAGACGGGAATGGTCGTCTCGAGCTCTTCGAGTACATCCACCCCGAGGCGATCGAGACCAAGCCGACCCTGCCTCACGAGATCGGCATGCACCGCGTCGCCTTCTCGGTCGACGACATCGACGAGGCCCTCGAGATCGCCGCAAGGCACGGCTGCCACCCGCTGCGCGGCGTTGCGACCTACGAAGACGTCTACAAGCTCACCTATGTCCGCGGTCCCAGCGGCATCCTCGTGATGCTGGCCGAGGAGCTGAAGAAGGACTGACCGCCGCCGGCAGAATGGAGCTAGGGAGTGAGGCAGTAGATGCGCTCGCCGACCTCACGGCCCACACCGTCGGCGTAGGAAACCTCCGACCCGATCTGCGCGAACCCGACACGGGCTAGCACCTTCGCCGAGCCGATGTTGTGCTCGGCGACACGGCCGAAGAGCGGGCGCGTCGCCTCGATCTCCAGGAACGCTCGGAGCGCCCGGGTGGCGAGGCCGTGGCCCCACCGAGACGGGTCGATCCAGTAGGTCACCTCGCGCTCACCGTCCCTGGTGAAGCTCCCGATCGTCCCGACGAGGGCGCGACCGTCGTCGATCGCCCGCAGTACGCAGTCGGGATCGTTTCGGATCCGCCGGTAGTGACTGTCGAACGCCGCGCGATCCGAAGGATCCACGCGGGTGAAGGCCGCCATGGCAACGGCGCGTGGATCGCGCTCCCACTCGAAGAGCTGATCGAGGTCGGCCTCACCAAGCGGCCGGAGCGCCACAGTCACGCCCGGCATGCTAGTGCCACCCACCGACGGCAGGACTTCGCCGGATATCAAACGTCGGCCGAGGTCTCGGAGAGATCAGCCCTCGAGGTGCGCCTTCAGACCGTCGAGCATCTGCTGCCAGTTCTGGCTGAACAGGTCGGCCTGCTCCTGATCGGTGCAGCCGTCCTGGGTGAGCTCGAGGTGGGTGCCGTCGCTGACCGGGGTGAGCGTGTAGACCAGCGTGTGGTAGTTCTCCGGCGTGTCGGGCTCGCCCATCATGGGGCTGTAGTGGGTCATCGAGAGGACGTGGGGTTCTTCGTAGGCGAGCACTTCGCCCTTGTCCTGGTAGGCACGGTCGTCGTACACACCGTCCCACGTGATCGGACTGCCGACCTCCCAGGTGGTGTTCACCTGCGATCCGTGCATCCAGACGGCGATCTGGTCCGACTCGGTCAGGCTCTCCCAGACGTGCTCGGGTGCCGCGTCGATGTCGGTGGTGGCGGTGGCCGTCGTCCCGGACATGGGTGCTCATCTCCTTGGTGTTTATATGACTCGCTCATACAATAGCCGAATGGATGCCCTTGCCAACCCGCGCCTGGAGAATCTTCTGGTGTCGTTGTCCCTGAACCTGGCGCAGGACTCGACGACGGCGCTGGAGGACGCGGCCGGGCTCTCGGGCGGTGCGGCTGTCGCGCTCCTGGCGCTTGACGAGTTCCTCGGAGACGCCCACGTCGCCCGTTTGGCGAACGTCCTCGGTGTGACCCACTCCGGAGCGGTGCGGCTGGTGTCCCACATGGAGGCGCAGGGGCTCGCCGAGCGTCGTGCCGGCGATGACCGGCGGCGGGTCGAGATTCGGTTGACCACCGAAGGTCGGCGTCGAGCCAGCGCCGCCAGAACCGCCCGCGATGCGGTCGTACGCCAGAGCATCACGCGACTCGACGCGATCGAGGCAGCGACCCTGGAGACGCTCCTGACCAAGCTGGTGGAGACCCGGGTGGCCGAGCGGATGGACCAGCGACGTCGCGGCGAACACGTAGGCGCCTGGTGGTGCCGCACCTGCGACTTCACCGCCTGCGAGCGCGACCAAGGACACTGCCCTGCCCAGGCAACTGCAGCCCCTGAGACCCATCCCTAGGTGCCTGAGCGATGACTCTTCCGCGCCGTGCTGGTCTGGCCATCGAGTACCGACTCACGGGAGGCTGGCACCATGCGGAAACTGACCTTCGGCATGAACCTGAGCCTGGACGGCTACATCGCCGCGCCCGGCGACGACCTCGGCTGGAGTGTGCCGAGCGACGAGTTGTTCCAGTGGTGGTCCGACCGGGTGAGTGCGACGGGCATGGCGCTGTACGGGCGCAAACTGTGGGAGACGATGAGCTCCCACTGGCCGTCCGCCGACCAGCAGCCGGGTGCCACACCGGCGCAGATCGAGTTCGCCCGCCGCTGGCGGGACATGCCGAAGGTGGTGTTCTCCTCGACGACCAGCACGGTCGACGGGAACACCCGCCTGGTCAGCGGCGACGCGGTCACCGAGATCACCCGGCTCAAGGCCGAGAACGGCGGCGGCCCCATGGATATCGGCGGCGCCACCCTCGCCGCGGCGGCCATGCGGGAAGGACTGATCGACGAGTACGCGATCGTCACCCATCCGGTCCTGGTCGGTGGCGGCACGCCGTTCTTCACGGCCCTGGACGACTGGGTGAACCTGACCCTGGTGGAGATCCGGACGTTTCCCGACGGCGTGGTCCTGACCAGGTACGAGACCAGGCGCTGATTACCCCACCTCGATCCTCCGCTACGGGCTCCCGACCGGTGGCGACCCGCGCCAGGATGCCGCTACGGCGTCCGTACCTGGTCGACCAGGCCGGGGGCCACACAGCACTGCACTTCGCCGCCTAGGGACAGCACGCAGAGACTGCCCAAGCGCTGAGATCGACAACCACGCCCTCACGCAGTTTCTCGACCAGGTGTGCGGTGCACGATCATCGACACATCCGGCGCGCACTATCGTCCGATACCTCGTCGCCCGGTGACATCGGCGTAGCCGTGCCCGAGACTGTCTCGATGACTGCCGAATATGTCCGGACCGAGCAGTTCCGCGGAGCCCGGATCCACCTGTGCGACCTAGCAGGCCTGGAGATCCGCGATTGTGAAGTGAGTGATCTGAAGATCGTTGACTGCTACGGAGGCGACGTCTATCTGGGTGGCGACTTCGCGCGGCTCGTCGTCAAGGATGTCGACGTGACCTCCTACGTCGAGGCCGAGCTTGATCGCGAGCACCCCGCGCGGGTCCTGGCTCGTGAGGCCACGGCTCCAGACGATTACCGGACCGCGTGGGCTGCCATCGAGAGGCTGTGGGAGGCGACGCTCGACCGCGCGAGGCGGTTGCCCGAGGCGATGCTCCACGAGCGGGTCGACGGGGAGTGGTCGTTCGTCGAGACGCAACGCCATCTGCTGTTCGCCAGCGATGCTTGGCTCGGCAGCGCCGTGCTCGCGGAGGAGGCGCCGTACGATCCGCTGGGCTTTCCTGCCGGCGGGATGCCGGCCGAGGCATCGGCACAGCTCGGGCTCACCCTGGGGGCTACTCCGACGCTCGACGAGGTGCTGGCACCGCGGCTCCTGCGCATGGCCACCGTGCGGCACGTCGTCGAAGGACTCACCGACGCTGAGCTTGATCGGACGTGCGACCGCAAGCCGGCTGCGCCGTATCCAGACGAGGAGTACGTCGTGCGCCGGTGTCTGAAGGTGGTGTTGAAGGAAGAAGCTGAGCACCACCGCTATGCCGTGCGCGACCTCGCTGTGCTCGAGACCGGTGAGCGACCCGCATAGATCCTCCTGCGGACCTTCGAGGGTGACGTCCCGGCACGGCGCCAGGGCTACCGCGGCCGGCCACCAACCCTGATCTGCTCCGCGAGCTCGGCGATCTCGTGCAGCTGCCCTGCGTCGACCGCCACCGTGTTGCTCCAGCACAATCTAAGCAGTTCGGCGGACTGGACCGTTCTCAACGTCACCATGGACGTCCTGACTCACTGGGCGGATCGTGACCCGCGAGGCGTGCGGCGCAGCGGTTGAGAGACCTGGCGGGATAGCCGCACGTAGATGCCTGCCGGTGCGCGCTCTTGAGAAAGGGATCCCGCGCTGGTCACGCCCCGCGGGGACGATCGTTCTGCGGAACTGTGAAGCGACCCGCCCAGATCGGATGCAGCACGCGTCTACCGCTCAGTCAGAGGTCACGTCGGAAGGGCTCTGCTCTCGCGAAATGTGGACTGGCGGTCGGGCCAGGGGCACGCGAGACTCGGACGATGGTCGAGGGCAGGAGACGTGTTGCCGCACGAGTGCTCGCCGCAGTCTCGGCAGGGTTCTGGGGGTTTCTTTGGTTCGGTCTCATCGACCTGCTCGTGGTCGTTGAGCAGGACGCGAGCTTCAACCAGGACTACATGTTCGAGTCCGGTTGGGGGCTCTTGTACCTCGTTCTGGTCACCGTGCCTCTCGTGGTGCTGGCGATACGACCCGGCGACCCCGTCGCTCTTGCGCAGTTGGCCGTGGTCACGCTAGCTGTGCTGGTCGGCGCGGGGTGGCGCGGCGCCTGGCCGCAGCTGTGGAACGGGCTGGGTCTCGTGCTCACCGTCGCGCTGTATGGCCTGGATCGGCCGAGGGCAACAGGTGCAGTGGCGCCGTCCGGATCCGGTGCTGTCGGTGCTCGCACTGGTCGGGCTGCCCCCTGCGTTGGTCTACGGGACTCCCTTGATCCGTAACACCACCTACGTCGAGGACATCACCAACGGCGTTTCGCACTACCCGATGCAAGCCTCCCTGGCGCTCGCACTCGTGGGTCTGGTCGCCCTGACTGCGATGACGCGCAGCCGTCTCCCGGCCTGGACTGCGGCGCTCTCGGCGATGTGGTTGGGCGTCGAGTCGGTCGTCTACCCGGATCTGCGGGCCAGCCTCGGAACAACAGGCGGCGTGCTGACCGCCGGGTGGTCCGGACTTGTCATCGCGGCCGTGGAGGTGGCGCGCCGTCGCGAGCTGCACTCCGACTAGCGCGAGGCGTGAAGCGCCCCGGCCAGCGTCCGGCGAACAGAGGCGGCGTGCGCCGTAGCTCGTTCGCCGTTCGGCGGCCCGCACGCTGCCCTTGTTCGGCTTGGCGCGAGGCAGGTCGTCCGCACCTTCAGCTTAGGTGAGCCCGTGGTCGAAGGCGTAGGCAGCGGCAGCCGTGCGGGACGTGACGTCCAGCTTGGTGAAGATGTTGCTCAGGTGCCGAGCGACCGTCTTCTCGCTGAGGAACAGGGCAGCGGCGATCTCCGGGTTGGACCGTCCGGTGGTGACCAGCCGGAGCACCTCGGCCTCGCGGGCAGTGAGGCCGCCCGGCAGGGGGCCTGGGGCCAGCAGTCGCTCCACCTCCTGGGCGAGCGGCGTGGCCCCGATGGCTGCGAGCGAGTAGGCCGCCGCTTCGAGCTCGGCGGCAGCAGACTCTTCGTCGCCCATCCCTCGAAGCGCCCGGCCCATGAGTACCTGTGTCCGGGCGGTCTCGTAGGACCAGTCCAAGGCCCGCCACGTCTGCAGGGCCGGGCGTAGCGCGTCCTGGGCGTCTTCGGGCCGGTCCTCGGCGAGGGCCAGGGTCCCGCGGGCGTAGCCGGCCATGGCCCGCAGGGAGCTCGAGTCGAACGCGTCTCCGACGACCCCCAGCTCGGCGACCAGGGGGCGCGCGGCGTCGAGGTCGTTCGCGGCGACGAGTACGTCGATCGCACCTGCCAGCAGCTGCGAGCGATGGATCGGGTCGCGCGGCTCGCGCAGCACCCGGCGTACGGCAGCACAGGCCGCATCGGTGCGACCGCGAGCAAGAGAGAGCAGGGCTTGCGCGGGTTGTGGGTCGTGCCCGAACCCGACCGCCTGCTGGAAGGCCTCCTCGGCCGCGTCGTACTCACCACGGATGCGCAACAGCTCACCCTTCTCCGCGCAGGCCAAACCCGCCGCGGCCGGGGCGGCCGACGAGACGTAGCGTGCCACGGCGCCGTCGAGCTCGTCGACAGCCTGCGCGAAGGCACCCCGTACCGCCATCACCTGGGCGCGGTGGACCGCACACTGCCCGGTGAACGGCACCAGTCCCACCTGGGCGTCGCACCACGTGGTCAGCGTCGTCGTCCACTGCGCCACCCTGCCGAAGTCCGAGATCTCCTGGCAGGCCTCGATCAGTGAGCAGTACGTGTGCCCGGCGAAGATGGCGGATACCTCGCCCGTGGAGACACCGACCATGGCCTCGTCGAGCAGTCTCACGCCCTCGGGCACCCGACCCAGGTAGAGCAGGCACCGGCCCTGAGCCATCAAACCGGCCGCGAGGAGGTCGCCGTCGCCGAAGCGCCGTCCGTACGACGTAAGGGTGACGGCCTCGTCGAACGCGGTGACAGGGTCACCGCCGAGGACGTGCCCGAGCATCCGGTAGAAGAGAACGTACCCGTGCTCGACGGTGTCCTCCTCGCAGGCATCCAGAAGCCGGTCGGCACGGGAGATCCAGCCACTCGCGACCGCGAGCTCGCCACGGTCCATCAGCGTCATCGCCAGCCAGAAGGCTGACCGGACCGCGGCCTGGTGGTCGCCTGCCTCCAGATGCGCCTGGTACGCCCGCTGGAGGGCCTGGATGCAGTCGTTGTGACGGCCCACGAGAAAGGCAGCGGTGGCGAGATCGGCGAAGTCGCAGGCCAGGAGCGCGTCGCTCCCCGCCGAGAGGCCTTCGTACGCAGCGACCCAGTCGCGTCGGTCGAACGCCTCGCGCGCCTGCACCAGTTCCTCGACCACGCCCACGAAGTCTCACCCTGCAGCGAGCATAGGACGCTTCGCGGCTCGAGCGCTGATCCTGCGTGATAGGTACTCCGCGTCCCGGCCGATCCCCGGGAAGACCATCGAGCTGAACGCGTACTGGAACGCCAAGCCGCAGAAGAAGAGCCCGGGCACCTGGTCGACCACACCACGCATCTCGACGGGCCATCCGTCCTCGCTCAGCACGGGAAGCTTGATCCAGTCGAAGACCTGGCGGAAACCGGTTGCCCAGACGACGTTGGTGACCGGCACGACGGTGCCGTCCTCGAGCAGCGGCATGCCATCGCGAACCCCGACCATCCGGGTCGTGTGCCGCTCGACGCCGCGAGCGGCGAGGTCCTCGCGGTGGACCCGGATCATCGGGCCCCCGTGCGCCCGTACCGCGTGGAACTCCTTCCGTCCGATCGGGGTACGACGCGTGAGGACGTGGCGCCACGCGAAGACGACCAGCGGGAAGAAGAACTTGGCCCGGCGCTGCTCGGGTCTGAACGGCAGCTGGCCGGGGTCGCGCCCGCACAGCGTGACCGGGTGTGTTCCCGCGGCCTCGTAGGCGATGTCCGTGCCGGAGTGCGAGGCCCCCACCACCAGAACCGGTCCGGGCTGAAGGTCGTCGGGGCGGTGGTACTCGCTCGAGTGCAGCCGGCGGATGGTCGGGCTGAGCTGGTGGCTGAAGTCCGGGATGTTGGGCGTCTGCCCGAAGGTGCCTGTTGCCACGACCACGTTGTCGCAGGTGATCGTGTTCTCCCCGATGCTCAGCTCGAAGCCGCCGTCGTCCCGCTGTTCCAGGGCATCGACCCGGGTCCTCATCCGCACCGGCATGTCGAACTTCAGTGCGTAGCTCTCCAGGAAGGCGGCGACCTCATCCTTCTGGGGGAACGACCACGGGTCGGCCGGGAAAGCCATGCCGGGCAGGCCGTCGTACCTCGCCGGACTGTAGAGCCGCAGGGTGTCCCAGTGCCGGCGCCAGTTGTCGCCGATCCGGGCGTTGCTGTCCAGGACCACGCAGGCACGGCCCTGCTTGTTCAGGTGGTAGGCCGTGGACAGGCCAGCCTGGCCGGCTCCGATGATCACGGTGTCGATGTGTTCGGTGGACATGGTGCCTCCTGGCGTCGGTGATGCCCCGACGCTAGGAAGACAGCGCTGTTCACCGCGTCGGGCAAGATGCCCAACCGATCCAGGTCGCATGGGTGGATCGACCCACCAGGAAGACCCACCCGCGAGAGCTCCGGCTGGCCTGGCACCACGTGCACCGAGCTCCGGTGAACCGGGCCAGTCCCCATGGCAGATACGTCGACGCGGTGAGGAGTCCAAGCTCGGTGGTCAGGACGACGTAGCCGTTTTCGCCGGGCTCGAGGAAGGGCTAGGGGTGGCCGCCGATGATCCGCAACTGGGTCGGCGAACGGCGCCAGAGGCACGGCTCGGACCCACTTGTGACCCGGTGGTGAGAATCGTGACTGCTGCGGGCAACCTTTGTTGCGCCTCGACGCGTGTTAAGAGCAGGTGGACTATCGGTAGTGAGTGCTTCCACCCGCGAGGAGGCGACATGCGACACGGGAACGACATCGCCGCGTTCAGTGATTTCGTGGAAGCTCGCTCATCCTCCCTGTTCCGCACCGCCTACCTGATGGTCGGCGACCACCAGCTGGCCCAGGACCTGCTGCAAGAAGCCCTGGTCAAGACCTTGATCGCGTGGCCCCGACTACGGGATCGCGCCAACGCGGACGCTTACACGCGACGGATCGTCGTCACGACGTCGATCTCGTGGCGGCGGCGCCGGTCTTTCCACGAGCGGCCGACCGGCATCCTTCCCGAGAAGGTCGACCCGGACCCGGTCGAGGCCGTGGTCACCCATGACGTCGTGATCGCGGGGCTACTGACGGTGCCCCCACGCCAGCGGGCCGCGATCGTGCTCCGCTACTACGAGGACCTCACCGAGGCCCAGACCGCTGACGTCATGGGCTGCTCGGTGGGTGCAGTCAAGAGCCAGGTAGCGGCGGGGTTGAAGCGGCTGCGCGAGGTGCTGGGTCACACCTTCGACGAGACCGTGACGAGTGAACGGGAGTCCACCTCATGAACGAGTCCCTGGGCGACCTGCTGCGCCGCAGCGCCGACGCGGCGCCCGAACTTCGCCTAGACGTGGGTGAGCTCGTGCGGCGGGCGGGGAAGCGACAGCGGCGGCGGCGGCTCGCTGTGGTCGCGAGCGCGACCGCCCTCGTCGGTGCGATCGCGGTCGGCTCCTTCGCGGTCCGAGGGGGTCAGGCTCACGATCTCGAGCCGGCGCCGTCCCCCTCCCCTTCTCCCAGCGTCGTGAAACCGCAGCAGTCAGCCGCGCGTCCGCTGATGTACGCCGCTGGGAAGACCGTTCACGTAGGTGACGACACGTTCCAGGCCGCGGCGAACGTGCAGTTCCTCGATGCCACCGACGACGGCGTGGTGTTCGTGACCGAGGACAGCGACCGGTGGTGGAACAGCGACACCTTGTGGTTCAACGACGGGTCGACCACCGAGGCCATCGGCCGGGTGGCGACGGAGCACATCGGCCTCGTCGAGGTGTCCACCGCCAACCCCGGCTCTGTGGTGGTCTGGGCCGAAGGGAAGCGCACGAACAAGTCGCCCGACCACTTCGTCGTCTACGACACATCGCGCCACGAGGTGGTAGCTCGACTACCGTTCAGAGGCCGATACAACGTCGTGCTCCACGTCGACGAAGACCACATCTTCTTCAATCCCGACTCGGGAGCACCAGGCTGCTGGGTCTACGACATCCACTACTGCAAGCACCCGCATCTGCTGCGATACGACCTAGCCTCTGGCGAGACTCGGAAGATCTCGCGGGCCTCCTTCGCGGACGACCTGCGCCTGGTTCCCCGCATGCTCGTGCTGGCCGAGGCGCGAGGCGACACCGGGACCGTATTCACCGCGCGCGCCATGGCCCGCTTCAACCAGATCGGGAGACGGCTGGTCCCGGTCGACTCGAACGGCGACCCGTCTGCATTCACACGGGCGACGGGCGAGCCGCTCAAGCTCCGGGTTCCCCCTCGCTACGCGTCCCCTGGGGACGAGATGTCCGTGGTGCAGTGGATCGACGACAACCGGGTGGTGCTGTTTGCGAACAAGGGCGGAGGCGACCTACCGGCCCAGGTCGGGGATCTGCTGGAGTGCAGGCTGCCCGACGGCCAGTGCCGCGTCGCGGTCCGCGCCTCGTCTACCCGTTACATCGCGCCTGGCTGAGGGGCGGTCAGGAGAGGCGATGATTCTCACGTTGACCCGGCCGCCGTCAATCGGCGAACACCGACCAGCAGATGTCGTTGCGTCGGGCTTGATCTTCGAGCACGAGGTCTCGAACCTGGTCCGGAAGCTGTTGACGCTGCCATTCGCGCTCGATCCGGCCGGCTTCGGCGTTGCCCGGCTCCGCATCCTGGGCGGCCTTGATCGCGTAGGCGGCAGCGCCGAGATCATGCTCGGGGACATGTCCAACGCAGGCTGCCTGACCCGCGGCGTAGGCCGCGAATCGCGCGGCCCCGCGAAGGGGTCGCGCCGCTGCCATGGCGTGTCCGCCCAGCGTCCGAGCCGTCATCATCTTCATCCGACCGTCGGCCCACGCTCGGGCCGCCTCGATCGCGTGGCGCGGGCGAGGGTCTGCCGACACTTCTTCCTCGAAGAGATGCAGCACGTGCTCGGCGCAGGCGGCGGCCCAGAATGCCAGCAGCTGATGACGGGCGTCGGTGAGCGTCCCGCCGCGGCGGATCGTGACCAGACGTGGGTCACGGACGCTGGGCAGGATCACGTGAGCAGCATGCCAGCCCCCAACATCGCCCAGTGCCGTCGGCATCCGGGCATACGCTGCTCACGGATGCCTCTCTACTCACGGGTGCGGGCCGACGACCAGGACGGAGGACGAGATGGCCCTGCGCATCGAAGAGCTCGACGCCACCGACACCTCGATCGGGGTGATCAGTCTGCGTCGCCGCTGGGAGCCTGTCGTTGGCGCCGACGTCTACGAGGTGAAGATCGACGACGAGTTCCTGATGTCGAGCCTGTTCACGGTGGTCGAGCAGGAGCTGGCGCACCTGGGTCTCTCGCGCATCGACACCGGTGGGGACCTGCACGTGCTGGTCGGCGGGCTCGGCCTGGGCTACACCCTGCGCGCGGCCCTGCAGGACGAGCGGGTCGTGCAGGTGCAGGTGATCGAGGCGGTCGAGGCCGTCATCGACTGGCACCGTCGCGACCTGCTTCCCGACACAGTGGGGCTGACCACCGACCCGCGCTGCGAGCTCGTCCATGGAGACTTCTTCGCGCTCGTGGCGTCCCGTGAGACCCCGCGCCCGTCGTACGACGTCGTGCTGCTCGACGTCGACCACTCGCCACTGAACCTGCTCCACCCCAGCCACGGCGCGTTCTACACGGCCGACGGGTTGGCGCGACTGGCCGCGATCCTCGCCCCGGCAGGGGTCTTCGGGCTCTGGTCCGACGACCCGCCGGACCCGGACTTCGAGGCCGTTCTCGACGAGGTCTTCGACCAGTCCACGACGCACGTGGTCTCCTTCGCGAACCCGGTGACCGGAGGCGAGTCGGCCAGCACGGTCTACATCGCGAAGATCTGAACCGGCCAGCCGCTGGTCGAATGGCCGGTGGCGACCAGGCACTCGCTCGGCCGGTCCCACAAGCGCAGGCCGCCACGTCGGCGTGATGAAGGACGACGGTCAGGCTGGGCGGAAGCCACTGCAGACCAGGCGCAGGTGCGTGATCTTGCCGTCCTGCTCGCTGTAGTAGGCCACCTGCTCGATGACCGAGGGGCCCGACTCGAGCTCGACCGCCATCCGGTAGCTGACTTTGTGCACGTCACCCACCGTGTCGGTCTCGATCGAGGTGACGTCCGTGATCGTCTTGTCCGGTCCGAACCAGGTGCCCAAGGCGATGTCGGCCACGCCGACCGGCGTCTCGGCGTCCCAGAACCTGCGTGGGGTGACCCCCCGGAAGGTCACCGGGGTGGAGAACAGTCCTAACAGCGCACCCGGGTCCTTCGCGGCGATCGCGTGGACCATCTGCGCTCCGAGCGAGCGGTCAGTAGCTGAACGTGTTGGCTGCCTCATCGCCGATCCACCCCCACATCGAGACGGTGCCACCGAGCTCCGCGTTGGCCAGAAGGTCCCCCTTGTCGAGGTGCTTGGCGTCGAAGCAGATCGGGCAGACCATGAACCGTCCGCCGGCCTCGGCGTACCGGCGCACCAGGTCCTGCAGGGGCGGGCATCCCTCGCACGCTGTGCCTTGCGCAACCTCACCGACGACCAGGCGCACCGCTTCCTTGGTCAGAAACATCAGGGTGGGCCGCTCGGTCTCCGCCGATCCGACGGCGACGAGAAAGGCCACGGTGACCTTCTCGGCGTCCTCGAGCCCGGTGCTGAGGCTGATCACTGACTTGACTGTCATGTGGGACTCCTTCGCTCATCGCGATCGTCCCGCGCTCGGGAGTCCCGGTCATGGGGCAACTGCCCCATTTTCGACGCTGCCCACGATGCCGTGCTCGAGAGCGAAGAGCACGGCGCCGGTCCGGTTGGTGACCCCCACCTTGAGGTAGATGTGTTCCAGGTGATTGCGCACCGTCTTGGCGCTGATGCCGAGGCGACGGGCGATCTCGGTGCTCGTGAAACCCTGGGAGAGAAGGCCCAGGACCTCCGCTTCGCGCGCAGTGAGTCCGGCGTGCCGGAAGGTGCGCCGACCGGTCCGGTGCCCGGCCACAGCCAGTACGGCGTCCACAGCGGCCGGATCGAGTCGACCTGCCTCCACCTCGGAGCGGAGCCTGGCGGCGGCCTGCTCGGCCGCCAGCGCGGGACGATGCGGTCGGTGCTCGAGCGATCCGCGGTAGCTGTCCGCAGCGGCAAGGACTCGTTGGGTCATGGGCAAGGACGACCCGCCGACGCCCCGGGGATAACCCGATCCGTCGAGCCTCTCGCGGTGAGTCTCGGCGATGGCGGCCACGGACTCCAACCCACCAACGCGGTTCAGGATCCGGCCGGTCAGGTAGGGATACAGCCGGATCCGCTCACTGTCGGACTCCGTGAGCGACGCGGGCTTCTCCCACACCGAGTTGGGGACCCCCATCCGTCCCAGATCATGCACAAGCCCCGCCCGTCGTACAGTCTCGACGTCGACAGGTGCGAGGCCCAAGCGTGTCGCCGCAGCCGCGGCCAGCTCAGCGACCGCGCGCGAGTGCCCCACGGTGAACGGGCACTTGAGGTCGGCGAAGTTGCCGAGGGCCTGGAGCAACGAGTCGAGTTCCGCGCTACCCAGCCTTACGTCGTTGTCGGGCGCCAGTGCGAGTGCGCGCGCCCAGACGTCCTGGTCGGGCAGCGTGTTGATGCGCTCCCGGCACCTAGCCAGAGCCCGCACCAGCGAGGGGTCGAACTGCTTGCCGCTGCGCTCCCTGGACATCGCGAGCGCACCCGTCGTGCCGTGGGTGCGTAGATGCACTTCACAGGTCTCGGCCAGCTGGACGACACGCGTCGCAAGCGGGATCTGGTCGCCGCGAAGCCCCGCGGGCAGGCCGCTCCCGTCCCAGCGCTCGAACGCAGACCCGACGGCAGCGGAGACGCCTGCGTCCAGCCCGATGCGCTCGGCCATCAACCCTGCAGAGAGGCAATGCGAGTGGATCAGCGCCGCCATCCGCGTTCGAGGCGCCAGCAGGAGGGTGGCGAGCAGCTGGGTTCGCCTGGGCAAGGGTCGGCCGGAGCCGGTGCGTTGCAGGAGGAACCTCATGTAGGGCAGGCCCGACCAGTCGAGCTGATAGCTGTCCCGCCGCATCGCGAGGTCGTCGCCGAACCAGCGGCTGAACTCGTGGGAGTCCGCGTGACACCCGATCCACAGCACCAGGTTCGTGTAGTAGACCGTCGCCCGTTGCTCGGCGTCGAGCTCGCACTCGTCGGCCAACATCGCCGCGATCATGGACGAACGCAGCACGTGCTCGACCGGCAGCCCGAGCCCGAGGTCGATGGCGATCGAGAGCGCCGCCAGAACCTCCGCACGACGCGGCCCAGCTCCGCGCTCACCCGTTTGCGCCACCATGGCGAGAGTCTGGCATGCGTCCACAGAAGGCGCCGCCCGACGGATGGCGTCATCGTTGAGCTCGCCGAGGGACTGACGCAGGGCTGACTGCGGGTCGATCGGCTTACGCGACCAGCTGAAGGCAGGTGACCCAGTAGTCGGGCAGTCGCTCGGCAGTGGCGAGGTACTTCTTGCGGTGATGTCGGGCAGCTCCTCGGGATGGAACTTCGTGCACCAGCAGTTGGCGAACGTGCCCGTGTTCCGTTCGACGAGAGCGGCGAAGTCGTCGACCGTCTCCGGCGTGAGCGGATCGATGCGGTAGCGGTCCATGATGATCTCCGCAGCGGTCCCGATCTCAGTCGCAGCGGCGGGGTTCTGGTGACCGATCACATCTGCCTAGGGGGGAACGTCCTGCCCAGCGTGGACCTCACGCCAGTCGCAACGTCAACGGCCGACCGAGGAAGGTAGCGAGCCTGTCGACCTGTTCACTCAGAGCCGTGCGGGGGGCCGTGCGGTTCTCCGCGAACCAGGTCACCGAGACCTCCCCGCCCCGGGTCGACCACGTGCCGCTCACAACGCCCCCGGCTATCACGAGGTTCGCCTTGCGGGTCACCGGGGCCCGGTGTGCCGGCGGCACGACGTGCTCGTTGTTGGTGCCCGGCCCCATGACCCACTGGTCGTGACCTGGCAGGAGCCGTACGGCCCTGGTGGCTCGTGCCGCCATCAGCGCGTCGACGTCCTCGCTCAGCACGTAGGCGGTCTCGCCCTCGACGTCGACCGCTGTCAGCCGGCCGCTCAACTGCGCCAACCAACCTTGTAGGCGCTTGCGGCCGGCACTCAGCCCCGCGCCTAGCCAGTAGTGGATGTTGTCGTGAGTCGCCGGACCGTAGCCGCGCAGGTACGACTCGATCGCGTGGCGCCCTGCCCGGTCGAGATCCCAGACCCCGGCCCATCGCGGGTTGTCGGCGAGCCGCTGGAAGGTGGGGTGCCCCTCTCGCAGCGGTCCGAAGCTCATGTCACCCTGCCAGGTGAGTGGCTTGATCAGCGTCCAGGCACCGTCATTGAAGAGCGAGCGAAGGTGTCGGTACGCCGTCTTGCGCGTCACTGCCGCGCCAAGCTCCGCGATGGTCAGCGGCCCACCAGCGAGCGCCTCGCGAACCGCCTCGCGGAACGCGGGCCAGTCGGCGGGCCTCAGTTGGTAGTGCTCCTGCCAGCTCGGAAGCTCCCACTGCCGGCCAGCACACCTGAGTGCGAGGGCGGCACCGCCGTCCTCGGGTGCCAGGAAGTGCACCGCGCCTCGGAAAGCGAAGACCTTGATGACCCTGCCGTCCGCGACTGCCCGGCTGAGGTCGCCGGCCCGCGGCTTGGCCCGGCGTGCACCGACTGCGAGCTCGGCCGCGCTCTGGTCTGTGGCCAGCAGCGCCCCGAGTCTCCCCACCACGTCCGCAGCCGACACATCCTCCACGGGCTCGAGCAGGTGTCGCTGCATGCGCCAGGCCAGGGCTTGCGCCCAGGTGATCGACATCCCTGCAGGCTAATACCGCATCTGGACGCTACGCGTCTGTGACATCGGCTGCATCTGCGCGACACGCACCGGCCGTGTGTGCCCGTAGCCGATCGGCTTGCGGTGCTCGCTGGAAAGGCCTTGGAACGAGGCAACCAGCCAGTGAATGGCTCGCCCACCGCAACTGCGCCATGCCCGAGAGCCCGACTCTTCTCACCCGGCGGGAGTGATCCGCTCGAGAAACCGCTGTCGATCGACCACCACCCGCGTCACCTCGCCGCGGCCGACAACCTGACCGTCCTCGTGCTCGGCACGGATCTCGAACTGGAGGAGCCGCCCGTCGACCCGGGTCAGGTCAGCCCGCACCGACACCCTCGCGTTGAGGGGACTGGGGTGCGTGTGATCGACCTGCAGCCTTGTACCGACGCTGGTCTGCGAATCGTTGAGGTCGGCCTCGATCGCAGCGCACGTGGCGGCCTCTGCCCAGGTCAACAGCCGCGACGAGGCCAACACCGGAACCTCGCCCGTACCCAACGCCGTCGCGAAGTCGGCGCTGCTGACCTGAAAGGTGAGCGTCGCCGTAGCTCCCACCGCCGGCATTGCTGATTGGGTCATGCGTTGAGTTTATCTTGGGATGGTCCGGTGCCCTGCAGGTCCCGGCACCTGGCATCGGACCAGTTCTCACTGTCCGGCAGGCGACGAGGGATGGTCGATCCGTCGGCACACTGTCGACAGGTATGAGCGGGCGTTTGGCTGCTGAGGGTGTGACGGCTCAGGCTCCCTGCGCATCGCCACGTGAGGTGGTGTCGGTAAGGCGCGACGGTACGTGCTGTCGCAGGAACGCGATCTGGTCTGCGATGACGCGGTCGAAGTTCTCGCCGATGTAGATGTCGAAGTGTCCGGCGTCGTAGCGGCGGACTTCTCCCTTTGGTGCTTTGGCGGCGTGCCGCAAGGTGGTTGGTGCCGGTGCGACCGTGTCGCGGTCGCAGACGCAGAACAGTGCTGGCTTGGTGAGGTCCTTGGTGCGGCGTCCTGGTCTGGTGAGGGGCACGGCCAGTCCGATGCGGGCAGGGACCTGGGACCGGTACTCGGCTTCGGTGAGGCCGGATGCTTCGAGCAGTTCGAGGACTCCTTCGGAGACGTCGTCGGCGCTCATCAGTCCGACTTCGCCGGGGCGGGCGGCGACGGGCACTCGCACGGGTTCGCGTCCGGTTGCGGCCGCAAGGAGATCGCGGACCGCTGCGCCGGTCAGGCGAGCAGCCGCTCTGGGCGGAATCTTCGCCAGTGACGCGAAGCCGTCCGTGAAGGGGCACTGCGAGATGGAAGCAGCGATGGAGGGGTCGTCGGCGGCGGTGACGATGGCGTGTCCGCCACCGAACGAGGTGCCCCAGGCGACTACGGAGGTCGGGTCGATCTCTGGCAGGGTGCGCACGAACGCCACCGCTGACCGCCAGTCTTCCCGTTGCCGGGGGATGCTCAGCAGTTCCCGCGGTTCGCCACCGCTTTCGCCGAAGTGGCGGTAGTCGAAGACCAAACAGGCGTACCCCTCGGCTTGGAAGCGCTCGGCGAACGCAGAGAGGCGCATCTCCTTGATGGCACCCAGACCGTGTCCCATCACGAGGGCCGGCACAGGGGTCTTCTGGGTCGCACCCTCAGGCAGGTACAGCCAGGCATGACACCGTTCCGCTTCGGACGGGAAGAACAACTCGCGACGGTCACCCACAACAAACTCCTCTTGATTGGTATACAAGAGATATTGGCAGTGCTCTTGAATGCCTGTCAAGATGAGGGGTGCCACGCAATCGTCAGGACCAGACCAAGCAAGCCAAGCGCGACGAGATTCTCGCCGCCGCCAGCTCGCTGTTCCTCTCCGAGGGCTACGACGGGGCGTCGATGGGCAAGATCGCCGCCGCCGCCGGACTCACGCCGAACACTCTGTACTGGTACTTCGGCGACAAGGACGAACTCTTCGTCGCAGTCGCCGACGCATACCTCGACCTACTCCTCCAGCAACACGCAACCGTCGCCGAACAGCCCCTTGCGGAGCAGTTCGTGTGGCTCGTCGAAAACTTGAGACCTGTGCGTCACCTGGTCGCCACCGTCCACGCCCGCGTGGCACGGTCGCCGCGCATCGCAGAATGGCACTCCGGCTTCCACAGGCAGATGGAAACCCTGTTCGAGGACCAGTTGACCATCGAGGTCTCCCGTGCCGAACGCGACGCTGAGGCCGCGGTCGTAACCTTCGCCATCGAAGGAGCCGTCACCCACGACCTTGACGCTGCCGCGACAGCGGACCTGTGCCACTCCCTCGTGCAACGACTCGTCGCGCTCGGACAGACCTCCAGCCCGACGTCCGCTCATCCGCCTGTCCGGATGCCTAGGAATGCGAAGGGCGCAGGCGTAGTCGCGCCTGGTGGTAGCTGACGCCGACCGCTGCTCAACCGCAACAGCGCCGGCCACCAGTGGCGCCACCCTCAACACCTACAGCCACCTGTGGCCCACCGCGGATGACCGCACCCGAGCGGCCGCGACCGAGTTGATCCGTAAGGTCGGCGTACTGCCTGCGGACTCCGTGCGGACTGACGAGCAGTGACAGCGCGCTGACCAGCGCAAACAGCCCAGGTCAGCGGTAGTTGGTGAACTGCACCGGGAAGTCGTAGTCCTGGCCCTTGACCAGCGCGATCACGGACTGCAGGTCGTCTCGCTTCTTGCTGGTGACGCGCAGCTCGTCGCCCTGCACCTGCACCTTGATGCCCTTGGGGCCGTCGTCGCGGATCAGCTTGCCGACCTTCTTGGCCTGCTCCTGGCTGATGCCCTCCTTGAGCTCGACGGAGATCTTCGAGTCCCGGCCGGACTGCCGAGGCTCGCCGGCCTCGAGGATCTTCAGCGACTGGTTCCGCTTGATCAGCTTGTCCTTGAGCACGTCGAGGGCCGCGGTTGCGCGGTCGTCGGCGTTCGCCGTGATCTCCACACCGTGGTCTCCCGAGCGCTCGATCTTCGCGCCGGTGTTCTTGAAGTCGAAGCGCTGGGTGATCTCCCGCTGCGCCTGGTTGATCGCGTTGTCGATCTCCTGCTGGTCGAGCTTGCTGACGATGTCGAACGACGAGTCGGCCATGGCTGAGGGTGCCTCCCGGATTTCGAATGGGGATCGGTGCTGCGCTATTCTCATCCCCCGGTGGGCCCGGCACAATCGGGGCCCGTCACGGCAGGTTGCCCGAGCGGCCAATGGGAGCGGACTGTAAATCCGTCGGCTTATGCCTTCGAAGGTTCGAATCCTTCACCTGCCACCAGCACGAAACAGGTCCCTGACCTGCAGGTTCGCACGGCCGCGACGGTCGGAGCATCCGCCCAGTCGTCTGGGTGCGGCGTCAGAGACCGCGCATCCGGAACGCCGCCTGGGTCCGGTCGCGCAGCTGCAGCTTGGACAGCACCCTGGACACATGGTTCTGCACCGTCTTGAGGCTGACCTCGAGCTCTCGAGCGATCTCGACGTTGCTGCGGCCGTCGGCGATCAGCGCCAGCACCTCGGCCTCACGCTGGGTCAGGTCGGCGACCGGCCGGCCCGCGGCCGACAGGAAGTGGCGCGCGACCCGGGCGCCGAAGACGGCTCCACCCGCCGCCACCGTCCGGAGGGCGGCGAGCACCTCCTCCTGCACGGAGCCCTTCAGCAGGTAGCCGCGCGCCCCGACCTGGATCGCAGCGGCGACCGAGTCGTCGTTGTCGACCATCGTCAGGACCAGCACCGCTGGAGCGTGCGGTAGCCGGACAATTCTACGGATCGCCTCGACTCCCGGGAGGCCGGGCATGTTGAGGTCCATGAGTACGACGTCAGGCGTGAGCTCGGTCGCGCGTCGCACGGCGGTCTCCCCCTCGCCGGCAGAGCCCACGACCTCCACGTCCGACACCGTGGCGAGCAGGCCGGTCAGTCCGTCTCGGAAGAGCGGGTGGTCGTCGACGACCAGGACCCGGATCATGGCGCGACCGCGAGGGGGAGCACCGCCGTGACGGTCGTGCCCTGGCCGGCATCTGGTCTCAGCGCGAACGAGCCGCCGATCTCCATGGCCCGCTCGCGCATGCTGTCGAGTCCGACCCCGTCTGCTCGGGGGACTACCACGCCCGTGCCGTCGTCGGTCACCGAGACGATCAGCTCGTCGGTGCCGAGCGCGAGCCTGACTCGAATCCGGGTTGCGGACGCGTGCCGGGCGGCGTTGGCCAAGGCCTCCTGGACGATCCGGTACGACGCCACCTCGACCGCAGCCGGGAGCCGGGGCAACACATCGGCCACCACCTGGACGGGGAGACCCGTGTCCGAGCCGAGCTGGCGAACCGCCTCGACCAGGCCGATGTCGTCGAGGGCGGGCGGCCGCAGCCCTTCGACGATCCGTCGCACATCGAGCACCGTCTCCTGGATCCCGCTGCGAAGCCGCAGCAGGGCTGGGTCGGCGGTGGGGGACGCAAGCTGGTTGCGGACCGTGTCGACCTGCAGTGTCAGGCCCGCCAAAGTCGGGCCGAGCCCGTCGTGCAGGTCCCGACGCAGCCGGCGTCGCTCCTCCTCGCGGGCGAGCACGAGCCGCTCCTGCGCGGCGCGCACGGACTCGAGCAGCCCGTCGGCGTGCACCACGGCTCCGAGCTGGGCGGCGAGGTCGCGGAGCAGTGCGTGATCGGCGTCGCGCAGGGACCGGCGTCGCCATCGGAGCACACCGACCGGTGAGCCGTAGGCGGTCAACGCGAGCTCGTCCACGTCATCGGTCGGGTCACCCACGACCGCCAGCACCCGACCGGCGGCGTCCCGGATCTCGACGTGCCCCAGGCCCAGGCCGCCGGCCAGATCCGAGGCAAGCGAGCCGAGCAGCGCGCGCACGTCACCGGCGTCAGCCAGGCGGCGGTTGCTGCGCGCGAGCGCCTTGCCGGGTTCTGCCCACTGGCCATAGGTGACCCGATTCGCCGCGCGTTGCAGCCCCTCGCGCAGCGGCGCGAAGCTGACCGCGACGACGCCGGCCGCCGCCCATGGCAGCCATGCCGCACCGCGCTGCTGCGCCATCGCGCCGACACCCCCCACAGTGACCGCGTAGAGCAGCGCGATCAGCCCCCAGAGCATTGCGTAGGTCAGCGACCTGTTGATCAGCAGTGAGATGTCATAGAGCCGTCGCTGCAGCACGGCGACGCCGATCGCCAGTGGCACCGGCAGGCTGGCGACCCCGAAGAGCCACGGTTGGGCGGAGTCGGAGAGGCTCGCCGCCAGCGCAACCACCGGCGGCACGAACGCCGTACCGAAGACCAAGGTCTGCTGCCGACCGAGAGCACCGGTGCGGCGGTAACGCTGAACGAGCACGGCGACGGCGAGTCCCACCGACACGATCCCGGAGAGGAGGGCAAGTCCGGCCAGGAACCCGAAGGCACGCTCAGCCGCATGCGGTACTCCGACCGGACTATCGATGTGCTCGACGCGCTGGTCGGTCAGCGTCGGCGAGAAGAGGTTGATCAGCGAGAAGCCGGCGACGGTGGCGACGGAGATACGCATCGCGATGCCGGCCAGCCGCGTGTGGAGCCGGTGGCCCTCGGGGAAGACCAGAGGCAACCACAGCACTGCGACCAGCCACGGCAGACCGCGCAGGAAGCTCCCGATGACGCTGGCGAGTGCGGCGGCCGTCGAAGGTGCGTCGATGAGAGCGCCGTACGACGTCGCGACCAGCGCCTGGCCGACGCCCCACACCGCGGCGAGGACGGCGGCTGTCCGCCCGATGGGATGTTCGGGGCGGTGCCAGAGAATCAGCACGCCGACCGCGGCGTAGGCGAGGACGCCAGCGGCCACCGCCACCTCGTTCCAGTGCGCGGACGGGCTGCGAGCGGCGCCGATCGCGACCCCCTCGCCGGTGAGGCCGACGAGGGCAGCCGCGACCGGCCAGGCCCGGGCTGTCCGGCCGGTCGCGTGCCCGCTCACGCGAGCGTCCATGGCACCTTGTGCGCTCACGGGGACAGCGTGACTCATGGTCCGGCCTGCCGACAGTCCCTTCAGGGGTTCACCGGCGCCGGCTCGACCGGGGTGGCCTGCGAGGGCCTCGGGCCGCCCCGGAGGCAGAGCACGCACAGGCCGACCCACCACAGCATCCAGACCAGGCTGACCGCGTTGGTCATGAACGGTGTGGCCACGACACCGATCGCGCCGACGCCCACGCCGCCCCAGCCGACCCACCTGACGAGGATCCCTTCGGCCAGTGCGGCCACACCCAGCGCGAGCACGAAGCCCAGGGACAGGGCGACCTGGAGCACGAATCCGTAGTTGCGCAGGTCGTTCAGCGTGCTGATCGTGCCGGCGTCGATCCGGTGGTGTGCTGCGTAGACCGCCGCGGTCATCGGCGGGAACCCGATGGCCAGTGTCGACGCGACGTAGGCGATCCCCAGGGCGAGAAAGCACTGAGCGGCGACGTGACCGGTGTCGCTGCGCCGGGCGAACAGGCGCGACATCAGGACGAGGGCGGGGATGAGAAGGAGGAAGGCCATCGCCTCGGCGTAGGAGGCGAGGAAGACCCGCCCCGTGGACAGGCCGCCGTAGACGTCGACGACCTTGGCTGGAGTGGAGCCGTGCTCCACGGAGCCGACGCCTTCGATGCCGAGGGCGCCGAGCAGGACGACGACGTGCGCGATGCCGAGACCACCGGCCCAGCGCCAGCTGACGCTGTCGACCGTGCGGCTGGCGGCTTGGGTGCTCGCGGATGGGGCGGGGATGGCTACCTGTGCCATGACGACCTCCTGGGTCAGGTGTGTTGCCCCTGACAGTCGTCGTTGTCGCCTGCTCGCGGATCGGGGGAGTTCCCGGTGAGGCCGGGAAGATCTCCCGTACGAGGCGGCAGACGTGGGTAGCGCCCGTCCCTGGGTCGTACGCCCGGTGTGGGGGGATCAGCCGCCGCTGCCGTACGGACGGGTGATGACCTCCAGCCAGTGCCCGTCGGGACCCTCCCAGTAGAGGCCGCGGCCACCGTCACCGTGGTTGATCGCGTGCGGCTGACGCTTGAAGGGGTCGGCCCACCACTGGCGGTCATCGTCTCGCAGGCGACCGAGGATGAGGTCGAAGTCCTGCTCACCGACGAGGAAGGCGTAGTGCTGGCCGTGGATCGCGCCCTCGCTGTCCATGAAGTCGAGGCTCGCGCCGTTGTCCAGCTGCAGCTCGGCGAACGGGCCGTACGCTCTCGCCTCCGGCAGCCCGAGCACCTGGCCGACATCGCGAGAGGCAGCCCACCGGTCCTTCACAAGCACGATCGTGTGATTCAGCTCGATGCTCATCGGCGCTCCTCCGGTGAGGCGGTGGTTGGCTCGTGGTCCCACTCTGCACCGCCCACCTCCGGCACGTCCACGGTGATCAGGAGTGGAACGGCAGCAGCGGGCCTACCCTGGAACATGCCGTCCGACGGGAGTCGAGCCGCTCGCATCGAGGACGTCCATGCTCTCTCCCTGGGCATGCCACATGTCACCGTGGAGCGCGCTTCGGGTGGGAACCCGGTCTACCAGGTGGGCGGGAAGTCGTTCGTCTTCTTCCGCAGCCCGCGCCCGGATGCGTTCGACCCGGAGACCGGTGAGCGGTTCCGGGACGTGATCGTGTTCTGGGTGGGCTCGGAGGTGGACAAGCAGGCGCTGGTGTACGACGAGTCGTCACCCTTCTTCACGACCGCACACTTCGACGGTCATCCTTCGGTGCTGCTGCGCGCCAGTCGCGTCGGGGAGCTGAGCCGAGAGGAGCTCGCCGAGGTGGTCGAGGAAGCGTGGCTCTCACGTGCGTCCGCCCGTCGGGGTGCCGCCTGGCTCAACGAGCACCCGCCGAGCTGACTACCGCCGCACCGTGTAGCGCACGTGGGTGGCCTGCGGCGAGCTGTGGGGTGGCCCCCGCGGAGCAGGGACCCCACCCCCTACAGGGAGAAGAACTGGAGCATTTGCTGCTTGTCGGAGTTCATCGTGACGGTGCATGTCGTAGATGAGCCCAAGCACTCTCCTTGCCACCCGTTGACAGGTACCGCGCCCTCGGTGCTGATGGTGACCGAGGTGCCTGCGTCGTACCTGCCCACACACGTCCTGGTGAGCCCGGTGGTCGGACCGACGACACACGGGAAGCCTGCCGTCGACGGTGAGACGCTCAATGCGTAGGTAGCGGTATTGAAGATGACGGTCTCGCTCATGCCGATCGTGAGCGTGTAGGTCTTCACGAAGTGAGCGGTGACCGTCGTGTCGCCGTTCATCGCGAGGGTGCACTGCGTCGACGTGGTGGTGCAGCCACCGGACCAGTGGTCGAACCGGTACCCGGTTGCTGGTGTCGCGACGAGCTGGACCTCGGCTTCGGGTGCCAGCTGTGCGTTGCAGCTGGATCCGCAGTCGATGGGCCCACCGGTGACCGTCCCGCCGGTGCCGGTCGGCGTGGTGCTGCGAGTGACGGTGAGTGCGTACAGCGTTGAGGAGTGGCAGCCGAACGTGACCGGCCGGCTCGCTCCGTCAGGGGTGCCGTAGCCGACCTCGAGGACGCCTTCACCTGGCTTGCCGAGCCGGCACGGCAGCCCGGCCAGGTCGTCGATGGATGTCAGACCCGGGCCTGGTGCCCCCGGAGCTCCAGGGGCTCCCGGTGAACCAGGGACGCCCGGCACTCCCTGGGGGCCGGTCTGGTTCCACGCCAGCGGCCGCTCCTTGGACGTGCACTGCTGCCCAGATTCGGCGTTGATGACCCGGAGCGCGCCGGACTTGGCGTCGATGCAGCCGCTGATCACGCCGCTGCTCGACGGGATCGCCGCATAGGCGATCCCGACACCGGCGACGCCGCCGACGAGCAGCATGACGATGAGGACGACGAGACGACTGGGTCGTCCCCGGCCGCGTGAGTGGGTGTTCGCGTTGGCATGCGGAGCTGAGAACATCAGAGCATCTCCCCGTGTGTTGCTCTCGAACCTGCCTCGAGTGATTGGTAGCGGCAACCGTCAACCTGTGTCGTTCTGTGCCTGCACGTGGAGGGGGTGCGATAGCCCGAAGGGGCTAACCAGGACCTTTCGGCAGCTTCGGAGGGCGGGCCGATCGCAGGAGCTGGGGTTGTCCGCTGGGAACGCGAACGTGTCTGACCGACGCGAGCCGGACACCGGCCGTCACGGCACGATCGAGGGGTCCCACTCACCGCATCGCCCCGACTGGTCAGGAGAAACCCATGCTCATCGCCGTACTAGACCTGCGCACCACTGCCACCGACCGGCCCGTAGCCCTGGCCCAGCTCGACAGCGAGCGCGACGAGATCCGCGCCATGCCCGGCAACATCGACTTCCGGGTGTACGCCGCTCGCCACGACGAGGAGGCCGTCGCTGTGGTCCACGAATGGGCCGACGAGCAGTCGTTCACCGCGTACCTCTCATCGGAGGCATTCGCCCGCTCGGGCGCGGTGCTCCGCCCGTTGGTGACCGCGCCCCCGGTGAGCCGCCGGTTCCATGCCGCGCTTCTCGAGACGGTCTGACCCGCAGCCCGGTCTAAGGTGAGCGGGTGCGAGGCAGTCCGTGAGGCGCGAGGCCTTCGCGTTCGCTCGGAGCTTTGCGGCGGCCCCGTCGTCGGAGCTGAGCGTCGACCAGCACTACCTGCTCTGCGCCTCCCAGGGTGCACTGCGGCTGGAGGCGCACGGCAAGTCGTGGGTGCTGCCTCCGGCACGGGCCGCACTGATCGCGGCCGGCGAGGCGATCCAGGTAGCCATCCCTCAGTCGGTGACGACCTCGTCGGTGCTGTTCGACCCCGGCTTCGCTCCGGAGCCCCCCGCGCCGCTGACCGTGTTCGACCTCAGCCACCTGGCTCGGGCCCTGGTGTCGGAGTGCGTCGCGTGGCCCGACGCTGAGGGACCGCTCCCGCCGTACGCACGCAGCGTGTTCGGCGCGCTGGCGGCTGTGGCATGGCGGCTCGCTGAGGAACCCAGCCCGGTCACGGTCCCGGCCGGTCAGTCGCCAGAGCTTCGCCGGGCGCTGGCCATGACCGGTGACGCGCTGGCCGAGGATCTCCGGTTCGAGGACGTTGCCCGCGACATCGGCCTGGCGCCGCGTTCGCTCGCCCGACGGTTCGCGGACGAATGCGGGATGACCTGGCGCGCGGTCCTGCGCCGGATGCGGGTGCTGCGCGCGATCGAGGAGCTCGCCACGAGCGAGGACTCCGTGACGGCCATCGCGCACGTGGTCGGGTACACCTCCTTGTCAGCGTTCAACGCCGCGTTCCGCGACCTCACCGGTCGTACGCCGACGCAGTACCGCGCGACCTTCCGTCCCTGACCAGCCCGCAAGCGACACGTGCCCACGTGTCTCCGCAGGCTCACCGAGGTTGATAATCAAACCGGGAGGTCCAGCTCATGGCCGCTGTTCAGAAGGGCCGCTTCACCGCGGACGCCGGCTCGCTCGGGGACGAGGTGGTCGTCTTCCTGATCGGCATGAGGATCAACAAGCCCTGGAAGGTGGGCGCCTGGTGGCCGGTCTTCGTCGCCTTTCCGAAGATGCTGTCGTATCTCTCCGAGCATCCCGAGAAGGGGCTGCTGGGCTACGAGCAGGCATTCCTCCCCTCACCGTTGACCGTCCAGTACTGGCGGTCGTTCGAAGACTTGGCCCGGTTTGCGCGGGACCGTGACGATCCCCACCTCGAGCCATGGCGCCAGTTCAACAAGAAGATCGGCCGCTCCGGTGACGTCGGAATCTGGCACGAGACCTACCGCGTCAGCACTGCGAACCTCGAGACTCTCTACGGCAACATGCCGCCTTACGGACTGGCTGCCGCCACGGACGTGGTCCCGATCAGGCGAGGGCGCGACTCGGCTGCTGCTCGCATCGGCGTCACCCAGACCGACGATCCCGCGCTGCCGACGTACTGACGAGCGAGGCCTGGATGAGGCCCCGTCGAGGCGCTGCAACAGGCCGGACCACGAGTCGGTAGCGCGGAGCGCCACTGCGGGCTCTTCTCGCAACCGAGAGGCGCGCTCCTCGCCACCGGGGACGCTGCGGCAGTCGCGAGCGCTGGCGGATAGCGTGCCGCCATGAGCCCACTTCTCTGCCGATCCTGGCCGCGCCCGTGAGTCAGCCATCAGGCGGTTCGGAACACGTCGCCGCACCGAAGGGCTCTCGTCAGGAGCCCGAGCTGGAGGAGACCTTCGAGCGCCTGGTCTCCGAGGGTCACGAGCGGCTGGACCGGCCCCTGCTTCCGCTGCTGTCGACTGGCCTCCTGGGCGGTGTCGACGTCGGGGTGGGGGTGCTGATGTACCTGGTGGTGCAGGCGAAGACCGACAACCCGTTGCTCGCGTCGATGGCGTTCACGATCGGCTTCGTTGCTCTGCTGCTGGCCAACAGTGAGCTGTTCACCGAGAACTTCCTGGTCCCGGTGATCTCCGTGGTCGCCAAGGTGGGGACCCTCGCGCAGCTGGTCCGACTGTGGGTCGTCACGTTGGCGGCCAACCTGGTCGCTGGCTTCGCCATGGCAGGAATGATCGTGGTGGCGCTGCCGGAGGTGCACGAGGCCGCGGTGAAGGCGGGCTCCCACTACGCCCACCTCGGTGTCTCGTGGCGCTCCTTCTTCCTCGCGGTGCTCGCCGGCGCGGTGATCACGCTGTTGACGCGGATGCAGCACGCGACCGAGAGCCTCGGGGTCCGCCTGGTGCCCGCAGTGCTGATGTCGTTCGTGCTCGTCGGCGCCCAGCTCTTCCACTCGGTGCTGGACTCGATCCTGATGTTCACCGGGCTGTTGACCGGCAAGGCCGACTACGGCTACCTCGACTGGTTGAGCGCGCTCGGTTGGTCCGCGTTCGGCAACCTGGTGGGTGGGCTCGTGCTCGTCACAGGCATCCGTCTGCTGCGGATCCCGCACCGGGTCGCCGAGAGCCGCGCGGAGGGGCAGACAGGCTGATCCCCGACGACTCCTGCGCCACACCGCCTCACGACCTCGCGAAACGGAGAGACCTGCGGTCGAGCCATCGTGGCGCCGCCGCGCGATAGAGGTCGTACTCGGCCCCGAACTTGTCGAGCAGCGCCGACTCCTCTGTTGGGATCTGCCGCCGGTCGATGAGCACGACGAAAGCTGCGACCGGGGCGAGCGCGGTCCAGGATCCTCGCCGTATCGCATTGGCTATGAGCAGTCCCGCCATCCCCAGGTACATCGGATTCCGGCTGATCGAGTTGGCACCGGTGGTGACCAGAACAGACGCCTGCTCGGGGTGGAACGGTTCGACGGTCGTGCCACGACGCCGGAACTGGCGTGCGGCCCCACCGGCCAGGGACATGGACGCCAACGAGACGGCCGTTGTCACCGCACGACGACCTGCGGTCGGCGTCGGCGCCGGACCCGTGAGCGCCCGCTGAGCCAGGGCCGCAGCGAGTGCCACGAGGGGAGGAGGGACACGCAGCACGCGTCCACCCTGCTCCGGTCTCGGGAGCATGTCGAGTCGCGGCCCCAGCTGATGCGTGGTTGGGTTTCCAGGTGGAGGCTCGAGCGGGGGAGATCGCGTTCCAGTACGTGGAGCACGGGTCTGGCCGACCGGTGCTGGTGCTCCATGGCGCCGGTGTGGACCATCGTGAGCCTGAGGCGTGCTTCGAGCCGATCTTCGACAGTCTGGCAGGGTTCCGGCGGATCTATCCCGACCTCCCCGGCATGGGCCGGACGGTGGCCCCCGACGAGCTGTGCAGCGCCGAGGACGTCCTCGAAGCGCTGCTGGGTTTCGCCGCGAAGGTCACCGCCGGGGCTGCGTACCTCCTGATCGGTCACTCGGCTGGCGCCTACTATGCGCAGGCGATGGCTGCGCGGGTGCCGGGGCAGGTTGCTGGTCTTGCGCTGGTGTGTCCGTTGCTGCCGAGCGTGCGCGACGTCCCCGAGCACCGCGTCGTCGGAGGGTCTGGTGAGATCGGCGACGACGTTTTCCGGAGCTACTTCGTGGTCCGGAGCCCGCAGATGCTCGAGCGGTACCAGCGCTATGTCGCACCTGCCGCCGAGCTCGTCGACCAGTCGGCGCTCGAGCGAATCGGGGAGCGATGGGAGCTCGCGCCCGATTCCGGGCCGGCGTACACGGGTCCGACGCTGGTCGTGGCGGGACGGTTGGACTCGGTTGTCGGGTACGCGGCCGCCGTGGATCTCCTGGACCACTACCCCCACGCCTCGCTCGCTGTGGTCGACGACGCGGGCCATGCACTGCCCCACGAGAGGCCGGACCTCCTGCGCGCCCTCGTTGCTGACTGGCTCGCGCGAGTCGGGCACTCGGCTTGACGTGCAGCCCCGGCGCCTCTCGCGAAGGGCCTGAGCGCGCGCCCGCTCCGCGCGTGTTGACGCTCGCCGCTACGGTCGTGAGCCCAACCGGCGACGACACGGAGGACCACATGGAGCATCACGAGGTGTTGATCGTCGGGGGCGGCAACGCCGGGATCTCGTTGGCCGCCCGGCTGCTCCGAGACGGCGTCCAGGACGTTGCCGTGGTGGAGTCGGAGTCCGTCCACCGCTACCGCCCGCTGCTCAACTACGTCGGCGCCGGCGAGGCGACGATGGGCTCGCTGGAGCGGCCTGCGGCGACGGTGATGCCCGACGGGTGCACGTGGGTTCAGGACCAGGCGGTCGCGGTCGCGGTCGATGCGGACGGCGCGAGCGTGTCGACGCGAGACGGCCGGCAGGTCGGCTGCACCACGCTGGTCCTCTGCACCGGCCTCGAGGAGGACTGGGACGCCACCCCCGGCCTGGCGGAGGCCTACGCAGCCGGCTGGGCCGGCTCGACCTTCGTCGTCGAGAGCGCGCCGCAGGTGTGGCCCTCGCTGCGGGACCTGGCCGGGGGTCGTGTGGTCTTCACGATGCCCCCCGAGCCGGCTCCTTGCGGCGCGACAGCCCTCAAGCCGCTCTTCATGGCGTGCGACCACTGGCGGCGCACCGGAGTGCTGCAGGACCTCGACGTCCACCTGGTCCTCCCGGGTCCCTCACCTCTCGGAGTGCCGAAGGCCGACCTGCTGCTCGAGCAGACGCTGGCGTCGTACGGCGTGCAGGTGCTGCGAGAGGCCCGGGTCACCGACCTCGACGCGCGACGGATCACGGTGTCCACTCCCGAGGGTGACCACGAGCTGGACGACCTCTCCTACGCCCATGTCGTGCCGCTTTACCGGGCCCCTCGCTGGATCGCGGAGAGCGATCTGGCTGGCGCGACGGAGGCCGGCCTCGTGGACGTCGACCCGTTCACGTTGCGCCACCGGCGGCATCCCGCGGTCTGGTCGCTGGGCGACGTCGCCGATCTCGGCATCAGGCCGTCGGGCGGTGCGCTCCGCAAGCAGGTCTCGGTTCTGGCCCACAACATCGCTGCCGCCGACTCGGCTCCCTTCGAGCACTATGACGGTTACACCGTCATGCCGATCACGGTCGCTCGACACCGGCTCATGCTCGTCGAGGTGGACCGCGGCGGCCGGCCGGCACCGACGGTGCCCTTCCCCGACCTCGTCCGACCCCGGCGGGCGACGTGGTGGGCGGACCGCTACGCACTTCCCGTGACCTACTTCAACCGCATTCTGCGCGGCAAGGTCTGACCGGTCGGCTCTCCGGCTCGATCGGACAGGTCGAGCCAACCCTCCGTGGCCCCTTGGCGACCTCGGCAGTCCTGACCTACGTTGGCAAAGGACTCGTCGCTCACTCCGGAGGTAGCCCATGTCAGCCAGGCCCGACGTCACCTTCCACGCCTCACCACGACTGGCCATGGAAGCGCCCGTCGAGACGCTGGCCTACACGCTGATGCTGAGCCCCGACGGCTCGGCACCCGACGGGCTGGCCGTGGTCGATGTCGACCCCGACTCGGCGACATTCGGCACGATCGTCCACCAGGTGCTGATGCCGAACACCGGCGACGAGTTCCACCACTTCGGCTGGAACGCATGCTCCTCGGCACTGTCACCGCTGACCGGACACGCCTTCCTCGAGCGCCGCTACCTGATCATCCCGGGCATCCGGTCGTCGCGGATCTACGTCGTCGACGTCTTGGGCGGACCGACAGCAGCCAAGCTGCACAAGGTGATCGAGCCCGAGGAGATCTTCGCGAAGACTGGCTACTCGAGGCCGCACACGATCCACTGCGGCCCGGAGGGCATCTACGTCTCGACGCTCGGCGGCGGCGGGCCGGACGGCACCGACGGCCCTCCCGGCATCTTCATCATGGACTGCGAGACCTTCGAGGTACTCGGCCGCTGGGAGATCGACCGAGGCATCCAGGACAAGCACTACGACTTCTGGTGGAACCTTCCGCGCGACTACATGGTCTCCTCCGAGTGGGGACTGCCCCCGCAGTTCGAGGGCGGCATCGTCGCCGACGACCTGCTGAGCAACAAGTACGGCCACCGCCTCCACTTCTGGGACTTGCGCGGGCGACGCAACGTGCAGACCGTCGACCTCGGCGAGAACCACCAGATGGCCCTCGAGGTGCGGCCGGCCCACGACCCCTCACGGGAGTACGGCTTCTGCGGCGTGGTCGTCGACACCACCAACCTCGAGGGGTCGATCTGGACCTGGTGGCGCGAGAACGGTGAGTTCCACGTGAGGAAGACCGCGACGATCCCGCCCGAGCCCGCGGACGCCGATGATCTGCCGGCGCTGCTCAAGGGTTTCGGGGCGGTGCCGCCGCTGGTCACCGACATCGACCTGTCTCTGGACGACCGGTTCCTCTACGTGTCGTGCTGGGGCACTGGGGAGATGCGTCAGTACGACGTCAGCGACCCGATGAACCCCACACTCGCCGGCTCTGTCCATATCGGCGGAATCACCCGCAAGACCGCACACCCCAGCGGGGCGGCATACCTGGGTGGACCTCAGATGGTCGAGATCAGCCGGGACGGCAAACGGGTCTACTGGACCAACTCGCTCTACTCCACCTGGGATGACCAGTTCTATCCCGACGGGGTGCCTGCCGCCATGGTGAAGGCGGACGCGGGTGACGACGGTGGGCTGACCCTGGACAACGACTTCTGGGTGGAGTTCCCCGAGGGATACCGCTCCCACCAGATCCGCCTGGAGGGCGGAGACTGCTCGACCGACAGCTTCTGCTACCCGTCCGCCTGAGCGGGACTCATCGACCGTGGAGATGGGCGAGGCGTCTACCGCCGCGCTCTGGTGGGCGGTTGCACTCTCGGGGATCTATCACGGCTTGAACCCCGGCATGGGCTGGCCGCTAGCGGTCTCGGCTGCGCTGATGGAGCGTCGGCGCTCGGCGCTGGCCAGCGCCCTGGGGATGCTGGCGCTCGGCCATTTCCTGGCGATGGCCGTGATCCTGCTGCCGTTCTCGATGGTCGGTGCGATCGTCGAGTGGGAGAGGCCGATCCGGCTGGCCGCATCGGGAGTCGCAGTGGCCTTCGGCGGATACCTGCTGGTCTCGCGGTCGCATCACCCCACGTACCTGGCCCGGGTTGCCCCGCACCGGCTCGTGTGGTGGTCGTTCCTTGCCGCGACGGCCCACGGCGCGGGCCTGATGCTGCTGCCGATCTTCTTGTCGATGGAACACCACGACATGGCGGGGGAGCACGTCGCTCTGAGCCGACTCGTGACCGACCACACGGCGCCGGCGCTGCTGGTCGCCGCCGCGCACACGCTGGCGATGGTGTCGGCCGGCGCGTTGTTGGCGGTGCTCGTCTACCGCTGGCTCGGCCTGCGGGCCGTGTCGCGCACCTGGTTCAACCTCGACACGGTGTGGGCGCTGAGCCTGGTCCTGGTAGGTCTCCTGAGTGCAGCGGCGGCCCTGTGGTGGTGATGCGCGGGACTAGCCTGCTGCCGTGACCCTGCGACTGATCGGTGCCGGGCTACCCCGCACCGGCACTTCCTCTTTGCGCGAGGCCCTGCGGCACCTGCTGGACGCGCCCGTCTACCACATGAGCGAGGCCTTCGCTCACCCTGAGCACGCCCCCACGTGGGTGGCGGCGATCGAGGGTGATCCGCCGGTGTGGGGCGACTTCCTGGCTGAGTACGCCGCTGGAGTCGACGCTCCGTTCTCGAACTGCTGGCGCGATCTGGCCGCGGCGTACCCGGACGCCCCGGTGGTGTTGTCCCACCGCGGCAGTGCCGAGGTCTGGCACCGCAGCATGGTCGCGACCGTCCTGCCCCGCACCCGCGAGATGTTGATGAGGGACGACGACGATCCGATGGTGCCGCTCTTCCGCGTGCTCTTCGCCGACCTCTTCACCGATGCCGACGACCCCGAGGACGTCATGGCGGGCTACGAGCGCTGGCTCCTGGAGGTCCGCACACAGATCGCGCCGGAGCGGCTCATCGAGTGGCAGCCTGGTGACGGCTGGGAGCCGATCTGCCGCGCACTCGGCCTCCCCGTCCCCGACCTGCCCTTCCCCCACGAGAACAGCACCGCGGAATACGTCGCGCGCGCCGAGATCCGGGGCCGTGAGGGGCGATGAGCGGCGGGAGTCCGACACCCATCGACCGACGTACCCATCCGGATGGGCAGTAGGTCAGCGGCGCAGGTGAGACCGTTCGCCGTCGGGGTCGAGCATCGCGATGATCTCGGCGGGTCCGCCTTGCGCGCCGAACGCGTGCGGCACCATCGTCGAGAACTCGGCCGCCTGGCCGGTCTCCACCCTGATCGTCCGCTCGCCGAGCAGGACCAGCACGGTCCCGGACAGGACGGTGAACCAGTCACGGCCGGGGTGCACGGGTAGCTCGCCGTCCTCGCGCCCGGGTGGCGGTCGGGTGAGCCGGATCTTGGCGACCTTCAGGCCGTGGGGTCCCTGGTCGCGTGACAGCAGCCAGGTGGTCATCCCTCTCGCCTGGTCCCGATGGGGCCGGATCACGACGTCCTGGTCGTTCTCGGGCTCGACGAGGTGGTCGATCGAGGTGTCCAGGGAGCGAGCGATGGCACTCAGCTGGTCGAGGGCGATCCGGCGGTGGCCGGTCTCGATCCGGCTCAATGTGGAGGCGCTGAGGTAGCAGCGTCCGGCGAGGTCGTCGAGCGACCAGCCACGTGCGATCCGCAGACCGCGGATGCGTTGGCGGACCAGCTCGTCGACGTCACTATCTTGCGTCATACGCAAGATCCTATGCGTATGAGTGCAAGCCCGCCTAGGGTGACGGTATGAGCCAGCAGCCCTCGACCCACGCCCACCACCACGACGCCCAGGACGGGCTCTCGGTCTTGCTCGACCTCGACGCCGAGGTCCTCGCGGAGCCGCTGAGGGCCGTGCGCACCGACATCGAACGGTTGGTCGACTCGCCCGTACGCAGCATCCTCGACCTCGGGGCCGGCACGGGGACCGGGACGTTCGGGCTGCTGAGGCACTTCGCCGACGCGCACGTGCTCGCAGTCGACGCGTCCGAGGAGATGCTCGAGGGCCTGCGCCACCGCGCAGAGACCCTGGGCTTCACCCACCGGGTGACCACCCTGTGCGCGGACCTGGACCACGCCGTGCCCGACCTCGAGCCGGTCGACCTCGCCTGGGCCTCCGCGTCGCTCCATCATCTCGCCGACCCCGATCGCACCCTGGCCCAGGTGGTCGCGGCGATCCGCCCGGGCGGCCTGCTGGCGGTGGTCGAGCTGGCCGATCTTCCTCGATTCGTACCCGACGACACCGCCGGTGGCAGAGCCGAGGCGCGTGCGCACGCACTGCTGGCTGCTGATCGGGCAGTGGACATGCCCGCCATGGGCAGCGACTGGGGCGAACGACTGACCCGGGCCGGCCTGGTCGTGGAGCGGGAGCGCGCGATCGTCGTCGACCTCGCCCCACCGCTGGCCCCCGTGGTCGGCGACTACGCCGCCGCAACGCTGACGCGCCTGCGCAGTGCAGTGGCCGACCGCATGGATGCGACCGATCGCGAAGCCCTCGACGGCTTGCTCGCGGGCGGGGAGAGCGACGTACGTCGTCGCAGCGATCTGCGCGTAGGCACCGAGCGGCGACTGTGGATCGCGCGTCGACACCCCTGATCGTCCCGGGATACCTGTCACTCGGCGCGTTTCAGTCGCTCAGGGGGCGCAGCTCGTCGGCGTAGGACACCGAGAAGCGCCGCATCACCCCGCCCTTGCTGATGGAGTACTGGCCCATGCGCCACAGGGGTGGCGAGTAGGCGTGGATGGTCACCGACCCGTCGACGCCTCCGGACATTCGGTGGATGTGGTCGGGGCCGAAGCAGAAGGACTTCCCGGACCTGATCGTGCGGCTGCGTGCGGGTCCGCCGAGGCGGGGCACGTTCTCGACGACCGCGCCCCGGGTGACGGCGACGGCGCCCGCCGACATGTCGTGGTCGTGCCACCCGGTGTCGTCCGCGGTGTTCCAGCACAGCAGCCACAGGTCGACGTGCGCGTCGCGGTAGAGCGACACGAAGTGGCGACCCTCGTGGTCGTGCCGCACGTGGTGCGCCCAGAGCTCCGGGTCGGCTGCGATGTGGCGTACCCAGTCACGCAGCTCACGCGGGCTCAGGGTCCGCACCGGAACGGAGGGGAGTCCCGTCGCTTCCAGAGTGTTGGTCATCGGTGTCCTCCCTCCAGGAAGCGCTGTGGATTGGCGACGAGGAGCGCCCGGTCGAAGGCCGCTCCCAGGTTGAGGTCGGTCGGTACGGCGTACGGCCGGTCCGAGCCGTGCACGAGGGCATCGACGCCGACGACGCGGCTCATCGCGTCGACGGCGCGATGTCCGTAGGACGACGTCTCGTAGAAGAGCAGCGGGTCGACCTGGCCGAACTTCCCCCCGCGTTGCACGAGTCGCTCGTGGTGGAGGGGCGCAAGTCCGGCCAGCGCGACGAAGCACACGCGGAGCCGGGGAAGCAGGGTCCGGCCGGCTTCGTGCCAGGCGAACCATGCTTGTGCGAGCTGCGCGGGATAGGAGACCAGCGCGGGCCACCAGGCGGGGAGGCCTGTGCCGGCGCTCCCGGGAGGATTCGTGGCCGGGCCGGGATGCACGAGAACCGGGACGTCGGCGGCCTCAGCCACGGCCAGGAGCGGAGTCGCCCGCTCGAGCGCGGCCGGTCCGTGCAGATGGGTCGCCGGCACCTGCAGACCGCGCACCTTCGGATGCTTGAGCACGACGCCGAGCCCGTCGAGATCGGGGTCGTGGAGGTTCGCGGTGGCCCAGATGCCGTTGCCGCCGGTCTGCATGTGCGGCTCACCGGCCAGCGCGTGCCAGGCGTCGAGCAGGCTCTCGCACTCCCCGGCCGGCAGCGACTCGATGCCCAGGGGGCTGGACGGGCTGTAGAGGACCTGGTCGACGCCGTCGGCGGTGTCCTGGCGTCGTCGAGCTGCCGGATCGTGCGCCGCGAGATCCACCGGGAACGGCGCTTCGTTCTCGAGGATCAGCGACGAGCCGCGGAGCATGGGCGGCCGCGAACGTCGGCGCAGCCGCTCGAGGAGCTCCTCTGGCCACAGGTGCTGGTGGCAGTCGACGACCGGGCCCTCCGGCTCGAGCCTGCCGTCGCCGGCCCTGAGGGCCGCAGAAGTGAAGCGCTTCACACCTCCTAGTGAAGCGCTTCACACCGCTCAGCGCAAGGGCTTTGCGGTAATACCCTGCGTATGCTGCGGGGATGCCCACGAGTCGGCCGACGTTGAACGACGTGGCCGAGGCGGTCGGTCTTGCGCCGGCGACTGTCTCCTACGCCCTGCGCGGCGAACGCGGCTCGGCCGAGACCGTCCGGCGGGTCCGCGAGGCAGCAGACTCACTGGGCTACGACGTGGACCCCATCGCCAGTGCCCTGGCCAGTGGCCGGTCCCGGATGGTGGCCGTCGTGTGCGGCTCGACGCGCGACGTGTGGCAGCAGTCCCTCGCGGGGGAGCTCTCGCGAACCCTCATGGCCAGGGGGCGCCACGTGCTCCTCGCCGACGCCGACGGCGACGACGACCACGAGGAAGCGCTCCTGTCCAAGCTCCGCAACCAGCGGCCGGACGGTTTCGTCGTCGCGCCACTGGACCCCTTCGCGACCCGGTGGAAGGAGCTCTCCAGCCAGGTGCCCGTGGTCTCCATCGGCGATCGGCTCTCGGAGGCGCCCTCGTCAGGCGCAGTGGTGTTCAACAACGATCGCGGGTTCGCGTTGGTCTTCGAGCACCTCGCCGAACTGGGGCACCGGCACATCGGCGTCGTACTCCCGCAGCGGCCGAGCACCCCCGACAGACCCGCTGAGGAGCTCGTCGCCCAGTGGGCGACCAGGACGGGCATCACCGCCGACATCGTGCGCACGCCACCGCAGACGGCCGACCCCGAGACGATGACCCACCATCTCGCCACCACCTTGGCCGGACGAGTGGGTGCGCAGTGGACCGCGGCCTTCTGCCTGAACGACTCCTTCGCCTTCGGTGTGCTGCGCGCGGCGCGCCGGCTGGAGCTCGCGGTCCCAGCCGACCTGTCCGTGGCGGGCTTCGAGAACGTCGAGCTCGCCGACCTGGTCGGGCCGGGAGTCACCAGCGTGGACTGGGGCCAGGACCGGGTCGTCGACCTCGCCGTCACCCAGCTGCTCGCCGCGATCGACGAGGGCGACCCACTCACCACCCTGACGATCGAGCCGCACTTGATGGTGCGCGGGTCGACCGGGCCCGCTGGGTCGCGGCTGAGCTGCTGAGCTGCTGAGCTGCTGATGCGCGACATCGGTGACGTCAGCTCAGCGGCCAACCGACGCTGCGTGGGAGCTCAGCCCACGTGGGCGGTGCTGACCCGGCCGGCCTGGACCTGCCAGCGCTGGTCGAGCCGGACGTTGTCCAACAGCCGACGGTCGTGCGAGACCAGCATCAGCGCACCGTCGTAAGACTCGAGGGCTGCCTCGAGCTGCTCGATCGCCGGCAGGTCGAGGTGGTTGGTGGGCTCATCGAGGACGAGGAGGTTCACCCCGCGGGCTTGGAGCAGCGCCATCGCAGCACGCGTCCGCTCGCCGGGCGAGAGCCTGCAGACCAGGCTGAGGACCTGATCGGCCTTGAGAGCGAACTTCGCCAGCAGGGTCCGGACGTCGGCGGGAGTCATCTGCGGCAGCGCCGCCTCGAACGCCTCTCCCAGAGGGAGGTTCTCGCCCAGCCCGGTACGGGCCTGGTCGATCTCCCCGACCGCGACCGACGCGCCCAGACTGGCCCTTCCCGTCACGGGCGCGAGCCGACCGAGGAGGAGCCTCAGCAGCGTCGTCTTGCCAGCGCCATTGGGACCGGTGACGCCGATTCGGTCACCCGCGTTGACCTGGAGAGAGACCGGCCCGAAGGTGAACCGTCCGAGGCTCGCGGTGGCCTTGTCGAGCACCGCGACCACGGAGCTGGAGCGTGGGGCGGTGCCGATCGTGAAGCGCAGCGCCCACTCCTTGCGGGGCTCGTCCACCGCTTGGAGGCGTGCGATCCGGGACTCCATCTGGCGAACCTTCTGGGCCTGCTTCTCGGAGGACTCCACCTGCGCCTTACGGCGGATCTTGTCGTTGTCGGGGGCCTTCTTGATGGCGTTGCGGACACCCTGGGAGCTCCACTCGCGCTGGGTGCGGGCGCGGTTGACCAGGTCCGCCTTCGTGTCGGCGAACTCCTCGTAGGCGTCACGGGCATGTCGCCGTGCGAGAGCCCGCTCCTCGAGGAACGCGTCGTAGCCGCCGTCGTAGACCGCTACCTGATGCTGGGCCAGGTCGAGCTCGACGATGCGGGTCACGACCCGCGAGAGGAACTCGCGGTCGTGGGAGACCAGCACGACCCCGGAGCGGAGCCCCCGCACGAAACCCTCCAGACGCTCCAACCCTGCGAGGTCGAGGTCGTTGGTGGGCTCGTCGAGCAGCACGATGTCGAAGCGACTGAGCAGAAGTCCGGCCAGCGCTGCTCGGGCCGCCTGTCCACCAGACAGGGTCGTCATGAGGGCCTCTGGATCGGCGTCGAGACCGAGATCAGCAAGCATCGGTGGCAGTCGGTCGTCCAGATCCGGGGCACCGCTGGCCAACCAGTGGTCGAGACTGTGCGCGTAGGCGTCCTCAGCGGTCCGTGAGCGATCGCCTGCGCCGAGCGCCATGGCCGCCTGCTCCATCGCAGCGGTGGCGGCGGCCGCTCCCGTGCGGCGGGCGACATAGTGGCCGACGGTCTCGCCGACGACCCGCTCGTGCTCTTGCGGAAGCCAGCCGACGAATGCGTCGCTGGGGGCGGTCGAGACCGAGCCGACCAGCGGGTCCAGATCACCGGCAAGGATGCGCAGCAAGGTCGTCTTGCCGGCGCCGTTGGCGCCGACCACGCCGACCACGTCGCCGGGCGCCAGGGTCAGGTCGAGGCCCTCGAAGAGGATGCGGTGAGCGTGCCCTCCTGCCAGGTTCCTGGTGACGAGGTTCGCGCTCATCCCGGGATCGTAGTTCCTCACCAGGCACGCCATCGCAGTCCATCCGTGGCGATCTCGACCGGTCCGCCTTGCGCACCGAACGCGTGCGCCAGCTCACGTCGGCCCCTAGACCCACGGGACCACGCGGAGCTTGATCCTCGCCCGTCGCCTCTACGGTCCGGTGAGCCTCGGATCACGATTGACGGCTGCGCGGTCGGGGAATCTAGCGTCCATGCTGAGTGCGCTGGTGTGGGGGGCTTTGGCGGCTGTCTCGCTGACCGTCGGGGCGCTCCTGGCCCTCGTCCGCGAGTGGCGCGCGGGCATGGTCGGGGCGGTGCTGGCCTTCGGTGCCGGCGCGCTCGTCTCCAGCGTTGCCTTCGAGCTCTTCGAGGAGGGACTGCACCTAGGAGGTCCAGCCTCGGTGGCCATCGGACTCGCGGTCGGAGCTGTCGCCTTCTTCTCCGCGGACCGGGCCGTCAACCACCTGGGCGGTCGGTCCGGAGGCGGAGCTGCGGGGCTTCCGTTGGCGCTCGGCTCTCTGCTCGACGGCATCCCGGAGCAGGCGGTTCTCGGCATCGGCCTCGCCGCCGGCAAGGGCGTCAGCGTCGCACTGCTGGTGGCGATCTTCATCTCCAACCTTCCCGAGGCAATCGGATCGGCCAGCGACATGCGCAGTTCCGGGAAGTCCAGAAAGGACGTGTTGACACTCTGGGTGGCGGTGACCGTGCTGTGCGCCGGCGCGACGCTCGTCGGGTTCCAGATCGCTGAGCTCGTAGGTGGAGAGGTGAAAGCCATGGTCGACGGGTTCGCTGCAGGCGCTCTGTTGGTCATGCTGACCGACTCGATGATTCCGGAGGCCAAGGAGAAGGTCGGCAACTGGGCCGGGCTGGTCACCGTCCTGGGCTTCGCAGTGGCCGCGGGCCTGTCCAACCTGACCTGACCCTCCGTCGGCATGGCGGAGACGTGCGCCGTGAGTGACCCGGGACCCCGCAGCGTCGTCTCATACGTGCTGTGGGGCTCGACCACGTCGCGCTGGCAGTTCCCGAGCGCACGTCCCTGGAGAAGTGGGACAGCGGCTCACCTCATGCTGGCCAGGGCCCCTTTCGTGGCAGTCACCCGACGTTCTCAACCGATGGGGGCAACGTCGAGCGGTTCGCAGATTGCATGCGAAAACATTCCGTCTGGGTGTGTGAAAGTGCAGGTCAGGGGCCGTTTTGTGTCGGTGGCCGGTGTTTGGATGAGGGGATGAGCAACCCACCGAACGACCCGCCGGGCCGGGTGCGTGAGCACCCGGTGGCGGTGTTCGCTCAGGCACTCTCGGCGGGTCTGGACGACCTGGTGGGGGTGCCGCTGTTGTCGATGGAGGCGGCGGCCAAGCGTGAGACGTTGGTGGCGTTGGCCACTGCCCGGGCCAAGTTCGACGCGTTGGTGCTGCGGCTGCTCGCCGACGCCGAGGCCTGCCAGGCGTGCACCGAGACGGGGGCCGCGACCGCGGCGGCCTGGCTGGCCGTGCAGACCCGGCAGACCAAGCCGGCGGCCCGCTCGGACCTGCGGCTGGCGACCCGGCTGGAGTCCCTGCCGGTGCTGTCGGCGGCGATGGCCACCGGTGGGGTGAACCTCGCGCAGGCAGCCGCGATCGTCGCGGCTCTTGAGCGGCTGCCGACCCGTGGCGAGTTCGCGGTCTCACCCGACCAGCTGGGTCAGGCCGAGGCTCACCTGGTGGGCCTGGCCGCCGCTTATGACGCCACCGAGCTCACGGCGCTGGGTCGCACCCTCTTCGAGGTGGTCGCCCCCGAGGTGGCCGAGGCCTTCGAGGGTCAGGCGTTGGCCGCGCAGGAGGCGAAGGCGGCCCGTCGCACCAGCCTGGTGATGTGGCAGGACGACGAGGGCACCTGCCACGGGCAGTTCCGGATCCCGATCCGGCACGGGCAGATGCTGCGCAAAGCGATCCAGTCGCTGACCAACCCGGTCCGACCCGAGACCAGCGCCCACAGCCCGATCGAGCACGACCTGCCCACCCCGGTGCGCAACGGGGTCGCGCTCACCCAGGTCCTCGAGGCCGTCTCGGCCCACTGGCTGCCCACCTGCGGCGGCCTGGGCGCCACCGTCGTGGTCACCATGACCCACGAGCAGCTCCTCGCCGACCTCGACGCCGCCGGCGTGTGCACCCTGGACACCGGTGGTCGCATCAGCGCCGCCGAAGCCCGCCGCCTGGCGTGTCGGGCCGGCCTGATCCCGGTCGTGCTCGGCTCGCGCTCGGTCGTCCTCGACGCCGGCACCAAGACCCGCTTCCACACCGAGCCGATGCGCCTGGCCATGGCCGTGCGCGACGGCGGCTGCACCGCGCACGGATGCGACGTCCCCGCCTCCATGTGCCACGCCCACCACGACCTCCCCCACAGCCACGGCGGCCCCACCTCGCTCGCCAACGGCCGCCTCCTGTGCGGCCACCACCACCGCCGCATCCACGACCCCGCCTACCACCACACCACCCTGCCCACCGGGAAAGTCACCTTCCACCGCAGGACATGAAGGATCACAGCAGACCCCGGCGGAGCTTGACAACGGAAAGGTGGTCGGGGAGGACTCGCCCTGATGGCCAGGCTCGCGTGGTGCTCAGGTGGCAACGTCGACGCCCGCCAGCAGCGGCTCGAGCGGCACACGGTCCACGTCCTCCGCCGGGCGGGAGACGTGCAGCTCGGCGTGGAAGTAGCCGTCGGCCTCCTTGCCGGTCGGGTCGAGGCCGTACGACGACACCTCGCTGAGGGCCCACTGCTGCTCGTCGGGGTCGGTGAAGCGCCGCTGCCGGAACGTGCCGGGCAGCGACTCGGTGCGTCGACCGTGCGCGCTCATCGACTCGGCGATGGGCGCGAAGTCGTAGGTGCGCAAGCAGAACGTCGCGAACCAGGCTGTCGGCGGCACCGCGTCGAGCAACCGGTCGAAGGTGCGGCGGGTGACGTAGCCGACCCCGCCTGTCGTCGTCACGAGGTCCACGTCGCCGACCAGCCCGGCCAGCCGTTCGCTGGGGTCCTGGGTCTCGAGGTTCTCGATCGCACCGTCGTCGAGGGCGTTGGTGGTCACGGCGTAGTCGACCGCGTTCGATGCCACGTCGAGTCCCACCACCCGGGGTGCGGCCGGCAGCCCGTGCTCCTTGAGCAGGCTGCGGTCGGCGTCGGCGACCTGGTCGCGGTTGCGCTCGACCATCGACGGCGACCGGTAGTGCTCCGAGAGCCCGTCGAGGTCGACGTCGGTCTTGAGGAGCATCGCCAGGACGCCGTACGAGCAGCAGACGTCGAGCACGGTGGGGGCCGGACGTGGCTCGGGCCGGGCCGCGAGCAGCCGGCTCGCCACCTCGGCGCCGTGGCGGGGGATCTGGTAGTCCAACGGCGCGAGCGTCGAGTAGTACGCCCGTGGATCCGGCTGGTCGTAGATCGCGTCGAAATCGGCCTTGTGCAACGAGTCTTCCGAGTCCATGACCCTCCATGCGCTGGGAAAACGCTCACTATAGACGGATGGGCCGGACGCGACGGGGAACACTGGCGCCATGCTGACACTCGACGAGGCCAACGAGCTGTGTGCCGCCGCTCGCTCCGCGGCGTCCGACCAGGGGCTGGCGATGTCGTTCGCGGTCATGGACGCCGGCGGTCATCTGCTGGCCTTCGCACGCATGGACGGGGCTGCGTGGGTGAGCGCCGACGTCGCTCAGGGCAAGGCCTGGACCGCGGCGGCGTACGGCGCCCCGAGCCACGCGCAGAAGGAGAAGATGGCGCCGATGCCGAACTTCGCCACGGCGATCACGGCCATGACGCACGGACGCTTCACCCCGCAGACCGGCGCGGTGCCGGTCTACCGGGACGGCACGCTGCTCGGTGCGCTCGGCGCCAGCGGTGGCACCGGCGACGAGGATGAGGCGGTCTGCAGTGCGGCCGTGACCGGCACCGGGTTCACGCTCGCCGGTTGAGCATGCCCTTGCCGTGACGCCCGCCACCTCCTAGGGTCTTCCGACGAACAGAAGAAATTTTCCACGATGTGGAATCCCGCGAACTCTGAAGCGAGGCACTACATGGCGACCGCCCAGTCAGGCGAAGGCGTCGAGGTCACCGGCCCCCTGGGGGACAGGTTCGAGGAGATCCTGACGCCGCGGGCACTCGAGCTGATCGGGCTGCTGCACCGCGAGCTCGGGGCGCGTCGCGAGGAGCTGCTCGCCAAGCGCGGCGAGCGGATCCAGCGCCTTGCCGACGGCGGCACCCTGGACTTCCTCGAGGAGACGAAACAGGTCCGTGAGGACGACTCCTGGCGGGTCGCCGCTCCGTCGCCCGGTCTGGTCGACCGACGCGTGGAGATCACCGGCCCCACCGACCGCAAGATGACGATCAACGCGCTCAACTCCGGCGCCAAGGTCTGGCTGGCCGACCACGAGGACGCGAACACCCCGCTGTGGGAGAACGTCGTCACCGGTCAGCTCAACCTGCTCGACTCGATCACCGACAACCTCGACTTCACCAGCCCGGAGGGCAAGGAGTACAAGCTCAAGCCCGCCGACGAGCTGGCCACGATCGTGGTCCGCCCCCGCGGCTGGCACCTGCCGGAGAAGCACATCCTCGTCGACGGCAAGCAGGCCTCCGGTGGGCTCGTCGACTTCGCGCTCTACCTGACGGCCTCGGGCCAGAAGCAGATCGACCGCGGCCTGGGCCCGTACTTCTACCTGCCGAAGATGGAGTCCCACCTCGAGGCCCGGCTCTGGAACGACGCGTTCAACCTCGCCCAGGACTTCCTCGACATCCCGCGCGGCACCATCCGCGCAACCGTGCTGATCGAGACCTACCCGGCGGCCTTCGAGATGGAGGAGATCCTCTTCGAGCTCAAGGACCACTCGGCCGGGCTCAACGCCGGGCGCTGGGACTACATGTTCTCCGTCATCAAGAGCTTCCGCACCCGGGGCACCGAGTTCCAGCTCCCCGACCGCAACTCGGTGACGATGACCGTGCCCTTCATGCGGGCCTACACCGAGCTGCTGGTTCGCACCTGCCACAAGCGCGGCGCGCACGCCATCGGCGGCATGGCGGCCTTCATCCCCAGCAAGGACGAGGCGCAGAACGAGATCGCGTTCAAGAAGCTCACCGAGGACAAGACCCGGGAAGCCGGCGACGGCTTCGACGGCTCGTGGGTGGCACACCCCGGGATGGTCCAGGCCTGTCGCGACGCGTTCGACAAGGTGCTCGGGGACAAGCCGAACCAGATCGACAAGCTGCGCGAGGACGTCCACGTGACAGCCGCCGACCTGCTCGACGTGAAGTCGACGCCCGGGGAGATCACCGAGAACGGGCTGCGCAACAACATCGCCGTGGGGATCCGCTACCTCGAGTCGTGGCTACGCGGGTCCGGGGCGGTCGGCATCTTCAACCTCATGGAGGACGCGGCGACCGCGGAGATCTCCCGCAGCCAGGTCTGGCAGTGGCTGCACAACGGCATCGAGCTCTCCAGCGGCACCACCGTGACCCGTGACCTCGTCGAGCAGATGATCGAGGACGAGATGACGCGGATCCGTGAGGAGGTCGGTGACGACGCGTTCTCGAAGGGCCGCTGGGACGACGCGCGAGCGACGTACACCGAGATGGCGATCTCCGACGACTACCCCGAGTTCCTCACGCTGCCTGCCTACGAGCGGATGCCGTGACCTGCGGTGGCTGAAGTGGTCGCCGGACGGCGAGCCGGCCTCGATGACGTGACCCGTGCCGCCCGGGAGCTCCTCCCGGCCGACGGGGTGATCACCGACCACGCCCGCCTGCGCACCTACGAGTGCGACGGGCTCGCGCACTACCGCGTCACCCCCGCCCTCGTCGTGATCCCCGAGAACGCCGAGCAGCTGGCCGCCGTGGTGAGGGCGTGTGCGGCCCACGGCATCCCCTTCGTGGCGCGCGGAGCGGGGACCGGCCTGTCCGGTGGTGCCCTGCCGCACAAGGACGGGGTGCTGATCGTGACCTCACGGATGCGCGCCATCCGCGAGGTACGACGAGAGGACCAGCGCGCCGTCGTCGAGCCCGGCGTGATCAACCTCGACGTCACCAAGGCGGCGACGCCGGAGGGCTACTACTACGCGCCCGACCCCTCGAGCCAGCAAATCTGCTCGATCGGCGGCAACGTCGCCGAGAACTCCGGCGGCGCGCACTGCCTGAAGTACGGCTTCACCACCAACCACGTGCTTGGCGCCGAGTTCGTGACGCCGCAGGGTGACGTGGTCACGCTCGGCGGGGCCGCGCCCGACACCCCGGGCTACGACCTGCTCGGAGCGGTCGTCGGCTCCGAAGGCACGCTGGGCGTGGTCACCTCCGCGACCGTGCGGCTGGTGCGGCTGCCCGAGGAGGTCCGCACCGTCCTGGTGGGCTTCGAGTCGACGGACCAGGCCGGTGCGGCGACCTCGGCGATCATCGGCGCCGGCATCGTGCCCGCCGCCATCGAGATGATGGACGCACTCGCGATCGAGGCGGCAGAGGAAGCGGTGCACTGCAACTACCCCGCCGGCGCCGGCGCCGTGCTGGTCATCGAGCTGGACGGCGCGTCGGTCGAGGTCGGCGCGGAGTACGACGAGGTCGAGCGGCTGTGCCGGGAGAGCGGCTCCTTCGAGCAGCGGCTCGCGACCGACCCGGCCGAGCGCGCCCTGATCTGGAAGGGCCGCAAGTCCGCGTTCGCGGCGGTGGGCCGGATCAGCCCCGACTACATCGTGCAGGACGGGGTCATCCCCCGCACCGCGCTGCCCGAGGTGCTCAAGGCGATCGCCGACCTCTCCGGCTCCTCAGGCGTCCGCGTGGCCAACGTCTTCCACGCCGGCGACGGCAACCTGCACCCCCTCGTGCTCTTCGACGAGTCGGTGGAGGGCGAGAGCGAGGCCGCCGAGAGGGTCAGCGGCGCCATCCTCGACCTCTGCATCGAGCACGGCGGATCGATCACCGGCGAGCATGGCGTCGGCATGGACAAGGCGAAGTACATGCCCCGCATGTACGACGAGGACGACCTCGACACGATGCAGATGGTGCGCTGTGCCTTCGACCCGGACAACATCTCCAACCCCGGCAAGGTGTTCCCGACACCACGCCTCTGCGGCGAGGTCCCCGGCCGTCACAAGGGCGCACACCCCTTGCAGGAAGCCGGACTCGCGGAGGTGTTCTGATGCGCCACACCCTCGACGAAGCTGCCCGTAGGGCGGTCTTCTCCGCGTGCGAGGAGGTGCACCTCGGCACCGAGGACGACCTGGTGGACGGGGTAGTGGCTGGCGTGGTGGCCAGGCCGACCTCGACCGAGCAGGTCTCCGAGGTGATGCGGGCCACCGCGGCGCACGCGCTGACGGTGGTCACACGGGGCCGCGGAACCAAGCTGTCCTGGGGGATGCCGCCGAGCTCGGCGGACGTCCTCGTCGACGTCAGCGCGCTGGACCAGGTGCTCGACCACCAGGCCGGCGACCTGATCGTCGAGGCGCAGGCCGGCACGCGGCTCTCCGAGGTGCAGCAGGTGGTCGGCAAGCAGGGACAGCGGCTCGTGCTCGACGAGACCCTCCCGGGGGCGAGCGTCGGCGGCACGCTGGCGACCAACACCTCCGGTCCCCACCGCATGCTCGTCGGCACCGCCCGCGACCTGCTGATCGGGATCACCGTGGTCCGCGCGGACGGAGTCGTCGCCAAGGCGGGCGGCCGGGTCGTGAAGAACGTCGCCGGCTACGACCTCGGCAAGCTGATGATCGGCTCCTACGGCACGCTCGCGGTGATCACCGAGGCGCTGTTCCGGCTGCACCCGCTGCCCGACGTGCAGCGCTGGGTCACGGTCCCCGTGGAGGACCCGCGCGCCGCGCACGACGTGGTGCAGTCGGTGGTGCACTCCCAGGCCGTGCCGGGCGCGGTCGAGGTCGACTGGCCCGCGAACGAGACCGGCACCGTGGCGGTGAAGCTCGACGGCAGGGCCGAGGGGGTCCAGGACCGGGTGCAGACCGTCGCCGGTCTGCTCGGGGAGGCGTCGACGGTCACCGAGGAGGCGCCCGCCGGCTGGGGCGCTTACCCGTGGCGCAGCGGCGACACCGCGTTGAAGCTGACGTTCGTGCTGTCCGGCCTCGAGAGCGTGCTGGCGGTCGCGCGCGAGACCGGAGTGGAGCTGCGCGGCTCGGCCGGGACGGGCGTGGTGTACGCCGCCGTGACCGACCCGGACCGTGCCATCGACGCGGTGCAGCGGCTCCGCGTCGCGTGCACCCGCCACCAGGGCAGCGCCGTGGTGGTCGACGGACCCCCGCAGGTGAAGAGGTCGGTCGACGTGTGGGGACCCGTCGACGCGCTCGCGCTGATGCAGCGCGTCAAGGACCAGTTCGATCCCGACCACCGGCTGTCCCCGAGCCGGTTCATCGGAGGAATCTGACGTGACCGAGCAGCAGCAGCACGACACCGACGGCGAGCTCGGCGAGATGGGTGGCGTCGTCGAGCAGGACCGCCCGTCGCTGCTCGGCGCCTTCGACGAGCACCACCCGCCGGACGCGGCGCTCGTCGGTGACTGCGTGCACTGCGGCTTCTGCCTGCCGACCTGCCCGACGTACGTGCTGTGGGGCGAGGAGATGGACTCCCCGCGCGGTCGCATCTACCTGATGAAGCAAGGCCTCGAGGGCGAGCCGATGAGCGACTCGATGGTGTCGCACTGGGACGCCTGCCTGGGCTGCATGGCGTGCGTGACCTCGTGCCCGTCGGGAGTGCAGTACGACCGTCTCATCGAGCAGACGCGGGCCCAGGTGGAGCGTCGCCACGAGCGCAGCCGGTCCGACAAGGCCCTGCGCGCACTGATCTTCTCGCTGTTCCCCCACCCCAAGCGACTGCGGCTGGTGCGCGGACCGCTTCGGCTCCTGCAGCGCACGGGACTCGACCGCAGGCTGCGTCGCACCGGGCTGCTGGAGCGGATGGCCCCGCAGCTCGCGGCCATGGAGAGTCTCGCTCCTCGGCTCGGCAGACCCGAGCGGCTGCCGGAGCGGATGCCCGCACGCGGGGAGCGTCGCGCGGTGGTGGGGATGCTCACCGGGTGCGTCCAGGGAGCGTTCTTCCCGGGCGTGAACTCCGCGACCGCGCGGGTGCTGCAGGCCGAGGGCTGCGAGGTCGTGGTGCCGGCCGGGCAGGGGTGCTGCGGCGCGCTGTCCACGCACAACGGGCGGGAGCCGGAGGCGCAGGACTTCGCCCGCGCCCTCGTCGACACCTTCGAGACGACCGGGGTCGAGTGGGTGGTCGTCAACGCTGCCGGGTGCGGCTCCACGATGAAGGAGTACGCCGAGCTGCTCGCCGACGACCCGGCATACGCCGATCGCGCGCGGGTGTTCGCGGACAAGGTGCGTGACGTCGCGGAGATCCTCGACGAGCTCGGTCCGGTGGCGACCCGGCACCCGCTGGAGATGACCGTCGCCTACCACGATGCCTGCCACCTCGCGCACGCCCAGGGCATCCGCGCGCAGCCACGCAACCTGCTGAGGGCCATCCCGGGGCTGGAGCTCAAGGAGATCGCCGAGCCCGAGCTGTGCTGCGGGTCGGCGGGAATCTACAACATCCTCAACCCCGAGCCGGCGCGCGAGCTCGGTGACCGCAAGGCCGCGAACATCGTCGCCACCGGCGCGCAGGTGCTGGTCACCGCGAACCCGGGCTGCCTGATGCAGGTGACCTCCGCCATCGAGCGGTCGGGACACCCGATGGGCATGGCGCACACCGTCGAGGTGCTCGACGCCTCCCTCCGCGGGCTGCCCGCGGACACCCTGATCCCTGGACACCCAACCGCGACTATCGGGAGCTGACGCATGTTCCAGCAGGACACCAATCCGGTGGGCGACTCCCTCGCCCTCAGCGCGCTGTGCGCCGCCATACCGCTCGTGACCCTGTTCGTGCTCCTCGGAGGGCTGCGCCTCAAGGCCTGGGTCGCCGGGCTCGCCTCGCTGGTGGTGGCCCTCGTGGTCGCCGTCGTGCTGTTCGGGATGCCGGTCGGGCAGGGTCTCAGTGCCGCCGTTCTCGGTGGCCTGTTCGGCTTCTTCCCGATCCTGTGGATCGTCGTCAACGCGGTGTGGGTCTACAACCTCACCGTGACGTCGGGGCACTTCGACGTACTGCGCCGCTCCTTCGAGAAGGTCAGCCCCGACCAGCGGATCCAGGCGATCATCATCGCGTTCTGCTTCGGTGCACTGCTCGAGGCACTGGCCGGTTTCGGGACCCCCGTCGCGATCACCGTCGTGATGCTGGTCTCCCTCGGCTTCAAGCCGATCAAGGCCGCTGTGGTGGCGCTGCTGGCGAACACGGCTCCGGTCGCCTTCGGCGCACTGGCCATCCCGATCACCACGCTGGCCGGCATCACCTCCGCGGTGAACAACGACCCGCGGCTGACCGTCGACGGCATCGGCTCGATGGTCGGCCGGCAGACCCCGCTGCTGGCGGTCGTGGTGCCGCTCTTCCTCGTCATCGTCGTCGACGGCGTCCGGGGCGCGCGCCAGACCTGGCCCGCGGCCCTGCTGGCCGGTGTGACCTTCGGCCTCGGGCAGTTCGTGTGCGCCAACTACATCTCGGTCCCGCTCGCGGACATCGTCGCGTCGCTGGCCTCGGCGGCCTCCGTCGTCCTGCTGGTGCGGGTGTGGCAGCCCAAGGAGGTGCTCCACGCCGAGCCCGACGAGGAGACCCTGGCCGTGGCCACCCGCGCGGGCAGGTCGGGCGGCTCCGGAGGCGGCATCACGGTCGCGAGCGGCGGAGCCGAGAACGGTGGCGACGCAGCCTCGACCCACGACTCAGGTGGCGAGGTGCTGCGTGCCTACTCGCCGTACCTCGTGATCATCGCGATCTTCTCCCTCGTCAACATCCCTGCCGTGGTCGAGTACTTCGGCAAGGCGCCGTGGACCTATATCTTCACGTGGCCCGGCCTCCACGTCACCAACGCAGCCGGCGACCCCGTCGCGACGGAGTTCAAGTTCAACTGGCTGCCGGCCGCAGGAACGCTGCTGATCATCGCGGGTCTGATCACCATGCTGATCCTCAAGGTCGCACCGGGTCGGGCGCTGAAGACGTACGCCGCGACGTACGTCGAGCTGCGCTCCGCGATCATCACCGTGATGGCCGTGCTCGCTCTGGCCTACGTCATGAACCTGTCCGGTCAGACCGGCTCGCTGGGCGTCTGGCTGGCAGGGGCCGGGGGTGCGTTCGTGATCCTCTCGCCGATCCTGGGCTGGCTCGGCGTCGCCGTCACCGGCTCGGACACGTCCTCCAACGCGCTGTTCGGCGCGCTGCAGGTGCAGACGGCGGCGAAGGCGGGACTCGACCCGCTGCTGATGGCTGCGGCCAACTCCTCCGGTGGCGTGCTGGGCAAGATGGTCAGCCCGCAGAACCTCGCCATCGCGGCCGCGGCGGTCGGCATGTCGGGCCGCGAGGGCGACATCTTCCGCAAGGTGATCGGCTGGAGCCTCGCGCTCCTGCTGGTGATGTGCGTGATCGTCGGGCTGCAGGCCACGCCGGTGCTCGGCTGGATGATCCCCTAGCGGCATGGTGCTGGAGGCGTCTCGCGCAGCGGGGTCGGTGCAGTCGGTCGACCGTGCCCTCTCGCTGCTCGAGGCGCTGGCCAGGGCCGAGGCGCCCATCGGGGTCGGTGAGCTGGCCGAGCACACCGGCCTGCCTCAGGGCACCGCGCACCGGCTGCTGCACGGGCTCCAGCTGCGCGGCTACGTGCGTCACGACTCGTCCCGGAAGTACTCCGTCGGCACGGCCGCGCTGCAGCTCGGCGACGCTGCGCAACGTTCCCTGGCCCGCAGCGCGCGGCCGTACCTCGCCGAGCTGGTGGAGGTCTCCGGCGAGACCGCCAACCTGGCGGTGCTGGAGGGCGACGACGTCGTGTACGTCGCCCAGGTGCCCTCCCCGCACACGCTGCGGATGTTCGCGGAGGCGGGCCGACGCGTGCCCCCGCACTCGACCGCCGTCGGCAAGGTGCTCCTCGCCGCGATGCCCCGCGAGCGCGCACTGGCCGTGCTGCGTCGCAGGGGCCTGCCGCGTCGTACCGGCACCACCATCACCTCGATCGCGGACTTCGACCGCGAGCTCGACCTGGTGCACGAGAACGGCTGGGCGGCCGACGAGGAGGAACAGGAGGCCGGGGTGCGGTGCGTGGCCGTGCCGGTCGGCGACGACGGGCGCGTCGTCGCGGCGGTCTCGGTGTCCGGGCCCTCCGAACGGTTCGGCGGCGGTCGTGACCCGGAGCTGGTGGCCGCCATGCAGCGCATCAGCCGGTCCTTCGCACTGGCCTGAGCCGCTCCGGTGAACGAGGTCTCGCTGGGGGTCCTCCTCGGTCTCGCCGTCTTCGGGCTGGTCGGAGGCATCGGCATCACCGCCGTCGGGCCGGGCGGGGTGCTGCCGACGATCGGGCTGTTCGTGCTGACGGGTCTCTCGCCCGCTCAGGTGGCGGGCACGGCGATCCTCACCCATGTCGCGACGGGTGCGCTCGGGTCCTCCGCGTACCTCCGGTCGGGTGAGCTGCGTCGCCCGCACACCCGACGCACGGCGCTGCTGCTCGCCGCCTCGGCCGTGGTCGGCACGCCGGTCGGGGTCGGTGTCAACGCGATGGTGTCCCATCGGGTGTTCGGTCTGGTGCTCGGCGTGGTGGCCGCCGCTGCCGCGCTGCTGCTGGTGCATCGCGACCGCCGGGGGCTTGTGTCGCACACCCACCCGCGAACGAGCGGGGTGGTCGTGCTCGGGCTGGGCGTCTCCGTCTTCAGCGGGGTCGTGGGCATCGGTGGACCCATGCTCACGGTGCCCCTGCTGATGGTGCTGGGGGTCCCGATCCTCGAGTCGCTGGCGTCGGCGCAGGTGCAGTCGGTCGTGATCGCCGGGGTGGGGTCGCTGGGCTACCTGCTCCAGGGAGCGGTCGACTGGCAGCTGGCGCTGCTCGTCGGTGTCCCCGAGCTGGTCGGCGTGCTGCTCGGTTGGCGGGTGGCCCGCGCCGTCCCCGGGCGGGTGCTGCAGTGGGCGCTGGTCGTCGCGCTGCTGGCCCTGGCGCCGTACCTGGTGCTGCGCGGCTGACCGCGCGGCCGACGCCTCAGGGATCCTCAGAAGAGGGTCTCCTGCACCGAGACGGGCTCCGGTCGGTGGGGCAGCGGGGGGAACCGCACGGGCGCGCGCTGGCTCGGTGGCCGCCACGCCGCGTCGACGTCGACAGGACGCGGGGTGGGCGAGGCCTTGCCGGTGAGCGCACGGACTGCGGTGGGGAGATGCAGCTCGAGCCGGGAGTACGTCGCGCGCACGGCCGTGTCGTCGAGGGGGAGGCAGCCGACGCCGGCAGGGAGATCGAGGCCCAGCGGGGCGTCGGCGACCATCGCCATCGCGGAGCGGTTGAGCTCCCACGCAGCGCGGGCCTCAGGGAGCGCGAGCCTGCGTGCAACGGCCGCACCGAGGGTCGACCGGCATCGCGTGCCCTCACCGCAGGCGTCCTCGAAGGCGGCGGCGGCGGTGCCGAACTCGGCGAGCAGACGGGCCGCGGTCTTGGGCCCGATCCCCGGCACACCGGGCAGGTTGTCGGAGGTGTCCCCGCGGAGGGCGGCGAAGTCGAGGTACTGCTCCGGGCGGACCCCGGTCACCAGCTCCAGACGCCGGGGGTCCAGCATCGGCGAGGCCTCGACCCCGCCGTTGAGGATCCGCAGCATCCGGGTGTTGTCGTCGATCAGCGCGAACGAGTCACGGTCGGAGGTGGCCACCACCGTCTGCGCGCCGACGGTGCGGGCGTAGGCGGCGGCGGAGGCGAGCACGTCGTCGGCCTCCAGTCCCACGGGCACCGCCACCACCACACCGAGCGCGCGCAGCACCCCGACCGCGTCGGCGAGCTGCTGCTCGAGGGTGGCCGGCTTCGGGTCCCGCTGCGCCTTGTACGACGGCCACCGGGCTCGCCGCGAGGAGGTCAGCGGGTCATCGAACCCGACCACCACGGCGTCGGCGCAGCACCGGTCGACCAACGCGGTGAGGTGGGACAGCAACCCGCGCACCGCCCACATCGGCCGGCCGTCGGGGGTGCGGAACCCGGTGCGCGCGGAGGCGTGGAAGCTCCGGTGCAACAAGGAGTTGCCGTCGACGGCGAGCAGCGTGCGAGACATCGGGGCCAGCCTAGGCCCGACCAGGGACGGCCGGGTCCGGCACGTCCCGCGGCGTCGCTGAAACACACCGAGACTGGCAAGACCGACAAGTCCGGACTCGCGAACCCCTTGTCATGACCAGGCAACCGGAGGCACGATGCCGGGGCGACCCACCTCGACCGAGCACCTCGGCTGCGGCGAGCCGCGCACCGTCCTCTCAGAACTGGAGACCTATGCGCCCCGTCCGAGCACTCCTCGTCGCTCTCACCGTTCTCGCTCTCGCGCTGACGGGCCTGTCCGTCGCGGCGCTGGGCGCCCCGATCACCCCCGGTGGCTCGACGGAGGTGACGGTCGGCAGCAACGACACGATCTTCTCGCAGAACAAGCAGAACGAGCCCGGGCTGGCCGTCAACCCCGTGCACCCCCAGGTGCTCGCCGCGGGAGCCAACGACAACATCGACCTGGAGGCCTGCAACGCGGGCGACGACCGGACGTGTCCGTTCACCCCCGGGGTCGGGGTCTCGGGCGTGCAGTTCTCCACCGACGGTGGCAGCTCGTGGACCCAGCCGACCTACCACGGCTACTCCGCACGCACCGCCCCGAGCTGTCTCGGGGAGCCCGACCCGTCACCGGGCAACCCTCCGGCCGGTGACACCGGCTGCCAGCCGGAAGAGAACGGCCCGATCGGCACCCTGCCGGGCTACGTCGAGCACAACATGGTCTCCAACGGCGACCCGGAGCTGGTCTTCGGCCCGCGTCGCGGCGCGGACGGGAAGTTCTCGTGGAGCAACGGCCAGCGCCTGTACTACGCGAACATCGCCACCCCCTTCCCGGGTCGGCAGAGCTTCAAGGGCGACGGGGCGATCGCGGTCTCGCGCACCGACGACGTCACCCGCGCCATGGCCGGCGACAACTCGGCCTGGAAGGCGCCGGTGATCGTCAGCAAGCAGAACAACGCGCTGTTCAGCGACAAGGAGCAGATCTGGGCCGACAACGCGTCGTCGAGCCCGCACTTCGGCAACGTCTACGTCTGCAACGTCGGGTTCCGCGGCACGGCCGGCTCGGAGCCGGTGCTGCTCTCGCGCTCCGTCGACGGTGGCGACACCTGGAAGTCACGTCAGCTCAGCCCCGCCACCAACAACGCCCAGACCGGTGGCCGGCAGGGCTGCGCGGTCCGGACCGACAGCACCGGTGTGGTCTACGTGGTGTGGACCGGCTTCGAGAAGGGCCGGTCCGTGTTCCTCCAGGCACGCTCCTTCAACGGTGGCGCGACCTTCGAGCGTCCCCGGGCCATCGTGGACATCGCGGGCATCGGCCAGTTCGACGCCGCACAGGGCCGCACCACCATCGACGGCATCGCAGGGGCGCGCACGGACGTGTTCCCGAGCGTCGACATCGCCAACGGCGCGCCGAGCGGCGGTGACGCCACCGACGAGGTGCTGCTGACCTGGTCCGACGACCGGGCCGGCACGAACAAGGAACGGGCCTACGTCTCCCGCTCCACCAACGGCGGACGCACCTACTCCCCGCCTGCCGTCGCGAGCCAGGGCACCGGTCGGGCCAACTTCCCGGCCGTCGCCATCAGCCCCGACGGCAAGGACGCCTGGCTGGTCTACAACGCCTGGCTGGACCCGTGGCGCCACAACACCACCTCGCCTCGACGGATGGTCGGCAAGGTCAGGCACGCCACCGTGAACACCACGACGGGACGGCTCGGCCCCTGGACCACCGAGCACACCGGACGGGTCGGCGACGGGCGGGCCTCGAGCGCCAACGGCCTGACCGCCGAGTTCCTCGGCGACTACAACTACGCGGTGGCGACCCGAACGTACGGCGCGGGGGTGTGGAACGACCTGCGCAACGCCACGGTCTGCCCGGCGATCAACGCGTATCGCCAGGCGTTCTACGACGAGGTGAGCTCCGGCGGCACCACCCCGCGCGATGCCGACGAGGCCGAGGACCGCCAGGAGTCCGGCGAGCTGCCGGAGGCTGCCTCCGACGCCATGCGTCCCGGGCCGAACAACGAGTGCCCGCCGACCTTCGGCAACTCCGACATCTACGGAGGCAGCTACAACGAGCCGTGACCGGTGCGTCCCTGAGGCCCCCACGGTGGACGACCGGTCGAGCAGCCGGTGCGGTCGCCGTGGGGGCGAGGGGGGACACTGGTCCTCATGTGTGGCATAGCAGCCGTCCACGACCTCACCGACCATCCCGGTCCCGATCGCCTCGACGTGGGGCGCGCGCTCGGTGAGGACATGCTCTCCCGGCTGCACCACCGTGGCCCGGACGGGCACGGCTCGCGGCAGGTCGCGAACACCTGGCTCGGCCATACCCGGCTCTCGATCGTGGACCTCGCCGGCGGCAAGCAGCCGCTCGCCGACGACACCGGCAGGCGCTGGGTGGTCGCGAACGGCGAGATCTACAACCACGCCGAGCTGCGCGACCGTCTGCCCGGCCCGTTCACCACCGACTCGGACTCCGAGATCGTGCTGCACGTCCTCGGGACGCTCGGCACCGACGGCATCCACGACATGCGCGGTATGTGGGCCTTCTGCGTCGCGGACGAGGACGGTCGCGTGTGGCTGGGGCGTGACCCGCTGGGCGTCAAGCCGCTCTACTGGGCCCGTCACGAGGACCGGGTGCTCGTCGCCTCCGAGCTGCGCGCGTTCCCGGAGCACGTCCGGCCGTTCGTCGAGGAGTTCCCGACGGGCCACTTCTGGACCCCGCAGACCGGGCTGCAGGCGTACGTCGACCTGCACGAGGACCCGCTGGGCGGGGCCGAGGAGATCGGGCCGGACTTCGCGACCCGCGACGAGGCCCAGGCTGCCATCCGCGACACGTTGGTGGTCGCCGTACGAGAGCGGATGATGGCCGACGTCCCGGTCGGGGTGTTCCTGTCCGGCGGGCTGGACTCCAGCGTCGTCGCCGCGATCCTCGCCCGGGCGTCCGAGCCGGGCAACTCCGTTCACTCCTTCTCCGCCGGCACGCCGGACAGCCCCGACCTGCTCGCAGCGCGGGTCGTCGCCGAGGCGCTCGGGCTCGAGCACCACGAGCGCGTCTACACCGACCAGGACGTCGTCGACGTGCTGCCGACCGTGGTCGAGGCCACCGAGTCCTACGAGCCGTCGCTGATCCGCAGCGCGGTCCCCAACTACCTGCTCTCCGAGCTAGCGGCCCAGCACGTGAAGGTGGTGCTGACCGGGGAGGGTGCCGACGAGCTCTTCGCCGGATACCACCACCTGCGCGAGCTCGACGAGGAGACGTTGCGTGCTGCGCTGGTCGACGGCGTCGCCACGCTGCACCACCTGAACCTGCAGCGCTGCGACCGCGTCACGATGGCCCATGGTCTCGAGGCGCGGGTGCCGTTCCTGTCGAGGGACATGCTGGCCGTCGCGCAGCGCATCCCGATCCAGTGGAAGCTGCTCGGGGAGGACGGCCAGGAGAAGCGGCTGCTGCGGGAGGCGTTCAGCGGCTGGATCCCCGAGGAGATCCTGTGGCGTCGCAAGGAGCAGTTCGGCGACGGCTCGGGCACTGCCGACGCGATGGACCGCGTCGTGGACTCGCTGGTGCCGGACGCAGACTGGGCCGCCGTACGGTTCGGGGGGCTGCCGCCTGCCCGCACGCGCGAGGAGCTGGCCTACCAGCGGATCTTCGCCGACCACCTCGGCGGCATCAACGCCGAGCAGGTGCTGGGGCGCTTCGCCACCGCCTGACCGGTCCGCCAACGGGTTGACGACGGGTTGTTGACGGCGTGGAGAAGGCGCCACCTAGTCTCTGCGCATGACGTATGCCGCGCCCGCCCCGGAGGGTGCGCACGTCGTCCCCCGAGCGCGCGACGGGCTGCTCGTCACGCTCGCTGCGCACCGGCTCGCCGCGCTGGTGCGGGACGGCGAGGTGTCCGCGGTGGAGGTCGCCGAGGCGCACCTGGCACGGGGGAGCGAGGTGGCGGCCTGGACGCGGGCGATGGTGCACGTCGACCGGGAGGAGGTGCTCGCGCAGGCGAGGCGGATCGACGCCCGGCGCGCCAGCGGACGCGCCACTGGAGCACTCGCGGGCGTCCCGGTCGCCCTGAAGGACAACATCGACGTGCGTGGTCAGACGACGACCTGCGGGTCGAGGGCCCTGGGCACGGTCGCCCGCGTCGACTCCGACGTGACGCGCCGGCTGCGACGCGCCGGAGCCGTCGTGCTCGGGCGCGCGAACATGGACGAGCTGGCCCTCGGCGCCTCGACCCAGACCTCGGCATTCGGCCGCACCCACAACCCCCACGACGTGCGCCGCAGCGCCGGGGGCAGCAGCGGCGGCTCCGCGGCGGCGGTCGCCGCCCACGAGGCCGCACTCTCGGTGGGCACCGACACCGGCGGGTCGATCCGCGAGCCGGCCTCCCAGTGCGGCGTGGTGGGCATGGCGCCGACACCGGGGGTGGTGCCCCTGCGAGGAGTCGTCCCCTTCGCGCCGGGCCTGGACCGGGTGGGCCCGCTGGCCCGATCGGTGCGCGACCTCGCCACCATGCTCGCCGTGATCGGGGGCCGGCCACGGCTGGCCGGAGCCGTCGACGACCTCGACGTGCGAGGGGTCCGGGTGGGTGTGCTCGAGGAGCTGCGCGGTCCCCGCAACCAGGCCGGGGTGCTGGCCAGGCTCGACGTCGTGGTCGCGACCCTCCAGGAGCTCGGTGCCGTGATCGTGCCGGTCTCGGCCCCGGCGGCGGGTCGCGCACTGGCGACCTACATGACGGTGACGTCGGCCTCCGCGGTGCCGGTGCTCGCGCCGTACGTCGCCACCGGGCTGGCGGGGGCGGAGGTGGAGCGTCGCTACGCATGGGGCCTCGAGCTGCTGCGTGAGGCGCCCAGCCAGCTCGAGGTGGCCCAGGTGGCCCAGCAGATCCTCCGCAGCCAAGTGGACGACGCCCTCGACCGGTGCGACCTGCTCATCTCCCCGACCCTGCCCACGACCGCGCCGATGCTCGAGGGGCACATGAGCCCCGAGGACATGGCCGACCCGCTCGCCGCTCCCTACACCGACTGCTGGACGGTGGTGGCGAACCTGGTGGGTCTGCCCGCACTTTCGCTGCCCAGCGGCCGGTCCCCCGGCGACGGGATGCCGGTCGGCACGATGCTGATGAGCCGGCCGCGCACGGATCACGTGCAGCTGCGGATCGCAGCCGCGCTGGAGGCGGCGGGGATCGACCTCGCCTGAACGGGGGACGCCCCGGCGCACACCCGGGTCATACCCTCCTGGTCCGGGGGGTGTCAGGATCCTCCCCATGGAACCGCCACCGCTGGGGGGTGCAGCGCCGGCGACCGCCGGCCTGCTCGACGCGCTTCCGCAGGTGACCCTGCTCGCGGACCGCGCCGGACAGCTGCTGCACGTCAACCAGGCGGGCCGGATGCTGCTGGGGGAGTCGACCGCAGCACTCTGCGGTCGCCCGCTCACCGACATGCTGTTCGACGAGGCCCGCCGCGGCGGGTTCGAGGACGTGCTGTCCGTGGTGCGCGTCGGGGGGAGCTGGGAGGGCGAGCTCGAGATCACGCCGCACCACGGCATCCCGCAGCCGGCGTCGTTCTCGGTGCGCCCAGTGCTGGCCGGCGACGAGGTGTGCGGCGTGCTGGTGGTCCTGGACGAGGCGCGGTCGGTCGGCGCCGGGAGGGACTCGCTGTCCGAACGGCTGACCAGGCTGGCCCGGGTGGCCGGTGAGCTCGTCGTCGCCGACAGCGTGGAAGCGGTGACCAGGATCGTCGTCGAGCACATGGCCGACGCCGCCGGGGCGACGGTGGCGTCGCTCTCGCTGCTGGTCGACGAGGACACCCTGTCCTTGGTCGGTGTCCGCGGCGGCCGCGAGGGGGTGGCCTCCCGCTGGGCGACGTACTCGGTGCACGACCCGACCCCGGCCGGCGACGCGGTTCGGCAGAACCGCATCGTGATCCTCGACGGCGAGGCGGAGCTCCGCGAGCGCTACCCCGGGCTGGAGACGGCGGCGAGCGGCGAGCGGTCGATCGCGTGTCTGCCGCTGCGGCTTGGCTCCCGGCGGGTCGGCGTCGCGAGCATGTCCTTCCCGGGACGACGCGCCTTCGTCCCCGCCGAGCTCGAGTTCCTCTCGGTGATGGCCGACACCTGCGCCCAGGCCATCGACCGGGTCCGGGTCACCGACCAGGCGGCCGACCGCTCCGCGAAGATCCAGTTCCTCGCCGACAGCAGCCTCGAGCTGTCCAGCTCCCTGGACTACGAGGCGACGCTGCGCACGGTGGCCCGGTTGGCGGTGCCGTGGTTCGCGGACTGGTGCACGATCGCGCTCGACCAGGACGGGGAGCTGCGGACGCTCGCGGTCGCCCACGTGGACCCGCGCAAGGTCGAGATGGCACAGGACCTGCAACGTCGCTTCCCGCCCGACCCGGCCTCCGCGCGCGGCACCTACCAGGTGCTGCGCACCGGGGAGACCGAGCTCACCCCGGACATCACCGACGAGATGCTCGACGGCCTCATCGACAACCCCGAGCAGCGGCAGCTGCTGCACGAGCTCAACCTCCGCAGCGCGCTCGCCGTGCCGCTCAAGGTGCAGGATCACGTCTTCGGTGTCATCACCTGGGTCACCGGCGACGGTGGACGGCGGTTCACCCGCGACGACGCGGTCTTCGGCGAGGACCTGGCCCGACGAGCGGCCCAGGCCATCGACACCGCCCGCCTCCACAGCGAGCTCAGCGATGTCGCCGCCCGGCTGCAGCGGGCCATCCTGCCTGCCGAGCTGCCCAAGCTGCCCGGCTGGCTGACCGCCGCGAGCTACCTCCAGGCGGGCCACAGTGACGCGGGCGGCGACTTCTACGACGTGACGCCGCTCGAGGACGGACGACTGGCAGTGTTCGTCGGGGACGTGATGGGGCGGGGTGTGACGGCCGCCGCGGCGATGGCCCAGATGCGAGCCGCGATCCGGGCCCTGGTGGCCGTCGAGCCGGACCCACGCACCGTGCTGGTCGCGCTCGACCGGCTCTTCGACCAGTACGACTTCCAACAGCTCGTGACCATGGTCTACGCCGTCTTCGACCCGGCGCGCAACGAGGTCGTCGTCGCCAACGCGGGCCACCCGCCGCCGCTGGTGCGACGCGCGGGGGGCGAGGTCGAGGTGGTGGCCGGCGAGCCGGGACTGCTGCTGGGTGCAGGTGGTGGCGACCGTTCCCCGATCACGGTGCCGTTCCGGGACGGTGACATGTTCCTCGGCTACACCGACGGGCTCGTGGAGCGTCGCGACGAGGACATCGAGACGGGTGTGGACCGGCTCGTCGCGGCCTGCACCGGCACAGCCGACCTCGACTTGTTCGTGTGGCTGGCCGACATCGTGCTCGCGGTCCGCGACACCAGCCGCGACGACGACGTCGCGGTGCTCGCGGTGCGCCGTACGGACGTGCGGGAGCCTGAGGGAGCTCAGGGTCACTGGTCGGCGTAGGCCACGAGCCGGCCGAACATCCGCTCGGCCGCCCGCAGGTCCTCCGACGGCTGGGCGGGAGTGCCGTCCAGGCCCTCGAAGCCGGTCGCCTGGTCGGGGGCGAGCCGGGTCACCAGGGCGGCACAGGCGCGGGCTGCGTCCCGGACCGCGGGTGCCTCGAGAGTCCACACCGACTCGAAGACCCGGTCGCGGTCGGGCACGTCGACCTGACCGGGAAGCTCCCACGCGGCGAGCACGGCCGGGTGGTCGCTCGCGTCGCAGACCAGCGACCACTCCCGGCGCATCGGGGCGTCCTCGGGCAGGTGCACGAGCGTCGCGTCGGCCGCAGTGGCCTCCTGGTCGAACGCCGCGAAGAGCACGGTGCGCCGCGCGGTCCGGGCCAGATCGGTCCATCTCTTGCGGGCACGCCGGTAGTACCGCTCGTGCTGGAAGGCCGCGAACAGCGTCGGCCGCTGGGCTCTGGCGCAGCACTCGTCCTCCATCGCCCAGGTCAGCGCGAGCAGCATGGACTTGCGCAACGGCCGAGGCGTCAGGTGCGGCTGGCGGCGCCGCAGCTCGGCGAACACCGAGACGGCCGGCACGCGGCGTACGACGGCCGCCTCGGCGATCGCCGTCTCGAGCCGGACGCCTGCGTCGCGGCGCCGGAGCACCTGCGCCACCAGGTCGACGTCACCTTCGTCGTAGCGGCGGTGACCGCTGACCAGCCGATGCGGACGGGGGAACCCGTACCGCGTCTCCCAGGCCCGCAGCGTGGCGGTGGTGAGACCGGTGCGGCGCGCAAGCTCCCCGATGCTCAGCCCACCGGAGGGCGGGCTGCCCGTGAGCGGGGGCGAGGTCGGGGTCACGCTGGAAGGGTAGACCTTGACAGCATGTCGAAGGTAGTGTCGAGGTATGGGAGCTGCGCCGACCGACGCCGTCCGTGGGACGCCGGGCTCGGACCCGCATGATCCCTCCAGGGCCGGGAACCCCCTCCCGTGAGCACCACTGGTCCCGTCCTCGTCGCCGGCGCCTCCGGCTTCGTCGGGCGCCGACTGTGCACCGCGTTGTCCGAGGCGGGGCACGAGGTCCGCGCCATGACCCGCCACCCCGACGACCACGAGGGGGCCGGCACCCCGGTGTACGGCGACGTGCACGACCCCGGCACCCTCGTCGACGCCCTCGCAGGCTGCCGTGCTGCCTACTACCTGGTGCACTCCTTGGGCTCGAAGGACTTCGCGCGACTGGACGCGGACGCCGCCAGCGCCTTCGGGAGCGCCGCGGCCGAGGCCGGACTCGCGCAGATCGTCTACCTCGGCGGGCTCGGCAGCGAGGACGACGACCTCTCCGAGCACCTGCGGAGCCGTCGCGAGGTGGAGAGCCTGCTCGGCCGGGGCGGCGTCCCGGTCACGGTGCTCCGCGCCGCCATCCTCATCGGTGCCGGAGGGATCTCCTGGGAGATCACCCGCCAGCTGGTCGAACACCTGCCCGCCATGGTGACCCCGCGCTGGGTCAGCACCCGCACGCAGCCGATCGCCGCCGACGACGTGGTCCGCTACCTCGTCGGCGTCCTCGACGAGCCGAAGGCGCTCGACCGGGTCTTCGAGGTCGGGGGACCCGAGGTGCTGAAGTACGCCACGATGCTGCAGCGGGTCGCCCGCATCGAGGGCAAGCGCCGCTACCTGCTCCCGGTGCCGCTGCTCTCGCCCGGCCTCTCGTCGCGGTGGCTGGGGCTGGTCACCGACGTGGACTACCAGGCCGCCCGCTCGCTGGTGGACTCGATGAGCAACGAGGTGATCGTCCACGACGACAGCATCCGCTCGATCGTGCCCTTCGAGCCCATGGGGTACGACGCGGCGGTGAGACAGGCGCTCGCGGAGCGGCAGGGGTCATGAGCCCCGGGGCCCAGCTGCTCTCCCGGGTGCGTGGCCGGCTCCCGATGCCGATCACCCATGTCGCCCCCGTGCATCACGTCGAGTCCGCGGCCGTGGTCGCGAGGCGACGTCGCGTGGTGGCGGCGACCTCGGCCGCTGGGGCCGCGCTGCTCGGCACCTCGATGTCGGCCGAGCCGGACTCCGGCCGCTTCTACGTCCTGACGCTGGGGACGGCCGCGGTGTGGACGCTCGGCGGCGTGCTGTCCGGTCCGTTGCACCTGGGCTGGATCGAGGGCCGCGACCGCCGCCTGCGCCGCCCCCTGCTCACCCCCGTGGCGACCGGCGCCGGGGCGTTCGGGTTCTTCTACGGCTGCGCCCTCGTCGTACGCCGGGTCCCGCTGCTCGAGATCGCGATCAGCAGCGTCCTCGAGTTCGCGGAGCGCGGCAGCATGCCGCTGGTGCTGCTGACCACCTACGCCAACGGCGTCGGCGAGGAGGTCTTCTTCCGCGGCGCGCTCTACACCGCGCTGCCCCAGGGTGGGGCGGTGCTGACCTCCACCGGCGTCTACGCCCTGGCCACGATGACCACGCGCAACCCGTCCCTCGTGATCGCGGCGGTGGTGATGGGGGGACTGTTCGCCATGCAGCGCCGCGCGTCCGGTGGTCTGCAGGCGCCGTTGCTCACGCACCTGACGTGGTCGACCCTGATGGTCCGTTACCTGCCTCCCTTGTTCCGTCGCGCCCAGCGCGAGGCGCGATGAGCCGGCCCGACGAGGTGGCCGACGTCGTGGTCGTCGGCGCGGGGCTGGCAGGTCTCGCCTGCGCCCGGGCGCTCACCGCACGCGGGCTCGAGGTGCAGGTCCTCGAGAGCGAGCAGGCCGTGGGCGGACGGGTGCGCACCGATCACGTCGACGGGTTCACGCTCGACCGTGGCTTCCAGGTCCTCAACACCGCCTACCCCGCCCTGGCATCGGTCGTCGATCTCGACGACCTCGACCTGCGCGCGTTCGACCCCACCGTGACGATCCGCATCGAGGGCGAGCGGGTGACCCTCGGGAACCCGCTGCAGAAGCCGAGCGCCGCCGGGTCCGCGCTCGGCCTCCCCGTCGGCGGGATCGGCGGCAAGGTTGCCGTGGGGCTCTACGCCGGCCTCTGCGTGCTGCTTCCGGCACAGGGGCTCAAGCGCCGTGAGGACCTGAGCGCGGCCGAAGCCTGGCGTCGTGCGAACATCCCGCCCGACGTCGTCGACGCGGTGCTGCGCCCGTTCTTCTCCGGCGTGCTGCTGGAGCACGAGATGTCGACCTCGCGGCGGTTCACCGACCTGATGATGCGGATGTTCGCCCGGGGCCGGTCGACCGTCCCCGCCCGCGGCATGCAGACGCTGCCGGAGCGGATCGCGGAGGGGCTGCCCCCGGGCACCGTCCAACTGGGGATCCGGGTGCACGACGTCGGCGCGGAGCAGGTGCGTTCCAGCGTCGGCGTGCTGGGCGCCCGGGCGGTGGTGGTGGCCACCGACGCCTGGACGGCCCAACGGCTGCTGCCGAGCCGGTTCACCCCGCCGTCCGCGCACGGTGTGACCACGATCTACCACGCGGCACCACCGTTCCCGGAGGCGTCGGCCAGGCTGCTGCTCGACGCCGACCGGTCGCCGGTGGTCAACACGATCGCGCTCTCGGTGGCGGCACCGGAGTACGCCCCGCCCGGCCAGGTGCTCGTCGCGACGTCGATGGTGCACGACTCGGTGCCGCCGGACGTCGATGGGCCGGCCGTGCGCCAGGCGTTGGCGCAGCTGCACGCCACCGACACCTCCTCGTGGCAGCACCTCGCGACGTACGACGTCCCCCAGGCACTGCCGTCGATGCGCGCGCCGCACCCGATGCGTCGCGCGGTGCGGCTCAACGGTGCCGGTGAGACCGTCTACCTTGCCGGCGACCACCGCGACACCAGCTCGATCCAGGGTGCGCTCGTCTCCGGGCGACGGGCCGCTCACGCCGTCCTCGAGGACCTCGGGGCACCCGCTCGAGAGACGACAGGAGCAACGCCATGACCCACGCGCTGACCAACGCACTCGACTTCGTCCTGGACCGCACCGTGCTCCCGGGCTACTCGAAGATCGGCTACCACCTCCGTCGCTCCTCCTGGGACCCCGACGACCCCCGTCCGGACGCGCTGCGGGGGAAGGTCGCGGTGGTCACCGGGGCGAACTCCGGTCTCGGGAAGGCGACGACGGCGTCATTGGCTCTGCTCGGCGCCCGCGTGCACCTGGTGGTGCGCGACCTCGCCAAGGGCCGTGACGCGGTGAGCGAGATCCGCGGCGACGCACCGGACGCCGACCTGCAGCTGCACCGCTGCGACCTGTCCGACCTGGCGTCGGTGCGCTCCCTGGCCGACGAGCTGCGAGGGTCCACCGACCAGGTCGACGTGCTGGTGCACAACGCCGGAACGCTGCCCCCCGAGCGCGCAGAGACCGCCGACGGCCACGAGCTCGCGCTCGCCACGCACGTGCTGGGGCCGGTGCTGCTCACCGAGCTGCTCCGACCGGTGCTGGCGGCGGCCGAGGGGGCGCGGGTGGTGATCGTGTCCTCCGGCGGGATGTACGCCCAGCGCATACCCGCCCAGGACCCGGAGTTCCGCGAGGGAGCGTACGGCGGCACGTCGGCCTACGCCCGCACCAAGCGGATGCAGGTCGCGCTCACCCCGCTGATGCAGGAGCGGTGGGCCGCCGAGGGGATCGCCGTCCACACCATGCACCCCGGCTGGGCCGACACCCCGGGCGTGGTCACGTCGCTGCCGGGCTTCCACAAGGTGATGGGTCCGCTTCTGCGCGACGTCGAGACCGGGGCGGACACCATCGTGTGGTTGGCCGCCACCGACCCGCCCCCGGGTGGCGGACAGTTCTGGCACGACCGCGCCCCGCGGCCCGAGCACTACCTGCGGCGGACCCGTGACCGGGGCGGCGAGGCGGAGCGGCTGTGGACCTACGTGCTCGACGCCCTCGCGCTGACGTGACGCCCGCCCCGGGGGTCGGCGACGACCGCTGGCTGGTGCTGGGGCTCGCGGGTGCGCTCGCGCCCGCGGTGCTCGTGGTCGTGGTCGTCGGGGTCGCCCTGGGCTCCGGCACCTCCCTCCCCGCCGTCGTGGTGTGGCCGCTGGCGTCGGCGGTGCTGGTGGTGACGCTGCTGCGCGTGGCCGTGCGGGTGCGGCTCTTCCGGCGGATCACCGCAGGGCGTCCACCCGCGGAGCGCCGCCGGCTGCGCCGGCTGCTCCTTGCGGTCGCGGGTGGCTATGGCGTCGTGCTCGCCGTCGCCGGGCTCGTCTGGTGGGCGACCGGGGAGCCGGGATGGGCCGTCACCGGCGTCGCCGCGCTGCTGGTGCTGGCGCTGCTGGCCGTCGTGGTGCTGGCCGCGCGACGGCAGCCGCCGCGGGCTACCGGGCCAGCAGCACCTCGCTCAGGGCGCTGAGCACCACCGGGGAGACGTCGAGGCTCTGCAGCGCCGTGACGGCTGCGGCCGGTGAGGCGGCGTCGCGGATCGCCGCCAGCAGGGCTGCCTTCAGGTCGTAGCCCAGCTGCGCACGATCGAGCAGCTCGAAGACCCGCTCCTGGACGTCGTCGGGCGGCCGCACCACCTCGACGCGGTAGGTGCGGTCGTGGGGGAGGGTCCCCGGGTCGCCCTCGACGTCGTGCACCGTCAGCTCGCCCGCTGCGTCGTCGTAGGTCATCCGGGTGCGAGCCCAGCGCTCGTCGTCGCGGTCCTCGACCAGGGTGAACTCGCCGTCGGCCCCGGCGTACACCCGGACCTCCACGACCGAGGGGAGGTCGGTGCCCTCGTCCAGCAGGTCCGCGGGCACCAGCGGCACGATCGCCCCGGCCCTGGCGAGCACCGGGATCGAGCTGAGGTCGCGGTGCAGGTAGAGGGTGCGGCCACCGGTGTAGGCGAGCCCGGTGAAGACGTCGGTCCAGGTGCCCTCGGGCAGCCACGCCTTCACCCGGGCGAGCCCGGTCTCGCGGTCGGCGGGCTCGGTGATCGGGGCCACGAGCAGCTCGGTGCCGAAGAGGAACTCGTTGCGGCAGGCGTACGCCGCGGGCTCGTCGGGATGGTCGTAGTACATCGGGGAGACGACGGGTGCGCCGTCCTCGTGCGCACGCACGTTCATGGTGGCGAGGTAGGGCAGCAGCCGGTGGCGAAGCCGCAGGCAGTCCTTCATCACCGTCTCGGCGGCCGACGAGAACCGCCACGGCTCCTTGGTGTTGAAGGGGTTGTCGCCGGAGTGCAGGCGCAGCACCGGCGAGAAGACGCCGAGCTGCACCCAGCGCGTCGCGAGCTCGTCGTCCTTGTAGCCCTTGAAGTGACCGCCGATGTCGTGGCTCCACCACCCGTAGCCGGCGTTGGAGGCCGTCGCGGTGAAGTAGGGCTGGAAGTCCAGCGACTCCCAGGTGATGCACGTGTCGCCCGAGAAGCCGATCGGGTAGCGGTGGCTGCCGATCCCGGCGTAGCGGGAGAAGGTCAGCGGCCGCCGGCCGGCACGGCCCGAGTCCAGGAAGTGCACGTGGTTGAGCAGCCACAGCGGGTCGAGGCCCGGGATCTTCGTGACGCCCCCCTGCTGCCAGTCCAGCCACCAGAAGTCGACGCCCTGCGCCTCGAGCGGGTGGTGCAGCTCCTCGAGGTAGGCCTCCACGAACTCCGGGTCCGTCGGGTCGAAGTTGACCGGCAGCTCCGTCGTGGGATCGATGCCCATGCGGATCGCGATGGCCGAGTACGACGCCTCGTGCGCGTGCACCCCCTCGGCCGGGTGGACGTTGAGGGAGACGGCGAGGCCCCGCTCGTGCAGATCGGCAAGGAACCGTTCCGGGTCGGGGAACAGCTCGGTGTTCCAGGTGTAGCCGGTCCAGCCGCTGCCGTGGCGGGGGTCGATGTCGACGAGGTGCCAGTCCATGTCGACGACGGCGACCGAGAGCGGGAGGCCCTCGCTGCGGAACCGGTCGACCAGGGCGACGTACTCCTCGGCGGTGTAGGGGTGGTAGCGGCTCCACCAGTTGCCGAGCGCGTAGCGCGGGAGCAAGGGTGTCGGGCCGGTCAACCGGTACAGGGCCCGCAGGGCGGCCCGGTAGTCGCGTCCGAAGGCGAAGACGTAGAGGTCGAGGTTGCCCGGGGTGCGCGAGGTGACCCAGCCGTCGTCGGTGAGCAGCACGCCGGTGGAGTCGTCGACGAGGGCGACGCCGTCGAACGCGAGGACGCCGTTCTCCAGGGGCAGCTCACCGTCGACGTCGTCGAGGGTGCGCGCGGTGCCGCCCAGGTTCGGGCTCTCCTCGCCGAAGCGCCACACCGAGTCCCGCGAGTGGAAGCCGCCCTTGGCCTGCACGGAGAGCCCGTGGGTGGTGAAGGGGCCCTTGTCGTAGATCAGCTGCAGCCGCTCGGTGTGGATCTCCAGACTCTGCTCGGTCTCGGTCAGCGTGAAGTCGGTGGGCCCGAAGGCCCGGTTCACCACCCGCTGCGAGGCTCGGTCCTCGAAGGTGCCCGTCGGGCTGTGCTCGAGGCGCACCAGGCCGGCGTCCAGCACGGTGATGCGGTGGTGGTCGCCCCGCACGACGTTGGCGGCGTCCGCGACGGGGTGGGTGTCGAGACGGAAGTGCTGCTTCACGGGTCGGGTCCTCCTCAGGGCTGGTCGGGGCTGGTGGGGCTGGTCGGGGGCTGGTCAGACGTTGCCGAGCGTGCGGGTGAGCCGGACGCGGATCGCGACCCGGGCGGGATTCTCACGGGGCTGGCGGTAGCGCTCCGCGTAGCGGCGGACCGCCTCGGTCACGGACGCCGCGTCGTCGAGCACGACGGCGATCCCCTCCAGCGTCGACCAGCGGCGGCCGTCCACCTGGTTGATCGCGACGCGCGGGTCCCGACCCCCTCGCAGGTTCAGCACCTTCTGGGACGTCCGCGAGGTGATCCCCCAGGCCACGCCCAGCTCGGCGTCGAGCACGATGCCCATCGGCACCACGTGCGGCGAGCCGTCGGCGCGCAAGGTGGTGACCGAGCAGAGGTGCCGCTCCCGCCAGAACCCGAGCAGCTCGTCGGAGAACGTCGGGGCCACGCGCTCACCCTAGCGAGGCCTCCTCGGGACGGAACCGGGTGCCGCAGGCGGCGGTCAGACCCAGGGGCAGGAGCGTAGGATGGCAAGATCAGGAGAACGGTCGTCCACGAGGACTTGTCGAGAGGTAACGGTGATGCATGGGGTCACCGGACATCTCTCCACGTCCCTGGGGCGGCCACGATCGGTCTCGGGCGCGGCTCAAGAGCCTCGCCGCGGTCTGTGTCGCGGGCGCCGGCGTCGACGGGTGCGGCGTGTCGATCCGGGACATCTCGGCGCACGACGTGATGGTGCACGCCACCGATCCCGTGGCGGTCGCGATCGAGGACCTCCAGCTGACGTTGGGCGAGGGGCCATGCGTCGACGTCCAGAAGTCCGGCGGGGAGGTCCTGATCTCGGACCTCCGGCGTCCCGGCGGGCCGGCCGAACGGTGGCCGATGTTCCTCAGCGAGGTCACCGGGCTCGGGGTCGCAGCAGTCTTCGCGTTTCCGGTCCGGGTGGGGGACGTCTCACTCGGTGTCGTCGACCTCTACCGGTCGACCGTCGGCCCGATGAGCAAGGCACAGCTGTCGTCCACTCTCGAGACCGTCAGCAACATCGGCCACTCTCTGGTCGAGACCCATAACGAGGCGACGCCGTCCTCGGAGGGAGAGTCGACATCGATGATCGCGCATCGAGCCGCAGGCATGGTGATGGTCCAGCTGGAGATCAGCATCGAGGAGGCCTTGGTGCGCCTCCGCGCCTCCGCGTTCGCCGAGGGCCGGCCGGTCGCAGACCTGGCCGGTGACGTCGTGGACGGGCGCATCCGATTCCGAAGGGGGCAACGATGACCGAAGAGTTCCCGAGCGGACGGGCCGGCCCGGACCGCGCTGGCGGCTTCGAGCCCACGACGAGATCGGTCGAGCAGTACGCCGTCCTGGCGGAGCGGCTCGTCTCGCTGGCGGACACCCTCGTCGACGACTACGACGTGGTGGAGCTGCTGAGTCGGCTGGTGACCACCAGCGTGGAGCTGCTGGACGTCACAGCGGCCGGCCTGCTGCTGCTGGACGCCAACGGCGTCGATGCAGCCGATCGCCTCCTCCGACGAGGACGCGCGCCTGCTCGAGCTGTTCCAGCTGCAGACCGACGAGGGCCCCTGCCTCGACTCCGTGCGCACGGCTCACGTGGTCAGCGTGCCGGACCTCGACGAGGCCGTGACACGGTGGCCGCGCTTCGCGGTGGCCGCGCTGGAACGCGGGTTCCACTCGGTGCACGCGGTCCCGCTGCGGTTGCGTGAGCAGCGCATCGGCGGGCTGAACCTCTTCAGCCGCGGCCACACCCCGATGTCCGAGGTGGACCACCGGGTCGCCCAGGCACTGGCCGACATGGCCACCATCGGCATCCTCCAGCAGCGCTCGGTCAACATGGCCTCCCTGCTCGCCGAGCAGCTGCAGACCGCGCTGCAGAGCCGCGTGGTCATCGAGCAGGCGAAGGGGGTGCTTGCCGAGAGCGGCGGGATCGAGATGAGCGCGGCGTTCGATCGGCTGCGGGCGTATGCCCGCTCGACGAACCAACGGCTGAGCGCCGTCGCCGAACTGCTGGTGCACCGACAGCTCGATGCGAACGCCGTCCTGGTCGGAGTCCGCTGAGCCGGTCACCGCACTTGCCCGACGGCTCGGGGTGGGCTAGCACGTCTCCTTGTGGAGGAAATCAGCACGCAGGCAGACTCCGTGCGCGGATGTGGTCCGCACACACCTCTGGCCGGGAGCGTCGGACCGAGGGGTCCCCGACAGGGGTAGGTGCGAACTTCGCGCACCGGGTCCTGGGCATCTGCCTGATATCGAGCCCACACAAGGGTCCGACTGCGAGTACTCTACCGGCGAGTAGGCCACCGTGACGTCCGCCGTACCAGTCGTTACCTGGTCGTCGGTCAGTCGTCCCTCGAAAGGTCTGCGATGAGTCTGCTGAAGCGTTCCCGGCCCTTCGAGGACCTGCCGCACTTCGGCGACCTCTCCGACGACGAGATGCGGACGGTGTGCCAGCGCCGGTCGCGAGGTGCACGTGCCCCAGGGCTGGTCGCTGCTCAACGAGTCGACGCCGCCCGACCAGGCCTACCTCGTCGTCGACGGCACCCTCGAGGTGGTGCACCACGGGAAGGTGGTGGCCGAGCTCGGCCGCGGCGACATCGTCGGTGAGATCGGTCTCACCGCTCACCGTCTGCGCACCGGGACGGTCACCGCGCTCACCCCCTTGGAGATGCTGCACCTGACCCAACAGGCCTTCCAGGAGCTGTACGACGGACTGCCCGCCTTCCGCGCCGCCGTCGACCGGACCGTCGAGGCGCGACTGGCCGAGCTCACCGCCAACGACTCCGAGTAGCTCCCACCCGATGGCCGAGCAGCCGGAGGCCCTCACCAGGCTCGAGGAGGAGCTGCTGGGGGGCCCCCGTGCCTACACCCGCAGGCAGGTCGCCGAGCGCGCCGGGGTGAGCCTCGAGCGTGCCGAGCGGCTGTGGCGCTCGCTCGGCTTCGCGAGCACCGCGGACGACGAGGTGGTCTTCGGTGACCGCGACGTCGAGGCGCTCGGGCTGATCGCCGCCGTGGTCGCCAAGGGGGTGGTGCGGCCCGAGAGCGAGGCGGCCGTCGCTCGCTCACTGGGCCAGGTGATGGCCCGCCTCGCGGACTGGCAGACCTCGCTCATCGGCAGCTTCGAGTCCTCCGACGACGTCCCGCCCGGCACCGCCGACGCCACCGTCGCGGTCGCCGCGGACCTCGTCCCGATGATCGAGGAGCTGCAGTCCTACGTCTGGCGCCGCCACCTCGTCGCCGCGGCCGGCCGCATCCTTCCCGTTGCCGTCGACGATCCCGCCTCGGACACCATGGCTGTCGGCTTCGCCGACATCGTCGGGTTCACCTCGCTGAGCCGCAGCACCAGCGAGGCGGAGCTCGCCGCACTGGTGGAGAGCTTCGAGGCGAGGACCGCCGGGGTGATCGCCGAGCACGGTGGCCGGGTGGTCAAGACGATCGGCGACGAGGTGCTCTTCGTCGTACGGGACCCGGCCGCCGCTGCCGACATCGCGCTGGCGCTGGCGCACCGGGCGGGCGACGACGACGCTCTGCAGCTGCGCATCGGGATGGCGCACGGCCGGGTGATCAGCCTGCTCGGCGACGTCTACGGTCCGATCGTCAACGTGGCCTCACGGCTCACGTCGGTGGCGCGTCCAGGCACGATCGTGGTCGACCGTCACCTCGCCGGGGAGCTGAAGGATCGCGAGGGCTACGCGCTGCGCCGGCTCAAGCGCGTGTCGGTGCGGGGCTACTCCCACCTCGAGCCGTGGGTCCTGCGCGACGGGAGCGGGCAGTAGAGCAGTGACTCAGCCGGCGCAGCGAAAGCCGATGTTGCCGGCCGTGGACTCGGGGGTGTTGCTCGATCGAGCCGCGACCCGGTAGCGGTGGCAGTACGACGCGTGGCACAGGTAGGAGCCGCCCCGCATCACCCGCTGAGCACCCGAATCCGGTCCCGGGGGGTCGTCTCGAGGTGACTCGGCGTAGTAGGTGGGCGAGAACCAGTCGGCGCACCACTCCCACACGTTCCCCGCCGTGCAGTGCAGGCCGTGGCCGTTCGGCGCGAACGACTTCGCCGGCGCCGTGGTGAGGAAGCCGTCCTCCTCGGTGTTCTCGGTGGGGAAGGTGCCCTGCCAGATGTTGCACTGCCAGCGCCCCCGGGGGGTCAGCTCGTCCCCCCAGGCGTAGCGAGCTCCTGCGAGCCCGCCGCGGGCGGCGTACTCCCACTCCGCCTCGGTCGGCAGCCGCTTGCCGGCCCACGCGGCGTAGGCCTGGGCGTCGTACCAGTCGACGTGGACCACCGGGTGGTTCTGTCGTCGTCCCACGTCGGAGCCCGGCCCCTCCGGTGAGCGCCAGTCGGCCCCGCGCACGGCGTACCACCACGGCGTGCCGGCAGCCTGGTTGAGCAGGTCGCGCTCGCGCCGGTCCGGGTTGCCCAGCCAGGCCAGGTGGAAGACCGCGGAGACGCCGAACTCCTCCGCCCCGGTGAGGTGGCCGGTCTCCTTGACGAAGGTGGAGAACGCTGCGTTGGTGACCGTCGTGACGTCCAGCGCGAAACCGTCGAGCCGGACCTCGTGGACGGGTGTCTCACCGTCCCCGTCGTAGCCCTCGCCGAAGGGGTCGCCCATCGCGAAGCTGCCGCCGGGCAACCGCACCTGCCCTCGGGGCGCCCGCGAGCTGCGGACCGGGGTGGTCACCCCCCGGGTCCAGGTCGCTGCCGGGGCGCAGCAGCGGTCGCCGTCCATGCGCCCACCGTAGGCGGCGCCTGAGGCGTCCGGGCCACTGCGTCGCCGGTCCTGCCGGTCCCCGTCGGGTGGCAGGGTGGGCCCATGACGGTGGTCGGTGAGGACGGGCTGGCACGTCCCGCGTGGGCGGCACACGATCCGTTGATGCGCGAGTACTACGACACGGAATGGGGCATGCCGGTCCGCGACGAGCGCGGCATGTTCGAGCGCCTCAGCCTCGAGGCGTTCCAGTCCGGGCTCTCCTGGGCCACGATCCTGCGCAAGCGGCCCGCCTTCCGGGCGGCGTTCGACGACTTCGACCCCGACACCGTCGCGGGCTACCAGGAGGTCGACGTCGAGCGGCTGATGAACGATGCCGGCATCGTGCGCAACCGCCGCAAGATCGAGGCGACCCGCACCAATGCCCGCGCAACCGTGGCGCTGCGTGAGGACGGCGGCCTCGTCGACCTCGTCTGGTCGTTCCGGCCGACGCACACACCCGCCCCGACGTCGTACGACGACGTGCCGACGCGCTCGCAGGAGTCGACGGCACTGGCCAAGGAGCTGCGGCGACGGGGGTTCACGTTCGTCGGGCCGACCACGATGTTCGCGCTCATGGAGGCGGTCGGCATCGTCGACACCCACCTCGTGGGCAGCCACCGGCGGAGCACCTCCGGGGTCTGGACGTGAGCGGGCTGCCCGCCTGCGCCTGGCATTGAGGGGTATGAGGAAATAGAGAGGAGCCCCCGACCGCACCCAGGAGTCATCGCGTGAGAGCGTCCGTCGAGCTGGCCCTGCGCGGGCTGCTCTGGGACAAGGTGCCGCGCAACCACCGGCAGGACCCGCGACCCTTCCTGGTGCGCAGGGTCGTGACGGCGGTCTTCGTCGTCATCGGTGCCGGCGTGCTCGGGTGGTCGCTGCAGATCGACGCCGGCAACGCCACGTTCTACCTCGCCACCGCGGTGCTCGCGGGGGTGTGGACGGTGGGCGCCTTCGCCTCCGGCCCGCTCTACCTCGGCCGGATCGCCGACCGGCGGCGGGAGGACCAGCTGCGCCGGCCGGTCGTGGGCGCCGTCGCCCTCGGGCTCGTCCTGGCGGGAGTCTTCGTGCTCGGGGCCCTGGTCGTGCGCGAGATCCCGTTCGTCGCCGCGCCGGTCCGCAGCGTGCTCGACCACGCGAACGCCGGGGTGACCCCGGTGCTGCTGGTCATCACGGTCGGCAACGGGATCGCCGAGGAGCTGTTCTTCCGTGGAGCCCTCTATGCCGCCGTACCGCGGCACCCCGTAGCGATCAGCACCGGGGCCTACGTCGTCGCGACGCTGGCCACCGGGAACTTCATGCTCGCGTTCGCGGCCGTGCTGCTCGGCGTGGTGGTGGGTCTCGAGCGCCGGGCCTCCGGTGGGGTGCTGGCACCGATCCTCACGCACGTCACCTGGTCCACGATCATGCTCTTCGCGCTGCCGGCGATCTTCTAGCCTCGTGGCCGACGTGGGCCGTCCGGCCGGGGCGCGTGTAGCGTGAAAAGCGGCGCGAGGGGAGAGACATGCAGGTCAAGCAGCTGACCGTCCGGCTCGCCTACGGCGAGGACGGGCTGGATGTCGACCTGCCCTGGGACCGCACCACGGTCGTGGAGCCCACCTACGCCGAGGCCCCCGCTGACCAGCGCGGCCTGGTGCGGACCGCCCTGCGCCGCCCCGTCGACGGCCCGCCGCTGCGGGAGCTGGTCAAGCCCGGTCAGAGCGTCGCGATCTCGATGTGCGACGGCACCCGCCCGCAGCCACGCGACCTGATGATCCCGGCGGTCCTCGAGGAGCTCGAGGGCCTCGTGGCGCTCGAGGACGTCGTGCTGCTGGTGGCCACCGGCACCCACCGCGGCAACACCGACGCGGAGATCCGCGCCATGCTCGGCGACGAGGTGGTGGACCGCGTGCGGGTGGTCAACCACGACGCCCGCGACGACTCCTCGCTGGTCTACCTCGGCCGGCACGGCGCCGACGTCCCAGTGTTCCTCAACCGGCACTGGGTCGACGCCGACGTGCGGATCACCACCGGCTTCGTGGAGCCGCACTTCTTCGCCGGCTTCAGCGGCGGTCCTAAGCTCGTCGCCCCCGGCCTCGCCGGGCTCGAGACCGTGCTCACGCTGCACGACGCACGACGGATCGGTGACCCGCGGGCGACCTGGGCGGTCTGCGAGGGCAACCCGGTGCACGACGACATCCGCGCCGTCGTGGCCGCCGTCGGCCGGGTCGACTTCGCCCTCGACGTGGTGCTGAATCGGGAGCAGCGGATCGTGGAGGCCCTGGGCGGCTCGCTGTTCGCGATGCACGCCGCGGCCCGTGCCGCCGCGCAACGGCTGGCGATGCGTCCGGTCCCGGGCCTGTTCGACGTCGTGGTGACGACGAACGCCGGCTTCCCGCTCGACCAGAACCTCTACCAGTCGGTCAAGGGGATGTCGGCCGGGGCCACGGTGGTGAAGCCCGGCGGGACGATCATCTGTGCGGCCGAGTGTCGCGACGGCTTCCCCGACCACGGCTCCTACCGTGAGGTGCTGTCCTCCGAGGCGTCACCCGAGGCGCTCCTCGCGACGATCGCGGCGCGCGAGCGCACCGTGCCCGACCAGTGGCAGGTCCAGGTGCAGGCCAAGGTGCAGTCGCGGGCGCGGGTCGTCGTGCGGACGTCGTACCTCTCGGCGGAGGATCTCTCCGCGGCCCACCTCGGCCACACCGACGACGTGGCGGCGGCCGTCGAGCACGCGCTCGCTGCCGCCGGCCCGGGAGCCCAGGTCTGCGTGCTCCCCGAAGGCCCCCAGACCATCCCCTACGTCCCCTCACCCCCCTCCCGCTGAGGCGTCTCGTTCTGCGCCCAAAACCCGACCGAGGCGTCTTGTTCTGCGCGTGAGCCTCGTCCGAGGCGTCTTGTTCTGCGAGGTCGTGGCCCAGTGCGACGCAGAACGAGACGCCTCGGCGGGCAGCGGGTCGCAGAACGAGACGCCTCAGCGGGTGGGGGGGCGGGGGTGGGTCAGGACCAGACCTCGGCGGCGGTCTCGACGATCAGCCGGAGCTTCGCGAGCTCCTCGTCGAGGGTGAGCTCGTTGCCCTCGACGGTGGAGGAGAACCCGCACTGTGGCGAGAGGCAGAGCTGCTCGAGGGGGACGAACCTGGAGGCCTCGTCGATGCGGCGCTTGAGGGTGTCCTTGTCCTCGAGCCGGCCGTTCTTGGTGGTCACCAGACCGAGCACGACCTGCTTGCCCTCGGGGACGAAGCGCAGCGGCTCGAACCCGCCGGACCGCTCGTCGTCGTACTCGAGGAAGAAGCCGTCCACGGCGAGCTCGGAGAACAGCGCCTCGGCCACGAAGTCGTAGCCACCCTCGGCCGCCCACGAGGAGCGGTAGTTGCCGCGGCACATGTGGGTCGTGACGTGCAGCCCCTCGGGGCGGTCGGCCACGGCAGCGTTGATGGTGCGGATGTACTGCTCGTGCTGGTGCTCGGCGTCGGCCCCCTGCTGTGCGACGATCTCGCGCTGCTTGGGGTCGTTGAGGTAGGCGAGGCTGGTGTCGTCGAGCTGGAGGTAGGTGCAGCCGAGGTCCGCGACCCGGCGCAGCTGCTCGGCGTACGCCGCGGACAGGTCGCTCCAGAACTCGTCGAGCTCGGGGTAGACGTCCTCGTCGATGGCTGCCCGGCCGCCGCGGTAGTGGACCATGCTGGGCGAGGGGATGGTCAGCTTCGGGGTGAGACCGTCCGCGGTCTGGCGCACCGTCTCCTGGAGGAAGGCGAACGCGTCGCCGAAGATCGTCTCGCCGAGCGCCACCCGGTCGTGCACCTTCAGCGCGGCCGACTCGAAGTCGAGGTCGCCCTCGGCGTTGCGGAAGTGGACCTGCAGCTTCTCGTCCGTGCTGTCGACGCCCTCGAGCTGGTAGATGAAGTCCATGTGCCACGACGTACGACGGAACTCACCGTCCGTCGCGGTCTGCAGACCGGCATCACGCTGCAGGCCGACCACCTCGGCGACGGACCGGTCCTCGATCTCCCGGAGCGTGGCGTCGTCGATCTCGCCCTTCGCGTGCTGCGAGCGAGCCTCGAGGAGCGGCGGGGGTCGCAGCAGGCTGCCGACGTGGTCGGCCCGGAATGGCGGCGTCTGTCTCCAGCTCGGTGAGGTCATGACCGCCTCCTACCCCGCCGCGGGACGATTTATCGCAAAGGGTTCACCTCGAGTCGCACGGAACCTCGATACTGGTGCTCGCAGCAGTCCGCGGTCCTGGGTGCCCCGGCCGCGAGTTCGACCTTGGGAGGGGTCCCCACATGGAGCACGTCAGGTGCGCACGGTGCCGCAACCCGATCCGCGGGCAGCAGGCGGCCGTGCGGCACCCCGGATCCGAGATGGCGTTCCATCTCGACTGCTGGGGCGAGCTGCACCAGGACGCGCAGCAGGAGTACCACGTCCAGGTCGCGTCCGACGGGCTGGACGGACTGCTCGGTCCCTACAGCCGCACCAGGCCGACGGCCTGGCTGCCCACGAACGCGAGCGACGCCACCGGGGAGGACCCGGCCGACCCGGGAGCACTCGGAACCCTGGCCGACGTCGTGGGGCAGACTCCAGAGAGCCCCGAGACCGTCACCTGACGGCCTCCCTTCCCCGACTTCCCCCCGATCGGATGATGACCATGCGGCGACCTGTCTCACTCGTGCTCGCGCTGGGCCTGACCCTGCTCGCAGGTGGCGGCACGCACGCCGCGGGTCAGCCGGTCGCCACGACCGCCTCGGCCGACGCGCCGAGAGTGACCAAGCTGCTCGTCGTGGTCGAGGAGAACCACTCGCTGTCCCAGATGAAGTCCGGCATGCCCTACACGTTCTCGCTGGCGCAGCGCTACGGCTACGCAACCGACTACCACGCGCTGCGGCACCCGTCGCTGCCGAACTACCTCGCCATCACCGGCGGCCGGATGTACGGCGTCCGCGACGACGCCGGACCCGCCAGCCACCAGATCACCGGGCGCTCGGTGTTCGGCCAGGCCCGGGTCCACGGCAAGACGGCGGCGGCGTACGCCGAGAGCCAGCCGGCCCGTTGCTCGCTCAGCAACTCAGGGGAGTACCTCGTCCGGCACAACCCGTGGACCTACTTCACCCATGAGCGCACCGGCTGCCGTGCGCACGACCACACCATGAAGGCGTTCGGGTCCGCCGTCGCTGACGGCCGTCTGCCGCGGGTCGGCATGGTGACGCCCAACAAGTGCAACGACGCCCACGACTGTCGCCTGTCCACCGCGGACGCCTGGTTCAAGAACCTGATGACGAAGGTCTTCGCCGGCCCCGACTGGAAGTCCGGCCGGCTCGCCGTCGTGCTGACCGCGGACGAGGACGACCACGGCAACGAGGGCAACGTGGTGCTGACCAGCCTCATCCACCCGAGCCAGAACCACCGGGTCGTCACCACCCGCCTCACTCACTACTCGCTGACCAGGCTGTACGACGAGGTCGCCGGACTGCCCCTGCTCTGCCACGCCCAGGACGCCCCTTCCATGGCCCGCGCGTTCCACCTTCCCGTCGGCGGCTGAGCCCGTTCCCGGGCCGCCGTCCGTCGAGGCCACACCTCGGTTGGCCGACGGGCATGTGGGCGCGCTCCGATCCGGCTACCCTCGCGACATGGACCCCCTGATCAGGCACAACGTGACGGTGACGGGCCGTGCCGACGGCCAGACGATCGTCTTCGCGCACGGCTTCGGCTGCGACCAGCACATGTGGCGGCTGGTCGCACCCGCCTTCGAGGACAGCCACCGCGTCGTGCTCTTCGACCATGCAGGAGCGGGGGCCGCCGACCCGCTCGCCTACGACGGGGAGCGGCACGGCTCCCTCGAGGGGTACGCAGCGGACATCGTGGACATCTGCACCGAGCTCGGTGTGCGGGGCGGAGTGTTCGTGGGGCACAGCGTCTCCTCGATGATCGGCGTGCTGGCCGACAGGCTGGCCCCCGAGCTGTTCGATCGCCTGGTCCTCATCGGGCCGTCGCCGCGCTACATCGACGACGCCGGCTACGTGGGCGGCTTCACCGAGGACGACATCCGCGAGCTGCTCGACTCGCTGGAGAGCAACTACCTCGGCTGGTCGACCGCGATGGCCCCGGTGATCATGGGCAACCCCGAGCGTCCCGAGCTCGGCGCCGAGCTGACCAGCAGCTTCTGTCGCAGCGACCCGGAGCTGGCCCGACGGTTCGCCGAGATCACGTTCCTCTCCGACAACCGCGCGGACCTCGCAGCCGTGCAGAAGCCGACGCTCGTCCTGCAGTGCTCCCGTGACGCGATCGCTCCGGTGAGCGTCGGGCAGTTCGTCACGGACGCGCTGCCCCAGGGGGAGATGGTGCTGCTCGACGCCACGGGGCACTGCCCGCACCTCAGCGCCCCCGAGCAGACGATCGCGGCGATGGCCCCGTTCATCAGCGCCGGGACGGTCGCAGCACCCGGATGAGCTCGCGGGCGGCGGACGACGCCTTCTACGCCGCGCTCCTCGACGACGACCCGACGGAGCTCTACGAGCGAGCCCCGTGCGGCTACCTCTCGACGACCCCGGACGGGGTGATCGTCAAGGTGAACAGCACGTTCCTGTCTCTGGCCGGCCGCAGCCGCGAGGAGCTGGTGGGACGCCTCACCTTCGCCGAGCTGCTGAGCGTGGGAGGGCGGATCTACCACGAGACGCACTACGCGCCCCTGCTGCAGATGCACGGCACGGTGCGCGAGATGGCCTTCGAGCTGGCCCGGCCGGACGGGGGACGCATCCCGGTCCTGGTCAACGCCGTCGTCGACAGCGACCGCAACGGCGATCCCAAGGTCGTCCGCGTCGCGATCTTCGACGCGACCCACCGCCGCGAGTACGAGCGCGAGCTGCTGCGCGCCAAGGAGCGCGCGGAGGCCTCCGAGCAGCGAGCCCAGGCGCTGGCCCGCACGCTGCAGGCCACCCTCATCCCGCCGTCCCCGCCGAGGATCCCCGGCCTGGACGTGTCCGCCGCCTACCGACCGGCCGGTGACGGCGAGGAGGTCGGCGGGGACTTCTACGACATCTTCCAGATCCAGGACGACGACTGGATCGTGGCGCTCGGCGACGTGTGTGGGAAGGGCGTGGACGCCGCGGTCGTCACCGCGCTGGTGCGGCACACCCTGCGGGCGCTCGCCATCCGGGTGGAGAGTCCGAGCGAGATCCTGGCGGCGTTGAACCACGCGCTGCTGGCTGACGGACGGGAGCGCTTCTCGACCGTGGTGCTCGCGCGCTTGAGCCGCGGGGCCGTCGGCTGGGCGGCGACTCTGAGCTCCGGGGGTCACCCGCTGCCGCTGCTCGTCCGCGACGGCGACGTCGACGAGGTGGGTGTGCCGGGCCACCTGGTCGGGGTGCTTGCGGAGGTGGAGTGCGCGGACACGGTGGTGGAGCTGATCCCGGGTGACGTTCTCGTGATGTACACCGACGGTGTCACCGAGGGTCGCCGGGCCCGGGAGTTCTTCGGCGACGAGCGGTTGACCCGCTCGGTCGCCGTGAACGCAGCCGCCACCAAGCCCGCGGAGAGCATCCTGGAGGAGGTCGTCGACTTCCAGGACGGCGTCGCTCGTGACGACATCGCGGTCGTCGCCGTGCGGGTGCCCCCCGACTGAGGCCGTCGCTACGATGCCGGGATGAGCGACTCCCGCGCCGGCCAGACCGCAGAGCCCCGTGACCTCGTCGACGTGGCGCACCTGGTCACGACGTACTACACGGGCGAGCCGGATCCCACCGACCCCGACCAGCGGGTCGCGTTCGGCACCTCCGGTCACCGCGGCAGCAGCCTCCGCAACGCCTTCAACGAGACGCACATCGTGGCCACCACCCAGGCGATCTGCGACTACCGCAGCGCTCAGGGGTACGACGGCCCGCTGTTCGTCGGCCGCGACACCCACGGACTCTCGGAGCCGGCCTGGGCCTCGGCGATCGAGGTGCTCGCCGCCAACGACGTGACCGTGATGGTCGACGACCGGGACCGGTACACCCCGACGCCCGCGGTCTCACACGCGATCCTCCGCGCCAACCAGGGCAAGGGGACCTCGCCGAGCGGCCTCGCCGACGGCATCGTGGTGACGCCCTCGCACAACCCGCCGGCCGACGGCGGCTTCAAGTACAACCCCCCCAACGGTGGGCCTGCCGGCACGGACGCCACCTCCTGGATCGCCGACGCCGCCAACGCCTACATCGAGGCCTCGCTCGAGGGGGTGAGGCGGATGCCGTTCAGCAGGGCCCGGGCTGCGGCGTCGTCGTACGACTTCATGGGGACCTACGTCGACGACCTCCCGAATGTCGTCGACATCGCCGCGATCAGGCAGGCGGGGGTGCGTATCGGCGCCGACCCGCTGGGGGGCGCGTCGGTCGACTACTGGCAGGAGATCGCGGACCGGCACGACCTCGACCTCACGGTCGTCAACCCGCTGGTCGACCCCACGTGGCGCTTCATGAGCCTCGACTGGGACGGCAAGATCCGCATGGACTGCTCGTCGCCGTCGGCGATGGCCTCGCTGATCACGCAGAAGGATGCCTACCAGATCGCCACCGGCAACGACGCCGACTCCGACCGGCACGGCATCGTCACCCCCGATGCGGGGCTGATGAACCCGAACCACTACCTCGCCGTCGCCATCAGCTACCTGTACGGCGGTGCCCGCCCGGAGTGGCCGAGCGGGACAGCCATCGGCAAGACGCTGGTCTCCTCGTCGATGATCGACAGGGTGGCCGAACTGGTGGGCAGCGAGCTGACCGAGGTCCCGGTGGGGTTCAAGTGGTTCGTCCCCGGCCTGCTCGACGGCTCGATCGCGTTCGGTGGCGAGGAGTCGGCGGGCGCCTCCTTCCTGCGGTTCGACGGCTCGGTGTGGACCACCGACAAGGACGGCATCATCCTGGCGCTGCTTGCCTCGGAGATCCTCGCGGCGACGGGGAAGTCCCCCTCGGAGCACTACACCGCGCTGACCGAACGGTTCGGCGCACCGGCGTACGCCCGCGTCGACGCCCCGGCCAGCCGTGACGAGAAGGCCAAGCTCGCCGCGCTGTCTCCCGACGACGTCACCGCCACGTCGCTGGCCGGCGAGGAGATCACCGCGAAGCTGACCGAGGCGCCCGGCAACGGCGCCGCGATCGGTGGGCTCAAGGTCACCACCGAGAGCGCCTGGTTCGCCGCCCGGCCGTCCGGCACCGAGGACGTGTACAAGATCTACGCGGAGTCGTTCCAGGGGGCCGAGCATCTCGAGCAGGTGCAGGAAGAGGCCCGCGAGGTCGTCAGCGCGGCGCTCGGCTCATGAGCGACACACGCGCTCCGGCCGGTCGAGAGCAGGCCTGGTCGGACGCGACGACGGCGCACGGCCGGGTCGTCGCGGTCACCGACAACCCGATCGGACGGGCCGTGGTGTCGATCGCCGACCTCGTCGGACGGACCGCCGTCCTGCTCGGCGACGAGGATCTCGAGCGGCTGCCGCTGGCCTGGTTGGCGGAGCACCCGCTGACGGCTGCCGACGCGTTCGTGCTGTGCGACCACGACACCCCCGGGATGGAGGATCTGCTGCGGGCCGCGCTCGCGGGGGAGGCCGGGTACGTCGCGATGATGGGCAGCCGGCGCCGCGCCGAGTCGGTGCGGGCCGCGCTCGCCGACCTGCCCGAGGACCAGCTCGCCCGGCTGCACGTCCCCGCCGGACTCAACACCGGGGGCAAGGCTCCCGGAGAGATCGCGCTCTCCGTCGTCGCCGAGATCGTGGCAGTCGCCAACGGTCGCGACGGCGGCCCGATGCGCGGTGCTGTACGCGGCTGAGCCGCCTACTCCTCGTCGGCCGCCCGACGCACGGCGTCGACGTCGATCCTGCTCATCTGCAGCATCGCGGCCATGGCCCGCTGCGAGCGGCCCGGGTCGGGATCGCCGAGCAGCTCGGGCAGCTCCTGCGGGATGATCTGCCAGGAAAGCCCGAACCGGTCCTTGAGCCAGCCGCACTGACCTTCCTCGCCCCCGTCGGCGACGAGCGCCGTCCACAGCCGGTCGACCTCGGCCTGGTCGGCGCAGCTGATCTGGAACGAGACGGCCTCGGTGAACGTGAAGTCCGGTCCGCCGTTGAGGGCGACGTAGCGCCGGCCGTCGAGCTCGAAGTCCACGGTCATCACCGTGTCGGCGGGGCGCGGGCCGGCCTCGCCGTACGGCGTGGTGGCGAGGATGCGGGAGTTCGGGATCAGCGAGCAGTAGAGCCTCGCGGCCTCCTCTCCTTCGGTGTCGAACCACAGGCAGGGGGTGACCTTGTCGCCCATGACGGGCCTCCTACTCCTCGATGACGGACATCATGTTGCCGGTCGGGTCGTGCGCGTGCTCAGCCCTCGAGGTTCTGGAGCCGCACCTGGCCGCGAGCGGAGAGCTTGCCGTCCTCACCGACGGTCTCCACGAGCCACACCTGCTGGGACCGGCCCCGGTGCAGCGGGGTCGCGGTCGAGGTGAGCCGGCCCTCGCGCACCGCACGGTAGAAGTCGGTGTTGTTGTTGACGCCGACGACCTTGCCCCGCTCGCCCATCCACATCGCCGCACCGATGCTGGCCAACGTCTCGATCACGCTGCAGTGCACGCCGCCGTGCACGATGCCGTACGGCTGGTGGAGGTCGGGGCGTGCCTGCCAGGTGGCCACCACGCGGTCCCCGCTGGTCTCGGTGAACTCCACACCGAGGTGCTGGACGAAGGCGCCGGTGATGTCGGTGTCGAGAGGGCTGTCGGTCACCGCAGCAGTATGACGCCGAGCCGGTCGGCGGGGTCCCGCCGGGGGAGGCAGGACAGAAACAGTCGACAAACCCTTGGCATGTTCGCAACGGAAGTGTAGAACTTAACCATGACCCAGCAGACCGAGCGCACCGGCGCGGCCCCCGCCCCGACCGGGCCGCTGAGCAAGATCGACTACTCCGAGCGGATCCCGAACAACGTCGACCTCAACGGGGACCGGCGGCTGCAACGGGCCCTGGAGGGCTGGCAGCCGAAGTTCATCGACTGGTGGAAGACGCTCGGTCCGGCGCTGCCGACCAAGGACGTCTACCTCCGGACCGCGATCGCCGTCGGTCGCGACGGCTGGGCGCACTTCGACCACGTGCCGATGGAGGAGTACCGCTGGGGCATCTTCCTCGCCGAGCAGAACCCCGACCGCGTGGTGGGCTTCGGCAAGCACAAGGGCGAGCCGGCGTGGCAGGAGATCCCCGGTGAGCACCGCGCCGACCTGATGCGGCTGATCGTCGTGCAGGGCGACACCGAGCCCGCCTCGGTCGAGCAGCAGCGGGTCCTGGGCAACACCGCGCCGAGCATCTACGACCTGCGCAACCTCTTCCAGGTCAACGTGGAGGAGGGCCGTCACCTCTGGGCGATGGTGTACCTGCTGCACGCCTACTTCGGCCGCGAGGGCCGCGAGGAGGCCGAGCAGCTGCTCAAGCGCAACAGCGGCGACCTCGACGCCCCCCGCATCCTCGGTGCGTTCAACGAGGAGACGACGGACTGGCTGCAGTTCTTCATGTTCACCTACTTCACCGACCGCGACGGCAAGTACCAGCTGGGGACGCTCAAGGAGTCGGCCTTCGACCCGCTGGCGCGCACCTGCGAGTTCATGCTGAAGGAGGAGGCGCACCACATGTTCGTCGGGACGACCGGCGTACAGCGCACGGTCGAGCGGACCGCCGAGCTGATGAAGGAGCACGGCACCGACGACATCTGGGAGCACGGCGGCATCCCGCTCTCGGTGATCCAGAAGTACCTGAACTTCCAGTACTCCGTCTCCATGGACCTGTTCGGGTCCGAGCAGTCGACGAACGCGGGCAACTACTACTCCTCCGGCCTGAAGGGCCGCTGGCAGGAGACCCGCCGCAAGGACGACCACGAGCTGCTCGAGGACACCCGCGAGATGAGCTACGTCGAGGACGGCGAGATCAGGCAGAGGACGGTGCCGGCTCTGTCGGCGCTCAACCTCGACCTCCGCGACGAGTACGTCGCCGACTGCGCCAACGGTGTCCGCCGTTGGAACCAGGCGCTGGAGGACGCCGGTCTCGAGGAGCGGCTGCTGCTTCCGCACGAGGGCTTCAACCGGCGCGTGGGGGTCTATGCCCAGCACCACGTCTCGCCCGAGGGCCGGGTGCTCTCCGACGAGGAGTGGGAGGCCGCCGTCCACGAGTGGCTGCCCTCCGACGGGGACCGGGCGGCGGTCGCCGACCTGATGGTCCCGGAGTACGAGTACGGCAAGTTCGCCGGCTGGATCGCAGCGCCGCAGACCGGCATCAACGACCAGCCCGTCGAGTTCGACTACGTGCACCTGGCCGACGAGGGCGTGGCCTGAGTGGCAGATCTCACCTGGGCCCACGAGCCGAACCCCACCTGGGACACGGACAAGCAGCGGGTCGTCGGCGGGGCACCGGACGGCGTCTTCGACCTGCAGCACGCCGCCGGCTCGGCGCTCCCGGGGGACTGGTGGGCGGCCCGCTCGGCCTCCGGCGAGGTGGTCGGCTACGGGTGGCTCGACGCCACCTGGGGCGGTGACGCCGAGATCCTGCTCGCCGTCGATCCGGCTGCGCAGCGCCAGGGGGTCGGGTCCTTCGTGATCGCGAGGCTGGAGAGCGAGGCGGCCATCCGTGGGCTCAACTACGTCTACAACACCGTCCGCGACGCCCACCCGCAACGCGACGACCTCTACGACTGGCTCGCGGTGCGCGGCTACCGCGGCTCGCCCAGCGAGGGTTCCGACACGACCATGCGCAAGCGGGTCGGTGCCGACACCCAGCGCTCCGGTCCGGGCGACGGGCGCGGTACCGCTCGGCCCGCACCCTCGCGCAGCGCGAGTGACGGGTACGACCCGGCCGGCGAGGGTGACCGTGGCCCCGGCCATGAGGAGTCCGGCGGCTACGTGGACGTCGAGGAGCATCGCTACTGACCCCGCGAAGGCTGCGGCGACGGGGAGGCCAGCGGGGGGAGGCTAGCGGCAGGCGTGCCTGCGGTACGCCCGGTAGTCGAGCGCCCGGTCGGTGACGATCACGCTCACCTTCCCGCTGTAGCGCCGCCACGCGCGCCGGCTGTTGAGGGTGGACAGGTACGTCGGCACGCCGGCGGCGCGGAGCTTGCGCAGCCACCTGCCCGTCACGTGCCGGTAGTCCGGGAGGACGCCGCCGTACGACCGCGCCCGACGAACCGGGATCGGTCGGGCCACGTCGATGCCGGAGCGGGCGGCCGGGAACCGCTGGTGGAACCGCCGCGCGACGTACGGCGAGAAGCTGTGCACCACCACCCGGTGGCGCCCGAAGTCCTTGACGACCCGGTACAGCGACCCGAAGCGCGCGCTGGGGATCCACTTCATCTCGAGCAGGACCTTGACCCCGCTCGGCTTCGCCATCCGCAGCACGCGGCGCAGGGTGGGGACGGGGCTGCCGTCGTTGAGATGGAGCCGGCTCAGCCGCCGCCACCTCAGGTCGATGACGCGACCGCGGCCGTTGGTCGTGCGGTTGATCGTCTTGTCGTGCATCGGCACGAAGCGGCCGTCCCGGGTGACCTGGACGTCCATCTCGAGATAGTCGGCGCGGCGGGCGATGGCGTATCGGAACGCCCGCAGCCCGTTCTCGGTCGCGTGCGCGGTGTACCCACGGTGCGCGGCGAACTGGCAGCGACTCGCGGCGTCGGCCTGCGTCGGCACCGCGAGCTCGAGGACGGCGCAGACCAGCAGCAGGACGGTGGGCAGGACCACCCCACGACGGGAGAGCGGGAGAAGACGGTGTGCGGGCACGAAGGAGGTATCGGCAGCCTCAGCGCGCAAGTAAAGGGCTCGCCGTCAGTCGGCCTTCGAGTCGACCGCGGAGCTGTAGTGGATCCAGACGTGTCCACGACCGTCGCAGTCCTCGCGCGCGCACTCCAGGTTGCCCCCGGGTGACGTGACCTCGCACATGACGCATGACCTCCACGAGAGAACCCCCGCCGAGGCCACGGTTGCGGCCCCCGACCTCCTTCTTGTTGCCGCTGGGGCGACCGGTGAAACCAGGTCTAGCCCGCGTGCGGGGTGGTGAACCGACGGGGATGTCAGGCGCGCGGCCGAGCGGACGCGGCCATCCGCTCCCATGCCGACTGGGCGGCGTCGTGCCAGGCGGCATGCCGGTCGTGGAAGGCCGCGGCGGCGCGAGGTCCCGGCCAGGCGTGGTCGAGCAGCTCGCCGGGCAGGTCCGGGTCGAGGAAGGGGAAGCGGCGCCACTCCTGGACCATCTCCACCTGGGCCACGAAGGCGCCCGCCGGGGTTGCCGCCTCGCGGAGCTCGAACTCGGCGAGGAATCGCCGGTAGCGCTCCTCGACCGCGGCCAGGTCCCACGCGTCGGCGAGCAGGCGGGCCTCGTCGCCGATCCCGCCGGCGTCACCGACCCAGGCGAAGGCCTGCGGCGCCAGCCCGAGCTCATGGACGACGGCATGGACGGCGTCGGCCTTCGCGACGTCGGGGGTCACCCACAGGCCAGACGTCGGTGAGCCGAGTCCGAGCCAGGTCAGCCGCGTGCGAAGTCGGTGCCGGAGCTGGCGCTGGGTCTCCGGGATCGGCACGCTCAGCACCAGCCAGCGACCGTTCCACGGGTGTCGCTCCTGCATGAAGCCGTAGATGCGCCTGGTGCCCTCCTCCAGGAGGTCCGCGCCTGCCGGGGTGAGTTCCCACAGCACCCGTCGGCCGTGCCGGGACGAGGTGAGCAGGCCCTCGGACGCCGTCCGGGTCAGTGCCTGCCGGGCCGACTTCTCCTCGACGCCCACGGCTGCCAGCGACGCCAGCAGCGTCGCCGTCCACACGGAGGCATGCCGTGGGTGGACGAACTCGCCGAGCACGGTCAGCAGCAGGGAGCGGGCGCTCGCGGAACCCACCTCGCGCCGCCGCGAGGTCGAGGGCAGCGGATCAGTCACGTGCCGAACAATAGTCTACAGAGGCTTGACGATCTACTAGGCGAGCGTAGAGTGTTGGGCACCACACCGTCCCACCCTTGCTACCCCTTGCTGAGGTGCGCGCATGACCGACGAATCGCCGACCGTCCCCGTGGTCGACTTCGACACCCATCCCGACCGCTACCGCCACTGGAAGCTGGAGGTCGACGGCGCGGTCGCGACCGTGACGCTCGCCGTGGACGAGGCCGGAGGACTCGTCGACGGGTACGAGCTGAAGGCCAACTCCTACGACCTCGGCGTCGACATCGAGCTGTACGACGCGGTCCAGCGGCTGCGCTTCGAGCACCCGGACGTCAAGGCCGTGGTGATGACCGGCGGTCTCGAACGGATGTTCTGCGCCGGAGCCAACATCCGGATGCTCGCGCAGTCGAGCCATGCCTGGAAGGTGAACTTCTGCAAGTTCACCAACGAGACCCGCAACACCATCGAGGGCGCGCGCGCCAGCAGCGGCCAGACCTGGATCGCCGCGCTCAACGGCACCGCGGCCGGTGGCGGCTACGAGCTCGCCCTGGCGTGCGACGACATCGTGCTCATCGATGACGGCTCGTCGACGGTCAGCCTGCCCGAGGTGCCTCTGCTCGGCGTGCTGCCGGGCACGGGCGGGCTCACCCGTGTGGTCGACAAGCGTCACGTGCGCAAGGACCGGGCCGACCTCTTCGCGACCAAGTCCGAGGGGTACCGCGGCTCGACCGCGGTCGAGTGGGGCCTGATCGACGGGACCGTCGCGCGCAACGGCTGGGACGAGGAGATCGCTCGCCGCGCCCGTGAGGCCGCTGAAGCCTCGGACCGACCCGGCGGGCAGGGCGTCGAGCTGACCCCCCTCGACCGCCAGGAGTCCTCAGGCGAGAACGGTGACACGGTGACCTATCCGCACGTGCGGGCACGCCTGGACCGCGACGCCCGCCGCGTCGACATCACCGTCTCCGGCCCGGACGACCAGCCGCCCGGCGACCCGCGCGCGCAGGGCGTCGACTACTACCCGTTCGCCGTGGCCCGCGCCCTCGACGACCTGATCCTGCGGCTGCGCACCAACGAGCAGCAGCTCGGCTCGTGGGTGATCCGCACCGAGGGCGACCTCGACGCGCTGCTGGCCTACGACGCGCAGCTCGGCGAGCTGGACGGTGAGAACTGGTTCGTCCACGAGACGACGGAGTACCTCAAGCGCACGCTGAAGCGGCTCGACGTCACCAGCCGGAGCCTGGTGGCCGTCATCGAGCCGGGCAGTTGCTTCGGGGGCTTCCTGCTGGAGCTGGCGCTGGCGTGCGACCGGCAGTACATGCTGGAGGGGGTCTACGAGGACGTCGACCCGGACGCGGACCCGGCGGTCGTCGTCCTCACCGAGGCCAACGACGGACGCTTCTCGATGGGCAACGACCTCTCCCGGCTGCAGAGCCGGTTCTGGGGGCGCGACGACGAACTCGACCGGTCCCGCAAGCAGTTCGGCGAGCGTCTCGACGCGCAGGGCGCGAACGCGGCCGGGCTGGTGACGATGGCGCTCGACGACATCGACTTCGAGGAGGAGATTCGGATCGTCCTGGAGGAGCGGGCGTCGCTCTCGCCCGACGCGTTGACGGGCATGGAGGCCAACCACCGGTTCGTCGGCCCGGAGACGCTGGAGACCAAGATCTTCGGGCGGCTCACCGCGTGGCAGAACTGGATCTTCAACCGGCCGAACGCGTCCGGGCCGGACGGCGCCCTGCGTCGCTACGGCAGCGGACAGCGCGGCAGCTACGACTACCAGCGGGTCTGAGCCGATGTTCAACGCCGCCGACTACCTCCTCTCCCGGCACGTCGCGGAGGGTCGTGGTGACCGCACTGCGGTGCTGGCCAGCGAGACGCTGAGCTATGCCGAGCTGGACGACCGCGTCTCACTCGTCGCGAGCGGGCTGCGCAGCCTCGGTCTCCGGCGTGACGACCGCGTGATGCTGGTGATGTCCGACGAGATCCCCATGCTCACCGGGATCCTCGGGGCGTTCCGGGCCGGCCTGGTCGCCGTACCGGTGAGCACGATGTTCACCGGCGCCGAGCTGGGCAGCATCATGGCCGACTCCGGGGCGCGCGCCGTGCTCGCGACGCCGGAGTTCGCCGAGGCGACGGCCGCGGCGGTCGGGACGTCACCGGAGGTCGAGCACGTGGTCCTCGCAGGTGACCCGGGCGAGCCCGGGCTGCACCTCCCCGAGCACGTCCTCGTGCGGACCTGGGAGGAGCTCCTCGCCGCCGGGGAGCAGGCCGACCTGCGCGAGACGGCGCCCACCCTCGACGACTCGTGGGCACTGTGGCTCTACACCTCGGGCACCACCGGGATGCCGAAGGCGGCGATGCACCGGCACGCCAACATCCGGCACGTCTGCGAGACGTACGGCGACCAGGTCCTCGGCATCACGCCCGACGACGTCAGCTTCTCGGTCGCCAAGATGTTCTTCGCCTACGGCATCGGCAACACGGTCTTCTTCCCGTTCTCCGTGGGTGCGACGACCGTCCTCGAGCCCCGGCGCCCGACACCGGACGTCGTCCGAGAGCGCCTGGAGCTGACCCGTCCGACGCTGTTCTTCGGGGTCCCCACGTTCTACGCCGCACTGGTCGCCAGCGACGTCCCGGCCGAGGCGTTCGTCTCGGTCCGGATGTGCGCGTCGGCGGGGGAGCCGCTGCCGGCCCCCCTCCAGAGACGCTTCACCGAGCGCTTCGGCGTCGAGATCCTCGACGGCATCGGCTCCACCGAGGCGCTCCACATCTTCTTGTCCAACCGGCCGGGCGACATCCGCCCGGGCACCACCGGGGTCGCGGTCCCCGGATACGACCTCGAGCTGCGCGACGCCGAGGGCCGGGTGGTGCCCGACGGGGAGCCGGGTGCGCTGCACGTGCGCGGCGAGTCGATCGCCCTGGGCTACTGGCACCGCACCGCGACCACCCGGCAGGTCTTCCAGGGCGAGTGGCTGGTCACCGGCGACACCTACGTGCGCAACGACGAGGGCTACTACGCCTGCCTGGGCCGCAACAGCGACATGCTCAAGGCCGGCGGGATCTGGGTCTCTCCCGCCGAGGTGGAGAGCCGGCTCATCGAGCACCCGGGGGTCCTCGAGGCCGCGGTGGTCGGCGTCCCCGACGAGGACGGCCTCGACAAGCCGGTGGCCGTGGTCGTGGTGGCCGAGGGCACCGAGGAGCACGAGCTCGTCGAGTGGTGCCGAGCGGGCCTCGCGCACTTCAAGGCGCCGCGCCAGGTGGTCTTCGTGGACGAGCTGCCGAAGACCGCGACGGGCAAGCTCCAGCGCTTCAAGGTGCGCCATCTCGTCTCGGAAACGCCGGAGCCTGATCCCGAATCCGAGCTGGAGGTGGCACCGTGACCCCTGTGACTGCTGCTGAGAACGCACTCGAGGTGGACATCCTCATCGTCGGAGCCGGGCCGGTGGGCCTCTACGGCGCCTACTACGTCGGTGAGCGCGGGCTCTCCTGCGCCGTCGTCGACTCGCTCAGCGAGGTGGGCGGCCAGGTGACCGCGATGTACCCGGAGAAGCAGATCTACGACATCGCCGGCTTCCCGTCCGTGATCGGGCGTGACCTGGTCCGTGGGCTCACCGCCCAGGCCGCGCAGCGCGACCCGTCGTACCTGCTGGGCCAGGAGGCCCAACAGCTCGAGCACCTCGACGACGGCCGCTTCAAGATCACCACCACCAAGACCGAGTGCATCGCCGGCGCGGTGATCATCACCGGCGGCATCGGCACCTTCACGCCACGCCCGCTGCCGGCGGGCGAGGAGTTCCTGGGTCGCGGGCTGGAGTACTTCGTGCCCAGCAGCCAGGAGTACGTCGGCCGCAGGGTCGTCATCGTCGGGGGAGGGGACAGCGCCATCGACTGGGCGATGATGCTCGAGCCCCTCGCCGCGCAGGTCACGCTGGTGCACCGCCGCGACCAGTTCCGGGCGCACGGCGCCGCCGTCGAGAAGGTCCAGGCCCTCGACGTCGACATGATCACCAGTGCCCAGGTCACCGCGCTCGAGGGAGACGCGGTCCTGGAGCGGGCCGTCGTCACCGTCAAGGGCGAGGACGAGCCCCGCACCATCGCCTGCGACAAGGTGGTCGCCGCCCTCGGCTTCACCGCGAACCTCGGCCCGCTGCGTGAGTGGGGACTCGAGCTCGCGGACAACCGCCACCTGGTCGTCGACACCACGATGCGCACGAACCTCACCGGTGTGTTCGCCGCCGGCGACATCACGGAGTACCCCGGCAAGGTGCGGCTGATCTCGGTCGGCTTCGGCGAGGTCGCCACCGCCGTGAACAACGCGGCCGTCCACCTGGACCCCTCGGCGCACGTCTTCCCCGGACACACCAGCAACGAGCCGCACGACGTCCCCGTCCCGGCCTGAGCCGGAGACTGTCCTGACAAGGAGCTCCCATGCCCTACGTGATCGCCAGCGCCTGCATCGACGTCAACGACAAGTCCTGCGTCGAGGAGTGCCCGGTCGACTGCATCTACGAGGGCGACCGGAAGAGCTACATCAACCCCAAGGAGTGCATCGACTGCGGCGCCTGCGAGCCGGTGTGCCCCGTCGAGGCGATCAGCCAGGACCGTCGCGTCGCCGAGGGTGACGAGCAGTTCGTCGAGGACAACCGCGCGTTCTTCACCGAGGTGCTGCCCGGCAGGGACGAGCCGCTGGGGTCGCCCGGCGGAGCACGCAAGGTCGGGGAGCTCGAGACCGACACCCGGCTCGTGACGGACTGGTCGTAGCCGTGCTCGACGGCCACCTGCTCGTCGACGCCCATGTCCACGTGCCGGTGCTGGGGTCGCTGGCACCGGCCTGGGTCGAGTGGGCGCGCGACTTCGGGCCCGACGGCATCCTCGAGGACCTCTGGGACCCGGACGGGGTGCCACGCCCGGACCGCCTCGACGAGCTGTTCGCCGGGCAGGGCGTCGACCACGCGCTGCTGTTCTGTGAGTACTCCCCCCGGGCGACCGGCTACCAGCGCTTCGAGGACCTGCTGCCCATCGTCGAGCACAACCCCGTCCGCTTCCGGCCGGTCGCGAACGTCAACCCCCATCTGCACTTCCCGATCGCCGACGAGGTACGTCGTCAGCTGGACCTCGGCGCCGCCGCCCTCAAGCTGCACCCCGTGCACGGCGGCTTCCGCTGCGACGACACCGCGCTCTACCCGGCCTACCAGGTGCTCGCCGAGCGCGGCGTCCCCCTCGTGGTGCACTGCGGCACGAGCACGTTCCCGGGGTCGGTCAACGAGAACGCCGACCCGGCGTACCTGCTGCCCGTCGTGCGCGACTTCCCGAGCCTCGACGTGGTGCTGGCGCACGGCGGCCGCGGCTGGTGGTACGACGCGGCGGCGTTCATGGCGCTGGCCAACCCGACCGTGTGGATCGAGCTCTCGGGGCTGCCCCCGAAGCGGCTGCCGGAGTACTACCGGCGCTACGACCTCGGCCGACTCGCCCGCCGGTGGATCTTCGCCACCGACTGGCCGGGCGTGCCCAGCACGGCCCAGAACGCCCGCGACGTCGCGGGGCTCGGTCTCAGCGACGAGGTGGCCGCGGCCGTCCTCGGCGGCAATGCCACCCAGGTGTACACCGGACTCCCAGGAGGTCCCCGATGAACGACGCCGTCCCCACCGGCCGCCCGGCAGGCGAGCTGTCCGACGAAGAGCTCGAGACGCAGGGCAAGCAGCTGCACGACTCCCGCAACTGGGTGTTCCTGCACGGCAGCGCCGCTCAGTTCGAGACCCACACCCGGCGGATGCTGGAGCTGGAGCAGGAGTACCTCCGGCGCTTCCCCAAGCGCACCTGGCAGGGTTCCGGAGGGGCCGGCGAGGGCCCCGCCGAGGACGCCGCCGAGGACGCCGGCGAGGGAGCCACCCCGGACCCGGTGACCGCGCTGCTGAAGGCCATCGAGCAGGCCGGAGGCCGCATGCACAAGCTCGAGGTGCACCAGCTCGCCCGCCAGTACGGCCTTGCGCGTGCCGACCTCGCGGAGCTCTACCGGGCCGAGCCGAAGGTGCTCGCCACCGAGCGGCAGGACCGGGTGGTCACCGACGCGGGCCGCGCGCGCCTCGCGAGCGGCGGCTGACGCAGGGCTACCGGGCGGCCCCGTGGGCGGCTGCGTCGATGATCGCCGCGACCTCGTCAGGGTGCGAGGCGAAGGGGGAGTGCGAGCTCTCCAGCGTGTGAACGGCGCCGGCGTGCGCCGACATCGCCTGCTGCGCGGCGTAGGGGATCGCCTGGTCCTGCGTGCATGCGACGTAGGTGCTGGGGGTCTCGCGCCACCCCACCCGGGTGAGGGGATCGGCGAACGAGGCCAGGCTCTGGGTGTCGACCCGGCCGGCGAACGACGTCGCCTGCTCCGGTGCGAGGTCGGCGTAGAAGACCGGGACAGGCTCAGGCACCCGGCTGACGCCCCCGCCTGCCAGCACCAGCTGCCGTGCCAGGCTCCGTGGACCAGGACGACACGTGCCATGAGGAACCTTTCGGGGGGGCCGCAGCGGGTCGCCGGGGCCGGTGCCACAGCATCGGGCGTCGGGACGGGCAAGCGCAAGCGCGCCCGCGGGCCGCGCACCCGACCACCCGGCCGCTACCTTCGAGGGCATGACAACCGCGAACGACGTCCTGTCCGGTGGCTTCGACCACGTGCGCGAGACCCTGCACGGGGCCGTCGACGGGCTCGACGAGGACCAGCTGGCGTACCGGCCGGACGCCGAGGCGAACTCGATCGCGTGGCTCGCCTGGCACCTGACCCGGGTGCAGGACGACCACGTGGCGGGCGTCGCGGGCGAGGAGCAGATCTGGACCGCCGGGGGTTGGGTCGAGCGGTTCCGGCTGCCGTTCGACGTCGCCGCCATCGGCTACGGGCAGAGCACCGAGGAGGTCGGGCAGGTGCGGGCGAGCGCCGAGATGCTCGCCGGCTACCAGGACGCGGTGCACGCGGCGACGGTCGCCTTCCTGAGCACCCTGGGGGACGCCGACTACGACCGCGTCGTGGACGAGCGCTGGGACCCGCCGGTGACGATGGGGGTGCGCTTGCTCAGCGTCCTGAACGACACCGTCCAGCACGCCGGGCAGGCGTCGTACGTGCGCGGGCTGGTCGACCGGCGACGCTGAGCTGAGACCTCGCTCTCGGCCGGCAGTGGGCCTCAGGCGCAACAGGCCGCGTCACCCCGCATGACCTCGGCGTCCTCGAGCACGGTGTAGATCTCCCAGCGCTCACCGTCGGGGGCGCCCTCGACCCAGAACTTGTCCTGCTTCGCGTAGCAGCAGGTGGTACCCCGCTCCTCGTGGCCCGCGAGGGCCGCGAGGCCGAGCCGGGCCTGTTCGGCGTCGACCGCGTCGACGTCGCCCACCTCGACCCCGAGATGGTTGATCGAGCCGCCGTGGCCGGGGTTCTCGATCAGCACCAGCTTGAGGGGCGGGTCGCTGACCGCGAAGTTCGCGTAGCCCGGCCGGGTCTTGGCCGGGTCGGTCGCGAACAGGGTGCGGTAGAACGCGACCGCCCGGTCGAGGTCGTCGACGTTGAGGGCGAGCTGGAGACGAGACATGAGGTCCTCCGATAGATATTGACGAGTGTCGATGTCCGATGTTGCCCTTGACATAGACATCTGTCAATATCTCCTCCATGCCGAAGTCGCTGATCGCCCTCACGCCGGTGGAGCCGGTGGTGTGCTGCTCGCCGCTGACCCGCGAGCCGATGTCCGCCGACCAGGCCGCTCAGGTCGCACCGATGCTGAAGGCGCTCGCGGACCCGGTCCGGCTCCGGCTGCTCTCGCTGGTCGCCTCGCACGCCGACGGCGAGGCCTGCGTCTGCGACCTCAACGACGCCTTCGAGCTCTCGCAGCCCACGATCAGCCACCACCTGAAGGTGCTGCACGAGGCCGGCCTCCTGGGCCGGGTCAAGCGGGGCGTGTGGGTGTACTACCGGGTCCGGACCGAGACGCTCGACGCGCTCGCCACCGTCCTCGGCGGTCCGCTCGGATGAGCGTGCTGGCACGCCGTGCGCTCGCCGAGGGTCTCGGCGCGGGCTTCCTGACCGCTGCCGTGGTGGGGTCGGGCATCGCCGCGACCCGGCTGTCGCCCGGCGAGGTCGGGCTCCAGCTGCTGGAGAACAGCCTGGTGACCGGGGCCGCGCTGACCGCCCTGATCCTCGCCCTGCAGCCCGTCTCCGCCTCCTTCAACCCGGTCGTCACCCTCGTCGAGCTGGCGCTGCGGCGGGTGTCGGCGCTCACCGCGGCGGTGCTGGTGGTCGCACAGGTCGCGGGTGCGGTGCTGGGTGCGGTCGTGGCGAACGTGATGTTCGGCGTCCCCGCGGTGTTCGCGTCCGAGCACGTGCGCGCGTCCGGTCCGCTGTGGCTCAGCGAGGTGGTGGCCACCGCCGGCCTGGTGCTCGTGGTGTTCGCGGCGCTGCGGTCCGAGCATCCGAGCGCGGTGGCGTACGCCGTGGGCGGCTACATCACCGCGGCGTACTGGTTCACCAGCTCGACGAGCTTCGCCAACCCGGCCGTGACCGTGGCCCGTTCCCTCTCGGACACCTTCGCGGGCATCGCCCCGGGGTCGGTCCCGATGTTCGTGCTCATGCAGCTCGTCGGCGGAGTCGTGGGGTACCTCCTGGTCCGCGGTCTCTTCCCGGCACAGGCGCCGGTGGCGCCCGGCCGGCAGGCTCAGGGGGTGACCTCGTGACGGCCACCGTGCTGTTCGTCTGCGTGCACAACGCCGGCCGCTCGCAGATGGCCGCCGGGTACCTCGCCCACCTCGGAGGAGACCGGGTCCGGGTGCTCTCGGCGGGGTCCCTGCCGGGGGAGCGGGTCAACCCGATGGCGGTGCAGGCGATGGCCGAGGAGGGGATCGACATCGCCGGGGAGGTGCCCTCGCTCCTGAGCGACGGCGACGTCCGCGAGTCCGACGTGGTCGTGACGATGGGCTGCGGCGACGTGTGCCCGGTGTACCCCGGCAAGCGCTACGAGGACTGGGACCTGGACGACCCGGCCGGGCAGGACCTCGAGGCGGTCCGCCCGATCCGGGACGACGTCCGGCGTCGCGTCGAGGCGCTGCTGGACACCCTTCCCTGAGGCGGTTCCGGGGCTACTTCCCGAACCAGACGGTCTTGATGTTGGTGAACTCACGGATACCGTGGGCCGCGAGCTCGCGGCCGTGGCCGGACGCCTTGATCCCGCCGAAGGGCAGCGCCGGGAACGACGCCACCATCCCGTTCACGAACGTCTGGCCCGCCTCCAGGTCCCGGATGAAGCGATCCTGCTCCTCGGTGTCGTTGGTCCAGGCGTTGGAGCCCAGCCCGAAGCGGGTGGTGTTCGCGATCCGGATCGCGTCGTCGATGTCCTCGGCACGGTAGACCTGCGCCACCGGGCCGAAGATCTCCTCGAGGTACATGTCCATGTCCTCCGTCACGTCGGCGACGATCGTCGGCGGGTACCACCAGCCCTTCCCCTCGGGACGCTCACCGCCCAGCAGCACCCGGGCACCCTTGTCGACGGCGTCCTTCACGAGGGTCTCGACGTCCTCGCGGCCCTGCTCGGTCGAGAGCGGGCCGACGTCGGTGCCCTCCGCCATCGGGTCGCCGACGACGAGCGCCGACATCTCCTCGGTGAACAGCTCGACGAACTCGTCGTACACGTCGGTGTGCACGATGAAGCGCTTCGCCGAGATGCAGGACTGCCCGTTGTTCTGGCAGCGGGAGGTGGTGGCGACCTTCGCGGCCTGGGCCAGGTCGGCCGACGGCATCACCACGAACGGGTCCGAGCCGCCGAGCTCGAGAACGACCTTCTTCAGCACCTCGCCGGCCGTCCTGGCAACCGCCACTCCCGCCGGCTCGCTGCCCGTGAGGGTGGCGGCGGCGACCCGGCTGTCGCGCAGGACCGCGTCGACCTTGCCGCTGCCGATCAGCAGGGTCGAGAACACGTCGTCGGGAAATCCCGCATCGCGGAACAGCTCCTCCATGAAAAGCGCGGTTTGGGGCACGTTGCTGGCGTGCTTGAGAAGACCGACGTTGCCAGCCGCCAGGGCCGGGGCCGCGAACCGCATCGCCTGCCACAGCGGGAAGTTCCAGGGCATGATCGCCAGCACCACCCCGAGGGGGAGGTAGTGGGCGTAGGCCTTGGACGCGTTCACGCTCGCGGCCTCGACGGGCTCGTCGGCGAGGAGGTCGGCGCCGTTGTCGGCGTAGTAGCGCAGCACCCCCGCGCACTTGCCGATCTCGGCGACCGAGGCCTTCTTGGTCTTGCCCATCTCGAGCGTCATCAGCTCGGCGACCTCGTCGGTCCTCTTGTCGAGGATGTCGGCGGCCGAGCGCAGCCAGCCGGCGCGCTGCTCATGGGTGGTCAGGCGGTAGGAGTCCGCCGCGGCAGCCGCGCGGGCGAGCCGGTCCTCGAGCTGGTCGTCGGTGAGCTCGTCGAACGTCTCGAGGGTCTCACCCGTGCGCGGGTCAGTTGTAGAGATGGCCATACGCTTACCCTTCCACGCGGGGACGCGTCGTCCAAGACACGAGTGTCCGGGTCCTCGGGTCCGGCAGAGGGAGACCACTGATGCAGATCTGGCCGGGACGCCCGTACCCCCTGGGTGCGACGTACGACGGCGCCGGGGTCAACTTCGCGATCTTCTCGGAGGTCGCGGACAAGGTGGAGCTCTGCCTCATCGGCGACCGGGGCAAGGAGACCCGGGTCGAGCTCCGTGAGACCGACGCCTTCGTCCACCACGCCTACCTGCCCGGAGTGCAGCCGGGTCAGCGCTACGGCTACCGGGTGCACGGGCCGTTCGACCCGGCCCAGGGGCACCGCTGCAACCCGGCCAAGCTGCTGCTCGACCCCTACGCCAAGGCGATCGAGGGGCAGATCGACGGCGACGAGTCACTGTTCTCCTACAAGTTCGACAAGCGGGGCACGTTCAACGACACCGACAGCCTGGGCCACACCATGCTCTCGGTGGTCGTGAACCCCTTCTTCGACTGGGGCAGCGACCGCAGCCCCGAGCACGAGTACCACGACACGATCATCTACGAGGCGCACGTCAAGGGCCTCACGATGACCCACCCCGACGTGCCCGAGGAGATCCGCGGGACCTACGCCGCGATCGCCCACCCCGCCGTGATCAGCCACCTCACCGACCTCGGGGTGACGACGATCGAGCTGATGCCGGTGCACCAGTTCGTCCAGGACACCACGCTCGTGGACCAGGGGCTCGCGAACTACTGGGGCTACAACACCATCGGGTTCTTCGCCCCGCACAACGCCTACTCCGCCACCGGCCAGCGCGGCCAGCAGGTCCAGGAGTTCAAGTCGATGGTCAAGGCGCTGCACGAGGCGGACATCGAGGTCATCCTCGACGTGGTCTACAACCACACCGCCGAGGGGAACCAGCTCGGCCCCACGCTGTGCTTCCGCGGCATCGACAACGCGGCGTACTACCGGCTCGTCGACGACGACAAGCAGCACTACTACGACACCACCGGCACCGGGAACACGCTGCTGATGCGGCACCCGCACGTGCTCCAGCTGATCATGGACTCGCTGCGCTACTGGGTGACCGAGATGCACGTCGACGGGTTCCGCTTCGACCTGGCCTCCTCCCTGGCCCGCCAGTTCCACGAGGTGGACCGGCTCTCGGCGTTCTTCGACCTGGTGCAGCAGGACCCGATCGTCAGCCAGGTGAAGCTGATCGCGGAGCCGTGGGACGTCGGGGACGGTGGCTACCAGGTCGGCAACTTCCCGCCGCTGTGGACTGAGTGGAACGGGCAGTACCGCGACACCGTTCGCGACTACTGGCGCGGTGAGCCTGGCACGGTCGGGGACTTCGCGTCGAGGCTGTCGGGGTCCTCGGACCTGTACGAGCACAGCGGCCGCAAGCCCATCGCGTCGGTGAACTTCGTCACCGCGCACGACGGGTTCACGATCCGCGACCTGGTCTCCTACAACGAGAAGCACAACGAGGCCAACGGCGAGGGCAACAACGACGGGGAGAGCCACAACCGCTCGTGGAACAGCGGCGTCGAGGGGGAGACCGACGACCCCCAGGTGCAGGCGCTGCGCGCCCGGCAGCAGCGCAACTTCCTGATGACCGTGCTGCTCTCCCAGGGCGTGCCGATGATCCTGCACGGCGACGAGCTCGGACGCAGCCAGCGAGGCAACAACAATGTCTACTGCCAGGACAACGAGCTCGCGTGGATGGACTGGGATCTCGCGGGCTGGCAGAAGGAGCTCCTCGCCTTCACCAAGCGGATCGTGGCGCTGCGCAACGAGCACCCGGTCTTCCGGCGCCGCCGGTTCTTCGCCGGCGAGGTGACCCGTGCGGGCGACGACGTCGCCGACATCGTGTGGTTCACCCCCGACGGGAAGCACAAGACGGACTGGGGCGGCGAGGACAAGACGCTGATGGTGTTCGTCAACGGCGACGGCATCCCCGAGCCCGACCGCCGAGGCGCGCCCGTGGTCGACGACTCCTTCCTCATCGCCTTCAACCCCGGTGACGAGGTGCGCAGCTTCACGATCCCGGACGAGGTGTACGGCGAGGGCTGGCAGGTGGCGCTCGACACCCACGACGACGCCGCCGGGAGCGTGACGTTCTTCGATGACGGCGCGCCGTTGCTGCCGGGTGTGGAGTTCCAGGTGGCCGACCGGTCGATCATCGTGCTGCGGCACCCCCGCTGACCCGGCCGAGGCGAGGCTGGGCGTTCGCGGGTACCGTCGCAGGCATGACCTGGACCTCCGCCGACCTGCCCTCCCTCACCGGCACGACGGCGGTCGTGACGGGGGCCAACTCGGGGATCGGGTGGTACACCGCCCGGGAGCTCGCCCGGCACGGCGCCGCGGTCACGCTGGCCGTCCGCACCCTCGACAAGGGCGAGAAGGCCGCCGCGCGCATCCGTGAGCAGATCCCGCCCGCCGACGTACGCGTGGCGGAGCTGGACCTCGGGTCGCTGGCCTCGGTGCAGGCCTTCGCCGAGGCCTGGCAGGGTCCGCTGGGGCTGCTCGTCGACAACGCCGGGCTGATGGCTCCGCCGCGCTACCAGCAGTCCGCCGACGGCTTCGAGCTGCAGTTCGCCACCAACCACCTGGGACACTTCGCGCTGACCGGCCGGCTGCTGCCCGCCCTGCTCGAGGCGCCGGCCCCCCGGGTCGTCGCGGTCTCCTCGATCGCGCACCACCAGGGCAAGGCCACCGTGGTCGAGGCCAACCCCCGCGAGGGGTACAACCCCTCGACCAGCTACGGCAACACGAAGCTGGCGAACCTGCTGTTCGCCTTCGAGCTGCAGCGCCGCTCCTCGCTCGCCGGCTCCCCCCTGACGGCCACCGCAGCGCACCCCGGTGTCTCCGCGACCAACCTCGTCACCAGCGAGCAGGGCCTCGGGGCGATCCCGGGGGTCAAGCAGCTGGCGCCGGTGTTCCTGCGGCTCCTCTTCCAGTCGGCCAAGGCAGGGGCCGAGCCCACGCTGTACGCCGCTACCGCCGCCGAGCCCGGGTCGTACTCCGGCCCGCAGGGACTACGTGAGAGCCGGGGCAAGGTCGGACCCGCCCGGCTGAGCCCCCTGGCGCGCGACGAGGTGCTCGCCAGCAAGCTCTGGCAGGTCAGTGAGGACCTGACCGGTGTGCGCTACGACTGGGACAGCCGCGCCGGCTGACTCTTGGGGGCCCTTCTTTCACGGGCGGTCCTAGGCTTTGGCCCATGAGCCAGCCCACCACGCTGCGTGCCCTCCGCGACACTGGCTACCGCTCGCGCTCGGTCAAGAGCGAGATCCGCGAGAACCTGCTGTCCCGGCTCCGCTCCGGCGAGACCGCGTTCCCCGGCATCGTCGGGTTCGACGAGACCGTGCTGCCCCAGCTGGAGAGCGCCCTCCTCGCCGGGCACGACCTGGTCCTCCTCGGGGAGCGGGGCCAGGGCAAGACCCGGCTGATGCGGACGATCAGCGCGCTGCTGGACGAGTGGACCCCGGTCGTCGAGGGCTGCGAGATCAACGACGACCCGATGGCCCCGGTCTGTACGCGCTGCCTGCGGCTCGCCGCCGACTCCGGGGACGACCTGCCGGTGGCGTGGCAGCACCGCAGCGAGCGGTACGTCGAGAAGCTGGCCACCCCCGACACCAGCGTCGGCGACCTCGTCGGGGACGTGGACCCGGTCAAGGTGGCGGAGGGACGCACCCTCGGCGACCCGGAGACCGTGCACTACGGCCTGCTGCCGCGCACCAACCGCGGGGTCTTCGGCATCAACGAGCTGCCCGACCTCGCCGAGCGGATCCAGGTCGCGATGTTCAACGTCCTGGAGGAGCGCGACATCCAGGTCCGCGGCTACTCGCTGCGGCTGCCGATCGACGTCCTGCTCGTGGCGAGCGCCAACCCCGAGGACTACACGAACCGCGGCCGGATCATCACCCCGCTCAAGGACCGCTTCGGCGCCGAGATCCGCACCCACTACCCGAGGGAGGTCGCGGAGGAGGTCGCGCTCGTCGCGCAGGAGGCGAAGCTCGTCGCCGACGTTCCCGAGCACCTGCTCGAGGTCGTGGCCCGGCTGACGCGCGGCCTGCGCGAGTCGCCGTCGGTCGACCACCGCTCCGGGGTCAGCGCGCGGTTCGCGATCGCCGCGGCCGAGGGGGTCGCCGCCTCCGCACTGCGCCGGGGCGCTCGCTCCGGCGAGGGCATGGCCGTCGCGCGGGTCTGCGACGTGCCGACGGTCGTGCCGACCCTGCTCGGCAAGGTGGAGTTCGAGATGGGGGAGGAGGGGCGGGAGACCGAGGTCGTGCGGCACCTGCTGCGCGTGGCGGTCGCCGAGACCTTCCGCGACCGGCTCGCCGGCCTCGACCTGTCGGGGTTCACCGAGCTCTTTGCGGAGGGCGAGGTCGTCGAGACCGGTGAGCTGCTGCCTGCGGCCGAGCTGCTGGACCAGGTGGGCACGGTGCCGGGACTGTCCAAGGTGCTCGACCGGCTGGGCCACGGCGACGACGCGTCGCCCGGCCAGGTGGCCGCCGCGGTCGAGTTCGTGCTCGAGGGCCTCCACCTGACCCGGCGCATCGACAAGGACACCGTCGCCGGCCGCACGGTCTACGGAGGCTGAGAGCCGTGTCCCGGTTCCGCTACGGACCGTGGACCGACGGGCCCGACCCGCTGGCCCCGCCGTACGACGTCCGCGCGGCGCTCGACGCGGTCGGCCGCGACGTGCTCGCCGGGGGCTCCCTGCGCGAGGCCCTCTCGGACCTGCTGCGGCGCGGGTTCGACGGCAACCGCGGGCTCGACGACCTTGCGGCGCGGGTGCGCCGGATGCGCAACGCCGCACGGCGTCGAGGCGACCTGGGCGGCACGCTCGACCAGGTGCGCTCGGCGCTCGACCAGGCGCTGGCGCAGGAGCGCGACCAGCTGGCGTCCGAGGAGGGCGACGACGCCCGGTGGGCGGAGATGGAGCTGGCCACCGTCCCCGACGACACGGCCGGCGCGGTGCGCGCACTGTCGTCGTACGACTGGCACTCGGACGAGGCGCGGGAGACCTACGACTCGATCCGCCAGATGCTGCAGCGCGAGGTGCTCGACGCCCAGTTCGCCGGGCTCAAGCAGGCGCTCGACGACCGCGACCCGGAGTCGATGCAGGCCGTCAAGGACATGCTCGCCGACCTCAACAACCTGCTCGCGGCGCACGCGCGCGGGGAGGACACCGAGGACCGCTTCCGGGAGTTCATGGACAAGCACGGCGACCTGTTCCCGGAGCAGCCCGAGAACGTCGACGAGCTGATCGACGCGCTCGCCCGCCGACAGGCCGCCGCCGACCGGATGATGGCCTCGCTGTCGCCCGAGCAGCGCGAGCAGCTGGGGCAGCTGATGAGCGACGCGCTCTCCGACCCCGACCTCGCCTCCCAGATGGCGCAGCTCTCGGACAACCTGCGCGCCCTGCGGCCCGGCATGGACCGCGGGCCGGTCGGCATGCGCGGGGGTGGCGAGCCGCTGGGCTACAGCGACGCGGTCGAGGCAGTGGCCGAGCTGGCCGACCTGGAGGCGCTCGAGCAGTCGTTGGCGCAGGGTCATCCCGGGGCGACGCTCGACGACGTCGACGTGGACAGCCTCGAGCGGCACCTCGGCGCATCGGCTGCCGCGGACCTCCGGGCGCTGCGCGAGCTCGAGCGCGAGCTGGAGCGGCAGGGGTTCGTGTCGCGTGGCGACGACGGGCTCCGGCTCACCCCGCGCGCGGTCCGCCGGCTGGGGGAGACCGCGCTCAAGCGGGTCTTCGCGCAGATCGACGCTGCCGGGTCGGGGGACCACGAGGACCGGCGCACCGGCTCGGCCGACGAGCTGCTGGGCACCACGCGACCCTGGGAGTTCGGCGACGAGCTGCCCATCGACGCCGTGCGGACGGTGTCCAACGCGCTGCGTCGCGGGGCCGGCATCCCGGGCCGGCTGATGGTCGAGGACTTCGAGGTCGTGGAGACCGAGCGTCGTACGACGGCGGCGGTGGCGGTCTGCGTCGACCTGTCGTTCTCGATGGTGATGGAGGGGCGGTGGGGCCCGATGAAGCAGACCGCGCTCGCGCTGTCCCACCTCGTCGAGACGCGGTTCCGCCAGGACGCGCTGGAGATCATCGGCTTCGACCGGACGGCTCGTCGGCTCACCCCCACGCAGCTGGCCGACGTGGACCCGGAGTACGTGCAGGGCACGAACCTCCAGCACGCGCTGATGATCGCGTCCCGTCACCTGCGCCGGCACCCGGACGCCGAGCCCGTGGTGCTGGTCGTCACCGACGGCGAGCCGACCGCCCACATCGCGGCCGACGGGTCCCCGGTCTTCAGCTGGCCGCCGACCCGCGAGACGTTGCAGGCCACGGTCGGGCAGGTCGACGAGCTGGCTCGCTACGGCGCCGCGGTCAACTTCTTCATGCTCGGCGACGACCCCGGCCTGGCCCGCTTCGTCGACGCCATGGCCCGCCGCGCCGGGGGCCGGGTCTTCACCCCCGACCTCTCCCGCCTCGGCGAGTACGTCGTCGCCGACTACCTCCGCTCCCGCTCCTCCCGCCCCTCCCGCTGAGGCGTCCGGTTCTGCGCCCGGAACAGTGCCGAGGCGTCTGGTTCTGCGGGGTGAACAGTGCTGAGGCGTCTGGTTCTGCGGGGTGAACAGTGCTGAGGCGTCTGGTTCTGCGCCCTCATCGTCCGTACGTCGAAGCGCCCAACGCCCGACGAGCCCGGGCGACGCCCCGTGTCAGCACCTCCTCGACGTCACGCCTGGCCCCGAAGACGTTGGTTCGTCGCACCGCGTCGACGTCCCACCCGAACCGGTCACGCAGGTCTGACCGACGGGCGTCATCGAACAGCTCGTCGGTGTGCCAGTCGGCGCCGTCGTACTCACAGGCATAGCGGAGCTCGGGCACGGCCAGGTCCAGGCGGTACACCTCGACGTCGTCCACGATCACCGGAACCTGTGGCGTCGGTCGTGGCAGGCTCGGAAGATCGATCCACCGCAGCCGCAGGGTCGACTCGCCCGGCGACTCCGAGCGGGCATCGACGAGCGGAGCGAGCGTCCGCAGCTGGATCACGCCGCGCATCCCCTTGAACCGCTGCACACCTTCGAGAAGCTCCTCGTGCGTGAAGCCACCGTGGCGGAGCAGCGCATCCATGCCCCCGATGGCGCGGTCGCGGTGGACGAGTCGGCCGAGGTCCCAGGCGGTGCGCAGGGGCGTGGTGACCTGCACACCACCGATGCGCGCCACGTCCGAGGGGCGAAAGCTGCGGGCGCCACCTTCGCTGAGCCTGTTGCGCAGCCGCGTGTGCGGGTGTCGGTGGAAGACAGTCAGCGGAGGGGTACGGAGGTGGTCGCCCGCGGCGTCGACCCCGGTCCAGAACCAGCAGGCCGACCAGTCCGTGACGACGGCCGTGTGGGGGACCACGAGCGAGAGTGCGGCGGCGCGGAGCGGTCGGCCGTCGACGGCCTGGGTGGCCACATAGACGCCCTTCAGCATGCGGCGGATGAGACCGCGCCTCGCCAGGGTGCGGATCTGGTGCACGGAGAGACCACGTTCTGCGGCCTGGCGGAGCGTGAAAGGTCGGTGCAGGTCGAGCGGGAAGGACCCCTCGAGGAGGGGTAGTCCGAGCGGGAGCGTCCAGTCAGTCATCCCGACAGGGTGGCCGGAGCGGCCGAGGAGCGTCGGCGGTCGTCCACAGGCCGCAGAACGAGACGCCTCAGCGGGGTTGCAGGCGCAGAACCAGACGCCTCAGCGGGGTTTCGGGCGCAGAACGGGACGCCTCAGCGGGGGAGGACGCGGGAGGCGACGGCGAAGGCGGAGTTGGCGGCGGGGACGCCGCAGTAGACGGCGGTCTGGAGCAGCACCTCGACGATCTCGTCGCGGGTCAGGCCGTTGCGGAGCGCGGCCTCGAGGTGGAACTCCAGCTCGTCGAAGTGCCGGCCGGCGACCAGCGCCGTCAGCACCCCGATCGAGCGGTCGCGCCTCGAGAGGCCGGGCCGGGTCCAGATGCCGCCCCAGGCGTAGCGGGTGATCAGCTCCTGGAAGTCCTCGTTGATCTCGTTCGGCGCCGCCCGGTCGACGTGGTCGTCGCCGAGCACCTCGCGCCGTACCCGCATGCCCTCGTCCCGCTCCGATGTGCTCATAGGTGCCTCTCCAGGTGCTCGGTCACGGCTCGCACGAACGGCTCGCCCGCGACGGTGGCGATGTGCGAGGTGTCGGGTACGACGACCAGGTCGGCGCCCGGGATCAGCGCGGTCATGGCCTCGCAGGCCGCGGGAGGGGCGACGGCGTCCTCGGACCCGGCCACCACGCGCACCGGTGCGGAGATCTCGGTGAGCGAGCCGGTGAGGTCGAAACGCCCGATCGCCTCGCAGCAGGAGGCGTACCCCTCCGCGTCGATGGAGGTCAGCATCGCGATGTGCCGGTCGACCTCCTGGGGCGACGACGAGCGGAAGCCGTCGGTGAACCAGCGCTCCCGCGTGGCCTCGGCGATCACCGACATACCCCTGGCGCGGACCCGGGCCGCCCGCTCCGCCCACGGGTCGGGGCCGCCGAACGTCGGCACCGTGCAGCACAGCACGGCCGCGCTCAGCCGGCTCGGCTGCGTCACCGCCAGCGTCTGGCCGATCGCGCCGCCCAGCGAGATCCCGACCATCGCGAACCGGTCGACGCCGATCGAGTCAAGGAGCCCGAGGACGTCCGAGGCCAGCCCGGCGACGTCGTACGGTCCCGGAGGCACCGGTGAGCGCCCGTGGCCCCGGGTGTCGTAGCGCACCACCCGGTACGACGGAGCAAGAGCACGGGTCAACCCGTCCCACATCTCCCACGTGGTGCCGAGCGAGGGACCGAGCACGACCACCGGGGCGTCCTCGGGACCGTCCACACGGTGCGCCAGCGTCACCGTCACCGGGTCGCCTCCGCGTGCCGGGCGAGCACCCGGTCGACCCACACGCCCACGTGCGCCGTCGCACTGCTGACCCAGGCGTCGTCCTGACCGGTCGCCGTGACCAGCAGGTCCAGGTTGCGGCGCAGCGCCAGCTCGTCGAAGGTCAGGTCCCCGGCGAGGTCGGCGGTTCGCTCGGCGGCCGCGCCGGCGAGCCGCAGCATCGTGCGCAGCGGCTGCCACTCCGCGTGCCACGCGCCGGGCGGACGCTCGGAGCCGGAGGCTGCCGACGAGGCGACCGTGGCGAGCAGGCCCGGCAACTGTTGCGCCGCGGAGGCGACCAGCACAGAGCGGGTCGGGTTCGACTTGTGGGCCATGGCCGACGACCCCCCGGCTGACCCGTCATCAGCCTCCCCGACCTCGGTCTGCGCCATCAGCAGCACGTCTGCGCACAGCCGCCCGCAGGCCTCGCCGACCGCCAGCAGCGCGGTGCCGAGCCGCAGCAGGGGGACGCGGCGGGTGTGCCACGAGACCACGGGAGCGGCCAGCCCGAGCCGCTCAGCGAGCGCAGCGAGCACGCGGGGCCCCTCCGTCCCGAAGTCGGCGGCGGTCCCCACCGGGCCGCCGAGCGAGACCGGCAGCGGTCGGCACTCACGCACCAGCTCGAGGGCGTCGAGCACGCCGGCGAGCCAGCCGGCGGTCCGGAACCCGAGCGTCGTCGGCATCGCCTGCTGGCTCAGCGTGCGGGCCGCGCAGGGGCGCTCGCGGTGCTCCCGCGTGAGCGCGGCCAGCCGGTCGGCGAGCACCACGAGATCCGTCTCTCCCTGCTGCAGCACCGACGTGGCGACGATCATGAGCGCGCTGTCGACCACGTCCTGGCTGGTCGCCCCTGCGTGCGCGGCGGCCGACCGGGTCGCCGCGAGCAGCGGCACCGTCGGGTTGCCGGGGCGGACGGCGTCGAGGGCCAGGGCACGGATGTCGAGCTCGGTGGAGGCGGGTGCCTCCCGGTCGAGCACCTCGGCGAGGGCGCGTTCGAAGGCCACCATCGCGTGGGCGACCGCACGGTCCGAGGTCAGGCTCTCGGCGGCGGTGCCGGCCGACACCGGTGAGAGGAGGCCGACGTCGGCCGTGTCGTCACCGTTCGAAGACATCGAGGAAGACGGTCTCGTCGGCACCTTGGAGTCGCACGTCGAAACGGTATCCGCCTTCGTCGCGGGTGGCCACGAGCGTCGCAGAACGGGACGCCTCGAGGGAGGAGAGGAGCGGGTCCGCGGCGTTGGCGACGGCCTCGTCGTCGAAGTAGACGCGGGTGGCCACCCGGCGCAGCATGCCGCGGGCGAAGACCGACATCGCGACATGCGGGGCCTGCGGCGTGCCGTCGAGGGTGGGGACCCCCGCGGGCTTGACCGTGGTGAACGTGTAGTGGCCGCCGGTGTCGGTGGCCGAGCGCCCGAACCCCCGGAACCCGTCGTCGCGGGGCGCCTCGAAGATGCCCGCCGTCGCGGCGAAGGAGCCCCCTTCGTCGGCCTGCCACACCTCGACGAGGGCGTCGGGCAGCGGGTCACCGGAGCCGTCGAGGACCTGGCCGTGCAGCGTGAACGCACCGGTCCGTGCTGTTCCGGCGATCGCCGAGCCCGCGTCGTACGGCAGCGCCTCGTGGAAGAACGGTCCGACCGTCTGCGAGGGGGTGACCCCCGGCGTGGCCTCGACGGCGGTCACCGGGTAGGTGAACTCGCTCATGCGTCCTCCGTCGGGGTCGCCTCGGCGCCACCGAGCACGATGTCGAAGCGGTAGCCGGTGGCCCACTCCTCGACGGTCGTCGCGTGGTCGTACGTCGAGATCATCCGCTTGCGGGCCGCCTCGTCACGGACGGCGTTGAAGATCGGGTCCTGGTAGAAGAGCGGGTCCCCGGGGAAGTACATCTGCGTCACCAGCCGCTGCGTGAACGCCCTCCCGAACAGCGAGAAGTGGATGTGCGCGGGCCGCCAGGCGTTCGCATGGTTCCGCCACGGGTAGGGCCCCGGCTTGATCGTGGTGAACCGGTAGCTCCCGTCCTCGTCGGTCAGGCACCGACCGGCCCCGACGAAGTTCGGGTCCACCGGCGCCGGGTGCTGGTCGGCGTGGTGCCGGTAGCGACCGGCCGCGTTCGCCTGCCAGACCTCGAGGAGCGAGCTGCGCACGGGCCTCCCGTGGCTGTCGGTGACGCGGCCGTGCACGATGATGCGCTCGCCGATCGCCTCACCGCTGCCGTGCACCGTGAGGTCCGCGTCGGTGTCGCGGACGTCTCCCGAGCCGAACGCCGGCCCGGTGAGCTCGGTGAGCCCGGGCGGTGGCACCACCAGCGCGTTGCCGGGGGAGCGGAGCACCGTCGAGCCGTAGTCCGCGAAGAGGTACGGCGGGTCGAGGTCGGTGCCCATCTCAGCGCTCCATCGTCACGGCGAGCCCCTGGCCCACGCCGATGCACAGGGCCGCGACCCCCAAGCCCGACCCGGCAGCCCGGAGCTGGTGGGCGACGGCTCCCGCGAGCCGGGCGCCGGAGCAGCCGAGAGGGTGGCCGATCGCGATCGCACCGCCGTGCGGGTTCACCAGGTCGGCATCGAGCTCGCTCCACTCCGAGAGGCAGGCGAGCGACTGCGCGGCGAACGCCTCGTTGAGCTCCATCGTGGTGACGTCGCCGAGCGTGCGGCCGGCCTTGCTCAGCGCCCGGTTCACCGCCTCGACCGGGCCGATGCCGAAGAACTGCGGGTCGACGGCGTCCGCACCCGTGGCGGTGAGGCGAGCCAGCGGCTCCGCGCCGAGCTCGGCGAGACCGTCCTCGTCGGTGAGCAGCAGGGCGGCTGCGCCGTCCGAGAGCTGGGACGCGTTGCCTGCCGTCACGGTGCCCTCGGCGCGGAAGGAGGGCTTCAGCTCGGCGAGCGACTCGGCGCTCACCTCGTCGCGGATGCCCTCGTCGCGGGTCATCTCGGCCCCGGGCACCTGCACCACGGCGGCGTCGTAGGCGCCGTCCGCCCAGGCCTGCGCCGCCCGGTGCTGCGAGCGCGCTGCGAACGCGTCCGCCTCCTCGCGGGTGATGCCGTACTTCGCGCCGAGCAGCTCGGTGCTCTCGCCGAGGCTGATGGTCCACTCCTCGGGCATGCTCGGGTTGACCAGGCGCCAACCGAGCGTCGTGGAGTACATCGTGGTGTTGCCGGCCGGGAACGGCCGCTCGGGCTTCGCCATCACGTACGGCGCCCGCGTCATCGACTCGACCCCGCCGGCCACCATGATCGAGGCGTCCCCGACCGCGATCGTGCGTGCCGCGCCCACCACGGCGTCCAGCCCGGAGGCGCACAGCCGGTTCACGGTGGAGCCGGGCACGGAGACGGGCAGCCCCGCCAGCAGCGAGGACATCCGGGCGACGTTGCGGTTGTCCTCTCCGGCCTGGTTCGCGGCGCCGAAGTACACCTCACCGATGCGGGCGGGGTCGAGCGAGGGGTTCCGCTCCAGCAGCGCCTTGATGACCACCGCCCCCAGGTCGTCCGGACGGACCCGCGCGAGGGCGCCGCCGAGCCGGCCGACGGGGGTGCGGACGGCGTCGACGACGAAGACGTCCCGACCGTGCACGATCCACCTCCAGAGTGTTGCGTTCGTGATGCGCACAGACGTTACACTGGCGCACACGATCGAACGAGTGTCGGTCTCGACCCACGATACGGACGGGGTGGCCGGGTGGAGCAGCGCGAGAGCCACTACGTGCAGTCCCTCGAGCGCGGTCTGAGCGTCATCACCGCGTTCGGCGCGGACGCTCCCGCGCTGACCCTGTCCGACGTCGCCCGCGCGAGCGGTCTCACCCGCGCCGCCGCCCGCCGCTTCCTGCTGACCCTGGTCGACCTCGGCTTCGTGCGGCAGGACGGGAAGCTGTTCTCCCTGACCCCGAAGGTGCTCGGTCTCGGCTACGCCTACCTGTCCAGCCAGTCGCTCCCCGCGGTCGCCGAGCCCCACCTGGAGCGCCTGGCGCGTGAGGTGCACGAGTCCTCGTCGATGTCGGTGCTCGACGGTCCCGACATCGTCTACGTCGCGCGGGTGCCCACCTCGCGGATCATGACCGTGGCCATCAACGTCGGCACCCGGTTCCCGGCGTACGCCACGTCCATGGGGCGTGCGCTGCTGGCCGGACTCGACGACGACGCACTCGACGAGCAGCTCGCGGACCTTCGGCTCGAGGCGTTCACCGACCGCACGGTGCGCACCGTGGACGACCTGCGACGCCGCATCCGCGAGACCCGCCGCCAGGGGTACGCACTGGTCGACCAGGAGCTCGAGTACGGCCTGCGCTCCATCGCCGCACCCGTGCACAACCGCAGGGGCGCGGTGGTGGCGGCCGTCAACGTCTCCTCGCACGTCAGCAGGATCACCCGCGAGCGCGCACGCCGCGACCTGCTCCCGCCGCTGCTGCGGACGGTCGAGGAGATCGAGACCGACCTGGCACTGAACCGATGACACCCCCGAGCACACTCCTGAGCACCCGATGACCACCCGATGACACGGAGGAGCCGCCCATGCGTACCCAGGTCGTGATCGTCGGGGCGGGCCCCGCGGGGCTGCTGCTCTCCCACCTGCTCGACCGGGCGGGTGTCGACGTCGTGCTGGTCGAGAACCGCGCTCCCGACTACGTGCTGGGCCGGATCCGCGCCGGCGTGCTGGAGTCCTCGTCGGTCGACCTGCTCACCGAGGTCGGCCTGGGCGATCGGATCGCGCGGGAGGGCGACGAGCACCGCGGCATCCACCTGCAGTGGACCGAGCGCGGTGCGGGCGAGCGGCACCACCTCGACTTCGTCGACCACGTCGGCCGGTCGGTCTGGATCTACGGCCAGACCGAGGTCACCAAGGACCTGATGCAGGCGCGTGAGGCGGCCGGTCGCCCCGCGTTCTACGAGGTCTCGGACGTCGTGATCCACGACGTGGAGACCGAGCGTCCGTCGGTGACGTTCACCGATGTCGACGGCACCGCGCGCCGCGTCGAGGCCGACGCGGTCGCCGGGTGCGACGGCTTCCACGGTCCTTCGCGCGCCACCATCCCGGACTGCCGTACGCCGGACGTGGGAGCGGGCCTACCCCTTCGCCTGGCTCGGCGTGCTCGCCGACGTGGCGCCCTCGACCGACGAGCTCATCTATGCCTGGCACCGCGACGGGTTCGCGCTGCACTCGATGCGCTCGGCGACGGTGTCGCGGTTCTACCTCCAGGTACCCCCGGACGAGGACGTCGAGCAGTGGTCGGACGACCGCATCTGGGACGCGCTGGGGACCCGGCTCGGCCACGGCCAGCACGGCTGGTCGCTGACCGACGGTCCGATCACCGAGAAGAGCGTGCTCCCGATGCGCAGCCACGTGACGACCCCGATGCGGCACGGGCGCCTGTTCCTCGCCGGCGACGCCGCGCACATCGTGCCGCCCACCGGCGCCAAGGGCCTCAACCTCGCCATCGCCGACGTCACCCTGCTGGCCCGGGCGCTGACGGCCTGGCTGGGCGAGGGCAGCGAACAGCTGGTCGACTCCTACTCCGACGACGCCCTGCGGCGGGTGTGGCGGTGCACCCACTTCTCGTGGTGGATGACCTCGATGCTGCACGCCACCGGTGACCCGTTCGACGAGCAGCTGCAGCTCTCGCAGCTGCGGTGGGTGACCTCCTCGCCGGCGGGGGCGGCGGGGCTCGCAGAGAACTACGCCGGACTGCCCATCGGCTTCTGAGCCGCCCGCCCGTTCACGCCTTGAGGGTGCGGGCCAGCAGCGGCAGCAGGGCCTTCCAGTGGCGCTCGGTGGCGGCCTCGTCGTAGACCGCGGTGTCGGACATCGTGAACCCGTGCGCAGCACCGTCGTACTGCTCGCAGGTGTGCCGTACGCCGGCATCGCTCAGCGCGACGTCGAGCCGGTGCTGCTGCTCAAGCGTCATGGACCGGTCGTTCTCGGCGCTCGCGACGTAGACCTCGGCCTGCAGCCGGTCGACCAGCAGGTGCGGGCTGTCCGGCTGGTCGGTGACCAGGCGTGCGGGGTGGAACGCCGCGGCCGCAGCCACCTGCTCGGGTCGATGGGCGGCCGTGCGCAGCGCGAGGGCACCGCCCATGCAGTAGCCGATCACGCCGATCGGGCCGTCCCCCACCTCGCCGTGCTGCCTCAGGTAGTCGACGTAGGCGTCCGCGTCGCCCATCGCCCGCACGGGGGTGAGCTCCTTCATCCACGGCGTCAGCGTCTCGAGGAGCTGAGCGCGCGCCTCGGGGTCGTTCAGCCGGCTGGTGTCCAGCAGTGGCGCCCTGCCCTGCCGGTAGAACACGTGCGGGACGAGGACGACGTACCCCTCGTCCGCGATGCGCACGGCCATCTGCTCGAGCCGCGGCCGCGGGCCGAACGCGTCCATGTAGAGCAGCACCCCCGGATAGGGGCCGCGCCCCTCGGGGGCGGCGAGGAAGGCGTCGGCGACGCCCTCGGCCGTCGTGATGTCCACGGTGGAGGTGCGCAGGTCCATGCCCGGAAGTCTGGCACGCACCGTCGCCGTGGCCCGGGCGACCGTTCATGGTGCGTTCAGGCGAGCGGGCTAGCGTCGGGATGTGACGACGCTGCTCCACCACCTGCTCACCCTGCCCCCGGCAGCGGTGCTCGGCGTGGTCGGGTCGTTGGTCTTCGGCGAGGCGGCGGTGTTCCTCGGCTTCGTGTTCCCGGGCGAGACCGCGGTCCTGCTGGCAGCCTTCCTGGCCTCCACCGGCCGGCTCTCGGTGGTGCTGCTCGCGGTCGTGGTCGTCGTCGCCGCGATCGTCGGCGACTCGGTCGGCTACGAGGTCGGGCGCCGCTTCGGTCCTCGGCTGCTCCGCACCCGGGTGTTCCGGCGGCACCAGCGACGCCTGGAGCGCGCGCGTGCCTTCCTCGACGGCCGCGGGGCACCGGCCGTCTTCATCGGTCGCTTCACCGCGTTCCTCCGGGCGGTGACGCCGGGGCTCGCGGGGCTCAGCGGGATGCGCTACCGCAGGTTCTTGGCCTGGAACGCGCTCGGCGGCGTGGTCTGGGGCGTCGGCATCGTGGTCGCGGGCTATCTCGCGGGCAGCTCGTACCAGACCGTCGCCCACCGGCTCGGTCAGGGTGGCGGCGCTGCGGCTCTCGTCGTGGCCGTCGTGGCCGTGGTGGTGTGGCGGGTCCGACGGCACCGGCACGAGGCCGATCCCGCCGCGGGTGATCCGGCCTGACGCAGCCGGCTCTTTCAGGCGGCCTGGTGCTCGGTGGGAATCGTCTCGTGAGCCAACGGCGGAGGCGGAGGCGTCCCCTCCCCGAACGGTGAGCCGTGCAGCGCCTCTCGGCCGTGCGGGCTCAGCCAGCCCGACAGGTCCGGGCCCTTGGGCACGATCTGGGTCGGGTTGATGTCGGAGTGCACGACGTAGTAGTGGCGCTTGATGTGGTCGAAGTCGACCGTGTCGCCGAAGCCCGGGGTCTGGAAGAGGTCGCGTGCGTAGGCCCACAGCGCCGGCATCTCGACCAGCCTGGTGCGGTTGCACTTGAAGTGCCCGTGGTAGACCGCGTCGAAGCGCGCCAGCGTCGTGAAGAGCCGGACGTCGGCCTCCGTCACGTGGTCGCCGACCAGGTAGCGGCGGTCGGTCAGCCGCTCCTCGAGCCGGTCCAGGGCCGCGAACAGCCGGTCGTAGGCCCGCTCGTACGACGTCTGCCGACCGGCGAAGCCGCAGCGGTAGACCCCGTTGTTGACGTCGGTGTAGATCCAGGAGCTGACCTCGTCGATCTCGTCGCGCCACGCCTCGGGGTAGAGGTCGGGAGCACCCTCGCGATGGTGGGCGGTCCACTCGGTCGACAGGTCGAGGGTGATCTGCGGGAAGTCGTTGGTGACCACCTTCCCGCTCGGCACGTCCACCACCGCGGGCACCGTGATGCCCTTGGAGTAGTCCGGGAACCGGGCGAGGAACGCCTCCTGGAGCCGTTCGTAGCCGAGCACCGGGTCCCGCCCGCCGGGGTCGAGGTCGAAGGTCCAGCTGCGCTCGTCGTGGGTCGGCCCGCAGACACCCATGCTCAGCACGTCCTCGAGGCCCAGCAGGCGGCGCACGATGATCGCCCGGTTCGCCCAGGGGCAGGCGCGCGCCGTCACCAGCCGGTAGCGGTCCGGTTCGACGGGCCACCCCGAGCGGCCGTCCCGGGTGATGCGGTCCTCGATGTAGTCCGTGTCGCGGTCGAAGTCGTCCTCGACGTACGTCTGGTCGCGCATGCCTTCCCTTCCGGGATCGTTTCGCTGTCAACTACCGGGTACCTCGCTGGGACAGGACGAAACCCTCAGCGCCCGCCCAGCAGCTCCTCGAAGGGGGTGGGGTTCTCGAACGGGTCGACGGGTCCCGAGCGAGGCCGGCCGAGGACGGCGTCGGCCAGCTCCCGGCCGGCGCGCTCCACCCGGCTCGACAGCGAGCCGCTCGGACCGGCCGCGCCGAAGTCCGCGGAAGCCGCGAACACCGCGGTCGGCACCACGTCCGCGCGCAGGTAGCTGAAGAGCGGGCGCAGCGCGAACTCCAGCGCCAGCGAGTGTCTCGCCGTGCCGGCGGTGGCGCCCAGCAGCACCGGCTTGCCCTCGAGGGTGCCGTCCTCCAGCACGTCGAAGAAGCTCTTGAACAGCCCGCTGTACGACGCCGAGAAGATCGGCGTCACCGCGATGAGGGCGTCGGCGTCGCGGACGGCCTCGATCGCGTCGGCCAGCGCGCCGGAGGGGAAACCGGTCAGCAGGTGGTCGGTGATCGCGTGCGCGTGGTCGCGCAGGTCCACCACCCGCACGCGCACGCTGTCGTCGGCCGGAGCGTCGGGCCCTGAGCGCAGCCGCAGCGCGCGGTCCGCCGCGGCGGCGAGCTGGTCGGCGAGCAGGCGGGTGGACGACGGCTGGCTCAGCCCGGCCGTCACCACCACGAGGGAGGTCGTCATGCCGGGACCTCCTCCGTGCGGGCGGCCAGCAGCGAGGCGTGCGTCGGGGCGTCCGGCACGTGCGCCGGCTTGCGGGCGTCGAACTCCCTGCGCAGCACCGGGACGACCTGCTCGCCGAGGATGTCGAGCTGCTCGAGGACGGTCTTCAGCGGCAGTCCCGCGTGGTCCATGAGGAACAGCTGGCGCTGGTAGTCGCCGACGTACTCCCGGAAGCCGAGGGTGCGTTCGATGACCTGCTGGGGGCTGCCCACGGTCAGCGGCGTCTCACGGCTGAAGTCCTCCAGGGACGGGCCGTGGCCGTAGACCGGCGCGTTGTCGAAGTACGGCCGGAACTCTCGCACGGCGTCCTGGCTGTTCGGCCGCATGAAGACCTGGCCGCCCAGGCCCACCACGGCCTGGTCTGCCGAGCCGTGCCCGTAGTGCTCGAAGCGACGCCGGTAGAGCTCCACCATCTGCTGGGTGTGCGAGGCCGGCCAGAAGATGTGGTTGGCGAAGAACCCGTCACCGTAGTACGCCGCCTGCTCGGCGATCTCGGGCGAGCGGATCGAGCCGTGCCAGACGAACGGCGGGATGCCGTCCAGGGGCCGCGGTGTGGCGGTGAACCCCTGCAGCGGGGTGCGGTACGTGCCCTCCCAGTTCACGACGTCCTCGCGCCAGAGCCGGCGGAGCAGGTGGTAGTTCTCGATGGCCAGCGGGATCCCGTCGCGGATGTCCTTGCCGAACCACGGGTAGACCGGCCCGGTGTTGCCGCGACCCATCATCAGGTCGACGCGGCCGTCGGAGAGGTGCTGGAGCGTCGCGTAGTCCTCCGCGATCCGCACCGGGTCGGTGGTCGTGATCAGCGTCGTTGCGGTCGAGAGCTGCAGCGTCGAGGTCTGCGCGGCGATGTAGGCCAGCGTCGTGGTGGGGGCGGACGGGACGAACGGCGGGTTGTGGTGCTCGCCGGTGGCGAAGACGTCGAGCCCCACCTCCTCGGCCTTCCTCGCGATCGCGACCGTCGCCTTGATGCGCTCGTGCTCGGTGGGGGTGGTGCCGCTGGTGGGGTCCGGGGTGACGTCCCCGACGGTGAAGATGCCGAGCTGCATGGTGCCCTCCGGGCTAGTAGTTCAAGATTCAACTACAGGATAACCCAGGGAGGGGACCACGTATTCCGCGGCTACTCCGGCTCGTTCCGCGATGAGCCGCCGACCCGGTAGGGCTCGCTCACGCCCTCGTACATCAGATGGGTGACCAGGCCCTGCTGCGCGTGCCGGAGGTTGTGACAGTGGTCCATCCAGATGCCGGGGTTGTCGGCGACGAACGCCACGTCGTAGCTGTCCCCGTCCTCGACGTCGAGCGAGTCGAACCACCAGGGGCTGCCCGTGGCCGGGGTGCCGTTGCGGGCCAGCACCACGGCGTGGTGGCCGTGCAGGTGCATCGGGTGCACGTCACCGCTGTGGTTCTCGATGTGGATCCGGACGACGTCGCCCTCGCGCACGACGAACATCGGCAGGTTCGGGAAGAGGCGTCCGTTGACCGTCCACCACATCCCCGGCCGGCCCCGGACGAAGCCAGGGCGGCGGCCGATGTCGTAGGTGAACCGCCGGTCGGCCTGTACCGGGTCGAAGCCCAACGGGGCCGGAGACCCGTAGGACAGCAGGTCGAGCCGGTGGGCTGGGGGCGTCGGTGCGCTCGGCCGGGCGGTGGCGGTGCCCTGACCGATGACGACCGCCGTGGAGGAGCCCACCTGCACCCGGACATGGACGCCGGGGCGTGGGGCCACGACCTCGAGGTCGACGCGCCCACCCGCCGTCACGGTGACGGTCTTGTCCTGGACCCTGGTCGGCGACCGCACGTCGGTCCCGTCGACCGCCACCACCCGGAACGGCGCGTCGGTCCAGGCGTGGGTCGGGCCGTTGTCGGAGTTGACGACCCGGACCCGGACCCGCTGGCCCGGCCGGGCCTCCACGGGAACCAGGGTCCGGCCGTTCAGCGTGGCGATGCCGTCGTACGTGTGTGCCAGCGCCACCACGTCGCGCACACCGGGTTCGGGTGCCGCGGGGTGCACGACGAGCGCACCGAACAGGCCACGGATCACCTGGGTGTGCGAGACCTGGTGCGAGTGGTACCAGTACGTCCCGGCGTCCTCGGCCACGAACCGGTAGGTGTGCTGCTTGCCCGGCAGCACCGCGTCCTGGGTCACGCCGGCAACGCCGTCCTCGGCGTTCGGGACGTCGAGCCCGTGCCAGTGCAGGGTGACGCCGTCCGGCACGTCGGCGTTGGTCAGGTGCACCTCGACGAGGTCGCCCTCGGTGGCCTCGATGAGGGGGCCCGGGGAGGTGCCGTTGATGCTGTAGCCATCCACCTGCTGACCGTCGGCGAGCCGCACGGTGCCCTTGCGGGCCGTGAGCTCGACCACCGTGTCGGCGCGGCGGTCCGTGCCGACGGTGAGATCCTCGACCGACGTGCCGGTCATGGCCGCATGACGCTGCGACATCGCGCCGCCGACGTCCGCCCCGGCGGACATCGGCCGGTGGCTCCCGTGTCCTCTCTGGGGTCCTCCCTGGGGTCCTCCCCCGTAGTCGAGGTACCCCAGGTCCATGACCGAGTACGTCGCGGGCACCCGGCTCTGCTGCCACATCCAGCCGAGCGGGGCCAGCAGGGCCAGGGTCCCCAGGCACGCGAGCAGGAGCCTCCAGCGATCCCTGCTCACCTGCCCGCGCCCTTCGTGCCGAGGTGGGTCAGACCCGCGTGGTCTCCGGCATGGCCGCCGCGGTCGTGGTCGAGGTGGTGGCGACCCGTTTGCCTGCCATCACGGCGACCCCGAAGAGGATCAGCGCGTTGAGGCCGTGCAGCGCCCCCAGAGCGGGCAGGCCGTGGGCGAACATGCCGAGCAGCACCTGGACGACCACCGTGAGGAGCACGATCGCCGCCCACTTCACGCCCCCGGGGATCTTGGCGAAGAACGAGAGGATCAAGAAGATCAGCGACACCGCGGGGATGAGCATCATCCCGCTCATGCCATGGATGGCGAACCCGATGTCCTCGGGGAAGGAGATGTCGCCGTTCTCGAAGGCCGCCTTGGTGACGTTGCCACCGCCGTCGACCCACTTGAACAGGCCGAAGACGCCCAGCGCGATGGCAGCGGCCTGCACCATGACGAGTGCGGCGATCAGATAGGCGAAGACGCGATATGTCGATCTCATGTGCTTCCTCCGGTTCGAGTGCCGCTCGCCGAGCGACGATCCACGAAGGCCCCCCTTGAGCCCCACCCACAGGATGGTCGCCCGTGGCCGAGTTGTCGTGATCCATTCGGGCTAGACACTGGGCAAGTTGTCGGTTCCCTGGCCAATTGTCCGGAAGATCTTTCGTGGGTTACGGCCCGAACGGGCGCCCGGCTAGCCTCGACGGGTGCTGACGCTCGGCCACCGGAGCTTCGCCGACACCGACCTGCTGGTGATGGCGATCGTGAACCGCACCCGCGACTCGTTCTACGACGCGGGCGCGACGTACGCCGAGGAGCAGGCGCTGGAGCGGGTGCGGCGGGTGATCGCGGAGGGCGCGGACATCGTCGACGTCGGCGGTGTCAAGGCCGGTCCGGGAGAGCCCGTCGACGTCCGAGAGGAGCTGCGCCGCACGGTGCCGTTCGTCGCCCGGGTGCGCGAGGAGCACCCGGACGTCGTGATCAGTGTGGACACCTGGCGCTCCGAGGTCGGGGACCAGGTCTGCGCTGCCGGAGCCGACCTGATCAACGACGCCTGGGGAGGGTTCGACCCGGCGCTCGCGGAGGTCGCCGCCGCCCACGGCGCCGCGCTCGTGTGCACCCACACCAACGGCGTCGCGCCCCGCACACCCCCCCACCGGCCGGCATACGACGACGTGGTGGCCGCGGCGATCGAGGCGACCACGGCGCTCGCGGAGCGAGCGGTGGCCCTCGGTGTCGCCCGCGAGAGCGTGCTCGTCGACCCGGCGCACGACTTCGAGAAGACCACCTGGCACTCCCTCGAGCTGACCCGTCGCCTCGACGAGCTGGTCGCAGCGGGGTGGCCGGTGTTGGTCTCCCTGTCCCACAAAGACTTCGTGGGGGAGACGCTCGGCCGTCCGGTCGAGGGTCGACTGGTCGGCTCGCTCGCCGCGACGGCCATCTGCGCCTGGCAGGGGGCACGGGTCCACCGGGTCCACGACGTCGCGCAGACCCGTGAGCTGCTCGACATGGTGGCCGGCATCCGAGGCACCCGCCCGCCGAGGAGTGTCATGCGAGGCCTCGCGTGATCGTGGCGGCGGCGCTGGTGCCGCACCCGCCGCTGCTGCTCCGCGAGCTCGGCGGTGCTTGGGACCCGGTTCCCGAGCTGAGAGCCGCGGTGCTCGCCACCGTGCACGGGTTGGTCGAGGGCGTCGACGACGTGGTGGTGGTGGGGAGTGCCGGCGAGGCCCGGGGTTGGGACCCCTCCAGCGGTGTGGACGCCCATCCCTTCGGCGCTCCGCGGCGCTCGACGGGCGGGGAGTCGCTGCCGCTCTCGCTCGGCGTCGGGACCCGGCTGCTGCACGAGGTCGGGTGGGTCGGCCCGGTGCTGGCCACCTCGGTGACGTGGTCGGCGGCGGACGCCGATCTGGTGAAGGTGGCCGACGCGCTTGCGCAGCGTGACGGCCGGACGGCCGTGCTGCTGCTCGGCGACGGCAGCGCCCGCCGCGGTGAGAGGGCACCGGGCTACCTCGACGAGCGGGCGTTCGCCTTCGACGACGCGCTGGCCAAGGCGCTCACCGACGGCGACGCCACCGCGCTCGCCGACCTCGACACCCTCCTGGCCGAGGAGCTCCTGGTGCTGGGCGCGCCTGCGTTCCGGCTGCTCGGCCTGCTCGCCCTGCGACAGCCCGGCCCTCCCCTGTCGGGTCTCAGCTACCGCGACGACCCGTTCGGTGTCAGCTACCTGGTCTCGACCTGGCGCTTCTCAGCGCCGGACCACGAGTAGCGCCTGGGCCGACCGGGCGACCGGTCCGCGCTCGTCGTAGACCGTGGAGACGGCCGTGCCGACGCTTCCGGTGCTGAGCGTGGTCTCGGCCACCAGGCACACCCACTCGCCGACCGGCGGCCGGAGCACGTGCACGGTGAGCTCGGTGTTGAGAAAGGCCCACGACGCGGGGTCGAGCGCGGCCGAGACGCCCGAGGCCGAGTCGACACAGGCCATCAGCCGCTGCACCGGGCTGATCGGCTCGCCCTCGACGAGGTCGACCGACGGTCGCATCCAGACCACCCCCGGCCCCGGCACCGTGACCGCGCCGTCGATCCACCGCCACTGCACGGCGTCGAGGTAGCCACCGGTCCAGCTCGCCGGCGGGTCCTTGGGCACCCCGTCCTCGGGGGTGTGCGGCAGGGGCTCCGAGTCCCGGCCCGGCCCGTCCTCGGTCGCCGGGAAGAGCCACGCCGTCGCCCGGGCGCAGGCCCGCCCGCGTGACTCGTCGTACGCCGTCGCCTCGCACATCTCCACCGACCGTCCCGGGCGTACGACGGAGGCGGTGACCCGCAGCGGCCCGACGGGCACCGGCCCGAGCAGCTCCATGGTCAGCCGGCCCACCACCCGATCGGGCCCCTCGCGGTGCAGGCCCTCGACCGCACGGGTCAGCAGGGCCGCCGGTGGTCCGCCGTGCTGGGTCCCGGTGCCCCACGGACCAGCGGTCGAAGGGGTGGAGGTGTAGCGGTCGGGGCCGTCGGGCGCGTAGAAGGGCTGCACGTCGACCATCATGACGAGGTGGCCTTCACGATTTCAGGATCGGCCGACGCCCTGTGTATTCTCGCCCGTGCGTTTGCGCCCCTTTAGCTCAGTCGGCAGAGCGTCTCCATGGTAAGGAGAAGGTCTACGGTTCGATTCCGTAAAGGGGCTCTGAGCAGGTCGTCCGGTTCGAGAGGCGGCCTGGTTGCACGAGGCGGGGTAGCTCAGGCGGTTAGAGCGCACGACTCATAATCGTGAGGTCGCGGGTTCGATCCCCGCCCCCGCTACTCGCATCACCAGCAGCACCCCGGCATGATCGCCCGCTTGCGCGGGTCGCCATACTCGAAGGGTTGCCCGTCCGGGCAGCACGTCAGCGGTAGTCGAAAGCAGAGGCAGTTCCGTGGCCAGCAAGAGCTCAGATGTTCGTCCCAAGATCACCTTGGCCTGCGTGGAGTGCAAGAACCGCAACTACATCACCAAGAAGAACCGGCGCAACGACCCGGACCGCATGGCGATGAAGAAGTTCTGCCCGTTCTGCCGCCAGCACACCGAGCACCGCGAGACGCGCTAGCGTCCCTCGTCACCACCCGCACGGCCCCGGGCTCCGTCCGGGGCCGTCCTGCGTCCCGGGCGGTAGATTCGCCGCCATGGCAGTCGAGGCATCCCTGGCCGGGCGGACGTTCCCGCCGACCCAGCCCTACGCGGTCTCCCGCGAGAAGATCGTCGAGTTCGCGCACGCCACCGGCTCGACCTACGACGGGGGCGCCGCCCCGGCGACGTTCCCGATCGTGGTGGCCTTCGCGGCGATGACCGAGCTGATGGTGGACCCGTCGGTGGGCATCGCGCTGCACCGGGTGGTGCACGGAGACCAGCGGTTCACCTACACGCGGCCCGTGGTGGCAGGCGACGAGCTCAGTGCCACGCTCACCGTCGACACGCTGCGACAGATGGGCGGCGCCGACATCATCGGCACCCGCAGCGAGGTCACCGACCGCGACGGGCTGCCGGTGTGCACCGCCTACGCCACTCTGGTGCACCGGGGGGAGGACGCGTGAGCGCCCTGGACCTCAGCACCGGCGACGAGCTGCCCGAGCAGCGCTACACCGTCACCCGCGCGGACCTGGTCCGCTACGCAGGCGCGAGCGGTGACTTCAACCCCATCCACTGGTCCGACCGGGTGGCGACCTCGGTCGGCCTACCCGGGGTCATCGCCCACGGCATGTACACCCTGGCGCTGGCCGCCCGCGCGCTGGACACGTGGGCCGGTGGGCCGGGGCGGGTGCGCGAGCTCGGCTGCAGGTTCACCAAGCCGGTCCTGGTCCCCGACGACGACATCGGCGTCGACGTCGTGGTCCGCGGGACGGTCACGAACGTCACCGACGAGGGCGTGCAGGTCGCGCTCGAGGTCACCTGCCGCGGCGAGAAGGTGCTGGGCGTGCCCAAGGCGGTGCTGGGTGGCTGAGCGGCTCGCCGAGCTCACCACCCTCCGCCTCGGCGGCCCCGCGCGCAGCCTGGTGCACGCCCGCACCGAGGCCGAGCTGCGCGACGCCGTGCGCCGGGCCGACGAGGAGGGCACCGCGGTGCTGCTGGTGGCCGGCGGCAGCAACCTCGTGGTCGCGGACGCCGGGTTCGACGGGTTGGTCGTCCGCATCGAGACCCGCGGCACCGACGTCGACCAGGACACCTGCGGCGGCGCGATGGTCACGGTGGCTGCGGGCGAGCCCTGGGACTCGTTCGTCGCCCGGGCGGTCGAGCGCGGCTGGGTCGGCATCGAGGCGCTCTCCGGCATCCCGGGCAGCGTGGGCGCCACCCCGGTGCAGAACGTCGGCGCCTACGGCCAGGAGGTGGCCGACACGATCGCCTCGGTCCGCTGCTGGGACCGGGTCGACGGTGCACAGCGCACCTTCTTCGCCGCCGACTGCGGCTTCGGCTACCGCACGAGCCGGTTCAAGCGGGACCCGGGCCGCCACCTGGTGCTGTCGGTGACCTTCCAGTTCCGGCTCGGCGACCTCTCCGAGCAGGTCCGCTACGCCGAGCTCGCCCGCGCGCTCGGGGTCGAGGTGGGCGATCGGGCACCGACGAGCGAGGTTCGTGCGGCGGTGCTCGAGCTTCGCCGTCGCAAGGGGATGGTGCTCGACGAGCACGACCACGACACCTGGAGTGCCGGGTCGTTCTTCACCAACCCGCTGCTCGAGCCGGCTGTCGCGGCCCGGCTCCCCGCCGAGGCCCCCCGCTGGCGAGCGCCCGACGGCACCACGAAGACCAGCGCGGCCTGGCTGATCGAGCACTCCGGCTTCACCAAGGGCTACGGCAACGACCGTGTGTCGCTCTCGACCAAGCACACGCTCGCGCTGACCAACCGCGGGCGGGCGCGCACCCGCGACCTGCTCGCGCTCGCAGCTGAGGTGCGTTCCGGCGTCCTGGACACCTTCGGCGTCCGGCTGGACAACGAGCCGGTGCTCGTCGGGTGCAGCCTCCCCGCTCAGGGGCTGGTGGACAGCCCGACCACGACCAGCACCACCACGAACGCCAAGTAGACGACCACGAACCCGAGCAGCACCGTGCCGATGATCCCGAGGACGTAGCCCGCCTGCGCCGAGCCGCGGCCGCCGAGCTGCCCCTGGGCGGCGTCGATCTCCTTGACGGTCTGCTTGCCGATCTTCCAGGCGAACGGCCCGATGACCTGGCACAGCACGACGCTGAGGATGCCGAGCACCAACGACGTGGTGGCCTTCGGGTGGTCCGGCATGGCCGGTCCGTAGGCGGGCGCTCCGTACCCGGGCTGCTGCCCGTACCCGGGCTGCTGCCCGTACCCGGGCTGCTGCTGTCCGTACGAGCCGGGCTGCTGGGCCTGCTGCTCCCAGTAGCCGGGCTGCTGCTGGCCGTAGGGATCCGGCTGCTGAGGGTAGGGGTTCGGCTGCTGTCCGTAGCCGGGCTGACCGGGCTGCTGGCCGTACGGGTCCGGCTCGCCGCCTGCGGGCGTCTGGTACGGGTCCTGGGGCTGATCGCCCTCCCCCGGGGGTGTGGTCATGCCCGACACCCTAGGCCGAGGAGGCGAGCCACGCAGCGATGTCGGCCAGTACGTCGTCCTTGAATTCGTGCGGCGCCGCGGACGCCTCGACCGACATCCGGGCCAGCCGGGCGAGCTGCTCGTCGCAGAGGCCGTGCGCGGCACGCATGGTGGCGTACTGGGAGGCGAGCCGAGAGCCGAACAGCAGCGGGTCGTCGGCCCCCAGTGCGACGGTCGCGCCGGCGCTCAGCAGCTGCGGCAGCGGCACAGACGTCAGGTCGCTGTAGACCCCGAGCGCGACGTTGGACACCGGGCAGACCTCCAGCGGCACACCCGCCGCTACCACCCGGTCGAGCAGCGCCGGGTCCTCGGCGACCCGCACCCCGTGGCCGAGCCGATGCGCGTGCAGCTCGTCCAGGCAGGTGCGGACCGACTCCGCCCCGAGCAGCTCGCCACCGTGCGGGGCGAGCAGCAGCCCGGCGCGCTCGGCGATGGCGAAGGCCGGTGCGAAGTCCGAGGTGCTGCCCCGGCGCTCGTCGTTGGACAGACCGAAGCCGACGACCCCCCGCCCGGCGTACTGGGCGGCCAGTCGCGCCAGGGTCCGGGCGTCGAGCGGATGACGTGTCCGGTTCGCGGCGACGACGACGGCGATGCCCAGCCCGGTGGCCGCCGAGGCCTCCCGGGTCGCATCCAGCACCAGGTCCGTGAACGCCGTGATGCCGCCGAACCGGGCGGCATAGCCGCTGGGGTCGACCTGGAGCTCCAGCCACCTGCTGCCGTCGGCGACGTCGTCCTCTGCGGCCTCGCGCACCAGCCGGCGGACGTCCGCCTCGGTGCGCAGCGTCGAGCGTGCGACGTCGTAGAGCCGCTGGAACCGGAACCAGCCCTTCTCGTCCGCCGCGGAGAGCCGTGGCGGCCAGTCCTGGACCAGAGCGTCCGGCAGCACGATGCCGTCCCGCTCAGCCAGCTCCACCAGCGTCGGGTGACGCATCGAGCCGGTGAAGTGCAGGTGCAGGTGCGCCTTCGGGAGGGTCCGCAGGTCGCGGGCGCGCTCACCGCCCGGGCCCACGCCGGGGTCGGACGGACGGGGCACTCAGCCGAGCAGCTTCTGCATGCGGGCCACGCCCTCGGCCAGGTCGTCGTCCCCCAGGGCGTAGGAGAGCCGGAGGTAGCCCGGCGCCCCGAACGCCTCACCGGGCACGACCGCCACCTCGGCCTCGTCGAGGATGACCTCGGCGAGCTCCGCCGAGGTGGTGGGCGTGCGGCCGCCGATCTCGCGGCCGAGAACGCCCTTCACCGAGGGGTAGACGTAGAACGCGCCCGCCGGCTCCGGGCACTCGACTCCGTCGATCTCGTTGAGCATGTGCACGATCGTGCGGCGCCGTCGGTCGAACGCCTCCCGCATCTCGGCCACCGCGGTGAGGTCGCCGCTCAGCGCTGCGATCGCCGCCCGCTGCGCGACGTTGTTCACGTTCGAGGTGGCGTGCGACTGCAGGTTGGTGGCCGCCTTCACCACGTCCGGGGGCCCGATCAGCCAACCCACCCGCCAGCCGGTCATCGCGTAGGTCTTCGCGACGCCGTTGACGACGATGCAGCGGTCCGCGAGAGCGGGCACCGCGACCGGGAGCGAGACGGTCTCCGTCCCGCCGTAGGTGAGGTGCTCGTAGATCTCGTCGGTCACCACCCACAGCTCGTGCTCCCTCAGCCAGCGGCCGATCTCCTCGACCTCGGCGGGGGTGCTCACCGCCCCCGTGGGGTTCGACGGCGAGCAGAACAGCAGCGCCTTGGTGCGGTCGGTCCGGGCGGCCTCGAGCTGCTCGGGGGTCACCTTGTAGTCCTGGCTCTCGTCGGCGAGCACCTCCACGGGCACGCCGCCGGCCAGCCGGATCGCCTCCGGGTAGGTGGTCCAGTACGGCGCGGGCAGCAGCACCTCGTCCCCGGGGTCGAGGATCGTCGCGAACGCCTCGTAGATCGCCTGCTTGCCGCCGTTGGTGACCAGGATTTGCGCGGGCTGCACCGAGTACCCCGAGTCGCGCTGCGTCTTGTCCACGATCGCCTGCTTGAGATCGGGGAGCCCGCCGGCCGGGGTGTACCGGTGGTTGCGGGGGTCGCGGCACGCCTCCACGGCCGCCTCGACGATGTAGCCCGGCGTCGGGAAGTCCGGTTCGCCGGCCCCGAACCCGATCACCGGCCTGCCGGCCGCCTTCAGCGCCTTGGCCTTCGCGTCCACGGCCAGCGTTGCCGACTCGGCGATGCCGCCGATGCGCGCCGAGACGCGACGGCCGGTGGGGGACGGGCTCGTGGAGTCGTCGGTTGTCATGGCGCCTATGCTTGCACCCAGGGCCCGGCGGGCCCACCCGGGTCGTGGCTCGGTTCGACTTCGTCAGTGGCCCCCCCGTACACTTTCTGCTCGGTGGACCTCACCCTTAGTCGTCATGCCCGGGCGGTGGACCATCGGAGGGCACTAGCTCAACTGGCAGAGCATCGGTCTCCAAAACCGAAGGTTGGGGGTTCAAGTCCCTCGTGCCCTGCTCGACCGTGACCGACCAGCCGGCAGCGCCGGACGAGCCAGACGCCGACGCACCGCGAGACCGAGAGAGGTGGAGAACGTGACCCAGAGCCGCCCCGTGCGCTCGACGGGCCCGTCGCGCGAGAAGCGAACGAGCCCGACCACGTTCTACCGCCAGGTCGTGGCCGAGCTCCGCAAGGTCGTGTGGCCGACGCAGCAGCAGCTGATCACGTACTTCGTTGTCGTGCTGGTGTTCGTGCTGGTGATCATGACGATCGTCTCGTTGCTCGACCTGGGCTTCGGGCGGTTGGTGTTCAAGGTCTTCGGCTGACCCCGGGACCTGTCCTGCACCGCCGGCGTCCGGCCGACGGCTCGACGCAGCGTGATCCGAGAAGATGAAGGTGACTGAGTAATCGTGTCGCAGCAGTACAACGAAGAGCTTCAGGGAGCCACCTCGACCGATGCCGAGGAGCAGTCTCTCGTCGAGCAGCCGACCGACCTGCCGACCGACCTGCCGGCCGACCTGCCGACCGATGACGAGGCCGCCGGCCAGGTCGCGGAGGAGGCGGCCGCCGACTCCGCGACGGTGCCGGCAGCCGACGAGGACACGGCCGACGACGCCCCCGAGGCGGACGCCCCTGAGGAGGCGCCCGTCGACCCGTTGCAGGAGTTCCGCGACGCGCTCCGGGACAAGGTCGGCGACTGGTTCGTGGTCCACACCTACTCCGGCATGGAGAACCGGGTGAAGGCCAACCTCGAGAACCGCATCACCTCCCTGAACATGGAGGACTACATCCACGAGGTGATCGTCCCCACCGAGGAGGTCGCCGAGATCAAGAACGGTCAGCGCAAGCTCGTCAAGCGCACCGTCCTCCCCGGCTACGTCCTCGTCCGCATGGACCTCACCGACGAGTCCTGGGCGGCGGTGCGGCACACCCCGTCGGTCACCGGCTTCGTCGGCCACAGCCACCAGCCGGTCCCGCTGAGCCTCGACGAGGTCGAGAGCATGCTCGCGCCCGCCATCGCCGCGCAGGCGGAGGCGGCGGCCCCCGAGAAGGGGGGCGGTGCCGCGAAGAAGAAGGTCGAGGTCGCCGACTTCGACGTCTCCGACTCGGTGATGGTCGTCGACGGTCCCTTCGCCACGCTGCACGCCACGATCACCGAGATCAACGCGGAGTCGCAGAGGGTCAAGGCCCTCGTCGAGATCTTCGGCCGGGAGACCCCGGTCGAGCTGAGCTTCAGCCAGATCCAGAAGGTCTGAGCCGAAGCCGCACCACCCAGCACCACACACGTTAGGACCTAGGAACAGACATGCCTCCGAAGAAGAAGATCGCTGCGCTCGTCAAGGTGCAGCTGCAGGCCGGGGCGGCGACTCCTGCTCCGCCGGTGGGTACCGCGCTCGGTCCCCACGGCGTGAACATCATGGAGTTCTGCAAGGCCTACAACGCGCAGACCGAACCGATGCGCGGCAACGTCATCCCCGTGGAGATCACCGTCTACGAGGACCGGTCGTTCACCTTCATCACGAAGACCCCGCCGGCCGCCGAGCTGATCAAGAAGGCCGCCGGCCTGCAGAAGGGGTCGGGCGTCCCGCACAAGGAGAAGGTCGGCAAGCTGACCAAGGACCAGGTGCGCGAGATCGCCACGACCAAGCTGCCGGACCTGAACGCCAACGACATCGACTCCGCCATGAAGATCGTGGAGGGCACCGCCCGATCGATGGGCATCACCACCGACTGACCGCACGACCCGGGTACGTCGTACCCGGCGTGGCAGGGCCGCTGAGCGCCCGTTCACCACACTCTGGACGCGACACGAGAAGGAACCAGACATGCAGCGCAGCAAGAGCTACCGGGCGACCGCCGAGACGTTCGACCAGGACACCCTCTACACCCCGCTCGACGCCATCAAGATCGCCCAGTCGGGCACCAAGCGGAAGTTCGACGAGACCGTCGACGTCGCCATGCGGCTGGGCGTCGACCCGCGGAAGGCCGACCAGATGGTCCGCGGCACCGTGAACCTTCCCCACGGGACCGGCAAGACCGCCCGGGTGCTGGTCTTCGCCAACGGGGACAAGGCCGACGCCGCACGCGAGGCGGGCGCCGACGAGGTCGGCGGCGACGAGCTCATCGAGCGCGTGAGCGGCGGCTGGCTCGACTTCGACGCCGTGGTGGCCACGCCGGACATGATGGGCAAGGTGGGCCGGCTCGGGCGCGTCCTCGGTCCGCGTGGCCTGATGCCGAACCCGAAGACCGGCACCGTGACGCCCGACGTGGCGAAGGCGGTCACCGAGATCAAGGGCGGCAAGATCGAGTTCCGCGTCGACCGGCACGCCAACCTGCACTTCATCATCGGCAAGGCGTCGTTCTCCCAGGCGCAGCTCGCGGAGAACTACGCAGCCGCGCTCGAGGAGGTGCTGCGGCTCAAGCCTGCCAGCTCCAAGGGCCGCTACCTGAGGAAGGTCACGGTCTCCACGACGATGGGTCCGGGTGTCCAGGTGGACCCCAACAAGACGCGCAACGTCGCGAACGAGGACGAGGCCTGAGCCACACCCGTCCGGCTCGGTCTACTCGAGGAAGATGCGCTCGTCGACCAGCTGCTCGAGCACCGGGCGGCCGGTCGTGTCGAAGCGGCAGTGGTCGAACTTCTTCAGGAACTCCAGGTCGATCGCGGCCCGGCCGTTGCGGTTCTTCTCCACGGTGAGCACGGCCCAGTTCCGGAACTTCTCGATGTTTCCCATGCTGTAGACCAGGTGGTGGCGGGCGACCACGTCGAACTTGTCGTTGAGCAGCAGCACCGTGTCGGCCTCGTAGGCCAGCGCGGAGGAACCGCGCAGGTGGTTGACCCGCAGCCGCTTTCCGACGACGAGGCCCTCCTTGTCCGCCGCGGCCACGGCGAGCACGGGTACGTCGTGGTCGAGGGCCAGGTCCTTGAGCCCCTCGGTGACGGTGGTGATCCGCTCCTGCTCGTCGACGGCCCCGGGCACGTGCACCTTCTGCAGGTAGTCGATGACGACCAGCGGTGCCGTGCCGGTCCGCTCGGTGACCTGCTCGATGGCGCTCTGGATCGTCTCGAGGCCGGTGGAGGTGCCCGTGGAGCGGTGCAGCAGCAGCCGCTCGCCGTACTCCTGCACGGTCTGGACCGCCTCCACCCCGCACTCGGTGTCGGCCAGCCGGGAGGCCACCGAGCCGAGGCGCCCGTCGACCGCCTCGAACGTCGACCGGATCCGGTCGAGCGTGGGCGCGACGATGCCGCCGATCTCGCCGGCCTCCAGCGTCACCAGCCGCACCAGCAGCGTCTGGGTGTCGTGCTCGAAGGAGAACACCACCACCGGTCGTCCGGCGCGGGCGATGTTGCGGGCGACCTGGAGCACCCAGGTGGTCTTGCCCAGGCCCTGGGGCCCGCCGAGCAGCACCAGCTCGCCGGAGCGGAACCCACCGTTCAGGGTCTGGTCCAGCAGCGAGAATCCGGTAGGCCAGATGCGGTCCAACGAGTAGGTCCCGAAGCGCAGCCGGTGGTCGGCCTGCTCCAGGACGGCGCTCACGGGCTCCAGTGAGAGATCCACGTCTCATGGAAGCATCCCGACGGCGCCACCGCTGCCGATTCGCCCGATTTAGCACGACCTCGTCGAGGCCGGATTTGGCTCGTGGCTCGTCGGGGCCGTACAGTCACGCGTTGAAACCAGAGACCGCCGGTCGTTGGCTCCTGCTCGTGCAGGGGAGTCAGCCGAAGGTCCCGCTCAGCGGGCGTCCTGCGCAGGTGACACCGAGTCACGCATCGTTGCACGATCCTCCGGGGTCGCGCCCGTGCCGAGCCCCGTGCGCCTGCGCCGGGGCTCTTTCTGTTGCCGGGCCCTCGTCCGTCCAGGAGACAGCCGGTCGACCCATCCGGAAGGAGACCCATGGCGCGGCCAGACAAGGCAGCCGACGTCGCAGAGCTCGTGGAGTCGTTCCAGGAGTCTGCGGGAGCCGTGCTGACCGAGTACCGCGGCCTCACCGTGAAGCAGCTGCAGGACCTGCGGCGCTCTCTCGGCGAGAACGCGAACTACGCCGTGGTCAAGAACACGCTGACCCAGATCGCCGCGACCGAGGCGGGCGTCGAGGGATTCGACGACCTGCTCACCGGTCCGACCGCCATCGCCTTCATCAACGGCGACGTGGTCGAGGCGGCCAAGGGGCTGCGTGACTTTGCCAAGGCACACCCGTCCCTCGTGATCAAGGGCGGTGTCCTCGACGGGAAGCCGCTCGCCGCGGCGGAGATCGCCAAGCTGGCCGACCTGGAGTCGCGTGAGGTCCTCCTCGCGAGGCTCGCGGGCGGCATGCTGGCCTCGCTCAGCCAGGCCGTCTACCTGCTCAACGCCCCGTTGGCGCAGGCAGCTCGGCTCGCGGGCGCCCTGCAGGCCAAGGCCGAGCAGGACCCGTCCGTCCTCCAGGGCGGTGCCGGAGCGCCGGCACCCGCTGCGGAGGCGGCCGACGAGTCCGCGAGCACGCCTGACGCGGACGACACCGGGCAGGACACCGGGCAGGACACCGGGCAGGACACCGCGGCAGGACAGCACCGAGGCCTGAGCGGCTCGGACGCAGGACCACCGCCACCACCACCCAGCCCCCCACGACCGTGCGGGCCGGCTTACTGGAAGGAAACGCCACCATGGCGAAGCTCACCACCGACGAGCTGCTCGACGCCTTCAAGGAGATGACCCTCCTGGAGCTCAGCGAGTTCGTGAAGCAGTTCGAAGAGACCTTCGGCGTGACCGCCGCCGCCCCGGTCGCCGTGGCCGCCGCCGCCCCGGCCGGCGCGGGCGCCGGCGAGGCCGAGGCGCCCGAGGAGCAGGACGAGTTCGACGTCGTCCTGGAGGCCGCCGGCGAGAAGAAGATCAACGTCATCAAGGAGGTCCGCTCGCTCACCAGCCTCGGCCTCAAGGAAGCCAAGGAGCTGGTCGAGGCCGCACCGAAGGCCATCTTGGAGAAGGTCAACAAGGAGGCCGCGGAGAAGGCGAAGGGTGCCCTCGAGGGCGCCGGCGCCACCGTCTCCGTCAAGTGACGCCTGCCTGACACCTGCCTCCTGCCTGGGAGTTGTCCATGGCTCCCAGGAGCGCGGCCGGACGGCGGCCTTCCCCGAGGGGGAGGCCGCCGTTCCCCGTCTCCGAGCGCTGGGAGAGCCACCCCCCGGCCCCGGATCGGGGAGGCGACGGTGAAACTTGTCGAACCATGAGTGACACCGTGTGTTGCCCCTCACAAATGTGACGTACCCTCTGATCTGTTTACTCGTTAGTAATGCTGGGAAGACCAAGATCGTCGCGCGCTCTCGGGTCGGCGTGCCCTGCGACGACGGCAACAGGACAAGGGAGGGCGCTCGTGGGCGTCGAGATCAAGGTCGACGGCCTGACGAAGTCGTTCGGCAAACAGCTGATCTGGGGCGACGTCACGCTCACGATCCCGGCGAGCGAGATCTCCGTCATGCTCGGCCCCTCGGGCACCGGCAAGTCCGTCTTCCTCAAGGCACTGATCGGCCTGCTCAAGCCAGACCGGGGCACGATCATGATCGAGGGAACCGACATCGCGAGCTGCAAGGAGAAGGAGCTCTACGAGATCCGCAAGCTGTTCGGAGTGCTGTTCCAGGACGGCGCGATGTTCGGCTCGATGTCGCTCTACGACAACGTCGCCTTCCCGCTGCGCGAGCACACCAAGAAGAGCGAGTCCGAGGTCCGGGACATCGTCATGGAGAAGATGGAGCTGGCCGGCCTCGTGGGGGCCGAGGACAAGCTTCCCGGTGAGATCTCCGGAGGCATGCGCAAGCGCGCCGGCCTGGCCCGCGCTCTGGTGCTCGACCCGGAGATCGTGCTCTTCGACGAGCCGGACTCGGGGCTCGACCCGGTCCGTACGTCGTTCCTCAACCAGCTCATCATCGACCTGAACGCACAGATCGACGCCACGTTCCTCATCGTCACCCACGACATCAACACCGCGCGGACGGTGCCCGACAACATCGGTCTGCTCTACCACAAGCACCTGGCCATGTTCGGCCCCCGCGAGATGCTGCTCTCGTCCGAGGAGCCGGTCGTCCGGCAGTTCCTCAACGCCCAGCGGATCGGCCCGATCGGGATGTCGGAGGAGAAGGACGCCGACGAGCTGGAGCAGGAGAAGGGCGAGGAGATGCCGCCGCTGCCGCCCATCCCCATGCAGATCCAGCCCTCGAACGGCGTGCCGCGCCGGAGCCAGCGGGAGCCCGGCGCCTGGTGCAAGGAGAACGACATCAGCCCACCGCCGGGTTCCTTCGAAGAGAACATGCCGATGGCGACCGGCGTCTGATGGCCTCGATCACCTCCTCCCGGGTGCTGGCACCGATCGGGACCGCCGGCAAGCTGTTCGCCTTCGGTCTCGACGTGGGACGCGGCCTCTTCCGGCGCCCCTTCCAGACCCGTGAGTTCCTGCAGCAGGCCTGGTTCATCGCCTCGGTGACGATCGTGCCGACGGCGCTGGTGGCGATCCCGTTCGGTGCGGTCATCGCGCTCCAGGTCGGCGGTCTGATCAAGCAGTTCGGTGCGCAGTCCTTCACGGGCTCGGCCGCGGTGCTCGCCGTCGTACGGGAAGCCGGGCCGATCGCGACCTCGCTGCTGATCGCGGGGGCGGGTGGATCGGCGATCGCGGCCGACCTGGGCGCCCGCAAGATCCGCGAGGAGCTGGACGCCATGATGGTGCTCGGCATCGACCCGATCCAGCGGCTCGTGGTGCCACGGGTGCTGGCGGCGATGATGGTCGCGGTCTTCCTCAACGGCCTGGTCAGCGTGGTCGGCGTGGCCGGCGGCTACGTCTTCAACGTCGTGCTCCAGGACGGGACCCCGGGGGCCTACCTCGCCAGCTTCACCGCCCTGGCCCAGCTGCCCGACCTCTGGCAGGGGATGGTCAAGGCGCTGATCTTCGGCCTCATCGCGGCCATCGTCGCGGCGTACAAGGGCATGAACGCGGGGGGTGGACCCAAGGGCGTCGGAGATGCGGTGAACGAGTCCGTGGTCATCACGTTCATGCTGCTCTTCGTCACGAACTTCGTGCTGAGCGCGATCTACTTCCAGCTCGTTCCACCGAAGACGGGCTGAGGAGGCGCCATGGCGAACATCAAGGCGGTCTACCAGCGGCCCCTGAGCATGCTGGACGGGCTCGGCGCCGAGCTGTCGTTCTACCTGCGCGCCCTCGCGTGGACCCCCCGCACCCTGCGGCGCTACAAGAAGGAGATCTTGCGGCTGCTCGCCGAGGTGACGCTCGGCTCCGGTGCCCTCGCGGTCATCGGCGGCACCGTGGGCGTCATCACCGGCCTGGCGTTCTTCACCGGCACCGAGGTCGGCCTGCAGGGCTACGCGGCGCTGAACCAGATCGGCACCGCCGCCTTCGCGGGTTTCGTCTCCGCCTACTTCAACACCCGGGAGATCTCACCCCTGGTCGCGGGCATCGCGCTCGCAGCCACGGTCGGCTGCGGCTTCACCGCGCAGCTCGGCGCGATGCGGATCTCGGAGGAGGTCGACGCCCTCGAGGTGATGGCGATCCCGTCCCTGCCGTTCCTGGTCACCACACGGATCATCGCCGGTCTGGTCGCGGTCACCCCGCTGTACGTCGTCGGCCTCCTGTCGTCGTACTTCGCCACCCGACTGACCGTCACGCAGTTCTTCGGGCAGAGCGCCGGCACCTACGACCACTACTTCAACCAGTTCCTGCCACCGGGTGACGTGCTGTGGTCCTTCGGGAAGGTGCTGATCTTCTCGGTGGTGATCATCTTGATCCACTGCTACCACGGGTACACCGCCTCCGGCGGCCCCGCCGGTGTGGGGGTGGCGGTCGGGCGTGCGGTCCGGACGTCCATCGTCGCCATCAACGTCATCGACCTGTTCTTGTCGATGGCGATCTGGGGCACCACCGCAACCGTGAGGCTGGCGGGGTAGCACATGGCACGCACGAAGAGCGCCTTCATGTCCGGCCTCCAGCACCAGGTGCTGGGTGTCGCGTTCCTGCTTCTGCTCGCGCTCTTCGCCGGTCTGACCTACGCCATCTTCAACAAGAGCTTCAAGAGCTACGACGAGGTGCGACTGAAGTCGTCGAAGATCGGCCTGCAGCTTCCCTCGCGGGCCGACGTCAAGATCCACGGCGTGATCGTCGGTGAGGTGCTGTCCACCACGAGCACCGGCGACAAGGCCGAGCTCGAGCTGGGCATCTTCCCGGGGGAGACGCATCTGATCCCGAAGAACGTGACGGCGCGGATCGTGCCGAAGACGTTGTTCGGTGAGAAGTACGTGGCGTTGCAGATGCCGAAGGATCCGTCGTCGCGGAGCATCCGGGCCGGGGATGTCATCTCGGAGTCGAAGGTGGCCATCGAGGTGGAGAAGGTGCTCTCGGACCTGTACCCGTTGTTGCGGACGGTGCAGCCGGCGCAGCTGAACTACACGTTGACGGCGATGGCGCAGGCGTTGGAGGGGCGGGGTGAGAAGGTGGGTGAGAACCTGTCGATCTTGAACTCGTACCTGAAGCGGATGAATCCGAAGATCCCGTTGTTGGTCGATGATCTGGGGAAGCTGGCGACGGTCTCGGACACCTACGCGGAGGTGGTTCCGGAGCTGGCGAACGTGTTGCGCAACAGTGTGACGACCGGTGACACGTTCGTGGAGAAGGAGCAGAAGGTTCAGGCGTTGTTCAACGATGTGGCGGGGTTCTCGCGGACCACCAAGGACTTCTTGGAGCAGAACGGGCAGAACATCATCCGGTTGAGCAAGCAGGGTCAGGCGCAGCTGCCGTTGTTCGCGAAGTACGCCCCGGAGTACCCCTGCCTGATCAAGGGCATCGTGGGAGCGATCCCGCTGCAGGAGCAGGCCTTCCGTGGCTACACCCTGCACATCAACCTCGAGGTCCTCCCGAACCAGCCGCGAGGCTTCAACCCGGGGGACGACCCGGCCTACGCCGAGCACGGGCAGCACCGCATCGACCTCGGTCAGTGCGAGAAGGCGATCCACTTCGGTTACGGCCAGAAGAACCTCCCGCCGCGCTCGCTGGTGCCGCCGATCAAGGACGGCGTGAACTACCCAGTCGGCAAGGAGCGCGCCGCCACCGGCTTCGACGTGACCTCCGGGTTCTCCGGCACCCGTGCCGAACGGGGCCTGGTGGGGTCGCTGGCCGGTCCCGCGATGGGGATCCCGTCGCAGCGGGTGCCTGACGTCGCCACCCTGCTGTTCGCTCCGCTCGCCCGCGGGACCGAGGTGAGCGTGCGATGAGCGCCCGTTCCGTCGCCGCCGCGTCGAAGCACCAGGTGCTGGGGATCGCGTTCCTGGCTCTGCTGCTGCTGTTCGTCTGGTTGACCTACGCCATCTTCACCAAGAAGTTCGTCGACTACGTTCCGGTGCGGCTCCAGAGCTCCTCCATCGGCCTGCAGCTGCCTGCGCTGGCGGACGTGAAGATCCGCGGGCTGATCGTGGGCGACGTCCGTGAGGTCGTCTCGACCGGTGACGGGGCCACGCTGCACATGGCCATCATCCCGGGGGAGACGCATCTGATCCCGAAGAACGTGACGGCGCGGATCGTGCCGAAGACGTTGTTCGGTGAGAAGTACGTGGCGTTGCAGATGCCGAAGGATCCGTCGTCGCGGAGCATCCGGGCCGGGGATGTCATCTCGGAGTCGAAGGTGGCCATCGAGGTGGAGAAGGTGCTCTCGGACCTGTACCCGTTGTTGCGGACGGTGCAGCCGGCGCAGCTGAACTACACGTTGACGGCGATGGCGCAGGCGTTGGAGGGGCGGGGTGAGAAGGTGGGTGAGAACCTGTCGATCTTGAACTCGTACCTGAAGCGGATGAATCCGAAGATCCCGTTGTTGGTCGATGATCTGGGGAAGCTGGCGACGGTCTCGGACACCTACGCGGAGGTGGTTCCGGAGCTGGCGAACGTGTTGCGCAACAGTGTGACGACCGGTGACACGTTCGTGGAGAAGGAGCAGAAGGTTCAGGCGTTGTTCAACGATGTGGCGGGGTTCTCGCGGACCACCAAGGACTTCTTGGAGCAGAACGGGCAGAACATCATCCGGTTGAGCAAGCAGGGTCAGGCGCAGCTGCCGTTGTTCGCGAAGTACGCCCCGGAGTACCCCTGCCTGATCAAGGGCATGGTCAACCAGGCGCCGAGGCTGGCCGAGCAGTTCCGTGGCTACACCCTGCACATCAACCTCGAGGTCCTCCCGAACCAGCCCACGGGGTACACCCCGCAGGACAGCCCCAAGTACGGCGCCCACAACGGCCCGCACTGCGAGAAGCTGCCCAACCCGCCGTACTCCCAGAAGAACAAGACGCCGCAGCCGCCGGTGCACAAGGTCGATGACGGAGTGAACGGCAGCCACGGCAAGTTCCGGCCCCGCAGCGCGCCCGGCTTCGACGTGTCCTCCGGCTTCGCCGGCGGCGCCGCCGAGCGCGCCCTGATCAACTCGATGGTCGGACCCTCGCTGGGCACGGCCAACGACGACGTGCCCGACCTGACGTCCCTGCTGGTCGGCCCCCTGGCTCGCGGATCCGAGGTGAGCGTGCGATGAAGCTCCTGGACAAGAAGACGAGCAGCGATGCCGTCAAGCTGGTGATCTTCATCCTGGTCACCACCCTGGCGACGATGCTGCTGGTGGTCACCATCGGCAACATCTCCTTCAAGGGCAGCAAGGAGTACAAGGCCGTCTTCACCGACGCGACCGGTGTCGTCAAGGGGGACGACGTCAGGATCGCGGGCGTCAAGGTCGGCAACGTCAAGAACATCGAGGTCTACCGACGCACCCGAGCGCTGGTCACGTTCAAGGTCTACAGCGACCAGGCCGTCACCAACGGCACGATGGCGCTGATCCGCTACCGCAACCTGGTCGGCCAGCGCTACATCTCGCTCAGCCAGGGCACCGGCGGCCCGGGGGACATGAAGGAAGGCTCGACGATCCCACTGTCCCGCACGCAGCCGGCCCTGGACCTCACGGTGCTGTTCAACGGCTTCAAGCCACTCTTCCAAGCCTTGTCGCCCGCGGACATCAACAAGCTCTCGTACGAGATCGTCACCGTGTTCCAGGGGGAGGGCGGCACGCTCGACAGCCTGCTCTCGCACACCGCCTCGATCACCTCGACCCTCGCCGGCCGGGACCAGGTGATCGGCAGCCTGATCTCGAACCTCAACGAGACGATGGTGACGATCGGCAACCGCGACAGCGAGCTGTCGGACCTGCTGATCAAGCTTCGTGTCTTCATCTCCGGGCTCTCCGGTGACCGCAAGGCGATCCTCGGCTCGCTCGACTCGATCAGCGCGCTGGCGGTGCAGACCTCCGACCTCGTGACCGGCATCCGCCCGGGCCTGACCACCGACGTCAAGCAGCTGCGCAAGGTGGCGGGGAACCTCGACTCCAACAAGAAGGAGGTCGACCGCGCGCTCCAGGTGCTGCCCATCAAGCTCACCAAGGTCGGGCGTACCGCGATCTACGGGTCCTTCTTCAACTTCTACCTGTGCAACTTCAAGGGCGTGGTGAAGCTCCCCGATCCCCTGCCCAGCGTTCCCGTGGACTACAAGACCAACAGCCCGAGGTGCAACGTCGGATGAGCACCCCCTTTCGCGAGCGGAACCCCGTGATCATCGGCGCCGTCAGCCTGGCGATGATCGCGGCCTTCGTGCTCGCCGCCTTCAAGGCCGACAGCCTGCCGCTCATCGGCGGCGGCAACACCTACTACGCCGCGTTCACCGAAGCCGGCGGACTCAAGGCCAACGACGAGGTGCGGGTCGCCGGAGTCCGGGTCGGCAAGGTCAAGGCCGTGGAGCTCCAGGGCGACCATGTGCGCGTGGAGTTCAAGGTCGACAAGGCCGCACAGTTCGGGCGGAGCACCGGGGCGGGGATCAGGGTCAAGACGCTGCTCGGCGCGATGTACCTGGGCCTCGAGCCCGACGGTCGGGGCCAGCTGAAGGAGGGTGCCGAGATCCCTGCCTCGCGCACCACGTCGCCCTACGACGTCGTCGAGGCGTTCAGCGGTCTCGCGGACCGTTCCGAGCGGATCAACACCAAGCGGCTCTCGAAGTCGCTGACCACCCTGGGTGACTTGACCCAGAAGACCCCGGAGAGCTTCCGGGCGGCGCTCAGCGGGCTCTCCGACCTCTCGCAGAACATCGCGGCGCGCGACGAGCAGCTCAACACGCTGCTGAAGAACACCAAGAAGGTCTCGACGGTGCTCGGTGACCGTCGGGGCGACCTCGTCACGCTGATGCGGGACGGCGACCTGCTGTTCCGGGCGCTCGCCGCCCGGCGGGACTCGGTGCACAACCTGCTCGTCGCGACCAGCCAGCTCTCCATCCAGCTGACCGGGCTGGTCCAGGACACCCGGGCGGACCTGAAGCCGGCCCTGGACCACCTCGGCAACGTGGTCGACGTGCTCAACAAGAACCAGGACAACCTCGACAACAGCCTGCGGCTGATGGCCCCCTTCTACCGGGTCTTCGCCAACACGCTCGGCAACGGGCCCTGGTTCGACACCTACATCCAGAACCTTCCACCGGTCGGCCCCGCCGACCTCGGACTGGGGGGCTGACAGATGGCGAACCCGTTCTCCTCGCTGGGCGGCATCACCAAGCTGCTGGCCACCGTCGCCGTGCTGGCCGTGGTCGTGGCGCTCGTGATCGTGGCGCTGCCCGGCCCGGACAAGAAGTACCTCACCGCGTCCTTCCCGCGCACCGTGTCGCTCTACGAGGGCTCGGACGTGCGCATCCTGGGCGTGCCGGTGGGCAAGGTGGAGACCGTCGAGCCCGCGGGCACCGACGTCACCGTCAAGATGTGGTACGACGCGAAGTACGACGTACCCGCCGACGCGGAGGCCGTCATCATCTCCCCGGCGATCGTCGGGGACCGGTTCGTGCAGCTGACGCCCGCCTACAAGAAGGGCCAGCGCTCGCTGCGCAACAACGCGGTCCTCACCACGAAGTCCACCTCGACGCCGCTGGAGCTCGACGAGATCTACTCCAGCATCGACAAGCTGACCGTGGCCCTGGGGCCGAACGGCGCCAACCGGGAGGGCTCGTTGACGCGGCTGCTCAACTCCACGGCGAAGAACTTCGACGGGCAGGGGCAGCAGTTCCACGACACCCTGAAGAACCTGGGCAAGTTCACCGGGACGCTGGACAACAACAAGGAAGAGCTGTTCGGCACCGCGCGTGAGATCGAGCGGTTCGTCAACGCGCTGGCCAAGAACGACGGCACGGTCCGCAAGTTCAACGACTCGCTCGCCTCGGCCTCCGACCTGCTCGCCGACGAGCGCAAGGACCTCCGGGCTGCTCTGCACAACCTCGGCATCGCCATGCAGGCCGTGGAGGGCTTCGTGAAGGAGAACCGACAGGCGCTGTCGCGCAACATCAAGGGCCTCAACCGGGTGTCCAAGGTGCTGGTCAAGCAACGAGCCGCGCTCGACGAGGTGCTGGGGGTCGCGCCGACCACGCTGGCGAACCTCTTCCACACCTACAACCCGCAGACGGGCACGCTCGACACCCGCTCCAACCTCAACCAGAACATCCGGGAGCTCACCTCGGACCCTGCAGCGTTCCTCTGCAGCATCCTCAAGGCCTCGAAGGCACCGGACACCACTCAGGCCTGCGCGGCGCTGGGCAAGCTGCCGAAGCCGAAGTCCCGGCCGGGGGCACTGACCACGTCTGCCGGGAGCACGAGTCGAGCCACCGTCCGTCCCACCGAGCGGGTGGACCGGTCGCTGGCCGGGATCGTGGCGGTGCAGCGATGAGCCGCCGCACGAGGTCGACGCGGCGGGCTCCCGGCGGCCGGCTGGTCCGCCTGGTCGCACTGATGGTCGCCGGCGTGCTCACGCTGAGCGCCTGCGACTTCTCGGTCTACAGCCTCCCGCTGCCGGGTGGCGCCGACCTGGGGGACCACCCGTACTCCGTCAAGGTCGAGTTCCGTGACGTGCTCGACCTGGTGCCGCAGTCGTCGGTCAAGGTCGACGACGTGGCCGTCGGCAAGGTCGACGACATCAAGGTGGAGGGCCACCACGCCGAGGTGACCCTCCAGATCCGCGGGGACGTCAAGCTGCCCGACAACGCGGTCGCGAAGATCCGCCAGACCAGCCTGCTGGGCGAGAAGTTCGTCTCGCTCGGTCCGCCCGAGTCCGGTGCGGGCAAGGGCCGGCTCGGGAACGGCGACGTGATCCCGCTGAGCCGCTCGAGCCGCAACCCGGAGGTCGAGGAGGTCCTCGGCGCGCTCTCGCTGCTGCTCAACGGCGGTGGCGTGGCTCAGCTGAAGATGATCTCCTCCGAGCTCAACAAGGCCCTCGACGGCCGAGAGCCCGACGTCCGTTCGGTGCTCTCCGAGCTGAAGGTCTTCATGGGCCAGCTCGACACCAACAAGGACCAGATCGTCCGGGCTATCGAGAGCCTGAACCGGCTGGCCATCTCGGTCAACAAGCAGAAGCCCGCGATCACGCTCGCGCTCGACCGGCTGCCACGGGCACTCGCCTCGATCGACCGGCAGCGCGACGACCTGGTCAAGATGCTCAAGGCGCTCGCCGACCTGAGCTCCATCGGCACCAGCGTCATCAGGCAGTCGAAGACCGCGACCATCGACAGCCTGCAGGCCCTCGCCCCGACGCTGACCAAGCTGGCGGAGGCCGGCGACGCGCTGCCCAAGGCGCTCCAGGTGTTCTTGACCTACCCGTTCGTCGACGCCGTCGTCGGCAAGAACCCGGCGCAGGCGCGCAACCTGCACCTCGGGGACTACACCAACCTGTCCGCCCAGCTCGACATCGACCTGAGCGGCCTCGGCCAGATCTGCGAGAACCTGCCCGAGGTCCAGGACCTGCCGCTCAACATCTGCGACAACCCGGCACTGTCCGCCTGCGTCAGCCAGCTGCTCAAGACCGACCCCAACAACCTTCCCCAGAGCATCAAGGAGCTGCTCGGTCAGCTGGACAACTGCACCAAGGGCGCCTTGAACACGATCTGCCGCTCCGCTCAGCTGCCGGCCCAGCTGAAGCAGCTCTGTGCTGCGATCGACAAGCTTCCCTTCAAGCTGCCGCCGATCCCGGACGTCCCCCTGAAGGTGCCGTCGTTGAGCAAGCTGACCAAGTGCCTGAACTCCGGCAAGCCGCTCGGCACCGCCTGCGACAAGGTCAATCCGGTGCTGATCGCCCAGCGATGCGCCAAGACCAGCCGGAGCCCGAAGCCCAAGGGCTACTACTCCGACACCTGCAAGACCTATCGCAAGAAGAACATCGGCCTCGTCAGCGGCGGGGTGCTCGGCAAGCTGCCGGTCTCCCGCAGCGGCGGCGGCACCGGTGGCGGTGGCGGTGGCGTGGTCGGCGGCGGCGGAACCGGCCTTCCCGGGCTGAACCGGCCCGGCTTCGGCAGCTCGGCGGCGCCCCGGCCCAGCGGTTCCACGGGTGCGCGCACCTCCGCCAGCTCCGATCTCGGGGCTCTCCTGGTGTGGGGGATGATGCAGCGATGATGACCCGGCGCACCAGGATCCAGCTGATCATCTTCGTGGTGATCACGTTGGTCGGCGTGTCCTTCGTCGGCGCCCGCTACGCCCAGCTCGACCGCCTGGTGCTCGACAAGACCTACAAGGTCGACGCGCACTTCGCCGACTCCGGCGGCATCTTCACCGGTGCCGAGGTCTCCTACCGCGGCGTCACGGTCGGCAAGGTCAGCGGGATGAAGCTGACGAGCAAGGGCGTCGACGTGACCCTCGACATCGAGAAGAGCTACGCCGACATCCCGAAGGAGACCAAGGCCCTGGTCGCGAACCGGTCCGCCGTCGGCGAGCAGTTCGTCGACCTGCAGCCGCAGACCAAGTCCAAGCCCTACCTCACCGACGGCTCCGAGATCCCGACGGACATGACCGCGACGCCGATCGACACCACCAAGCTGCTCGCTGACCTGAGCACCACCACCGAGTCCGTGAACAAGAAGAGCCTGCGCACGGTCGTCGACGAGCTCGGCACGGCGTTCAACGGCACCGGCCCCAACCTGGCGCAGATCATCGACACGTCGAACTCCTTCATCAAGGCGGCCAACGACAACTTCGACATCACGACCGCCCTGCTCGAGGACAGCAACGTCGTGCTCAAGACGCAGATCGACAAGACCTCGGCGATCAAGAGCTTCTCGCACGACCTGTCGCAGTTCTCCGACACCCTGGCCGCCAGCGACCCCGACCTGCGTCGAGTGATCGAGAACGGCAGCGCGACCGCGAACCAGCTGCGCACGTTCCTCGAGCAGAACAAGGTCGACCTGGGCCAGCTGATCAACAACCTGGTCACCACCGGCGAGGTCACGGGCCGGCACCTCGACGGCACCGAGCTGATCCTGGTGGTCTACCCCTACGTGGTCGCGGGCGGCTACACCGTGGTCGCGAAGGACTCCAAGACCGGTCTGTACGACGCCCACTTCGGGCTGATCATGCAGCAGGACCCTCCGGTGTGCGAGAAGGGCTACCTCCCGCCCTCGAAGCGCCGTGACCCCAACACCCAGCGCGGCAACGCCCCGATGGCCGAGAACGTGCACTGTGCCGAGCCCGGAAGCACGTCGAACGCGCGCGGTGCCCAGCACGCCCCCCGGCGGGCCGGACCGGCGTACCGGGCCCCTGTGGTCGGTGCGTACGATCGAGCGTCCGGCCGGTTCCACTACACCGGTGCCAACCCGAGTGGCTCCGTCACCTATACCGGTGGTGCCGCCTCACTGATGGGACGCGACTCCTGGAAGTGGCTGCTCGCGCAGCCGCTGTCCGCGCAGAGGTGACCGATTGACCAGCAGCAGCCAGCAGGGCCCGGACGCGTCGGCGACCCCGCAGACCGCCCCGAGGTCTGCCTCGGGGAGTGCCGGCACCAGTGATCGGTTGCGCTGGGGCATCGCCGCCTTCCTCGCCCTCCTGCTCGTCGTCGCTGCCGTCGTCGTGGTGCTGGAGGTGACCCGGCTGCGTCCGCGCTTCCAGGAGGCCTCCGCCGACGAGCAGGCGCGCTCCCAGGTGGTCCGCGCGGCCGAGCGGTTCACCGTGCAGGTGAACACCTACGACGCCACGTCGATCGACCGCTACCAGAAGGCGATGAACACGATGATGTCGCCGAAGTTCCGGGCCGACTACAAGAAGGTCATCGACCAGCTGTCCGGCACCATCAAGCAGGCCAAGGTGACCTCGAAGGGGCAGGTGCTCGCCTCGGCCGTGGCGAGCGTCGACACCGACTCGGCCAAGGTGCTCGTGGTCTCCGACGCCTCGGTGAAGACGATCTACGACCCCAACCTCGCCCGGCACTTCCGGTGGGAGATCTCGCTGGTGAAGATCAACGGCACGTGGCTCGTCGACGACTTCACGCCGGTGGCTTGATGAGCAGCCAGAACCCCAGGAGCCCCGGCTCGCGCCGTCGGATCGCCGGCGAGCGCAGGCCGTTGCGTCCCGAGAGGCCTGCCGACCCGGCTCCCGCCGGCACGGGCGTGCCCCCGTCGACGCCGGCCGAGCCCGCCGGCGAGCGCCCCGCCGCGCGGAAGGTGTCTCCGGCCCGGCCGACCGGAAGTGGCGCGGCCGTGGCGGTCTCGCCCACGGGTCCCTCGTGGCGCCTCATCACCTTGATCGGCGTGCTGGCGCTGGTGTTCGTGGTGGTCGCCGCGGTCCTCGGCCTCGGTGTGTGGAGCTACGGCACGGTCCGCGAGCACGACCAGGTCGCCGAGGCGACCCGGTCCGCACCCTCGGCGGCGGAGCGGGCGGCGGCCACGATCCTGTCCTACAACTACAAGTCGCTCGACGCGGACCGCAAGGCGTCCGAGCGGTACATGACGCCGTCGTACCGCAAGAAGTACTCCTCGACCTTCCAGAAGCTGGTGCGGCCCAATGCCGGCAAGGTCCGGGCCCGGGTCAAGGCGGAGGTCCAGGCGTCCGGCGTCAGCCACGCGGACCCCGACCGGGTGACCGTGCTGGTCTTCGTCGACCAGACCACCACGAGCACCGCGAACAGCGGTGAGCCGCAGCAGGCGCTGAACCGCGTGATGCTCTCCATGAAGCAGGTCGGCGACTCCTGGCTCGTGGACAACATCACCAGCTACTGAGCGTCCGGCGCGCGGTCGGCTCTGGACTGACGAGCGCAGCGACGAAGGAGCGGAGCCGAGGAGGGAAGAGCCGACCTCGTGGCGCGCCGGACCCGGGCGAGCGGAGCGAGCCCCTCGAACAGAGAGGGAAGAGTCGACCTCGTGGCGCGCCGGACCCGGGCGAGCGGAGCGAGCCCCTCGAACAGAGAGGGAAGAGCCGACCTCGTGGCGCGCCGGACCCGGGCGAGCGGAGCGAGCCCCACAAGCAGAGCCTTGACTCCGCCCCCCGATCGGTTCATGCTTCTGGTGTCTCCGCGAGTCCCCCGGGTTCCTGGGCGTTTTGTCCTGGTTGAGTTTGGGTCGACTCAGCGTTAGTATCAGCAGTTGCGTCTGCCCTCAAATGCGTCCAGCCTGCCCGGTCGGCTGGATTGTGGTCGGCGATGCTCGCAGATGAGTCCGCGAGACTTCGGAAGGACCCCTCTTGGCCGCCTCGCGCAGCACCAAGCACCCCAACAGCACCGAAAACGGCAACGCCCCCCGCCGCATCTCCTTCGCCAAGATCTCAGAACCCCTCGAGGTTCCCAAGCTCCTCGACCTCCAGACCAAGTCGTTCGACTGGCTGGTCGGCAACGAGGACTGGCACACCGACGTACAACGGCGTCTCGACGCCGGCGAGGACGTCTCCCAGAAGTCCGGCCTCGAGGAGATCTTCAAGGAGATCTCCCCGATCGAGGACTTCTCGGGCACGATGTCGCTCTCGTTCGAGAACCCGGTCTTCTACGACCCGAAGAACAGCGTCGACGAGTGCAAGGAGAAGGACTTCACCTACTCCGCCCCGCTCTACGTCTCCGCCGAGTTCACCAACAACGAGACCGGCGAGATCAAGGGCCAGACGGTCTTCATGGGCGACTTCCCGCTGATGACCGACAAGGGCACGTTCGTCATCAACGGCACCGAGCGCGTCGTCGTCTCCCAGCTGGTCCGCTCACCCGGTGTCTACTTCGAGCGCAGTGCCGACAAGACGTCCGACAAGGACATCTACACCGCGAAGATCATCCCCTCGCGCGGCGCGTGGCTCGAGTTCGAGATCGACAAGCGCGACCTGGTCGGTGTTCGACTCGACCGCAAGCGCAAGCAGAACGTCACGGTGCTGCTCAAGGCCCTCGGCTGGACCGAGGAGCAGATCCGCGAGCAGTTCGGCGACTACGAGTCGATGATGCTGACCCTGGAGAAGGACCACACGGCCGGCCAGGACGACGCACTGCTCGACATCTACCGCAAGCTGCGCCCGGGGGAGCCGCCCACCCGTGAGGCCGCTCAGACGCTGCTGGACAACTACTACTTCAACGGCAAGCGCTACGACCTCGCCAAGGTCGGGCGCTACAAGATCAACAAGAAGCTCGGCACCACCGAGGTCTTCGACCAGCAGACGCTCACGGTCGAGGACATCGTCTCCGCGATCAAGTACATCGTCGCGCTCCACGACGGCCGGGACGACCTCGAGATGCCGGTGGGTGCCGTCGAGGTGCGCGCCGACGACATCGACCACTTCGGCAACCGGCGCATGCGCACGGTCGGTGAGCTCATCCAGAACCAGCTCCGCACCGGACTGGCCCGGATGGAGCGCGTGGTCCGCGAGCGGATGACGACCCAGGACGTCGAGGCGATCACGCCCCAGAGCCTGATCAACATCCGGCCCGTGGTGGCTGCGCTGAAGGAGTTCTTCGGCACCTCGCAGCTCTCGCAGTTCATGGACCAGACGAACCCGATCGCGGGACTGACGCACAAGCGTCGGCTCTCCGCGCTCGGCCCCGGCGGTCTCTCCCGCGACCGTGCGGGCTTCGAGGTCCGCGACGTCCACCCGTCGCACTACGGCCGCATGTGTCCGATCGAGACGCCCGAGGGCCCGAACATCGGCCTGATCGGGTCCCTGGCGACCTTCGGCCGGATCAACCCGTTCGGGTTCGTCGAGACGCCGTACCGCAAGGTCGAGAGCGGTCACGTCACCGACAAGGTCGACTACCTCACCGCGGACGAGGAGGACCGGTACGTCATCGCGCAGGCCAACGCGCCGCTGACCGACGACTTCCGGTTCGCCGAGGAGCGGGTGCTGGTCCGCCAGCGCGAGAACGAGGTCGACGTGATCCCGCGTGACCAGGTCGACTACATGGACGTCTCGCCGCGCCAGATGGTGTCGGTGGCGACCGCCCTGATCCCGTTCCTCGAGCACGACGACGCCAACCGCGCGCTGATGGGCTCCAACATGCAGCGGCAGGCGGTGCCACTCATCAAGAGCAACGCACCGCTGGTCGGCACCGGCATGGAGTTCCGGGCCGCGGTCGATGCTGGCGACGTGGTCACCGCGGCGCTGGCCGGGGTGGTCCAGGAGGTCTCGGCCGACGCGGTCGAGGTCATGCAGGACGACGGCACCTACCGCACCTACCGCATGCAGAAGTTCAGCCGCTCCAACCAGGGCACGTGCATCAACCAGCGCCCGCTGGTCTCGGAGGGGCAGCGGCTCGAGGTCGGTACGCCGATCGCGGACGGCCCCTGCACCGACGAGGGCGAGATGGCGCTCGGCACGAACCTGCTGGTGGCCTTCATGCCGTGGCAGGGTCACAACTACGAGGACGCGATCATCCTCTCGCAGCGTCTGGTGCAGCAGGACGTGCTCACCTCGATCCACATCGAGGAGCACGAGGTCGACGCCCGCGACACCAAGCTGGGTCCGGAGGAGATCACCCGCGACATCCCGAACGTCAGCGAGGAGATGCTCGCCGACCTCGACGAGCGCGGCATCATCCGGATCGGGGCCGAGGTCACCACGGGCGACATCCTCGTGGGCAAGGTCACGCCGAAGGGCGAGACCGAGCTGACCCCGGAGGAGCGGCTGCTTCGTGCGATCTTCGGTGAGAAGGCGCGCGAGGTGCGCGACACCTCGATGAAGGTCCCGCACGGCGAGTCCGGCACCGTGATCGGCGTCCGGGTCTTCGACCGCGAGGAGGGCGACGAGCTGCCGCCGGGCGTGAACCAGCTGGTTCGCGTCTACGTCGCGCAGAAGCGCAAGATCTCCGTGGGTGACAAGCTCGCCGGTCGGCACGGCAACAAGGGCGTCATCTCGAAGATCCTGCCGATCGAGGACATGCCGTTCATGGAGGACGGCACCCCGGTCGACGTGGTCCTCAACCCGCTCGGCGTGCCCGGCCGGATGAACATCGGCCAGATCCTGGAGATCCACCTGGGCTGGCTGGCCAAGCAGGGCTGGCAGGTCGAGGGTGACGACGAGGACTGGAAGAAGCGCCTCATCGACATCCACGCGGACTCCGCCGCGGCGGACTCCAACGTGGCGACGCCGGTCTTCGACGGCGCCCGTGAGGACGAGATCGTCGGGCTGCTCGGGTCGACCCTGCCCAACCGCGACGGTGTCCGCATCGTCGGGGAGAACGGCAAGGCCAACCTGTTCGACGGTCGCTCCGGTGAGCCGTTCCCGAACCCGGTCTCGGTCGGCTACATGTACATCCTGAAGCTGCACCACCTCGTGGACGACAAGATCCACGCGCGCTCCACCGGTCCCTACTCGATGATCACCCAGCAGCCGCTCGGCGGTAAGGCCCAGTTCGGCGGCCAGCGCTTCGGTGAGATGGAGGTCTGGGCCATGGAGGCGTACGGCGCCGCCTACGCCCTCCAGGAGCTGCTGACCATCAAGTCCGACGACGTCCCCGGACGCGTCAAGGTCTACGAGGCGATCGTGAAGGGCGAGAACATCCCCGACTCGGGCATCCCCGAGTCGTTCAAGGTGCTCGTCAAGGAGATGCAGTCGCTCTGCCTCAACGTCGAGGTGCTGTCCCAGGACGGCAGCGCGATCGAGATGCGCGACGCGGAGGAGGACGTCTTCCGTGCCGCCGAGGAGCTCGGCATCGACCTGTCCCGCCGCGAGCCCAGCAGCGTCGAAGAAGTCTGAGCAGAGGTGCGCCGGTCCGGCATCCCCGGTCCGGCGCACCACCACTCGGTCATTGACTCTTTGCACCAGCAGTTCCACCACGAGGAAAGAAGCATCCGTTGCTCGACGTGAACTTCTTCGACCAGCTTCAGATCGGCCTGGCCACCGCGGACGACATCCGTACGTGGAGCCACGGCGAGGTCAAGAAGCCGGAGACGATCAACTACCGCACGCTCAAGCCCGAGCGTGACGGCCTCTTCTGCGAGAAGATCTTCGGTCCCACCCGGGACTGGGAGTGCTACTGCGGCAAGTACAAGCGCGTGCGCTTCAAGGGCATCATCTGCGAGCGCTGCGGCGTCGAGGTGACCCGCTCCAAGGTCCGCCGTGAGCGGATGGGCCACATCGAGCTCGCCGCCCCGGTGACGCACATCTGGTACTTCAAGGGTGTGCCCAGCCGGCTCGGCTACCTGCTCGACCTCGCCCCCAAGGACCTCGAGAAGGTCATCTACTTCGCGGCGTACATGATCACGCAGGTCGACGACGACGCACGGCACCGCGACCTCTCCTCGCTCGAGGCGAAGATCGACCTGGAGCGCAAGCGGCTCGAGGGTCGTCGCGACAGCCAGATCGACGACCGCGCCAAGAAGCTCGAGGAGGACCTGGCGGCCCTGGAGGCCGAGGGGGCCAAGGCCGACGCGCGCCGCAAGGTCAAGGACGGCGCCGAGCGCGAGATGAAGCAGGTCCGCGACCGCGCGCAGCGCGAGATCGACCGCCTCGACGAGGTGTGGAGCCGCTTCAAGGGCCTCAAGGTCCAGGACCTCGAGGGCGACGAGCTGCTCTACCGCGAGATGAAGAACTGGTTCGGCAAGTACTTCGAGGGCCACATGGGCGCCACGGCGATCCAGAAGCGCCTGCAGACGTTCGACCTCGACGCCGAGGTCGAGAGCCTGCGCGAGACGATCGCCACCGGCAAGGGCCAGCGCAAGGTCCGCGCGCTCAAGCGGCTCAAGGTCGTCGACGCGTTCCGCAGGACGACCAACAGCCCCCAGGGCATGGTGCTCGACGCCGTCCCGGTGATCCCACCGGACCTGCGGCCGATGGTGCAGCTCGACGGTGGCCGCTTCGCGACCTCCGACCTCAACGACCTGTACCGCCGCGTCATCAACCGGAACAACCGCCTCAAGCGGCTGCTCGACCTGGGCGCACCCGAGATCATCGTCAACAACGAGAAGCGGATGCTCCAGGAGGCCGTCGACTCGCTGTTCGACAACGGCCGCCGCGGGCGTCCCGTCACCGGCCCGGGCAACCGGCCGCTGAAGTCGCTCTCGGACATGCTGAAGGGCAAGCAGGGCCGGTTCCGCCAGAACCTGCTGGGCAAGCGCGTCGACTACTCCGGCCGCTCGGTCATCGTGGTCGGCCCGCAGCTCAAGCTGCACCAGTGCGGTCTGCCCAAGCAGATGGCGCTCGAGCTGTTCAAGCCGTTCGTGATGAAGCGCCTGGTGGACCTGAACCACGCGCAGAACATCAAGAGCGCGAAGCGGATGGTCGAGCGGGCCCGCCCGGTCGTGTGGGACGTCCTCGAGGAGGTCATCACCGAGCACCCGGTGCTGCTGAACCGTGCGCCCACGCTGCACCGTCTCGGCATCCAGGCCTTCGAGCCGCAGCTCATCGAGGGCAAGGCCATCCAGATCCACCCGCTGGTCTGCTCGGCGTTCAACGCCGACTTCGACGGTGACCAGATGGCGGTGCACCTGCCGCTGTCCGCCGAGGCGCAGGCCGAGGCCCGGATCCTGATGCTCTCGACCAACAACATCCTCAAGCCGTCCGACGGCCGGCCGGTCACCATGCCCACCCAGGACATGATCATCGGGCTGTTCTTCTTGACCCGCGAGGTCGAGGGCGAGCACCCGGGCGACGGTCGGGCGTTCTCGTCGACCTCCGAGGCGATCATGGCGCTGGACCACGGCGAGATCTCGCTGCAGAGCACCGTGAAGATCCGCTTCCCGCAGATCGTGCCGCCGCTCGGTGCGCCGCTGCCCGAGGGCTGGGAGCCGGGTCAGCCGCTGATCCTGGAGACCACGCTCGGCCGTGCGCTGTTCAACGAGACCCTGCCCGCGGACTACGCCTTCGTGAACTACGAGGTGGGCAAGAAGCAGCTCGGCGTCATCGTGAACGACCTTGCCGAGCGCTACACCAAGGTCGAGGTCGCCCATGCGCTCGACGCCCTCAAGGACGCCGGCTTCCACTGGGGCACCCGCTCCGGTGTGACCGTCTCCATCGAGGACGTCGTCACCCCGCCCCGCAAGGCCGAGATCCTCGAGGTCTTCGAGGAGCAGGCCGCCAAGGTGCAGAAGCAGTTCGAGCGCGGCCTGATCACCGACGACGAGCGCCGCCAGGAGCTCATCGAGATCTGGACGCAGGCCTCCAACGAGGTCGCGGCCGAGCTCGAGAAGACCTTCGACAAGATGAACCCGATCTACATGATGGTTCACTCGGGTGCCCGCGGAAACATGATGCAGGTCCGTCAGATCGCCGCGATGCGCGGTCTGGTGGCCAACCCCAAGGGCGACATCATCCCGCGGCCCATCAAGTCGAACTTCCGTGAGGGCCTCACGGTGCTCGAGTACTTCATCGCCACGCACGGTGCCCGCAAGGGTCTCGCCGACACCGCGCTGCGGACGGCGGACTCGGGCTACCTGACCCGGCGTCTGGTCGACGTGTCGCAGGACGTCATCATCCGTGAGGACGACTGCGGCACCGAGCGCGGCCTGCCCAAGCGGATCGGCGTCCGGCTCGACGACGGCCGCGTGGTCAAGGACGAGAACGCCGAGACCGCGGCGTACGCCCGCTCGGCGTCCGTCGAGGTCACCCACCCGGATTCGGGTGAGGTGCTCGTCGTGGCCGGTGGTGACCTCGGAGACGTCAAGATCAACGAGCTCGTCGCGGCCGGCATCGAGGAGGTCAAGGTCCGCTCCGTGCTGACCTGCGACGCCCGCACCGGCACCTGCGCGAAGTGCTACGGCCGCTCGCTGGCCACCGGCAAGCTCGTCGACATCGGCGAGGCCGTCGGCATCATCGCGGCCCAGTCGATCGGTGAGCCCGGCACGCAGCTGACGATGCGTACCTTCCACACCGGTGGCGTCGCCTCCGCGGACGACATCACCCAGGGTCTGCCCCGCGTGGTGGAGCTCTTCGAGGCGCGCCAGCCCAAGGGTCGCTCGCCGATCACCGAGGCGGCAGGTCGGATCACGATCGACGAGACCGACAAGGCCAAGAAGATCCTGGTCACGCCCGACGACGGCTCTGAGGTCCAGGAGTACCCGATCAGCAAGCGCTCACGGCTGACCGTCGGCGAGGGCGACCACGTCGAGGTCGGCCAGCAGCTGACGCAGGGCACGCCGGACCCGCAGGAGGTGCTGCGCATCCTCGGCGTCCGCAAGGCGCAGGAGCACCTGGTGGACGAGGTGCAGGCCGTGTACCGCAGCCAGGGCGTGGCGATCCACGACAAGCACATCGAGATCATCGTGCGGCAGATGCTGCGGCGCGTGCTCGTGCTGGAGCAGGGCGACGCCAACCTGCTCCCGTCGGACCTCGTCGACCGGGTGAAGTTCGAGGAGGAGAACCGTCGGGTCGTCTCCGAGGGCGGCAAGCCCGCGGCCGGTCGCCCGCAGCTGATGGGCATCACCAAGGCGTCGCTGGCCACCGAGTCGTGGCTCTCGGCGGCGTCCTTCCAGGAGACCACGCGCGTCCTCACCGACGCGGCGATCCACGGCAAGTCGGACTCGCTGCGCGGCCTGAAGGAGAACGTGATCATCGGCAAGCTGATCCCGGCCGGGACCGGCCTGGAGAGGTACCGCAACATCCGGGTGGAGCCGACCGAGGAGGCGCGTGCCAACGCGTACTCCGTGACCGGGTACGGCGACTACGACTACGACTTCGGCAACGCCGGAGGCCAGGCCGTGGCACTCGACGACTTCGACTTCGGTTCCTACCAGAACTGATCGTGGTCCACGGTCTCCCGGCGACGGGCGACCGGAGCACCCCCCGCGCTGCGCGCGGGGGGTGCTCTCGTTCCGGCGGCGCGTGGCCAGTCCGGGACGAGGGTGTGTGCGAACCTGCAGCGTGCACCCTCGCGAGCTCGTCTACCCCACCGTGATCGGGGCGGCCCGACTCGTCTTCGGTGCGCTCGGGCTGCGGATCGACCTGCGGGGCGGTGAGCTCGTGCCCCCCACGGGGCCGGTCGTCATCGCCAGCACCCACGTCAGCTTCCTCGACTTCATGCTGGTCGGGCTGGCAGCGCGCGAGAGCCAGCGTTACGTGCGGTTCCTGGCCCGCCACGACGTCTGGACCAACCCCGTGGCGCGCCCGCTGATGACCGCGATGCGACACGTGCCCGTGGACCGGGCGGCGCCGGCCGCGGCGTACCTGCGGGCGCGCTCGCTGCTGCGGCGGGGGGAGGCGGTCGGCATCTTCCCGGAGGCCGGGGTGAGCACGTCGTACACGGTGCGCTCGCTGATGCCGGGGGCGGTCGCGCTGGCCCGGGAGACCGGCGCGACGCTGCTGCCGATGGCGATCTGGGGACCCCAGCGGATCCTCACGGCCGGCCGGCCCCTCGACCTCACGCGCGGCCGGCAGGTCGCACTGCAGGTCGGCGCCCCGATGCGGTTTGACCCGGCCGCGAGCCTCGGTGAGCGCACCGCCCTGCTCGGGGACCGCCTGCAGTCGCTGCTCGACGACCTCCAGACCCGTCCCGAGCACCGTCCTCGGCCCGGAGAGCCAGCCCCCTGGCATCCGGCCCACCTCGGCGGCGACGCTCCGAGGCCCGAGGACGCCAGGGTCGAGGAGAGCGTCCCGACGACCGCGATCCTCCCGAGCTGGCTCCCGGGCGGGCCCACGCGGGCGCCGTGAACCGCTGCCCGACGACCTAGACTCCCGCCCATGTCGGACCAGGGTGCCCTCGCCGGGGCGGAGCCGGAGCGACAGCGCGTGGCGGCGTACGCCGTGCTGCTGCGCGGCGAGGAGGAGTGCCGCGAGGTGCTGCTCACCCGGATGTCGTCGCGCACCCGCATCGAGGGCCGCTGGACGCTGCCCGGGGGCGGCATCGACCACGGGGAGGACCCCCGTGACGCGGTCCGCCGCGAGGTCTGGGAGGAGACCGGTCTGCACGTCGAGCCCGGCGGGGTCCTCGACGTGCACTCCTCGCACTTCACGGGACCGCGGGGGGACGGGCTCGTCGAGGACTACCACGGCATCCACGTCATCTTCGCCGCCGACCTGCTGCCGCAGTCCGAGGGCGTGGAGCCGCACGTCGTCGAGCTGGACAGCTCCACGGACGAGGCGGCCTGGGTGCCGGTGGGGGAGGCGCTCGAGCTGCCGCTGCTCAGCGCCGCCCGACACGTCCTGGAAGGTCTCTAGACTCGGCTCCCATGACCCCCACCACGCCGGAGACGGTGTTCACCTACGGCGCCCCGCAGCTGAAGTTCGGCGCCGGCGCCTCGGACGAGATCGGCTTCGACCTCTCGACGTACGGCGCGCGCCGCGTGCTCGTGGTGACCGACCCGGGGGTGGCCGAGACCGGTCACCCGCAGCGGATCGTCGAGCAGATCGAGACGGCCGGCATCGAGGCCGTGCTGTTCGACCGCGCGCACGTCGAGCCCACCGACGTGAGCATGGTGGAGGCCGTGGCGTTCGCACGCGACCAGGGGCCGTGGGACGCGTTCGTCGCCGTCGGCGGCGGCTCGGCGATCGACACGGCCAAGGCCGTCAACCTGCTGTGCACCAACCCCGGCGAGCTCCTCGACTACGTCAACGCACCCGTCGGCCAGGGCCGCAACCCGGAGCATGCGCTGGCCCCCCTGGTGGCCGTCCCGACCACCACCGGCACCGGCAGCGAGAGCACCACCGTCTGCGTGCTCGACGTCCTCGAGCAGCACGTCAAGAGCGGCATCAGCCACCCCCGGCTGCGTCCGACGCTCGCGATCGTCGACCCGTTGCTCACGCTCACCCAGCCCTCCGGCGTGACCGCGGCCAGCGGCATGGACATCTTGTGCCACGCGCTCGAGAGCTGGACGGCGCGGCCCTTCGACTCCTACGACCGCAAGACAGCGGAGCAGCGGGTGCCCTACTGCGGTGCCAACCCGATCGCGGACATGTGGTCGGAGAGGGCGATGAGCCTGCTCGCCACGTCCTTCCGGACCGCCGTGCACCACGGCGACGACGGGGCCGCCCGCGAGCAGATGGCACTCGCGGCCACCTTCGCCGGCATGGGGTTCGGCAACGCCGGCGTCCACATCCCGCACGCGAACGCCTACCCCATCGCCGGGCGCGTCAAGGACTTCCACCCCGAGGGCTACCCGGCCGACGAGCCGATGGTCCCGCACGGCATGGCGGTCTCGCTGACCGCGCCCGAGGCGTTCCGGTTCACCTTCGAGGCCTCTCCGGCCCGGCACGTCCGGGCGGCGCAGCTGCTTGCGCCCGACGCTGAGCGGCCCCGCGACGATCGTGACTTCCTGCCGAACGTGCTGGCCGACCTGATGCGCGACATCGCGATCCCCAACGGCATCGCCGCCGTGGGGTACGACGCCGACGACGTGGACCTGCTCGTCGAGGGGACGCTCAAGCAGCAGCGGCTGCTGGCCACCGCGCCCCGGGACGCCGACGCCGACGACCTGGCGGGCATCCTGCACCGGTCCCTCGAGCTGTGGTGAGCCGAGCGGCCGAGGACACCGGGGTCGAGGCGGGCGCACTCATCGAGGCGCTGCGGCGCCAGGGCGTGCCGGACGTCGACGGCTCGAGGCTGGCCCGTGCGCTCTACTCGACCGACGCCTCGCTCTACCGCGTGGTGCCTCAGGTCGTCGTGCGACCCCGGCACGTCGACGAGCTGGTGGCGACGGTCGCCGTCGCGCGCGAGACGGGCACCCCGCTGACGATGCGTGGCGCCGGCACCTCGATCGCGGGCAACGCCGTCGGCACGGGCATCGTCGTGGACACCTCCCGGCACCTGAACCACGTGCTCGAGGTCGACCCCGACGCCCGGACGGCGGTGGTGCAGCCCGGGGCCGTGCACGCCACGCTGCAGCGGGCGGTCACCGGGCACGGTCTCCGGTTCGGCCCCGACCCCTCGACGCACTCCCGGTGCACGATCGGCGGGATGGTCGGCAACAACGCGTGCGGCTCCCGAGCACTCGGCTACGGCCGCACCAGCGACAACGTGCTGGGCCTCGACGTGCTCACCGTCGCGGGGGAGCGGCTGCCCCTGGGTCCGAGTCCCGCAGGTCCCGCGTCGGTGCTGCTCGACGAGCTCGACGCGCTCGTGGGCCGGCACCTGGGGACGGTGCGCACCGAGCTGGGTCGCTTCACGCGGCAGGTCTCGGGGTACTCGCTCGAGCACCTGCTCCCCGAGAGGGACCGGGACGTGGCGCGCTTCCTGGTCGGCAGCGAGGGCACCCTCGGGGTCGTGCTCGGGGCCACCGTCCGGCTCGTCGAGGACGCCCCCGCGCGGGCCCTCGCCGTGCTGGGCTACGCCGACATGTTCGAGGCCGCGGACGCCGTACCGGCGCTGCTGCGGCACCCGCTGGTGGCCTGCGAGGGCCTCGACTCGCGCATCGTCGACGTGGTGCGCCGGGCCGGCAGCACCGCGCCCGACCTGCCGCGCGGCGCGGGCTGGCTGTTCGCCGAGGTGACCGGCGCCACCGAGGGCGAGGCCGCGACGGCTGCGTCAGCGGTCGCGGCCGGTGCCGGCGCCGTGGACGCCCGGGTGGTCACCGGGCGCGCGGAGATGGCGGCGCTGTGGCGGATCCGCGAGGACGGGGCCGGACTGGCCGCGCTGACGCTGGACCGGCAGGCGCAGAGCGGCTGGGAGGACGCCGCCGTGCCGCCCGAGCGGCTCGGTGACTACCTGCGAGGCTTCGATGCTCTGCTCCGCGAGGCCGGTCTCGACGGCGTGCCCTACGGTCACTTCGGGGACGGCTGTGTGCATGTGCGCATCGACTTCCCGCTGCGCGAGCACCACGGCCCCGCCCGGTTCCGGACCTTCGTCGAGGCCGCCGCCGACCTGACGGCCGCCCACGGTGGCAGCCTGTCGGGCGAGCACGGTGACGGTCGGGCCCGCTCGGCGCTGCTGGGACGGATGTACTCCGAGGAGGTCCTCGGGCTCTTCGCCGGCGTCAAGCACCTCTTCGACCCCGACCACCTCCTCAACCCAGGTGTGCTGGTCGCTCCTCGTCCGGTCGAGGCGGACCTGCGGCTGGCGGCTCGCCTCCGGGAGCCGCGGCACACCCTGCGGCTGGTCCACGACGGCGGGTCCGCCGTCGAAGCCGTGCACCGCTGCACCGGTGTGGGGAAGTGCCTCGCGGACAACACCGGCTCAGGGGGTGTGATGTGCCCCTCCTACGCCGCCACCCGGGACGAGAAGGACAGCACCCGTGGCCGCTCACGCGTGCTGCAGGAGATGGTGAACGGCGGGCTCGTCGCCGACGGCTGGCGCTCCCGCGAGGTGCACGACGCGCTCGACCTGTGCCTGTCGTGCAAGGGCTGCGCCTCCGACTGCCCGACCGGCATCGACATGGCGACGTACAAGGCCGAGGCACTGCACCAGCGTTACCGGCGGCGGCTGCGGCCACGCAGCCACTACGCCCTCGGCCAGCTGCCCCGCTGGTCCCGGATGGCCCAGCCGCTGGCGCCGGTGCTCAACCGGCTGCTGGGCGTGGCCGCCGTGCAGCGCGTCGCCAAGGCCGCTGCCGGGATCGACCAGCGTCGCTCGGTGCCCGCCTTCGACGATCGGTCGCTGCGCCGCTGGGCGCGGCACCGTGAGCAGCCGCCCCAGCCCGACGTGGTGGTGTGGTCCGACTCCTTCACCGACGGGTTCGCCTCGTCCAGCGGACGGGCCGCCGTGGCCGTGCTGGAGTCGGCCGGGCTGCGGGTCGGCGTGGTCACCGAGCACGCCTGCTGTGCGCTCACCTGGATCAGCACCGGTCAGCTCGACGCGGCGCGACGCATCCAGGCCCGCACCCTCGACGTGCTCCACCCCTACGTCGCGCGCGGCATCCCGGTGGTCGGCCTCGAGCCGTCCTGCCTGGCGACACTGCGCTCGGACGCCGTGGAGCTCAGCGATGACCCACGGGCCGTCGAGGTGGCCGCGGGCGTCCGCTCGCTGGCCGAGGTGCTGTCCGGGCTGGGCTCCTACGAGCCGCCCGACCTCACCGGGACGACCGTGGTCGTCCAGCCGCACTGCCACCACGCCAGCGTGCTGGGCTGGCAGCCCGACGCCGCCCTGCTGGAACGCACCGGGGCCGAGGTCCGGCGCGTCGGTGGATGCTGCGGGCTGGCCGGCAACTTCGGGGTGGAGCGGGGGCACTACGAGGTGTCCGTCGCGGTCGCCGAGCACGACCTGCTGCCGGCGGTCCGGGCGGCGGGGGACGACGCCGTCGTGCTCGCCGACGGCTTCTCCTGCCGCACCCAGCTCGCCGACCTCGCCGCCGTACGGGCGCTGCACCTCGCGGAGCTCCTCGCCACAGGCCTTGACCCCGCTCCCTAGACTGGGGGCGAGTGGGGCCGTCGGTGGGCCACTCGTTTTGACCGTGTTCCGGACAGCCGGTAATCTTTTTCTTTGTGTCTGGGACACCCAGGCCATGCGCGCGCGCGGTGCTCGTCACCGGGAATGCGCGGCTGCGATCGCAGCGTTCACCCGTTGGATCCCAACCGTCGATTCGGCGGTCAGGTTCGGGGTGGGCGGCGCGACACACCCGACCGCGGGGGAGGCTCCCCGCCGGGCGCAGCAGGCCCCACGACCCACGCACACACCAGCACGCAAGAGACAGCATCACCGAACAGGAAAAGAGACGCACGCGGTGCCCACCATCAACCAGCTGGTCCGCAAGGGCCGCCAGGACAAGGTGTCGAAGAACAAGACGCCCGCTCTGAAGGGATCCCCTCAGCGGCGTGGCGTGTGCACGCGCGTCTACACGACCACCCCGAAGAAGCCGAACTCCGCGCTCCGCAAGGTCGCGCGCGTCCGGCTCTCCTCCGGCATCGAGGTCACCGCCTACATCCCGGGCGTCGGTCACAACCTGCAGGAGCACTCGATCGTGCTCGTGCGCGGTGGCCGGGTGAAGGACCTGCCCGGTGTCCGCTACAAGATCATCCGCGGGTCGCTCGACACCCAGGGCGTGAAGAACCGCAAGCAGGCGCGCAGCCGCTACGGCGCCAAGAAGGAGAAGAGCTAATGCCGCGCAAGGGACCCGCTCCGAAGCGGCCTCTGGACGTCGACCCCGTCTACGGCAGCCCCGTGGTCACCCAGCTGGTCAGCAAGGTGCTCAAGGACGGCAAGAAGCAGACCGCGCAGCGGATCGTCTACGGCGCCCTCGAGGGCTGCCGTGACAAGACCGGGTCCGACCCGGTCGTCACGCTCAAGCGTGCGCTCGACAACGTCAAGCCGGCGCTCGAGGTCCGCAGCCGCCGCGTCGGCGGCGCCACCTACCAGGTGCCCGTGGAGGTTCGCGGCACCCGGTCGATGACCCTCGCGCTGCGCTGGCTCGTCGGCTACTCGGCGGCCCGTCGTGAGAAGACGATGGCCGAGCGCCTGATGAACGAGATCCTCGACGCCTCCAACGGCCTCGGAGCCGCCGTGAAGCGCCGCGAGGACACCCACAAGATGGCCGAGTCCAACAAGGCCTTCGCCCACTACCGCTGGTGAGCCCCGCCGGTACGACGCCGGGCGGGACCCCCCACGGCTCCTGAGGGCTCCCAGCACGCCGTACCGGCCGCACCACGCGGCACACCGCCGCACCACCGCACCACGGCAGCCCTGCTGCCCGGTGCACCTAGCCAAGAGGGGATCACTGAGAACAGTGGCCGTCGACATCACCACTGACCTGACCAAGGTCCGCAACATCGGCATCATGGCGCACATCGACGCCGGCAAGACCACCACGACCGAGCGGATCCTCTTCTACACCGGCATCTCCTACAAGATCGGCGAGGTCCACGAGGGCGCCGCCGTCATGGACTGGATGGAGCAGGAGCAGGAGCGCGGCATCACGATCACGTCCGCCGCGACCACCTGCTGGTGGAAGAACCACCAGATCAACATCATCGACACCCCCGGCCACGTGGACTTCACCGCCGAGGTCGAGCGCTCGCTGCGTGTCCTCGACGGCGCCGTCGCGGTCTTCGACGGTGTCGCGGGCGTCGAGCCGCAGACCATGACGGTGTGGCGGCAGGCCAACAAGTACTCCGTGCCGCGGATGTGCTTCGTCAACAAGCTCGACCGCACCGGAGCGGACTTCTTCCGCTGCGTCGACATGATGGTCGAGCGGCTCAACTCCACCCCGCTGGTGATGCAGCTGCCGATCGGTGCCGAGAGCGACTTCCTCGGCGTCGTCGACCTGGTCGGCATGCGCGCGCTCACCTGGCGCGGCGAGACCAAGATGGGCGAGGACTACGACATCGAGGAGATCCCGGCGGACCTGCGCGAGCAGGCAGACGAGTACCGCGAGAAGTTCCTCGAGACGCTGGCCGAGGCCGACGACGAGATCATGGAGAAGTACCTCGAGGGCGAGGACATCACCGTTCCCGAGCTCGAGGCCGCGATCCGTCGCGCCACCCTGGCCGACAAGGTCAACCCCGTGCTGTGCGGCACCGCCTTCAAGAACAAGGGTGTGCAGCCGCTGCTCGACGCGGTCGTGAAGTACCTCCCCTCGCCGCTCGACATCGACGGCATCCAGGGCCACTCGGCCAAGGACGAGGACGAGGTCATCGTCCGCCAGCCGAGCGACGACGAGCCGTTCTCGGGTCTCGCCTACAAGGTGGCGACCGACCCGCACCTCGGCAAGCTGATCTACGTCCGCGTCTACTCCGGCAAGCTGGTCGCCGGCTCGACCGTGCTCAACTCGGTCAACGGGCGCAAGGAGCGGATCGGCAAGGTCTACCAGATGCACGCCAACAAGCGTGAGGAGATCGCGTCGGTCGGCGCCGGCCAGATCGTGGCGGTCATGGGCCTCAAGGACACCAAGACCGGGCACACGCTCTCGGACCTCCAGCACCCCGTCGTGCTCGAGTCGATGTCGTTCCCCGCACCGGTGATCGAGGTCGCCATCGAGCCCAAGACGAAGGGCGACCAGGAGAAGCTCGGCGTCGCCATCCAGCGGCTCTCCGACGAGGACCCCACCTTCACGGTCAAGAGCGACATGGAGACCGGCCAGACGATCATCGCCGGCATGGGTGAGCTGCACCTCGAGATCCTCGTGGACCGCATGAAGCGTGAGTTCCGCGTCGAGGCGACCGTCGGCAAGCCGCAGGTCGCCTACCGCGAGACGATCCGCAGGAAGGTCTCGAACCACAGCTACACGCACAAGAAGCAGACCGGTGGTTCGGGTCAGTTCGCGAAGGTCGTGATCAGCCTCGAGCCGAACATCGACCCGGAGACCGGCGCGGGCGTCGGCTACGAGTTCGTCAACAACGTCTCGGGTGGCCGCGTGCCGCGCGAGTACATCCCGTCGGTCGACCAGGGTGGCCAGGGCGCCATGGAGTTCGGCGTGCTCGCCGGCTACCCGATGGTCGACGTGAAGTTCACACTCGAGGACGGCGCCTACCACGACGTCGACTCCTCGGAGCTGGCGTTCAAGCTGGCCGGTGGACAGGCGTTCAAGGAGGCCGCCCGGATGGCCAAGCCGGTGCTCCTCGAGCCGATGTTCGCGGTCGAGGTCACCACCCCGGAGACGTTCCTGGGTGACGTGATCGGCGACATCAACTCGCGCCGTGGACAGGTCCAGTCGATGTTCGAACGCTCGGGCGACCGGGTGGTCGAGGCGCTGGTACCACTGTCCGAGATGTTCGGGTACGTTGGCGACCTGAGGTCGAAGACCTCCGGCCAGGCGTCGTACTCGATGGAGTTCGACTCGTACGCCGAGGTTCCGCAGAACGTCGCCGACGAGATCATCAAGAAGGTCCGCGGCGAGTAGTTCGTCGGACTTGCACCACAACCCCTGCAGACGAGTCAAGTACTAACGAGGAGGAGCCCCCGTGGCTAAGGCGAAGTTCGAGCGGACTAAGCCGCACGTCAACATCGGCACGATCGGTCACATCGACCACGGCAAGACGACGTTGACAGCAGCGATCACCAAGGTGCTGCACGACAAGTACCCGAACCTGAACGAGGCCTCGGCCTTCGACATGATCGACAAGGCTCCCGAGGAGCGTCAGCGCGGCATCACGATCTCGATCGCGCACGTCGAGTACCAGACCGAGGCGCGCCACTACGCGCACGTCGACTGTCCGGGTCACGCCGACTACATCAAGAACATGATCACCGGTGCGGCGCAGATGGACGGTGCGATCCTCGTGGTCGCCGCCACCGACGGCCCGATGCCGCAGACGCGTGAGCACGTGCTGCTCGCCCGTCAGGTCGGCGTGCCGGCGATCGTCGTCGCGCTGAACAAGTGCGACATGGTCGACGACGAGGAGCTCATCGAGCTCGTCGAGCTCGAGGTCCGTGAGCTGCTCACCGAGTACGAGTTCCCGGGCGACGACCTGCCCGTCGTGCGCGTGGCCGCCTTCCCGGCGCTGAACGGCGACGAGAAGTGGGGCGAGTCGATCATGGAGCTGATGACCGCCGTCGACGAGGCCATCCCGCAGCCCGAGCGCGAGATCGACAAGCCGTTCCTGATGCCCGTCGAGGACGTCTTCACGATCACCGGTCGCGGCACCGTCATCACCGGTCGCATCGAGCGCGGTGTGGTCAAGGTCAACGAGACCGTCGACCTGATCGGCATCCGTGAGGTCAAGCAGACCACCACGGTCACCGGCGTCGAGATGTTCCGCAAGCTCCTCGACGAGGGTCAGGCCGGTGAGAACGTCGGTCTGCTGCTGCGCGGCACGAAGCGCGAGGACGTCGAGCGCGGCATGGTCGTCATCAAGCCGGGCACCACGACGCCGCACACGAACTTCGACGCGTCGGTCTACATCCTGAGCAAGGAGGAGGGCGGCCGGCACACGCCGTTCTTCAACAACTACCGCCCGCAGTTCTACTTCCGCACGACGGACGTGACGGGCGTGGTGACCCTTCCCGAGGGCACCGAGATGGTCATGCCGGGTGACAACACCGACATGTCGGTCGAGCTGATCCAGCCGATCGCCATGGAGGAGGGTCTCCGGTTCGCGATCCGCGAGGGCGGCCGCACCGTCGGCGCCGGTCGGGTGACCAACATCTCCAAGTGAGCACTGCGACGACGCCCCGGACCACCAGGTCCGGGGCGTCGTTCGCGTGTGCCGCCGGGAACGCCCGGGCGACCCCGTCGTCCCGCACCGAGGGGAGGTGAGCCGGTGAGCAGGGACCGACGAGCCAACGGCAGCCCCAACGGCAGCCCCAACGGCAGCCCCGTCACCCGCCCCCGCCGCCCCCACACCGAGCTGACGGTGGACGGGCGCCGGGTGCGCGAGGTGCTCACCTACACCCGCCGCAGCAGCCGGCTGGGTCCGCGGATGGCCGACGCGTGGGCGCGGCACCGCGGCGAGTGGTGGATCCCCGACGAGGTGGTCGACGGTGCGGACTTCGACCTCACGTCGTGGTTCGGCCGCGAGGCACCCCTGGTGGTCGAGATCGGCTGCGGTGTCGGCGAGGCGACCGCGGCGCTGGCGGCCGAGCGGCCGTCGTACGACGTGCTGGGGCTGGAGGTCTGGCACCCCGGCGTGGCCGACACGTTCTGGCGCCTGGAGCAGGCGGGTGCCACGAACGTGCGGATGCTCAGCGTCGACGCCGTCTGGTCGGTGGAGCACCTGCTGGCCCCGGACAGCATCGCGGAGCTGTGGACGTTCTTCCCCGACCCCTGGCCCAAGCAGCGTCACCATCGTCGCCGACTCGTGCGGCAGCCGTTCGTCCACGTCGCGGCGAGCCGATTGGCGCCCGGGTCCCTGTGGCGGCTCGCGACCGACTGGTCGGACTACGCCGAGCAGATGATCGAGGTGCTCGACGCGGAGCCGCTGCTGGAGAACGTGTACGACGGTGCCGGGCCGCGGTTCGCCGACCGGCCACTGACCCGCTTCGAGCGGCGCGGCCTCGAGGCGGGCCGGTCGGTCACCGACCTCACCTACCGACGCCTCCCGCGGTGACCCGGAGTGCCGGCGAGGCGCTGACGAAGGGCGTCGTCACGGGCCAGCCTGGCCTCGTCGCGACGGCGGCGCTCGGCGAGCACCGCGGACAGCACGGTCTCGGGGTGGTGCCCGGGCGGGGGCGGGGGTGCCACGCAGGTGAGGGCCTGCTCGAGCAGCCGACCGCCGAGGGCGGCCCGCGACCCGGGGTTGAGCGTGCCCGCACGGTCGAGGAACTGCCGGGTGGCCATCGCGAGACCGTCGGGCAGCGGGGCCAGGTCGGCGGTCGCCGCCCAGGAGGCCAGCTGCGGCGGCATGGCGGCGGGCCGCACCCGCGGGAACGGGAACCGGTCGCGCACGACGTAGGTGCCGGCGGCCATGTCACCGAGCCGCTTGCCTCGCGAGCTGACCAGGGCGCACAGCAGCGCGGGCACGCCGCTGAGCGCCCAGATCTCGACCACTCCGACCAGGGCGCGCACGAACGCCTGCCGGAAGGCGATCGGCCCGGCGTCGTCGCGCACGGTGCGCATCCCGAGGGCGTACTTGCCGGGCGACTTGCCCCGGGTGAGCGTCTCCATCGCCGTCGGCGCCGCCACCAGCACGCCCACCACGACCAGGATCGACCCCACGGCCACCAGGGCGTCGTCGGAGCCCGAGGTCACCCGTAGCACGACGACGAAGGCGAGGACCAGCAGCAGGGTCTCGCAGAGCAGGTCGACGGCCCCCGAGAGCACGCGGAGGCCGACGGTGGCGGCGGGCAGCTCCAGCGCGACGGCCTCGCCGGTGACGAGGTCGTCGGCGTCCCTGAGTGGCTGCGGCTGCGTCACAGTCGTCCAGGCTAGTGCCGGCGGAGCCCGCGCACCGCGGCTTAGAGTGGCCGGGTGGACGTCGACGCCTTCGTGGCCGCGCACGCGGGCCGTTGGTCTCGCCTCGAGCAGCTCAGCCGTCGTCGTCGGCTCAGCGGCGAGGAGGCCGACGAGCTGGTCGACGGCTACCAGGAGGTGGCGACCCACCTCTCCGTCGTACGCTCGGTCGCCCCCGACGCCGCACTGGTGGCCTATCTGTCCTCGGTGCTCGCCCGGGCCCGCACCCGGACCACGGGCACGCGCACCGCGTCGTGGCGCGACCTGCGCGGGTTCCTGACCGCGACGTTCCCGGCGGCGCTCTACCGGACCCGGCGCTGGTGGCTGGCCACGCTGGCGGTCAACGTCGCGGTCGCGGCGGTGATGATGTCCTGGCTGGTGCGGCACCCCGGCGCCGAGTCGTCGCTGGTCTCGGCCTCGCAGGCCGACCGTCTCGTCAACGTCGACTTCGAGGGTTACTACAGCGAGTACGCCGCCTCCCACTTCGCGGCGCAGGTGTGGACCAACAACGCCTGGGTGGCCGCGCTCTGCATCGCGCTCGGGGTGCTGGGGCTGCCGGTGATCTGGCTGCTCTTCCAGAACGTCTTCAACCTCGCGGTCGTGGGTGCCCTGATGATCCAGCACGACCGGGGATCGCTGTTCTTCGGGCTGATCCTGCCGCACGGGCTGCTCGAGCTGACGGCCGTGTTCGTCGCCGCCGGGGTGGGGCTGCGGCTGTTCTGGTCGTGGGTGGAGCCCGGGGGGCGCACCCGGGCCCAGTCGCTGGCGCACGAGGGCCGCAGCGCCGCCGCGGTCGCCCTCGGCCTGGTGCTCGTGCTCCTGGTCAGCGGGGTCATCGAGGCGTTCGTGACGCCCTCGGGCCTGCCCACCTGGGCGCGCATCGGCATCGGTGTGGGAGCCGAGGCGGGCTTCCTCGGCTACGTCTTCGTGCTGGGCCGCCGTGCGTTGCGTGCCGGTCACACCGGGGACGCCGCAACCGGCCTGCTCGAGGACCGGGTGGCCGTCGCCTCCTGAGTGGCGGGCGCTCAGAGCAGCCCGCGGCCCTTGAGCATCAGGTAGTGGTCGGTGAGCGCCACCGGCAGCCGGTCGGCCGTCGCGTCGACGACGTCGACCCCCAGCACGCCGAGCACCTCGGCCATCCGGGCCCGGTCGGCCAGCACCTGCTCAGCCGCCGCGGCGTCGTACACGGCCGCGGGGTCGCCCACCCGGGCGGCCATCCTGTCCAGCTCCGGGTCCCGCACCGAGGCGAGCACGACCCGGTGCCGGTGGACCAGCGCGGGCAGTGCGGGCAGCAGCCCGTGCTCCACCGCCGCCGGGTCGAGGGCGGACAGGAGCACCACCAGCGCCGGGTGGCGGCCCAGTCCGACGACGGCGGACGCCAGGCGCGACCAGTCCGCCTCGGCGATGACCGGCTCGAGCCCGGCCATCGCGTCGACGAGGCGGGCGAGCGCGTCGGCCCGGGCGCCACCCCGTACGCGGGCGCGGACCCGCCGGTCGCCCGCCAGGAAGTCGACCGTGTCGCCGGCTCGAGACGCCAGCGCGGCAAGCAGCAGAGCGGCGTCCATGGACGAGTCGAGTCGGGGGATGTCGTCGACCCGGCCGGCCGAGGTGCGGGAGGTGTCGAGCACCAGCAGCACCCGGCGCTGGCGCTCCGGCTGCCAGGTCCGCACCACCGTGGTCTTGGTGCGGGCGCTGGCGCGCCAGTCGATGCTGCGGACGTCGTCGCCACGGACGTACTCGCGCAGCGAGTCGAACTCGGTGCCCTGGCCGCGCACCCTGACCGCCGCTCGGCCGTCGAGCTCCCGCAGCTTCGCGAGGCGGCTCGGCAGGTGCTTGCGCGATCCGAAGGCCGGCAGCACCCGTACCCGCCCGGGGACCGCTCGCGACCCCTGCCTGGCTGCGAGCCCGAGCGGACCGAGGCTGCGCACCGTCACGCGGTCGGTGAGCCGGTCTCCGCGCCGGGTCGGGGTCAGCGGGGTCGACAGCCGGACCTGCTCCCCCGCGGCGAGCGCGATCCGGTGCCGGTTCGCCACCGCCCCGGCCGATGGCTGCCACGCGTCGCGCAGCACCCCGCGCAGACCACGGCTGCCGTTGTTCACCGCCAGCAGGTCGGTGTGGGTGCTCTCTCCCTGGCGCACCTGGGCCACGGGACGGCGGGTGAGCTCGACCGACGAGGTCCGCGGCGCGAGGACCAGGTCGACGCCGACGAGCACCACGACCGCGACCACCCACCACAGCGCCGTACCAGCGGCAGGCCGCACCACCAGCGCGCCGATGCCGAGCAGCAGCACCAGAGGCACCCGACCCGTCAGCGTCACGGCAGCTTCCTCACCGGGGGACCGGGACCGAGTCGAGAGCGGTCTGCAGCACCCGCGTGACCGCGACCCCCTCGAGCTCGGCCTCCGGCCGCAGCCCGAGCCGGTGAGCGAGCGACGAGGAGGCGAGCGCCTTGACGTCGTCGGGCGTCACGAACGTCCGGCCCTGGAGCCAGGCCCATGCGCGGCTGGTGCGCATCAGCGCGGTCGCGCCGCGGGGGCTGACCCCGAGGCTCAGGGACGGCGAGACCCGGGTGGCCCGGGCGATGTCGACGATGTAGCCCACGACCTCTGAGGAGACGCCGACCGAGCGGACGGCGAGCGCGGCTGCCTCGACCTCGGCCGGCCCCGCGACCGCGCGCACCCCGGCGGCCTCGATGTCGTGCGGGTCGAAGCCCTCGGCGTGGCGTCGCAGGATCGCCAGCTCCGCGTCGCGGTCCGGCACCGGCAGCACCACCTTGAGGAGGAACCGGTCGAGCTGCGCCTCGGGGAGCGGGTACGTGCCTTCGTACTCCACCGGGTTCTGGGTCGCGGCGACCAGGAACGGGCGAGGAAGCCTGCGGGTGGTGCCGTCCGCGGACACCTGACCCTCCTCCATCGCCTCGAGCAGGGCCGACTGCGTCTTCGGCGGCGTCCGGTTGATCTCGTCGGCGAGCAGCAGGTTGGTGAACAGGGGACCCTCGCGGAAGGACAGCTCGCCCGCGCGGCTGTCGTAGATCATCGAGCCGGTGATGTCGCCGGGCATCAGGTCCGGGGTGAACTGCACACGGGTGGTGTCCACGGACAGCGCGGTGGCGAGCGAGCGGACCAGCAGCGTCTTGGCGACGCCGGGCACCCCCTCCATCAGCACGTGGCCACCGGTGACCAGTGCGACCAGCAGGCCGGAGACCGCGGCGTCCTGCCCGACCACCGCCTTGGCGATCTCGCGGCGCACCGCGTTCAGGGCGTCCCGCGCGGCGTCGGCGCCGGTCGGGCTCGGGGTGGCGGGACCGTCGGTCATGGGCGGTGCACCTCTCTCTCCAGGGTGGTCAGGTCGGCCGCGAGTCGGGTCAGTGCGTCGTCGTCGGTCACCGGCCGGGTGACGAGGAGGTCGTGCACCGCGCGCGGGTCGGCGCCGGTGGCGCGGGCCACCGCCTCCGCGAGCCGGTGAGGGTCGGTTCCGGAGGGCAGCCGCAGCCGCTCGGTCAGCCGTCGGGCGGTCGCCTCGCGGAGGATCCCGGCGACGTGCGGCCGGTCGCGCACCCGTCGGTACAGCCGACCGCGCCCCTGCGTGGACTCGACGGCCTTCACGACCACCGGGAGCGGCTCCACGACGAGCGGCCCCAGTCGCCGGCCGCGCCAGAGCACGGTGGCCAGGGCCGCCGCGGCCAGCAGCCACAAGGCCGGGAACAGGCCGCGGGGGAGCTGGGCGAGGAACGAGCCGGCGTCACCGGCGGCGACGTCGCGGACGTCGGGGACGTACCACAGCAGCCGGCTGTGCTGACCGAGCAGCCGCAGGGCGGCCGCGGCGTTGTCCGCCCGTTCGACCGCGCCGTTGGTGAACAGGTCGGTCCCGCCGACGGCATAGACAGGGGTGCCGCGGTCCACGCGCACCACCAACGCCGCCCGACGGTCGTCGGGGAAGCACGCGGTGACGAAGGGTCCGCTGCTGCGGTAGGCCGCCGAGGCGCCGACGTCGACCGCCAGGTCTCCCAGGAACGGGTCGTCGCAGTCGGCCCGGCTACGACCTCGCGGGGCAGGCGTGGTCGAGGACACCGGCAGCCCCAGGGCCCGGATCAGGGTCCGGGTGGGTGCGGCGAGCACGACGGCGCCCGCCGGGATGCTGCGCAGCTCGATCTGATGGGCGGTGGCGCGCCCCAGGTTGCCGGGGGAGGTCACGAGGATCGTGGTGTCCGCGTCGACGCGGGCGCGGTCCAGCTCCGCCGCCCGACGTACGACGGTGAGGTCGACGCCCTGGCGCGCCAGCACCCGTGCGAGCGCCTGTGCCCCGTCGGGGGAGGGATTCTGCGGGTCGAGCGGCTCGCCGCGGGTGACCGTGCCGGCCGCGAGCGCACTGAGCAGTGCGAGCGCCACCAGGACCGCCAGCACCAGAAGCAGGAGGCCGCGGTTGCGGCGGAGCCGGCCGGCGACGCCGCGCGCGGCGATCCCGGTCATGGCACGGCCGCCGTCGCCGACCGGGCGGGTCGAGCGGCGCGCAGCTCGTCGTCGAGTGCGAGCAGCGACCGCGCGTCCCGCTCGCTCGCCGGACGTTCGCCGTAGAAGACCAGGTCGAACAGCAGCGACGCGTGTGCCAGGTCCGCGGCCTGGGCCGGGAACACCGGCGTCAGGCCGACTGCCAGCTCGTGGGCCGTGAGCCCCGGACTGCCGTCGATCAGTCCGCGCCGCACCGCACGCACCGCCACCGCTCGGAAGGACGACACGATCACGCGTTCGAAGGCGCCCGCCGCGAGAGCCTCCTCCGCGTCGCGGCGGTGCTCGTCGGCTGAGGCCTCCCCCGCGACCAGCAGTCCGTTCCCCTCGACGGAGGAGAAGGCCTCGCGGCGCACCCGGGAGACCCCGAGCACCAGCAGCGCGACGAGCACGACCGCCACCACGACGACCGCCCCGGAGGAGAGGGGTGAGGCGTCCAGCGCGCTCAACCGCAGACCCTCCCAGAGCTCACGCAGCCAGCCGCCGAGGCGCTCGAGCAGGCCCTGCTGGTACTCCGGGCGGCTGAGCTCGCGTTCGAGCCAGGTGCGGGCCGGGCCCGGATCGGGACGCAGGCCACCGACCGCGGTCAGGAGCATGGTCACCCTCAGCCGCGCGTCTCGGTCACGGCCTGCGACGCGGCGATCAGCTGCACGTCGAGGCCCTCCTTGCGGATCCGCTGGTCGACGTACTGCAGGGCCACGACGCCGGAGGTGAAGGGCGTCGTGACCGAGCTGACCAGGACCTGCGCCAGGTAGCCGACGAAGACCGCCACCAGTGCGCCGCCGGTGCCCGGCCACAGGGTGGGGGCCAGGCTCGCGAGCAGCCCCAGAGGGATGGCGAAGACCTCACCGACCAGGGCAGCGACCAGGGTGGTGAGGAGCAGCACGCCGAACAGCCGCCACCACTGGTCCTTGCTCAGCTGCCCGGCCCGTCGCATCGAGGCGAACACCCCGGTCCGCTCCAGCACCAGCGTCGGGGCCGCCAGCAGGAAGTACCTGACCTGCACGAAGACGAGGAGGGCGAGCGCGAGGAGCATGAGCACCACGCCGACCGCGATGCCGACCCCGATGCCGGGGCTGCCACCGACCGCCACGCCCACGCCCACCCCGGCCAGCACCGGCAGGAGGAGCAGCAGCACGCTCACCACCAGGTTCAGCAGCGTCAGGCCGAGGAGCCGGAGCAGCCGGCCGCGAACCGCCCGCCACGCCTGCCCGATGGTGGTCCGGCGACCCAGGACGGCCTCCGCGACCACGCGCACCAGCATCCCGTTGAGCACCACCCCGGCGAGGAAGCCGAAGGCTCCGCCGAGGTTGCTGGCCACCAGGTACCCCCCGACCCGAACGCGGAGCGGATGCCGGACGCCAGGTCCTCGCCCGCCGCAGAACCAGCGAAGGGCTGGGAGGCGGTGAGGCCACCGGCGTGCGCGAGGGCCAGGGTCACGAGCACCGGCACGACCATGAACGCGGTGCTGACTGCGGCGGCCAGGCCCACCATCGCCTTGGGGTTGCGCCGGATGGTCTTGAAGGCGCCGTCGAAGAAGTCGCCGAGGGTGAGCGGCCGCAGCGCGACCACCCCCGGCTTGTGCACCGGGATCTGCCAGGGCGTCGAGGCCCCCTGACCAGGAGTTCCCCCGTAGTCGGCGCCGTAGTCGGCGCCGTAGTCCGCGCCGTAGTCGGCACCGTGGCCGTAGCCGTACGCCGGTGGGGGCGTGGAGGGGGGCACCCAGCCGGGCGGCGGCGGATCAGTCACAGTGTGGGTCCCCCAGAGACTCGTGGTGCGGTCGGTGAGCCTACTCCCGCCGCCGGACCGATTTGATTAGGTCGGGAGATCTCTGACAAGATAGCCCGGTTGCTCCGGCGGGGTCGCCGGGGCGCGTGGCACACCAGCAGCACGGTTGACTCCTGAACAGGCCTTCCTGATCGCGGTTGACTTCTTGTGTGCCCGCGCCGAACCAGGAGGCCCTCCCAGCTCGACGGTCCTGACCGGGTGGAAAACCCGGCTTCCGAGGTCGTCGGGTCGCCTCCCGACACGATCCACGCGGTTCCGCGTTGCGCCGTTCCTAGCGCGACACACCCGACCGCGGGGGTCGGACAAAAGGGCACCGGACCGGGCGCGACACGTGTGGCCCACTGAGACTGACGAGAAGTAAGGACGGACTGAGAGCTATGGCGGGACAGAAGATCCGCATCCGGCTCAAGGCCTACGACCACGAGGTGATCGACACCTCGGCGCGCAAGATCGTTGACACGGTCACCCGTACGGGCGCGAAGGTCGCCGGCCCTGTGCCGCTGCCGACGGAGAAGAACGTCTACTGCGTCATCCGTTCGCCGCACAAGTACAAGGACAGCCGCGAGCACTTCGAGATGCGCACCCACAAGCGGCTCATCGACATCATCGACCCGACCCCGAAGACGGTGGACTCGCTCATGCGGCTCGACCTCCCGGCCGGTGTCGACATCGAGATCAAGCTCTGAGTTCGAAGGTCTGAGATTCCATGAGCACTCTTGAACGCAACGTCCGCGGGCTGCTGGGCACCAAGCTCGGCATGACCCAGACGTGGGACGAGAACAACCACGTCGTACCGGTCACCGTCGTGGCGGCCGGAACCAACGTGGTCACCCAGGTGCGCCTTCCCGAGACCGACGGCTACAACGCCGTGCAGCTCGGCTTCGGCGAGATCGACGGGCGCAAGGTCACCAAGCCCCGCGCCGGCCACTTCGACAAGGCGGGCGTCACCCCCCGTCGCCACCTCGTCGAGATCCGCACGGCCGACGCGTCGTCGTACGCCGTGGGCCAGGAGCTCAGCCCCGAGCTGTTCGCCGCCGGCGAGGTCGTCGACGTGACTGCCGACAGCAAGGGCAAGGGGTACGCCGGCGTCATGAAGCGGCACGGCTTCCACGGCGTCGGCGCCTCGCACGGTGCCCACCGCAACCACCGCAAGCCCGGTTCGATCGGCGCCTGCGCGACCCCCGGTCGCGTCTTCAAGGGCGTCCGGATGGCCGGTCGCATGGGTGGTGTCCCGGTCACCACGCAGAACGTCACGGTGCACGCCGTCGACGTCGAGAAGGGCCTGATCCTGCTGAAGGGCGCCGTGCCCGGTCCCAAGGGCGGTCTCGTCGTCATCCGCTCGGCGGCGAAGGGTCGCCTCGCTGAGGAGGTCACGTCATGACCGCGAAGACAGTGAAGGTCGACTTCCCGGCCGAGATCTTCGACGTCCAGGTCAACATCGCGTTGATCCACCAGGTGGTCGTGGCCCAGCAGGCCGCCGCCCGCCAGGGCACCCACGACACCAAGAGCCGGGGCGAGGTCCGCGGCGGTGGCCGCAAGCCCTACAAGCAGAAGGGCACCGGTCGCGCCCGTCAGGGCTCGGTCCGCGCCCCGCAGTTCGCCGGCGGTGGCACGGTGCACGGTCCGACGCCGCGCAGCTACGACCAGCGCACGCCCAAGAAGATGAAGGCCGCCGCGCTCCGCGGTGCCCTGACCGACCGGGCCCGCGAGGGCCACGTGCACGTCGTCGAGAGCTTCGCGAGCGGCGACAAGCCGAGCACCAAGTCCGCGATCTCGGCTCTGACCGGCCTCACCGGAACCGATCGTCGCCATCCGCGCACGCTGGTCGTGCTCGAGCGCGGGGACGACATGACCTGGCTGTCGCTGCGCAACGTGGGCTCCGTCCACCTGCTCGCCGTCGACCAGCTCAACACCTACGACGTGCTGCTCTGCGACGACGTGGTCTTCACCAAGGGCGCCTACGACGCGTTCGTCGGTGCCCGCGGCGCCGCGACGACGACCACCACCAGCGAGGATCCCAGCGAGGAGGAGGTCAAGTGAGCAACTTCCACAAGGACCACCGTGACGTGCTCATCGCGCCCGTGGTGAGCGAGAAGAGCTACGGCCTGCTCGACGTGAACAAGTACACCTTCCTGGTGCGGCCGACGGCGAACAAGACCGAGATCAAGATCGCGGTCGAGAAGGTGTTCAACGTCAAGGTGACGGGGGTCAACACCGCCAACCGCACGGGCAAGACCCGCCGCACCCGCTTCGGCACCGGCAAGCGCGCCGACACCAAGCGCGCGATCGTCAGCCTGGCCCAGGGCGAGCGCATCGACATCTTCGGAGGACCGGTCTCCTGACCGGCGCCGGGACAGAGGACTGAGAACCCATGGCTATCCGTAAGTACAAGCCGACCACCCCGGGCCGTCGCGGCTCGTCGGTCGCCGACTTCGTCGAGGTCACGCGGTCGACGCCGGAGAAGTCCCTGGTGCGTCCGCTCCCCAAGAAGGGCGGCCGCAACAACCAGGGTCGGATCACCACCCGGCACCAGGGTGGCGGCCACAAGCGTGCCTATCGCGTGATCGACTTCCGTCGCTACGACAAGGACGGGGTGCCCGCCAAGGTCGCCCACATCGAGTACGACCCGAACCGCACCGCACGCATCGCGCTGCTGCACTACGCCGACGGCGAGAAGCGCTACATCGTCGCGCCGCAGGGCCTGCGTCAGGGCGCCACGGTCGAGGCCGGCGTCCGCGCCGACATCAAGGTGGGCAACAACCTGCCGCTGCGCAACATCCCGGTCGGCACCACGATCCACTGCATCGAGCTGCGGCCGGGCGGCGGAGCCAAGATCGCCCGCTCGGCAGGCAACTCCGCCCAGCTCGTCGCGAAGGAGGGCAGTCGCGCCCAGCTGCGCATGCCCTCCGGCGAGATGCGCTACGTCGACGTGCGCTGCCGCGCCAGCATCGGCGGGGTCGGCAACGCCGAGCAGTCGAACATCAACTGGGGCAAGGCCGGCCGCATGCGCTGGAAGGGCAAGCGCCCGACCGTCCGCGGTGTGGTCATGAACCCCGTCGACCACCCGCACGGCGGTGGTGAGGGCAAGACCTCCGGTGGTCGCCACCCGGTGTCCCCGTGGGGCAAGCCCGAGGGCCGCACCCGCAAGAACAAAGCCAGCGACGCCATGATCGTCCGTCGTCGCAAGTCCGGCAAGCGGCGCTGAGAAGGGAACTGAAGCCATGCCTCGCAGCCTGAAGAAAGGTCCCTTCGTCGACGACCACCTGATCAAGAAGGTGGACGGACAGAACGACAAGGGCACGCACAACGTCATCAAGACGTGGTCGCGTCGCTCCATGATCGTGCCGGCCATGATCGGCCACACGATCGCGGTGCACGACGGTCGCAAGCACGTCCCGGTCTTCGTGACCGACTCCATGGTCGGCCACAAGCTGGGCGAGTTCGCCCCGACCCGCACCTACCGCGGTCACGTCAAGGACGACCGGAAGGCCCGCCGCCGCTGATGCGGGGCGACCGACCGAACCGCAACGACAGAGTCGAGAGAGTCGAGAGATGAGCACTATGGAGCGCAGGCGCGTAAGCGCCCGACGCGAGAGCCTGCTGGGCGACGAGCCCGGCTCTTTCGCCAGCGCACGCTTCGTCCGCATCACGCCGATGAAGGCGCGACGGGTCGTGGACATGGTCCGCGGCCTCGGTGTCGACGATGCGCTCGCGCTGCTGCAGTTCGCACCCCAGTCCGCGAGCGAGACCGTGTACAAGATCCTCGAGAGCGCGGTGGCGAACGCCGAGGGCACCGAGAGTCTCACCCGCAGCACCCTGGTCATCAGCAAGGCGATGGTCGACGAGGGTCCCACGATGAAGCGCTGGCGTCCGCGAGCCCAGGGCCGCGCCTCGCGCATCAACAAGCGGACCAGCCACATCACGCTCGTGGTGCAGCCGCGCCCGGAGGGCGCCGTCGTGCCCAACCAGTCGAAGAAGAACACGAAGGGACGGAAGGCCTGATGGGTCAGAAGATCAACCCGAACGGTTTCCGACTCGGCATCTCCGTCGACCACAAGAGCCGTTGGTACGCCGACAAGCTCTACAAGTCGTACGTCGGTGAGGACGTCGCGATCCGGCGCCTCCTGTCCAAGGGCATGGAGCGCGCCGGCATCTCCCGCGTGGAGATCGAGCGCACCCGGGACCGGGTCCGCGTGGACATCCACACCGCCCGCCCCGGCATCGTCATCGGCCGCCGTGGCGCGGAGGCCGACCGGATCCGTGGCGAGCTCGAGAAGCTCACCGGCAAGCAGGTCCAGCTGAACATCCTCGAGGTCAAGAACCCCGAGATCGACGCGCAGCTGGTCGCGCAGGGCGTGGCAGAGCAGCTCGCCGGTCGGGTGGCGTTCCGCCGCGCGATGCGCAAGGCCATGCAGACCTCGATGCGCAGCGGCGCCAAGGGCGTCCGGATCCAGTGCTCGGGCCGGCTCGGCGGTGCGGAGATGTCGCGCTCCGAGTTCTACCGCGAGGGACGGGTCCCGCTGCACACGCTGCGCGCCGACATCGACTACGGCTTCTACGAGGCCAAGACGACGTTCGGTCGCATCGGCGTCAAGGTCTGGATCTACAAGGGCGAGGTCGCGGGAACGCGTGCCGAGCGCGAGGCCCAGGCGGCCGCGCGCGCCGGTGCTCCCGGCCGTGGCCGTCCCGCCCGCGGCGAGCGCCCGACCCGCGGCACCCGCGCGGACCGCCCGACGCGCTCCGCGCGCCAGGGCGACGCTCCTCCCGAGGGCGCTCCGGCCCCGACCGAGGCACCCGCCGAGGCGGCCGCAGCTCCGTCGACCACGAACCCGAGTGGGGAGGCCTGAGCACGATGTTGATGCCCCGCAGGGTCAAGCACCGCAAGCAGCACCACCCCAAGCGCACCGGCGCGGCCAAGGGTGGCACCGAGCTCGCCTTCGGCGACTTCGGGATCCAGGCCACCGAGCCGGCCTACGTCACCAACCGGCAGATCGAGTCCGCTCGTATCGCCATGACTCGGCACATCAAGCGTGGCGGAAAGGTCTGGATCAACATCTACCCCGACCGTCCGCTCACCAAGAAGCCCGCCGAGACCCGGATGGGCTCCGGCAAGGGCTCACCCGAGTGGTGGGTCGCCAACGTCAAGCCCGGCCGGATGATGTTCGAGCTGTCGGGTGTGACCGAGGACGTGGCTCGCGAGGCGATGCGCCGCGCGATCCACAAGCTGCCGATGAAGTGCAAGTTCGTGACCCGTGAGAGTGGTGAGTTCTGATGGCGACGACCGCCGGTGAGCTCGACGAGATGACCAACGTGGACCTCGAGACCAAGCTGCGTGAGGCCAAGGAGGAGCTGTTCAACCTGCGCTTCCAGGCCGCCACGGGGCAGCTGGAGAGCCACGGACGGCTACGCACCGTCAAGCGCGACATCGCCCGCATCTACACCGTGGTGCGTGAGCGCGAGCTGGGCATCCGGCAGACGCCGGGCGCCGACAGCGCCGAGGACGGTGCCGCATGAGCGAGGGAAGAAACGTGAGCACGACCGACACCAACACCCAGGGCCACGAGGGCCGTCCGTACCGCAAGATCCGCGAGGGTCTGGTGGTCGGCGACAAGATGGACAAGACCGTGGTCGTCTCCGTCGAGGACCGCGTGAAGCACGCGCTCTACGGCAAGGTGCTGCGACGCACCAGCAAGCTCAAGGCGCACGACGAGCAGAACCAGTGCGGCGTCGGCGACCGGGTCCGCATCCAGGAGACCCGTCCGCTGTCGGCCACCAAGCGCTGGCGCGTCGTCGAGGTCGTCGAGAAGGCCAAGTAGGACCACCACCATCCATCCGTTCCGCCAGGCTCGGCAGCACTGCTGAGAACCGGCGCGACAACCAGGAGAACTACCGATGATCCAGCAGGAGTCGCGACTCAAGGTCGCCGACAACACCGGTGCGAAGGAGATCCTCTGCATCCGTGTTCTCGGCGGCTCGGGTCGGCGCTACGCCGGAATCGGCGACGTCGTCGTCGCCACCGTGAAGGACGCGATCCCCGGTGGCAACGTCAAGAAGGGTGACGTCGTCAAGGCCGTCGTGGTCAGGACCGTCAAGGAGCGCCGTCGTCCCGACGGCTCCTACATCCGCTTCGACGAGAACGCCGCCGTGATCCTCAGGGCCGACGGAGAGCCCCGCGGCACGCGCATCTTCGGCCCGGTGGGCCGCGAGCTGCGCGAGAAGCGGTTCATGAGGATCATCTCGCTCGCCCCGGAGGTGCTCTGACATGACCAGCAGCAGCAAGAGGAACCTGAAGATCAAGAAGGGCGACCTCGTCCGGGTCATCGCCGGCAAGGACAAGGGCGCCGAGGGCAAGGTCATCTCCGTCCAGTCCGAGAACGACCGCGTGATCGTCGAGGGCGTCAACCGCATCAAGCGGCACACCAAGGTGGTCAACCAGGGCGGTCGCGCGGGTACGACGGGCGGCATCGTGACCCAGGAGGCCGCGATCCACGTCTCCAACGTGATGCTGCTCGTGGACGCCCCCAAGGACAGCGAGACCAAGGGCAAGGTGACCACCCGCGTCGGCTACCGCCGCGACGAGGTCAGCAAGCGTCGTCCGGACGGCTCGACGTACTCCGCACTGCGGAGCACCCGCGTGGCGCGCAAGTCCGGTGAGGAGATCTGATGAGCACCACCACCCCCGAGAAGTCCAGCACCGAGCAGTCCAGCACCGAGCAGTCCAGCACTGAGCAGTCACCACAGCAGCGTCCCCGGCTGCAGACCCGCTACCGCGAGGAGATCGTCTCCGCGCTGCAGGAGCAGTTCCACTACGCCAACGTGATGACGGTGCCCGGCCTGACCAAGATCGTGGTCAACATGGGTGTCGGCGAAGCGGCCCGTGACTCCAAGCTGATCGAGGGCGCCGTGCGCGACCTCACCGCCATCACGGGCCAGAAGCCGCAGGTGACCCGGGCCCGCAAGTCGATCGCGCAGTTCAAGCTGCGTGAGGGCATGCCGATCGGCGCGCACGTGACGTTGCGCGGCGACCGGATGTGGGAGTTCCTGGACCGGCTGCTGTCGCTGGCGCTGCCCCGCATCCGTGACTTCCGCGGCCTCTCGCCGCGACAGTTCGACGGCCGCGGCAACTACACGTTCGGGCTGACCGAGCAGGTCATGTTCCACGAGATCGACCAGGACCGGATCGACCGGTCGCGCGGAATGGACATCACGGTCGTGACCACGGCCACGAACGACGACGAGGGACGCGCGCTGCTCAAGCAGCTGGGCTTCCCGTTCGCGGAGCGCTGACATGACCGAGAGCATCCGTTCCGGTGGTGCGCGCGACGCGAACCATCAGCCGAGTAGGGAGCAGTAAACGATGGCCAAGACATCTCTGAAGGTGAAGGCGGCACGCACCCCGAAGTTCAAGGTGCGCGGCTACACCCGCTGCCAGCGCTGCGGCCGGCCCAAGTCCGTCTACCGCAAGTTCGGCCTGTGCCGGGTGTGCCTGCGCGAGATGGCGCACCGCGGCGAGCTCCCGGGCGTCACCAAGAGCTCCTGGTAACAGCAACAACCAACACGAGAACACCGAAGGTCACCACCCGGTGAAACCACGGTGAGAGAGGGCCGAGACGGCCATGACGATGACAGACCCGATCGCAGACATGCTGACCCGTCTGCGCAACGCCAACCAGGCGTACCACGACGACGTGCTGATGCCGTACAGCAAGCTCAAGGCAGGCGTCGCCGAGATCCTCCAGCAGGAGGGCTACATCACCTCCTGGAAGATGGAGGACCCCGCCGAGGGCTCGTCCCAGACGGTCGGCAAGGTGCTCGTGCTGACCCTGAAGTACGGCCAGAACCGGGAGCGCTCGATCGCCGGCATCCGCCGGATCTCGAAGCCGGGCCTGCGGGTCTACGCCAAGCGCACCGGCCTGCCCAAGGTGCTCGGCGGCCTCGGCGTCGCGATCATCTCGACGAGCCAGGGCCTGCTGACCGACCGCCAGGCGAACAAGAAGGGCGTAGGTGGGGAAGTCCTCGCCTACGTCTGGTGACGAAGGACCGAGAGGAGTCAACAGCATGTCGCGCATTGGCAAGCTTCCCATCGCGGTCCCGTCCGGTGTCGACGTGACCTTCGCGGAGCGGCTCGTGACGGTGAAGGGCCCCAAGGGCACCCTGAGCCACACGGTCGCCGCGCCGATCACGGTCGACCGCAGCGAGGACGGCGCCATCGAGGTGGCCCGTCCCGACGACGAGCGCGAGAGCCGGTCGCTGCACGGGCTCACGCGCACGCTCATCGCCAACATGGTGCAGGGCGTGACCGAGGGCTACGAGAAGCGGCTCGAGATCTACGGCGTGGGCTACCGCGTCCTGCCCAAGGGTCCGACGCAGCTCGAGTTCCAGCTCGGCTACTCGCACTCGATCACGTTCAACGCCCCGGACGGCATCTCGTTCACGGTCGACGGGCCCACCCGGCTCGGCGTCCAGGGGATAGACAAGCAGCTGGTCGGCGAGGTCGCCGCCAACATCCGCAAGCTGCGCAAGCCCGAGCCCTACAAGGGCAAGGGCGTGCGGTACGCCGGCGAGCAGATTCGCCGCAAGGTCGGAAAGGCCGGTAAGTGACGATGGCTATCACACTCAGGTCCGGCAAGCACACGAGCGCCCGCGTGGCGTCGCGGATGCGTCGTCAGGTCCGGGGCCGCAAGAAGGTCTCCGGCACCGCGGAGCGGCCGCGACTGGTCGTCACCCGCTCGTCGAAGCACATCAGCGTGCAGGTGGTCGACGACCTCGTCGGCAGGACGCTGGCGTCGGCGAGCACCATGGAGACCGACGTCCGCACCCTCGAGGGCGACAAGTCCCTCAAGGCACGCAAGGTCGGCGAGCTCGTCGCCGAGCGGGCGAAGGCCCAGGGCATCGACGGCGTGGTCTTCGACCGCGCCGGCAACAAGTACCACGGGCGGGTCGCCGCCCTCGCCGATGCTGCCCGCGAGGGCGGCCTCGCGTTCTGATCGCGACAACGAAGAGAAGGAAGGTAGTTCGAACATGAGCGGATCCCAGCGCCGTACTGGCGGCAACGACCGTCGCGGAAATCGTGACGGCGGCCGTGGCCAGGGCGCGGACAAGACCGCCTACATCGAGCGCGTCGTCGCAATCAACCGGGTCGCCAAGGTCGTGAAGGGCGGGCGTCGCTTCAGCTTCACCGCCCTGGTGATCGTGGGCGACGGCGACGGCATGGTCGGTGTGGGCTACGGCAAGGCCAAAGAGGTCCCGGCGGCCATCGCCAAGGGCGTCGAGGAGGCGAAGAAGCACTTCTTCCGCGTCCCCCGCGTCCAGGGCACCATCCCCCACCCGGTGCAGGGCGAGAAGGCCGCGGGCGTCGTCCTGCTCCGGCCGGCTGCCCCCGGTACCGGTGTGATCGCCGGTGGCCCGGTGCGCGCCGTGCTCGAGTGCGCCGGCATCCACGACGTGCTCAGCAAGTCGCTCGGCTCCTCGAACCAGATCAACATCGTCCACGCGACGGTCGAGGCGCTGCGCTCCCTGGAGGAGCCGGAGGCCGTGGCCGCACGTCGCGGGCTGCCCGTCGAGCACGTGGCCCCGGCCGCGCTGCTGCGGGCACGGGCGGAGGTGTCGTCGTAGTGGCGCGCCTCAAGGTCCAGCAGAAGCGGTCGATCATCGGCTGCAAGAAGAACCAGCGTGACACCCTGCGCACGCTCGGTCTCAAGCGCATCGGCGACGTCGTCGTCAAGGAGGACCGTCCCGAGATCCGCGGGATGCTCCAGGCGGTCAGGCACATGATCGCCGTCGAGGAGGTGGACTGACATGACGCTCAAGCTGCATCACCTGCGCCCCGCCCCGGGCGCCAAGACGGCCAAGACCCGCGTGGGTCGTGGTGAGGGGTCGAAGGGCAAGACGGCCGGCCGCGGCACCAAGGGCACCAAGGCCCGCTACCAGGTCCCCGCCCACTTCGAGGGTGGCCAGATGCCGCTCCACATGCGGCTCCCGAAGCTCAAGGGCTTCAAGAACCCCTTCAAGGTGGAGTTCCAGGTGGTCAACCTCGACCGCCTCGGCGCGCTCTTCCCCGACGGTGGCACCGTCGGCGTGAAGGACCTGGTCGCCAAGGGCGCCGTTCGCGACGGCCGGCCGGTCAAGGTGCTCGGATCCGGCGAGATCTCGGTCGCGGTCCAGGTGAGCGCGCACGCGTTCTCCGCCTCCGCCAAGGACAAGATCGCCGCCGCCGGAGGCAGCACCACGCAGATCCAGCCGCAGGGCTGAGACGGCCCCGGGGTCACCCGGCAGGGGTCCGGACGAGACAGCGGGCGGGGGTCAGACCCCGCTTCGGTCCGTCCGGGCCCCTGTTAGGCTTCCGGGGTCCACCCGGCCGCCGCAAGCAGACGCCGGGGACACCCAGCATGTGAAGAAGAAGAGGACGGTGCCAGCACAGTGCTAGGCGCATTCGCGAGCGCGTTCCGGACTCCGGACCTGCGCAAGAAGCTGCTGTTCGTCCTCCTGGTCGTGGTGATCTTCCGGCTCGGCTCGCAGATCCCGACTCCCGGGGTCGACGTCGCCAACGTGCAGGCCTGTTTCGACCAGACCAAGAACGACGGCCTCTACGGCCTGATCAACCTGTTCTCCGGCGGGGCACTGCTCCGGCTGACCATCTTCGCGCTGGGCATCATGCCCTACATCACGGCCAGCATCATCCTGCAGCTGCTGGTGGTGGTGATCCCGCGGCTGGAGACCCTCAAGAAGGAGGGTCAGGCCGGCCAGACCAAGATCACCCAGTACACCCGCTACCTCACGCTGGCCCTTGCGATCCTGCAGGCCACCGGCATCGTCGCGCTGGCCCGCAGCCGCCAGCTGCTGCAGGGCTGCACCGACGCCCTCCTGTACAAGGAGGACTCGCTGATGACCATGCTGGTCATGGTGATCACGATGACCGCCGGCACCGCGGTCATCATGTGGCTCGGCGAGCTGATCACCGACCGCGGCATCGGCAACGGCATGTCGATCCTCATCTTCACCCAGATCGTCGCGACGTTCCCCGCCTCGCTGTGGGCGGTCAAGGTCTCCCAGGGCTGGTGGGTCTTCAGCCTGATCACGGCGATCGGCCTGGTGCTGGTCGCGGCGGTCATCTTCATGGAGCAGGGCCAGCGTCGGATCCCGGTGCAGTACGCCCGCCGGATGGTGGGACGCAAGATGTTCGGCGGCTCGTCGACGTACATCCCGCTGAAGGTGAACCAGGCCGGCGTCATCCCCGTCATCTTCGCCTCGAGCCTGCTCTACCTCCCGGCCATGGCCGCGCAGTTCAGCGGCAACTCGAAGTGGGCGGGCTGGATCTCGACGTACCTCGTCAAGGGTGACCACCCCCTCTACATGGCGATGTACTTCGCCATGATCATCTTCTTCACCTACTTCTACGTCGCCATCACCTTCAACCCGCAAGAGGTGGCCGACAACATGAAGAAGTACGGCGGCTTCATCCCCGGGATCCGGGCGGGGAAGCCGACCGAGGAGTACCTCCAGTACGTCCTGTCCCGCATCACGCTGCCGGGTGCGCTCTACCTCGGTCTGATCTCCCTGGTTCCGCTCATCGCGATCGTGCTGGTGAACGCGAACCAGAACTTCCCGTTCGGCGGCACCTCCATCCTGATCATGGTGGGGGTCGCGCTCGACACGGTGAAGCAGATCGAGAGCCAGCTCCAGCAGCGCAACTACGAAGGATTCCTGCGCTGATGAAGCTCGTCATCATGGGCCCCCCCGGGGCCGGCAAGGGCACCCAGGCGAAGGTGATCGCCGAGCGGCTGTCGGTCCCGGCTGTCTCGACCGGCGACATCTTCCGGACCAACGTCTCGGACGAGACCGAGCTCGGTCTCTCGGCCAAGCGGTACATGGACTCCGGGGACTACGTCCCGGACGAGATCACCAACGACATGGTCCGCGACCGACTCGGTGAACCCGACGCCGCGGACGGGTTCCTGCTCGACGGCTACCCCCGCACCCTGGCGCAGGTGGAGGAGCTCGACAGCATGCTCGCCGACCGCGGCCACGCCCTCGACGCCGTACTCGTGCTGACCGTCGACGAGGAGGAGGTCGTCGCGCGGCTCGCGAAGCGGGCTCGCGACGAGGGCCGGTCGGACGACACCGAGGAGGTCATCCGGCACCGCCAGGAGGTCTACACCGAGCAGACAGCCCCGCTCATCGAGGTGTACGACAACCGCGGGCTGCTCGTCCGGGTCGACGGCACGGGCGAGGTCGAGGAGGTCACGTCGCGGGTCTTCGACGCGCTCAACGAGACCAACGGGGCCAACGCCTCCTAGGCCACGGTGATGTTCCGCGAGCGCGGCGTCGAGATCAAGACACCGGAGCAGATCGACCTCATGCGGGCCGCGGGGCTCGTCGTCGGGCGGACCCTCGAGCTGCTGGCACGATCCGTGCGCCCCGGCACGACCACCCTGGAGCTCGACCGGCTCGCGGAGGACAGCATTCGCGGCGCCGGAGCGACCCCGTCGTTCCTGGGCTACGCGCACCCGCCGTTCCCGGCGAGCATCTGCGTCTCGGTGAACGACGAGGTGGTGCACGGGATCCCCGGCTCCCGCGTCGTGGAGACCGGCGACCTCGTCTCGATCGACTGCGGCGCGATCGTCGAGGGGTGGCACGGCGACGCGGCGGTGACGGTCGCGGTCGGCGAGCCCTCGGCCGAGGCCACCGAGCTGATGCGGGTGACCGAGGAGGCGATGTGGCGCGGGATCGCCGCGGCGGGCGTCGGCGGGCGGGTGAGCGACGTCTCGCACGGGGTGGAGAGCTACGTCCGCGGCCAGGGCGGCTACGGCCTCGTCGAGGAGTACACCGGCCACGGCATCGGCTCCGCCATGCACCAACCGCCGAACGTTCCCAATGTGGGTCGCCCGGGCCGGGGGGCACGGCTCGTGGAGGGGCTCGCGCTGGCGGTGGAGCCGATGGTCACCACCGGCCAGCCGTGGACGCACGTGGACGCCGACGACTGGACCGTCCGCACCGACGACGGCTCGCTCTCCGCCCACTTCGAGCACACCTTCGCGCTCACCTCGACCGGCACCTGGGTGCTCACCGCCCTCGACGGCGGCCACGCCCGCCTCACCGAGCTCGGCGTCCCCTTCGGCGGCCGGTGACGGTTCGTTGCTTTCCCATGGGATCGACCTTTTCCGCCGCCTCCCACATGTGATGCCCCCGGAACAGTGGCGGTTTCCTACGGGCGCTGTGACGAGGTGACGCGGCTGGTGCTGCTGCCGAGCCCCCTGCTGGGTCCTGCGGTGTGGGCGGCGACGGCGGGCCTGCTCCGGGCCGAGGGCCGGCCGGTGATCGTGGCCACCGTGCCCGAGCGGGTGCTGACCCCCTGCGACGTGCTGGCCGCGTGGATGGCGCAGCTGCCCGAGGATGAGGGCCTGCTGCTCGTCCCGCACAGCAACGCCGGCCTGTACGTCGCCGCGATCGCCGACCGACGAACGGTCGCCGGCACCGTCTTCGTCGACGCGGGGCTCCCCGAGCCGCCTCCCGGGACGCCGACCGCTCCGGCTGCGTTCCGCGACTTCCTCGGCGGACTGGTCGCCGCCGACGGGCTCCTTCCCCCGTGGTCGTGGTGGTGGCCCGAGTCCGAGGCCGCCTCGCTGTTCCCCGACGCCGCTGCGCGAGCCGCCGTACGGCGGGAGGAGCGTCGGCTGCCGTTGAGCTACTTCGAGGCGGACGTTCCCTCGCCCGGAGGCTGGGAGAGTCGTCCGGCGGCGTACCTCGGGTTCGGGGACGCCTACGGCGCGGAGCAGGGGGAGGCGCGTCGGCGGGGGTGGCCGGTCGAGACGCTCGAGGGGCGCCACCTGCACATGATGATGGATCCGCCGGGGGTGGCCGCCGCGCTCCTGCGTTTGACGGGCCTGCTGGGCCTGCCCGAGTGAGGCGTCTCTCGTCCCAGGAGCACCACCGCCCACGTCGTACGGCCACTGTCCACGGGGGATTTGACGTGGGAAGCTCCGCGAAACGTCGATACCATGGGAAACCGGTCGACCCCTGCGCGGATTAGGGGTTGTGAACGAATTCCCGTAGACTTGCCAGTCGGCCCAACGTGGCCTGTTTCGTGGCGCCCTGCGGCTGCCCGGTCCCTTGGTGAACGGCGTTCACGAGGGCTGCCCGGGAACGAGGTGTCCGAGCGGTTCACGAGGTCCACCCGACAAGGTTCGCGAACCTCATCGGGGCGGTTCCCGGGTCGAACGGTAGACCAACCCACCACCACGTAGCGAGAGATAGCGGAGGACATGCCGAAGAAGGAAGGCGTGATCGAGATCGAGGGCACCGTTGTGGAGGCTCTCCCGAACGCGATGTTCCGGGTCGAGCTCAGCAACGGGCACAAGGTGCTCGCCCACATCAGCGGCAAGATGCGGCAGCACTACATCCGGATCCTCCCCGAGGACCGCGTGGTCGTCGAGCTCTCGCCGTACGACCTCACGCGTGGTCGCATCGTCTACCGGTACAAGTGACAGCCGACCAGAGAAGAGCCTGCTGAGATGAAGGTCAACCCGAGCGTCAAGAAGATCTGTGACAAGTGCAAGGTGATCCGTCGCCACGGCCGCGTCATGGTGATCTGCGACAACCCTCGCCACAAGCAGCGCCAGGGCTGAGCCCCGGACGCCACCGCACCCCCACAACTGAACCCCCAGCCGAACCCACAACTGAAGACGCACAGCGCAACACCCACAACGTGCTCGCACAGCCCGCCCGGACACAGGCGGGTGAACCACCTCCGGAGCGGATGGCCGGAGCCCGGGTCACACCGGGACGCGGTACGACGGACACCACCGTGAACCACTGAAGGGATCTCTCCCTTCCGAAAGGAATGGCCACCACATGGCACGCCTCGTCGGTGTCGACCTTCCGCGCGACAAGCGCATCGAGGTCGCACTCACCTACATCTACGGCATCGGTCGGACCCGTGCCCAGCAGCTCCTGGCCGAGACCGGGGTCGACCCGGAGAGCCGGGTCCACGCGCTGGGTGACGACGAGCTGGTGAAGCTCCGCGACATCATCGAAGCGAACTACAAGATCGAGGGTGACCTCCGTCGCGAGGTCCAGGCGGACATCCGCCGCAAGATCGAGATCGGCAGCTACCAGGGTCGCCGGCACCGTCAGGGCCTCCCGGTCCGCGGTCAGCGCACGAAGACCAACGCGCGCACTCGCAAGGGCCCCAAGCGCACCGTCGCCGGTCGCAAGAAGGCCAAGTAGCCGATCGCCCCCGGAGGTCCCGGGACGCCGTCAGCATCCGGCTTCGCGACCACCGTCACCAGCTCTCACCAGACTTCTCAAGGAGAACCATCGAATGCCTCCCAAGAGCCGACAGGCCAGCGGCGCCAAGAAAGTGCGTCGCAAGGAGAAGAAGAACATCGCTCAGGGCGAAGCCCACATCAAGAGCACGTTCAACAACACGATCGTGACGATCACCGACCCCACGGGTGCGGTCGTCGCCTGGGCCTCTGCCGGCACCGTCGGTTTCAAGGGGTCCCGCAAGTCCACGCCGTTCGCCGCACAGATGGCTGCCGAGGCAGCGGGTCGTCGGGCGCAGGAGCACGGCATGAAGAAGATCGACGTCTTCGTGAAGGGCCCGGGTTCGGGCCGCGAGACGGCGATCCGGTCGCTGGGTGCCATCGGCCTCGAGGTCGGCACCATCCAGGACGTCACGCCCACCCCGCACAACGGATGCCGGCCGCCCAAGCGCCGCCGCGTCTGACCCGACACCAGCGAACCCAAGGAGACTGAACCATGGCCCGTTACACCGGCCCCATGACGAAGAAGTCGCGCCGGCTCGGTGTCGACCTCGTCGGTGGCGACCAGGCTTACGAGCGTCGTCCCTACCCCCCCGGCCAGCACGGCCGCGGCCGCATCAAGGAGAGCGAGTACCTGCTCCAGCTGCGGGAGAAGCAGAAGGCCCGCTACACCTACGGCGTTCTCGAGAAGCAGTTCCACCGCTACTACGCCGAGGCCAGCCGTCGCGCCGGCAAGACCGGTGACAACCTGCTGCAGCTCCTCGAGTGCCGCCTCGACAACGTGGTGTACCGAGCCGGCTTCGCCCGGACCCGTCGGCACGCCCGCCAGCTCGTCGTGCACGGCCACTTCAGGGTCAACGGCCGCAAGGTCGACATCCCGTCGTTCCAGGTCAGCCAGCACGACGTGATCGATGTCAAGGAGAAGTCCCTCGAGACGACCCCGTTCATCGTGGCGCGCGAGACCCACGGCGAGCGGATCGTCCCCGCCTGGATGGAGGCGTTGCCGAACCGGATGCGCGTGCTCATCCACCAGACCCCGGTCCGGCAGCAGATCGACATCCCGGTCCAGGAGCAGCTGATCGTCGAGTACTACTCGAAGAAGTAACACCGCACCACCCCCGCACAAACCCCTCCTCACCACATTCGAGTCCGTCAAATAGCGGGTGGGCTCGGAAAGGAAACATCCAGTGCTTATCGCTCAGCGTCCGACTCTGTCGGAAGAGTCCGTCGACGAGTTCCGCTCACGGTTCGTCATCGAGCCCCTCGAGCCGGGCTTCGGCTACACGCTCGGCAACTCGCTTCGGCGCACGTTGCTCTCCTCGATCCCGGGTGCCTCGGTGACGAGCATCAGGGTCGACACCGTCCTGCACGAGTTCTCCACCATCGAGGGCGTCAAGGAGGACCTGACCGAGGTCATCTTGAACCTGAAGGACCTCGTGGTCTCCTCCGAGCACGACGAGCCGGTCACCATGTACCTGCGCAAGCAGGGCCCCGGTGACGTCACCGCCGCCGACATCGCGCCGCCGGCCGGTGTCGAGGTGCACAACCCGGGCGTCAAGATCGCCACCCTCAACGACAAGGGCACGCTCGAGATGGAGCTGGTCGTCGAGCGCGGCCGCGGCTACGTCTCGTCGGTGCAGAACAAGGGCGGCGACAACGAGATCGGCCGGATGCCGGTCGACTCGATCTACAGCCCGGTCCTGAAGGTGACCTACAAGGTCGAGGCCACCCGGGTGGAGCAGCGCACGGACTTCGACAAGCTCGTGATCGACGTCGAGACCAAGTCCTCGATCCGTCCCCGCGACGCGATCGCGTCGGCCGGCAAGACTCTCGTCGAGCTGTTCGGCCTGGCCCGTGAGCTCAACGTCGAGGCCGAGGGGATCGACATCGGTCCCTCGCCGGTGGATGAGCAGCTCGCCGCGGACCTCGCCCTTCCGGTCGAGGACCTGCAGCTGACCGTCCGGTCGTACAACTGCCTCAAGCGCGAGGGCATCCACACCGTGGGTGAGCTGATCTCGCGCTCGGAGCAGGACCTGCTCGACATCCGCAACTTCGGCGCCAAGTCGATCGACGAGGTCAAGGCGAAGCTGCACGAGATGGGTCTCTCGCTCAAGGACAGTGCACCGGGCTTCGACCCGCAGGCTGCCCTCGCGGCGTACGACGACGACGACGACTCGTTCGTCGAGGACGAGCAGTACTGATCCCGGCCCCCCACCTCTACTCGGGTACCTGACACGGCCCGGGAGGAACGAGACACAATGCCTACCCCGAAGAAGGGTGCCCGCCTCGGCGGCAGCCCCGCCCACCAGCGGCTCATCCTGGCGAACCTGGCCACCAGCCTGTTCGAGCACGGCCGGATCACCACGACCGAGGCCAAGGCCCGCGTCCTGCGGCCGGTCGCGGAGCGGCTGATCACCAAGGCCAAGAAGGGCGACCTGCACAACCGCCGTCAGGTGCTCTCGACGATCCGTGACAAGGGCGTGGTCCACACCCTGTTCGAGGAGATCGCCACGAGCGAGGCGATCGCCGGTCGTCCCGGGGGCTACACCCGGATCACCAAGCTCGGTCCTCGCAAGGGCGACAACGCCCCGATGGCGGTCATCGAGATCGTGACCGAGGCCTACACCCCCCACAAGGCTGCCCCGCAGTCGACCGTGACGGCCGACAACGCGGCCGCCGCACAGGTCGTCGACGAGACCCCCGCGGAGGAGACCCCCGCGGAGGAGACCCCCGTGGAGGAGACGCCCGCCGAGGAGACGCCCGCCGAGAAGGCTGCCGCCGAGCAGACGGATCAGCCGACCGCGGAGGAGACCCCCGCGGAGGAGAGCTCGCAGGAGAACCCCTCCACGTGAGCTGAGCGCCGACGCGTCGGCCCGCCACCCCTGTCCGGGGCGGCGGGCCTTCGCCGTCTCAGGCGGTCCAGGTCCGCTCGACCAACCGGGTCGCCTCGGCCAGCGTCAGGCCGCGCCGCCGCGCCGAGCGCACGTACGCCGCCGCCAGGTCGCCGGCCGCGGCCTCGTCGAGGACCGTCGAGGAGACGAAGGTCCCGCGCCTTCCGTGGGTGGCGACCACTCCGTCGCTCTCGAGCTCGCGGTAGGCGCGGGCCACGGTGTTCGGGGCGAGCCCGAGGTCCACGGCCAGCTGCCGCACCGTGGCCAGCTTCGTACCGGCCGGCAGCCTCCCGCTCGCGACCTGCCGGGCGATCTGGCTGCGCAGCTGTTCGTACGGCGCCACGTCGGCGACCGGGTCGATGCTCAGGTCCATGGGGGGAGCCTAGGACCGTGCCCGCACCCGCGCGCGGGTGCACGGGCTGACAGGATGAGCCGGTGCGGCTGCGTCTCGACCTCGCCTACGACGGCACCGACTTCCACGGCTGGGCCACGCAGCCGTCGCTGCGCACCGTGCAGGGCCTGCTGGAGCCGGCGCTGGCCCAGCTGCTGCGGGTCGGGCACGTCGGCGTCACCTGTGCCGGCCGCACCGACACGGGGGTGCACGCGCGCGGCCAGGTCGTGCACCTCGACGTGCAGCCCGAGGTGCTGGAGGCGGTGGTGGGGCGGGGCAGCGGATCGCCCACCGAGGCGCTGCTGCGTCGGCTCAACGGCTTCCTGCCCCCCGACGTACGCGTGCGCCGGGTGGGGGAGGCGCCGGCGGGCTTCGACGCTCGCTTCTCGGCGGTGTGGCGGCGCTACGCCTACCGGCTCGCCGACGACGCGACCGCCGTCGACCCGCTGGCCCGGCGGGAGGTGCTGGCGTGGCCGCGCCCGCTGGACCTCGAGGCGATGAACGGGGCCGCCGCACAGCTGATCGGGGAGCACGACTTCGCGGCGTTCTGCAAGCGGCGCGAGGGTGCCACGACCGTGCGGACCCTGCTCGAGCTCGAGTGGGCGCGCGACGCCGCCGGCCTCGCGGTCGCCACCGTCCGGGCCGACGCGTTCTGCCACCGCATGGTGCGGGCGCTGGTCGGCTGCCTGGTCGCCGTGGGGGAGCGGCGGCGCGAGCCGTCCTGGGCTCGCGGCGTGCTCGCCGGAGGGGTCCGGGACGCCGGGGTCACCGTGGTGCCCGCGCACGGGCTGACCCTGGAGGAGGTCGCCTACCCGCCGGCAGGCGAGCTCGCAGCCCGTGCCGAGGTCGCGCGCCGGGTCCGGGTCGCGCCGGGCAGCGGGAGCGACCATGGATGAGCACTACTTCTCGGCCGATCCGGCGGTCGCCTTCACCCGGACCGCGGTGCGGGCCACGGTCTGGGGTCGCGACCTGGCGCTGACCTCGGGATCGGGGGTCTTCGCGCAGGGCCGCCTCGACGTCGGCACCGCGGTGCTGTTCCGGGAGACCGAGCCGCCGGTCGCGCACCGCTACCTCGACCTCGGCTGCGGGTACGGCGTCATCGGGCTGGCCCTCGCCACCCGGGTGACCGGGTCGCTCGTCCGCGCGGTCGACGTCAACGAGCGAGCGGTGCTGCTCGCGAACGAGAACGCTGCCGCGCTGGACGTGGCGGACCGGTTCACCGCCGTCACCCCGGAGCAGGTCCCGCCCGACGAGACGTATGAGGAGATCTGGTCGAACCCGCCGATCCGGATCGGCAAGGCGGCCCTGCACGACCTGCTGCTGGCCTGGGTGCCACGCCTGGTCCCCGGGGGGCGTGCGGTCCTGGTGGTGGGCCGCCACCTCGGCGCGGACTCGCTCCAGCGCTGGCTGAGCGACCAGGGCTTTGCGACCGAGCGGCTGGCCAGCGCCAAGGGGTTCCGGGTGCTCGAGGTGCGCCCGCGCTGAGCCGCCCCCTCAGGCCACCTGTGGGGGCCGACCTACCAGGGCCGGCCGCGCAGGTCGCGGCTGGCCAGGGCGACCTCGCCGAGCACCCGCAGCGCCTCGGCCACCACCGGGTGGCCGCGCCGACCACGGCGCACGCCGGTCAGGACGTGCCGGGCCGGGCTGGGGTCTCCGCGCAGCGGCACCCGGACCACCTCGTAGCCGGCGGGCAGCCGGGCCAGCCGCGGCACCAGCGCCACCCCGAACCCGGCGCCCACCAGCGCGGCCCCGGTGTCCCACTCGGCGGCCTGGTGGGCGACGGTGGGCCGGAACCCCGCCTCCGCGCAGGCGCTCAGCACCAGCCGGTGGTGCGGCCGTCCGGGGCGGTCGAGGATCCAGGGGTCGTCGGCGGTGTCGCGCAGGGACACCTCACGCCGCTCGGCGAGCCGGTGACCGACCGGCACCAGCAGGTCCAGCGGGTCCTCCAGCAGCGGCTGCTGGTCGAAGCGCGGGTCGTTGGCCGGCGGCAGCGCCGCGGTCGCGACGACCACGGCGAGGTCCGCCTCGTCGGCCAGCAGCAGGTCGAAGCACTCCTCGGGGTCGGCCTCGATGATCTGCACGGTGACCCGCGGGTGGGTGGAGACGACGTGGGTGGCCACCGGTGGCAGCAGGGCGGCCGCCGCGGTCGAGAACCCGCAGATCCGCAGCGACCCGGACGCCTCCTCCGCGCTGGCCGCCACGTCGGCGCGGATCTCCTCCCAGCGCACGTAGAGGTCGTCGATGTCGGCCAGCAGGGTCCGGGCCGCCGGGGTGAGCCGGACCCGGCGCCCCTCCTGCGTCAGGAGCGTGACGTCGAGGTCGCGGGCGAGCGTGCGCAGCTGGTGCGAGACCGCCGACGGCGTGTAGTGCAGGGCTTGCGCGGCGGCCGTGACGGTGCCGTGCGCGGCCAGCATCCGCAGCACGTGCAGCCGGGTGTCGATCACCTCCCGAGCATGCACCCGTGCGGCGGAAGCATGCAACGAGATTGCACGTTTTCATGAGTTTTTGTTTGATATCGTTCAGTGATAGACGGCCCCACACTGGCGATGTGACCGCTTTCGACCCGCTGCTGACACCCTTCGAGATCCGGCACCTCCGGCTCCGCAACCGGATCGTCAGCACCTCCCACGAGCCGGCGTACGCCGAGGACGGCATGCCGAAGGACCGCTACCGGGTCTACCACCGGGAGAAGGCCCGCGGCGGCGTCGCGCTGACCATGATCGGCGGCTCGGCGGTGGTCTCGCGCGACAGCCCGCCGGCGTTCGGCAACCTCACCCTGTACGACGACGCGATCGTGCCGTGGCTGCGCCGGCTGAGCGACGACGTGCACGAGGCCGGCGCCGCGGTGATGTGCCAGGTCACCCACCTGGGTCGTCGTACCAGCAACTACACCGCCGACTGGCTCCCCCTGGTCTACCCCTCCTCGCTGCGCGAGCCGGCCCACCGGGCGTTCCCGAAGGTGGCCGAGCCGTGGGACCTCGACCGGATCGTCGACGACTTCGTCTCGGCCGCACTGCGCTGCCAGGAGGCCGGCCTCGACGGCATCGAGCTGCAGCACTACGGCCACCTCGTCGACGCCTTCCTGTCCCCGGCGACCAACCACCGCACCGACGAGCTGGGCGGCAGCCTGGAGAACCGGATGACCTTCCCGCGGCGGGTGTTCCGGGCGGTCCGGGCCGCGGTCGGCCCGGACTGGGTGCTCGGGATCCGGATGTCGCTCGACGAGGACCTCGAGGGCGGCCTCGGCCGCGAGGAGGCGATGACCGCGCTGCGGGCCTACGTCGAGGACGGCATCGACGTCGTCAGCGTGATCAAGGGGACCATCGAGAGCGACGCCAGCCTGGCCAAGGTGATCCCGTCCATGGGCACGCCCTCGGCGCCGTTCCTCGACTTCGCCGGCCAGGTGCGGCGCGAGCTCGACATCCCCGTCATGCACGCCGCGCGGATCGCCGACGTCGCCACCGCCCGCCACGCCGTCCGCGACGGCCTGCTCGACCTGGTCGGGATGACCCGCCCGCAGCTGGCCGACCCCTACCTCGCACACAAGCTGCTCACCGGCGACGAGGACCGGATCCGCCCCTGTGTCGGCGCGAACTACTGCCTGGACGCGATCTACGACTCCGGTGACGCGAAGTGCATCCACAACCCGGCGACCGGCCGGGAGCAGTCGCTGCCGCAGATCATCACCCGCCGACCGGCCGCCCGCACGGTCGTCGTGGTCGGCGCCGGCCCCGCCGGTCTCGAGGCCGCCCGGGTGCTGGGCGAGCTCGGGCACCACGTGGTGGTCCTGGAGGCGGCGGACGTGCCCGGCGGTCAGCTGCTGCTCGCCGCGGCCTCTCCGCGCCGCCGCGACCTCGTCGGGATCGTGGACTGGCGGCTGGCCGAGGCCAAGCTGGCCGGGGTGGAGCTGCGATACGGCGTCTACGCGGAGGCCGCCGACGTACTCGCCGAGGACCCCGACGTCGTCGTGGTCGCCACCGGCGGGCGGCCCAACCGGACGTTCCTGCGTGCCGGTCAGGACCTCGTGCTCGACACCTGGGACGTCATGGACGGCTCGGCCCGGCCCCGCGGCGACGTGCTGGTCTTCGACGACAACGGCGCCGAGCCTGCCCTGGACGCGGCCGAGATGCTGGCCCGCCATGGCGCCCGGGTCGAGCTGGTCACCCCCGAGCGGATGCTGGGGCCGGGCGTCGGGAGCATGAACTCCCCGGCGTACCTCGCGGCCTTCGCCCGTCACGACGTCACGATCACCCTGGCCCGCCGGCTGCGCGAGGTCGAGCGTGGCGAGGACGGGCGGCTGGTGGCCCACCTGGTCGACGAGTACGCCGGCACCGTCCAGCACCGCGTCGTGGACCGGGTCGTCGTCGAGCACGGCACGCTGCCCAACGACGAGCTCTACCACGAGCTCGTGCCCGGCTCGGTGAACCTCGGGGAGGTCGACCACCAGGCCCTCCTGGCCGGCACCGCCCAGGCGGTGGCCACCAACCCCGCCGGTCGCTACCAGCTGTTCCGCATCGGTGACGCCGTCACCAGCCGCAACGTGCACGCCGCCGTGTACGACGCCCTCCGGCTGTGCCATGCCATCTGAGCCACCCCCAGACCCGCCCCCAGACCCGCCCCCAGCCCCGCCCCCAGACCCGCCCCGCACCGTGCAGAAGGAGCCCCGATGACCGTCGTCGCCCGCCCCGCCCGCCCCGCACCCTCCTTCGACACCCTCGACCGGGTCGCGGCCCTCGTCGCGACGCGCCGTCCTGGTCGGCCGCTCGAGTCGCCGTTCTACGCCGACCCCGACGTCTTCGACGTGGACGTCTCCGCGATCTTCGGACGCCACTGGATCTTCGTGGCCACCGAGCCCGAGATCCCCGAGCCCGGCGACTTCCGCACCGTCGAGATCGGCCCCTGGTCGGTCATCCTCGTTCGGGACGACGACGAGCAGGTCCGGGCCTGGCACAACGTGTGCCGCCACCGCGGCGCCCGGATCCTCGAGGACGCCAGCGGGTCGGTCGGCAACATCGTCTGCGGCTACCACCGGTGGACCTACGGCACCGACGGCACGCTGCGCGCCGCCGGGCAGCAGCCACCCGACTTCGACCGCAGCTGCTTCGGCCTCAAGCCGGTCCACGTGCGCAGCGTGGCCGGGCTGCTCTACCTGTGCCTGGCCGACGAGCCGCCCGCGGACTTCGACGAGGTCGCCCACCGGGTCGAGCCCTACCTGGCGCCGCACCAGCTGCGCCGCGCCAAGGTCGCCGCCCAGGTCGACCTCGTCGAGCACGGCAACTGGAAGCTGGTGATGGAGAACAACCGGGAGTGCTACCACTGCGAGGGGCACCCGGAGCTCTCCTGCTCGCTGTTCCCCACCTACGGCTACGACGACGCCAGCGTGCCCCGGCTGCTGCGACCGGCCTTCGACCGGTACCTGCGGGCCGAGGCCGACCTGCTCGCGGCCTGCGACGCGCGGGGCCTCCCGCACGCCCGCATCGAGGAGCTGGACACCCGGGTCTCGGGGTTCCGGATCCAGCGCGAGCCCCTCGACGGGGCGGGGGAGTCCTTCACGCCCGACGGGCACGCCCTGTCCCGGCGGCTGCTCGGTGACCTCGACACGCCCCGCCTGGGCCGGCTGTCCATGCACCACCAGCCCAACGCCTGGTTCCACCTCCTCGCCGACCACGCCGTGACCTTCAGCGTGCTGCCGCTGGCCGCGGACCGGACCCTGGTGCGGACCACCTGGCTGGTCCACGAGGACGCCGTCGAGGGCGAGGACTACGACGTCGACGAGCTGACCAACGTGTGGCGGCAGACCAACCTCCAGGACGGCGGCTTCGTGTCCCGCGCGCAGCTCGGGGTCACCAGCCCGGCGTACGAACCGGGGCCCTACACACGCAGCGAGTACCAGGTCGACGCCTTCGTCGGCTGGTACGTCGACCGGCTGCGCGAGCAGGTGCAGGCATGACCGACCTGCTCTCGCTCGAGCTCCCCGTCCCCGATGACGACGACGGCCCCGATGCCGACCTCGATCAGGAGCTGACCTGCGTCGACGTCGTGGCCGTGACCCACGACGTGCGCAGCTTCGTGCTGGAGGCGCCGCGCGCACCCGGTTTCGGATTCCGGCCCGGGCAGTACGTCACCGTCCGCGTCGAGGTGGCCGGGCAGCTCCTCGAACGCTGCTACACGATCTCCTCCTCGCCCACCCGTCCCGAGCGCCTCACGATCACCGTCAAGCGGGTCCCCGACGGCCCCGTGTCGGGCTGGCTGCACGACCACCTCGCCGTGGGGGACCGGCTCCACGTGCGTGGCCCGCTGGGGCGGTTCACCATGGCCGAGCACCCGGCGCCGAAGTACCTCTTCCTGTCCGCGGGCAGCGGGATCACGCCGTTGATGTCGATGACCCGCGCGATGCAGGACCTCCCGGGACCGCGCGACGTGGCCTTCGTGCACAGCGCCCGCACGCCCGAGGACATCATCTTCCGTGCGGAGCTCGCGGCGATGGCGTCGGCCGGGGACTGGCTCGACGTCACGACCGTCTGCGAGGAGGACTCCCCCGACGAGACGTGGACGGGGCACCGCGGCCGGCTGAGCGCGACGGTGCTGGCGGCCGCGGTGCCCGACCTGTGGGAGCGGGAGGTCTTCACGTGCGGCCCGGAGCCGTACATGCAGGGGGTGCGCGGGCTGCTCGACGCCGCCGGTGTCGACCCGTCCCGGTGCCACGAGGAGAGCTTCGTCCTGGCCGGCGCGTCGCCCCCGTCGGCCGACCCGGGGGAGCGTCCGGACGGCACCGGCTACGCGGTCGAGTTCCGTCGCAGTGGCCGGGTGGTGCGCTGCGACCCGAGGTCCACCCTGCTCGAGGCCGCCCTGGAGGCGGGGGTCAACCTGCCGTTCTCCTGCGGCGAGGGCATGTGCGGCACCTGCAAGAGCACCCTGCTCCAGGGGAGGGTGGACATGCAGCACGCCGGGGGCATCCGGCCGCGCGAGGTCGCCGATGACATGATCCTGGTCTGTTGCTCCACACCGCTCGACGACCTCGTGATCGACGCCTGAGCGGCACCCCCAGCGGACCCCAGCGACACCCCAGCGAACCCTCAGCGACACAGGGAGGACGGCATGGCGCAGGCAGCGGCTGCGGGAGCGACCGCCGACGTGCTCGTCGTCGGGGCGGGCGTGATCGGCTCCTCGACGGCGCTCGAGCTCGCCAAGACCGGGCGCGACGTGCTCGTGCTGGACAAGGCCGGTGGACCGGGGCACGGGTCGACCAGCGCCTCGAGCGCGATCATCCGCTTCACCTACTCCACCGTCGACGGGGTGGCGACCGCCTGGGAGTCGAAGTTCTGCTGGGAGGCGTGGGCCGAGCACCTCGGCCTCCCCGACGGGCCGGACCTGGCCAGGTTCCAGCGCACCGGCATGCTCTTCCTCGACTCCCCGCTCAGCCCTCGCCGACGCAGCGTCGCGCTGCTCGAGACGGTCGGCGTGCCGGTCGAGGAGCTCGACGCCGAGCAGCTGCAGGCCCGCTACCCGGCCCTGGACACCGGCCGCTACTGGCCGCCCAAGCCCGTCGACGACGACGACTTCTGGGAGGACAGCACGCAGACCCTCGGCGGCTTCCTCACCCCGGACGCCGGCTTCGTCGACGACCCCAGGCTGGCCGCGGACAACCTCGCGACGGCCGCCCGGGCCAAGGGCGCGCGCTTCCGGTTCCACGTCGCGGTCACCGCCGTGACCCCGCTGACGGGCGGCGGCTGGCAGGTCGAGCTGTCCGACGGCAGCCGGGTGGAGGCAGCCACCCTGGTGAACGCCGCGGGTCCGTGGTCGGGCGCACTGAACCGGCTGGCCGGCGTCGGGGGCGAGTTCACGATCGGGGTGCGTCCGCTGCGTCAGGAGGTCCACGAGGTCCCGGCGCCGGCGGGCTACGCGGGGCCGGACGGTGGTCCTGGCCCGACGATCGCCGACCCCGACCTCGGGGTCTACGTCAAGCCCGGGCTGGCCGGCAGGGTGCTCGTCGGCGGCACGGAGCCGGCGTGCGACCCGCTGGAGTGGCTCGACGACCCGGACGCCGTGAACCCTCGGGTCACCCGGCAGGTCTACGACACCCAGGTGACGCGGGCGGCGCGGCGGCTCCCCACGCTGCAGGTCCCGAACCGGCCCACCGGCATCGCGGGCGTGTACGACGCCGCCGACGACTGGACCCCGATCTACGACCGCACCGACGCGGACGGGTTCTTCGTCGCCATGGGCACCAGCGGCAACCAGTTCAAGAACGCCCCCCTGGCGGGACGGTTCATGACCGCGATCATCGAGGCCGTCGAGAGCGGGCACGACCACGACGCCGAGCCGGTGCGGTACCACGGCGAGCACACCGGGGTCACCATCGACCTCGGCGCCTTCTCCCGGAAGCGGGAGCGCAACGCGCTCAGCTCCAACACGGTGATGGGCTGATGGTCAGCGAGCTCGTCGAGCCGGCCGACCTGACACCGCCCGGCCTCGAGGTGGACGAGCGCCGGATGGACCGCGACCGGCTGGACCGCACCCGCCGGAAGCTACGGGAGCACCAGCTGTCGGCCGCGCTGCTGTTCGACCCCCTCAACGTGCGCTACGCGGTCACCCCCGGACCCTTCGCGATCTTCAACATGCACATGACGTTCCGCTGGGCGCTGGTGCCCGTCGAGTCCGAGGTGGTGCTCTGGGAGTACCCCCACTCGATGCAGGTCACCTCGGCCCGATGGCCGGGCGACGTCCGGGAGGCCCGGGGCTGGAACTTCTTCGGCTCCGGCTCGCACACCGCCGCCGACGCCGCCCGCTTCGCCGCCGAGATCGCCGACGTGCTGCGCTCACGGGGCCTCGCGGGTCAGCCGGTGGGCGTGGACCGGCTCGAGACGGTGGCCCACCTCGCGCTCGCTGCGGCCGGGATCCACGTCGTCGACGCGCAGCCGGCGATGGAGGAGGCGCGCGCGGTCAAGACCCCAGACGAGCTGGCCGCGATCCGCCTCAACGCGGCGGCCTGCGACCGCGCGATCGACCAGATGCTCGAGGTCCTGGTGCCCGGGGTGAGCGAGAACCGGCTGTGGGGCACGTTGGTCGGCTCGGCGCTGCAGGAGGGGGCCGAGTGGTGCGAGACGCGGCTGCTGTCCTCCGGTCCGCGCACCAACCCCTGGATGCAGGAGGCCACCGGACGCCTCGTCCTCGACGGCGACCTGGTGGCCTTCGACACCGACCTGGTCGGTGCCCGTGGCTACCTCACCGACGTCTCCCGCACCTACCTGTGCGGGGACGGTCCGCCCACCGACGAGCAGCGACGGCTCTACCAGGCGTCGTACGCCTTCGTGCAGGAGTGCCTGCCGCACTTCCGGCCCGGCGCCTCCTTCGAGGAGCTCGGACGATGTCTCGGCCCCCGGCTGCCCGCGGAGTTCCACCCGCTGCGCTACCCGTACGTCGCGCACGGGACGGGGCTGGTCGACGAGTACCCCTGCGTGAGCTTCGAGCACCACCACCCCGGAGTGCTGGAGGCCGGCATGGTGATGAGCATCGAGTCGTACGTCGGGGTCCCCGGAGGGCTCGAGGGGGTCAAGCTGGAGGAGCAGGTGATCGTCGGCGAGCACGGTCCCGAGCTCATCTCCCATGCGCCGTACGACGAGCGACTGCTGTCCTGACCCACCACAGGACCGGGCGGTCGGCCGGGGCCACGGAGTGGTTCGATGGGGCGATGAGCGACTACCAGCCGGCCGACGACCGTTACGAGACCATGGACTACCGGCACACCGGCCGGACCGGGCTGAAGCTGCCCGCGCTGTCCCTCGGACTGTGGCAGAACTTCGGCACCGACCGGCCCGAGGAGACCCAGCGCGCGATCCTGCGGCGCGCGTTCGACCGCGGTGTGACGCACTTCGACCTCGCGAACAACTACGGCCCGCCCTACGGCCGCGCCGAGCAGAACTTCGGCCGCTACCTCGCCGAGGACTTCGCCGGCCTGCGCGACGAGCTGGTGATCTCGACCAAGGCCGGCTACGACATGTGGCCCGGCCCCTACGGGCAGGGCGGTGGCTCCCGCAAGTACGTCCTGTCCTCGCTCGACCAGTCGCTGGGGCGGCTCGGGCTCGACTACGTGGACATCTTCTACAGCCACCGCTTCGACGCCGACACCCCCCTCGAGGAGACGATGAGCGCGCTCGACCACGCGGTGCGCTCGGGTCGCGCGCTCTACATCGGCATCTCCTCGTACTCGGCCGCCAAGACCCGGGAGGCGGCGACGATCGCCCGCGAGCTCGGCACCCCGCTGCTGATCCACCAGCCGTCGTACTCGCTGCTGAACCGATGGATCGAGAGGGGGTTGCTCGACGAGCTCGACGAGCAGGGGATGGGCTGCATCGTCTTCACCGCCCTCGCGCAGGGGCTGCTGACCGACAAGTACCTCGACGGGGTGCCCTCGGACTCGCGGGCGGCGCGCTCGGACAGCACCCTTCCCTCGGACCACCTCGACGACGCCACGCTGCGCCATGTCCGACGGCTCAACGAGATCGCCGAAGGACGCGGCCAGAAGCTGGCCCAGCTCGCTCTGCAGTGGGTGCTGCGCGACCCGCGGGTGACCTCCGCGGTGATCGGGGCCTCCTCCGTGGAGCAGCTCGACACCAACCTCGACGCGCTCGACGGACCGCCGATCACCGACGCTGAGCTGGCCGCCATCGACGACGACGCCGTGGACTCGGGCGTGAACCTCTGGGCCGACTTCACCGAGGACTGAGCCGACCGAGCAAGCGCGCCCCTTTTGCTCCTCGGGTGGACGGGTAATGATCGGCTATGACGAAGTATGTGTACGACTTCTCCGAGGGCGGCCGGGACCAGCGTGACCTGTTGGGAGGCAAGGGCGCCAACCTCGCGGAGATGACCAACCTCGGCCTGCCGGTGCCGCCGGGCTTCACGATCAGCACCGACGCCTGTCGCGCGTACCTCGAGAGCGGCAGCGAGCCCGAGGAGCTGGCCGTCGAGGTCGGGGAGCACCTCGAGGCGCTCGAGAAGGAGAGGGGGCGCGCGCTCGGTCAGCCGGACGGGCCGTTGCTGGTGTCCGTGCGCTCCGGGGCGAAGTTCTCCATGCCCGGGATGATGGAGACCGTCCTCAACGTCGGCCTCAACGACGAGTCGGTGCAGGGCCTCGCACAGATGACCGACGGGGACGAGCGGTTCGCCTACGACTCCTACCGGCGGCTGCTGCAGATGTTCGGCACGACCGTGCTCGGGATCGAGGCGAGCGCGTTCGCAGACGCGCTCGACGCCTTGAAGGAGGAGCGCGGCGCGGGGAGCGACGTCGACCTCGGCGTCGAGGACCTGCAGGGGCTCGTGGCCACCTTCAAGCAGCTCATCGAGGACCGCACCGGCTCGCCCTTCCCGCAGGACCCGCGCGAGCAGCTGGACCAGGCGGTCCGGGCGGTCTTCGACTCGTGGAACACCGAGCGCGCGGTGCTCTACCGCCGCCAGGAGCGCATCCCCGGCGACCTCGGCACCGCGGTGAACATCGTCAGCATGGTCTTCGGCAACGGCGGGGACGACTCCGGCACCGGAGTGGCCTTCACCCGCGACCCCGCCTCCGGCTCGCAGGGCGTCTACGGCGACTACCTGCAGAACGCGCAGGGGGAGGACGTGGTGGCCGGCATCCGGAACACGGTGCCGCTCGCCGACCTGGAGACCATCGACAAGGCGGCCTACGACGACCTGCTCGCCATCATGGCGACGCTGGAGGAGCACTACCGCGACCTGTGCGACATCGAGTTCACGATCGAGCGGGGCAAGCTGTGGATGTTGCAGACGCGGGTCGGCAAACGCACCGCGGCCGCCGCGTTCCGGATCGCCTGCCAGCTGGTCGACCAGGACCTGATCGACATGGACGAGGCCGTCGGACGGGTCACCGGTGCTCAGCTCGCCCAGCTGATGTTCCCGCGGTTCGACGCGGATGCCGACCGCGAGCTCATCGGGAGGGGCATGAACGCCTCACCGGGCGCGGCAGTCGGCAAGGCCGTCTTCGACTCCGACACGGCGGTCGAGTGGGAGCAGCGGGGTGAGGACGTCATCCTCGTGCGCCGGGAGACCAACCCCGACGACCTGCGGGGAATGGTCGCCGCCCGCGGCATCCTGACCAGTCGCGGCGGCAAGACCTCGCACGCGGCTGTGGTGGCCAGGGGCATGGGCCGCACGTGTGTCTGCGGCGCCGACTCGCTGAGGATCGACGCCAAGAAGAAGAAGCTCACCACCAAGGACGGCGTGGAGATCTCCGAGGGCGACCCGATCTCCATCGACGGCACCACCGGAGAGGTGTTCGCCGGAGAGGTCCCCGTCGTCGACTCGCTGGTGGTCCGGTACTTCGAGGGTGACGACGACTACCTCGACGACGACCTGGTCGCGGCGGTCGCGCGCCTCATGGAGCACGCCGACCGCTCGCGCCGGCTCGCGGTGCGGGCGAACGCCGACACCCCTGGCGACGCCGCCCGGGCCCGTCGGTTCGGCGCTCAGGGGATCGGGCTGTGCCGCACCGAGCACATGTTCCTCGGGGACCGCAAGCAGCTGGTGGAGAACCTCATCCTGGCCGACAGCGAGGACGAGCAGGAGCAGGCTCTCGCCGAGCTGCTGCCGCTGCAGAAGGAGGACTTCGTCGCCATCCTGGAGGCGATGGACGGCCTGCCGGTGACCATCCGGTTGATCGACCCGCCGCTGCACGAGTTCCTTCCCGACTACACCGACCTGGCGGTCGAGGTGGCGCTGCACGACGAGCGCGGGGCCGAGAACACCAAGGAGCACGCCCTCCTCGAAGCGGTCAAGCATCTCCACGAGGAGAACCCGATGCTCGGGCTGCGCGGCGTTCGGCTCGGGATCGTGATCCCCGGGCTGTTCGTGATGCAGGCCAGGGCCATCTTGGAGGCGGCGGCCCAGCGCGTCAGAGACGGCGGCGACCCGCACCCGGAGATCATGATTCCCCTGGTGGCGACGGTGCAGGAGCTGGAGCTCGTGCGGGCCGACATCGAGCGGGTGGCCGCCTCGATCGAGGCCGACACCGGCGTGCGCCCGGACTTCAAGGTCGGCACCATGATCGAGCTGCCCCGGGCAGTGATGTCGGCCGGCGAGATCGCGGGCGCGGCGGAGTTCTTCTCCTTCGGGACCAACGACCTCACCCAGATGACCTGGGGCTTCTCCCGCGACGACGTGGAGGCGTCGTTCTTCTCGACGTACCTCGAGAAGGGGATCTTCGGGGTCTCGCCGTTCGAGTCGCTGGACACCGAGGGCGTCGGGGGGCTGATCCGCTGGGCGGTGGAGAAGGGCCGCGAGGCACGGCCCGACCTGCACCTCGGCGTCTGCGGCGAGCACGGAGGCGACCCGGACTCGATCCACTTCTTCGACGAGGTCGGGCTCGACTACGTCTCGTGCTCGCCGTTCCGGGTGCCGGTGGCCCGGCTCGAGGCCGGCCGTTCCGCCGCCGACGACACCACCGCCTGAGCGCGGGTCAGAGGAACTCCAGCGGGTCGAACTCGTCGATCGGGATGATGCGCACGCGCGGCAGGCTGGCCGTGAACGCGTCGACGTCGTACTCGAGGTCGAAGACCTCCAGCCCCTGTCGCACCAGCGGCACGAACGCGGCGTTGCGGAACTCCGTGAACCCGACGACCCCGAGTCGTCGACCGTCGAGCAGCTTCTCGATCCCCTCGACGAAGTCACCGTCGTTGCTGACCAGGAGCACGTCGCCCGGGCGGTCGGACAGCGCCTCCATCGTGCGCTGGATGGCGATGTCGACGACCTTCTCGCCGGGAGCGCCCGCCAACGGCACCGGCCGGTAGCCCATCGAGAGCAGCGCCTGCACGAAGCTCATCGGCAGGTCGTTGTTCGCGGCGAGGAAGAACAGACCCACCGACGGCTGCCCCCACCGCTCTCGGGCGAACTCCAGCAGCCGGTCCCAGCGCGGCCGTTCGTCCGGCCGTGGCCGCCGGCCGAGGATCGAGGAGCCGAGCGTCGCGTCGATGTTCTCGCCGTCGACGAGCAGGTACGTCGTGCGGGCGCCGGTCTCGTCACCGTCCATGAGCCGACTCTATCGGCGGCGCGTCGATATCCGGTCGCCAAGCGACGACCTCGGGGAGGAGAATCGCCGCCCGTGGGACACGTGGACGTAGCAGGGGTGCGCTTCGAGCTGCCCGACGGGCGGGTGCTGCTCGACGACGTGTCCTTCCGGGTCGGCGAGGGCGCCAAGGTGGCGCTCGTCGGCGCCAACGGCGCAGGCAAGACGACGCTGCTGCGCATCGTCACCGGCGACCTCGTCCCGCACGCGGGCGCCGTGACCCGGTCCGGCGGCCTCGGTGTGATGCGGCAGATGGTCGCGCACGGCCTGCCCGGCGATCCGACCGTCCACGACCTGCTGCTCTCGGTGTCCCCGGTCCGGGCGCGGACGGCGGCGGCGCGAGTCGACGCCGCCGAGCTGGCGATGATGGACGAGGACAGCGAGAAGAACCAGATGGGGTACGCCGAGGCGCTGGCCGAGTGGGCCGACGCCGGCGGCTACGAGCTCGAGGTGGTCTGGGACGTCGCCACGATCGCCGCCCTCGGCGTGCCGTACGACCGTGCGAAGTACCGCGGGCTGACCACGCTGTCCGGCGGCGAGCAGAAGCGGCTGGTGCTGGAGCTGCTGCTGCGCGGGCCGGACGAGGTGCTGCTGCTCGACGAGCCGGACAACTTCCTCGACGTGCCCGGCAAGACCTGGCTCGAGCAGCGGATCAACGAATCGTCGAAGACGATCCTCTACGTCAGCCACGACCGCGAGCTGCTGAACAACACCGCCACCCGGGTGGTCACCGTCGAGCTCGGCGCCGCCGGCAACACGGTGTGGACCCATCCCGGCGGGTTCACGTCGTACCACGAGGCGCGCCGCGACCGGTTCCTGCGCTTCGAGGAGCTGCGACGCCGCTGGGACGAGGAGCACGCGAAGCTCAAGGCGCTCGTGCTGCGCTACAAGATCAAGGCGGAGTACAACGACGGCCTGGCCGCGCAGTACCGCGCCGCCCAGACCCGGTTGCGCAAGTTCGAGGAGGCGGGACCGCCGCAGGCGATCCCGCGCGAGCAGCAGGTGCGGATGCGGCTGCGGGGCGGTCGCACCGGCAAGCGGGCGGTCGTCTGCGAGGCCCTCGAGCTCACCGGCCTGATGCAGCCCTTCGACCTCGAGGTCTGGTACGGCGAGCGGGTTGCCGTGCTCGGCTCGAACGGCTCGGGCAAGTCCCACTTCCTGCGACTGCTCGCCGCCGGCGGCAGCGACCCCGACGTCGAGCACCGCCCGGTGGGGGAGGTGCAGGTCGCGCCGGTGCGGCACGCCGGCCGGGCGCGGCTGGGGGCGCGGGTGCGCCCCGGGTGGTTCGTGCAGACCCACGAGCACCCCGAGCTGACGGGCCGCACCCTGCTGGAGATCCTGCACCGGGGTGAGACCGCGCCCGACGGTCGCGGCCGCGAGGGGATGCCCCGCGAGCCCGCGTCCCGGGCTCTCGACCGGTACGAGCTCGCGCACGCCGCCGACCAGCGGTTCGAGTCGCTGTCCGGTGGGCAGCAGGCGCGGTTCCAGATCCTGCTGCTCGAGCTCTCGGGGGCGACCCTGCTGCTGCTCGACGAGCCGACCGACAACCTCGATGTGGAGTCGGCCGAGGCGCTCGAGGAGGGGCTCGCCGCCTTCGAGGGCACGGTGCTCGCGGTCACCCACGACCGCTGGTTCGCCCGTGGCTTCGACCGGTTCCTGGTCTACCGCGCCGACGGCTCGGTGCTCGAGTCCGACGAGCCGATCTGGGACGAGGGCCGGGTGCAGCGGGCTCGCTGAAGGCTCAGTGGTCCACGGACCGGTCGACGACCGGGCGCCGCTGCTCCGGGATCCGGGGTGCAGCGGCCGCGACCGGCCCCGCGTCGGGCTGCGGGGCTGTCAGGGGCTGTGTGGCTTGCAGGAACTGTGCGGGCTGGGTGGGCTGCCGCTGGTGGATCCGGTCGGCGAGCCTGAGCCGCACCGCGCGGCGACGGCGCTGGCGCCGTTTGACCTCACGCTGGGTCGAGATCGACATCTGCACCCAGGTGGCCAGGGGATGAGGAGTCATGTCGGGGAGGAGGCCGGTGAGGCGTTCCTGATACGAGGGGGACGAACTCGGTGTCACCGGGCCCGGACGAGGTTGGACCGGCCCGAGGTCCGGCTCGCCCCGACCGCGTTCACCGCGGTGACGGTGAAGCGGTAGCGACCCTTCGCGAGCCGCATCTTCCGGGAGCGGGCGGTGGCGCCGGCACTCGCCGTGATCCGGCGCAGGACCGCTCCCGAGGAGCTCATCCGCAACGCCGTGACGCGGTAGCCGGTGATGGCGCTCCCGCCGGTCGAGGTCGGAGCCGACCAGCGGCCGGTGGCAGTCACGGCCCCCCCGACCCTGCCGGACCGGGCCGTGCCGATGCGTGGCGGCGAGGGTGCGGTCGCCGGTGGCACCGGCGGGTCGTAGACCGCGGTCACGGAGACCGGGTCGCTGGGGCCGAGGGTGCTGCTCTGCGACGTCATCGTCACGGTGTAGGAGCGGCCGGCGACGAGGTCGGTCAGGTCGTACGTCGACGCCGTCGCCGCGACAGAGTCGATGAACGGCCCGTCGCCGTACCTGTCGAGGCCGCTGCGCTTGATCTCGATCGCGTCGACCCCGGTGGTGGGTGACGGAGGGGTCCACGCGAGCGTCATGATCCCCGAGGCGTGGGGCGTCAGGCTGAGCCCGGTGGGGGCGGCCGACTTCGGGCGGTGGTAGGTGAACCTGAGGGGCGTCGACTCGGTGCCCTTGGCATTGAAGTCGCCTTCGGCCCACATCGTGACGGTGTACTCACGGCCGTCGACCAGCCTCACCAGGTCGGTGGACAGGGACGAGCCCGCGTAGAGGTCCACCGACGCCACGCCGGTCGAGGCCAGGACCCCCCAGTAGACGAGGGAGGAGTTGCCGTTCAGGTGCGCCGGAGCGGACCAGCCGATGCGGGCCTGCCCGGCGGGCAGCCCGGTGGTGGTCACGGTCAGGTTGCGCGGCTCGCTCGGCGGGTACGTCGCGGTGGTGGCGCTCAGGGCGGTCCAGGGGCTCGGGCCCTGGGCGTTCTCTGCCCGCACCGAGAAGGTGTAGTCCGTGGCCCCGTCCAGACCCGGCCATGTGTAGCGCCGGGCCCCCGCCGGCAGCCGCACGTCGGGCACCCCGTCGCGGTGCACGACGTAGCCGCTGACCGACGACCCCCCGGTCAGCTTCGGGGGCTGCCAGGTCAAGGTCTCGGACTGGGTGGCGGGGCTCTCTGCCAGGTCCAGGTCCAGCGGGCGGCCGGGTGCGGTCAGGCCTCCCGCGCACCCGGTGACGCTGAGGGTGTAGGGCCCGACGCTGCCGTAGTCGCTGTAGGTGGGGCTGTCGGCGGCGCCGGTGCCGGTCTGGCCCACCCCGTCGACCTCGACGTAGAGGGGGGCACCGGTGGCGGGACTGGTGAGCCGGGCGTCCAGGCCGGAGGCCGACGCGTTGGGGTAGCTGCCCAGGGTCCGGGTGGCGGGCGAGGCGGTGGCCAGGGTGCCGCCGGAGCCGTCGAGCAGCCGGAGCGCGATGTCGAGGTTGGGGCTGGAGGGCCCGGGGACGGCCCCGACCGTGACCGTTCCGCTGCACCCGGACAGCGCGAACACGTCGCGGTCCGTTCGGGTGCCGATGACGCCGGTCGCGGTGACCCGCGGCCCCATCGAGGTGGCGTCCGCGGGGGTCTCCCCGTGGTCGTCGCTGACCAGCCGGGTGCCGTGGGTGGCGACGTCCTTGAGGTCGTCCTGGTGCTCGCTCGCCCCGTCGTAGTCGCCGTTGGAGAACTGGCCCAGCGCCGCATACCCCGCGCCCATGATGGGGGACCAGCGCCCGTCGACGTAGTACTCGCTGCCGAAGAGGCCGTCGTGGCGCAGCCCCAGGGTGTGGCCGGTCTCGTGGGAGGCCACCTCGGCCATCCCGGCCGCGGTGTCGCCGACGGCCGGGGCGAAGACCCAGGCCGGCGCGAATCGTTCGGGCTGCTCCGGCGTAGCCGACCGACCGAAGACGTCGAGGTAGGCCCGCCCCCCGCAGGTCTCGTTGCAGATGGCCGAGTACGCCGAGGTGGACTCCGTGAACAGCACCCGCATGCCCCAGGTGTCGTCCCCCTGCGAGGTCCTGCTGAGACCATCGAGGCCCGGGTCCTGAGTCGTCACGTCGACCTCGAACGGGGCGTAGTCCTCGGCCACCCGTGCCCACACCTCCTGGATGGTGTCCCGCTCGGAGTCGAGGAACGTGGCGAAGTCCGCGTCGGTGCTGAAGCCCGGGTAGTCCGCGGCCGGGAGACCGTCCGAGGAGTTCCACGCGGTGTTCTCCACGTGGGCGCCGTCGAAGTCCAGGTAGATGGTGCGCTTGGCCCAGGGCTTGCTGTGCAGGGTGAACGTCTGCGCGTACGGGTACGGCGCCGCGTCAGCCGTCTCCGGCGGTGCTGACTCCGGCGCGGTGGGTGGGTCGACGTAGTAGAGGTGGGCCTGCTCGTCCAGCCAGACGGTCGGGTCCTGGGTCAGCAACGAGGTGATCCGCTTCACCGAGAGATGGTTGCGGTCCGCCGCGGCCGCCAGGTCGTCGCCGAGCAGCCGCAGCGCCTGGTGTCCGTGCGCGGGCCGGGGCAGCAGGGGGCGGGGCCCCGGGGTGGGCCGGGTGTGGGCGGCGGGGCGGGCGGGCTGCTGCGCCGCGGCGCCGACCGGACCCACGAGAGTCACCAGGGAGAGCGCGGCGGCGAGGACCGCCACGCCGTACCCCCGGATCCGCATGTCCTACATGGTCCGAATTCGCACGTGTGCACGCCATGACCCTGCCGGGTGGTTATGGGTGGCCTCGCCGGTGCGCCGGTAAAGAAGCCGTCAGGTCAGCAGGCCGCGGGCCACGAGCTCGGGCCGCAGCGGCCGGTCCGCGGTGAAGTGGATCGCGTCGAGGCCCGCCTGCGCGGCGGCGGCGACGTTGCGGGCCGAGTCGTCGACGAACACGCACTCGCTCAACGGCCGACCCAGCCGTCGCCGCAGCACCTCGAAGACCGCCGCGTCGGGCTTGGCGACGCCTTCGGTGCCGGAGACGACGATGTCGTCGAAGAGCGAGAGGAAGTCGAAGCGGCGCAGCGCGTGCGGGAACAGCTCGTGGGACCAGTTGGTGAGCGCGAGGACCGGCAACCCGGCGGCGTGCAGCTCGCGCAGGACGATGACGTTGTCCTCCACGGCGCCCCTCAGGCTCAGAGCGAAGTTCTCGCGGTACGCCGTGCCGTGCCGGTGCCAGTGCGGATGGGTGCTCGCGAGCTCGGCCTCGAGGTCGGCCCAGCTCGCGCCGGCGTCGGCGCGATGGTTCCAGGCCATGAAGTCGAAGTCGTCGGCGGCGAGGAAGCGGGTGGCCTCCTCGTCACCGACGCTCGCGGCAAGGGCCGGGTGCGGGTCCCAGCGGATCAGCACGTTGCCCAGGTCGAAGACGACTGCGGCGGGCCGGGTCACGTCCAGCGTTCGGAGGACGGGACGAAGTCGAGGCCCCGCTCGCCGGTGTAGATCTGCTTGGGACGGGCGATCTTCTGCTCCTTGTCCTGCACGAGCTCCAGCCACTGCGCGAGCCAGCCGGGGGTGCGGCCGATCGCGAACAGCACGGTGAACATCTCGGGCGGGAAGGAGAGTGCCTCGTAGATGAGCCCGCTATAGAAGTCGACGTTCGGGTAGAGCTTGCGCTCCACGAAGTACTCGTCCTCCAGGGCGATCCGCTCCAGCTCCTGGGCGATCTCCAGCAACGGGTTGACCCCGGTGACCGCGAACACGTCGTCGCAGGCCTTCTTGATGATCTTCGCCCGCGGGTCGTAGTTCTTGTAGACCCGGTGGCCGAAGCCCATCAGGCGTTCCTTGCCGTTCTTCACGCCGTCGACGAACTCCGAGACCTTGTCCTTGGAGCCGATGCGCTTGAGCATCCGGAGGACGGACTCGTTGGCCCCGCCGTGCAGGGGCCCGTAGAGCGCGGCGATGCCGGCGGCAGTCGCGGAGTAGGGGTCGACCTGGCTGGACCCGACCGAGCGGACCGCGTTGGTGGAGCAGTTCTGCTCGTGGTCGGCGTGCAGGATGAACAGCGTGTCCAGCGCCTTCACGAGCCGCTCGTCCGCGCCGAACTTGCGCTCGCTCATCTTGAAGAGCATCGCGAGGAAGTTGGCCGCGTAGCTGAGCTCGTTGTCGGGGTAGACGTAGGGCTTGCCCTGCGCGTGCCGGAACGCCCAGGCGCCCAGCGTCGGCATCTTGGCGATCAGCCGCACGACCTGCATGTGCCGGTTGTCCGCGTCGGAGATGTTGCGTGACTCCGGGTAGAACGTGGAGAGCGCACCGACCGAGGCCATCAGCATCCCCATCGGGTGGGCGTCGTAGCGGAAGCCCTCCATGAAGTCGCGGACGTTCTCGTGCACGAACGTGTGGTAGGTGATCTCGTGCACCCAGGCTTCGTACTGCTCCTTGGTGGGCAGGTCGCCGTGGATGAGCAGGTAGGACACCTCGAGGAACGTGGACTTCTCGGCGAGCTGCTCGATGGGGTACCCGCGGTACTCCAGGACGCCCTTCTCACCGTCGATGAAGGTGACCGAGCTGCGGCAGGAGGCGGTGTTGACGAACCCGGGGTCGTAAACGGCCAGGCCGGGAGCGTCCTCCGCCTGCTTGATCTGGCCGATGTCGGCAGCCTTGATGGTGCCGTCCAGGATCGGGACGTCATAGGACTGGCCGGTGCGGTTGTCCCGGATGGTGAGGGTCTCGCCCTTCTCGGCGCCGTCCTGGGAATCCGTCTGGGAAGCAGTGGCCGTGTTGTCGGTCACGTCGGCTCCTCGCTCATAAGCCCGGCGGCGTGACGCCGTACGTCGTGCGTCGGGAGGTCGTGGCAGACCGTCTCTTGGACGCGCCGCCTGGATACTGCCCTGCAATACCCCGCTAACCTATGCCCGTAACGCGCGCGGGACGAATCCGGGACCGTTTTGACCTCGGTGCCGGCGTCCGCGTAAACTCGATCGTCGCGGCTGCCCGCGGAGCACGTGCGTGCTCACACGGTGCGGCCCCGAGCGTGCCCGGCCGTCTCCACAAGGCCCCCGCTCGCCAGCACACCCGGCCTTGATCGAGAGAGTTGTCAACGTGCGTACGTTCAGCCCGAAGCCCGCGGACATCCAGCGCGAGTGGCACGTCATCGACGCCACCGACGTGGTGCTCGGGCGGCTCGCCGTCCAGGTTGCGACCCTGCTGCGGGGCAAGCACAAGCCCACCTTCGCCCCGCACGTCGACAACGGCGACTTCGTCATCGTCGTGAACGCCAGCAAGGTGTCGCTGGCCGGCGACAAGCCCACCAAGAAGCTCGCCTACCGCCACTCGGGCTACCCGGGCGGCCTGTCGGCGACGCCGTACGGCGAGCTGCTCGAGAAGGACCCCCGCCGGGCCATCGAGAAGTCGGTGTGGGGCATGCTGCCGAAGAACCGCCTGAGCCGCCAGCTGATGGGCAAGCTCAAGGTGTACGCCGGCCCCGATCACCCGCACCAGGCCCAGAAGGCCACGCCGTTCGAAATCGTCCAGATCTCCCAGTGACCAGCACCGACCTGCACACACCAGCACCCAGCGAGGACATCCGTGACTGACACGAGCACCGGCACCGACAGCGCCGCCGAGGAGACCTTCGAGGTCAACGAGCAGGGCGTGGCCTACAGCTCGGAGAGCGCGCCGTCCGCCGACGCACCGGCCCGCCCGGCCACGATCGCCCCCGCGTCGGCCACCGGCCGCCGCAAGGAGGCGGTCGCCCGCGTCCGGCTGGTCCCCGGCACCGGCAGCTGGATCGTCAACGGTCGCACGCTGGACTCCTACTTCCCGAACAAGCTGCACCAGCAGGTCGTCAACGAGCCGTTCGTGACGACCGACCTGGTCGGCCGCTTCGACGTCATCGCCCGCATCCACGGCGGAGGGATCACCGGCCAGGCCGGCGCCCTGCGCCTGGGCGTGGCCCGGGCGCTCAACGCCATCGACCTCGACGCGAACCGTCCGTCCCTGAAGAAGGCCGGGCTGCTGACCCGCGACGCGCGCGTCATCGAGCGCAAGAAGGCGGGTCTGAAGAAGGCCCGCAAGGCGCCTCAGTACAGCAAGCGCTGACCGCGGTCCCGCGCTGATGGCCAGCTGATGGGTAGGCTCTTCGGCACGGACGGGGTCCGCGGGCTCGCCAACACCGAGCTGACCGCCGAGCTCACGCTGGACCTCTCGGTGGCCGCCGCGCACGTGCTCGGCGAGGTCGGTGCGTTCGAGGGACACCGGCCCGTCGCCGTCATCGGACGCGACACCCGGATCTCCGGGCAGTTCCTGGAAGCCGCGGTGGTCGCCGGCCTCGCCTCGGCCGGGGTCGACGTGCTGCTGCTCGGGGTGCTGCCCACGCCGGGGGTCGCCTTCCTCACCGACGCCCTGAAGGCCGACCTCGGCGTGATGCTCTCTGCCAGCCACAACCCCATGCCGGACAACGGGGTGAAGTTCTTCGCACGCGGCGGGGTCAAGCTCGATGACGCCATCGAGAACGCCATCGAGCGTCGGCTGCGCGAGCCGTGGGAGCGGCCCACCGGCGGGGCTGTCGGTCGGGTCGCGACCTACGACGCGGCCGGCACGGACTACGCCACCCATCTGGTCTCGACCGTCGGCGGCTCGCTCGACGGTCTGCGCGTGGTCCTGGACTGCGCCCACGGCGCCGCCTCCGTCGTGGGTCCGCGCGCGCTGCGCGACGCCGGCGCCGACGTGGTCGCGATCTGCGCCGAGCCCGACGGCGTCAACATCAACGACGACTGCGGCTCGACCCACCTGGGGCGGGTGCAACGCGCCGTCGTCGAGCACGGCGCCGATGCTGGGTTCGCCCTCGACGGCGACGCGGACCGCTGCCTGGCCGTCGACCGCGAGGGCACGGTCGTCGACGGCGACCAGCTGCTGGCCGTGCTCGCGCTGGCGATGCGGGACGCAGGGACGCTGAGGTCCGACACCGTGGTCGCGACCGTGATGAGCAACCTCGGCTTCGTGCAGGCCATGCGGGCCGAGGGCGTGGGGGTGCGCCAGACCAAGGTGGGCGACCGGTACGTGCTCGAGGCGATGAAGGCGTCCGACTACTCCCTGGGCGGCGAGCAGTCCGGGCACGTGATCATGAGCGACCACGCCACCACCGGGGACGGCATCCTGACGGCGCTGCACACGCTGGCCCGGATGGCCGAGAAGCAGAGGTCGCTGGCCGAGCTCGCCGGGGTGATGAACCGGCTCCCGCAGGTGCTCGTCAACGTCCCGGGCGTCGACAAGTCCCGGACCGACGAGGACGCCGTGCTGGCCGCGGCCGTCGCGGAGGCGGAGTTCGAGCTCGACGGCGGCGGGCGGGTGCTGCTGCGTCCCTCGGGCACCGAGCCGCTGGTGCGCGTGATGGTCGAGGCGGGCACCGCGGAGCAGGCGCAGGTCGTGGCGGACCGGCTCGCGGACGTCGTACGCCGTCAGCTGAGCCTGTAGTCGAGCCGCCTGGGCGTTCCGCTGCGGGCGCGCCGTGCCGCGCCTAGGCTGCTCGGTCGTGGAGGTTCGCGAGATCGACCGGCGCGACGAGGCGCTGGTCCGCCGGCACTGGGAGATCGGCAGGGACGCGGAGGCAGAGCGGCCCTACGCCTTCTACGTCCCGTGGCCGGTGGCGCTGCGGATCGCGACCGAGGGTCGCGAGGACCGCGACTACCGGTTCCTGGGCGCCTTCGAGGACGGCGTGATGTGGGGCGCGTGCATCGTCGACCTGGCCCGGCTCGACAACGTCCATCTCGCCGTCGGCACCTACCACGTGCACCCCGAGCGTCGCCGCCGCGGTCTGGGTCGCGCTCTCGCGGAGACGTCCTTCGACCTGGCCCGGCGGGAGGGTCGCCGCGTGATGACCACCGAGGCGTACGCGCCCGTCCAGGCACCGTCGGTCGGGGTGCTGTTCGCAGAGGCGATGGGCTTCACCGAGGCACTGGTCGACGACATGAAGGTGGTCGACCTGCACGAGACGCAACCACGGTGGGACGAGCTGGAGGCCGGCTCGGCGCCCCGCCGCGGCGGCTACCGCGTGGTGACCTGGCGAGACCACGTGCCCGAGGAGTATCTGGACGGCTACTGCGCACTGAACGAGATGTTCGTCAGCGAGGCGCCGATGGGTGACCTCGACGTGGAGACCGAGCGGTGGGACGCCGACCGGGTTCGGCGCCGGGAGGCGGGCAACCGCGCGCGCGGCCGCCGGGAGTTCTCCGCCGGAGCCGTGGCGGCCGACGGGACCCTGGTGGCCTGCACGGAGATCGCCGTGAACGAGGCGGCGCCCGGCCGCGGGGTGCAGAGCGGCACGATCGTCGCTCCCGAGCATCGCGGCCACGCACTCGGGGTCGGCATCAAGGTCGCCAACCACCGTCAGCTGCTCGAGCACCTCCCGGAGTGCCGGCTGCTGCTGACCGGCAACGCCGACGTGAACGAGCCGATGAACGCCGTCAACGAGGCCCTCGGCTACCGCGACGTGGAGCGCTGCATCGAGATGCAGCGCGAGCTCTGAGCCACGACGCGACGTCCGGTCCGAGCCAGGAGGACGGCCGCCAAAATCGGGTGCGTCGTCGCGCCGAGAGTCCCTACGCTCGCGCCATGCAGGTGCTTCCTCTCGACGTCGCCGACCCCGACGCCCTCGCCGCCTGGCACGCCGCCCATCACGAGGCGCACGTCGTCGGGCAGCACTACCCGACCCCGTGGCTGCTGGAGGAGATGCGGGCGGAGTTCCTCGGCACCCGGGCGGGGGAGCGGATCGAGCCGTTCGGCGGGTACGTCGACGGGCGGTGCGTCGTCACGGGATTCGTCGAGCTGCCGCAGATGGACAACCTGACCACCGCACGCGTCGACGTGGCGACGCCGCCGGGCGAGCGGCGTCGGGGGTTCGGGACCGCGATGCTCGAGCGGCTGACCGAGCGCGCCGTGGCGCACGGCCGTGAGCTCCTCGATGCGGAGGCGCACTGGCCCTACGACGGACCCGCCGACGGCTCCGGCAGCCCGGGCTCCGACTTCCTGACCGCCCGCGGCTTCCGGTTCTCCCTCGGCGACGTGAAGCGGAGGCTGCCGCTGCCGGTGGCCACCGAGCGTCTCGAGGCGCTTGCCGAGCAGGTGGCGCCGTACCACCGCGGCTACGTGTTGCGCGCCTGGAGCGGGCCGGTGCCCGACGACGTCGTCGACGCGTTCGGTGAGCTGATCGGTTCCCTGGTCACGGAGGCACCGACGGGGGACAAGCAGCTCGAGCCGGAGGTCTTCGACGCCACCCGGATCCGAGATGACGAGCGGCTCCTCGCCGCCGCCGGTCGAACGAAGTACACGACGGTGGCGGTCGCGAGCGACGGGGAGCTGGCGGCCTACTCCGAGGTCACGGTGTCGAGCCACGAGGGGGGGCGCGCCTACCAGTGGGGCACGCTGGCGCGCCCGCAGCACAGGGGTCACCGCCTGGGGCTGGCCACGAAGGTGCACAACCTGCTGCGGGTCCAGGCCCAGGAGCCGGGGCGCACCGAGATGTTCACGTTCAACGCCGAGGTCAACCGGCACATGATCGAGGTCAACGACATCCTCGGGTTCCGGCCGGTCGCGCGGCTGGGGGAGTTCCAGAAGCGGCTCTGAGGTCGCGCGCCCTCGACACTCACCGCCCGACGCTCCTGAACCCGACCAGCCGGGAGGACCCCTCGACCCGGGCCCAGACGACCCGCTGGACCAGCAGCGTCGCGGTGCCCGCGAGCACCAGTCCGGCGAGGTTGACCAGCAGCTGGACCACTGCGCCGGGGACCTCCGACCAGACCCCGGTCCCGAGGCACAGCGCGATCGTGCCGACCGCGGGGACGGTGGTGACCGAGATGAAGACGCCGACCAGCGGGCCGGACTTCGAGGTCGTCAGCGCCAGCACCCCGGCGACTCCCGCCAGCAGCGCGATCAGGAACGACCAGATGTCTGGATGCACGATGAAGTCGGTCTGCGGCCCGCTCGCGGCATCGGTGCGCGAGGCGAGGCCGAGGAGACGCGCCAGCCACCACAACGGGGTGGCGACCGCGACGGCGCCCAGCAGCCCGACTCCCAGCGTGGTCACGGCCCGGGGCAGGATCGCCAGGCGTGGCCGGACCAGCGCCAGGCAGATCGCGGCCACCGGCGAGAACTCGGGTCCCACCACCATCGCCCCGATGATCAGGATGGGCTGGTCGAGCAGCCGGCCGGTGCCGGCGATCAGGGTGGCGAGGACCAGGAACGCCATGAAGGCCCACGACAGCACGCTCTCCTGACGCACCCGGTTCTCGACGACGTCCCACACGATGCCGTCGTCGGGGATGCCCGGTGCGGCACGCTCGGCACGGTCCGCGTCGTTGGAGAGGATCGTGGCGGGCTCGGTGAGCATGATGGACCCCGTGTGGTGCACACCGAGCTCGCGCAGCGCCGCCACCACCGGGTTGGCGCCCTCGCGCGCGACGTCGGCGATCACCAGCGTGCCAGCCGGCTTGGTGTAGCCCCCCTCGATCACCGCGATGTTGGTGACGGTCTCGTCCTCGGTGAGCAGGGTGACGACCTGGTCGGCCAGGGACTCCGGGACACGGAGCTGGAGGTGCAGCACGCGTCGAGTCTGCTACAGCCGCAGTCCGGATCCGGGGACCACGGCCACCGGACGGGCGAACGGTCCTACAGCTTGCGGAGCCGGACGAAGCGCACGGAGTGGTCGGCGGCCTTGCGCAGCACCAGCGTGGCCCGGCCCCGGGTCGGCTGCACGTTCTGCTTCAGGTTGGGGCCGTTGACCGCGTCCCAGATCCGGTGCGCCTCCGCGACCGCCTCCTGCTCGGTCAGCCGGCCGTAGCGCGCGAAGTACGAGGCCGGGTTGCGGAAGGCGGTCTCGCGCAGCCGCAGGAACCGATCGACGTACCAGGTCCGGATGTCGGCGGTCGCCGCGTCGACGTAGACGGAGAAGTCGAAGAAGTCGCTGATCGCGAGACCGGTCCGGCCGTCGGCCCGCACGCGCGCCGGCTGCAGCACGTTGAGGCCCTCGATGATCACGATGTCGGGGCGCCGGACGACCACCTTCTCCTCCGGCACCACGTCGTAGACCAGGTGGGAGTACGTCGGCGCCTCCACCTCGTCCTTTCCGGACTTGATGTCCATGACGAAGCGCAGCAGCGCCTTGCGGTCGTAGGACTCCGGCCACCCCTTGCGGTCGAGGAGCCCGCGCGCCTCCAGCTCGGCGTTGGGGAGCAGGAAGCCGTCGGTGGTGACCAGGGAGACCGAGGGGTGCTCGGGCCAGTGGGCGAGCATCTGCTGCAGCACGCGGGCGGTCGTGGACTTCCCGACGGCCACGGAGCCGGCGAGACCGACCACGAACGGCGTGCTGGGGGGCTGCGGCTGGTCCAGGAACCGCTCCTGGGCGCGGTGCAGCGCACGGACGCTCTCGGCGTACATGCTCAGCAGCCGGGAGAGCGGCAGGTAGACCTGCTGCACCTCGTCGAGGTCCAGCTCGTCGCCCAGGCCGCGGACCCGGTCGATCTCCAGCGGCGTGAGCGGCTGCTCGGTGGCGGCACCGAGCGCGGCCCAGGCGTCGCGGTCCAGCTCGACGTACGGACCCGACTCGCGGTCCCCCGATGGGGGCCTGCCGGACGCCATGCCGGCATCCTGCCAGGCGCGGGGGCGGCCCCTGCGAGAGGTGGCCTCGCTAGGATGCGCCCCATGTGCGGAATCGTCGGGTACGTCGGCCCGCTGCAGGCCGAAGGCGTCGTGGTGGAGGGGCTGCGGCGGCTTGAGTACCGCGGGTACGACTCCGCGGGGATCGCGATCGTCCACGAGGGGCGGATCGCCTCGCGCAAGCGCGCCGGCAAGCTCGGCAACCTCGACAAGGCGCTCGCCGACGACCCGCTGCCGGCGTCCACCACCGGCATCGGCCACACCCGTTGGGCCACGCACGGTGCTCCCAACGACGTGAACGCGCACCCGCACCTCGGGGCCACCGGTCGGGTCGCCCTTGTGCACAACGGGATCATCGAGAACTTCGCCGCGCTGCGGGGGGAGCTCCTGCGGGACGGCCACGAGCTGCTGTCCGAGACCGACACCGAGGTCGCGACCCACCTGCTGGAGGCCGTGCTCGTGGCCGGGGGCACGCTGACCGACGCGATGCAGCACGTCTGCGGCACGCTCCAGGGGGCTTTCACGCTGGTGGCCGTCGACGCGGAGGACCCCGACCGGGTGGTCGCGGCGCGCCGCAACTCACCGCTCGTCGTGGGCGTCGGTCAGGGCGAGACCTTCGTCGCCTCCGACGTGGCGGCCTTCATCGAGCACACCCGGGACGCGCTCGAGCTCGGCCAGGACCAGGTCGTCACGATCACCCGGGAGGGAGCGACGGTCACCGACTTCGAGGGACAGCCGGCCGAGGGCCGGCCCTACCACGTCGACTGGGACCTCTCCGCGGCGGAGAAGGGTGGCTACGACTGGTTCATGCGCAAGGAGATCCACGAGCAGCCGGCGTCGATCACGGACTCGCTGCTCGGCCGGCACGACACCGCCGGCGCGCTGCAGCTCGACGAGCTGCGGATCTCCGAGGAGGAGCTGCGCGCCGTCGACAAGATCATCCTGGTCGCGTGCGGCACCGCCAACTACGCCAGCCTGGTCGCGAAGTACGCCATCGAGCACTGGACGCGCATCCCCTGCGAGGTGGAGCTGGCCCACGAGTTCCGCTACCGCGACCCGATCCTGACCCGGGACACGCTGGTGGTGGCCGTCAGCCAGTCCGGCGAGACCGCCGACACGCTGATGGCGATCCGGCACGCCCGCGAGCAGCGCTCCAAGGTGCTCGCGATCTGCAACACCAACGGCTCCACGATCCCGCGCGAGTCCGACGCGGTCATCTACACCCACGCCGGACCGGAGATCGGGGTCGCCTCGACGAAGGGCTTCATGACCCAGCTGGTGGCCTGCTACCTGCTCGGTCTCTACCTCGCCCAGGTCCGCGGCACCATGTACGGCGACGAGATCAGCCGGGTGATGGGCGAGCTGGAGCAGATGCCCGCGCACGTGCAGACGCTGCTCGACGCTGCCGAGCAGGTGAACGAGCTGGCCCGCGAGCTCTCCGGCGCGCGCTCGGTGCTCTTCCTCGGGCGGCACGCCGGCTTCCCGATCGCGCTGGAGGGGGCCCTCAAGCTCAAGGAGCTCGCCTACATCCACGCCGAGGGGTTCGCCGCAGGAGAGCTCAAGCACGGACCGATCGCCCTGGTCGAGGAGGGCCTCCCGGTGTTCTGCGTCGTGCCCCCTCAGGGACGCGACTTCCTGCACGACAAGATGGTCAGCGGCATCCAGGAGGTGCGGGCCCGAGGCGCGCGCACGATCGTGCTCGCCGAGGAGGGCGACGACGAGGTGGCGCCGTACGCCGACGACCTGATCCGGCTGCCCCGGGTGCCGACGCTGCTGCAGCCGATGGTGGCCGTGGTGCCGTTGCAGCTGTTCGCGTGCGAGCTGGCCACCCAGAAGGGCCACGACGTCGACCAGCCCCGCAACCTCGCCAAGTCCGTCACCGTCGAGTAGGCGTCGCCGTGATCCTGGGTGTCGGCATCGACGTGGTCGACGTCGCGCGCTTCGGCGAGACGCTCGAGCGGACCCCGGCGATGCGCGTGCGGCTCTTCACCGAGAGCGAGCGGCGGCGCTCTCTCGCCTCGCTCGCGGCCCGGTTCGCGGCGAAGGAGGCGCTGGCCAAGGCGCTGGGCGCCCCGAAGGGGATGGGCTGGCTGGACGCGGAGATCGTCAACGCGCCGACCGGTGACCCGTGCTTCGCCATCACCGGCTCGGTGCTGGCGCGCGCCGACGACCTCGGCGTCGCGCACGTGCACGTCTCCCTGTCGCACGACGCGGGCATCGCGTCGGCCGTTGTCGTCCTCGAGTCGTGACCGTCGCGGCCGAGGGGTTCCAGGCTTTCGGCGGGCAGCACCTGCTGCTGCTCGGTCTCTTCCTGCTCGGCGCCGTGGCAGTCGTCCTGGCGGGTCGCGCGCAACGATGTGACCGGGGCGTCTCGCGGTTCAGCCGGGTCCTCGCGCTCGCGCTGCTCTGCGTGGCGGTGGCGAGTCAGGCCCTCCAGCTGACACCAGGTGACTTCGACCTCGGGTCGTCGCTGCCGCTCCAGCTGTCCGACCTCGCGTGGGTGAGCGCCACCTGGGCGCTGTGGACGCACGCCCGGGTGCCGACCGCGCTGACCTACTACTGGGGGCTCACGCTGACGGTGCAGGCGATCCTCACCCCGTCGTTGGCCCAGCAGTTCCCCCACCCGCGGTTCCTGGCGTTCTGGGCGACGCACCTCCTCGTCGTCTGGGCGGCGCTCCACCTCACGGTCGGTCTGGGGCTCGGGCCACGATGGCGGGAGTACCGCGTGACGGTGGCCGTCACGGCGGCGTGGGCGGGCCTGGTGATCGTCTTCGACCTGATCGTCGCCGTGAACTACGGCTACCTGGCGCACAAGCCGGCGTCGGCGTCGCTGCTCGACCCTCTGGGACCGTGGCCGGTCTACGTCGTGGTGGCCGGGGCGGTGCTGCTGGCGGTGTGGGCGCTGATGACCTGGCCCTGGACCCGGCGTACCGCCGCGCTGGCTGGGTAGGACGACCGACATGCGCAGCGCACACACCGTCGAACAGGTCCGGGCGTCCGAGCAGGCGCTGATGGCGCGGCTGCCCGCGGGTGCGCTGATGGCGCGTGCCGCCTCCGGCCTGGCGCACGCCGTGCTCGACTACCTCGGCCGCGGCTACGGCGCCCGCGTCCTGCTGCTGGTGGGCTCGGGCGACAACGGCGGCGACGCGCTGCACGCCGGAGCTCGGCTGGCCGGGCGAGGGGTGCAGGTGCGCGCCCTGCTGCTCGCGCCGGACAGCACGCACCCGGGCGGGCTGGCGGCGCTGCGCTCGGCCGGTGGCACGGTCGTCGACTCGTTGCGCGACGGTTGGCGCGCCGACGTGGCGCTCGACGGCATCGTCGGGATCGGAGGTCGGGGTGGGCTGCGCGAGAGGGCCGCCGCGGTGGTCTCCTCGCTGGACGACGTGCCGGTCATCGCCGTCGACACGCCGTCGGGCGTCGACGTTGACACCGGCTCCCTGCCGGGCCCGCACGTCAGAGCGGAGGTGACCGTCACGTTCGGCACCCACAAGGTCGCGCACCTCGCCGATCCGGCCTCGATGGCCTGCGGTGCCGTCCACCTCGTCGACCTCGGTCTGGACCTGCCGGCCGCGGCCGTGACGGCACTCCAGGAGTCCGACGTGCGCGAGCTGTTGCCCCGTCCCGCGCCGGACGCCCAGAAGTACACCCGCGGGGTGGTCGGCATCCGGGCCGGCTCCGAGCAGTATCCGGGGGCCGGGGTGCTGTGCGTGTCGGGGGCGAGCTCGGGGCTGGTCGGGATGGTGCGCTACCAGGGTGGCGCGGCGGACCTGGTGCGCGCCAGCCACCCGGAGGTGGTGGTCGGCGAGGGCCGCGTGCAGGCCTGGGTGATCGGGTCCGGTGGCGGCGCGGAGGCCGAGCAGGCGCTCTCCGATGCGCTCGCCGACGGTGTCCCGGTCGTCGTCGACGCCGACGGTCTCACCCACGTCACAGGTCCGCTCGGGGTGCCGGCGCTGCTGACGCCGCACGCGGGAGAGCTGGCGCGGATGCTCGGCGTCGAGCGGTCCGCCGTCGAGGCCGAGCAGCTCCGGTTCGCCCGCGAGGCCGCCGAGCGGTTCGAGGCCGCCGTGCTGCTCAAGGGCAGGCACACCCTGGTGGCCACGCCGGAGGGCCGCGTCAACGCCACCACGGTCGGGCCGGCCTGGCTCGCCACGGCCGGTGCCGGCGACGTGCTCGCCGGGCTGTGCGGCTCGCTGCTCGCCGCCGGCCTGCACCCCTACGACGCCGGGTCGGTCGGTTCGTGGCTGCACGGCGCTGCTGCCGAGCTCGCCGGCAGCGACGGTCCGGTCACGGCCTCCGACGTCGCCGGCGCCCTGCCGCACCTGCTGCGATCGCTGCTGCGATGAGACCGCCTCGGCGGGTGCGTGGTCGCCGGACGTGCCGCGTCCCCGACTTTGGCAGGATGTGAACGCCATGGGACTGCCGGAGCGGGAGGCGCGGGCGGAGGTCGTCGTCGACCTCGACGCGATCAGCCACAACGTCACGACGCTGCGCGAGCGGGTGCGGCAGAGCACGCCGGCCGCGCTGATGATGACCGTGGTCAAGGCTGACGGCTACGGCCACGGCCTCGTCGAGTCCGCCCGGGCCGCCCGGGCCGGCGGCGCCGACTGGCTCGGGGTCGCGGTCCTGGAGGAGGCGCTGGCGCTGCGCGACGCGGGAGACACAGGTCCGCTGCTGTACTGGCTGGCGGTGCCGGGCGAGGACTACACCGGCGCCTTGGACGCCGGCGTCGACGTGGCGGCGTACACCGTCTCGCAGGTGGACGAGATCGCGGCGGCGGCACGCTCGGTCGGGCGGCGGGCGCGGGTGCAGCTCAAGGTCGACACCGGCCTGGGCCGCGGCGGTGCCACCGACTCGCAGTGGCCGGCGCTGGTCGAGGCCGCCGCCGACGCCGAGCAGAGCGGCGCCGTGCAGGTGAGTGGGATCTGGTCCCACTTCGCCTGCAGCGACGAACCGGACCACCCCTCGAACGACCTGCAGGAGAAGGCGTTCGTGCAGGCCCTGCAGGTGGTCGACGCGGTCGGCATCGAGCCCGAGGTGAGGCACCTGTCGAACTCGGCGGGTGCGCTGCTGCGCCCCTGGTCGAGCTACGACCTGGTCCGGTGCGGCATCGCCTCCTACGGGCTCTCCCCGGCGCCGGCCGTCGTCACCTCCGGGCAGCTGGGGCTGGTCCCCGCGATGACCGCCCGGACGGGGCTCGCGATGGTCAAGAGGCTGCCCGCCGGGGCCGGAGTCTCCTACGGGCACACGTGGACCACCGAGCGCGAGACCACCGTCGGCCTGGTGCCGGTCGGCTACGGCGACGGCGTGCCGCGGCACGCGTCGTCGACCGCGCACGTGCTGGTCGGCGGGGTGCAGCGCCCGGTCGCGGGACGGGTCTGCATGGACCAGCTCGTCGTGGACCTCGGCGACCCCGACCCCGACCCCGACCCCCCCGACACCGACCCCGGCACCGACATCGGCGGCGTGGCGGCGGGGGACGAGGTGGTGCTGTTCGGCACCGGCGACGACGGCGCTCCGACCGCTCAGGACTGGGCCGAGGCCTGCGGCACGATCTCCTATGAGATCGTCACCAGGATCGGCGGCCGGTTCACCCGTCGGCACGTGTCCACGAAGGGGCTGGCGTGAAGAGGAGAGGCTGGGTGGGGCTCGCCGCGGCCGGGGCCGGTGCCGCGGCAGCCGCGGTCACCGCGGGCGTCGTCGTCGAGCGGCGCATCGTCCGGTCCCGCAAGGCCGGCTCGACCGGGGCCGACGAGCTCGGCGAGCTGCGCGGCGCCGCGCACCCGGTGCGGACCACCGACGGGGTCCTGCTGCACGCCGAGGTCGACGAGGTGGCGCCGTACGGCGAGGGAGTGAAGAGCCAGCCGGTCAAGCGACCGGGCCGTCCGCGTCGCCCCGTGGAGCCCGAGCCGACGATCGTGTTCGTGCACGGCTACGCGCTCAACCTCGACTGCTGGCACTTCCAGCGCGCGTACTTTCGCGGCAAGCACCGCCTGGTGTTCTACGACCAGCGCTCGCACGGACGGTCGGGGCGCTCGGACAACGAGCACGCGACGATCGACCAGCTCGGCGACGACCTGGCGCAGGTGCTGGAGGAGCTGGTGCCCGGCGGGCCGGTGGTCCTCGTCGGGCACTCGATGGGTGGCATGTCGGTCATGGCCTTCGCCGAGCGGCACCCCGAGACGTTCCGCGACCGGGTGGTCGGCGCCGCCCTGATCTCCACGAGCGCGGGGGGCCTGCGCACGCACCGGATCGTCAGCCGGCTGATCCCCGACTCCGTCGGCGGCCAGATCGGCCCCCGGCTGATCGCGGGACTCGCGCTGGCGCCCGAGCTGGTCGACCGGGTGCGCCGGCGCGGGTCCAACGTCGGCTTCCTGGTCGCCGACCAGTTCGCCTTCGGTGACGAGGTGCCGGCGTCGTACGTCGAGTTCGTCGACAACATGCTGGCCGCGACGTCGTTCGAGGTGCTCGCCCAGTTCTTCCCGAACTTCGACAGCCACGACAGGTTCACCGTCCTCGAGGCGTTCAGCCGGGTCCCGACCTACGTCATCAGCGGCACCAAGGACGTGCTCACCTCGGTCGGGCACAGCCGCAAGATGGCCTCGCGCATCGACGGCTCCACGCTCGTCGAGTGCACGGGCGCCGGGCACATGGTGATCCTCGAGGAGAAGGACCGGGTCAACACGGCGCTGGCCGAGCTGGTCGAGGCCGCCACGGCCGCCCGTGAGCCGACCCGCTCCAAGCGCTCCTCGTGACCCGCCCATGACACGTCGCGTCACGCGTCTGGTCGCCGCCACCGCCGAGGACACCCGAGTGCTCGGGCTCCGGATCGCCGGCCTGCTGCGGGCCGGTGACCTGCTGGTGCTCAGCGGCGACCTGGGGGCCGGCAAGACCACGTTCACCCGTGGCCTGGGCGAGGGGCTCCGGGTGCGCGGCGAGGTCACGTCGCCGACGTTCGTGATCTCACGGGTGCACCCGTCGCTGGTCGGCGGCCCGGCGCTGGTCCACGTCGACGCCTACCGGCTCGGCGCGGGCACCGGGTCGCAGGGAGCGGCCCTGGAGCTCGACGACCTCGACCTCGACGCCTCGCTCGAGGAGGCGGTCACCGTCGTGGAGTGGGGCAGCGGCGTCGCGGAGGCCCTCGCCGAGGACCGCCTCGAGATCGAGATCCTGCGGGCGCACGCCGACGACGAGGGGGAGACGCGCACCCTGACGCTGACCGGGGTGGGTCGGCGCTGGGCGCAGGTCGACCTGTCGGTGCTCGCGTAGGGTCGGCGCCGTGCTGCTCGCGTTCGACACCGCCACCCCTGCCGTCACCGTCGCCCTGCACGACGGCGAGCGGGTGGTCGCCACCCAGACCCGGGTCGACGCGCGACGGCACGGCGAGCTGCTGGCGCCCGCGATCACCGCGCTGCTCGACGAGGCGTGGGTGCCGCGCCAGGACGTCACCGCGATCGCCGTGGGCGTCGGCCCCGGCCCCTTCACGGGGCTGCGCGTCGGGCTGGTCACCGCGCGCACCCTGGGCCTGGCGCTCGACATCCCGGTGTACGGCGTGTGCACGCTGGACGTGCTCGCCGCCCAGGCGGTCCACGGAGGTGACGTGACGGCGCCGTTCCTGGTCGCCACCGACGCGCGTCGCAAGGAGGTCTACTGGGCGTCGTACGACGAGGCGGGGGCGCGTCTGGACGGCCCGCACGTCTCGCGACCCGCCGACGTCGCCACCGACCGGCCCGTCGTCGGCGCGGGTGGCCGGCTCTACCCGGACGCGTTCCCGGGCGCCGTCGGCCCGGAGCACCCCGACGCGGGGGTGCTGGCCGGGGTGGTCAGCGACGAGCGCGTCGAGCTGCTCGACCCGGATCCGCTGTACCTTCGCCGACCCGACGTGGCGGCGCCCGCGTCCCGCAAGCCGGTCTCGTGACCGTCCGGCCGGCGACCCGTGACGACGTCGCCGCCGTGCTGGGCCTGGAGCAGCTGCTCTTCGGCGGCGACGCGTGGTCGGAGCAGTCCGTGCGCGAGGAGCTCCTCGGCCCTCGACGACGGGCCGTGGTGGCGTGCGACCCGGATGTCGTCGGGTACGCCGTGATCGTCGAGGTCGGGGATCTCACCGACCTCCAGCGGGTCGCGGTCCATCCGTCGTACCGTCGGCGGGGGGTGGCCCGGGACCTGCTCGCCGCGGTCGCGCCGACCGGCCCGCTGCTGCTGGAGGTCGGTGCGCACAACGCCGCCGCGCTCGCCTTCTACGCCGCCGAGGGCTTCACCGAGATCGACCGACGGCGGCGCTACTACCGCGACGGCTCCGACGCGGTGGTCATGGCGCGCAACGACGGCGCGCACCGCCGACCCGGGCCGCAGGGGGCCGGGGAACAATGAGCGCGTGAGCGACGTGAGAGACGGGCCGCTGGTCCTCGGCATCGAGACCTCGTGCGACGAGACCGGCGTCGGCATCGTCCGGGGCCACACCCTGCTCGCCGACGCGGTCGCCTCCAGCGTCGAGGAGCACGCCCGCTTCGGCGGCGTGGTGCCGGAGGTCGCCTCACGCGCTCATCTGGAGGCGATGGTGCCGATGCTGGAGCGTGCCTGCGAGACGGCGGGGATCCGGCTCTTCGACGTCGACGCGATCGCGGTGACCAACGGCCCGGGGCTCGCCGGTGCGCTGCTGGTCGGCGTGGCCGCGGCCAAGGCGCTGGCAGTGGGCCTCGCGAAGCCGCTCTATGGCGTCAACCACCTCGCCTCGCACGTGGCCGTCGACCAGCTGGAGCACGGGCCGCTCCCCGAGCCGTGCGTGGCGCTGCTGGTCAGCGGCGGTCACTCCTCGCTGCTGCGCGTCACCGACGTCACCGGTCACGAGGGCGGTGTGACGCCGATGGGCGCGACGATCGACGACGCCGCCGGCGAGGCGTTCGACAAGGTGGCGCGGCTGCTCGGGCTGCCGTTCCCGGGAGGCCCGCACATCGACCGGGAGGCACGCTCGGGCTCCTCGGTCGCGCTCGACTTCCCGCGCGGGCTCACCTCGCGGCGCGACCTGGAGCGGCACCGCTTCGACTTCTCGTTCTCCGGCCTCAAGACCGCTGTCGCGCGTTGGGTCGAGGCCCGGGAGCGGTCCGGTGAGCCGGTGCCGGTCGCCGATGTGGCCGCCTCGTTCCAGGAGGCGGTGTGCGACGTCCTCACCCGCAAGGCGGTCGACGCCGCCGCCAGTGAGGGCATCGAGGACCTCTTGGTCGGCGGTGGCGTCGCGGCGAACTCCCGGCTCCGGGCGCTGACCCAGGAACGCGCCGCCGCCCGCGGGATCCGGGTCCGGGTACCCCGGCCGGGGCTGTGCACCGACAACGGCGCGATGGTCGCTGCGCTCGGCGCCGAGCTCGTCGTACGGGGGCGGCAACCCTCCCCTCTCGACCTGCCCGCCGACTCCTCGCTGCCGGTGACGTCGGTGCTGGCGTGAGGGGTGCACTGATTACCAGGGGATGCCGGCGTTCTGCTGCTCCCCATGGCGTGCACACCATGGGGAGCAACAGAACACCTGCATCCCCTGGTAATCGGCGATGCTGAGCGCCGCCCTCGCGCTCGGCCTGCTCGCCGTGGGCGCGGCCCTGCTCACGGCGGGCGCGGAGGGGTTCGCCGAGAACGTCACCGGGGCGGCCTCCCGGCTCGGGGTGAGCGTGCTGGCCCTCGGGCTGCTGCTCGCCGGTGCCGAGCCGGAGGAGGCGATCACGGCGATGCTCGCCTCCGGCCAGGGCCATCCCGCCCTCGCTGCCGGGGACGCGATCGGCGCCAACCTCGTCATCCTCACCCTCACGCTGGGCCTCGCCGCGCTCGTCACCCGGTTGCAGGTGGGCCGGCGCGGCCTGCAGTACGGCCTCGCCGCGGCCGTGCTCGGCGCCGTCGCCTGGGTGTTCCTGCTCGGCGGCGTGCTCAGCCGACTGGAGGGCCTGGTCCTCGTGGTGCTGTACGTCGTCGGCGTGGCCGTGGTCTGGCGCCGCGAGAAGACGCCGCCGCTGATCGGGGAGATGGCCGAGATCGACGAGAAGCGGGCCGGGGGGAGCGACGGCGGCGACGCGGCCACCGGCAAGGCCCTGCTGATGGTGCTGCTCGGCGTGCTCGGCATGGTGGTCGGCGGTGCCCTGGCGGTCCGCGGGGCCGAGGGCCTGGTCGGCGTGTTCGGGCTGGGAGAGTCGGTGATCGGGTTGACGGTGCTCGCGCTGGCCACCAGCGCCGAGATGGTGGCGCTGGTGTGGGCCGCTCGGCGCCGGGGGCTCACCGAGCTCGTCGTGGCCGGAACCGTCGGCGCCGTCGCCTACAACGCGACCGTGTCGGTGGGTCTGGCCGCCCTGGTCAACCCCCTCGGGCTCGGCCGGCACAACGTGGTGATCGCGGTGGCGGGGCTCACGGCTGTGCTCCCGCTGGTGCTGCTGACCTCGCGTCGTACCGGGCGGCTCCCGCGTCAGGTGGGGATGTTGCTGGTGCTCGCCTACGTCGCCGCGGTGGCGTTCCTGCTCGCTGGGTAGCCTGCCACCACAGACGTCGACGTACGGGGCGAGGAGCAGGCATGCAGCAGGTCCGAGGGGTCATCTCCAGAGCCAAGGGTGAGCCGGTGACGATCGAGACGGTCAACGTCCCCGACCCGGGACCGGGGGAGGCCGTCGTCGCGGTGCAGTCCTGCGGGGTCTGCCACACCGACCTGCACTACCGCGAGGGCGGCATCGGTGACGACTTTCCGTTCCTGCTCGGACACGAGGCCGCCGGGGTCGTCGAGTCGGTGGGCGAGGGCGTCAGCGACGTCGCCCCGGGTGACTTCGTGGTCCTCAACTGGCGCGCAGTCTGCGGCGACTGCCGGGCCTGCCGGCGCGGCGAGCCCTGGTACTGCTTCGACACCCTCAACGCCACCCAGAAGATGACCCTGGAGGACGGCACCGAGCTCACGCCCGCCCTGGGCATCGGGTCGTTCGCCGACAAGACACTCGTCCACGCCGGTCAGTGCACCAAGGTCGACCCGTCCGCGCGCCCGGCCGCGGTCGGCCTGCTCGGGTGCGGGGTGATGGCCGGCCTCGGCGCCGCGATCAACACCGGCGGTGTGGGCCGCGGCATGAGCGTCGCGGTCATCGGCTGCGGCGGCGTCGGCACGGCGGCGGTCGTCGGCGCGCGGCTGGCCGGCGCGTCCCGGGTGATCGCGGTCGACCTCGACCCGCAGAAACTCGAGTGGGCGAGGAACCTCGGCGCCACCCACACCGTGAACAGCTCCGAGCGTGACGCCGTCGAGGCGATCCAGGAGCTCACCGACGGTTTCGGTGCGGACGTCGTCATCGACGCCGTGGGCCGCCCGGAGACCTGGAAGCAGGCCTTCTACGCCCGTGACCTCGCCGGCACGGTGGTCCTGGTCGGCGTCCCGACCCCGGACATGAAGGTGCCGGACCTGCCGTTGATCGACGTCTTCGGCCGCGGAGGGGCCCTCAAGTCCAGCTGGTACGGCGACTGCCTGCCCTCGCGCGACTTCCCGATGCTCGTCGACCTCTACCAGCAGGGCCGGCTCGACCTCGACGCGTTCGTCACCGAGGAGATCGGCCTCGACGACGTCGAGGCCGCCTTCGACAAGCTGCACCATGGCGGCGTCCTGCGCAGCGTGGTGGTGCTCTGATGGGCGTGCGGGTCGATCACACCACGACCAGCGGCACCTTCAGCCTCGACGGTGAGACCTTCGACGTCGACAACAACGTCTGGGTGTTGGGCGACGACGACGAGTGCATGGTCGTCGACGCCCCGCACGACGTGGAGGCGATCCTCGGGCTCGTCGGCGACCGCACGCTCAAGGCGATCCTGTGCACCCACGCCCACGACGACCATGTCCGGGTCGCCCCCGCGCTTCGGCAGCGGGTGCACGCGCCGATCCTTCTGCACCCCGACGACCGGCCGCTGTGGGAGCAGACACACCCCGACGAGCTGTGGGACGTCGACCTGTCCGACGGGCAGGAGCTCGAGGTCGCCGGCGTGACGCTGCGGGTGCTGCACACCCCCGGCCACGCCCCGGGCGGCGTCTGCTTCCACGCCGAGTCGCTCGGCTGCGTGTTCACCGGCGACACCCTCTTCCAGGGCGGCCCCGGTGCGACCGGTCGCTCCTACAGCGACCGCGACCTGCTGGTCGCCTCCGTGCAGATGCGGCTGCTCGGGCTGCCCGACGACACCGTGGTGCACACCGGCCACGGCCCGGACACCACGATCGGGGCGGAGCGTGCCAACCTCGCGGGCTGACGTCCCTCGAGGCGTGTCGTGTCGTCGGCTTCCGGGTAGGGACCCGCAGTGACCGCGACGTACCGACTGCAGCTGCACGCCGGCTTCACCTTCGCCGACGCCGAGGACCTCGTTCCGTACCTTGCGGACCTCGGGGTGAGCCACCTCTACCTCTCTCCGGTGCTGCAGGCGGTCCCCGGGTCCGCCCACGGCTACGACGTGGTCGACCACACCCGGATCAGCAGCGAGCTGGGCGGTCTCGACGGCTTGGAACGGCTCGCCGCGACCGCCCGCGCCGACGGCCTGGGACTCGTCGTCGACGTGGTGCCGAACCACATGGCCCTGGTCGCACCGGAGAGCACCAACCGCCCGCTGTGGGACGTGCTCGCGCACGGGCGGCAGGCGGCGCACGCCCACTGGTTCGACGTCGACTGGGACGCCCTCGACGGCCGGATCGGGCTGCCGGTGCTGTGGGAGCCGATCCAGGACGTGCTCGCGCAGGGCGACCTGCGGCTCGGGGAGGAGAACGGCGAGCGGGTGATCCGCTACCACGACCACGTGTTCCCGGTCGCCGAGGACACCTGGGACGGCGCGGCCGACGCCGACGTGGTCGACGTACTCGCCCGCCAGCACTACCGCCTGGCCGGCTGGCGCGAGCGCGACACCGTGCTGAACTACCGCAGGTTCTTCGACGTCGACTCGCTGATCGCCGTGCGCGTCGAGGAGCCCGACGTCTTCGAGGCCACCCACAGCCTCCTGCTCGACCTCAACCAGCGCGGCCTCGTGGAGGGCTTCCGGATCGACCACCCGGACGGTCTCGCCGACCCTGGCGGGTACCTCCACCTGCTGCGTTCCCAGGTGCGTCCCGGGACCGCGGTCTGGGTGGAGAAGATCCTCGAGGGCGACGAGCGGCTGCCTGACTGGGCGTGCGACGGGACCACCGGGTACGACGCCGCGAAGGCCGTCTCGGCCGCCCTCGTGGACCGCGCCACCGCCCCCGCGCTGACCCACGCCTGGGTCGAGGCCGGGGGGACCCCTCGCTCGAGCGCGTGGTCGCGGCGTCCAAGCGCGGCGTCGTCGAGCACGTCCTCGTCCCGGAGCGACGTCGCCTCCTCCGGAGGGCCCGCACCGCGCTGCCCGACACCGACCCGCACCGGCTCAACGAGGCGCTGGGCGAGCTGCTGGTCGCGTGCTCGGTCTACCGCGCCTACGTCCGTCCCGGGTACCCCGCGGACGAGCTCGCCCGCAGCCGGATGCAGGAGGCGCTCGAGCGCGCCGCCACCGCCCGGCCCGATCTCCGGCACGAGCTGGACGAGCTGGTCGAGCTGGTCGTCGAGCCTCTGTCCGAGGCCGCCCACGACTTCTCGGTCCGGCTTCAGCAGACCTGGGGCCCGGTGATGGCCAAGGGCATCGAGGACACCGCCTTCTACCGCTGGCACCGGCTGGTCGCGCTCAACGAGGTGGGCGGCGACCCCGACCTGCTCGACGACGCCGCGCCTGAGCAGCTGCATGCCTGGGCGATCCACCAGCAGCAGCACTGGCCGCTCGGGATGACCACGCTGTCCACGCACGACACCAAGCGCAGCGAGGACGTCCGGGCCCGGTTGCTCGCCGTCGCGGGTGACGCCGAGTCCTGGCAGCGCTGTGCTGAGGCGTTCACCGAGGAGGCGCGGGAGCACGACATCGACGCGCAGACCGCGCAGCTGGTCTGGCAGACCCTCGCCGGGATCGGCGACATCGACGACGAGCGGCTCAACGGCTACCTCACCAAGGCGATGCGCGAGTCCAAGCAGCGCACCTCGTGGCTGGACTCCGACCCGGAGTACGAGGCCCGGGTGCTCGACCTGGCGCGGGCGGCGAACGGCTCGGGGCGGCTGGGGGCGCTCGTGCAGACCGCCTATGACCACAACTCCGAGGCGGGACGGGCACTGGTGCTCGGCCAGAAGCTGCTGCAGCTGACGCTGCCCGGCGTCCCCGACACCTACCAGGGCTGCGAGCTGGTGAACCTGTCGCTGGTCGACCCCGACAACCGCCGTCCCGTCGACTACGACGACCGCCGCGCCCGCGTGGAGCACCTGCGCACCCGGCCGCCGCGGGACCTCGCCGACGAGAAGCTGCTCGTGACCCGGACGGCGCTGCGGCTGCGGCGCGAGATGCGCACCAGCTTCGGCGACCTCGGCGACTACCAGCCGCTGGTGGGCACCTCGCGCCACCTGGTGGGCTTCATCCGCGGTGGCGAGGTCGCGACGCTGGTGACGCGTGCCCCCAAGCGACTCGAGATCGTCGGCGGCTGGGGCGGTGCGACGGTGCTGCTGCCCGAGGGGCTGTGGCGCGACGAGCTCACCGGCCACCTGCACGGTGGTGCGGAGAACCTGCTCAATGACGTGTTCGCGACCTACCCCGTCGCCCTGCTCCGGAAGGTGCACCTGTCATGACCCCGTCGCTGTGGGCACCGCAGGCCGGCGCCGTCGAGCTGGTCACGCTCGACGGTCGCGAGCCGTTGACCGCGGGTGCCGGCGGCTGGTGGACCGCCTCCCGGACCCTCGCCGCCGGCGACCGCTACTCCTTCGCGCTCGACGGCGGCGACCCCCGGCCGGACCCACGGGGTCTCGCGCTGCCCGACGGTCCGCACGGCCCGTCCGAGGTCGTCGACCCCGGCGACTTCGCCTGGACCGACGCCGGGTGGCGGGGAGTGCCGCTGGAGGGGTCCGTGATCTACGAGGCGCACGTCGGCACCTTCACCCCCGAGGGCACCTTGGACGCGGCAGCGGGGCGGCTCTCCCACCTCGTCGACCTCGGGGTCTCCGTGGTCGAGCTGCTCCCGCTCGGGTGCTTCCCCGGTCACCACGGCTGGGGGTACGACGGCGTGGCGCCGTACTCCGTGCACGAGGCGTACGGCGGTCCGGCGGCCCTGCAGCGGTTCGTCGACGCCGCGCACGGGGTCGGGCTCGGGGTGTGCCTCGACGTCGTCTACAACCACCTGGGCCCCGACGGCAACTACCTCGGCGAGCTCGGGCCGTACTTCACCCAGCGCCACCCGACCCCCTGGGGCCTGGCGCTCAACCTCGACGGGCCCGGCAGTGACGAGGTGCGCCGGTGGGTGCTCGACAACGCGCTCCAGTGGCTGCGCGACTTCCACGTCGACGGGCTGCGGCTCGACGCCGTGCACGAGCTGCACGACGAGAGCGCGGTGCCGGTGCTGGAGGAGCTGTCCGGCGAGGTCGACGAGCTCTCCCGGGTGAGCGGCCGCAGCCTCTGGCTGGTCGCCGAGTCCGACCGCAACGACCCGGGCACGGTCACCCCGCGCGGCGAGGGCGCGGCGGTCGCCGGGCTCGGCGTCCACGGGCAGTGGTCCGACGACGTCCACCACGCGCTCCACGTGGCCCTGACGGGGGAGACGCGGGGCTACTACGCGGACTTCTCGGACCCGGGTGCGCTGGCCAAGGTGATGCGCACGCCGTTCTTCCACGACGGCACCTTCTCCACCTTCCGGGGCCGCCGGCACGGCCGACCCGTGGACCCGTCGACCGTGCCCGGGTGGCGGTTCGTCGCGTCGCTGCAGACCCACGACCAGGTGGGCAACCGGGCGCAGGGCGACCGGCTCTCCGGCGAGCGGCTCGACCTCGACGCCGGGGTGCTCGCCTGCGGCGCTGCGATGCTGCTGACCTCGCCGTACACCCCGATGCTGTTCATGGGCGAGGAGTGGGGCGCGCGGACGCCGTGGCAGTTCTTCACCGACCACACCGACCCCGAGATCGCGGCCGCCACCGCGCAGGGCCGCAAGGCGGAGTTCGGGTCGCACGGCTGGGACGAGGACGACGTGCCCGACCCGCAGGACCCCGAGACGTTCCGGCGCTCCAAGCTGGACTGGTCCGAGCCCGAGGAGGAGCCGCACGCACGCCTGCTGGCGTGGTACCGCGACCTGCTCGCCCTGCGGCGCGCCGAGCCGGACCTGCGCGATCCTCGGCTCGACCGGGTCGCGGTCACCTGGGAGGAGCAGCGGCTGCGGCTGGAGCGCGGCTCCTTCGTGGTGCTGGTGAACCTCGCCGACCAGCCCTGGCACGTCGAGGCCGACGGTGCGGTGGCGCTGGGCTGGGACCGAGACGTGGAGGTCTCCGGCGGCGCGGTGGAGCTGCCGGCGCGGAGCGCGGTACTGCTGCGACGCCCCTGACCCGGACGTCGAGCCGGGTTGGCACACTGGCGTGATGGACGCGCGGGCTGTGGTGGGAGCGGCACTCGCGGTCCCGCTCCTGCTCGCCGGCTGCAACGCCCCCGTTGGCTCGGACAGGACCGGCGACGCAGGCAGCCCCCACTCGCCCAGTGCCTCGCAGCGGAGCCCCACATCGTCGCCGGCCAGCCCGCGCGTGACACCGAGCAGCAGGCACGCGCAGGTCGGGCCGCGCTCCGTGCGAGGCGGCTGGGGCCCCACGCCCGGACAGCTCGAGCGCGCGCGGCGGATGGTGGGACGGCTCACGCTGCGGGAGCGGGCCGGCCAGGTGATCGTGGCGTCGTACGCCGGCACGGGGTCGCCGCACCGGCTGGTGAACGGGCTGCACCTGGGCGGCGTGGTCGTGTTCAGCGAGAACATCGTGGACGCGGCGCAGATCCGCGCCAGCAACCGCGCCCTGCAGCAGTCCGCGCACCGGGCCGGCCGCCGCTACCCGGTGCTGGTGGGCGTCGACCAGGAGGGTGGCCGCGTCGCCCGGCTGGAGGCCGGCGCCACCACGTTCCCCACCTTCATGAGCGCCGGTGCGGCGCGGGACGCGTCGCTGACCCGCAAGGCCTACGCCGCGAGCGGAGCCGAGCTGGCCGCCGCCGGCTTCAGCGTGGACTTCGCGCCCGACACCGACGTCACCGCCGGCCCCGCCGACCCGGTCATCGGCGCCCGGAGCGCCGGGTCCTCGCCGGTGCTGGTCGCGGAGCAGGCGGTGGCCGCCATGCGCGGGTTCGTCGCCGGTGGTGTGGTCCCGGTGCTCAAGCACTTCCCCGGACACGGTTCGGTCACCACCGACAGCCACACCGGCCTCCCGGTGCAGCGCCGCACGATGGCCCGGATGCGCGACAGCGACCTGCTGCCGTTCCGCAAGGGCATCGCCGCCGGTGCCTCGTCGGTGATGGTCGCCCACCTCGACGTGCGGGCCGTGGACCCACAGGTACCGTCCTCGTTGTCCAGCCGCGTGGTCACCGGGCTGCTACGCGGCCGGCTGGGCTTCCGCGGTGTCGCGTTCACCGACTCGTTGCAGATGGCGGCCGTCACCGACCGCTACGGCGACGTCGGGGCGGCCGTGCGCGCACTGCGGGCGGGCGAGGACGTGCTGCTGATGCCGCGCGACCCGCGCCGGGCGCGCGACGGGATCGTCGCAGCGGTCCGGGGCGGCCGGCTCCCGGCACGACGGCTCGACCAGGCGGCCGTGCGGATGGTGGCGCTGCTGCTGCACCAGCGGGCGATGACCGCTCCGCGCCCGCCCCCCGCCGGTGACAGGGCGTCGGCCCGGCTCTCGGCCGCCGCCATCACGGTGGTCTCGGGCCCCTGCTCGGGCCGACTGGTGGGGAGCGCGGTCCATGCCACTGGGGAGGCCCCGGTGGTGGCGCGCTTCGAGCAGGAGGCCCGGGACGCCGGCCTGCGCGTCGTACCGGGGGAGGGGCGGGGGGTCTCGACCGTGCGCCTCGTGGGCTCCGGCGGTTCGGCGGCGAGCGGTGACGTGGTGGTCGCCACCGACACCCCCTACGTGCTCGGCCCCAGCGAAGCGCGGGTCGCCGAGGTGGCGACGTACGGCGAGACGTCCGGCGCGATGCGGGCGCTGGTGTCGGTGCTGCTGGGCCGCACGAGGGCTCCCGGACGGCTGCCGGTGCCGGTGGCCGGCGTGCGGCGCTCCGGCTGCTGACCTCCCGGGCCCGGACTCTGGCAGGGTCGGTGGCATGTCTCCAGACGTTCCCGTGACCACCGCCGAGCCGGTCGCCGACCGTTACCGTCGGCTGGCCGCCGGCCTCACGCACCTGGTCGCCGGTGTCTCCGAAGCCGGGTGGTCGAACCCGTCTCCCTGCGAGGGCTGGACCGCGCTCGACGTCCTCGCGCACCTCGTCGACGTTCACGGGCGTTTCCAGGCACTCGTCGGGCGCGGCCTCGTCGACCATCCTCCGGTCGAGGAGGACCCGGTCGGCGCCTGGAGCGCGGCGCGTGACCAGATGCAGGCGGACCTCGAGGACCCCGCACGGGTCGACGAGGAGTACGACGGCCGGTTCGGCGCGACGACGTTCGGCCGGTCCGTCGACGGCTTCGTCTGCTTCGACCTCGTGGTGCACGGCTGGGACCTCGCCCGCGCCACCGGGCAGGACGAGACCCTGGACCCCCGTGACGTGGTGAGCGTGCAGGCCACCGTCGACGCGATGGGTGAGGCGATGCGAAGCAACGGGGTGCTCGCCGCCCCCATCGAGCCGGCGGCCGACGCCTCGCCCCAGGAGCGACTGCTCTGCACCCTCGGCCGCCCCACCCGCTGAGGCGTCTTGTTCTGCGCCCGGAATCTCGGTGAGGCGTCTTGTTCTGCGGCGAGAATCTCGGTGAGGCGTCTTGGCCCAGGACACCGAGGGACCGGGTCTGGCAGGGTCGGTGTTGTGCCTCAGCGCGAACGGCTTCCCATGGGATCGCGAGATCCTCTCTCCTCCCGCACGACATCTCAAGTGGGAAGTGCGGCGAAAGGTCGATCCCATGGGAAACCGGGGAGGCCGCAGTGACCCCGGAGGAAGCCCGCGCCCTCGCGCTGTCGTTCGACGGCGCCACGGAGCGCGATCACCACGGATTCCCGTCGTTCCGGACCTCGCGGCGGATCTTCGCCACCCTGCCCGACGCCGAGCACCTGCGCGTCATGCTGCCGGAGGAGGAGATCGTGGCCGCGGTGGCCGAGTGGCCGTGGTGCGAGGAGCAGTGGTGGGGTCAGCGGCTCGCCGCGGTGCGGGTGGCGTTGACGGACTGCGACCCGGACGTCGTCGCCGAGCTGCTCGAGGACGCGTACCGGCACCACAGCTGAACCACGACCGCCTCAGCGAGGCAGCGGCTCGACCAGCAAGGCCGTGCCCCGGCCCGCCACCCGGGTCAGCACCACCGTCGCCTCCTCGGAACCCGACAGCGCCAGCCGCGCCCGCAGCTCCTCGGGGACCACGTCCACGCCACGCTTCTTGATGGTCAGCCGGCCCACCCGCCGCTCCCGCAGAGCGGCCCGCAGCGGCTTCTCGCGGTAAGGCAGCTCCTCCAAGACCCGGAAGCCGCGGGCCAGCGCGGTGGCGTACGGCCGGTCCCCGGTCACGTAGGCGATGTGCTCGTCGACGAGGCCACCGCCGACCCCGGCCGCGACCGCTCCGACCAGGCCCGCACGGATCACCGCACCGTCGGGCTCGTAGAGGAACTCGCCCACAGGCCGGACGTCGGTGACGGACGGGTCTTCGTCGCTCAACGACACCAGCCCGCCGCCCCGGATCACGGTCGCGCGTCGTCGTACGGTCGCCAGCACCGGCGACCACAGCGCCGCCTCCTTGACCTCGCCGCTCTCGGAGACCCACTCCGCCTCGACGCCGTCCGGGACCAGGGTGTGCGGGACGCCCGGCGCCACCTTCACGCACGCCGGGTGCTGGAGCAGGGACAGCACGAACGGCCACGGCGGCGACCAGCCGTCGACGTCGAAGACCCGACCTCGGGCCGTACGACGAGCCGGGTCGGCGAAGACCACCCCGAACCGCGAGACGTCCATCGCCTCCACCGAGGCGGTCTGCACCGCCCCGCCGAGCCCCAGGGCGGACAGGTTCGCGCGGGCCACCTCGACCCGCAGCTCGTCGCGGTCGACGCCGGCGACGGTCAGTCCCGCCCGGGCCAGGGCGAGGAGGTCGCCGCCGATGCCGCAGCCGAGGTCGAGCACGGAAGCCGGAGCGGCCAGCGCGACCCGCGCCGCGCGATGGTCGGCCACCCGCCGACGGGTGGCCTGCTCGAGGCCCTCGGGAGTGAAGTACATGCGCGCGGCGTCCTCGCCGAGCTTGGCCACCGCCTTGGCGCGTAGGGCGACCTGGGTCAGCGCGGCCGCGGCGTGGGCCGGGTCGGAGGCCTCGCGGCGCAGGGCGGTCGCGGTCCGGACCGGGTCGCCGGCGTGGTCGCCGTACATCTGTGCGGCGCGGTTCAGCAGCCTCTGTCCGGCATCCGTGAGCAGCCAGCGGAAGGCGTCCAGGTCCACGGACGACATCTTGGCAGACCCGCCTGGCACTCCCCGATGACGAGTGCTAGATTCGCGCTAGCACTCTCAGTACGAGGGTGCCAGCGCTTGCCCGGTGTGCGACCCCCGCGACGGCGTACGGCGACGCAAGCACCAGCTTTGAGTTCAGTTCCAGCACGATACCGGCAACAAGGAAAGTGGAGGTCGACACAGTGTCGGTCAACATCAAGCCTCTCGAGGACCGCATCGTCGTCAAGCCGCTCGACGCGGAGCAGACCACTGCCTCCGGTCTGGTCATCCCGGACACTGCGAAGGAGAAGCCCCAGGAGGGCGAGGTCCTGAGCATCGGTCCGGGCCGCATCGACGACAACGGCAACCGGGTCCCGCTCGACGTCAACGTCGGCGACAAGGTCATCTACAGCAAGTACGGCGGCACCGAGGTCAAGTACGCCGGCGAGGAGTACCTCATCCTCTCGGCGCGCGACGTGCTCGCCGTCGTTTCCTGAGCCCTGCTCAACCAGAGCTCACTCCTGACACCGCCCCGGGCGGCCTGAGTCCCTCGGGCCCCTGGGGCGCCTGTCTTCTCAGACCGCTTCACGACGACCAAGAAAGGGACATCACACGATGCCGAAGATTCTGGAGTTCGACGAGAACGCACGTCGCTCCCTCGAGCGAGGCGTGGACGCGCTGGCGAACGCCGTCAAGGTGACGCTGGGCCCCAAGGGCCGCTACGTCGTGCTCGACAAGAAGTGGGGCGCTCCCACGATCACCAACGACGGCGTCACCGTGGCCCGCGAGATCGAGGTCGACGACCCGTTCGAGAACCTCGGTGCCCAGCTGACCAAGGAGGTCGCCACCAAGACGAACGACGTCGCCGGTGACGGCACCACCACGGCGACCGTGCTGGCACAGTCGATGGTTCACGAGGGGCTGCGCGCCGTCGCCGCCGGAGCCAACCCGATGGGTCTCAAGCGCGGCATGGACAAGGCCGTCGAGGCTGTCGGCAACGCCCTGCGCGACGCCTCCCGCGACGTCGACGTCAAGGAGGACATGGCGGCGGTCGCGACCATCTCCTCGCGAGACGCGCTCATCGGCTCGCTGCTGGCCGAGGCCTTCGACAAGGTCGGCAAGGACGGCGTGATCACGGTCGAGGAGTCCAACACCATGGGCACCGACCTCGAGTTCACCGAGGGCATGCAGTTCGACAAGGGCTACATCTCGCAGTACTTCGTCACGGACGCGGAGCGCATGGAGGCCGTGCTCGACGACCCGTACATCCTCATCCACCAGGGCAAGATCAGTGCGATCGCCGACATGCTCCCGCTGCTGGAGAAGGTCATCGCGGCAGGCAAGCCGCTGTTCATCCTGGCCGAGGACGTCGAGGGCGAGGCCCTCTCGACGCTCGTCGTGAACAAGATCCGCGGCACCTTCAACGCGGCCGCCGTCAAGGCCCCGGCCTTCGGCGACCGGCGCAAGGCGATGCTGCAGGACATCGCGACGCTGACCGGTGGTCAGGTCATCGCTCCCGAGGTCGGTCTCAAGCTCGACCAGGTCGGGCTCGAGGTGCTGGGCCAGGCGCGTCGCGTGACGATCACGAAGGACAACACCACGATCGTCGACGGCGCGGGTGACCGCTCCGAGGTCGAGGGCCGCGTCAACCAGATCAAGGCCGAGATCGAGAAGTCGGACTCCGACTGGGACCGCGAGAAGCTCCAGGAGCGACTGGCCAAGCTGGCCGGCGGCGTGTGCGTCGTACGAGTCGGTGCCGCCACCGAGGTCGAGCTCAAGGAGAAGAAGCACCGCATCGAGGACGCCGTCTCCGCGACGCGTGCCGCGATCGAGGAGGGCATCATCGCCGGCGGTGGCTCCGCGCTCGTCCACGCGACGAGCGTGCTCGAGGGTGGGCTCGGGCTGACCGGTGACGAGGCGCTCGGTGTCCGCATCGTGGCCAGGGCCGCCGACGAGCCGCTTCGCTGGATCGCCGAGAATGGCGGTGAGAACGGCTACGTCGTGGTCGCCAAGGTCCGCGAGGGCAAGACCGGCGAGGGCTACAACGCCGCCACCGGTGAGTACGGCGACCTGGTCAGCCAGGGCGTGCTCGATCCCGTGAAGGTGACCCGTTCCGCGCTGGTCAACGCCTCGTCGATCGCGGGCATGCTGCTCACGACCGAGACGCTGATCGTGGAGAAGCCCGAGGAGGACGACGACGCTCCCGGTGCCGGGCACGGGCACGGGCACGGGCACGGTCACTGAGCCTCGGCGTCGCCCCTGATTACCAGGGGATGCCGGAAAACTGATGCTCCCCATGGGCCGCGGCCCATGGGGAGCATCAGTTTTCCATGGGGAGGCGGCTGCGGCTGGCTGAAAGCCTGCATCCCCTGGTAATCAGCAGCCCCCCGACGAGAACCGCACACCACCCGATGAGAACCCGCACCCGCGCCGGTCTGCCCCACGACGCCGACCGAAGGAGCCGGGGATGGCACGCGTGATCTTCGTGAACCTGCCGGTGGCGGACCTGTCGGCGTCGGTGGACTTCTTCAGCCGGCTCGGCTTCGCGTTCAACCGGCACGGTACCGACCAGCTGGCCACCTGCATGGTGCTCAGCGAACAGGCCTGCGTGATGCTGCTGGCCCGGCCGTTCTTCGCGGGGTTCACCACCAAGCCCGTCGCCGACGCGGCCCGAAGCACCGAGGCCGTGCTGGCGGTCTCGGCGGAGAGTCGCCAGGAGGTCGACGCGCTGGTCGACAAGGCGCTCGAGCTCGGCGGGCAGCCGGCGATGCCGCCCTCCGACGACGGCGCCGTGTACGGCCGCAGCTTCTACGACCTCGACGGCCATGCCTGGGAGGTGCTGTGGGTCGGGACGCCCCAGAGTTAGCACAACCGCAACGTCCACGCAGCACGGGTGGAACCTCGACGGGGCAGTCTGGGAGCCACATCCGAGGAGGCCGCTGTGCTGTGGAGAGTCCGAACTACGCTGTCCGATCGACCCGGGGCGCTGGCTGCGCTCACCCGCCAGTGCGGGGAGCGGGGCGTGAACATCCTCGGCCTGCAGATCTTCCCCGGCATCGGCGGCGTGACCGACGAGCTGGTGCTTCGCGCCCCCGGCAGCTGGCAGGAGCGCGACGTCACGGCCCTCGTCGAGCGCGCCGGCGGTGAGGACGTCACCGTCGGGGCGTGCACCGAGCACGCGCTCGTCGACGGGCCGATCCAGTACCTCCACGCGCTCCGCCGGCTCGCCCACGACCCCGCCACGCTGCCCGAGATGATGGCTCGGCTGCTCGACGCCGAGGTCGCGTCGCCGCGCCAGGCCGGCGTCTCGACGGTCCAGGACACCCTCGTCGTCGACGTCGGCCCACGGCGGGTCGTGCTGCGTCGTACCGCGCCCTTCACGGCCACCGAGCATGCACGCGCGATCGCGTTCGCAGAGGTCGCGGTCGAGCTCGTCGAGAGCCCTGACCCCGGCGGCGAGCAGCCGTACGACGCCGGGCGCGCGCCCACGCCCGGAACCTCGGGCCACCCGGTCGTGCGGCTCGCCGGCTTCGACGACACCCAGGCCCTGATGCAGATGCACCGGCGCTGTTCGGCGGACTCGGTCTTCCGGCGCTACGCGTCGCCGTTGCCGCGCATCGACGAACGGTTCGCCCGCCGGCTGCTGCTGGCCGGCGGGGGTGCGCTGGTGGCGGAGGTCGACGGTGCGGTGGTCGGCGTCGTCTCGGTCTCCACCTGCGAGGCGGGCATCGCCGAGGTGGCGATCCTCGTCGAGGACGGCTGGCAGCGCCACGGTCTCGGCACCCGGTTGCTCTCGGGTGCCGCCCGGCTGGCCCGGGGCCAGGGCGCCGAGGCGGTCGTGCTGCGCAGCCGCACCCACAACCCGGCCCTGATGTCGTTGGCGTTCGGCTCCGGGCTCCGCGCGCGCATCTCGCTCGAGGGCGACACCGTGGTGGTGACCGTCGGGGTGGACGGTCTCAAGCCTCTCGCCGTGGCCCCGACGCAGACCACGGGGTCGGGACCGGGGCACCCGGCACCCGCCTGACCCGTCGTGCCGGGTGAGCGGCTGCGCTGGGGCCCGTCGACGGGTCCTACACTGGGCGCTCGCGCACTCGGCCTGAGAGGGTTCCATGGACTTCGACCCCGACCGCACCGACATCGGCGTCCCGGACAAGTTCGCTGCGATCGGTCTGACCTACGACGACGTGCTGCTGCTGCCGGGCGAGACCGACGTGGTGCCGAGCGAGGTCGACACCACTACGCGGCTCACCCGGGAGATCAGCCTGCGGGTCCCGCTGGTCACCGCGGCGATGGACACCGTGACCGAGTCGCGGATGGCCATCGCGATGGCCCGACAGGGCGGTCTGGGCGTGCTGCACCGCAACCTGTCGATCGAGGACCAGGCCTACCAGGTGGACCTGGTCAAGCGGACCCAGACCGGGATGATCTCGAACCCGATCACGATCGGCCCGAAGGCGACGCTGGAGGACCTCGACGAGATCTGCGGGCAGTACCGCGTCTCCGGGCTCCCCGTCATCGACGAGGACGGCACGCTGCTCGGCATCATCACCAACCGGGACCTGCGCTTCGTGCCGGTAGCCGAGTGGGGCGCGCGGCTGGTCGGCGACGTGATGACCCCGATGCCGCTGATCACCGGTCACGACGGCATCGACCGTGAGGAGGCCACCCGGCTGCTGCGCCAGCACAAGCGCGAGCGGCTGCCGATCGTCGACGACGACGGCCGGCTCACGGGGCTGATCACCGTGAAGGACTTCGTGAAGGGCGAGCAGTTCCCCGACGCGTCGTACGACGGGGACGGCCGGCTGATGGTCGGCGCCGCGATCGGCTACTTCGGCGACTCCTGGGAGCGCGCCACCACCCTGGTCGAGGCCGGTGTCGACGTTCTCGTCGCGGACACCGCGCACGGCCACGTCAGGCTGCTGCTCGACATGGTCCGACGCCTCAAGTCGGACCCGGCCACGAGGCACGTGCAGGTGATCGGTGGCAACGTCGCCACCCGCGCCGGGGCGCAGGCCTTCGTCGACGCCGGCTCCGACGCCGTCAAGGTCGGGGTCGGCCCCGGGTCCATCTGCACCACCCGCGTCGTCACCGGGGTGGGGGCGCCGCAGGTGACCGCCGTGTACGACGCCTGGCAGGTCTGCAAGCCCGCAGGTGTGCCGGTCATCGCCGACGGCGGGCTGCAGTACTCCGGCGACATCGCGAAGGCGATCGTCGCAGGGGCCGACTCGGTGATGGTGGGCTCTCTGCTGGCCGGCTGCGACGAGTCCCCCGGCGAGCTGATCTTCCTCAACGGCAAGCAGTACAAGGCCTACCGCGGCATGGGATCGCTCGCGGCGATGTCCTCACGCGGCAAGCGCTCGTACTCGAGGGACCGCTACTTCCAGGCCGAGGTCGAGTCCGACGACAAGCTGGTCCCGGAGGGCGTCGAGGGTCGGGTGGCCTATCGCGGGCCCCTGTCCGCGGTGGCGCACCAGCTTGCCGGCGGGCTGCGGCAGGCGATGTTCTACGTCGGGGCGCGGACCGTCCCGGAGCTGCAGGAGCGAGGCAGGTTCATCCGGATCACCCAGGCCTCCCTGAAGGAGAGCCACCCGCACGACATCCAGATGACCGCGGAGGCACCGAACTACACCTCGCGCTGAATTCTGAGCTCCGGCACGGTCTGCCTCCACGACGGACCGGGGACCGAGCAACCGAGGAGCGCAGCCATGGGCAGGATCGTCTCGAACTTCTTCATCTCGATGGACGGGGTGGTGGAGGCTCCCCACGAGTGGCACTTCCCGTACTTCGACGACGCCATGGGGGAGGTCGTCGGGTCCGGCATGGAGACCTCGACGGCGTTCCTCCTGGGTCACCGGCTGTACGACGAGTGGTCGGCGTACTGGCCGCAGCAGAGCGAGGACGAGCCGTTCTCCGCCCACATCAACGGCGTGGCGAAGTACGTGCTCTCACACCGGCACTTCGAGGCGGACTGGCACAACACCACCGTGCTGTCGGGTGCCGACGACGCGAGCGTGGCCGAGCAGGTCCGCTCGCTGAAGGCCGGCGCGGACGGCGACATCGCGATGTCCGGGTGCGCGACGACGGTCCGCTGGCTGATCGGCCAGGGGCTGCTCGACGAGCTGGCACTGCTGGTGCACCCGATCGCCGTGGCGAAGGGGCAGCGGCTGTTCGAGGACACCGGGACCGTGCCGCTGCGGCTGCTCGAGAGCCGGGCGCTCCCGAGCGGCGTGCTGCTGGTGCGCTACGCGCCGGCCGCCGGCTGAGCGGCGAACGGCGGGCGCGACGGCCCCGATAGGCTCCGGCCATGCAGGAGATCGAGATCGGCCAGGCCAAGAGCGGTCGCCATGCCTACGCCTTCGACGACGTCGCGATCGTGCCCTCGCGGCGCACCCGCGACCCCGAGGAGGTGTCGGTGCACTGGCAGATCGACGCCTACCGCTTCGAGCTGCCGATCATGGCCGCGCCGATGGACTCGGTGATGTCGCCGCAGACTGCGGTCGCCTTCGGCAAGCACGGGGGCCTCGGCGTGCTGGACCTCGAGGGCCTCTGGACCCGGTACGACGACCCGACCGCGCTGCTCGCCGAGGTGGCGCAGCTGCACGGCTCGCAGGCGACGTCGCGACTCCAGGAGATCTACGCCGAGCCGATCAAGCCCGAGCTGATCACCGCCCGGCTCAAGGAGATGCGCGAGTCGGGCGTCACCGTCGCGGGGTCGCTCTCACCGCAGCGCACCAAGGAGTTCGCCAAGACCGTTGTCGACGCCGGTTGCGAGATGTTCGTGATCCGCGGCACGACCGTCTCCGCCGAGCACGTGTCCGGGCAGGCGGAGCCGCTGAACCTCAAGGAGTTCATCTACGAGCTCGACGTCCCCGTGATCGTCGGCGGCTGCGCGACGTACCAGGCGGCGCTGCACCTGATGCGCACCGGTGCCGCGGGTGTGCTCGTCGGGTTCGGCGGGGGAGCGGCGCACACCACCCGGCTGGTGCTCGGTATCACGGTGCCGATGGCGAGCGCGGTGGCCGATGTCGCGGCGGCTCGGCGCGACTACCTCGACGAGTCCGGCGGCCGCTACGTGCACGTGATCGCGGACGGCTCGATCGGCCGCTCGGGTGACATCGCGAAGGCGGTCGCCTGCGGCGCCGACGCCGTGATGGTCGGGTCGCCGCTCGCCCGGGCCAAGGAGGCGCCGGGCCAGGGCTACCACTGGGGATCCGAGGCGTGGCATCCCGAGCTGCCGCGAGGTGAGCGCATCGAGATCGGCAGCGTCGGCACGCTCGAGGAGATCCTCTTCGGGCCGTCCAGCGTCGCCGACGGCACCATGAACCTCATCGGCGCGCTGCGCCGGGCGATGGCCACGACCGGCTACACCGAGCTCAAGGAGTTCCAGCGGGTCGAGGTCGTCATCCAGTGAGGGGCCACCTCCTAGGCTCGTGACGTGACCGCAGCGCTGAGCCCCGACGCCCGTGCGTCCGCCCTCGACGCGCTCGCGGACGAGGAGCTCGACGTACTCGTCGTCGGCGGAGGCGTGGTCGGCGCGGGCACCGCGTTGGACGCCGTCACCCGCGGCCTGTCGACCGGGCTGCTCGAGCAGCGCGACTTCGCCTCCGGCACCTCCTCGCGGTCCAGCAAGCTCGTGCACGGGGGGCTGCGCTACCTGGAGATGTACGACTTCGCCCTGGTGAAGGAGGCGCTCGAGGAGCGGGGGCTGCTGCTGACCCGGCTGGCGCCGCACCTGGTTCGTCCGGTGGCCTTCCTGTACCCACTGACCCATCGCGTGTGGGAACGCGCCTACGTCACCGCCGGCCTGACGCTCTACGACGCGATGGCCAAGGCGGGCCGGTACGACGTGGGCCTGCCCCGGCACCGGCAGCTCTCGCGTCGCCAGGTGCGACGCGTGGCGCCCGACCTGGCACCCCCCGACCTCGTCGGCGCCATCCGCTACCACGACGCGCAGGTCGACGACGCGCGGCTGGTGGTGACCCTCGCGCGCACCGCCGCCTCGCACGGCGCGCACGTGGCGAACCGCACGAAGGTCACCGGCTTCCTGCGGGAGGGTGACCGGGTCAGCGGCGTGCAGGCCATCGACCTCGAGACCGGGCGAACCCTGGAGGTGCGGGCGCGCGTGGTCGTCAACGCGGCCGGCGTGTGGACCAACGACATCCAGGAGCTGGTCGGTGGGCGCGGCGCCCTCAGCGTCCGTGCCAGCAAGGGCGTCCACCTGGTCGTCCCCCGAGACCGGATCCGCTCCGAGTGCGGGATCATCACCCGCACCGAGACGTCGGTGCTGTTCGTCATCCCGTGGGGCCGCCACTGGGTCATCGGCACCACCGACACCGCATGGGACCTCGACAAGGCCCACCCGGCGGCGTCTGGCGCCGACATCGACTACCTCCTGAGCCACGTGAACACGGTGCTCAAGGAGCCGTTGCGCCACGAGGACGTCGAAGGCGTCTATGCGGGGCTGCGACCGCTCGCCTCCGGCGAGTCCGAGCCCACCAGCCGCATCTCCCGCGAGCACACCGTCGTCGCCCCGGTCCCGGGCCTGGTGATGATCGCGGGCGGCAAGCTGACGACGTACCGCGTGATGGCCCGCGACGCGATCGACGCCGCCGTCCACTCGCTGGGGGGCGCCGTACCCGCGTCGGTCACCGACGTGGTCCGGCTCGCCGGCGCCGACGGCTTCGAGACCCGCTCCAACCAGGTCACCGCACTGGCGCGCACGTCCGGGGTGCACCCCTGGCGGATCCAGCACCTGCTCGGCCGGTTCGGGGGGCTGGTCGACGAGCTGCTCGCACTGGTGGTCGCGCGGCCCGACCTGGCGAGGCCGCTCGAGGGTGCCGACGACTACCTGCGAGCCGAGGTGGCCTACGCCGTGAGCCACGAGGGGGCGCGCCACCTCGACGACGTGCTCACCCGTCGCACCCGCATCTCGATCGAGACCTTCGACCGCGGCGTGCGCGCCGCCCGCCCGGCGGCCGAGCTGATGGCCACCGAGCTGGGCTGGGACCAGGAGCGGCTCGACGACGAGGTCGACCACTACCTGCGTCGCGTCGAGGCCGAACGACAGAGCCAGCGCGAACCCACCGACCGCGAGGCCGACGAGGCCCGCGTCCGGGCCCCCGACATCGTGTGATCGTAGTTACCCAGGGGTAGTGATCGAGTGGTGGGTCACATACCCTCGGTATATGAGTGCTCCGCCCACCGATCTCCGCGACCCGTCGTCCGATCCGAGCGCGTCCTACGCCCTCGAGCCGTCGTTCGTCCGCGGCCTGACCGATCGACTCCTCGCCACCAGCGGCAGCAGCGTCGCGACGTACTGTCCGCTCAACGGGCAGCCCCTGGGCAGCATCCCGCAGTCGGGTGCCGCGGACGTCGAGGAGGCGTTCCGCCGTGCCCGGGTGGCCCAGCAGCTGTGGGCGCGCACCTCCCTCGACGAGCGGCAGGCCGCGATGCTCCGGCTGCACGACCTGCTCTTCGAGCAGCAGTCCGAGATTGCCGACCTGATCTGCTGGGAGTCGGGCAAGGCACGCAAGGACGCGTACGACGAGCCGCTGCACGTCGCGCTCACCGCTCGCTACTACGGGCGCACCGGCCACCGGCACCTCGACACCCGACGGGTCGCCGGGGTCGTGCCCGGGCTCACCCGGGTCGAGGTCAACCGCGTCCCGAAGGGCGTGGTCGGCATCATCTCGCCCTGGAACTACCCCTTCACGCTCGCCCTGTGCGACGGCCTGCCCGCGCTGCTCGCGGGCAACGCCGTGGTGCACAAGCCCGACGCCCAGACCATGCTCACCGCGCTCAAGGCAGTCCAGCTGCTCGAGCAGGCCGGCTTCCCCCGCGACCTCTGGCAGGTCGTCGCCGGGCCGGGTCGCGAGCTCGGCCCCGAGATCATCGGCCGCTCGGACTACGTCTGCTTCACCGGGTCCACCGCGACCGGGAAGCAGATCGCCCGGCAGTGCGCGGACCGGCTCATCGGGTGCTCCCTGGAGCTGGGCGGAAAGAACCCGATCCTGGTGCTCCGGGACGCCGACGTGGAGCGAGCCGCCGAGGGTGCCGTCCGGGCCTGCTTCTCCAACGCCGGCCAGCTGTGCGTGTCCACCGAGCGGATGTTCGTCGCCGACCAGGTCTACGACCGCTTCGTGGCCCGGTTCGTCGCCCGGGTGCGAGCGATGAGGCTCGAGCCGGGCCTCGCATGGGGCAGCGACATGGGCTCCCTGATCTCGCAGGACCAGCTGGACGCGGTCACTGCGCACGTCGAGGACGCCCGCGCCAAGGGCGCCAGGGTGCTCGCCGGCGGACGGGCCCGTCCCGACCTGGGGCCGTACTACTACGAGCCGACCGTCCTCGAGGGCGTCACACCGGACATGCGCTGCTTCGGGGACGAGACGTTCGGACCGGTGGTGGCGCTCTACCGCTTCGGCGACGAGTCCGACGCGATCGCCCGCGCGAACGAGGGGGTCTACGGCCTCAACGCGTCGGTCTACACCCGGGACGGCGAGCGGGGTCGTGCCATCGCCCGGCAGATCGCCTGCGGCACGGTCAACGTCAACGAGGCGTTCGCCGCCACCTTCGCCAGCATCGACGCGCCGATGGGGGGGATGCGCGAGTCCGGCCTGGGCCGTCGCCAGGGCGCCGAGGGCATCCACCGCTACACCGAGACGCAGTCGGTCGCCACCCAGCGGGGGTTGCGCTTCGGCCCGATGTTCGGGCTCAGCGACGAGCGCTTCGCCAAGACGATGGCCGCGCAGCTGCGGTTGCTGAAGAGGCTGGGCCGGGCATGAGCGACTTCGACTTCGACGTGCTCGTGATCGGCTCCGGGTTCGGCGGCTCCGTGACGGCGCTGCGGCTCACCGAGAAGGGCTACCGCGTCGGCGTGCTCGAGGCCGGTGCCCGCTTCGGGGACCAGGACCTCCCGGCCACCTCGTGGGACCTGCCGAAGTACCTCTTCCGGCCGGAGGCCGGCTGCTACGGCATCCAGCGCATCGACCAGCTCAAGGACTGCATGATCCTGTCCGGGGCGGGGGTCGGAGGCGGGTCGCTGGTCTACGCCAACACCCTCTACCAGCCGCCGCAGCCGTTCTTCGACGACCCGCAGTGGCGCGACATCACCGACTGGCGCAGCGAGCTGGAACCGTACTACGACCAGGCGCGACGGATGCTCGGCGTGGTCGAGAACCCTTTGCGCACGCCCGCGGACGACGTCATGGAGAAGGTGGCCACCGACATGGGGGTCGGGGACACCTTCCACCCGACGCCGGTGGGGGTCTTCTTCGGCGCACCGGGGCAGGCTCCGGGCGAGTCGGTGCCCGACCCGTACTTCGGCGGCGCCGGCCCGGTGCGCAACCCCTGCATCGGCTGCGGCGAGTGCATGACCGGGTGCCGGCACAACGCGAAGAACACCCTGGTCAAGAACTACCTCTACCTCGCCGAGCAGAACGGCGCGAAGGTGCTGCCGCTGACCACCGTGACGCGGGTCAGCCCGCGCTCGACCGGGCCCGGTGGCGGGTACGACGTACGGGTCCGCTTCACCAAGGCCAAGGCCCGTCGACGCAGCGCCAGCCGCACGCTGAGCGCGGAGCAGGTGGTCTTCGCGGCCAGCGCGCTCGGCACCCAGCGACTGCTGCACCGGATGCGCGACGAGGGCCATCTGCCGCGGATCTCGAAGCGGCTGGGCTACCTCTCGCGCACCAACTCCGAGTCGATCCTCGGGGCGATCGCCCCGGACACCTCCGTCGACTACAGCCAGGGCATCGCGATCACCTCGAGCTTCCACCCCGACGAGGACACCCACGTGGAGCCGGTGCGCTACGGCAAGGGCAGCAACGCGATGTCGCTGATGCAGACCGTGCTCACCGACGGTGACGGTCCGCTGCCGCGCTGGCGCACCTGGCTGCAGGAGATGTGGCGACAGAAGCGCAGCGTCCTCGACCTGTACGACGTCAAGCACTGGTCCGAGCGCACCGTGATCGCCCTGGTCATGCAGACCATCGACAACTCGATCACGGTCTTCTCCAAGCGCAGCCGCCTCACCGGGCGCTGGCACCTGTCCACCCGGCAAGGGCACGGCATCCCGAACCCCACCTGGATCCCGGTCGCGAACACGACGGTGCGCCGCATGGCCGAGGTGGTCGGCGGCACCCCGGGCGGCTCGATCGGGGAGCCGTTCAACCGGCCGCTCACCGCGCACTTCATCGGGGGCTGCACGATCGGCGAGGACCCCGGGACCGGGGTCGTCGACCCCTACCAGCGGATCTTCGGCCACGAGGGGCTGCACGTCGCGGACGGGTCGGCGATCACCGCGAACCTCGGCGTCAACCCGTCGCTGACGATCACCGCCCAGGCGGAGCGGGCGATGTCGTTGTGGCCCAACAAGGGCGAGGCCGATCCGCGTCCGGCCCTGGGCGCGCCCTACGAGCGGCTCCCGCCAGTGGCCCCCACGCGCCCTGCCGTCCCCCACTCGGCCCCCGGCGCCCTCCACCTCCCCCTCCTCCCCGCGACCCGCTGAGGCGTCTGGTTCTGCGCCCCGGAACCCGCTGAGGCGTCTGGTTCTGCGCCCCGGGACCCGCTGAGGCGTCTGGTTCTGCGATCTGGTCCACAAGGCGCCCGCAGAACGAGACGCCTCGGCGTACCTACGCCCGCAGAACGAGACGCCTCGGCGTACCTACGCCCGCAGAACGAGACGCCTCGGCGGGTTAACGCCTCAGGGCCCGACCGGGAGGGAGGGTGGTCGGGCCCTGAGCGGGTCCACGCAGCTGCACGGACTCGGAGGGATCCGGACTGTGAGGGAGCAAAGCCACCGGATCCGACTCTCTCAACGAGCCGCTCGCCGCGGGGTTACGCCGGGCGTCGAGAATCCTGGAGAGAAGCTGTGCGGGTCCCTCGCGGGCGGGACGGGGGGTCAGCCTGTGGTCCCGCCGAGTCGGGTGGTCGATAGACTGCGGCCTCCGCCCGCCGCCCATGCAGGAAGGTCTCGGTGACCAGGCCGTGAGCACCCCGTGACCACCGAGCACGACCTCGTCCTCGTCGTCGACTTCGGCGCCCAGTACGCCCAGCTCATCGCCCGGCGCGTCCGGGAGGCCCGGGTGTACTCCGAGATCGTCCCGCACACGATGCCGGTCGCGGAGATGCTGGCCCGCGAGCCCCGCGCGATCGTGCTCTCCGGTGGACCGTCGTCGGTCTACGAGCCCGGCGCCCCGAACGTCGACGAGGCGATCTTCGCGGCCGGAGTGCCGGTCTTCGGCATGTGCTACGGCTTCCAGGCGATGGCGCTCAGTCTCGGCGGCGAGGTCCAGCGCACCGGCCGCTCGGAGTACGGCCGTACGCCGGTCGAGGTCGTCGAGTCGGGGACGCTGCTCGCCGACGTACCCCGCCAGCACAAGGTGTGGATGAGCCACGGCGACTCGGTCGTGGCCGCGCCGAGCGGGTTCGACGTGCTCGCCTCCACGGCCGGCACCCCCGTGGCCGCCTTCGAGGACCTCGACCGACGGCTCGCGGGCGTGCAGTGGCATCCGGAGGTGATGCACACCGAGCACGGGCAGCAGGTCCTCAACCACTTCCTGCTCGACATCGCCGGGTGTCGCCCGACCTGGACGATGGTGAACATCGTCGAGGAGCAGATCGAGAAGATCCGCACCCAGATCGGGGACCGTCGCGCGATCTGCGGGCTGTCCGGCGGGGTCGACTCGGCGGTCGCGGCCGCGCTGGTGCAGCGTGCCATCGGTGACCAGCTGACCTGCGTGTTCGTGGACCACGGCCTGCTGCGCAAGGGCGAGGCCGAGCAGGTCGAGCGGGACTACGTCGCGGCCACCGGGATCTCGCTGCACGTAGTCGACGCCACCAAACGGTTCCTCGACGCGCTCGCCGGCGTCACCGACCCCGAGCAGAAGCGCAAGGCGATCGGCCGGGAGTTCATCCGGGTGTTCGAGGCGGCCGAGGCCGAGATCATGGGCGCCGCCGCGGCCCACGGCGAGCGGGTCGACTTCCTGGTGCAGGGCACGCTCTACCCCGACGTGGTCGAGTCGGGCGGTGGCTCGGGCACCTCCAACATCAAGTCCCACCACAACGTCGGCGGGCTGCCCGACGACCTCGAGTTCGAGCTCGTCGAGCCGCTGCGGACGCTGTTCAAGGACGAGGTGCGGCTGGTCGGCGAGCAGCTCGGCCTGCCGGCCGACATCGTGTGGCGGCACCCGTTCCCCGGGCCCGGCCTCGGCATCCGCATCATCGGCGAGGTCACGCACGAGCGGCTGGAGATCCTCCGCGAGGCCGACGCGATCGCCCGCGAGGAGGTCACCCGCGCGGGGCTGGACCGGGACATCTGGCAGTTCCCGGTGGTGCTGCTCGCCGACGTACGCTCCGTCGGTGTGCAGGGCGACGGCCGCACCTACGGGCACCCCGTGGTGCTCCGTCCGGTCACGTCCGAGGACGCGATGACCGCCGACTGGGCTCGCCTTCCGTACGACGTCATCGAGACCATCTCGACCCGCATCACCAACGAGGTCCGTGAGGTCAACCGGGTCGCCGTCGACGTCACCAGCAAGCCGCCGGGCACCATCGAGTGGGAGTAGCTCAGACCGCGTCGCTCTCCATGAGGTCCTTGAGGGTCCCGAGGTTCGCTTTGACCTGACGGCGCTCCGCCTTCGTGACCAGCGGGTCGGCGATCCGGCCGAACACTCCGCCGAGGCCGCTCTCCGCCTCGATGTGGTAGTCCAGACGGGTCGCCTCGCCCTCGGCGGAGAGCGAGGAGCGGAGCCGGAAGGACAGCTTGCCCTCGACGGACGTGACCGCGAACGCCTTGCCGGGCTCGAACTCGGTGCACTCGGTGACCCAGTCGAACTCCTTGCCGAGGAGCTTGGTGGCGCCCCGTAGGCGCATGCCCAGCGCGGGGGCGCCCTCTCCCTCCTGCTCGCACCGGGTGCAGGAGCTGTCGTAAACCGGGATGTTCGACCCCTCGACCAGGAACGCGAAGATCTTCTCGGCCGGGGCGTTGATGGTGACGGAGTCATCGACGACGGGCATGTGCCCTCCACTCACAGGAGTCGTTGAGCTGGACGGCTCCAGGTTGCTGCGGTGGTCGCGCGAGCACCATGCCCCGTTCGGGTCATGTGGTCAGGCCCTCCAGAAGTCGAAGGCGTCGCGCCCCGGGCGGAAGCCGGCGGACTCGGCCACCTCGACCGCGCTGACGAAGCGGGCGCCGACCCGGCCCGGGACGTGCGCGTCACTGCCGAACGAGAGCGCGCGACCGCCCTCCTCCCGCCACCACCCCACGAGCGTGTCGGACCACAGGGGGCTGCGGGTGTTCAGCTCCAGCACCCGGTCGTCCACGGCGAGCGCACGGAAGACGGCACGGTACTGCTCCTCGAACTCCCGCTCCTCGAACGTCCGGTGGCCGGGCCAGTTGCGGCGCGGGAAGTCCGCGTGCGCCAGCACCTCGAACGCCGAGGACGTCTCGACGAGCGTGACCAGCTCCTCGAGGTAGCGGTGCATCAGCTCGTCGGGCTCCACGTTCCACAGCGCGTCGGCACCGACCAGCAGCCCGTCGTGTACGACGGCGTGCAGCGAGCCCAGCACCCGCTCGAAGGACCCGGTCCGCAGCACCTCGTCGAGACTGCCCGGGAACAGGTGCGGCTCCCCGGCCTCGATGCCGGTGACGACACGCAGCCCGGGGTAGCGCTCCCGGCACTCCTCCACGGAGTCGAGGTAGCCCGCGACGTCGAGGGGCTCGACCCCGGTGCGGTAGTGGCCCGCCACCTCGACGCCGGGCCGACCGTCGACGGGCCCCCACCGCCGGAAGTCCACGTGCTCGGTGAACGCGACCGCGGGGATGCCGAGCTCCACGGCCCGGGCGCAGCTCTCCAGCATCGAGGCGGCGTAGGTGTCCCAGGACCACTCCGAGTGCACGTGGTTGTCGGGGGGCAGCACGGTTCATGGTGTCATCCGCGACACTGGGGGCATGCAGCAGCCGCGGTGGGTCAGGTGGACCGTGATCGTGCTCGCGGTGCTGCTCGCCTTCGCACTGGCGCTGTCCGTGGTGCCCGGGGACGCCGCCTCGTCCTCGCCCTCCTTGTCGCCATCCCCGTCCAGGCCGCCGGCCAACGCCTCCGCCGACTACCAGCTCGGTGGCGGCTACCCGACGCGGGCGCGCGTGGTGACCCGGGACCGGACCGACCAGCCGGCCGGCGGCTACGACATCTGCTACGTGAACGCCTTCCAGACCCAGCCCGGTGAGCTCGGCTGGTGGCGGCACCACCACCCCCGGTTGCTGCTGCGCGCCGGTGGTCGCCTGGTGCGAGACGCTGGCTGGCCCGACGAGGTGCTGCTCGACACCCGGACCGCCGCCAAGCGGTCGCGCCTCGCGACGGTGCTGCTCCGGTGGGTGGGCGGGTGCGCAGCCGCGGGGTTCGACGCCGTCGAGCCGGACAACCTGGACTCCTGGACCCGCTCGAGGCACCTGCTGACCCGTTCCGGGAACCTGGGCCTCGCCCGCCGGCTTGTGAGCGGTGCCCATCTCCGTGGCCTCGCGGTCGCCCAGAAGAACACCGCGGAGCTGACCGCGGGCCAGGTCAGCAGGACCGGCTTCGACTTCGCGGTCGCCGAGGACTGCCAGGTCTATGCCGAGTGCGGCGCCTACCGCCGCCTCTACGGCCCGCACGTGATCGAGATCGAGTACGCCGACCGGGGCCGGGCCGGTTTCGAGGCTGCCTGCGCGGCACGTGGGACCCGGTGGTCGATCGTCTACCGCGACCGCGAGCTGCGCACCCCCGAGCAGAGGGGGTTCGTGCGCGCCGACTGCTGAACCTGGTGCCGGCGGCCGTAGCCTCCCTCCTGTGATCCCCGAGGGCTACGGCATCCATGACCTGGCTGCCACGGACGCGCCGGCGCTCGCGGCGGCCTATCGCCGCAACCGCGTCCACCTCGAGCCGTGGGAGCCGGCGCGTGAGGAGAGCTTCTACACCGTCGAGGGCCAGACGGCGGCGGTCGCCGGGCAGCTCACCTCGGTCGGCCAAGGCCTGCTCGGCGCCTGGGTGCTCACCCACGACGACACCGTGGTCGGCCGGGTGAACCTCAACAACATCGTGCTCGGCGTGCTGCGCAGCGCCGCCGTCGGCTACTGGGTCGATGCCGCGCACCAAGGTCGAGGCCTCGCCACCGGGGGCGTCGAGTTCGCGTGCGCGCAGGCACAGGGACGCGGGCTGCACCGGGTCGAGGCGGGCACGTTGACGCACAACGCGGCCTCGCAGCGGGTGCTCGAGCGCTGCGGCTTCGAGTACTACGGGACCGCACCGCGCTACCTGTTCCTCGACGGTGCCTGGCAGGACCACCGGCTGTACCAGCGGATCCTGCACGACAAGCCCCTTTCGTCCCCCGGAGACTCTGAAAACACCATGTGAAACGAGGAGACCTCGCGGCCACCGCTCGTCACTCCGGCATACTTCGGCCCATAGCCACCTTTCGGCCCGCCCGCCAGCTGGGAGTTCCCGTGTCACGCGTGACGACGTACCTCAAGTCCCGGGTGCGGCAGGTCGTGCTCGCGCGGGTGGGAGGGGAGGGGCCGATCGACCTCTCCCAGATCGAGCGCGTCCCCGAGAAGCTGTCGTGGCCGCTGCAGCGCAACGGCGTCGACCCGATCGAGCGGCTCGGCGAGCTGCGCGACCGGGAGCCGGTGGCCAAGCTGACCTCGTTCCTCGGGATGACGATCTGGGTGGTCAGCGGGGAGCAGGAGGCCCGGGCCGTGCTCGCGGACACCCGCAGCTACAGCAACGACATCCGCCCGTTCATGGGACGGCGGGGTTCCACGACCGACGGCGACATCGGCGGCCTGGGTTTCACCGACCCGCCCGACCACACCCGCCTGCGTCGGCTGCTGACCCCCGAGTTCACGATGCGGCGCCTTGAACGGCTGCGACCGCGGATCTCCGACATCGTGGAACGCCAGCTCGACGAGCTCGAGCGGCAGGCGGTCTCCGGCGACGGGACGGTCGACGTGGTCCCGACCTTCGCCTTCCCCGTCCCCTTCCTGGTCATCTGCGAGCTGCTCGGGCTGCCGGACGAGGACCGGGAGACCTTCCGCCAGCTCGGCTCGGCGCGCTTCGACGTGTCCAGCGGCGGCACCGGAGCATTCGGCGCGGTGTCGGGGTCGCGCAAGTTCCTGATGGAGGCGACCCGCAAGCAGCGCAGCGATCCGGGCGACGGGCTGATCGGCCAGATCATCCGTGAGCACGGGGACGAGATCAACGACTTCGACCTCGCCGGCCTCGCCGACGGCGTCTTCACCGGCGGACTGGAGACGAGCGCCAGCATGCTGGCCCTGGGAACGGCCGTGCTGCTCGACCACCCCGAGGACTACGCCCGCATCGCCACCGACTCGGACGCTGTCGACCGCACGGTGGAGGAGCTGCTCCGCTACCTCTCCGTGGTGCAGATCGCCTTCCCCCGCTTCCCCAAGCACGACGTCGAGATCGGCGGCCGGCAGATCGCCCGGGGAGACGTGGTCATCTGCCAGCTCGCCGGCGCCAACCGCGACGGCCGCCACGGGACGGCGATGGACGGCTTCGACGCCGACCGCCCGACCTCGTCGCACCTCGCGTTCGGCCATGGCTTCCACCGTTGCGTGGGTGCCGAGCTGGCCCGCATGGAGCTGCGGGCGGCCTTCCCCGCTCTGGCGCGTCGGTTCCCGGACCTCTCGGTCGCCGAGAACCCTCTGGCGTACCGGCAGATGTCGATCGTCTACGGACTCGAGTCGCTCCCGGTACGACTGACCCGCGAGCCAGCGCTGCACGGCTGAGCCTCAGTGCGTCGTACGACGGCGGGCGCGCGCCACCCGCCACAGGACGTGCGTGCCGGGCAGCCCCTTGAGGGCCACCTCGCGATCGTCGACCAGGGCGAGGCGGCTCACGTCCACCAGCTCGTCGGCCACGGCCTGGGTGACCAGGATCTCGCCGCCGTCAGCCTCCGCGCCCACCCGGGCGGCGGTCGCAACGGTCTGCCCGAAGTAGTCGCCGTCCCGGGCGATCGCCGGACCCTGGTGGATGCCGATCCGCACCCGGATCGGGGAGCGGGGCCCCAGCCTGCGCCGCTCGTCGGAGAGCGAGCGCTGGATCGCCAGCCCCGCCCGCGCCGCGTCCACCGGTGAGCCGAACGCCACCATGAAGCCGTCTCCCTGTGACTTCACGATGTGACCGTCGTGGCGCTCGACGTGTGCGCGGACCAGCGCGTCGTGCGCGATGAGCAGCTTCACCCAGCCCTGGTCGCCGAGCTCGGCGTTCAGGGCGGTCGAGCCCTCGATGTCGGAGAAGAAGATCGTCACCGAGCCGTCGGCCGCGGCCAGCCGGGCGATCTCGCTACGGTCCTCGCTGGCCCAGCGCGACAGATCGTCGATCGAGCTCATCAGCAGCCCGCTGAGCCCGCTCTCCCGGATCTTCACCGCAGAGCCGATCACCGTCCGGACGGCCCGCTCGGCCGCCTGCCACGTCCGCGGGAGCGGGTCGCCGTCGTCCTCGGCGGTCGCCTCGTCGAGGGCGGCCTCCAGCTGCGCCACCTCGGCCTGGATGCGTCGCAGCCGGAGGACGAGCACGGTGAGCGCAGCCAGCGCGAGGGCCAGCGCCACGGCCAGCACCACGAGCGACGCGAGGGCACCGCCGGCCAGCAGGGGGAGGGGCACGGGCTCACCCTTGCACAACCCGCACCCGAGACCTCAGATGCCGAGGGAGCGGCCGATGATCTCCTTCTGGATCTCGGTCGTGCCGCCGTAGATGGTCTGCACCCGGCTGTCCAGGTACGCCCTGGCGATCGGGTACTCCGTCATGTAGCCGTAGCCCCCGAACAGCTGCACACCCTGGTCGACGACCTTCTTCTGCAGCTCGGTGGTCCACCACTTCGCCATCGAGGCCCCCTTCGCGTCGAGCTCGCCGAGGTTGTGCAGCCGCACGCAGTCGTCGACGAACACCCGCGCTACGCGTGCCTCGGTGGCGATCTCGGCGATCGTGAAGCGGGTGTTCTGGAACTTCCCGATGGGACGGCCGAACGCCGTGCGCTCCTTGACGTAGGCCAGGCACATGTCGAGCACGGCCTCGCACGCAGCGGCCGCCATGACCGCGATCGAGAGCCGCTCCTGCGGGAGGTTCTGCATCAGGTAGACGAAGCCGCCGCCCTCCTCGCCGAGCAGGTTCTGCTTCGGCACCACGACGTCGTCGAAGAACAGCTCGGAGGTGTCCTGGGCGTGCAGGCCGACCTTGTCCAGGTTGCGTCCGCGCTCGAAGCCCGCCATCCCCTTCTCGACCACGAGCAGGCTGATCCCCTTGTGCCCGAGCCCGCCGTCGGTCGCCGTGTCCGTGCGGGCCACGACGATCACCAGGTCGGCCATCGCGCCGTTGCTGATGAACGTCTTGCTGCCCGAGACGACGTAGTGGTCGCCCTTGTCGACCGCGTTCGTGCGGATGCCCTGCAGGTCGCTGCCGGCGCCCGGTTCGGTCATCGCGATGGCGGTGATGGTCTCGCCGCTGACGCAGCCCGGCAGCCAACGCCGCTTCTGCTCGTCGGTCCCGAGGCTGTTGAGGTACGGCACGATGATGTCGGTGTGCACGGGGAAGCCGGGACCGTGAGCGCCGGCCCGGGTCATCTCCTCGGCGAGCACCAGGTTGTAGCGGAAGTCCTGCACACCGGGTCCGCCGTACGCCTCGTCGACGTCGAAGCAGAGCAGTCCCTGCTCGCCGGCCTTCGTCCAGACCTCGCGGCTGACCTGACCGTCGGCCTCCCACTGCGGGTGGTGGGGCGCGACCTCCCTCTCGATGAAGGCCCGCACCGTACGACGGAACGACTCGTGCTCGTCCTCGAGCAGCGGCCGGAGGCTCCCGGTCATGAGACCCACTCCTTCAGCTGCGAGACGAGACGGGCAGGGTCGCCGCCGTCTGCGGGCACCGGGACGATCTGCAGGTTGGTGACACCGGCGTCCGCGAATGCGGCGATGCGCTCCTTCACGTAGGACTCCGGCCCGACGAGGTTGACCATCTCGAGCAGCTCCAGCGGGACGAACGCCTCCGCGTCGCGCTTGTTGCCGCCGAGGTAGAGCTCCTGGATCTGCGCGGCCTCCTTCTCGAAGCCGTAGCGACAGGCCAGCGTGTGGTAGAAGTTCTTGCCCTTGGCCCCCATGCCGCCGACGTAGAGCGCGACCATCGGGCGGGCCAGGTCGAGCATCCCCTTGACGTCGTCGCCGACGCAGACCATGCCGCCCGCGACCACCTCGAGCGGGCCCAGGTCCGCCGGCCGCTTCGCGTCGCCGGCGGCCAGCGCGGAGCCCCAGACGTCGTGCGCCTTCTCGGGTGCGAACAGGAACGGCAGCCAGCCGTCGGCGTACTCGGCGGTCCCCTCGACGTTCTTCTCCCCGAGGGCCGCGACGTAGATCGGCACGACAGGGCGCTCGGGCTTGGTCAGCATCTTCAGCGGCTTCCCGAGACCGAGACCCTCGCCCTCGGGCAACGGCAGCGTGAAGATCGCGCCGTCGTACTCCAGCCGCTCGCGACGCAGGGCGGCGCGCACGATGTCGACGACCTCTCGGGTGCGGCCCAGCGGCTTGGAGTAGGGCATGCCGTGCCAGCCCTCGATGACCTGGGGGCCGGAGGCGCCGAGGCCGAGGATCGCGCGCCCGCCGCTGACGTTGTCGAGGCCGGCGGCGGTCTGCGCGAGCGCGCCAGGGGTGCGCGAGAAGACGTTGAGGATGGCGGCGCCGATCTCGACCGTCTCGGTCTTCGCGGCGAGGTAGCCCATCAACGTGGGGGAGTCGAAGCCGTAGGCCTCCGCGACCCAGACCGTGTCGAGCCCGGCCTTCTCCAGGGAGGCGACCTGGTCGGCGGCCTCGCGGGGGTTTCCGGAGTACATCAGCTGGGTGGAGAGCTTCATGCGGGGTCCCTCGGTCGCAACGGTGATCGGGTACTACCGTGACAGTAACGCTGTCAGGATTTCAACACCCGCGGAGGAGCACCAGTGCCGACCTATGACATCGCCGTGATCGGGGGCACCGGCCCCCAGGGCAAGGGCCTCGCGTACCGGTGGGCCAGGCACGGCCACCGGGTGGTGCTGGGCTCGCGCGACGCCGGACGCGCGCAGGCCGCCGCCGCCGAGATCACCGACCGACTGCCCGCCGGGGCGGTCTCCGTGGCGGTCTCGGGGCGGCCAACGCGGAGGCCGCGGCCGGTGCTCCGGTCGTCGTGCTGGCCGTGCCGTACGACGGCCACGACGACCTGGTCGCGTCGCTGCGGCGCCACCTCGCGGACAAGATCGTGATCTCGTGCGTGAACCCGCTCGGTTTCGACAAGCAGGGTCCCTACGGCCTCGACGTCCCCGGCGGCAGCGCCGCGGAGACGGCCGCCACCCTGGTGCCGGATGCCCGGGTCGTGGGTGCCTTCCACCACGTCTCGGCCGTGACGCTCTGGGGGGACGAGGAGTACCTCGACCACGAGGACGTGCTGGTGTGCGGCGACGACCGGGACGCCAAGCAGGTGGCGGTCGAGCTCGCTCGGGCCGTGACGTCGCGTGACGGTGTCGACGCCGGGAGGCTGCGGATCGCGCGTCAGCTCGAGCCCTGGACCGCCGTGCTGATCAGCATCAACAAGCGCTACAAGACCCGGTCGGGCACGGCGATCTCCGGGATCCCCGCCCGGGAGTGAGGCAGACGGCTCAGACCAACCCGGTCGTGGCCGACGTCGGGGTCGACCCGTTGGCGTCCCCGTGGCCGGTGGCCCGCTCCTTGGCTGCGGCGGCGGCACCGGCGGCTGCCCCGACCGCCTTGTCCCGCACCTCGGGCGCCTTCTGCTTGGCGTAGTCCTGCGCCTGCGAGGCCTTCTCCTGCACGGTAGGGCTCTGCCAGATGCCCCGCGCCTGGGTCTTGATCTGCTCGTAGCGCTCGCGACCGGCGCGCGTCCCGAGGACGTACCCGACTGCGGCGCCGGTCAGCAGTGCGACTCTGCCCTTCATGGTCAACTCCGAGGTGTCGAGGGATGGTCGTGGGAGACCGTGCCCGATGCCGTCGCCGACAAACCGGTTCGAGGAGGGTCAGCCGCGGGGGCAGGTCAGCCGCTCCGCCCGGGTGCGCCCGAGGTTCCACGCGAGCCAGTCGTCGTGGGCGTGCCGGCACGGGGAAGCCAGACCGCTGCCGGCCAGGACCGGGGTGGCGTCGGCGGAGAGCCCCTGCAGGTAGGACCGGTCGACCCGACCGGTGTCGGCGAACCGGTCGAGGTTGTGACGTGCGATCGAGGCGTCGGGGTTGAGGACCGCCAGCGCCAGCAGTGCGGCTGCCCCGCTCAGCAGTGCCGCCCGAGGCACCCAGGGACCCGACAGCCGCACCCCCGCCGCGACGACGAGCAGCACGACGAGGCCCAGCCAGGCCTCGAAGACCGACACCAGCAGCCGCAGCCGGGTGAAGCCGTAGGCCTGCTCGTAGACGTGCATCCGGAAGAGCGCCGAGACGACCACCACCAGGGTGAGCAGACACAGCGACCCCAGCATGGCGCGCAGCACCGACCGCTCCCGGGACGAGACCCGGCCCGCCTTGCGTACCGCCAGGGCGACCACGACCAGCGTGAGTGCAGTCGCCGTGGTCAGCTGGGCGAACCCCTCGTGCACGTACGACGCGTAGGTCAGCCCCGTGGTGCGGCTCAGGTAGGCGTGACCGCCGAACATCACGGTGAGCTGCGCCGCGACGAAGCCCGCGAACAGGGCGATGACGACGCCGACCGGCACCAGCCACTCGAACGCCCGTCGCACCGGCGTCCCGGGGCGCAGGGCCAGCCGCTCGACGAGGGGCGGGTTCAACGCGACGTACACACCGCCGAGGGTCAGCCCGGTCACCACCGTCAGCACGAACCCGCGGACCACCGTGGTGGTCATCGTCACGTCCGGGAGCAGGGCGTCCAACCAGGAGGCGAACAGCGCGTCCGCGGAGGCGAAGAGCGCACCGAAGACCACCAGCAGACCGGTCGTGACGAGCGCCGTCCGCAGGGCGGGCAGCCACCTGCGGGTCGGGGCGGCCGGGGTCACGGAGCGCCCCAGCCAGGGCAGCCCGCGCAGCGCCGCCAGCGGCACGGCCAGGCCCGCGACGAGCAGCCCGGCGACCGAGCGGCCCTCGGCCAGGGTCGCGACGCCGAGCGCGGCCGCCGCCAGCAGGCAGAGCGCCACGACCCACTGCGCGTCGCGGACCACCACCGTGGCCACGAGGAGCGTCACCAGCACCCCGACACCCAGGTGGTACGGCGTGCGCAGCCGGCCGTCAGCCGCGGCCACCACGCCGCAGACCGTCATCACCACGAGGAACGTGCCCAGACCGGGTGCCCGGAAGGGCGCCACCACCGCAGCGAGCCACCCGGTGAGCACCGCGGCCAGGACCAGCCTCGGACGGGGTGAGAGCGCCCTCTCCGGCCACCAGGTGCCGAACAGCAGGTCGAGGGACGGCTGCGGGACGGGTGCGAGGCGTGGGGCCGCCGGGGGCGGCAGTGCGGAGCCGGTCATGCGGTTCTCCTCTCGGGGCCGGTCCCTGCGGGGCCGGCGGGCAGGCTGGCGCGGATGCGGCACCCCTGGCCGGGCGGATCGGGGTCGGCGACCTCGATCCGGCCGCCGTGCAGCTGGGTGACCCAGCGGGCGATCGCCAGGCCCAGGCCGGTGCCGCCATCGGCTCCGACCAGCTCCCCGGGACCCCCGGTGGTGAAGCGCTCGAAGACCCGCGACCGGTCCGCCGGTGGGATGCCGGGCCCCTGGTCGGCGACCTCGAGCAGCGTGCGGTCACCGGCGCGCCGGGCCTGGACGGTGACCGTCCCTCCGGCGGGACTGTGCCGCCCGGCGTTGTCCAGCAGGTTCGCGACGAGCTGGTGCAGCCGGGCCGGGTCGGCTCGCACCTCCAGGTCGGCGGGGTGCACGGAGACGGCGTACTCCACCGGCCGACCGGCCAGCCGGGCCTCCCGCACCGCCTCCTCGAGGAACGTGGCCAGCGGCACGCTCTCCCGTGCGAGCGGGGTGATGCCGGCATCGACCCGGGAGAGGTCGAGCAGGTCGGTCACGAGCCTGCCCAGCCGCTCACTCTGTTCCAGGGCGGTCCGGAGGGTGGCCGGGTCGGGGGCCGCCACCCCGTCGACGAGGTTCTCGAGCACGGCGCGGAGCGCGGAGACCGGCGTCCGCAGCTCGTGCGAGACGTTGGCCACCAGGTCGCGCCGCTGGCGGTCCACCGTCGCGAGCTCAGCAGCCATCGTGTTGAAGGCGCGGCCGAGCTCGCCGACCTCGTCGTGCGAGCTGACGGTGACCCGGCGCGTGTAGTCCCCGGTCGCCATGGCCCGCGCGGCCGCTGTCATCTCCCGCAGCGGCGAGGTCATGCCACGCGCCAGGAGCTGGGTCACCACAAGTGCGATGAGCACCGACGCCGCGATCGTGAACTGCGGCCGCACGTCGACGAGGAGGCCGACGGCGGTCAGCGACGCCGCCACCGCGACACTGGCGGCCACCAGCAGCCCGAGCTTGAGCTTCAGCGACCCGACGCGGTCCAGCGGCCTCATCGGACGGCCTCCAGCGCATAGCCGACACCGTGCACGGTGCGGACCAGGCCCGTGCCGAGCTTGCCGCGCAGCGACTTCACATGGCTGTCGACGGTCCGGGTGCCCGCTGCATCCGGCCAGTCCCACACCTCGGCCAGCAGCTGCTCACGGGTCAGGACGGTGCCGGGTGTGGTCGCCAGGCACACCAGCAGGTCGAACTCCGTGGGGGTGAGATGCACGTCTGCCTCGCGGACCCGGACCCGTCGTGCGGCCCGGTCGATGTGCAGCGGACCGACCCGCAGCTGGCTCGGGGTCGCAACGAGTCCCGCGGCCAGCTCCGCGGCCCGGTCCACGCGGCGCAGCAGCGCCCGGACGCGCGCCACCAGCTCACGCATGCTGAACGGCTTGGTGAGGTAGTCGTCGGCACCGACGCCGAGACCAACGAGCAGGTCGGTCTCGTCGTCGCGGGCGGTCAGCATGAGCACGGGCACGGGCCGGTCGGCCTGGAGCCGGCGGCAGACCTCGTGCCCGTCGAAACCTGGCAGCATCACGTCGAGCAGCACCAGGTCGGGCGCCCACTCGCCGGCGGCGGCGACGGCACCGGGACCGTCGTAGGCCTGCCGGACCTCGAACCCCTCGGCGACGAGGCGGTCGGCCACCGCCCGGTTGATGACGCGCTCGTCCTCGACGACGAGCACGCGCTGTCCCCCGGTCGTCTCCATCCCCCGAGCGTAGGAGCCGCAAGGGTCAGGTGGTGGCGAGAAGATGTGAAGGTTCTGCACAGGCTTCACCTCCCCTTCATCTCGCCGTGGACGCCCTGCCACCTCGGCCGGGCACCGTGCAGGCATGACAGTGACGGCCTCACCCTCCCCGCTGCACATGCCGCGTCAGCCCTCCGAGCGGCCGCTCGTCATCGGCCACCGAGGCGCCGCGGGCCACCGCCCGGAGCACACGCTGGCCTCCTACCGCCTGGCGATCGAGCTGGGCGCCGACTACATCGAGCCCGACCTGGTCTCCACCCGCGACGGCGTGCTCGTCGCCCGCCACGAGAACCAGATCGGCCAGACCACGGACGTCTCCGACCGGCCCGAGTTCGCGAGCCGCCGCACCACGAGGACCGTGGACGGCCGCGTGGTCTCCGGCTGGTTCACCGAGGACTTCACGCTGGCCGAGCTGAAGACGCTGCGCGCGAAGGAGCGGCTGCCCTGGCTGCGGGCCGCGAACACCTGGTACGACGGCCACTTCGAGGTCCCCACCTTCGAGGAGGTGCTCGCGCTCGCCGAGGAGGGGAGCCGCCGTCGCGGCGTCACGATCGGGGTCTACCCCGAGACCAAGCACTCCAGCTACTTCGCCTCCCTCGGGCTCGCCCTGGAGCCGCCCCTGGTCGCGGCGCTGCGACGCCACCACCTCGACCGCCCCAACGCGCCGGTGTTCGTGCAGTCGTTCGAGACCGGCAACCTGCGGACGCTGTCCTCGACGGTCTCCGTGCCGCTCGTCCAGCTCGTCGACGCCTCTGGCGCTCCCCCCGACCACCCCCGCGACGACCCCCGCGACTACGACACCCTGCTGAGCCCGGAGGGGCTCGCCGACCTGGCGACGTACGCCTCGGCCGTGGGGGTGCACCACGGCCGGCTGCTTGCCGGTGGCCGTGGGCTCGTGGAGGCCGCGCACTCCGTGGGGCTCGCGGTGCACGCGTGGACGGTGCGCGACGAGAACCACTACCTGCCCGAGAGCTACCGTCGCGGCGACGACCCGGCAGCGCGCGGCGACGCGCTCGGACTGACCGAGGCGCTGCTCGACCTCGGCGTGGACGGGGTGTTCACCGACCAGGCCGACACCGCGGTCGAGGCCCGCCGCCGTCGCAGCGAGCGCCTCGCACAGCCCACGTCGGTCGGCTGAGCGGCGCACCGGGGCCGGGCCTACCATCGTCGTATGGACCAACCACACGTGGTGGTGCTGTTCGGTGCCACCGGGGACCTCGCACGCCGCAAGCTGCTCCCCGGGCTCCTGCACCTGCTGGAGGCGGGGCTGCTCGACCGCTGCCGGATCGTCGGCACGTCGCTCGACGACCTCGACACCGAGCAGTTCGTGAAGCTCTCCCGGGAGGCCGTCGACGAGTTCAGCCGGCCCTTCGACGAGTCCTGCTGGGACGACTTCGCCGAGCGGCTGAGCTTCGTGCGGCAGAGCGACGGTCCCCAGGCGCTGGCCGAGACGGTGAGGTCGGCCGAGGAGCAGCTGAGCAGCGAGGCGGAAGGCCAGGAGATCGGTCGGCTGCACTACCTCTCGGTCCCGCCGAAGGCGGCCCTCGAGGTCGTGCACCAGCTCGACGAGGCGGGCCTGGTCGAGCGCTCCTCGATCATCATGGAGAAGCCCTTCGGCACCGATCTGGCATCGGCGCAGAAGCTCAACGCCCGCCTGCACGAGGTCTTCGCGGAGAGCCAGATCTTCCGCATCGACCACTTCCTCGGCAAGGAGGCGGCCCAGAACATCCTGGCGTTCCGGTTCGCCAACGGCCTGTTCGAGCCGATCTGGAACCGCAACTTCATCGACCACGTGCAGATCGACGTACCGGAGACCCTCGGGCTCGAGATGCGCGCCTCCTTCTACGAGGCCACCGGTGCCTACCGCGACATGGTCGTGACCCACCTGATGCAGGTCCTCGCGTTCATGGCGATGGAGCCGCCGACGTCGCTGGACCCGGGTCCCATCGGCGACGAGAAGCTGAAGGTCTTCCGCTCGATGCAGCCGCTGGAGCCGCACAACGTGGTGCGGGGCCAGTACCTCGGCTACCGCGACCACGCCGACGTCTCCGACGAGTCCGACACGGAGACCTTCGTGGCGCTGAAGGTGGAGATCGACAACTGGCGCTGGGCCGGCGTGCCGTTCTTCCTGCGCACCGGGAAGAAGCTGGCCGAAGGGGCGCGGATCATCTCGATCGCGTTCAAGGAGCCGCCCCGCACGATGTTCCCGCACGGCTCCGGCGTCGGCGCCGCCGGTCCGGACCATCTGACCTTCGACCTGGCCGACCAGTCGCGGATGTCGCTCTCGTTCTACGGCAAGCGCCCCGGGCCCGGCATGAAGCTCGAGAAGCTGTCGATGCAGTTCGCCACCCACGAGACCGGTCACTCCAACGCGGTGCTGGAGGCCTACGAGCGGCTGATCCACGACGCCATGCGCGGTGACCACACGCTGTTCACCACGGCCGAGGGCATCGAGACCCTCTGGGACCTCTCGCACCAGCTGCTGAACGATCCGCCGCCGGTGCGCAGCTACGCACCCGGCAGCTGGGGGCCGAACGCGATCCACCAGCTGGTGGCGCCGCACGCGTGGCGACTGCCCTTCGAGCGGGGCTGGAGACGGCCGAACACCACCGCCGAGTAGGCGCGCTCAGCCGTCGTTCGCTGCGGGACCGGTGTCGGGCTCGGGGTAGGGGTCGAACCCGGGGTCCTCGTCGGCTGCGTCGAGGGCCGGGTGGTCACTGTGCTTGCGCTGCACGCCCCGCGCCGCGAACGTCACCAGGCCGACGGTGCCGGCGCCGACGAGCACGAGCGGGAGCAGCCACTGCACCTGGGTGGTGTCCACGACACCGCTGGTGCGCAGCGCCCAGGCTCCGGCGATGCCCAGGAACACCAGGCCCAGGACGAGATAGCTGACGTTGAGCGGACGGGGCTTCGAGTCGGTCATCAGGGGTTCCTCACGTCGATGTGTCCGGCGGCGAGCTGGGCGTGGAGCGTGACGGTGGGGGCGCCGGCGCTCCCGTAGACGCCGCCGATGTCGGTGCCGAGACCGTCGGCCATGCGGTCGGGCAGGTCGACCTGACCCGGACCGGTCACCCGCGCGGTCACGTCGGTCTCGACCTCTCGGGGAAGCACGACCACCAGCTCGCCGGCGCCTCCCCGGACCTCGATGGACCTGCCGTCGAGGGTCTGCGGGTCGCGGACCCGACTGAGGTCCACGATCGCGCGCCCCGATCCGAGCTGGTAGCTGGAGCGCACGTCCGTCGCCGAGACGGGCGCCAGCCGCGTGCGCTGCCCGTCCCCGAAGTCGAGGGCGCGGAAGCCGCCGACCGCCGAGGTCACCACCAGCGCGCACGCCGCGAGCAGCCCCAGCAGGACCAGGCCACCGGCCCGGCCGACGAAGGCGCCGACCACGAGCATCGACCCGACGACGGCCAGCGCGAGCGCGGGGTACGCGGTGTCGACGACGTCACCACCCGAGGCCTGGTAGAGGCCGAGCGCGCCCAGGGCGACGGCGACCATCGCCAGCGTCGGACCGAACAGCCTCGGCCCGCGCCTGCCGGTCGACGGGGGGGACCACGGCGGCGGGGGGGACGTCACCCCGGGGGGTGCCGGCTGCTGGGGGGACTGCTGGGGGAACTGCTGGGGGACTGCTGGGCGGGCTGGTGGGGTGCCTGCTGGGGCGATGCCGGGGGCTGGTCACGCAGCAGCAGGTACAGGACCACGCCGATGCCGACCAGCAGCGCGGGCCACGGGAACCCGACGCCGTTCCAGCTGTCGCCGAGCAGGAGCAGCGCGGCGACCACCCCGGTGGCGATCAGCAGGCCGTTGCGGGTGCTCGGGCTGGTGGCGATCCTGCCGTCCTGCTGACCGTCCAGCGGAACCAGCAGCCAGGCGACGCCGTACAGCAGGAAGCCGGCGCCGCCGAAGAAGCAGAGCACCACGAGCAGCACCCGGATGATGGTCGGGTCGATGTCGAGGTGCCGGCCCAGGCCGCCGGCCACGCCGGCGATCTTGCGGTCGCTCAGGCTGCGGCGCAGCCGCTCGTAGTTGCGAAGGTTCTCTCGGTCCACCCCTGCCTGCGGCGGGGTGCTCTCGGCCTGCGGTCCGGGCGGGCTGCTCTGCGTCTCGGTCATGACATCGATCCTGGGACCTCGCGGGGACCCGCACCATCGGGGATCACCCTGGTTTCGTGCCGGAGGAACCGGCTCCGGGACCAGGGTGCTCTCAGGGTCGCCACTCATGGTCGACCCCCGCCCGCTGTGTGACGATTGAGGGACGATGAGCAGTACCGCCCCCACCTCCAGCGCCCCCGCCACGGGGTTCGGCGCACGTCCGCGCAAGGCGTACCGGAGCGCCGAGGAGCGGTGGATCGGCGGCGTGGCGGCGGGTCTCGCTCGGCACCTGGGCGTCGAGCCGCTGCCGGTGCGGGCGGCGTTCCTGGTGCTGTCCGCGGTAGGCGGGTTCGGTCTGGCGGTGTACGCCGGACTGTGGCTGATCCTGCCCGCCGACACCCACCTCGAACGCTCGAGCCCCGGCGGGGAGGCCGCCACCCGCCAGGGCAGGCGGACCGGTCGGCAGCGGCGGCTCCAGGACGTCGGCCCGCTCGTCGCGGCCGGCTCGGTGGCGCTGGGGGTCGCGGTGCTCGCGCACCGGCTGATCGGCGGCTCGGTGCTGTTCTGGCCGCTGCTGCTCGGCGTGGTCGGGCTGGCCGTGCTGTGGCGGCAGGCCGACGAGGCGCAGCGTGAGCGCTGGGTCGACAGCTCGGGTCGCATCAGCTTCGTGCGGGCGGTGGTCGGCAACGGCGGTGCCGCGTCCTACGCGAGGCTTCTCGCCGGCGTGGGACTGCTGGCCTCGGCCCTGGTGCTGTTCGCGCTCCAGACCGGCGGGGCCGGGCAGGTCGGGGTGGCGCGCGAGGTGGTCGTGGCGGGCGGGCTCGGTGTGCTCGGCCTGGCGCTGATGATCGGGCCGTGGCTGTTCCGGCTGACCGGTGACCTCTCGGAGGAGCGGGCGGCCCGGGTGCGCTCCCAGGAGCGCGCCGACATGGCGGCGCACCTGCACGACTCCGTGCTCCAGACCCTGGCACTGATCCAGAAGCACGCGGGGAACGGGCGCACGGTGGCGACCCTGGCACGCGCGCAGGAGCGGGACCTCCGGTCCTGGCTGTACGGCGACCAGCCGGCGCCGGACCAGTCGGTGGCCGCCGCGCTGCGGGCCGCGGCCGCCGAGGTCGAGGACGGCCACGGTGTGCCCGTCGAGGTCGTGACCGTCGGCGACGTCCCCGTCTCGGAGCGGCTGCACCCGCTCGTGCTCGCCGCTCGCGAGGCGATGGTGAACGCGGCCCGCCACTCCGGCGCGGACCAGGTCGACGTCTACGCGGAGTGCACCGGACGCGCCGTCGAGGTGTTCGTGCGCGACCGGGGCCGCGGCTTCGACCAGGCCGCCGTCCCGGAGGACCGGCACGGCGTGCGCGACAGCATCGAGGACCGGATGCGGCGTCACCGCGGCACGGCCCTGGTGCGCACCGCGCCCGGCGAGGGCACCGAGGTGCGGCTGTCCATGACCGCGGACGACCCGACGACACAGGCGGAGAGCACATGAGCAGCCCCCCCGACGACACTCCCGACCGTCCCGCCGACAGCCGGGCCACCGGCAGGCGTCGGGTGGTCGTCGTCGACGACCACGAGATGTTCCGCACCGGCGTGAAGGCGGAGCTCGGCGCGCACCAGGACCGGGTGGTGGTGCTGGGGGAGGCCGCGGACGCCGAGGACGCGGTGACGGTGGTCACCCGGCTGCGCCCGGACGTCGTGCTGCTCGACGTGCACCTGCCCGGCGGTGGCGGTGCCGAGGTGATGCGACGGGTGGGGCAGCGGGCCCCCGGGACGCGCTTCCTGGCGCTGTCGGTCTCGGACGCCGCGGAGGACGTCATCGGCACCATCCGCGCAGGTGCCCGCGGCTACGTCACCAAGACCATCACCGGTCCCGAGCTGGTCGACGCGATCGAACGGGTGGCCGGCGGCGACGCGGTGTTCTCACCCCGGCTGGCGGGCTTCGTGCTCGACGCGTTCGCCGGCTCGATCGACGTGGCCCAGGTCGACGAGGACCTGGACCGCCTCTCCGAGCGGGAACGGGAGGTGATGCGCCTGATCGCCCGGGGCTACGCCTACAAGGAGGTCGCCTCCGAGCTGTTCATCTCCGTCAAGACCGTCGAGACCCACGTGTCGAGCGTGCTGCGCAAGCTCCAGCTCTCCTCGCGTCACGAGCTGACCCGCTGGGCGTCCGACCGGCGGCTGCTCTGAGACCGTCCGTCCCGGGTCGTAGGGTGGGCCCGACATGAGCGCGTCGTACCCGATCCCGCAGGCACCCTCCGTGCAGGGCGAGCTCGGACTCGACGTCGACGCTCCGGAGCGGTCGCCGCGCCGCCGCTCGGGGCCCACGTCGCAGGAGCTGCTCGACGGTCTCAACGACCCGCAGCGCGCAGCGGTCGTCCACGCCGGTGCGCCGTTGCTCGTCGTCGCCGGCGCCGGCTCCGGCAAGACGCGGGTGCTCACCCGCCGCATCGCCTGGCTGATCAGCGAGCGCAGCGCCCACCCCGGCTCGATCCTGGCCATCACGTTCACCAACAAGGCGGCCGCAGAGATGCGGGCGCGGGTCGAGGAGCTCGTCGGTCGCCGCGCCCGGATCATGTGGGTCTCGACCTTCCACTCCGCCTGCGTGCGCATCCTCCGCAAGGAGATCGAGCGCTTCGGCTACCGGTCGTCGTTCTCGATCTACGACGCTGCCGACTCCAAGCGGTTGATGACGCTCGTGTGCCGCGAGCTCGACCTCGATGCGAAGCGGTACCCACCGCGTGCCGTCCTGAACTGGATCTCGAACCAGAAGAACGAGCTGGTCGACCACGAGGACGCCGCGAAGGGCCCCGCGAACCACCTGGAGGAGAAGTACGCCGAGGCCTACGCGCTCTACCAGCAGCGGCTTCGTGCGGCCAACGCCCTCGACTTCGACGACCTCATCATGATCACCGTCCACCTGTTCCAGGCGTTCCCCGAGGTCCGGGAGGCCTACCGACGCCGGTTCCGGCACGTGCTGGTCGACGAGTACCAGGACACCAACCATGCGCAGTACGCCCTGGTCCGCGAGCTCTGTGCGCCCGACGTCGGGCGACCGGCGACCCTCGGCGGCGACGATCCCGACGCACCGGACGGTGACGGCGTGCCGCCCTCGGAGCTGATGGTGGTCGGCGACGCCGACCAGTCGATCTACGCCTTCCGCGGCGCCAGCATCCGCAACATCCTCGCCTTCGAGGAGGACTTCCCCGACGCGAGCTCGATCCTGCTGGAGCAGAACTACCGGTCCACCCAGACCATCCTCACCGCGGCCAACGCGGTCATCAGCCGCAACCGTGGCCGGAAGGCCAAGAACCTCTGGTCCGACGCGGGCGACGGTGACCAGATCGTCGGCTACGTCGCCGACGACGAGCACGACGAGGCGCGGTTCGTCGCCGAGGAGGTCGCGACGCTGACCAAGGAGCCCGACCACCGTCCCGGTGACGTGGCGGTCTTCTACCGCACCAACGCGCAGTCCCGTGTGTTCGAGGAGGTCTTCATCCGCAGCGGGCTGCCCTACCGCGTCGTCGGTGGGGTGCGCTTCTACGAGCGGCGCGAGGTCAAGGATGCCCTGGCCTACCTGCGGATCCTGGTCAACCCCGACGACCAGATCTCGCTGCGCCGCATCCTCAACGTCCCCAAGCGCGGCATCGGCGACCGGGCGCAGGCCTGCGTGGACGCGCTCGGTCAGCAGGAGGGCATCGGCTTCTTCGAGGCCCTGCGCCGCGCCCAGGAGGCTCCGGGCATCGCGACCCGGTCGGTCTCGGCGATCCGCGCCTTCGTCGACCTGGTCGAGGGGGCGCAGTCGATGGTCGACGCGGGGGAGCGCGCCGACGTGGTGCTCGAGCACGTGCTCGCGGCCAGTGGCTACCTCAAGGAGCTCGAGGAGAGCGAGGACCCCCAGGACGAGACCCGGGTGGAGAACCTCGCCGAGCTGGTCGCGGTCGCCCGCGAGTTCGCCGACGACCCGGTCTCCGGCCCCTCGGCCGACCCCGCCGACGCGCCCGCCGCGGTGCCCGGGCTCGCGGACTTCCTGGAGCGAGTCGCGCTGGTCGCCGACTCCGACCAGCTGCCGGACAGCGTCGACGGCGTGGTCACGCTGATGACCCTGCACACCGCCAAGGGCCTGGAGTTCCCGGTCGTGTTCCTCACCGGACTCGAGGACGGCGTCTTCCCGCACCAGCGGTCGCTGGGCGACCACGCCGAGCTCGAGGAGGAGCGCCGGCTTGCCTACGTCGGACTCACCCGGGCGCAGCGGCGGCTCTACGTCTCCCGGGCCGTGGTGCGGTCGGCCTGGGGTGCCCCGTCGCACAACCCGCCGTCGCGGTTCCTCGACGAGCTTCCCGCCGCGCTGCTCGACTGGCGTCGTACCGAGCAGGACCAGACGTCCTGGAACCGCCCCGTGCTGCCGTCGCTGCCGGCGCGTGGCGCCGGCCCCCCGCCCCGCCGGTTCGGCGCCGCGGCTGCCCGCGCGGACGCCGAGGCCCGCGGCAAGAAGCGCGAGGTGCCCTCGTTGGCGCCCGGCGACCGGGTGGTGCACGACTCGTTCGGGATGGGCAGCGTGGTCGCGGTCGACGGAGCCGACGACCGCGCGGTGGCGTCCATCGACTTCGGGTCCCAGGGGGTCAAGCGCCTGCTGCTGCGCTACGCGCCCGTGGAGAAGCTCTGAGCCCCGCAGGCCGCCGCGCGCGGTCGGTCAGGGCTTGAGACCGCGGGCGACCAGCGCCTGGAAGGGGTCGACGGGATCCCCGGCACCGGGGCGCACCTCGAGGTGCACGTGGGGACCGGTGGTGTTGCCGGTCGAGCCGACCGCGCCGATGAGCTGCCCGGCCGTGACCTTCTCGCCCTGCTGGACCCCGATGGCGGACTGGTGGCAGTACCAGACCTCGGTGCCGTCCTCGAGCGTCACGATCGTGCGGTTGCCGTAGGCGCCGGCGGAGCCCACCTCGGTGACGGTCCCGTTCGCGATGGCGTGGATCGGGGTGCCCTCGGGGGCGGCGAAGTCCAGTCCGGTGTGGCAGTGCGACCACAGCGACGAGCACTCACCGAACCGCGAGGTCAGGTGGTAGGCGCCCGAGGCGACCGGCAGCTGCCAGGCGTCCTTGGCGATCAGGCCTGCCTGCTTCTCCGCGCTCGCGGCCAGCTGTGCCAGGGCCGCGTTGCGCTCCTTGGCCTGCTGCTCGGCGGCCGCCTGGAGCTTGTCGTCCGCCACGTCCGCAAGGGCCTCACGTTGCGAGTCACGGCTGACGACCTTCTCGCGGCGGTCAAGAGCACCGGCGGTGGTGACGCGACTGCTGCCGGTCAGCGCGGAGGCCTCGGCGGCGAACTTGGTGACGCGCAGCGACGCGAGCTGGGAGGAGGCGTCGTTGCCGGCGTCGCTGCTGCCGGCGCTCAGCGTGCCCGCGAGCGCCAGGACCAGGGCCGTGGCACCGACGAGGGAAGGTGCGGACGGAATGCCCCGAATGAGCGTTTTGCGACGGCCAGCGTGGGTACCGCGGGACTCGACGGCCGACCGCCGCCCCTGGGACGTCGACTGGGCCAACGATCGGAGGTCGAGAGGTCGTCGCCGCTGAGCGGCACGCCTGTCGGCACGATGGTGTGGCACGAGGTGACTGTCCTTGTAGGTCAGGGGAAGGGCAGCAACCCACCATAACGGACCGGCGCGGCGCTGTCGTATCGCGCGACGGCACCTGTGTGGAGGGCGTCACACCGTTGTGCCCGCTACGCGGGGATCCGAACCATCGGCCCCGGATCCGTGTGCCGGACGTCACGTCACGAGCAACGGCCAGGTCCGGCCTGGCGTCGTCGGGCCGACGAGGTCGGCTAGGGTGCGAAGGACGAGCCGGAGGGGATCCGGCACCCGTAGCGCCGTCCTGCGGCCCGGACGAAGTGGGAGTGTCATGGTGGCTCCGATCCGCATCGTGGTGGCCAAGCCCGGCCTCGACGGCCACGACCGGGGGGCCAAGGTGATCGCCCGGGCCCTGCGCGACGCTGGGCACGAGGTCATCTACACCGGCCTGCACCAGACCCCCGAGCAGATCGTCGAGACCGCGATCCAGGAGGACGCGGACGTCATCGGGCTGTCCGTGCTCTCCGGCGCGCACATGACGCTGTTCAAGAAGCTGATCGGGCTGCTCGAGGAGCGCGACGCCGCCGACATCGTCGTCATCGGCGGCGGCATCATCCCCGAGGCCGACATCCCGCTGCTCAAGGAGCTCGGCGTCGCCGAGGTCTTCACCCCCGGCGCCCCGACGACCAAGATCGTCGAGTGGGTCAAGGAGCACGTCGTCGACGGCTCGGCCGCGCCCGCCTGAGCGACCCGGCTGGGTGACCGAGTGGGACCTTCGGCTAGCGGAAGGCCAGGTCCCCCCGCAGCGGCAGGCGCAGCACGCCGGGTGCCGTCGGGCTCGTGGTCACCGTCACCGAGTGGGACACGGAGTTGCCGCGGTAGGCGAAGTCCCCTGCCGCCAGCACCACGCTGATCCGGTGCCCGGCCCGGAACCGCTGGGCGACGCCGGGCAGCTGGACGGCGACCGGCTTGGTGACGTCCGCGATGCGCACCGGGGAGATCAGCCGGTTGTGGAGGGTCTTGGTGCCGTCGGGGGCGATGTCGTAGATCTTCGCGTACAGCACCAGCTTGCCGCCCGGACCGGCGGTCTGGGTCTGGGCCGCGGTCGGCGCGTCGAGGTGCACGGTGAGCTTCGAGGAGCCGATCAGGTTCACGCCCCGGGCCAGGGGCCTGGTGGTGAACGCGGCGAAGGTGCCGGGGGCGTCGCGGGGCGGGTTGTTCACGGCGCCACCTTCGAGCCCGGAGGTCTCGGAGTAGGACGTGTTGTCCCCACCGGTCAGGAACGGCGAGGCGCCCTGCACGACCGACGACTTGGATCGCACCAGGGCGTTCGCGCCGCTGAAGTAGAGGGTCGCGGTCGGGCGCTGGGTGAAGGTGCGGTGGTTGCTGTAGGCCTTGGCGACGGCCTTGCCGGCGTACGCCGGGCGGGTGTCGTAGCGCACCCAGTCGCGGAAGTAGCTGAACCGCGACCCGACGGGCGCCGAGGTGTCGCCCTTGACGTAGTGGTTCATCCAGTTGAGGAACCGGTTGCCGAGGTACGACGACCGCAGTGAGGACGCGTTCAGGTCGAGCTCGCCGGGAGCCGGCGTGCTGTCGGAGTGGCCCCACGACTGCCACACCATGCGGGTGGGCGTGCCCTGGCGGCGCAGCGCCTTGTAGGTCGCCACCGCCTCCTGGAGGTTGAACAGGGTGTCCTTCTGGCCCTGCACCAGCAGGGTGGGGGCCTTGACCTGGGAGGCGTAGGTCGCGACGGAGGCGTGTCGTGCCAGTCGCAGGGTGGCGTCGTCGGGGTAGCCGACCGTGTTCAGCGCCGCGACCCCGGGGCAGGCCTCGTCGGCGAAGTTGGGGCACGGCGGCGCGTTGCGGCTCGGGTCCACCGCCCCGCCCTGGATGCCGTCGGTGATGCCGACGGAGAAGAACAGGTCGACCCACTGCTTCTTCGCCACGCCGAGGGTCCGGTAGGTGACGCCGCGGGCGAGGTCGGTGTTGTTGGGGGCCAGGGAGTAGGAGAGGTCGTTCCAGGTGATGATCGGGATCAGGGCGTCCACACGCTTGTCCTGCTTGGCGACGGCGTACTGGATCTGGCCGCCGTAGGAGCCGCCGATCATGCCCACCCGGGGGTCGCCGGGGGCCTCGCGGGAGACCAGACGCAGCCGCTTCGAGGTGCCGTTCTCGGTGTAGCGGCGGGCGCCCGCGAGCACGTCGACCATCTGCTTGCCGGCCTTGCCGTCGTACTGCGGGTCGTCGAGGCGGATCTTGCACTCCGAGTTCGGGAAGCCGAGACCGGTGTAGGCGAGCACGACGTAGCCCTGCTTGACGAAGCCCCGGCCGGTCGCCGACTCGTTGCTGTCGTCCTTGCTGCCGCCGAAGCCGTTGGTGGTGAGGATCGACGGCCTGCGGTGGGTGCGCGAGGTGCCGTCGGGCACGTACAGGTCGGCGTCGACCACGCAGGAGACGTCGTTGCGTGGGCCCACCTTGGTGTTCACGGTGATGTGGTGCAGGGAGTAGCCCGGGGTGCTGTCGGTGGCGGCCTGTGCCGTGGGCAGCGAGAGTGCAGTGCCGGTGAGGGCCGTGCCGGTGAGGGCGGCGATGGCGAGGGCAGCGGTGCGGCGTGTGGCCATGGGTTTCCCGTCGTGATGGAGCGTGCTCTGCTGGGCTGACGTCGGTGGGGCTCGGTGGGACAACGAGGCGCGGCGACGTTCGCTACGCGGCCGGGCGTGGCTGTGGTCGCCGTCACCCTCTGGTTCCCCCGTCAGCCCGTGCGCAAACGGTTGAAGGTTTCAGCGAACATTCAGGTGCTCGTCGTACCGTGAACAGATGACCCCAGCCCGCCGCTGGTGGCTCGTCGGCGTCGGCGTGCTCCTGCTGGTCGCCAGTCCGGCGCTGGTGCGCGCACTCCCGGTCTCCGACGACGAGATCCCCGCACAGGCGCTGCTGCACCGGGTCCGAGACTCCCGGGACCAGCCGTTCTCGGGGTACGCCGAGACCGTCGGCAACGTGGCCCTGCCGAAGAACGACGCCCTGTCCAGCCTGACCGGGCTGCTCGGGAAGACCAGCAAGGTGCGGGTGTGGTGGGGCGACTCCCGGCGGTGGCGGGTGGCGACGTTGCGGGCGACCGGCGAGACCGACCTGGTGCACCGCGGGGACCGGATGGTGCGCTGGGTCTACGAGTCGAAGTCCGCCGCGGTCGTGCCCGACGTGCCGGTGCGGCTGCCGATCACGACCGACCTGCTGCCACACGAGCTGGCGCGGCGCGCGCTCTCCGGGGCTCATCCCGGCGAGCTGACCCGGCTGCCGGCGCGCCGGGTGGCCGGCCGGGACGCGCCCGGACTGCGGCTGACCCCGGCGGACCCGCAGGCCGCGGTGCGCCGCGTGGACGTCTACGCCGACCGGGCGACGGGGGTGCCGCTGCAGGTGGAGGTGTTCGCGGTGGGCGAACGGACCCCTTCGATCGTCTCCCGGTACGTCGACTTCTCAGCGGGACCGCCGCCGCCGTCGACGCTGAGGTTCGTCCCGCCCGCGGACGCCCGTCGCAGCTTCGACGGCTTCGTCGACCTGGCCGCTGCGGTGAACCGGTTCGCGGCCCGGGTGCCGCCCCGCACCCTCGCCGGACTGCGGCAACGGGGCAGCTCCCAGGGCTCGGTCGGCGTCTACGGACGCGGTCCGACGGCGCTGCTCGCGGTCCCGCTGTGGAGCCGGTCGGGCGACCGGGTCCGCGCCGACCTCGAGAAGCGGCCCGGCGTCCGCACCGTGGACCAGGGCCTGATCCTCGGTGCCGCGCCGGTCCACCTGCTGCTCGCCGACCCCGAGCCGAACGGCACCAGCTGGCTGCTGGCCGGGACCGTCACCGAGCAGGCACTGTTCCGGGCGGCCGACGAGCTCGACCGCACCCGGCCGTCCCTACGAGGACAGCCGTGAGCGCTGCGGTCGTCAGCACGCGCGGGCTCACCAAGCGCTTCGGGCCGGTGCTCGCCGTCGACCACGTCGACCTCGACGTCCGCGAGGGAGACGTCTACGGCTTCCTGGGGGCGAACGGGTCGGGCAAGACGACCACCGCGCGGATGCTCCTCGGGCTCGTCCTGGCGACCTCCGGTGAGATCTCGGTGCTGGGCGAGGCGATGCCGCGGGCCGCGCGACGGGTGCTGCCGCAGGTGGGCACGCTCGTCGAGGGTCCGGCGTCGTACGGGCACCTGAGCGGACGCGCGAACCTCGAGCTCTTCGACGCCATGGGCCCCGGCAGCGGTCGGCGCTCCCGCAAGCGGCGGGTGGCCGAGACCCTGGAGCGGGTGGGTCTCGGGGTCGCGGGTGAGCGCAGGGTGAAGGGCTACTCGCTCGGCATGCGGCAACGACTCGGCCTGGCGGCCGCCCTGCTCCGGGCACCCCGGCTTCTGGTGCTCGACGAGCCGACGAACGGCCTGGACCCGCAGGGGATCCGCGAGATGCGCGACCTGCTGCTCGGTCTCAACGCCGAGGGCACCACGATCTTCTTGTCGAGCCACCTGCTGGCCGAGGTGGAGCAGATGTGCACCCGGGTGGGGGTCCTGGACCGAGGCCGGCTGGTGGTGCAGGAGGAGCTCGGCGTGCTGCAGGCGCCCACCGGACGCACGGTCGTGGTGACACCGGACGGCGACGCTGCCCTCAGGCTGCTCGACGGCCGGGTCGAGGTGCGCGACGGGCAGCGCTTCGTCGTCCGCGCCGACGACCCGGCGTCGCTGAACCGGCTGCTCGTCGACCACGGGGTGCGGGTGGTCGAGCTCGGCCCGGAGCGGCGCGGGCTGGAGCAGGTCGTCCTGGAGGCCACCAGCGACCCGCACCAGGTCGGGGTCTCGTCGTGATCCGCGTCGAGCTGGTCAAGATGCTGCGCCGGCCGCGTACCTGGGTCACGATCGTGTTGCTGAACACGCTGCCGACCCTGGTCGCCGTACTGCTGGCGGTCACCGACCTCGGTCCCAAGCCGGGGGAGGGCCCGCCGTTCCTGTCCGCGGTGCTGACGGACGGGACGCTTTTCCCGCTGGCGGCCCTGGCGATCGTGCTGCCGCTGTTCATGCCGGTCGCCGTGGCGGTGGTCGCGGGTGACTCCGTGGCCGGCGAGGCCCAGGGCGGCACGCTTCGCTACCTGCTCGCCCGGCCGGTGGGACGGACCCACCTGCTGGTCGCCAAGCTGGTCAGCGTGCTGGCCTTCGTGCTGCTGGCGGTCGTGGTGGTCGCGGCCGTCGGGTACGTCGTCGGGCGGCTGCTGCTCGGGGGCGGCGACGTCCGCACGGTGGTCACCGGGATCTCCGGGTCGAGCCTCACCTCGGCGCAGCTCGTCGAGCGCACGCTGATGTCGATCGTCTACGTGTCGCTGTCGATGCTGAGCGTCGCGGCGATGGCGCTGATGCTGTCGACGTTCACCGACGCGCCGCTCGGGGCTGCGCTGGGCGCGCTCGCGTTCCTCATCGCCTCCACGCTGCTGCTGACCCTCGACGCGGCCTCGGCGCTCCAGCCCTATCTGCCGACGCGCTACTGGCTGTCGTTCGTCGACCTCTTCCGAGATCCGATCCTCTGGCGTGACCTCGTCAGGGGGGTCCTGCTCCAAGGCGTCTACGTCCTCGTCTTCCTCGGGGCCGCCTGGGCCAACTTCACCACCAAGGACATCACCAGCTGACCACCCGCCCATCCGGGGTAGTCCGTGACGAAAAGCAGCGAAAAAGCCCTCCGAATGCTGCTTTTCGTCACGGACTACCCGGGTGGGCAGGCGGGTGGGGGGGTCGGGTCGCCGGGGCCGAGGGCGGTGCGCAGCAGCGCCAGGACGACCGGGTCGGCGGGGAGGTCGCCGTGGGCGGCGCGGTCCCGCGGGCACACCGACTGGACCGTGAGGTTGACCGCTCCGGACAGCCGCGCCGACCCCACCGGTACGACGACCTCGTCGGCCGTGGACCACACCGAGACGAAGACCGGACCGGGAGGGGTCTCGTCACCGGCGTTGAGCCCCCGCAGCAGGGCACTGTCGGGCTCGAGCTGGCGGCACGCCGTCGGGCACCGGCCGGCCAGCTCGACAGCAAGGCCCGCCAGCGAGGTGCCGTGGTGCGGCGAGCCGACGGTGAGCACCCTGCGGGCCAGCGAGGCGCCACCGTGGTCGCGTACCCAGGACCGGGCGACCACGCCACCGGCGGAGTAGCCGACCACGTCGACGGACCCCGCGTCGAACCTGCGCATCGCGGCCACCGCCTGCCGACCCAGGGCCGCGGCCTGCGCCTCGAGGTCGCCGGTGCCGTCGCCGAGCGGGGGCACGACGACCACGTCGCGGTGCTGGCGCTCCAGCGCCGCGCGCAAGGGCTCGAGGGAGCGGGTGGAGCCGCCGTACCCGCTGACCAGCAGCACCGGGCCCGGCTCGTCCTGGGCCACCGGCGTGACCCGGCCCGCGGTGAGCCGCACCACCGCGACCGCGGCCGCCACGACCAGGCCGAGCAGCGCGGCCAGGACCACGAGCAGCACGAGTCGGCGTCGCGCCGGCGACAGGGAGGCGAGCACCCGACCAGTGTGTCTGCTCAGTGGGAGCCGACGTGCTCCCGCACGAGTTCGGCGATCTGGGCGGCGTGCGTGACGATCACCCAGTGGCCGGCGTCCACGGTCTCGACCCGGAGGTCGCTGCACACTCGGTCGAGGTCCTCGGTCACCACCGAGGTGAGAAACCGGTCGCCGGTGGGATGGATGACGAGCACGGGGACGTCGGTGTGCAGCCGGCCCGGCCGCCGGAGCCGCTGGAACACGTTGGCCCGGTACAGCTCGAGGCCGTGCACCGCGTCGGCTCCCAGCCCGGGACCCCAGTGGCCGCGAGGCAGCCCCTCGCGCGCCGCCAGCGCGGCACCCAGTGGCCGGTGGCCCAGCCGCCACAGCAGCACTGGCACCAGCGGCAGGCAGAACAGTGCGACGTAGAGCGAGTGCAGCTGCTGGCGGAGGATCGCCCGCCGTCGTCCGGGGCCGCTGCGCGAGAGACGAGCGACGTGGTCCAGCGACGGTCCGCTGACGGACGTGAACGACGCGATGCGTCCCCGCAGCCGCGCGTCGTTGCCTTCGGCGGCGACTGCGTCCCACAGCTGCACGGAGCCCCAGTCGTGGCCCACCAGATGCACCCGCTCGCCGTCGGCGAGCACTCCGTCCAGCACCGCCACCAGGTCGTCGACCAGCCGCTCCGTGCGGTACGACGACCGCCCCGTCGGGGCGTCCGTGCCCCCGGCGCCGCGGACGTCGTAGGTCACCACGTGCCACGCATCGAGCGGCAGCTCCTCGACGAGGGCGTTCCAGGTCTGCTGCGAGTCGGGGTAGCCGTGCACCATCACCACGGTGGGCCGGCCGCGGCCGGCGGGACTGTGCACGCGGACCGCGATCGACACCTCGCCGGTGTCGACCCGCCGCGCGCTCGGGCTCGATGGCATGGGGGAAGGGTACGGAATCGCGAGTGGACCCTCCGTGGCTGGACCGCGTCCGCCCGGGTGCGCGAACGCGTCGGGGGTGACCTCGAAGCGTCAGTCCTCGCCGTACTTCGCGGCCCAGGCATCGCCCAGCCCCCGGATCCTGTCCTCGCCGGTGACCCGCTCGGCGACGCCCTCGAGCACCACGTCGGTGCCGCCGTGGAGCGTGTTGCTGCCGGTGGTCAGCACCACCGCCGGGTTGGCGTCGAGGTTGCGGGCCTTGCGCTCGTCGGGACCAGTGCAGAAGTGCACCGCGCCCTCGTGCAGCACCGTGATCAGCGGCGTGACGTGGGGCGAGCCGTCGGGCCGGACGGTGCTGATCCACGACAGCTCGGCGTCGCCGAGCAGCCGGGCGGTGCCGTCCCAGGAGTGGGCGCTGGCCCCGGCTCGCTGCAGCGGCCGTCCGGCTCGGGTGCAGGTGTGGTCATCGCTGCTCCGTCCGTGTCGTGGGTGCCGACCCGCGCGGTGGGTCAAACTCATCGCCACCGCCGGCCACAGTGGTTGAGGTGTGAGGAGCGCTAGCGACGAGACTCGAAACCTGGTGACCCGGGCGGTGGTTTCGAGACGGCTCGCTCGCAGGCTCACGAGCCTCCTCAACCACCGGCGGCGGACACACGTCGCGTCGGCCGGCGAGATGGAGGGTCCGCCCGCTGCTCGTTGTTATGTTGAGCCCGCCACGCCGCTGACCGTCAGGGACGACTCACGTGGTGACGGATCACCGCCAACAGGGGAGCGAGCCGATGTCGGGGACGGGCTCGCTGTCGCGGTCCAGGCGTGGAGGCAGTCGGGACCGGCTGTGGCTGCCGGTTGCGACCGCGGCGCTCGTCGTCTTCCTGCTGCACGGCTTCGACGGCTACCTCTCGCGTGACCTCGGCATCTACATGTACGCCGGTCAGCAGGTCGACAACGGGGTGCCGCCGTACCTCGGCGTGCTCAACCGGGCGGGCCCGCTGGCCCATCTGCTCCCGGCGGTGGGGATCGCCGGCGCGCGGGTCGTGGGGGCCGACGACCTGCTCGGGGCCCGGTTGCTGTTCCTGCTGATGGGCGTCGGCTGCGTCCTGGCCGTGTACGCGCTCGCCCGGGACGTGCTCACCTCGCGACTGGCCGGTCTCCTCGCTGCCGCCCTCGTGCTGGCGTCGCCGGCGTTCATCCGGTACGCCGCGTACGGACCGCACGAGAAGGTTCCCATGGTGCTCCTCCTGACCTGCTCGCTGCTGGCGATGCACCACCGGCGCTGGCTGTGGGCCGGCGTGCTGCTGAGCCTGGCCACGTTGACCCTGCAGACCGCGTTCTTCCTCGGCATGCCGGCGCTGCTGACCGCGATCGCGGTGGTCCCGCGCTCGTCGGCGAGGCGGGTGCAGGCGCTGGTGCAGGTCTTGGTCGGCGGGTTGGTGCCGGTGCTGCTGTTCGCGATCTACGCGGTGCTCGCGGGGAGCCTGGGTGAGTCGATCGAGGCGTTCGCCCTGATCAACCGGAGGTACACGATCTCCACCCCGATGGTGGAGCAGCTGTCGTACGGCGTGACGACGCTGTGGGAGGGCTTCGGACCGTTCCTGCTCGTGCTCCTCGCGGGCATCGTCGGCCTGGTCGTCCTCGCCTGGCGCGCTCGCCCCGGTGCTCAGCGGGCCGGCGGCAGGGTCCCCACGACGGGGTCGGTGCTCCCGTTGACCGTCGGGGCAGTCGCGGGCGTGCTGTGGGTGACCCTGGGCGACTACGACGGCTGGGCGGACGTGCTGTCCCTCCTTCCGCTGGCGGCCACGGGAGCCGGGGGTCTGGCCTGGTGCCTGGTGAAGGACGCGAGACGGGTGGTCGTCGTCCGGTTCACGGTGGGCTGGCTGGTGCTGTGCGTGCTCGCGGCGGTCGGGTACTCGTGGTGGGGCCGCGACGTCCGGGTGCAGACCCAACGGGCGTCGGTCGCGGCGGTGATGGGCAGCCTCCCTCGCGACACGAGCGTGGTCGCCGTCCAGGCCCCCGCTCCGCTCGTGCTCTCGCGCCGGACGAACCCCACCCGCTACCAGATGTTCAGCAGTGGGCTCGACGGCTACGTGGACGCGAGCTACCCCGGCGGGCTCAGCGGCTTCGTCGACAAGATGCGGGGGGACCAGCCCGACCTCGTGATGCTCGGACCGCCACGCCCGCTCTGGATCTCGGAGTTCATCAAGTCCGACTACCGGCGCATCGGCCGTGCTCCGGGGTGGAGCTGGTACGCACGCCGCTCGCTGGGCCACGCGGAGCTGTCACGACTGCGTGCGGCGGCCCACTCGTCCATGGGGGACGCCGCGACGCGCTGACCCGAAATCCGGGCGACGGACCGGTGAGCGGGCTGGCACCATGCTCGGCGTGCCGAGCCGAGGATCTCACGCCGCGGTCTGCCGGTGCCGGCGCACGCTGGTGGCGATGAGCGGGGTCGGGGTGCTGGCGTCGCTGGGCATCGCGTCCGTGCCGGCCGTGCGGTCGCTGCCGCGCGGCACGGTGGCCTGACGCACCGCGCGCTCAGCGTCACGGGGTCAGTGCGACTCCGCCGCCAGGGTGTCGCGGATCTTCTCCGCGTCCGAGCGGGGAGCCGCCGCGAACGCGCGGGCGGCCGGCAGCGGCGCGTCGAGGGTCTGCCGCATGCCGCGCACCTGGTCATCGACCACGAACCGCGCGCGGGTGAATGCCGGCTGGTCGGGCACGCTCACCTTCGGCAAGCAGCGGTAATCGACGGTGAGGCTGTCGCGGGTGATCGTGGCGTTGACGTAGCCGCGCAGGTTCGTCCAGAACCTCAGGTTCGGGTTGTGCGCCGCCCACGGGTGCTGCCCGGTCGGCTCGTCGTACCCGTCGCCACCGGAAGTGAGCGAGGAGGTGATGAACTCCGAGCCGACGACCGCCGACTCCTGGTCGCGGAAGTCGGAGAGCACCTCCGAGGCCCAATGCGCGTGCACGTCGCCGGTGAGCACGATCGGGTTGCGCACCCCGGCGCGCACCCACGACCGGGTCACCCGACGGCGCGACGCCGTGTAGCCGTCCCAGGCGTCCATCGAGACCCGGTTGTCCGGCGTCGCGGTGGTGTCGCGCCGGCCGAAGAACACCTGCTGGCCCAGCACGTCCCAGCGCGCCTTCGAGCTGGCGAACCCGTCGGCCAGCCACGCTTCCTGTCGGGTCCCGGGCATCGTGCGGGCCTTGGCGTCGGCGGCGGGACAGGCGTCGTACCCGTCGCCGCACGCCTGGTCGTCGCGGAACTGGCGGGTGTCGAGCATGTGGAAGGTGGCGAGCCTGCCCCAGTGCTGTCGTCGGTAGAGCGCGATGCCGGGTCCGCTGGGGATCGAGCGCGGCCGCAGGGGCATGTTCTCGTAGTACGCCCGGAAGGCTGCCGCACGCCGCTTGAGGAAGCCCTGCTGGTCCTGTGGCTGCTGCGCGACGTCGCCGGCCCAGTTGTTCGCCACCTCGTGGTCGTCGAAGACCACCGCCCACGGCGCGATGGCGTGGGCGGCCTGCAGGTCGGGATCGGTGTGGTACTGCGCGTAGCGCTGGCGGTAGTTCGCTAGCGTGACGGTCTCCGGGCCCCGGAAGTCGCGGACGTTGCCGCTGTCGGCCACGTAGACGCCGGCGCGGTACTCGTACTGGTAGTCACCGAGGTGGAGGACCAGGTCCGGCTGGTCCTCGGCGAGCCGCCGGTACGCCGTGAAGAAGCCGTGCTCGTACTGCGCGCAGGAGACGAACGACATGGTCAGGTCGCGACCGAACGTGTCGAGGGTGGGCGTGGTCAGCGTGCGACCGACCGGTGAGAGGTGTCGGCCCTGCTTGAACCGGTAGAAGTACTCGCCGCCGGGCTGCAGTCCCTGGACGAGGACGTGCAGGGCGAAGCCGGTGCGTGGGCTGACCTCGGTGGTCCCCGACCGCACCACCTGGGTGAACAGCTCGTCGCTGGCCACCTGCCAGGACACCGTGAAGCTGCGCAGAGGCATCCCTCCGTGACCGTCCGACGCGAGGGGCCGCAGCGCGAGCCGGCTCCAGATCACGACGCTGGTCGATCGCGGGTCGCCGCTCGCGACGCCGAGGGTGAAGGGATTGGTCGCCAACGCGAAGGACCGGGCGCTGGCGTCCGCGGCGGTGAGGGGGAGGGCGCCGGTCGCCAGCACACCGGTGGCGAGGCCCGCCCGGAGCAGCTCGCGGCGGGTCGGGCGGCTCACCGGGAACTTTTGCTCTGGTCGACCCGCATCTCGCCGAGCTCGGACCACTCGGTGCCCGGCACCTCGAAGTTCACGATGCGCGGGGTCTCGGCAAGGTGTGGCGGGAGGTCCTGCTGTGCCTTCTCGAAGTGGTCGGACGCGACGTGCGCGCCACCCGCGTCGCCGTCGCGGAAGGCCTCGACCAGGACGTACTCGTCCCCGTCGTCGAGACTGCGCGACCAGCTGAACCACAGGCAGCCGTCCTCGCCGCGGGTGGCCTCGGTGAACTCGCGAGAGATCGACGGCCAGTCGTCGGCGTGCTCGTGCCGAACGCGGAACTTCGCGGTGATGAAGATCAACTGGGCACTCCTTCGCGGGCGGATTCGCGGTGGAGCCTACGTGCGACGTCGCCTCAGCGTGGTGCTTCCGCCCCTTGAGTCGAAGACCACCAGGCTGACGTCCGGTAGCCGTGCACCATCACCACGGTGGGCCGGCCACGGCCGGCGGGACTGTGCTCACGGACCGCGATCGACACCTCGCCGGCGTCGACCCGCCGCGTCGTCGGTCTCGATGGCATGGGGGAAGGGTACGGAATCCCCGGTGGACCCTCCGTGCCTGGACCGCGTCCGCCCGGGCTAATGTCAGCCCTGACCCGCCCGGGGCCGAGCCAGTGTTCCCGGCAGCGAGACCCGGAACAGGATGGTCGGACACGTGGACCTGATGGAGTACCAAGCCAAGGAGCTCTTTGCCAAGCACGACGTGCCGGTCACCGTCGGCACGGTCGTGGAGAGGGCCGAGGACGCCGCCTCCGCTGCCGAGGAGAACGGGGGCCGGGTGGTGGTCAAGGCGCAGGTGCAGGCGGGTGGCCGCGGCAAGGCGGGTGGCGTGAAGCTCGCCGAGAACCCGGACGAGGCCGTCGAGAAGGCCGGCGCCATCCTCGGCATGGACATCAAGGGGCACACGGTGCACCGGGTGCTCGTGGCCCCCGCCGCGGACATCGCCGAGGAGTACTACTTCTCGTTCCTGGTGGACCGCACCAACCGCGGCTACCTGTGCATTGCCAGCGTCGAGGGCGGTGTCGAGATCGAGGAGGTCGCGCGCACCAACCCCGACGCCATCGCCCGCGTGCCCGTCGACCCGCAGGTCGGCGTCGACGACGCGAAGGCCGCGGAGATCGTCGCCGCCTCACGCTTCCCCGACGAGGTCGCGGACGAGGCGAAGAACGTCGTGAAGAAGCTCTGGGACGTCTTCATCAAGGAGGACGCCTCCCTGGTCGAGGTCAACCCGCTGGTTCGGCTCGGCGACGGGCACCTGGAGGCGCTGGACGGGAAGATGACCCTCGACGACAACGCCGGCTTCCGCCACGAGGACCACGCGTCGTTCGAGGACAAGGCGGCCGCGGACCCGCTCGAGGCGAAGGCCAAGGCCAAGGGTCTGAACTACGTGAAGCTGGATGGCTCGGTGGGCATCATCGGGAACGGGGCGGGGCTGGTGATGTCGACGCTGGACGTGGTCGCCTACGCGGGTGAGAGGCACGGCGGGGTCAAGCCCGCGAACTTCCTCGACATCGGTGGCGGGGCCTCCGCGGAGGTGATGGCCGCGGGCCTCGACGTGATCTTGGGTGATGAGCAGGTCAGGAGCGTGTTCGTGAACGTCTTCGGCGGGATCACCGCGTGCGACGCGGTCGCGAACGGCATCGTGCACGCCCTGGAGATCCTCGGTGAGGAGGCCGACAAGCCGTTGGTGGTCCGCCTGGACGGCAACAACGTCGAGGAGGGCCGGCGGATCCTGACCGACGCGGACCACCCGCTGGTCACGCTGGTCGAGACCATGGACGGTGCGGCCGACCGGGCCGCCGAGCTGGCTAAGAAGTAGGGGTCGCGAAGTCATGGCAATCTTTCTTACCGAGAACAGCCGGGTCCTCGTGCAGGGGATGACCGGCGCCGAGGGACAGAAGCACACCCGCCGGATGATCGCCTCGGGCACCGCGGTGGTCGGCGGGGTGAACCCGAAGAAGGCCGGGCAGAGCATCGACTTCGACGGCACCGCGGTCCCGGTGTTCGGGTCGGTGCAGGAGGCGATGGACGAGACGAGCGCCGACGTGTCGGTGGTGTTCGTCCCGCCCGCCGGGACCAAGGGCGCGGTCCTCGAGGCGATCGATGCGGCGATGCCGCTCGTGGTCGTGATCACCGAGGGCGTCCCGGTCCACGACAGCGCGGACTTCTTCTCCTACGCGCAGGCCAAGGGCACCACCCGCGTCATCGGACCCAACTGCCCCGGCCTGATCAGCCCCGGCAAGTCCAACGCCGGCATCATCCCCGCCGACATCACCAAGGGCGGCCGGGTCGGGCTGGTCTCCAAGTCGGGGACGCTGACCTACCAGATGATGTTCGAGCTGCGCGACTTCGGCTTCTCCTCCGCGGTCGGCATCGGTGGCGACCCGATCGTCGGCACCACCCACATCGACTGCCTCCAGGCGTTCGAGGAGGACCCCGACACCGACGCGATCGTGATGATCGGCGAGATCGGCGGCGACGCCGAGGAACGTGCCGCGGACTACATCAAGGACCACCTCACCAAACCGGTCATCGGGTACGTCGCGGGCTTCACCGCCCCCGAGGGCAAGACGATGGGCCACGCCGGAGCCATCGTGTCCGGCTCCTCAGGAACCGCACAGGCCAAGAAGGAAGCCCTCGAAGCCGTCGGCGTCAAGGTCGGCAAGACACCCTCCGAGACCGCCCAGCTGATGCGGGACATCCTGCACAGCAGCTGACCCGGCTCAGCGGTGGGTGGAGCCGTAGGGGCTGGTCCATTCGTGGCCGCCGTGGGGGAGGCTGCGGTAGTGCCAGGGGGTGTGGGTCTTGAGGCGGTGGTGTCGTCTGCAGAGGCAGGCGAGGTTCGTCAACGTGGTTTGGCCGGGTGGTCCGCCGTTGTCGGGGTCGAGGTAGGGCTCGATGTGGTCGAGGTCGCACGATCTGGCGTCGACGCGGCAGCCGGGGAAGACGCAGTGCTGGTCGCGCAGGATGGCGGCCTCGCGCATCCAGGTGGGCGGGTCGTGCGCGTCGAGGGCGTCGGTGCGGGTGGGGTCCAGGACCGGTCGGATGCTCACGTGCCCGACTCGCTCGAGCAGGCTCTGGAGCCGGTCGAGGGTGAGGGTGCCGAGCTTCTCGACCCGCCCGGGGGCCGGGTCGGGTGTTGGGCCGGGGGTGAGGTCGGCGGCGTCGAGGTGGAGGTAGAGCGTGGTCGCGACCGTCTCGGTCCGACGGTCCGGGCTCTGGTCCGGGCTGGGGTCCGGGCTGTGGTCCGAGGCTTGGCCGTCGAACACGTCGAGGGCGCGTTGCGGGTGGGCGAGCAGGCCGAGGGCGTGGGAGCGGCGCACTCCGAGCGGGCTGGTGTCGCCGAGGGAGGCCATGGTGGCGGCGAGGTGGCTGAGCGTGGTGTCGAGGTCGACGGCGTCGAGCAGGTCCAGGGTCGCGGTCATCGACGCGGTGGCGGCGCTCTCGCCGTGGTAGTCGAAGCGGACGTCGCGGTGGGCGAGCGCGGCTTCCTCGCGTCCCTCGGCGATGTCGGGGTCGTAGCGGACCAGGGCCTCGTGGACCAGTCCGGGCAGGTGCTCGGGGAGCCGGTTGCCGGCGCCGGTGATCGCGGCTTGGCGGTCGACGAAGTCCACGGCTGCGCGGGACAGGAGCGTGGTCTGCTCGGCGACCCGGCGGGCCTTCCAGGCCTGGAGCCGCCCGGTCTGGACGAGGGTCCACAGTCGCGGCAGCCGGAAGCACAGCTCGAGGGCGTCGGCGACCAGGGCCAGGGCGGATCGGTAGGAGATGTCGAGGGCTGCGCCGAGCTCCTCGACGGCTCGCTCGGCGACGACCGGGGTGCCCGGGCCGGCCAGCGGCGTGTCCTCGGCGAGCAGGGAGACCGGCTGCCAGGTCGCGACCGGGGTGTGGTCCTCGACCGGGTGCAGGTCGACCAGGTGCACGGCGAGCGCGAGCAGGTCGGCCTCGAGGTGGTCGGCCCCGCGGCGGGCTGCGGCGGCCGCGGCCAGAGTGGCCGGCACGTCGAGCGAGCGCACCGAGCGCACCGAACGAGCCGGGCTCGGGGCCGGTGCGCTGGTCGTCGTCATGGAACGACCCTAGAGGTGAGCACCGACAGTTCTCGGTCCACGAGCGGGTCAGAATCCCGTTGTGCACAACGGGATTCTGGTCAGGCGCCGACGAGGGACCGCTGCGCCCACCGTCCCGGAGCGTAACGCGGGGCTGCGCCGGTCGTTGACCCGGCGACCCCCACCAGGAGCCGCCATGCGCCGCACGCTGACCTCGACTCTCTGCGTCGTCCTCGCCACGGCCGCCACGCTCGTCGCCGTCAAGTCGGCCGACGCCGCGGGATCGTCGGGCGCGCCCCGGAGCGTGATGTACGTCGGCAACAACTGGGCCGGCACGGCCGACGTGCGCGACCCCGGTACCTTCGCGCGGGTCGGACGGATCAACGTGGTGCCGGACTACGCGCGACGGATGGCCGAGATCAAGGCCGACCCGGAGCGGCTGGCGTATTTCCTCGCCATTCGGCAGGCCATCGGCGAGGGGCACGACCAGCTCGTCGACGACATGTTCAGCACCCACGACGGCACGCTGCTGGCGGTCTCCCGGCCGAGCTTCGCCGACGTGGTCGGCATCGACCTACGAACCCGCAGGATCGTGTGGCGGTTCAAGATGCACGGTCAGCGGGCCGATCACATGGCGCTGAACCCGGCCGGCACCCGGCTGCTCGTCTCGGACTCGACAGCGGGTCACGTCGACGAGCTCGCGATCCGGACCGGAAGGCTGCAGCGGCGCTTCGCCTCCGGCGAGACGCCCCACGAGAGCAACTACAGCAAGGACGGCTCGCGCATCTTCCACGCGAGCATCGGGCGGATCTACACCCCCACGGACCCGTCCATGACCTGCCCGCAGCCGGACCCCAGCAAGGGCGACCAGCGCTTCGAGGTCGTCGACAACTCGACCTTCCGGGTGCTGAAGAAGTGGGACATCGGCGCGAAGCTCCGCGAGGCGGGCTTCTCGTGCATGGCGTCCGCCGTGCGCCCGATGGCCCTCTCGCCCGACGAGCGCACCGCGTACCTGCAGATCTCGTTCTTCCACGGGTACGTCGCGTTCGACCTGGCCCGCGGCCAGGTGACGCAGGTCGTCCCGCTGCCGCAGAGCGCCAACGCCAGGAAGACCCCGCGGTCGCAGTACGTCCTCAACTCCGCACACCATGGGCTCGCGATCAGCAAGGACGGCCGTCAGCTCTGCGTGGCAGGCACGATGGACGACTACGTCGGGCTGGTCCCGGTGAGGGACCCGCGCAACCGCAAGATCTTCCCGCTGCCGCACGTCGGCGACCGGCCCTACTGGGCGACGAACGGTCCGCGCGGGGGACGGTGCTGGGTCTCGGTGGCCGGCGACGACCGGGTGAACGTCTATGACTACTCCACGCGGCGTCGGGTCGCCTCCCTGCGCACCGGCGACCACCCGCAGCGGGTGCGGTCGGGCACCCTGTCCGCGGCCGCCGGCTCGGCCTGGGCGTCGGGTGCGAGCCGCTTCGCGCCGCCGGACACGTCGGCCGGCATCCCGTGACCGCGACCCGCGTCGCGGTCAGGTGACGGGGTTGCGCACGTCGTAGGCCGCCCGCAGGTGCTCGCGGCGGGTGATCACCTCGACGAGCTGCTCGACGGCGTCGAACACGTCGGCGTGCGTGACGTAGAGCGGGGCGAAGCCGAAGCGCGCGACGTCGGGGGTGCGGAAGTCGCCGACCACCCCACGCTCGACCAGCGCCTGCACCACGCCGTACGCCGCCGGGTGCCGCAGCGAGACCTGGCTCCCGCGGTGCGCGTGCTCGCGGGGCGTGATCACCTCGACGTCCGAGCCGAGCCGCTCGTCGACGAGCTCGATGAAGAGGTCCGTCAGCGACAGTGACGCCGCCCGGAGCTCGGCCACCGACACCCCGTCGAACACCTCGAGTGCTGCGTCGAGGGCCGAGAGCGCGAGCACCTGCGGCGTGCCCGAGGCCATCTTGGCGATGCCGGGCGCCGGGGTGAACGACCGGTCCATGTCGAAGGGACGGGCGTGGCCGAACCACCCGGTGATCGGCTGGTCCCAGGCCTCCTGGTGGCGGGGGTGCACCCAGGCGAACGCAGGGGAGCCCGGTCCGCCGTTGAGGTACTTGTAGGTGCACCCCACGGCAACGTCGGCGTCGGCCCCGACCAGGTCCACCGGGACCGCGCCGGTGGAGTGGCACAGGTCCCACTGCACGAGCGCACCGGCCTCGTGGGCCGCCGCCGTGAGCCCCGCGAGGTCGTACATCGCGCCCGTGCGGAAGTCGACATGGGTGAGTGCGAGCAGCGCGACATCGTCGTCCAGGGAGCCGGCGGGATCGGCCGGGTCGCACCAGCGCAGCTCCAGGCCGAGGGTGCGTGCGACGCCGGCCGCGACGTACCCGTCGGTGGGGAACGTCGTCGGCTCCAGCACCAGCACCCGACGCTCCGGTCGCAGCCGAGCGGCGGCCACGAGGGTCTTGTACAACGTCACGGTGGTGGAGTCGCCCACGTGCACGTCCTGAGGCTCCACCCCCAGGAGGGGCGCGATCCGGGCGCCCACGCGACTGCTCAGGTTCACCCAGTCGGCGGAGTTCCACGAGGAGATCAGGTCCCTGCCCCACTCGTCGGCGACCACCTGCTGCAGCCGGGGGGCGACGGCGAGGGGCAGCGCCCCCAGCGAGTTCCCGTCGAGGTAGACGACGCCGTCGGGGAGGGCGAACAGATCGCGTCGAGACCCCAGCGGACTGCGCTCGTCGAGGGCGACCGCGGTCGCGCGGTCGCGTGCATGGGTGCTCACCGCCGCACCCTAGGCTGCTCGGCCCAGCTCGCGCAGCCGGTCCCCGCATCGCACCAGGAGCGCGTCGAAGGCGGGGTCGCTCGTGTCGTCGGAGGACGACGGCGAGAAGGTCAGCTGGGCGACCCGGTCGCCGACGCGGACGAAGCCGAGCCGGAAGCTCACCTTCCTCTTGTCCGTCACCTCGGTGGACAGCCGCCAGGTCGAGAGGTCGGCGCCCCTGACCCGGCGCGTGCGTGGACCACTGACCTTGGTGGAGAGATCCCGCTTCTCGCACGAGGCGAGGCGGCTGCGGGCCTTCGAGAGGAAGGCGGCTGCGGCCTTCGGGGAGCCGAAGCGCCCGTAGGTCTCGGTGAGACCGAAGCGGGTGGGCAGCCTCGCCTGCGGGATCAGGAAGGTCCGGCTGCGCCGCTTCGCCGCCCCAGCGCCCGCGAAGCCGGGTTCCCCGCACGTGGTGGCGGCCGGGTTCTCGACCGGGGTCACGGGCCTGGTGCCGACCCAGGGTCGGTCGATGCGTCCGACGGGGGGCAGGTCGGCGGCGGTGAGCAACCCGCGCTCCTCCCCGGACGGCGGCGGTGGCGTGTGCGTGTAGCTGGGCCGGCGCACGCAGTCGTCGGCGCCCGTGCGGGCGCAGATCCTGCTCACCGCGTCGGCCAGCGACAGCATCAGCTCTCCCGGGGCGGGCGGCGTCGTGCCGACGGTCTTCGCGAGAGTCGAGGTGGTCACCGCTCCGGTCCGGGCGACGGCCACGGAGAGGGTGGTGACCGGCTTGCGCCACACGCGCAGGGTGAGCACGTCGGCCTCCGTGCCGATGCCGCGCACACGGTAGGAGTCGAGCAGCTGGACGCGGGCGGCCTGGCATCCTGCGTACCAGCCGATCGTGGTGTCGAAGCCGCGCGAGGCCGCGCGAGGGCTCTTCGACGTCTCCACCGTCTGCACGGCCGTACGCGTCGGCTGGCCCTGCACGCGGAAGCCCCGGACCAGCGCTGCGTAGCCGCGGGGGTCGGCGAAGCGTCGCTGCTGGCAGACCGAGTGAAGGCCGTTGCCCGAGGTGTTGGTGCCGGTCCTGGTGGACCGCCAGCTCCGGGCCGGGGCCAACCGGGTGATCTCGTCCTCGCCGAGCAGGTCGTCGCCGGTCGGCAGCTTCGAGCTCGCGTCGGCCGACGTCGTGGGTGCCGACGGGGACGGCAGGGTGAGCCGGTCGATCGGGCCGTCGTCCGGTCGCCACGCGAACGCCGCGGCGGTGAGCGCGAGTAGGACGATCGAGACCGTCGCGACCAGCCCGAGTCGGCGACGGCGGCGCCGGCCCGCCCGGCGGATCAGCGACGCTCGCGGCAGGACCACGTCGGTGAGCACCACGTCGAGCGAGCGGAGGGCGGTGCCGACCTCGTCCGGGGAGACCCGCAGCGAGGCCGCGACGTCCTCGCGCGCACGGTTCAGCGCGTCGCGCTCGCTCTCGGACCGGTCGCCCGACAGCTCCTCCGTCGGCTCCGACGGATCTGTCAGCTCGGCGCTCACCAGCAGCCGTCGCCGGGCAGCCGGCAGCCTGGTCAGCGCGTCGAGCACGGCCCGCTGCTCGTCCGGCACCCCCTTGGAGCGTCGCCAGGGGCGAGCGGTGTGACGTCGCGCGGCGAGCTGTCGGGCCCGGGACCGCACCCAGGACGTCGGGTCGTCGCGGTGCGACACCTTCCGCCAGGACCGCCACGCGGCGACGTACGCCTCGCGCAGCGCGGACTGCGCTGCCGGGAGGTCACCGGTCAGCGCGAGCAGCTCGCGCAGCAGCGGACGACGGGTCGAGCGGTAGAAGGAGTCGAAGCTCTCCTCGCGTGACTCCGGGGGCAAGGCCACCTCCTGCTCGGTCCGGCGCTCGCCGGGTCATGCGGGAGCGAAGGTCGTGCCGGGTCGGTCGTCCAGACTACGGCGGAGCCTGCTGCGGAGGCCAACCGGCGTGGGAGCCCGAGATGGAGATCACGGTCGCGCAGGATGGACGCGATGACCAGCCTGCTCGACCCGCCGTCGACCCGCTCGCCTCGCGACCTGTCCGCTGGAGACCGGCCGCTGAGGCCGCTCGCAGTGGGCGCCGCCGTGGCTGGTGCGGTCTCCTCGACCGCCGTACTGCTCGGCTGCATGGCGCTCGGGCTGGTCGGCTGGTTCGCCTCGGACGCCGGGGGGCACGGCACCACCCGGGACGCGCTGCGCGTCGGCACCGACGGCTGGCTGATGGGTCAGGGGGCCCACCTGCACCTCTCGACGGGTGCGGTCTCGGCCTCGATCACGATGGTGCCACTGGGGCTGACGTTGTTCTGCGCCTATGTCGCCCATCGTCTCGGGGCCTGGGCGGCGGCCACCTCGGCCGTCGAGGACCTGCGCAGCCTGGGCCTCGGTGCGATCGTGCTGGCCGGTGTCTACGCACTGGTGGCGCTGGTGTCCGCGGTGCTCGCGTCCACGCAGACCGCGGAGCTGAGCCTGCTGGGCTCGTTCGGGGGCGCGTTCGTCGTGGCGCTGCTGGGCGGTGGCACGGGTCTGCTGCGCGGCAGCCCGGACGTCGTGGACTGGCGGGCTCGGGTGCCCGCGTCGGTGCGGGCCATCGCGGCGGGCGCGGTCGCGACCGCCCTGCTGTTCGTGGTCGCCGCCTCCGTGCTGCTCACCGTGGCGCTGCTGGTCGACCTCGGGTCCGCGGCGAACGTGCTGTCCCGGCTGCACGCCGACGTCTCCGGCGGCCTGCTCTACACCGCGCTGGTCGCGACCGTCGCGCCGAACGCCGTGCTGCTCTCCGGCTCCTACCTGCTCGGCCCGGGCTTCGCCGTCGGCACCGGCACCCTGGTCTCGCCGGCGAGCGTCGTGCTGGGTCCGGTCCCGGCCTTCCCGTTGCTGGCGGCGCTGCCCTCGGAGGGCACGCCTGCGGACTGGCTGAGCGGGCTGGTCGCCGCGCCGGTGGTGGCCGCGGTCGTGGGGGCGGTGCTGATGCTGCGCCGCCATCCGGTGCTGACCTACGAGGCCGGCGCCGGCCGTGGTCTGGGGGCCGGCGTGCTCGGGGGGCTGCTGGTCACCGCGATGGTCGCCCTGGCCGGAGGGTCGATCGGCCCCGGACGGATGGCCGACATCGGCTCGCCGCTGCTCGACACCCTGGTCTCCGCCACGGTGGCGATGGGGGTCGGCGGGCTCGTCGGAGGCGTCGCCGCCACCGCGTGGGCACGTCGGCGCTGACCGGGTCGTCGTCGGTAGCCTGTCCGGCGTGTCCCCTGTCCCCGCTGCTCCCGCACGGCTGCTCGTGCTCGTCTCCGGAGCCGGGACCAACCTCCAGGCGCTGCTCGACGCGTGCACCGACCCGACGTACGGCGCTCAGGTGGTGGCCGTCGGGGCGGACCGCGACGGCATCGAGGGGCTGGCTCGTGCCCGGCGTGCGGGCGTCCCGACGTTCGTGCACCGCGTCAAGGACCACCGGACCCGCTCCGACTGGGACGCCGCCCTCACTGCCTCCTGCCGCGAGCACCGGCCCGACCTGGTGGTGCTGGCAGGGTTCATGAAGCTGACCGGTGAGTCGTTCCTGGCCGAGTTCGGCGGGCGGTGCGTGAACACGCACCCGGCGCTGTCCCCGGCCTTCCCCGGGATGCACGGGCCGGCCGACGCGCTGGCCTACGGCGTGCGCGTGACGGGGGCGACGCTGTTCGTCGTGGACGCCGGGGTCGACACCGGCCCCATCGTCGCGCAGACGGCCGTGCCGGTGGAGGACGACGACGACGTGGACACCCTGCACGAGAGGATCAAGGCGGCGGAGCGCACGATGCTCGTGGCGACCGTGGGCCGGATGGCTCGCGAAGGCTTCACCCTCACCAACAGGAAGGTCCGGTTCGGACGTGAGTGATCTCGACAAGCTCGACCAGTCGCAGGGCGAGCGCCGCCCGGTCAGGCGGGCGCTCGTCTCGGTCTACGACAAGACCGGCCTCGACGAGCTGGCGCAGGCGCTGCACAAGGCCGGCGTCTCCCTCGTCTCCACCGGCTCGACGGCCGGCCGGATCGCCGACGCGGGCGTCCCGGTCACCAGGGTCGAGGAGCTGACCGGCTTCCCCGAGTGCCTGGACGGCCGGGTCAAGACGCTGCACCCCAAGGTGCACGCCGGCATCCTCGCCGACCTCCGCCTCGAGTCGCACCGCAGCCAGCTGGAGGAGCTGGGCGTGGAGCCGTTCGACCTGGTGGTCTCCAACCTCTACCCCTTCACCGAGACCGTCGCGAGTGGCGCGTCCCCGGACGAGTGCATCGAGCAGATCGACATCGGCGGGCCCTCGATGGTCCGCGCGGCCGCGAAGAACCACGCGTCGGTCGCGATCGTCACCTCTCCGGGGCAGTACGACGAGGTGCTCGCCGCCGTAGGGGAGGGCGGGACCACGCTCGCGCAGCGGCAGCGGCTCGCCGCCGAGGCGTTCGTGCACACCGCGACCTACGACGTGGGGGTGGCGTCGTGGATGGGCAACGTGGTCGCCGACACCGGCGAGGGCAGTGGGTTCCCCGCCTGGATGGGCGGCACCTGGGACAAGGCGGCCGTGCTGCGCTACGGCGAGAACCCGCACCAGCGGGCGGCGCTCTACACCAGCGGCTTCGCCCCGCAGGGCGGGCTGGCGCAGGCGAGCCAGCTCCACGGCAAGGAGATGTCCTACAACAACTACGTCGACGCGGACGCGGCCCGGCGGGCGGCCTACGACTTCGACGAGCCGGCGGTCGCGATCATCAAGCACGCGAACCCGTGCGGCATCGCGGTCGGTGCCGACGTCGCCGAGGCCCACCGCAAGGCGCACGCCTGCGACCCGGTCTCGGCCTTCGGTGGCGTCATCGCCACCAACGTGCCGGTCTCGGTGGCGATGGCCGAGCAGGTCGCGGAGGTGTTCACCGAGGTGGTCGTCGCGCCGGGCTACGAGGACGGGGCCGCCGAGGTGCTGGCGAAGAAGAAGAACGTCCGGCTCCTGGTGTGCCTCCCTGCGACCCGCGGCGGCATCGAGACCCGTGGCATCTCCGGGGGGCTGCTGGTGCAGGCCCGCGACGCGGTCGACGCCTCCGTCGAGGGCGGCGGGGACGATCCGTCGTCGTGGACCCTCGCCACCGGTGAGGCCGCGTCGGCCGAGACGCTGGCCGACCTGGCCTTCGCCTGGAAGGCCTGCCGGGCGGTGAAGTCCAACGCGATCCTGCTCGCCTCCGACGGCGCGTCCGTCGGGGTGGGCATGGGGCAGGTCAACCGGGTCGACTCCTGCAGGCTCGCCGTCGAGCGGGCGGGGGAGCGGGCCGCGGGCTCGGTGGCCGCGTCCGACGCGTTCTTCCCCTTCCCCGACGGTCCGCAGATCCTCGTCGATGCCGGGATCTCGGCGATCGTGCAGCCCGGTGGGTCGGTCCGCGACCAGGAGGTGGTCGACGCCCTGGCGACCGCCGGCGTCACCATGTACCTCACCGGCACCCGCCACTTCTTCCACTGACGCCTACGCCTCGGCGCACCGTCACCGACCTACCGGACCTGACAGGATGAGCCCCGTGACTGCACAGATCCTCGACGGCACGAAGACCGCCGCGACCATCAAGACCGAGCTGACCGAACGGGTGGCCAAGCTCGAGGGGCAGGGCGTCGTCCCCGGCCTCGGCACCGTGCTGGTCGGCGACGACCCCGGGTCACGGTGGTACGTCAACGGCAAGCACAAGGACTGTGCCGAGGTGGGGATCACCTCGATCCGCGTCGACCTGCCCGCGGACGCCACCCAGGCGGAGGTGGAGGCCCGGGTCGCCGAGCTCAACGACGACCCCGCCTGCACCGGCTACATCGTGCAGCTGCCGCTGCCGGGGCACATGAACGCCAACGAGGTTCTCGGCCGGGTCGACCCGAGCAAGGACGCCGACGGTCTGCACCCGACGAACCTCGGCTGGCTGGTGCTCGGCCGGGACGCGCCGCTGCCGTGCACGCCGTACGGCATCATCGAGCTGCTCCGGCGCCACGACGTGCAGATCGCGGGCGCCGACGTCTGCGTCATCGGTCGAGGCGTCACGGTGGGCCGCCCGCTCGGCCTGCTGCTGACCCGGCGCAGCGAGAACGCCACCGTGACGCTGTGCCACACCGGCACGCGGGACCTCGCCTCGCACGTGCGTGATGCCGACATCGTGGTCGCCGCCGCGGGGGTGCCCGGCATCATCACCGGCGACATGGTCAAGCCCGGTGCCGCGGTGCTCGACGTCGGTGTCTCCCGGGTCGACGGCAAGCTGGCCGGCGACGTCGCGCCGGACGTGTACGACGTCGCCGGGTGGGTCTCGCCGAACCCCGGCGGGGTCGGCCCCATGACGCGGGCGATGCTGCTCACGAACATCGTGTCGGCTGCGGAGCAGTCGCTCGGGCGACCGGACGACCGGGCCTGACGGTCCGTGCGCGACGAGGGGCCGCTCCGCCGGCCGCAGACGCTCGGCGGGGTGGTCTATCTCGCCGTGCTCGGCTCGGCAGGTGTCGGCCTGCTCCTCGTGCTGCTCGGACCCTGGCGTGCGGGCCTGACCTGGATCGGGGTCGGGCTGCTGGTCTCGGCCGCGACCCGGCTGCTGCTCTCCGACCGCAGTGCAGGAATGCTGCGCGTGCGGCGCCGCTGGTCCGACGTGCTGATGCTCGTGCTCGCCGGGGTCGGGCTGATCGTGCTCAGCGTCATCGTGCCCAACCAGCCCTCCGCCTGAGCGCCGCAGGGCACGGAGAGGGCGGACGAGAGCCCTCAGCCGGCGACCTCACGGGGGACGACGGAGACGGGCAGCCCCAGGTGCAGCAGGCGGTGCTGGAGGTCCTGGTGGAGCCGGGTGGCGATCGCGTGGTCGGGGACGGACAGCATGATCTCGTCGATGGGCTCGCTGAAGATGGTCTCCTCGATCGCGTCCATCGGGTCGTGCCGCACGGAGACCGACCCGATCACGCGGCTGCCGGCGGCAGACTCGTAGCGGGGGTTCGCCCGGTGCAGCACCTCCTCGGCCTGGGTTGCCTTGTCGTGGCGCTCCGGGTGAAGCGGATGCACCTCCGCCCGCGCCGGGTTGAGCACCACCACCCGGAACTGCACGCGAGCGGTGAGCGCCCGTCGCTCGATCGCGTCGAGCAGCGTCTGCGTCGGGTCCGCCGTGTCGGTGAGCACGAGGATCCGCAGGATGCGGTCATCGGTCATGGCTGTCTCCGTCCTCTCGCACCAGCTCGGTGCGGTCCTTCTGCGTGATCGTCAGGTAGACCACGACGGCGAGGATCGTGCCCAGGAACAGGACGCTCGTGCCGAGCGTGCCCAGGCCCAGGCCACCGTCGGCGTGGGGCGAGGCGAGGTAGTCGCCGATGTTGGCCCCCAGGGGACGGGTGAGGATGTAGGCGAGCCAGAAGCTGAGCACCGCACCGGCGCCGACCCGCCACGCGACCAGCACGGCCACGATCAGGCTGAGCGGGAGCAGCACCGAGACGCCCGGCGACCAGCCGGTCAGCTCCAAGGTCCAGTCACCGGCAGCGGTGCCGAGCGCGAAGGTCACCAGCACGGTGAGCCAGTAGAAGGACTCGCGAGGGGTGGTCACGATGGTGTGGATCGACAGGGTGCGCTCCCTGGCGTACCAGATGCCGAAGACGGCGGCGAGCAGGACGGCGAAGACCGTGGTGCTGATCCACAGCGGCACCCCCTGTCCGTCGGTCAGGTTGTCGGTCAGCAGGGTGCCGACCACGCTGATCAGCACCACCGACAGCCAGTAGATCCCCGGCACGTAGCGGTTCAGCCGGAACTGGGCGACCAGGGTGAGCACCAACGCCGCCGAGAAGACGACGGTCGTGTTCGTGAGCCCGAACCCGAGTGTCTCGTTGATGTAGTCGGCAAAGCTCTCGCCCACCGTGGTGCACAGGATCTTGATGACCCAGAAGTACACCGTGATCTCGGGAACCTTGTTCAGCATCTGGCGGCGCTGGAACGTCATACTCGCAGTCGTCATACCCCCCAGGGTGGGGCGGGCAGCGTGACCACAACCTGACTGCGTGCTGGCCCCCCCGACTGCACGATGGAGGAGTGTGTCGAGCCTGCCGGTCAGCGGGGCAGGCGGTCGCCGCGGTCGTCGACCAGCGCGGCCGGCGCGGTCAGCCTCCACGCCTCGAAGGTGAGCTCGGACAGCTCGTCTCTCTCGACTCCGGCCAGCTGGACCACGACCCAGCCGAAGCCGCCCGAGGTGAACTGGACCTCGAACGTCTCGGGACGCTCGCCGACCAGTGCGCGCTGCTCGGAGATGGTCTGTTTGAGGCCGACCGTGCGGGTGGGCTCCCACAGGTAGGCGAAGGTCTTCTCACCGACCGTGATCCGCCAGTAGCGACCGTTGTCGGAGCGGGTGACCTCGGGGAGCTGGTCGGCCAGCTCGAAGAGGTCCGCGATGCTGCATCCGGTCACCGGATCATCCTGGCATCAGCGCCGGAGGGAGCGGAACGGTCCCTTCCTTCTCAACGTATAGCGCACCGTGGGCCTTGCGGCAAGGCCCAGGTGGTGCCGCACAATCGCCGCCCGACGCACCCGCATGATCGGAGCCGATGACGTGCCTTCCCTGCGCACCAGCGCATTCGCCCTTCCCGACCGGCTCGCCTTCAAGGCCGACCGGGCACTGATCGCCGGCGACGAGCAGCACTTCGCGCTCGTCGCCCGGAGCCTCGAGCGCTCGGTCGCCGACCTCTCCCAGCGGCTCGACGCCGCGCGCAGCGCGCCCAGCGGCTCGGGCCAGGAGGCGATGGACCGAGACCTGGAGATCCACCGGCTGAGCGCCCGGCTGGGCACCCTGAGGCGTTTCGGCCTGGACCTGTGCCTCGGGCACATGGTGGGCGCCGACGACGCGGAGCCGGTCTACGTCGGACGGCTCGGTCTCAAGGACGACGCAGGTCGCCGGCTCCTCGTCGACTGGCGCTCGCCCGCGGCGGCGCCGTTCTTCGCAGCCACCCACGCCAACCCGATGGGCCTGGCGAGCCGGCGCAGGTATCGCTGGACCGGTGACCGGATCAGCGACTACTGGGACGAGGTCTTCACCGCGGAGGGGTTCCACGGACACGCCGCCGTCCTCGACGACCAGTCCGCCTTCATCGCCAGCCTGGGCAGCACCCGGTCGTCCCGGATGCGTGACGTGCTCGGCACCCTCCAGGCCGACCAGGACGCGATCATCCGCGCGGGCTCGCGCGGGGCGCTCGTCGTCGACGGCGGACCGGGCACGGGGAAGACCGTCGTCGCACTGCACCGGACGGCCTACCTGCTGTACGCCGACCCGCGCCTGGGTCACCGCCGCGGCGGCGTGCTGTTCGTCGGCCCGCACCAGCCCTATCTGGCCTACGTCGCCGACGTCCTTCCCAGCCTGGGCGAGGAGGGTGTGCAGACGTGCACCCTGCGGCACCTGGTCCCGGAGGGCGCCGCAGCAGAGGACGAGTCCGACCCGGACGTGGCACGGCTGAAGTCGTCCGTGGACCTGGTGCGAGCCATCGAGCCGGCCGTCCGGTTCTACGAGGAGCCGCCCACCGAGGGCATGGTGGTCGAGACTCCGTGGTCCGACGTCTGGCTCAGCGGCGACGACTGGGCGGAGGCGTTCGCGTCTCCGGAGCCCGGCACTGCGCACAACGAGGCCCGCGACGACATCCGGGACGAGCTGGTCTCGCTCCTGGTGGACAAGCACGACCAGGAGGACGCCTCGCCGGACCTGATCCGGAGGTCGCTCCTGGCGAACCGGGAGCTGATCGGCACCCTCAACAGAGCGTGGCCGCTGCTCGACTACACCGACGTCGTCGCAGACCTGTGGTCGGTGCCCGCCTACCTGCGCAGGTGCGCGCCCTGGCTCGGGCGGCACGAGGTCGAGAAGCTGCGGCGCACGGATGCCCAGGCCTGGACGGTCTCCGACCTGCCGCTCCTGGATGCAGCACGGCAACGCCTCGGCGACCCGGAGGCATCGTCTCGTCGGCGTCGCCGGGAAGCCGCCGTCTCCGCCGATCGGGAGCAGATGGCCAGGGTCGTCGACGACCTGGTCGCGTCCGACGACTCGGAGATGCTGGTGATGTCGATGCTGCGCGGAGAGGACCTGCAGGGCACGCTGGTCGACGAGAGCGCGCTGCCCGGCGTGGCCCCGGACCGGCTCGCCGGCCCGTTCGCGCACGTCGTGGTGGACGAGGCGCAGGAGCTGACCGACGCGGAGTGGCAGATGCTGCTGGTGCGTTGCCCGTCCCGGAGCCTCACCGTCGTCGGGGACCGCGCCCAGGCGCGGCACGGGTTCACGGAGTCGTGGCAGGAGCGGCTCGAGCGGATCGGGCTCGACCGGATCAACCTGGCCACCCTGAGCATCAACTACCGAACGCCGGAACAGGTCATGCGGGAGGCCGAGCCGGTGATCAGGACGGTCTTCCCGGACGCCAACGTGCCGACCTCGGTGCGCAGCAGCGACGTCCCCGTGGTCCACGGATCCGTGTCGGAGCTCGGCTCGATCCTGGACACCTGGGTCGCCGGGCACGCCGAGGGTGTCGCCTGCGTCATCGGCGACCCGACGTTCCAGGCGACGCCCCGGGTCCGATCGTTGGCACCGGAGCTGACGAAGGGGCTGGAGTTCGACCTGGTCGTCCTCGTCGACCCTCAGGCGTTCGGCACGGGCATCGAGGCGGCGGTCGACCGGTATGTGGCGATGACCCGAGCCACCCAGCAACTGGTCATCCTCACCTGAGGGCCGCTGGGTGGCGACCGGGTCAGTCGTGGGGGCGGGCGAGCGCGGTGAGCGTGTCGGCGATCAGCGAGCGGTGCGTCGCGGCGGACCAGCCGTGCGTACGACGCAGGTGCACGACGGTGTCCGCACAGGTGAGCACGTCCGCGGCGACCGAGAGCCGGGCCGGGTCGAGCCCGTCGGGCAGCAGGCCGTCCTCGGCGGCTCGTCTCCAGAACGCCGTGCACAGGTCCGCGGTGGCGCGGCGGCCGGCGCCGGCGGCCTCGGCCAGCTCCGGCTCGAGGCCCTCGGCCTGGGCGGCGACGTCGAAGAGGGCTCCGGCTCGTTCCGCGATGCCGACCGAGACCTCGGTGAGGGCGTCGACCCGCTCGGCGAGCGTGGCGGCGCCCAGTGCCGCCTGGGTGCGGGGCCGGTGCGCGACGTCGACCGGCTCGGCGTCGCCGACCAGCGCCCGGTCGACGACGCGCTTGAACAGGGCCGCCTTGGTCCCGAACCGGACGTAGACGGTGCGCGGAGCGACGCCGGCGCGTCGAGCGATCGCGGTGAGGGTGGTGGCGACGTAGCCCCGGGAGACGAACAGCGCCTCGGCCGCCGCGATCAGCTCCGCCTCGGTGCGGGCCACGCGCTGCGCCCGGAGATCGGGCCCGGCGGCGGTTGAGGCCTTGACGGCGTCGGTCATGCGTTGCAGTATAACTGCATTAGTGCAGTAGCGCTGCACAGACGGGGAGCAACCACGATGATTCCGACTCTTTCCGGAGTGCACCACCTCAAGCTGCCGGTCGCGGACCTGGACCGGTCCCTGCGGTGGTACGGCACTCGGCTCGGCTACCGGCTCGCCATCGAGTTCCGGGAGCACGGACGGCGCACGGGCGTGTCCCTGGCGCACCCGGACGGCGGGCCCGCGCTCGGCCTGACCCTGGACCCCGAGCGGGCGCGAGCGGCTGCGGGCTTCGACTACTTCTCGATCGGGGTTCCCGACCGGGAGCGGCTGGAGGCGCTGGCCGAGCACCTGACCGGGCTCGGCGAGGAGCACGCGGGGGTGCACCTCGCGACGGTCGGCTGGATCCTGCCGTTGCTCCACGACCCCGACGGGCACGAGGTGCGCTTCTACACGGTGCAGGAGCACACCCACCTCGACCCCGCGAACCCGCTCGTCGTCGACGACGCGGTCGCCACCGCCCGCGCCAAGGAGGCGCGGCTGCTCGCGCAGCAGGGGGGTGGGTCGCCGTGAGCACCTCCGCCCAGGTCCTGGCGCTGGTCAGCGCGCTGGCCTACCTCGGTGCGGCGCCCTTCGAGCTGTTCTGGTTCGAGCGGCCGTTCGCGCGCAGGTTCCTCCACGTCGAGGCCGACAACCTCGCGGACGTGCGCATGTGGGCCTTCGTCGTGGGTTTCCGCAACGCCCTCGCCGGTCTCGCGGTGCTCGTGGGCCTCGTGGTCCTGCACACCGGCGACGAGACCGTCGGAGCGGCTGTGGTGCTCACGGCGTGCGCCTACATGGTGCTGGCCAGTCTCGCGATGGGCATCGCGGACGCGCTGGGCTACTGGCGGCCCCGGGGAGGCAGCGTCGTGGGCACCGTGGCCTCCAGCGTGCCGCCGCTGGCCGCCCTGCTGGCCGCGGCCGCGTAGCCGGCGCTGCCGCCGGGCACCGGGGTCAGATCAGCCCCAGGTCCCTGACGGCGTCACGTTCCTCGCTGAGCTCCTGGGCGGTGGCGTCCATCCGGCCGCGGGAGAACTCGTCGATCTCCAGGCCCTGGACGATCGACCAGTCGCCCTCGCGCGTGGTGACCGGGTAGGAGTACACGAGGCCCTCGGGAATGTCGTACGAGCCGTCGGAGACCACCGCCATCGACACCCAGTCGCCCTCGGGGCTGCCCCGCAGCCAGTCGCGGGCGGCGTCGATGGTCGCCGAGGCCGCCGAGGCGGCCGAGGAGGAGCCGCGGGCCTCGATGATGGCTGCCCCGCGCTTGGCGACGGTGGGGATGAAGTCGTCCTCGATCCACGCCTGGTCGTCGACCACCTCGGCGGCGTTCTTGCCGCCCACCTCGGCGTGGAAGATGTCGGGGTACTGGGTCGCGGAGTGGTTGCCCCAGATCGTCAGCTTCGTGATGTCGGTGACCGGACTGCCGGTCTTGGCGGCCAGCTGCGAGAGCGCCCGGTTGTGGTCGAGCCGGGTGAGGGCGGTGAACCGCTCCTTCGGGATGTCGGGAGCGTTCGACATCGCGATCAGGGCGTTGGTGTTGGCCGGGTTGCCGGTGACGCCGATGCGGACGTCGTCGGCGGCCACCTCGTTGAGCGCCTTGCCCTGCGCGGTGAAGATCGCGCCGTTGGCCTCCAGCAGGTCCGCGCGCTCCATGCCCTTGCTGCGGGGGCGGGCGCCGACGAGCAGTGCGAGGTTCGCGCCGTCGAAGAGGGTGGTGGCGTCGTCCCCGATCTCCACGCCTGCCAGCGTCGGGAACGCGCAGTCGTCGAGCTCCATCACGACACCCTCGAGCGCCTTCAGCGCAGGGGTGATCTCGAGCAGCTGGAGCTGCACGGGAGTGTCCTTGCCGAGCAGGTCCCCGCTCGCGATCCGGAAGAGCAGGCTGTAGCCGATCTGGCCGGCGGCACCGGTGACGGCGACCTTGACGGGACTTGTGCTCACGACACGCTCCTGAGGCTCGGTTCGGGGTCGGTTCTCGACGCGGGTCCGACGCTAGCAAGCCCCGGGGGCCCGGGGGCAGCCGCCTCGTAGGGTCGGCCCGTGACCCCTCACCTGACGCCGCTGCTCAACCGCCTCCCGGTCTCCGTCGCCGCCCCGTCGATCCTGGTGGCCGCGGCCGACGGGCAGGTGCGCCCGGGCGGCGTCACGGGCTGGTACGTCGACGACCTCCGGCTGCTCGACGGCCTCGAGGTGTCGGTCCGCGACAGCGACCTGGACCTGGTGCGTGCCGAGGTCGCCGGGGCGGACCGGCAGGAGTTCACCTATGTCGCGCGGAGCCTCGGGGGCTGGCCGCACGACCCGACGGTCACGCTCGACGTGCGGCGCAGGCTCACTCCGGCCGCTCTGACGCAGGAGGTGACCCTCATCCACCGGGGTCCCGAAGCCTTCGACCTCACGCTGCACGTCGACCTGGTCGGCGACCTGGTCCCGATGGCGGTGGTGCGCGGCGGGGCGGCCTACACCGAGCCCGTGCCGCCGGTGACGACCGGCACAGGTCTGTCGTGGCAGGGCGGGGGACGGTCGTTCTCGGTCGCCTTCGACCCGGCGCCGGACGAGGTGGCCGACGGACGCCGCGTCAGCTGGCGGCGCCGGGTCGAGCCCGGAGAGACGGTCTCGGTGCGGCTGAGCTGCGAGGCCGCCGGCACCCCGCAGTTCGGGGCCGGTGGCCCGCCTCCGTGGAGCGCCGACACCTCGGTGGAGGCACCCGACCCGCGGCTCTCACGGCTGGTGGCCCAGAGCCTGGCCGACCTCGAAGGGCTGCTGCTGCGCGAGGGTGACGACGCGTTCCTGGCGGCCGGGAGCCCCTGGTTCCTGACGCTGTTCGGTCGCGACTCGTTGTGGGCGGCACGCCTGCTCATGCCCTACGGCACCGACCTGGCGCTCTCCACGCTGCGCACGCTGGCCCGGCGGCAGGGCACCACGAGCGATCCCGCGAGCGAGGAGCAGCCCGGCAAGATCCTCCACGAGGTGCGCAACCAGCCTCTCGAGATCGGCGGGTTGAGACTGCCGCCGGTCTACTACGGCACCGTGGACGCGACCGCGCTGTTCGTCTGCACGCTCGCCGATGCCGGGGACTGGGGCGCCGACGCGGACGAGGTCCGCGCGCTGCTGCCCGCCGTACGCCGATGCCTGGAGTGGGTCAGGGCGCAGTCGGCGGAGTCGGGCTGGCTGCGCTACGTCGACGAGTCGGGTCGCGGGCTGGCCAACCAGGGCTGGAAGGACAGCGTCGACTCGGTGCAGCACGCCGACGGACGGCTCGCCGAGCCACCCATCGCGCTCTGCGAGGTGCAGGGTTACGCCTACGAGGCGGCGGTGCGGGGCGGCGCCCTGCTCGACTCCTACGGCGAGCCTCCGGTGGAGGGGCTGGCCGGCTGGGCGGAGGACCTCCGCGTCCGGTTCTGCCGCGACTTCTGGGTGCAGACCCCCGCGGGCGGCCACGTCGCGATCGCCCTGGACCGAGACGGCCAGCGCGTCGACTCGGTCACGTCGAACATGGGCCACCTGCTCGGCACCGGCATCCTCACCGCGGAGCAGACCGACCGGGTCGTGGAGGTGCTGACCGCGCCCGACATGGCCTCGGGGTTCGGGCTTCGGACCCTGACCGCGTCCTCGCCGCGCTACTCGCGGCTGAGCTACCACGGTGGGACCGTGTGGCCGCACGACACCGCCGTCGCCGTGCGGGGCCTGGCGCTCGAGGGCCGGGCCGAGGAGGCCACGCGGCTCGCGGCCGGGATCGTCGCCGCCGCCGAGGGGGTCGACTTCCGGCTCCCCGAGCTGTACGGCGGGGACGCGGCCTCCGACGTCTCGTTCCCGGTCGACTACCCGGCGGCGTGCCGTCCCCAGGCGTGGGCCGCGGCGGCGCCGCTGGCCTGCCTGGCAGCGGTGACCGGGCTCGACGTGCGCGGGGCGACGCTCACGCACCCGGTGCGGACCGGAACGGCTCTCGGGCCGTTCACGCTGCACGGCATCCGCGCGGCCGGCGAGCCGGTGACCGTCACGGTCGCCGCGGACGGCGAGGTGACGCTCACCCCCTGACCCCTCAGTCGGCGTCGAACGCCGGGTGGTGGCTGGCGACGTTCCGTGCCGAGGCCAGGTGGCCGCCGAGGAAGCCGCCCACCGTCAACGCACCGGAGGACGCGAGCGCGAGTGCGGCGCCCCGGGCGTGCTGGCCCCTGCGACGGGCTCGCCAGGAGGCGAGGAAGCCGGCGGTCGCCGTACCGTTCGCGAGGGCGTGCACGAGACCGACGCGCTGGTCGCGATGCTCGAGGCCGGACCACTCGGCCCAGCCGGTCCACAGCGTGGGGCCGACACTCAGCAGGCCGAGCGCGACGAGCCGGCGGGCCGCCGGCCGGGAGGCCCGTCCACCGATCAGGTCGAGGGCGACCGCCGAGGTCCAGAACCCGAGCGTGACGTCGGTCAGCGGCGGGTGCACCGCGTGGCCCAGCCATGCCCCGCGCAGCAGGTCACGACGGGCCGGGTCGGCGACGAGCGCGTTCACGAGCGGGCGGACCAGGCCCACGACCGGGTCGAGGACCGACGCGCGCTCGAGCTGTTGGACCCACGAGACGGCGGGCGGGAGGGTGGTCGAGGGAGGCACGGAGCCGGCGGTGGACGTCATGGCTCTGTTCTACCGCGAGACCAGCCGTCAGGTCAGCGGTCCCACGGTGAGGATCGACGGCCCGAGCGGGTGGACTAGATTCATGGGCGCGTGACCCCCCGCGCGTGCACACAGAAGAGGAGCCCCGGTGACGGACCCCCAGAAGTCGGCGATCATCTACACCCAGACGGACGAGGCGCCCGCGCTGGCGACGTACTCCTTCCTGCCGGTGATCGCGGCGTACGCCGCCACGGCCGGCGTCGACGTGGAGACCCGCGACATCTCGCTGTCCGGCCGGATCATCGCGCAGTTCCCCGACCGGATGAGCGACGAGCAGCGGCTCGACGACGCCCTGGCCGAGCTGGGCGAGCTGGCGACCACTCCCGAGGCGAACATCATCAAGCTGCCGAACATCAGCGCCTCGATCCCGCAGCTCAAGGCGGCCGTCGCCGAGCTGCAGGAGCAGGGCTACGACCTGCCGGACTACCCCGACAGTCCGTCGACCGACGAGGAGAGGGACGCGCGCGCCCGCTACGACAAGGTCAAGGGCAGTGCGGTGAACCCGGTGCTGCGCGAGGGGAACTCCGACCGCCGCGCGCCCGCCTCGGTGAAGAACTACGCGAAGGCGCACCCGCACTCGATGGGGGAGTGGAGCTCGGAGTCCAGGACCAACGTCGCGCACATGCACACCGGCGACTTCCGCTCCAGCGAGAAGTCGGCGGTGCTCGCCCAGGACGACGAGCTGCGCATCGAGCTCGTCGGGGACGACGCCTCCACGACCGTCCTGCGCGAGTCGGTGCCCGTGCTCGAGGGCGAGGTCGTGGATGCCACGGTGATGCGCGTCGGCCCGCTGCGCGAGTTCCTCGTCGAGCAGATCGCCCGCGCCAAGGCCGACGACGTTCTGTTCTCGGTGCACCTGAAGGCCACGATGATGAAGGTCTCCGACCCGGTCATCTTCGGCCACGTGGTGCGCGCGTTCTTCCCGGCGCTGTTCACCGAGCACGCCGAGGCGCTGAGCGCCGCCGGGGTGAGCCCCAACGACGGACTGGGCGCGCTGCTCAAGTCCGTGCAGCAGCTGCCCGACGAGCAGCGGGAGGCCATCGAGGCCGCCGTCACGCAGGGGCTCGCCGACGGTCCCAGGCTCGCGATGGTCGACTCCGACAACGGCATCACCAACCTGCACGTGCCCAGCGACGTGATCGTCGACGCCTCCATGCCGGCGATGATCCGCACGTCCGGCCACATGTGGGGCCCCGACGGCGAGGAGGCCGACACCCTCGCGGTGATCCCCGACTCGTCGTACGCCGGGATCTACCAGGTCGTGCTCGACGACTGCCGCGCCCACGGCGCCTACGACCCGGCCACGATGGGCTCGGTGGCCAACGTCGGGCTGATGGCGCAGGCGGCCGAGGAGTACGGCAGCCACGACAAGACCTTCGAGATCCCCGCCACCGGCACGGTCCGGGTCGTCGACGGGTCCGGCACCGCGCTGCTCGAGACCCCTGTCTCCCAGGGCGACATCTGGCGGATGTGCCAGACCAAGGACGTGCCGATCCGCGACTGGGTCAAGCTCGCGGTCAACCGGGCGCGTGCCACCGGTGACCCGGCGGTCTTCTGGCTCGACGAGGACCGTGCCCACGACGCGGAGCTGATCGCGAAGGTGCGGGCCTACCTGCCCGAGCACGACACCGACGGTCTGCAGATCGAGATCATGACGCCGGTCGACGCGATCGCGTTCTCGCTGGAGCGGATCCGCAGGGGCGAGGACACCATCTCGGTCACCGGCAACGTGCTGCGCGACTACCTCACCGACCTCTTCCCGATCCTCGAGCTCGGCACCAGCGCCAAGATGCTCTCCGTGGTGCCGCTGATCAACGGGGGCGGGCTCTTCGAGACCGGCGCCGGTGGGTCGGCGCCCAAGCACGTGCAGCAGCTGGTGCGGGAGAACCACCTGCGCTGGGACAGCCTGGGCGAATTCCTCGCACTGGCCGTCAGCCTCGAGCACATGGCCGACACGACCGACAACCCCCGGGCACGGCTGCTCGGCGCTGCGCTCGACAAGGCGACCGGTCGCTTCCTGGAGGAGAACAAGTCGCCCAGCCGCAAGGTGGGCGAGATCGACAACCGCGGCAGCCACTTCTACCTGGCACTGTTCTGGGCCGAGGAGCTGGCCGCGCAGACCGAGGACGCCGACCTGGCGTCCGGGTTCCGCGAGGTCGCGAAGGCGCTGAAGGACGGCGAGGACGCGATCAACGAGGAGCTGCTCGGCGTGCAGGGCTCGCCCGCCGACATCGGTGGCTACTTCCGGCCGGACGAGCAGAAGGCCGCAGCGGTGATGCGACCGTCGAAGACCTTCAACGAGGCCTTGGCGATCCTGGGCTGAGGTCGGCTCAGCCGCTCCCCCGGTTGCGATGGGACGCCGGGCAGCCACGGGGGAAGGTGCCGAGCGCCTCGATCTCGTAGCCGTCCGGGTAGGACCTGATGCGCTTCACGTCCGGCGCGTGCAGCGGCCGCTTCCGCGCGGGCAGCATCGCCTCCACGCGGGCGCGGGCCCGCAGCCCTGCCGTTGCCGCCGTGACGACCGCCCGAGGAGGCCTGCGGAAGCGGAACGCCTCGAGCAGCGCCTCGTCCATCAGCGCCCGGCTGAACAGCTCCACCGACCCCGCCAAGGGGGCTGGGTAGAAGCTCGTCATCAGCCGCATCGTGGTGTCGGCGACCCGTCGACCCGCCTCGTCGTAGGCGAAGTGCTCGGCCTCGTAGGACACCAGCAGCTCCTCGAAGCCGGAGTAGCTGGCCGGCAGGTCCCGGATGCCCATCAACCGGCCGAGCTCGAGGTAGTACAGGACGCTGGCGCGCACCTCGGCAGGAGAGAACGGTCGCCAGCCGTAGTCGTCCATCCAGCGCTTCGGCGTCACCACGAACGTGGACAGCACGTAGCGCATGTCGCCCGGGGCGATGTCGTAGGCGCCGTGCATCTGGTTCACCCGGCGGACCGCCCGGCGGCCGCGCTCACTGTGCAGGCCATGGCGCGCCGGCTCGTCGAGCAGCAGAACCGTGTCGTCGTAGCGCTTCGGCGTGTCGCGGTAGAACTCGCCCGTCTCGTCGAGGAGGCGGCCGATCGACGGGACGGCGTAGGTGCGGAACAGCGCGAAGGACAGCGCCTGGTTCATGTCCCACGGGAACTCGTGCGCGAGCACGATCCGGTAGATCTCCTCGTAGTCGGTCTCCGGGTCCAGCCGCGCGATGTGCCGCTGCCAGTGCCTGCGGGGGAGCATGCCGCGAGTCTCGACAGTGACAGCATCACTGTCAAGGTGCGCACGCGCCGGCCGTGAGGTGTGAGCGGGTCGACACCGACTCTTCTTTACCGGGAAAGGAAGAACTGGCAGACTGGAGCCGTTGGGCCGTGCGAGCACTGCGCACACCGCAGCCGCCCCGATCCGCCTCCTCTTTCGTGCCTCCCGAAGGACTGCCGTGACGACCACCGCCCAGCCTCGCCAGGCCACCGTGCCCGCGCGTCGCTCCCAGCACGCGACGCTGGCGATCCTGGCGCTGTCCGTCGGCGGCTTCACCATCGGCACCACGGAGTTCGTGACGATGGGGTTGCTGCCCGAGATGGCCAGTGGGGTGCGGGTGTCGATCCCGCAGGCGGGGCACGTCATCTCCGCCTACGCCCTCGGCGTCGTCGTCGGCGCCCCCTTGATCGCGGTGGTCGGTGCCCGGCTGCCCCGCAAGGGGCTGCTGCTCGTGCTGATGGCCGCCTACGCCTCGGCGAACCTGGCGACCGCTCTCGCGCCGTCGTACCTCTCGCTCGCCGGTGCCCGCTTCGCCGCCGGACTGCCGCACGGTGCCTACTTCGGCGTCGCGTCGCTCGTCGCGGCGAGCCTCGTCGACCCCGCACGCAAGGGCCGTGCGGTCAGCCGGGTGATGCTCGGGCTGGCCGTCGCGACCCTCGTCGGCGTGCCCGCTGCCGCCTGGCTCGGCCAGCACCTCGGCTGGCGGTCCGCGTTCGGCGCCGTGACGCTGCTCGGGATGCTGAGCGTCGCGCTGGTCGCGTGCTTCGTCCCCGTCGTGAGCGGGGACCGGAGCGCGACCGGCCGCCGGGAGCTGCACGCCCTCGCCCGCTCCCAGGTCTGGCTGACCCTGCTCATCGGCGCGGTGGGCTTCGGCGGGATGTTCGCGATGTACAGCTACATCGCGCCCACCCTCACCGACGTCACCGGCCTGTCCGCGGGTGCGGTGCCGCTGTTCCTGCTGGCCTTCGGCCTGGGCAGCATCCTGGGCACCACCCTCGGCGGCATCAGCGCCGACTGGTCCGTGCTCCGCTCGATCGTGGTCTCCAACGTGGCCATGGGCCTGGCGCTGACGCTGTTCACGTTCACCGCGGCCCAGCCGGTCGCGGCGTGGCTCACCGTGGTGCTGGTCTCGACGGTCGGCTCGATGCTGGCGGTCACGCTGCAGATGCGGCTGATGCAGGTGGCCGGCGACGCGCAGATGCTCGGCGCCGCGCTCAACCACGCCTCCCTGAACCTGGCCAACGCGCTAGGGGCCTGGCTCGGTGGTGTGGTGATCGCTGCCGGGCTCGGCTACACCGCCCCGAGCTGGGTGGGCGCCGGGCTGTCCGTGACCGGGCTCGTCGTCGTCGGGCTCTCGGTGCTCCAGCACCGACGCGACGTTCACGGCCCCGGTCGAGGCCATTCGTCGCGCAGCAGGTCGTAGCCGATCTGGTCCACGAGAGCGCCGTCGCCGTTCTGCAGCGCCTGACGCTCGTGGCTGACGGGCTCGAAGCCGTTGCTCACGATCACGTGGTGCGAGGCGGTGTTGCCCTCGGCGGCGCCGACGGTGAGCCGGGCCAGACCCAGCCCGCCCACGTCGTACGGCGTGAAGCAGTGCTGCACGACGAGGCGGCACGCCTCGGTCATCACGCCGCGCCCCCGCGCGTCGGGATGCGACCAGTAGCCGATCTCGGCCTCCCGACGGGCCTTGAGGCCGAAGGCGCCGATGGCTCCGGCGAGCTCGTCGCTCGACGCGTCGGCCACCGCCCAGGTGACGCCTCCGGCCGTGGCGAGCTGCTCCTGGCAGGACTCGAGGTACTCGTGGGCGTCCTGAAGGGTGTAGGGCCGAGGCAGCTGCGGCAACCAGAAGGCAGTGCGCTCGTCGTTGCACGCCTGCACCACCCGCTCGGCGTCGCCCGCGCGGAGGGCGCGCAGGCGCACCGCGGAGCCGGTGATCTCCGGCACCGTGAGCCAGTCGCCCCGGGGGGCGCGCTGGTCGTCGACGTGCAGCACCCCGACCCAGCCGTCGTACAGGTCCCCCCGTTGCGGGAGCCAGCGCTCCACCGTGCCGTCACAGCTGAAGCCGACCTTCCAGGCCGTGCGTCGCGACGCCCAGTTCCCGACCGGGGCCCACCAGAGCACGACCCGCAGGCGCAGCTGGGTGAAGCCCCACTCGAGCAGCAGCCGCAGCGCGCGCTCGACGATGCCGCGGCCGCGGGCCCATGGGTGCGCCCCGTAGGCGATCTCGGCCCGGCGGTTGCCCTCGTCGCGCAGCTCGACGGTCCCGCAGAACCGGGGCACGCCCCGGTCGTCGGTCGCCTCCACCGCGAAGCTCCACTGGCCCCGTGACCAGCCGGTGGGCATCGTCCGGGTCACGAACGTCTCGGCGTCCTCGCGGGTGTAGGGCACCGGGACCGTCGTCCACCGCCGGCTGACCGGGTCGCTGCCCTGCTCGAGCACGCCGTCGATGTCCCCCTCGTGGTGCGCGCGCAGGGTCACCACGCCGTCGGTGAGGAACGGCACGTCGTCGGGGAACCTCACCTGGACACCCTGCCCAGTCGGGCGCCGCCCCGCAAACCCTTATCGTTGAGGCATGGACGACGGCCCGAGACCGCCGAGGCCGCTGACACGTCGCGAGACCTCCGGGTGTGACGCGTGAGCAGCACGCTGGCCAACATCGGGCTCGTCGTCGTCTTCATCCTCATCGGCAGCATGTTCGCCGCCGCCGAGATCGCCCTGGTCTCGCTGCGCGAGAGCCAGGTCCGGGCGCTGTCGACTCGTGGCCGCCGAGGGGAGGCGGTCGCCCGGCTCGCGGAGGACCCGAACCGGTTCCTGGCTGCCGTGCAGGTCGGCGTCACCCTGGCCGGCTTCCTGTCGGCGTCGTTCGGCGGCGCCACGCTCTCGGGCGAGCTCGCGCCCACGCTCGTCGACCTCGGGGTGCCCACCGGTCCGTCCGACGTGGTGGCCCTGGTGCTGGTCACGATCGCGATCTCCTACGTCTCCCTTGTGCTCGGCGAGCTGGCGCCCAAGCGGCTGGCGCTGCAGCGGGCCGAGGGGTTCGCGCTGAGCCTGGGTCCCACGATCGACCGGGTCGCCAAGGTGTCACGGCCGGTCATCTGGCTGCTCTCGGTCTCCACCGACATCGTGGTGCGGCTGACCGGCGGCGACCCGAAGGCACAGCGGGAGCAGATGTCCGACGAGGAGCTGCGGGAGCTGGTCAACACCCACGAGACGCTGGGTGAGGAGGAGCGCAGGATCGTCGAGGACGTCTTCGCGGCCGGTGACCGGCAGATCCGCGAGGTGATGATCCCGCGCACCGAGGTCGACTTCATCGACGCCTCCACGCCGGTCTTCAAGGCCGCCAGGGACGCGCTGCACCAGCCGCACTCGCGCTACCCGGTCACCCGCGGCTCGGCCGACGACGTCATCGGCTTCGTGCACGTGCGCGACCTGCTCGGCCCGGAGCTGTCCGGTCGCTCCGTGCGGGTCGGCGAGCTGGCCCGGCAGGCGCTGGTGCTGCCGTGGACCAGGCCGATCCTGGCCGCCCTGGCCGACATGCGCCGCGAAGGCATGCACCTGGCCATCGTCGCCGACGAGTACGGCGGCACCGCCGGCATCGTGACGATGGAGGACCTCGTCGAGGAGCTGATCGGTGACATCAAGGACGAGTACGACACCGACGAGGCAGAGACCACCGTCCACCACGGCGGGGACGTCGAGGTCGACGGCCTGCTGAACCTCGACGACTTCGAGGACGAGACCGGGGTGGAGCTGCCCGAGGGGCCGTACGAGACCGTCGCCGGGTTCCTGATGGCGCGGCTCGGACGGCTGCCTCAGGTCGGCGACTGGGTCGACTTCGACGAGCGGCGCCTCACCGTGCGCGAGATCGACGGGCGCCGGGTCGGTCGAGTGCTGGTGGCCGCCGTGCCGCCGGTGGTGGTGGTCGACCCCGACCACCCGATCCGCATCGAGCCGACCGAGCCCGTCGACGACACCGCTCCGACCCGCCTGGAAGGATGACGGGCATGCCCGACGCGTCAGCTTCCCCGGCCCCCGCGCGCCCACGCGTGCTGTCCGGCATCCAGCCCACGTCCGACTCGTTCCACCTCGGCAACTACCTGGGCGCCCTGCGCCAGTGGGTGGCCCTCCAGGACGACTACGAGCCGTACCTGTTCATCGCCGACATGCACGCGATCACCCTCGAGTACGACCCGAAGCAGCTGCGGCCGCGGGTTCGGCGCGCGGCCGCCCAGCTGCTGGCGATGGGGATCGACCCCGAGCGGTCGGCGATCTTCATCCAGTCCCAGGTGCCTGCACACGCCCAGCTGGCCTGGGTGCTGCAGTGCCTCACCGGTGTCGGCGAGGCACGGCGGATGACCCAGTTCAAGGACAAGTCCGCCAGGGCGGGCGAGGGCCAGGCGTCCGTGGGGCTGTTCACCTACCCCGTGCTCCAGGCCGCCGACATCCTGCTCTACCGCCCGCAGTACGTCCCGGTCGGCGAGGACCAGCGCCAGCACCTCGAGCTCACCCGCGACCTGGCCGGTCGGTTCAACCACCGCTACTCGAAGACGTTCCGGCTGCCGGAGCCCTACATCCTCAAGGAGACCGCCAAGATCAAGGACCTCCAGGACCCGACGGCGAAGATGTCGAAGTCGGCGTCCTCGACCGCCGGCATCGTGGAGCTTCTCGACGAGCCCTCGGTCTCGGCCAAGAAGATCCGGTCCGCGGTGACCGACTCCGGCTCGGAGGTGCGCTTCGACGAGACCGAGAAGCCCGGCGTCTCCAACCTGCTGAAGATCTTCTCCGCGCTGACCGGCCGCACGGTCGAGGAGCTCGAGAAGGCCTACGACGGCCGCGGCTACGGCGACCTGAAGAAGGACCTTGCCGAGGTCGTGAGGGACCTCGTGACGCCGTTCCGAGCTCGCACCCAGGAGCTGCTCGACGACACCGCCCAGCTCGACGCGATCCTGCAGGCCGGTGCTGACAAGGCCTCGGCAGTGGCCGAGCGCACGCTCGCCGACGTCTACGAGCGGGTCGGGTTCGTCGCCCCGGGCCGCTAGAGTCACGCCGGTGACGACGTCTCGCACCACGGCGGCACGCACCACGATCGGCGTGGCCATCGCCGTGCCGGACCCGTGGGGCTCGTGGCTCCAGGAGTACCGCGCCGCACTCGGCGACCAGACCGCCCCCGGCATCCCGACGCACGTGACGCTGATGCCACCGTTCGCGATCGACGAGGACGCCGTACCCGCGGTGGAGGAGCACCTCGCCGCGGCGTCGGCGCTCACCCCCGCCTTCGCCATCCACCTGCGCGGCACCGGCACCTTCCGCCCGGTCTCACCGGTGGTCTTCGTCACCCTCGCCGAGGGCATCTCCGGGTGCGAGCAGCTGGCCTCGTCCGTGCGGCGTGGGCCGCTCGCCGCCGACCTGCAGTTCCCGTACCACCCGCACGTGACCGTCGCGCACCACCTCGACGACGCGCTGCTGGACCGGGCGTTCGACGAGCTCGCGACGTTCGAGTGCGACTTCCCCGTCGAGCACTTCTCGCTCTACGTGCACGGAGGCGAGACCGGCTGGGCACCGACCCGCGACTTCGCGTTGACGGCAGCCCCCGATGGGTAGTTCCCCCTCATGGCTTCCCTGAAGGAACGCGTCGCAGCGGCGCTTGCCCGGCTGCGCGACAGGTACGAGTGGTTCGACCACACCCTGAAGATGCTGGCGCACTACGGCGCCGTGAACGGCAACGCTCAAGCCGGCGCCGTCACGTTCTTCGGCTTCTTGTCGTTCTTCCCGATCCTGGCGCTCTCGTTCTTCGTGGTCGGCCTGGTCGCGCACCTCTACCCCGACATCAGGGGCCAGATGGTCAATGAGATCGGCAAGTTGCTACCGGGCGTGATCGGTTCCGGCAAGGGTGAGATCCCCCTGAAGACCATCGAGGACTACTCCGGCGCCGTCGGCGTGGTCGGGCTGGCCGCGGTGCTGTACTCCGGGCTCGGCTGGCTCTCCGGCATGCGACAGGCGCTCGAGGTGATGTTCGCGGTGCCCCGCCAGGAGCAGCCGAACTTCGTGCTCGGCAAGCTCCGCGACCTCGGCACCCTCGCCCTCGTCGGTCTGACGCTGATGGTCTCGGTGACGCTGTCGGGGGCGGTGACCGGGTTCTCCGGGCTGATCCTGGATCTGGTGGGGATCGACCCGGCCGCGGTCGTACCCGCGCTGGTGCTCGGCGTCCTCGCGCACCTGCTGGCCATCGTCGCCTCCACGCTGCTGCTGCTGAGCATGTTCAAGCTGCTGCTGGTCGAGTCGCACGTGCCGCGCCCCGCCCTGATCAGGGGCGCACTGCTCGGCGCCGTGGGCTTCGAGGTGCTCAAGCTGGGAGCCAACCTGCTGCTCGGACAGACCAAGGGGCAACCGGCCTTCCAGGCCTTCGGCGTCGCGTTGATCCTGCTCGTCTGGATCAACTACTTCTCCCGGCTGGTGATGTACGCCGCCGCGTGGGCCTACACCTCGCCGCTGTCGCTGGCCCAACGGACCGCGGAGGCGATGCGGGCACCCGGCGCCGCGACCGCAGACCCCCCAGTGACCGCCGAGGCGCGCGAACCTGCGGTTTCTGGCCCGGTCCAGGCGCGCGAACCTGCGACCGCCGCAGCCCCTTCTCGACCACTGGATCGACCGCCGTGGCTGCTGGCCGGGCTGGCTGCTGCCGTGGGCGGGCTCGTCGCCCTCATCGTCCGGGCGGTGCGCCGGTGAGCACACCGACCTACGACACCGTCGACGTGCCGGTCGCCGGGGGAGTGCTGCGCGTCGGGCGCTGGATCTCGAGCGACCCGCAGGCGCCGGTGGTGCTCGCGGCCCACGGCGTGACCGCCAACCACCTCGCGTGGCAGCGACTGGCGGCGCTCGACCGGTTCACGCTGGTGGCCCCCGACCTGCGTGGACGCGGACGCAGCAACCGGGTCGCGGGACGCGCGGGCATGGAGAGGCACGCCGACGACCTGCTGGCCGTCGTGGACGCCCTCGACCTCGGAAGGCCGTTGCTCACCGGTCACTCGATGGGGGGTTTCGTGGCCGCCGCCTTCGTGGCGCTGCACGGCGACCGGGTGGCGGGCACCGTCCTCGTCGACGGCGGGCTGCCGTTCCCGCCGGTGCCGGAGGGGGTCACCCTCGACGAGGCGCTCGCGGCCGCGATCGGCCCGGCGGCGAAGCGGCTCACGATGACGTTCGCGACGCCGGAGGACTACCTCGACTACTGGCGGCCCCACCCGGCCTTCGCCGATGCCTGGACGCCGGAGGTCGAGGCGTACTTCACCTACGACCTCGACGGGGACCGGTCGAGCGTCTCGCTCGCCGCGGTGCGCGAGGACTCCGAGGGGTTGCTCGACCCGGAGACATCGGCCCGGTGGGCCACCTCGCTGCCTCCGGGCACGCTCTTCCTGCGCGCGCCGTACGGGATGATGGGCGATCCGGGCGGGCTCTACCCGAGCGAGCTCGTCGAGGAGCACCGCCCGACGTTCCCGGCGATCGAGGTGCGCGACGTACCGGGGACCAACCACTACACGATCGTGATGGGGCGGCCCGGAGCGCAGGCCGTCGCCGACGCGCTCGACGAGGTGGCCCGGTCGGCCTGAGCAGCGCGGGACTTGGCTCGGCGGAGCAGGATGGGGAGGTGAAGATGCAGCGCAAGCACGCCGTCCTGTTCCTCGCGATCGCGGCCTGGAACGTCATCACGTACGCGACGTTCACCAAGAACCTCGCCGCGGCCCACGCGTCGGGGGAGGACCGGCCCACCGGCTACTGGGTCGCCCACTCCGTGCTGATCGTCGTCAACCTCGTGATCGCCGTGGTGCTCGGCCGGCTCGGCGTGAAGGCCTGGCGCACCACCGACCGCGAGCAGATCACCGCCGGCCACCGCTGACGACCGCAGAACCGCGCGCCTCGGCCGGGGTGGGGGAGGGTCAGCGGCGGAAGATCAGCGCGCGCTTGACCTCTTGGATCGCCTTGGTGACCTCGATGCCGCGGGGGCAGGCCTCGGTGCAGTTGAAGGTGGTGCGGCAGCGCCACACGCCCTCGCGGTCGTTGAGGATCTCAAGCCGCTGGTCGGTGCCCTCGTCGCGGCTGTCGAAGATGAACCGGTGGGCACCGACGATGGCCTGCGGGCCGAAGTACTGACCGTCGGCCCAGTACACGGGACACGACGTGGTGCACGCCGCGCACAGGATGCACTTGGTGGTGTCGTCGAACCGCTCGCGGTCGGCCTGTGACTGGAGGCGCTCGCGGCTCGGCTGGTTGCCGGTGGTGACCAGGAACGGCATCACCGACCGGTACGCCGCGAAGAACGGCTCCATGTCGACGACCAGGTCCTTGAGCACCGGCAGGCCCTTGATCGGCTCGACGGTCACCGGCTGGGCGGGGTTGACGTCCTTGAGCAACGTCTTGCAGGCCAGCCGGTTCTTGCCGTTGATCCGCATCGCGTCGGACCCGCAGACGCCGTGGGCGCAGGAGCGGCGGAACGTCAGCGACCCGTCGAGGTCCCACTTGATCTTGTGCAGCGCGTCGAGCACCCGGTCGGTCGGCTCGGCGGTCACCTGGTAGCTCACCCAGGAGGACTCCTCGGAGACCTCGGGGTTGTAGCGGAGGATCTTGACCGTGACGTCCATCAGTACTTGCGCTCCATCGGCTTGTAACGGGTCTCGACGACCGGCTTGTAGTCGAGCCGGATCGAGCCGTCCTCGTTGCGGTAGGCCATCGTGTGCCGCATGAAGTTCACGTCGTCCCGGGTGGGGTGGTCCTCCCGGAAGTGGCCGCCGCGCGACTCGTTGCGCGCCAGCGCGGACGTGACGAGCACCTCGGCGAGGTCGAGCAGGAAGCCGAGCTCGACGGCCTCGAGCAGGTCCGTGTTGAACCGTCTGCCCTTGTCCTGCACCGAGACGCCGAGGTACCGGGCCTTGAGGCCGTCCAGGTCGGCGAGTGCCTGCTTCAGCGACCCCTCGGTGCGGTAGACCTGCGCGTTGATGTCCATCGTGGCCTGCAGCTCCTGACGGATGGCCGCCACCCGCTCGGACCCGCCCGCGTCGCGCATCGACTCGATCATCGACTGCACGGTGCTCTCGGGGGCCTCCGGGAGCTCGGCGTACTCCACGGTCGCCGCGTGCTCCGCGGCGTGGATGCCGGCACGGCGGCCGAACACGTTGATGTCGAGCAGCGAGTTGGTGCCGAGCCGGTTCGAGCCGTGCACCGAGACGCAGGCCACCTCGCCGGCGGCATAGAGCCCCGGGATCACGGTCTGGTTGTCGCGGAGCGCCTCGCCCTTGATGTTGGTGGGCACCCCGCCCATGGCGTAGTGCGCCGTCGGGAACACGGGGATCATCTCGGTGTACGGCTCGACGCCGAGGTACGTCCGGGCGAACTCGGTGATGTCCGGGAGCTTGGAGTCGATCTGCTCCTTGGGCAGGTGCGTGACGTCGAGGTAGACGTACGCCTTGTCAGGCCCCGCGCCGCGGCCCTCGCGGACCTCGTTGGCCATCGCGCGGGCGACCATGTCGCGGGGGGCGAGGTCCTTGATCGTGGGGGCGTAGCGCTCCATGAAGCGCTCGTTCTCGCTGTTGCGCAGGATGCCGCCCTCCCCGCGTGCGGCCTCGGACAGCAGCACCCCGAGGCCCGCGAGCCCGGTCGGGTGGAACTGGAAGAACTCCATGTCCTCGAGCGGCAGGCCGGCGCGCCACACGATGCCCATCCCGTCACCGGTGAGCGTGTGCGCGTTCGAGGTCGTGCGGAAGACCTTCCCGAAGCCGCCGGTCGCGAGGATCACCGACTTCGCACTGAACACGTGCAGCTCGCCGGTCGCGAGCTCGTAGGCCACCACGCCCGACACGCGACCGTCGGTCATCGTCATGTCGAGCACATAGAACTCGTTGAAGAACTCCACCTCGTGCTTGATGCACTGCTGGTAGAGCGTCTGCAGGATCATGTGCCCGGTGCGGTCCGCGGCGAAGCACGACCGTCGTACGGCGGCCTCGCCGTGGTTGCGGGTGTGGCCGCCGAACCGGCGCTGGTCGATGGTGCCCTCGGGCGTCCGGTTGAAGGGCAGCCCCATCCGCTCGAGGTCGAGGACCGCGTCGATGGCCTCCTTCGCCATCACCTCCGCTGCGTCCTGGTCGACGAGGTAGTCGCCGCCCTTGACGGTGTCGAAGGTGTGCCACTCCCAGTTGTCCTCCTCGACGTTCGCCAGGGCGGCGCACATGCCGCCCTGCGCCGCGCCGGTGTGCGAACGGGTGGGGTAGAGCTTGGTGAGCACAGCGGTGCGCGTGCGCTGGCCGGACTCGAGGGCAGCACGCATGCCGGCGCCACCGGCGCCCACGATGACGACGTCGTACCGGTGATGGGTGACCATGGCTGTCTCCTGCTCTACTTCGCCCGGCACACGTCGAGCGTCGAGCTCGGGTCGAGGCACGGGTCGAAGGTGAAGATCACGAGCGTGCCGAGCACGATGACGACCGCGGTGCCGAAGTACAGCAGCGTCTTGACCGCGAAGCGGGTGTGGGCCTTCGTGGCGTAGTCGTTGACGATGGTGCGCAGCCCGTTGCCGCCGTGCAGCATCGCCAGCCAGAGCATCGCGAGGTCCCAGACCTGCCAGAAGGGGTTGGCCCACTTGCCGGCGACGAAGGCGAAGTCGATCTGGTGGATTCCCTCGCCGGTCATCAGGTTCACGAACAGGTGGCCGAAGACGAGGACGAGGAGCAGCAGGCCCGAGCCGCGCATGAACAGCCAGCTGTTGAGCTCGAAGTTGCCGCCACGGGCGGGTCGCGAGCGGGGCGGGGCGATGGTCGGTGCGGCCACGGTCCTCAGCCCCCGAAGACGTTCGACAGGTGCCGCACCACGAACGGCGCGAAGAGCACGACGAAGAGGCCGACCACGCCGTACGTCAGCTGACGCTGGTAGCGCGGTCCCTTCTCCCAGAAGTCGACCAGCACGATCCGCACCCCGTTGAGCGCGTGGAAGAGCACCGCGCCGACGAGGCCGACCTCCATGAGCCCGACGACCGGGTTCTTGTAGGTCTCGACGGCGGTGTTGTAGGTCTCCGGGGAGATCCGGACCATCGCGGTGTCGACGACGTGGGCGAAGAGGAAGAAGAAGATCGAGACACCCGTGATCCGGTGCAGCACCCAGGACCACATGCCTTCTCGACCCCGGTACAACGTGCCTGCCGGAGAGCTGGCCACGGTAGGAGAACCTCCCGGATCGACTGGTGAGGGCACGGCTTCGTGCGGATAACCTCGTCACCTTATCCGCGTGCGAACGGTCCGAACCGCCTAGCGCTTGTGAGATGGGTTACCGCCGGACGGGGCCCACCAGGGGAGCCGGGCTAGCGTGATCCCACCCCGTCCGCCCCCACGCCTGGAGACCCGTGCCTCGCCCCGATCGCACCGTGCTCGTCAGCGTGGTCGGGGCGACCCTGCTGGTGGCCGGCTGCTCCGCGTCGCCCTCCTCGTCCCGCCAGCCCTCGGAGCGGAGCGAGACCCGGGCCGCCTCGTCGGCGCCGTCCTCCTCGTCGCTGCTGGGCCGCGGCCTGGACGTGTGCCGGCTGCCGACGGCGGCCACGCTGCGTCGCGCCACCGGTCTGGATGCGGAGCCGACCACCCACCGGCTCACCCGCGTCCCCGGGTACGACGGGGTGGTCGACGCGTGCGGGTTCGGGCCGTCGTTCAACAGCTCCACGCTGACCGTGGCCGTCGGCCTCGCACCGGCCCGGCCCGCGGACGTGGCGAGGCTGTCCGGGCGGCCGGTCGCCCTCGGGGGTGGGGGACGGGTGAGCCGTGCCGCCGACGGGGCGACCCTGACCTACCTCCGCGGCTCCACCCTGGTCCGCCTCAGTGGCGGCGACCCGGCACTCCGCGCCCTGCTCCGGGCGGCCCGCGACCTCGCCGCCGACGTCCCCACCGACCCGCCGACGGCGGACCTGCAGACGTCCGGCCGGTGCGCCGGCCTCGACGTGGCGCGGGTGCGCGCGGTCCTCGGTGCCCCGGTGCGGGCCTCGCGGAGCCTCGCCTACGCCGACCGGTCCGCCACCTGCTCCTGGGCCACCGGGACGGGCCGGAACGCGCGGACCCTCACAGTGGCCCTGTACAGCAACGCGCAGGCCGGGCCGTTCCTCGCCGACTCGAAGCTCGGGGCTCCCCACCGGAGGGTGCCCGGGGTCCCCGGTGACGCCTTCACGACCTCGACGGCGGCCTATCTGGTGGCCGACGACGGGCAGGCCGTCGTCGTCACCGGCGACCTGGGACGCCACCCCGAGGGTCGCGCGCTTCCGGCGACCCCGGCACTGGCGGCGTTGCTGGAGCACGCCGCCGGTCGGCTCGGCTAGTCAGACGAACGGCTCGTACGTCGCCGGGGGGAGGGGGCCGGTGGAGCGGTCGCGCGCCAGCTCGAACCCGTGGGCGACCTCGACGAGGGTCGTCTCGCTGCCCGCCGTCCCCCAGAAGGACACGGCGACCGGCAGCCCGGCCGCCAGGGCCACCGGCACGGTGAGCAGCGGGTAGCCCGCCATCGCGGCGGGGCTGGTGCAGGAGCCGCCGACCGCCTCCGGGTTCACCAGGTCGATCGGGAACGCCGGAGCGTACGACGGGGTCACCAGCGCGTCGAGGTCGTGCTCGCGGAGCACCGCGTCGATGCCCTCGTCACGGGCGTGCCGGACGCAGCGCGCCCGGGCCCGGGCGTACTCCGGGCTGTCGGTGCCCGGCCCCTCGAGCGAGCTCTCGAACAGGTCCTGCCCGAAGTGGGAGAGCTCGACCTCGCCATGGTCACGGTTGAACTCCACCACCTCCGCCAGCGATCCCGGCCCGGCGCCCGGGCGCGTGGTGAGGTACTCGGTGAGGCCGTCGCGGAGCTCCGCCAGGATCACCAGCAGCTCGTCCCCCTCCTCGAGCCGCGCCAGCGACTCGAGGTCGGTGTCGTCGACGATGGTGGCGCCGGCCGCCGCCAGCAGCGCCACCGCCCGCTCCGCGTGCTCGTCCGCGTGGCGGCTGTAGCCCCAGAACTGCTTGCGGGGAACGCCGATCCGCTTCCCGGCCAGGCGTCCGTCGACGGCGTACGACGCGTAGTCGACGCCGTTGCCGGCCAGCACCCCGAGCAGGGCAGCGGCATCGCGCACGTTCGTCGCCATCGGTCCCGGGGAGTCCTGCGAGTGCGCGACCGGCACCACGCCTTGGGTGGCCACCAGCCCGACCGTCGGCTTGAACCCGACGCAGCCGTTGAACGCGGCCGGACAGGTGATGGAGCCGTCGGTCTCGGTGCCCACGGCGAATGCGGTGATCCCTGCGGCGAGGGCTGCACCGCTTCCGGAGCTGGACCCGCCGGCGGACCGGTTCAGGGCATAGGGGTTGCGGGTGAGGCCGCCGTACGCGCTCCACCCGCTCGTGGAGCCCGAGTCGCGGATGTTCGCCCACTCGCTGAGGTTGGCCTTGCCGAGCACCACCATCCCCGCCTCGCGCAGCCGACGGACCAGGAGCGCGTCCTGCGAGGGGCTCGGCCGGTTCGCGAGGACCAGCGAACCCGCCGTCGTCGGGAGGTCGGAGGTGTCGACGTTGTCCTTGACCAGCACCGGCCGCCCGTGCAACGGCCCCCGGACCCGGCCGTCCCGGGCCTCCACGTCGAGCAGCCGGGCGCGCTCCGGTGCCGACTCGTCGCGGGTGCACACCGAGCGGACGAGCCCGTCCACCTCGTCCATCCGGGCGAACGCCCGCCGTACTTGCTCCTGCGAGGTCCGGTCCATCGCTGCATACTGCCCCACCGGCCCGGGTGGGAAGGCTCACGGTGCGGTGCCGGCGGCCTCGTGCGTAGATTGACCTTCATGAGCGAAGGTGAGAGCCCCACAGCCGGCACGCCCGGTGCCGGCGACGCGAACCGCACCGAGAGCGGCCTTCCGTTCGAGTCGCTCTACGGACCGGACGCGCTGGACGGCTTCGACCCGGACACGCAGCTCGGGCGCCCGGGGGAGTACCCGTTCACGCGGGGCGTCTACCCCTCGATGTACTCCGGCCGTCCGTGGACGATGCGCCAGTACGCCGGCTTCGGCACCGCGAAGGAGTCCAACGAGCGCTACAAGCAGCTCGTCGCGAACGGGACCGGAGGCCTCTCCGTCGCCTTCGACCTGCCCACCCAGATGGGTCACGACTCCGACGCCGACATCGCGCACGGCGAGGTCGGCAAGGTGGGCGTGGCGATCGACTCGATCGACGACATGCGGCTGCTGTTCGAGGACCTGCCGCTGGACGAGGTCTCCACCTCGATGACGATCAACGCCCCCGCCGCTCTGCTGCTGCTGATGTACGAGATCGTCGCCGAGGAGAACGGCGTGCCCGGCGACAAGATCACCGGCACCATCCAGAACGACGTGCTCAAGGAGTACATCGCGCGCGGGACCTACATCTACCCACCGCAGCAGTCGTTGCGGCTGATCACCGACATCTTCGCCTACTGCAAGAGCGAGGTGCCGAGGTGGAACTCCATCTCGATCTCCGGCTACCACATGGCCGAGGCCGGAGCCACGCCCGCGCAGGAGATCGCCTTCACGCTGGCTGACGGCATCGAGTACGTCCGCGCCGCCATCAAGGCGGGCCTCGACGTCGACGACTTCGCTGCCCGGCTGTCCTTCTTCTTCGTCTCGCGCACCACGATCCTGGAGGAGGTCGCGAAGTTCCGCGCGGCCCGCCGGATCTGGGCGCAGGTGATGCGTGACGAGTTCGGCGCCCAGAAGGAGAAGTCGCAGATGCTGCGCTTCCACACCCAGACCGCCGGCGTGCAGCTGACCGCACAGCAGCCGGAGGTCAACCTGGTGCGGGTCGCCATCCAGGGTCTGGCGGCGGTGCTGGGCGGGACCCAGTCCCTGCACACCAACTCCTACGACGAGGCGCTCGCCCTGCCCAGCGAGAAGGCCGCCCGGCTCGCGCTCCGCACGCAGCAGGTGATCGCCTACGAGTCCGACGTCACCAAGACCGTCGACCCGTTCGCGGGCTCGTACGCGATCGAGTCGCTGACCGACGACGTGGAGGCCGAGGCGCGCAAGCTGATGGAGCAGGTCGAGGACCTCGGCGGGGCGGTCGCCGCGATCGAGAAGGGCTTCCAGAAGAACGAGATCGAGAAGGCGGCCTACGCGATCGCGCGCGACATCGACACCGACCAGCGGGTCGTGGTGGGGGTCAACCGCTTCCAGGTCTCGGAGGACGACCCCTACGAGGCGCTCCGGGTCGACCCCACGATCGAGGAGCAGCAGGCCGAGCGGCTCGCCCGGCTCCGCTCCGAGCGGGACCAGGACGCCGTCGACCGGCACCTCGCGGCCATGACCGAGGCGGCCGGGGGGAGCGACAACGTGCTCTACCCGATGAAGGAGGCGCTGCGCGCGAGAGCCACCGTGGGCGAGGTGTGCAACGCGCTGCGCGAGGTGTGGGGGGTCTACGTCCCGACCGACGCCTTCTGAGCCTCCGGTAGCGTGCAGTGTTGTGCCCTCATCGTCCCTGCGCCATGCCGTCGAGGCCGTCGACGCGCAGGCGGACGACCTGGTGCGCCTCCGGCGAGACCTGCACGCGCACCCCGAGCTGGCCTGGCAGGAGCAGCGGAGCACCACCGTGGTCGCCGAGCACCTCGAGAGGCTCGGGCTCGACGTCAAGCTGCTGCCCAAGAGCGGCCTGATCGCCGAGATCGGCGCCCCCGCAGGAGGGCCGGTGGTCGCGCTGCGCGCCGACCTCGACGCCCTGCCCGTCGACGACCGGGGCGCTCAGGAGTGGGCCAGCACCAACGACGGCGTCGCCCACGCTTGCGGCCACGACGTGCACACCGCCGCCCTGGTCGGCACGGGAGTGGCGCTGAGCGAGGCGCACCGCCGCGAACCGCTGCCCGGCCGGGTGCGGCTGCTCTTCCAGCCCGCCGAGGAGGTCATGCCCGGCGGTGCGCTCGAGGTGATCGCCGCGGGGGCGCTCGACGGTGTCGGCCACGTCTACGGCCTGCACTGCGACCCCACGATCGACGTCGGCCGGGTCGGCCTGCGGGTGGGCCCGCTGACCGGCGCCGCCGACGCCCTGACCGTCCGGCTCACCGGTCGGGGCGGCCACACCTCCCGTCCCCACCTGACCGAGGACCTCACCTACGCCCTCGGCAAGCTCGTGACGGAGCTCCCCGGGGCGCTCTCCCGCCGCCTCGACCCACGGGCAGGGGCGAGCCTGGTCTGGGGCGTCGTACGGGCCGGCTCCGCGAAGAACGTCATCCCCGCATCCGGGGAGGCCGCCGGGACGCTGCGGATGCTCGACGCCGTGGCCTGGGCCGATGCCGAGGACCTGGTCCGGGGGCTGATCGCCCAGATCCTCGCGCCGTACGGCGTCGGGGCCGACGTCACCTACGTGCGAGGGGTGCCGCCCGTCGTCAACACGCCCGGGCCGACCGCGCTGCTGGCCCGGTCGGTGACCGACGCGCTCGGGGCCGACCAGGTGGTCGCCACCGCGCAGAGCCTCGGCGGCGAGGACTTCGCGTGGTACCTCGAGACGGTCCCCGGGGCGATGGGCCGCCTCGGCACCCGGACCCCGGGCGGACCGACGTACGACCTCCACCGCGGTGACCTCGAGATCGACGAGCGCGCCATCGGCGTCGGGGCGAAGGTGCTCGCCGCAGCGGTGCTGACGACGTTCGACACCACGCTCGACCGGTAGTCCGATCGGCGATCCGGCGCGCTTGCTACCGAACAGGTAACAACTTGCCACGGGTCGCGTTTGCAGCCATTTCGGGCGCTCGAGCAGGGTTAGGGTGTGCCTGTTTGCGCCCGCACAGACGGCGCACGAAACGAGGAGGCATCTTGCGTCGGCTGACCAAGATCGCAGCCGTCACCGCCGTCCTGGCTCTCACGGTGACCGGTTGCGCGAAGAAGAACACGGAGACCAACACGGCCGGCAGCGACAAGGGCGGTCTCTGCGCGGCGGGGGGCAAGGGCCCCAAGATCGGTCTCGCCTACGACATCGGCGGCCGTGGTGACAAGTCGTTCAACGACCTCGCCGCCGCCGGCACCAAGAAGGCCTCCGAGTCGCTCGACGCGACCTGCAAGGAGTCCGAGGCCGCACCCGACGAGCCGCCCTCGGCCAAGGAGGAGCGGCTGCGCACGCTCGCCGACGCGGGCTTCGACCCGATCGTGGCCGTCGGCTTCGTCTACACCCCGATGGTGACCAAGGTCGCCAAGGAGTACCCCAAGCTCAAGTTCGCCGTCGTCGACGGTGCTGCGGAGGGCAAGAACGTCACCAACCTGGCGTTCACCCCGGAGCAGGGCTCCTTCCTCGTCGGCATCGCGGCCGGCCTGAAGACCAAGACCGACAAGGTCGGCTTCGTGGGCGGCGTCAAGGGCCCGATCATCGACCCGTTCGCGGCCGGGTTCCAGGCAGGCGTCAAGGAGGCCAACCCGAAGGCGAAGGTCGAGATGAAGTGGCTCTCCGACCAGGCTGACGCGAAGGCCTTCGCGAACCCGCCGGGCGGCAAGACCGCCGCGAACGCGCTCTACGACGGCGGCGCCGACATCGTCTTCCATGCGTCCGGCCTGTCCGGCAACGGCGTCTTCGAGGCCGCCGCCGCGCAGAAGAAGCTGGCGATCGGCGTGGACTCCGACCAGTACCTCTCCGCGCCCAAGGCGCAGCAGAAGTACATCCTCACCTCCGCGCTCAAGCGGGTCGACGTGGCCGTCGACGACTTCATCAACGCCTACGCGGACAAGTCCGTGAAGGCCGGGTTCGACGTGTACGACCTCAAGCGCGACGGGGTCGGCTACTCCACCAGCGGGGGACAGGTCGACGACATCAAGTCCAAGATCGACTCCTACAAGTCGAAGATCGTCTCGGGAGCCATCAAGGTGCCGAACAAGCTCTGAGGCTGCGGTCCGGATCCGATCTGGACAACACGGGGCCACGGGCTCGGGCGGCGCGGTAGCGTGCCGACCGGGCCCGTGGCCCGTCCGGACCACGAGCTTCTGATCACCGGAGCGTGTGCCATCACCAGCACAGAGACCAGCACGGACGCGGGCGCCTCGCAGGACCGGCTCGCGGTCCGGCTGCGCGGCATCGGGAAGCGGTTCCCGGGCGTGGTCGCCAACCACGACATCGACATCGACATCCGCGCCGGCACGGTGCACGCGATCGTGGGGGAGAACGGCGCCGGCAAGTCCACGTTGATGAAGATCCTCTACGGCGTGCAGAAGCCCGACTCCGGCACCATCGAGGTCGACGGACGGCAGGCGGAGATGGGCTCCCCGGCCGACGCGATCAAGCTCGGCATCGGGATGGTCTTCCAGCACTTCATGCTCGCCGACAACCTCACCGTCCTGGAGAACGTCGTGCTGGGGGCCGAGAAGCTGCACGGCATCGGCGACAAGGCGCGCGCGGAGGTGGCGCGGATCTCCACCACCTACGGCTTCGACCTCGACCCCGACGAACGGGTGGAGACGCTCGGCGTCGGCGAGCGCCAGCGGGTGGAGATCCTCAAGGTGCTCTACCGCGGGGCCGACGTGATCATCCTCGACGAGCCGACCGCGGTGCTGGTCCCGCAGGAGGTGGACGCGCTGTTCGTCAACCTCCGCGAGCTGAAGAAGGAGGGCCACACGCTGATCTTCATCTCCCACAAGCTCGACGAGGTGCTGGCCGTCGCCGACGACATCACCGTGGTCCGCCGAGGCACCACCGTCGCCGCCGTACGTCCCGACCAGGTGTCCGCACGGCAGCTGGCCGAGCTGATGGTCGGCTCCGAACTCCCCTCGCCGAACACCGCGGACTCGACCGTGACCGACGAGGAGCTGCTGGAGCTCGTCGACGTCTCGCTCGTCGACGCGGGCGGTCGCACGCTGCTCGACCGGATCTCGCTGCGCATCCACCGCGGTGAGGTGCTCGGCATCGCCGGGGTCGAGGGCAACGGCCAGACCGAGCTCACCGAGGCGGTGATCGGGATGCGGCACCCGACGTCGGGCCGCGTGCAGCTCGCCGGCACCGACGTCACCGCGTGGCCGACCCGCAAGCGGCGCGAGTCCGGGGTGGGCTACATCCCCGAGGACCGGCAGCGCTACGGGCTGCTGCTCGACGCGCCGTTGTGGGAGAACCGCATCCTGGGCCACCAGACGCGTGCACCCTCGGTCAAGGGTGCCTGGGTGGACCGGGCCGGAGCACGCGAGGACAGCCGACGCATCGTCGAGGGGTACGACGTGCGCACGCCGTCCGTCGACACGACCGCCCGGGCGCTGTCGGGCGGCAACCAGCAGAAGTTCATCGTCGGGCGGGAGATGAGCGGTGACCCCGTGCTGCTGGTGGCCTCGCACCCCACCCGCGGTGTCGACGTCGGCGCGCAGGCCGCCATCTGGGACCACATCCGCGAGGCGCGACGCCAGGGGCTGGCGGTGCTGCTGATCTCCGCCGACCTGGACGAGCTCATCGGCCTCTCCGACTCGATCAAGGTGATCCTGCGAGGCCGCTTCGTCGGCGACTTCGACCCGCAGCACGTCACCCCGCAGGAGCTCGGCTCGGCGATGACCGGTGCGGTCGTCGGCGACGAGGAGGCCGTCTGATGGTCGAGATGCTCAAGCGTGGCCTGGTCGGGGCGATCGCACCGGTGCTGGCGCTGGTGATCGCGCTGGCGATCACGACCGTGATCCTGGTGGCTGCCGGCAACTCGGTCTCGGGCTTCCTCTCCACGATCTTCTCGGCCCCCGCGCCGAGGAACCTGGTGAACATCGTCAACAACGCCTCGGTGCTCTACCTCTCGGCCCTCGCGGCCGCGATCGGCTTCCGGATGGGGCTGTTCAACATCGGCGTCGAGGGTCAGTACCGCGTCGCCGTCTTCGCCGCGGCTGCCTTCTGTGGGCAGGACCTGCTGCCCGGAGTGCTGAACATCGCGGCCGGTTTCGTGCTCGCGATCCTCGCCGGGGCCGCGTGGGCCGCGATCGCGGGGCTGCTGAAGGTCACCCGGGGCGTCTCCGAGGTCATCTCGACGATCATGCTCAACGCGATCGCCGTCTCGCTCACGGCGTACTTCCTGCGCAGCTGGGGGGTCACCGTCGGCAACAGCCTCGAGACCAAGTCGGTGCCGAAGGGCAGTCGGGTGCCCGGCATCCCGCTGGTGCCCAGCGCCCCCAACGAGGTGTGGGGCTTCGCCGTGCTGGCCCTGGTGGTGGGCGTCGCCTACGCCGTGGTGCTCAACCGGTCCCGCTTCGGCTTCGAGCTGCGCGCCACCGGTGCCTCGGCGACGGCGGCGGTCGCGAGCGGCATCGACGTGCGGCGCATGGTCGTGGTCTCGATGCTGCTGTCGGGGGGTGTCGCGGCCCTCGTGGGGCTGCCGCTGCTGTTCGGCGACACGTACTCCTACAGCACGACGTTCCAGTCGGGGCTCGGCTTCGCCGGCATCGCGGTCGCGCTGCTGGGACGCAACCATCCCGCCGGCATCGCGTTCGGCGCGCTGCTGTTCGCCTACCTCACCGAGCAGAGCAGCCTGCTCGAGATCAACGCCGGGGTCTCCAACGACATCGTCTCGATCACCCAGGGGGTGCTGGTGCTCAGCGTCGTCGTCGCCTACGAGGTGGTCCGGCGCTACCGCCGGGCCGCCGAGCAGCGGCAGGTGGCCGAGCAGCTGGCCCCGGCAGACCCGCGTGAGGAGGTGCCGGCATGACGATCGCCAACGACGCCCTCGCCCCCGAGGTCTCGGTGCCGCAGGAGCGCCGGGCCCGCCGGGTGCCGATCTGGGTCTGGCTGCTCTCGGCGTTCACGCTGATCTCGTTCGCCCGGGTGCTCACCGGGAGCAACGAGCTGGACTCCGCTGGCACGCTGCGCGAGGCGATCACGGCGTTCATCCCGATCATGCTGGCGGCGCTGGCCGGCCTCTGGTCCGAACGCGCCGGCGTGGTCAACATCGGGCTCGAGGGCATGATGATCCTCGGCACCATCGGAGCGGGGTACTTCGGCTTCTTCTACGGCCCCTGGCAGGGCGTCCTGGCCGCCATGCTCTTCGGGGCGATCGGTGGCGCCCTGCACGCCCTGGCCACCGTCGTGTTCAACGTCGACCACATCGTGTCCGGGGTCGCGGTCAACATCATGGCGGCGGGGGTCGCTGCCTTCCTCGCCGACACCTGGTTCTCCGGCCTGCAGGGCGGCGGCCCCACCCAGTCGCCACCCGTCGAGGGGCCGGTGTCGGTGAACCTCGGTGCCGTTCCCGACTGGGCGGCGCGGGTCGAGGGCAGGCACTGGTTCCTGGTCTCCGACCTCGCGTCCGTCATCGGCGCCCTCACCCGCAACCTGTCGTCGCTGACGGTGCTGGCGGTGCTGCTGGTCGTCGCCACCTACTACCTGCTGTGGCGGACCTCGTTCGGGCTCCGGCTGCGCTCCTGCGGCGAGAGCCCCCAGGCCGCGGAGACGCTGGGAGTCAACGTCTACCGCTACAAGATCCTCGCGGTGCTGATCTCCGGGTCCCTCGCGGGCCTCGCCGGTGGCTTCATCGTGCTGGTCGGTGCGGGGCTGTACCAGAACGGCATCACCAACGGCCGCGGCTACATCGGCCTGGCGGCGATGATCTTCGGCAACTGGCGGCCGGGTGGGCTGCTGATCGGGTCGGCGCTGTTCGGCTACACCGACGCACTGCAGCTGCGGGCCGGTGGGGGCGCTGTGCACGCGCTGCTGATCGTGATCGCGATCGTGCTGCTCGGCTACGGCCTCTACCAGCTGCGCAAGGGCTCGCGACGTGCCGGCGTCGTGACGGTCGTGGCCGCCGTGCTGTTCGCCGTCTGGTTCTTCGGCACCGACGAGGTGCCCGGTGACTTCACCCGCATGACGCCGTACGTCGCGACCCTGTTCGTGCTCGCCTTCGCCGCGCAACGCCTGCGAATGCCGGCGGCGGACGGTCTCGGCTACCGACGTGGTGAGGCCGGATGATCCCCGACGACGCGCCGTGGCCGCGGCTGCACGACGAGGCCGTGACCGTGATGCGCCGCGCCTACGCGCCGTACTCCGGCTACGAGGTCGGCGTGGCCGGTCTGGTCGACGACGGTCGGCTGGTCACGGGGTGCAACGTCGAGAACGCGTCGTACGGCGTGGGGCTGTGCGCCGAGTGCGGCATGGTCTCCGCGCTGCACGCGACCGGCGGTGGCAGGTTGACGCACGCGGTGTGCGTCAACCGGTTCGCCGAGGTGATCATGCCGTGCGGCCGGTGCCGGCAGCTGCTCTTCGAGGCCGGCGGGCCCAGGATGCTGCTGCTCACGGTCTCCGGGGTCCGGCCGATGTCCGAGGTGCTGCCGGACGCCTTCGGTCCCGACGCGCTCGCATGAGGCGAGGGGGTGCGCATGGCTGAGCGGCACGACGCCGTCGAGGTGATCATCGCCAAGCGGGACCACGGCGAGCTCTCGGACTCGCAGATCGACTGGGTGGTCGACGCCTACACCCGGGGGGTGGTTGCGGACGAGCAGATGTCGGCCCTGGCGATGGCGATCCTCCTCAACGGCATGGACCGCCGGGAGATCGCGCGGTGGACGGCGGCGATGATCTCCTCCGGTGAGCGGATGGACTTCTCGTCGCTGTCGCGCCCCACCGCCGACAAGCACTCGACCGGTGGTGTGGGCGACAAGATCACGCTGCCGCTGGCCCCGCTGGTCGCCGCCTGCGGGGTCGCGGTGCCCCAGCTGTCGGGTCGCGGCCTCGGCCACACCGGCGGCACGCTCGACAAGCTCGAGGCGATTCCGGGCTGGCGGGCCGACCTCTCCGCGAAGGAGATGCTGGCCCAGCTCGAGGACGTCGGCGCCGTGGTGTGCGCCGCCGGCTCCGGGCTGGCTCCCGCGGACAAGAAGCTCTACGCGCTGCGCGACGTCACGGGGACCGTCGAGGCGGTCCCACTGATCGCCTCCTCGATCATGAGCAAGAAGATCGCCGAGGGCACCGGAGCGCTCGTGCTCGACGTGAAGGTCGGCAGCGGTGCCTTCATGAAGAACGCCGCGGACGCCCGCGAGCTGGCCGAGACCATGGTCGCGCTCGGCACGGACGCGGGGGTGACGACGGTCGCGCTGCTCACCGACATGTCGACCCCGCTGGGCCGTACGGCGGGCAACGGCCTGGAGGTCGCGGAGTCCGTCGAGGTGCTCTGCGGCGGTGGGCCGGACGACGTCGTCGAGCTCACCGTCGCGCTCGCCCGCGAGATGCTCCTCGCAGCGGGCGTCGACCACGCGGACCCGTCCGAGAGGCTGCGCGACGGCTCGGCCATGGACGTGTGGCGCCGGATGATCCGGGCGCAGGGCGGCGACCCCGAGGCGGCGATGCCGCGGGCCAGGGAGACGCACGTCGTGCCCGCTCCCGGCAGTGGGACCCTCACCCGGCTCGACGCGCTGGCGGTCGGCCTTGCCGCGTGGCGACTGGGCGCCGGACGGGCGCGCAAGGAGGACCCGGTGCAGGCCGCCGCGGGTGTCGTGATGCACGCCAAGCCCGGCGACCCCGTGAGCGAGGGTCAGGACCTGCTCACGCTGCACACCGACGAGCCGGAGCGCTTCGAGCGCGCGCTCGCCGCCCTGGAGGGAGCCGTCGAGGTCGGCCCGGTGGGGGCCCGCGTGCCCCTGGTGCTCGACCGCGTCGCCGCCCCCTGACCCCGGCGGACTACGACCGGTCCTCGCCCCACCTGGGGTCCTCGTCCCACTCGCGGTTGCGCTCCTCGACCTTCTCCAGGGCCCTGGCGGCCTCGGTCTCGGTGGGGTAGGGCCCGAGCCGGTCCTTGGCCGGGCAGCCGTCGCCCCGGCGCTCGACCCGGTGGTGCTTCAGGCAGAACCAGTACTCGCCGTCGTCGCTCATCGTCGCCTCCTCGGTCGGTCCGCCCTATCGTGCTTCAGAGCCGGTCGAGCAGCCAGCTCGGCCCCTGGCAGGTGCCGCCCGCCCGCCCCACCCTGGCGCGCAGCTCGCGGTCCGCGGTGACCACGACGACGTCCTCCCCGGCGCCGACGTGCTGCTCGCACACGCGCACGATCTCGTCGTCCCCGGACCCCTCGGCGTGTCGGGTCGACAGTCGGTCGTGCGTGCCCTCGGGCACCCCTGGGCGTGCGGCACCCTCGAGGACCAGCACCACCGCGTCCTCGTCGAGCCCGGCACCGAGCAGCCGACCGTGCAGGCGCTGGGCGGCACCGGCGCGGTCGCGCCACCAGCCGTCGGGGCGGCTGCCGACCACGTTGGCCGCGTCGACGACGAGGACCCGCATGTCCGTGCCGCTCAGGAGAGCAGCAGCACGACCGTCTCGGCGACGCAGGCCGGCTTGGGCTCACCCTCGATCTCGAGGGAGTAGCGGGTGACCATCTGCTTGCCGGCGGCCACGTCGCTGACCTCGGAGATCTGGGCGGTCGCACGGATCCTCGACCCGACCTTGACCGGGCTGGGGAAGCGGACCTTGTTCACCCCGTAGTTCAGCTTGGCGCCAGGGGTGTCGATCTGGAAGAGCTGCGGGCTCAGCTGCGGGATCAGCGAGAGCGTCAGGTAGCCGTGCGCGATGGTCCCGCCGAAGGGCCCCGAGGCCGCTCGCTCCACGTCGACGTGGATCCACTGGTGGTCGCCGGTCGCGTCGGCGAAGGCGTCCACCCGCTCCTGGGTGATCTCGAGCCACTCGGTGGTCCCGAGATCCTCGCCCACGGCCTCGGACAGCTGGTCGAACGTCGTGAAGGTGCGCATGCGCCCGAACCTACCGGAGCCTCACTCCGAGGGATGGGGGGTCTCCGCGGGGCGTGGCACCGACGCGGTGATGACGGTGCCGTCCGCGCGTCGTACGCCGTCGCGACCCCACGCGGGCGGGTGGCCGGGGATCCGCGGTCCGTGACCGTCCAGGGGCACCACGACCGGCTCCTCGGCGCTGAGCTGCACCTGCTTGTCCCGGACACCGAGCTGGGCCTGGCGGCCGCTCTCCAGGGTGAGGGTCACCTGATCCTGCTCCACGTGCACCAGCACCCGGGCGTCCTCGAGCGTCACGCGGTAGCTCAGCGAGGTCCACGACTCGGGCAGCCGAGGGTCGACGGTGTAGACACCGCCGGAGTCGCGGAAACCTCCGAAGCCGTAGACGAGTGCGCTCCACACGCCGCCGGTGGAGGCGACGTGCACGCCGTCGGAGGCGTTGGCGTGCAGGTCCGCGAGGTCGACGAAGAGGGACTGGTAGAAGTAGCGCAGCGCCAGCTCGTGGTAGCCGACCTCGGCCGCGATGATCGACTGCACGACCGCAGAGAGCGTCGAGTCGCCGGTGGTGATGGGGTCGTAGTACTCGAAGTTCGCGCGCTTCTCCTCGTCGGTGAACGCCTCACCGCGCAGGAACAGCGCGAGCACCACGTCGGCCTGCTTGATCACCTGGAAGCGGTAGATGACCAGGGGGTGGTAGTGCAGCATCAGCGGACGGTTCTCAGCCGGGGTGGCCTCGAGGTCCCACACCTCCCGGTCGAGGAAGTGCGCGTCCTGCGGATGGATCCCGAGGTGCTCCTCGTAGGGGATGAACATCCGCTCCGCGGCCCTGGCCCACCCCTCGACCTCGTCGTCCTCGAGGTGCAGTCGGGCCACCATGCGCTGGTAGCCCTCCGGGTGGTGCTCGGCCAGCCAGCGCACCGTCGACACCGCGTCGCGCAGGTTCCCCTGCGCCATCACGTTGGTGAAGAGGTTGTCGTTGACGACGGTGGTGTACTCGTCCGGCCCGGTGACGCCGTGGATGTGGAAGACCCCGTCGCCGTTGACCCGCCAGAAGCCGAGGTCCGCCCACATCCTCGCGGTCTCGACCAGGATGTCGACGGCCTCGCGCTCCATGAACTCCAGGTCGCCGGTGGCCGCGACGTACTGGCTCAGCGCGTAGGAGATGTCCGCGTCGATGTGGTACTGCGCCGTGCCCGCGGCGTAGTACGCCGAGGCCTCCTCGCCGTTGATGGTGCGCCAGGGGAACAGCGCGCCGCGTTGGGTCATCTGCTGGGCGCGGACCCGGGCCGCATCGAGCAGCTTGTAGCGGAACCGCAGTGCGGAGCGGGTGCAGTGCGGCGTCGTGTAGGTGAAGAACGGCAGCGTGTAGACCTCGGTGTCCCAGAAGTAGTGGCCGCTGTAGCCGCTGCCGGTGACGCCTTTCGCGGGGACGCCGCCACCCTCGGCGCGACCACCGGCCTGCGCCAGCTGGAAGAGGTTCCAGCGCACCGCCTGCTGGATCTCGGGCGGGCCGTCTACCTCGACGTCCGAGCGCTCCCAGAAGCCGTCGAACCACTCGCGCTGCTCGGTGACCTGCCGGTCCACGCCCTGGGCGAGCGCGCGGTCGAGCGTGCGACGACAGCGGCTGACCAGCTCGCGCGCCGGCACGCCGCGGGAGGTGTGGTAGGCGGCGTACTTGACCAGCCGGATCGGCACGTCCTTCCGCGCGTCGACGCGGTACGTGGTGCGGGCGACGTCCTCGCCGAACTGGGTGTTGGCCTCGAAGTCGTTGTCGGTCGCGAAGACGTGGTCGACCGCGACCGCGATCGTCATCCCCGACTCGGCGCACCGGAAGCCCTGGATGATCCGCTTGCTGTCGGCCTCCACGCCGATCGACTGCGGCTTCAGCACCCGTCGCTCGAACGTCGCGGTCTTGCGGGGGTCGTTGCCCTGGCCCATCGCCGCGGCGCGTACGTGGTACTCGTCCTCGCCGTCCTGCCGGTTGAGCAGCTGCGAGGAGATCGCCACCGGGGAGTCGGCGTCGAGGAGGGTGACCTCGAACGTCATCACCGCGAGGTGCCGATCGGTCATCGACACCATGCGAGTCGAGTCGACGCGGACCCGTTTGCCGGCCGGCGTACGCCACACCAGCGACCGGGTGAGCCGCCCGGCCCGGAAGTCGAGCGTGCGGTCGTACTCGTCGAGGTCGGCCATGGACAGAAGCAGGGGCTCGTCGTCGACGTAGAGCCGGATCAGCTTGGCGTCGGGAACGTTGACCATCGTCTGGCCGACGCGGGCGAAGCCGAACGCCTCCTCGGCGTGCTGGATCGTGAAGGTCTCGTGGAAGCCGTTGACGTAGGTGCCGTGCACGAAGCTGTCGCGGCCCTCCTCGACGTTGCCGCGCATCCCGAGGTATCCGTTGCCGACCGAGAAGATCGTCTCGTTGCGACCGAGATGCCAGGGGTCGTACGTGCGCTCACTGAGCCGCCACGGGTCGACGGGGAAGGCGTGCCGGTCGATGGGGTCGTCGACCCGGGGAGGGCCGTGCGAGACGCCGGGGGTGAGCGCGTCGGCACTCATGCCGCCGTTCCTTCCACGAGCTGGGCGAGGTCGTCGACCACGATGTCGGCGCCGTGGGAGCGCAGCGTCTCGGCACCCGCACCCCGGTCCACCCCGACGACGTACGCGAAGTCGCCGGCGGCACCCGCCTGCACGCCCGAGACCGCGTCCTCGACGACCACCGACCGCCGATGGGGGACACCCAGGGTGTCGGCGGCGTACTCGTAGGTGTCCGGCTTCGGCTTGCCCGGCAGGTGCTGCTCCTTGGCGACGGCACCGTCGACGACGGTCTCGAAGCGGTCGAGCAGGCCCGCCGCCCTCAGCACGTCCGGTGCGTTGGCCGAGCTGGAGACGATCGCCATCCGGGTGCCGCGGGCGTCGAGCGCGTCGAGCAGCCGCAAGGAGCCCGCGTAGGCCTGCACGCCGTCGCGCGCCAGCACCTGGCCGAACAGCAGGTTCTTGCGGTTGCCGAGCCCGCACACGCTCTCGGTGTCGGGGGAGTCGGCCGGGTCGCCCCAGGGAAGCTCGATGCCGCGTGCGGCCAGCAGCGCGGCCACGCCCTCGTAGCGGGGGCGGCCGTCGACGTGGGCGAAGTAGTCCCGCTCGCCGTACGGCGCCGCACCGCGGGTCTCGAGAAAGGCCGTGAACATCTCCGCCCAGGCGTGCATGTGCACCTCCGCGGTCGGCGTGATGACACCGTCGAGGTCGAAGAGCACGGCGTCGACCACGGACCAGTCGAGGTCGAGCGGTGAGGTCACACGTCGACTGTAGAGGTCGCGTATGTCGCTCGTGTGACGATCGCCGACGTGGCTCCAGGTGGTCTGACGTGGCGGGGATGCCTGCGCGGGGGCTGGTTGGATGGGCTCATGCCCTCCCGAGACCTGATCACCCGTGCCCCCAAGGTGCTGCTGCACGACCATCTCGACGGGGGACTGCGGTCCGAGACGGTGGTCGCCCTCGCCGCCGAGGCCGGCCACCAGCTGCCCTCCGGCGAGGCCGACGGGCTGCGGCGGTGGTTCGAGGAGTCCGCGGACAGCGGGTCGCTGGAGCGCTACCTCGAGACCTTCGAGCACACGGTCGCCGTGATGCAGACCTCCGACCAGCTGCGCCGGGTGGCCCGCGAGTGCGTGCTCGACCTGGCGGCCGACGGTGTGGTCTATGCCGAGGTCCGTTACGCCCCCGAGCAGCACCTGCAGCAGGGCCTCTCGCTCGCGCAGGTCGTCGAGGCCGTGCGCGACGGGTTCGTGGAGGGCCAGGAGGAGGCACGGCGCGCCGGGTCGCCGGTCGTCGTGCGCCAGCTGCTCACCGCCATGCGCCACCAGGCCCGCAGCCGCGAGATCGCCGAGCTCATGGTGGCCTACCGCGACCAGGGCGTGGTGGGCTTCGACATCGCCGGCGCCGAGGCGGGCTACCCGCCGACCCGCCACCTCGACGCGTTCGAGTACCTCCAGCGCGAGAACGCGCACTTCACGATCCACGCCGGGGAGGCGTTCGGGCTGCCGTCGATCTGGCAGGCGATCCAGTGGTGCGGCGCCGACCGGCTCGGCCACGGCGTGCGGATCATCGACGACATCACGATCGGCCCCGAGGGCGAGCCGTCGCTCGGCCGACTGGCGTCGTACGTGCGGGACATGCGGATCCCCCTGGAGATGTGTCCGTCGTCGAACATCCAGACCGGCGCCGCGACCTCGATCTCCGAGCACCCCGTCGGCACCCTCACGCGGCTGCGGTTCAGGGTCACGGTGAACACCGACAACCGGCTGATGAGCGGCACCTCGATGACCGGTGAGATGGCCAAGCTGGTGGACGCCTTCGACTACGGCATCGGTGACCTGCGCTGGTTCACGATCAACGCGATGAAGTCGGCCTTCCTGCCGTTCGACGAGCGGCTCGCGATCATCGACGAGCAGATCAAGCCGGCGTACGCCGTGCTCGGAGCGGTGAGCTGACCGGGTCTCAGGGAAGGACGACGATCTTGCCTACGTGGCGGGCGTCGGCGAACTGCCGCTGAGCGTCGTGGATGCCGCTCAGCGGGAAGCGGGCCGCGATCGGTGGGCGCACGGCGCCGGTGCGGGCCAGCTCCACCAGGGCTGCGAAGTCCTCCCGGGTGTGCATCGACGACCCGACCAGTCGCAGGCTGTGGAGATAGAGGCGGCGCAGGTCAAGCTCGACCACCGGTCCGGCGATCGCACCGGCGATGACCCAGCGGCCGTCGTCGACGAGCAGTGGCAGCAGCTCGGTGAGCCCGGGCCCACCGACCACGTCGGCGACGACGTCGAGACCGCCGGGCGCGGCGGCCGCCAGCTGTTCGCTGAGGTCGCCGGCGTCGCGCAGCACCACCTGGTGGGCTCCCGCGCTCGAGACCGCCTCCGCCTTGTCGCGGGTGGTGACCGCCACGACGTGGGCGCCTCGTGCGACCGCGAGCTGCACCAACGCGATCCCGACCCCGCCGGAGGCTCCCGTGACCAGCACGGTCTCGCCTTCGGTCACCTCCGCGCGTCTCAGCATCCGCATCGCCGTGCCGTAGGCCACCGGGAGGCAGGCCAGCTCCTCCAGGCTCAGCGGTGAGCCGGTGACGTCGTGGGCGTGGTCGGCCGGGACCACCAGGTGACCGGCGAAGCCGCCGTCCAGCTCGCTGCCGAGGTAGCCGACCGGAGGTGCCCCGGGGCTGTCGTCGCGGTAGAACGCCGGGTCGACGAGCACCTGACGTCCGACCAGCGCGGACCCCGACTCGTCTCCGGCCGAGGTCACGACACCGGCGACGTCCCCGCCCTGGACCCGCGGGAAGCTCAGCGGCCCCTGCCATCCCGACTCGGCGTCCGGGTCCCCGGGCAGGCCGTAGGCGCCTCGCCGGGTCCAGAGGTCGGTGTTGTTGACGCCCGCGGCCGCGACCTCGATGAGGACCTCGCCCGGGCCAGGGTCGGGCACCGACCAGTCGTCGCGCAGCTCGAGCGCCTCGGGGCCGCCGTGCCGCACCAGGACCGCGGCGGTCGTCCGGACAGGCATTCCGTGATCGTGTCACAGTCAGTGAGACCTGGGAGCGTGCCAGGCTTGCGGGCATGGCCGGCCTGACGACCGGGCGACTGTTCCTCCTGCCCCTGACGGGGGCGATGGTCGGCGCTCGGCTGGAATGTGACGACTTCACGCTGCGCTGCCGAACCCCCGAGGGCCGGCGATCCGTGCACTTCGGCCCGCAGTGGCCCGGCGATGCGCTCGCCGCCTACCCGCGGCTGCGGGACGGGCTCGCTCCCGGCTCGTCGGTCGAGGGGACCTTCACGGTCGTCGAGCGGGCGTCGTACGACGCGGTGGGGCAGGTCGGCACCACCGGTGAGGTCAAGGAGGGCGCCGTCGAGATCGGCTACGGGCTCAACGAGGACGCCCGGGGGCGGGGTCTGGCCACCGAGGCCGTCGAGGCCCTCGTCGCCCACCTCCTGGCGCGGCCGGGCGTGGACCGCGTGACCGCCGAGACGAGCGTGGCCAACCTCGCCAGCCAGCGGGTGCTCGAGAGGGCCGGGTTCCGTCAGGTGCGCAGGTCATGCAGCGAGGCGGACGGGGAGCTGGTGGTGTGGGTGCGTGGGTAGGCGCAGTGCGAGCTGTACTGCTCGGGGTTGGCCTGGGGAGACGGTCCGGTGGCGCCGGGCGATGAGGGTCTTCGGCGCGTTGTTGCCGGAGCACCGGCGCATCGCAGATCGAGGCGAGTGACGGGCGCAAGCCGTCGCGGGACGTATTCGATGGACAAGTCGAGCATCGAGGACGGAGAGCTGCCGGTGCGGGCTCAGCGGTGGGTGGAGCCGTAGGGGCTGGTCCATTCGTGGCCGCCGTGGGGGAGGCTGCGGTAGTGCCAGGGGGTGTGGGTCTTGAGGCGGTGGTGTCGTCTGCAGAGGCAGGCGAGGTTCGTCAACTGGTTTGGCCGGGTGGTCCGCCGTTGTCGGGGTCGAGGTAGGGCTCGATGTGGTCGAGGTCGCACGATCTGGCGTCGACGCGGCAGCCGGGGAAGACGCAGTGCTGGTCGCGCAGGATGGCGGCCTCGCGCATCCAGGTGGGCGGGTCGTGCGCGTCGAGGGCGTCGGTGCGGGTGGGGTCCAGGACCGGTCGGATGCTCACGTGCCCGACTCGCTCGAGCAGGCTCTGGAGCCGGTCGAGGGTGAGGGTGCCGAGCTTCTCGACCCGCCCGGGGGCCGGGTCGGGTGTCGGGCCGGGGGTGAGGTCGGCGGCGTCGAGGTGGAGGTAGAGCGTGGTCGCGACCGTCTCGGTCCGACGGTCCGGGCTCGTGGTCCGGGCTGTGGTCCGAGGCTTGGCCGTCGAACACGTCGAGGGCGCGTTGCGGGTGGGCGAGCAGGCCGAGGGCGTGGGAGCGGCGCACTCCGAGCGGGCTGGTGTCGCCGAGGGAGGCCATGGTGGCGGCGAGGTGGCTGAGCGTGGTGTCGAGGTCGACGGCGTCGAGCAGGTCCAGGGTCGCGGTCATCGACGCGGTGGCGGCGCTCTCGCCGTGGTAGTCGAAGCGGACGTCGCGGTGGGCGAGCGCGGCTTCCTCGCGTCCCTCGGCGATGTCGGGGTCGTAGCGGACCAGGGCCTCGTGGACCAGTCCGGGCAGGTGCTCGGGGAGCCGGTTGCCGGCGCCGGTGATCGCGGCTTGGCGGTCGACGAAGTCCACGGCTGCGCGGGACAGGAGCGTGGTCTGCTCGGCGACCCGGCGGGCCTTCCAGGCCTGGAGCCGCCCGGTCTGGACGAGGGTCCACAGTCGCGGCAGCCGCAAGCACAGCTCGAGGGCGTCGGCGACCAGGGCCAGGGCGGATCGGTAGGAGATGTCGAGGGCCGCGCCGAGCTCCTCGACGGCTCGCTCGGCGACGACCGGGGTGCCCGGGCCGGCCAGCGGCGTGTCCTCGGCGAGCAGGGAGACCGGCTGCCAGGTCGCGACCGGGGTGTGGTCCTCGACCGGGTGCAGGTCGACCAGGTGCACGGCGAGCGCGAGCAGGTCGGCCTCGAGGTGGTCGGCCCCGCGGCGGGCTGCGGCGGCCGCGGCCAGAGTGGCCGGCACGTCGAGCGAGCGCACCGAGCGCACCGAACCAGCCGGGCTCGGGGCCGGTGCGCTGGTCGTCGTCATGGGACGACCCTAGAGGTGAGCACCGACAGTTCTCGGTCCACGAGCGGGCCAGAATCCCGTTGTGCACAACGGGATTCTGGTCAGGCGCCGACCTTCTCGAGAGCCGCGAAGTCGTCGTCGGACAGGGTGATGTCACCGACCTGGAGGTTCTCCTCGACGTGCGCGAGGCTCGACGTGCCGGGGATCAGGAGCACGTTCTCGCGGTGCGCCAGCAGCCAGGCCAGCCCGACCTGGGTCGGGGTCGCGCCGATCCTGGTCGCGATGTCGATCACGGTCTCGTCGTCAGTGACCTTGTCGATGCCCGGGAACGCGGAGCCGAGCGGGAAGAACGGCACGTAGGCGATGCCGGAGTCGTGGCACAGGTCGAGCACGTCGCTGTCGTGCCGGTCGAGCAGGCTGAAGGAGTTCTGCACGCAGCAGATGCCGGCGGTCTCGACCGCCTGCTCGACCTGGGCGAGGGTCGCGTTCGAGATGCCGACACCGGCGATCTTGCCCTCGTCGCGCAGCGCCACCATCTCCGCGAGCTGGTCCTCGAAGGCGACACCCGAGTCCTCCATCAGCCGGAGGTTGACCGCACCCAGCTGCTCGACGGAGAGCGAGCGCAGATTGTCCTCCACGCCGGAGCGGAGCTCCTGCGGTGTCTGCGCCGGCAGCCACGCGCCCTCGTCGTCGCGCCTGCCACCCACCTTCGACACCAGCACCAGGTCCTCGGGGTAGGGGTGCAACGCCTCGCGGATGAGGTCGTTCGCCACGTCGGGGCCGTAGTACTGCGCCGTGTCGATGTGGTTGACGCCCAGCTCGACCGCCCGCCGCAGTACGGCGACCGCCTCGTCGTGGTCACGGGGTGGTCCGCTCACACCCGGACCCGGCAGCTGCATGGCGCCGAAGCCGATCCGCCGGACGGTCAGGGTCCCGAGGGAGAAGGTGTCCATGCCCTCGAACCTAGCCGCCCGGTTCACACGCCGATCGGGTGCCAGACGGTCTTGGTCTCCAGGAACGCAGTGATCCGCTCCAGACCCGGCTCCACGCCCCAGTCCGGCTCGTCGGCCGGCGCGCGGAGCACCCGCTTGAGGTTCTCGGCCGCCGCCCGCTCGAGCTCGGTGGCCGTGGCGGGGTCGCCCGCCAGACCAGCGAGGTCGATGGCGTTGACGTCCATGTGCGAGGCGAGGGTGGGTGTGGTGTCGCCCAGCGCACCCGTCAGCAGGTTCACCACGCCACCGGGCACGTCGGAGGTGGCCAGCACCTCCGCGAGCGTCACCGCGGGCACCGGGCGCTGCGTCGAGGCGGCCACGACGACGGTGTTGCCGGTCACGATGACCGGCGCGACGACGCTGACCAGGCCGAGCAGCGAGGACCTCTGTGGCGCGACCACCGCCACGACACCGGTCGGCTCCGGCAACGAGAAGTTGAAGTACGGCGCCGCCACCGGGTTGGTGCTGCCGACGACCTGCGCGATCTTGTCGGCCCACCCGGCGTACCAGACGAGGCGGTCCACGCACGCGTCGACGAGGGTCTCCGCCTGCCGCCTGGAGACCCCCTCGCCGCGGTGCACCTCGTCGGCGAGCTGCGCACGGCGGCCCTCCAGCACCTCGGCGACCCGGTACACCACCTGGCCCCGGTTGTACGGCGTGCGGGCCGACCAGCCGGCGAAGGCCTTGCGCGCTGCCTGCACCGCGTCGCGGGCGTCCTTGCGCGAGGCGGCCGCGGCGTTCGCGAGGAAGCCACCCGAGCTGTCGCTGACGACGTAGGAGCGACCGGACTCCGAGCGCGGGAACGCGCCGCCGATGTAGAGCTTGTAGGTCTTGCGCACCTCGAGCCTGTCGGTCGTCATCGGGTCCCCCGTCGCGTCGGTGCGGGCGCAGCCGACGAGAGGTAGGCGCCCAGGCCGTGGCGGCCACCCTCGCGGCCGTAGCCCGACTCCTTGTAGCCGCCGAACGGGCTCGCGGGGTCGAACTTGTTGAACGTGTTGGCCCACACGACGCCGGCGCGCAGCTGGTCGGCCGTCCAGAGGATGAGCGAGCCCTTGTCGGTCCAGATGCCGGCCGAGAGCCCGAACGGGGTGTTGTTCGCCTTGGCCACCGCCTCGCTGGGAGTGCGGAACGTCAGCACCGACAGCACCGGGCCGAAGATCTCCTCCCGCGCGATCCGGTGTGCCTGCGAGACGCCCGTGAACACCGTCGGCGGGAACCAGAAGCCGTGGCTGGGCAGCTCGCACGGCGGCGACCAGCGGCCGGCGCCCTCGGCCTCGCCCACGTCGGAGAGCTCGCGGATCTTCGCGAGCTGCTCGGCGGAGTTGATCGCACCGATGTCGGTGTTCTTGTCGAGCGGGTCACCGACGCGCAGCGTCGCCATCCGGCGCTTGAGCCGCTCCAGCACCTCGTCGGCGACCGACTCCTGGACCAGCAGGCGCGAGCCCGCGCAGCACACGTGGCCCTGGTTGAAGAAGATGCCGTTGACGATGCCCTCGACCGCCTGGTCGAGGGGGGCGTCGTCGAAGACGATGTTGGCGGCCTTGCCGCCGAGCTCCAGCGTGACCACCTTGTCGGTGCCGGCCACCGTCTTGGCGATCGAGCGGCCGACCTCGGTGGAGCCGGTGAAGGCCACCTTGTCGACGTCGTCGTGGCCGACGAGCGCGCGACCCGTCTCGCCCGCTCCGGTCACGATGTTCACCACGCCAGCGGGGAGGTCGGCCTGCTGGCAGATCTCGGCGAACAGCAGCGCGGTCAACGGCGTGGTCTCGGCGGGCTTGAGAACGACCGTGTTGCCGCAGGCGAGGGCGGGTGCAATCTTCCACGACAGCATCAGCAGCGGGAAGTTCCAGGGGATGACCTGGCCGGCGACACCCAGCGGTTGCGGATCGGGGCCGAAGCCGGCGTGGCCGAGCTTGTCGGCCCAGCCGGCGTAGTAGAAGAACCACTGGGCCGCCGCCGGCACGTCGACGTCACGGCTCTCCTTGATGGGCTTGCCGTTGTCGATGCTCTCGAGCACCGCGAGCTCGCGGGAGCGCTCCTGCAGGATGCGCGCGATGCGGAAGAGGTACTTCGACCGCTCGCGCGGCGGCATCTTCGACCACACCCGCGTGTAGGCACGCCGCGCCGCCTTCACCGCGCGGTCGACGTCCTCCTCGGACGCCTCCGCCACCTCGGCCAGCACCTCTTCCGTGGCCGGGCTGATGGTCTTGAACGACGTACCGCTGGCGGGGTCGACGAACTCGCCGTCGATGAACAGCCCGTACGACGACCGGATGTCGACCACCGAGCGGGACTCGGGGGCGGGGGCGTACTCGAACGGCACGGCGATCAGTCCAGCGTCATGTAGTCGGGGCCGGCGTAGCGGCCGGTGGCCAGCTTGCTGCGCTGCATCAGCAGGTCGTTGAGCAGCGTGGAGGCCCCGAAGCGGAACCAGTCGGGGTCGAGCCAGTCCTCGCCGGCCACCTCGTTGACCATCACGAGGTACTTGATCGCGTCCTTGGCGGTGCGGATGCCTCCCGCGGGCTTGACGCCGACCATCGGACCGCCGGCCGAGCGGAAGTCGCGGACCGCCTCCAGCATCACCAGCGTGACCGGCAGGGTGGCCGCCGGCTGCACCTTGCCGGTCGAGGTCTTGATGAAGTGCGCGCCCGCCAGCATCGCCAGCCAGGACGCACGCCGCACGTTGTCGTAGGTCTGCAGCTCCCCGGTCTCGAAGATCACCTTGAGGTGCGCGTCCCCGCAGGCCTCGCGCACCGCCACGATCTCCTCGAAGACGTCGAGGTAGCGGCCGGTGAGAAACGCGCCGCGGTCGATGACCATGTCGATCTCGTCCGCGCCCGCCTCGACCGCGTGACGGGTGTCGGCGAGCTTGACGTCGAGAGCGGCACGTCCCGACGGGAAGGCGGTGGCGACGGACGCCACGCGCACGCCGCTGTCGCCCAGGGTCTCGCGTGCGGTGGCCACCATGTCGGCGTAGACGCAGACCGCAGCCGTCGACGGGCACGACGGGTCGGACGGGTCCGGCCGCATCGCCTTCGCACTGAGCGCCCGCACCTTGCCCGCGGTGTCGGCGCCCTCCAGCGTGGTCAGGTCGACCATCCGGATCGCGAGGTCGAGCGCGTACGCCTTCGCGGTGGTCTTGATCGAGCGGGTGCCGAGCGAGGCGGCCCGCGACTCGGCGCCCACCTGGTCGACGCCGGGCAGCCCGTGCAGGAAACGGCGGAGCGAGGTGTGCGAGCCGGTCACCTCCGCCAGCGGCGCGGGGAGGTCGGGCGGGCTCGTCGTCGAGCCCAGGGCGGCGGTCACCCGGCCAGCATAGGTGCGCCCGACCGAGGTTCGTCCAGCCGGCCGGGCCGGGGCACAATCGCCGTATGGACACGCCCGTCGACCGCGTCGAGCAGTCGGAGCCGATCGAGCGCTTCAAGCCGAGCACCGGTGCCGTCGGTGGCTGGGCGGGGCTGCTGCTGGCGACCGGGGTGGTCATCTACGTGGTGCTGGGCGACCACTCGGTGAACGGTCTTCGTATCGCTCTCGCCGCGGCCTTCGCCGCGATCGTCGTGTGGGTGACGCAGCTGCGTCCCCGGGTCACGGCGTACCCGGGCGTGCTGCTGATGCACGGCAGCCTCCGCGACACCTACCTGCCGATGGCCCTGGTCGACGAGGTGGCGATGGGGCAGACGCTGAACGTGTACGTCGGCCGCAAGCGCTATGTGTGCGTCGGCATCGGCCGCTCGGTCGGCTACGACATCCGGCAGCGGGTGCGCTCCCAGGGCAGGAGCCACGACGTGTTCGGCAGCCGGGCCTACCAGTTCACCGGGCGGCCGGAGACCGGTGGGAAGGAGCGGCGGACGAGCTACCCGGCGTTCGTGCTCGACCGGCTGCGCGACCTCGTCGCGGCGGCCAAGACGGACCGGGACGACCTCGCGCGTGACGAGGTCGCGCACCGCTACGCCGTGCGCGAGATCGCCGGCCTGGTCGTCACCGCGGTGGCGTTCGTGCTCAGTCTGTTCCTGTGACCCCGTCGCGTCGCAGCTTCGCGGTGCGCTCCTCGTCGACGCGATAGCTCTCCGGCGGACGCACCACCGCCCGCGGGTCCCCCGTGTAGACCACCTCGACGCCGTACACCTCACGCGCGGCGGTGCGGCCGACGTAGCCGTTGACCACGTCGTCGAGCACCTCTTCCACCGGCCTCTCGTGCGGGCTCCCGTAGCCACCGCCGCCGGGGAAGGCGAGCCGGACCTGGGCCGACGGTGCCAGCCGCACCAGCTCCTTGCGGGGCAGGTCGTCGCCGGTGCCGGCGTCGGTGAAGCTGCCGGTGGCCCCCGGGACCCCACCGAGGGCACCCGGCGCGGGGAACACCACCCGGTCGATGTTCGCGTTCACGCTCCACCTCGCGTCCGCCCGGTTGCGCACCTCCACGACCTGTCCCAGCCCGCCGCGTCGCCGACCGCCCCCCGCGGAGTCCGGGCGGATCTCCCGGCGGACCTGCACGAGCGGGGTCAGGGTCTCCAGCACCTCGGTGGGAGCGGCCCGCACGCCCGTGGGGAACCCGGTGGTGGTCAGCCCGTCGCTGTCGGGGCGCCCGCCGGACCCGCCCGCCCCGAACGTGGTGAGCGTGAAGGAGCGGTCGTCGGCGTCGGCACCGCGCCACACCATCATCCACAGCGCGTCGGCGCTCGCTGCCGGCAACCGGCCGTCGAGCGCCGGCCGGAGCGCGTCGAAGAGCAGGCTGGGCAGGAAGTGGCCGACCAGGTGTCGCGAGGCGACCGGGGCCGGGTCAACGCAGTTGAGCACCGAGCCGCGCGGGGCCAGCACCTCGACCGGGCGGAACGAGCCCGCGTTGTGCGGCACCTCGGGGGCCAGGGCGGCCTTGATCGCGAAGGAGGTGTAGGCGCGGGTGTAGTTGAGCACCACGTTGACGCCGTACGACGACTGGTCGGCGGACCCGTCGTAGTCCACCGTGACGCTGTCGCCGTGCACGGTGACGGCCACCTGGAGCCGGAGGGTCTCCTCGCCGAAGCCGTCGGCGTCCATGGTGGCGGCGTACGTGCCGTCGGGCAGCGCGTCGAGCGCCGCGCGCAGCGCACTCTCGGAGCGCGCCATGATGTCCTCGGCGACCGCGTCGACGTCGTCGAGGTCGAACTCGTCCATCAGCCTCAGCAGGCTGCGGGCCCCGACCTGGTTGCCGGCCACCTGCGCGTAGAGGTCGCCCATCGTCTCGTCGGGCGTGCGGACGTTCGCGCGGACGATGCTCTCCAGCACCGGGTCGGTCCGTCCGGCGTGCAGCAGCTTGAGGATGGGGAGCCGCAGACCCTCCTCGAACACCTCGTGGGCGGCCGCCGAGAGGATCCGGCCGCCGATGTCGGGGGAGTGGCAGCAGCTCGCGAACCAGGCGACCACCCGGCCCGCACGGAACACCGGTGTGGCGACGGTCAGGTCGTTGATCTGGCCCGCGGTCATCCAGGGGTCGTTGGTGACGAGGACGTCGCCGTCCGCGAGCGTCTCCGGCGGGTACGTCGTCACGATGTGCGTCATCCCGGTCGCCATCGCGTTGATGTGGCCCGGGGTGCCGCCCGTCGACTGGCCGACCATCCGCCCGCGTGAGTCGAAGACGGCGCACGCCAGGTCGAGCGACTCCCGGACGACCGGGCTGAACGCGGTGCTCACCAGCGCGGTCTGCTGCTCGTTGAGCAGCGAGTACAGCCGGTTGCCCACCAGCCCGACCACGACCGGGTCGGCTGCTGCGGGTCGTTCCAGTGCGCTCATGGCGCCACCACCGACGACAGGTCGACGACCAGGCTGCCGTCCTTCTCCACGGTGCACCCCACGCCGGGCGCGAGGACGAGCGTCGACTCCGGCTCCTGCACGAGGGCCGGCCCTTCCACGGCCGCGCTCGGGGCGAGCAGCCGACGGTCGTAGACCGCGGTCTCCACGTACCCGTCGGCCTCCGGGAACCATGCCTGCCGGTACCCGATCAGCGGGTCGCCGGCATGGTCGGGGGCGGGCAGCACCAGCCGCGCCTCCGGGTTCGGGCCGCGAGCGGTCACCCGCCAGGTGAGGACCTCGACCTCGACGTCGACGGGCGCCAGGGTGCCGAAGCGCTCCTCGTACTGCGCGGCGAAGCGGCGCCGTACGTCGTCCTGCCAGTCCGGCGCCACCGGGCCCACCTCCACCTCGACCTCGCTGCCCTGCCCGACGAACCGCATGTCCAGGGTGCGGGTGTGCACGATCTCGTCCTCGCGGACACCGGAGTCGCGCAGCACCTCGGCGGACTCCTCCTCCATCTCCGCGAAGGTCGCCGCGGCGCCGGCCTCCTGGACCGCGTCGAGCTCGACGTGCCGTGAGCGCACGAGATCGATCGACAGCGCGGCCGCCAGGAAGCCCAGGGCGCTCAGCACGCCGGCAGCGGGTGGCACCACGAGGGTGGGGCAGCCGAGCGAGCGGGCCACGCCGGGACCGTGCAGGGGGCCGTTGCCGCCCTGCACGAACATCGGCAGCCCCGACGGGTCCCGACCGCGCTCGATGGCGTGGACGCGGGCCGCGTTGGCCATGTTCTGGTTGACGGTGGCGTGGATGCCCCAGGCCGCCTGCGAGACGGTGATGCCCATCGGCTCCGCGACCTGGGTGCGGACCGCGTCGGCGGCCGCATCGGCGTCCAGCCGCATCCGGCCCCCGAGGAAGCGGTCCGGATCCAGGTAGCCGAGGACCAGGTCGGCGTCGGTCACGGTGCACGAGCGGCCGCCGCGGCCGTAGCTCACCGGCCCGGGGTCCGAGCCGGCCGAGTCGGGACCGACCGTGACCAGCTGCAGGGCGTCGACGCGCGCCACCGACCCGCCGCCCGCCCCGATCTCGATCATGTCGATGACCGGCGCCCGCACCGGGAGCCCGGAGCCGGCCCGCAGCCGGTGCAGCCGGTCGACCTCGAACAGGTGGCTGACCAGGGGCCGTCCCCCCTCGACGAGGCAGACCTTGGCGGTGGTGCCGCCCATGTCGAAGGCCAGCTGGTCCTCACGTCCGGCGGCCCTCCCGAAGGCCACGGCCCCCAGGGCGCCCCCGGCGGGACCCGACTCGAGCATCCGGATGGGGAACCGGCGCGCGGTGTCGATGGTCGCCACGCCACCGTGGGAGAGCATGATGCGCGGCTCCGGCCGGACGCCGAGAGCGCGGACCCGGTCCCGCAGGTCGCCGAGATAGTCCTCGACGAGCCCCTGCACGTAGACGTTGGCCAGCGTCGTCGAGGCCCGCTCGAACTCACGGATCTCCGGGTTCACCTCGCTGGACAGCGCCACCCGCAGCCCCGGCGCCGCCTCCTCGATCACGGCGCGCGCGGCCTGCTCGTGCGCGGGGTTCAGGTGGCTGTGCAGGAAGCAGACCGCGACGGCCTCGACCCCGTGCAGGGCGAGCTCCTGGGCCAGCCGCCGCAGCTGCCCCTCGTCGAGCGGGGTCTGCACCGTGCCGTCGGCCAGCATCCGCTCGGTGACCCCGAAGCGCAGCCAGCGCGGGGCCAGCGGAGGCGGGAGGCGCAGGTCGAGGTCGTAGAGCTCGTAGCGGTGCTCGCGGCGCATCTCGACCACGTCGCGGAACCCGTCGGTGGTCACCAGCGCGGTGCGGGCCCCGCGGCGCTCGATCAGCGCGTTGGTGACGAGCGTGGTGCCGTGCACCACCCCGGTCACGTCCGCCGGGTCCAGCCGGTGGGTGGACAGCGTCTCGGCCAGCACCGCCTCGACGGCGGCGGCGGGCTCGTCGTGGGTGGTCAACGTCTTGGCGACCGCGACGATGCCGTCGTCGTCGAGGATGCACAGGTCGGTGAAGGTGCCCCCGATGTCGACACCCACCCGCAGGGCTCGCTGGCGGGACACGCCCCGAGCCTACGAATCGTCGGACGATCCCGCAAGGGGGTGGGCATAATCGGGGCATGGAGCCGCGGGGTGACAGCGCCGTCCGCCGGGTGGCGGACGTGCTGCGGAGCGAGGATCATCGACGGCGACCTGCTGCCGGGCGCGAAGCTGTCGCAGGAGCGCGTGCAGGAGGCGCTGGGGGTCTCCCGGGGCACGCTGCGCGAGGCCATGCAGCTGCTGGTCCGCGAACGCCTGCTGGTGCACGAGCCGAGCCGGGGCGTCTTCGTGCGCCGGCTCACCCTCGGGGACGTCTCCGACCTCTACGCGGTACGCCGAGTCGTGGAGTGTGCCGCCGTACGGTCGGTGCAGGTCATGACACCGGACGGGCTGCGACGGCTGCGCGAGTCGATCGCGGAGGGCCAGGCCGCCGCCGCGACGGGGGAGTGGGACGCGGTCGCGGCCGCCAGCATCCGGTTCCACGAGGGGCTGGTGGCGCTGGCCGGCAGTCCCCGGCTCGACGCACTGGTCAGTGAGGTGCTCGCGGAGTTCCGGCTCGCGTACGCACTGATGCGGGACACGCAGGCGTTCCACGTGCGGTTCCTGGCCCGGCACGAGGAGATCGCCGCGGCGATCAGCGGTGGGGACCTGGAGGAGGCGGCCGAGCTGCTCGAGTCCTATCTGCGAGACGCCGAGCAGCAGGTGCTGACCCGTTACGGGTGAGATCGTCGGACGATCTTGACGGGGAGTACCGAGGTGGTGTGTGGTCCTTACCAGCGGGGAAACGTCTCGGAAGGTTCCCCCTCGCGACCTCGGGAGGTCACGATGACCGCCAGCAACAGCCGTTCCGCCGAGTCGCCGGCCGGCACGCCGGTGTCCCCGGCCCTGCTCCGCCGCGCCACCGTCGGCGCCACCATCGGCAGCGTCGTCGAGTGGTTCGACGTCGCGGTCTACGCCTACCTGGCCGCCGTGATCGGCTCGGTGTTCTTCTCCACCCAGGACCCGACCGTGGCGCTGCTGAACTCCTTCGCCGTCTTCGGCGCCGCCTTCGTGGTGCGCCCACTGGGCGGGATCTTCTTCGGAGCCCTCGGTGACCGCATCGGACGGCAGCGCACGCTGGCCTGGGTGGTGCTGCTCGTCTCGGGTGCCACGCTCGGCATCGGCCTGCTGCCGGGGTACGCCACCATCGGCGTGGCCGCTCCCGTGCTGCTCGTCGCCCTCCGGCTGCTGCAGGGCTTCTCCGCCGGCGGTGAGATCGGGGGCGCGTCGGCCTTCGTCGCGGAGTACTCCCCGCCGAGCCGGCGCGGCTACCTGGTGGCGTGGGTCGAGACAGGTGCCATCCTCGGGTTCCTGCTCGGCTCTGTCGTCGTGCTGCTGCTGAACCTGCTGCTCACCGATGCCCAGGTGGGCTCGTGGGGCTGGCGGGTGCCGTTCCTGCTCGCGGCGCCGCTCGGCGTCGTCGGGCTCTACATCCGCACCCGGCTCGAGGAGACCCCTGAGTTCGCCGCGCTGCGCGACAGTGGCGGCCTCTCCAAGAACCCGCTGCTGGAGTCGATCCGCGACCACTGGCCCTCGATCCTCCGCACAGCCGGCTACTCCCTGTTCCAGAACGCGACCCTCTACGTCATCCTCACCTTCGTGCCGACCTACCTGTCGGAGACGCTGGGCTACTCCAGCGTGGTGGCCTCCACGTCGTCGGTCGTCAGCATGTGCGTCATCGTGGCGCTGATCCCGCTGCTGGGTGCGGTCTCCGACCGGGTCGGGCGTCGCCCGGTGCTCGCGACGTCCTGCGTGCTGGCGCTGGTGCTGGCCTACCCGCTGTTCGCGCTCATGGGGCTGGGGAACCCGGCGGCGGCCATCGGCGCGCACGTCCTGCTCGGCATCATCCTCGCGATCTTCCTCGGCCCCACGCTGGTGGCGATGAACGAGATGTTCGAGACCCGGGTGCGCTACGGCGGCTTCTCGCTGGGCTACAACCTGTCGGTCTCCGCGTTCGGGGGAACGGCGCCGTTCCTGGTCACGCTGCTCGTCGCCGCGACGGGCAACAACGCGTCGCCCGCGTTCTACGTGATGGCGGCCGCGCTGGTGACGCTCCCGATCATCGCGACCGCGCGGGAGACCGCACCGGCCCGGATCGGGGGAGCCCGCGCGCATGTGGACGTCGACGCCGGCTGAGCCCCGGCGGCGCCCTCGGTGAGCCCGCAGGACCGCCGCGACCCGGTCGACGAGCACCTTCGTGAGGCCATCGCGGTGCTCACGCCGGCAAACCCGCCGGTGCCGGGGCTCCGGCGTGACCCCGAACGGCTGGTCGCCCTGTTCGAGGCGCAGGCCGGCAGCCGGCACCTCGACCTCGTCGCGCGTGAGCTGGGGGCCCGCGGCGTGGGGTTCTACAGCATCGGCTCGGCCGGCCACGAGTCGAACGCCGCCGTCGCGGCCGCACTGCGTCCTACCGACCCGGCCCTGCTGCACTACCGGTCGGGGGCGTTCTTCCTCCGCCGCGCCCGGCAGCTGCCGGGGCAGGACCCGGTGCGCGACGTGCTGCTGGGCGTGGTCGCCTCGGCCGAGGAGCCGATGGCCGGCGGCCGGCACAAGGTCTTCGGCAGCGCGGCGCTCTCGGTGGTCCCGCAGACGTCGACCATCGCCTCCCACCTGCCGCGGGCGGTCGGCCTGGCCTTCGCGCTCGGCCTGTCGTCCCGGCTCGGGCTGGCGGGCGCCTGGCCGCCCGACTCGGTCGTCGTGTGCAGCTTCGGCGACGCGTCGGTGAACCACTCGACGGCAGCGGGAGCGATCAACACCGCGCTGCACAGCGCCTACCAGGGGGTGCCCCTGCCGCTGCTGCTGGTCTGCGAGGACAACCGGATCGGCATCAGCGTCCGGACCCCGCACGACTGGGTGGCGGCCAGCTACTCCAGCCGGCCCGGCCTGGAGTACTTCACCGCGGACGGGGCCGACCCGGCCGCGTGCCTCGACGTCGCCGTCCGGGCCGCCGACTGGGTGCGCGAGCACCGGGCACCGGCGTTCCTGCACCTGCGCACCGTGCGGCTGATGGGCCACGCCGGGTCCGACGTCGAGAGCGCCTACCGGTCCCGGGCCGAGATCCTCGCCGACTACGCCCGGGACCCGCTGCTCGGGTCCGCACGGCTGCTCGTCGCCGAGGGGGTCCGGTCGTCCTCCGAGGTGCTCGCGACGTACGACCGGATCGGCGAGGAGGTGGCCGCGGTGGCGGAGGAGGTGCTGCGCCGCCCGCGGCTGCGCACCGCCCCGGAGGTGATGGAGCCGATCGCGCGCCACCGTCCGGCCGAGATCGCGCAGCGGGTCGGGCACGCGGCCGCCGACGCGGCGGGGCCGCCGGGCGAGGGCCTCACGCTGGCCCAGTCGGTGAACCGCGCCCTCGGCGAGCTGCTGGAGTCGGACCCCTCGGTGCTCGTCTTCGGTCAGGACGTCGCGCGCAAGGGCGGGGTCTACGGCGTGACGCGCGGCCTGCGGAAGCGGTTCGGTTCGACCCGCGTCTTCGACACCCTGCTCGACGAGCAGAGCGTCCTCGGGACCGCGCTGGGTCTGGGACTCCAGGGCTTCGTGCCGGTCCCCGAGGTGCAGTACCTGGCCTACCTGCACAACGCCGCCGACCAGCTGCGCGGCGAGGCGGCCACGCTGGGCTTCTTCTCCAACGGGCGCTACCGCAACCCGATGGTGCTCCGGGTGGCGGCCTACGGCTACCAGAAGGGCTTCGGCGGCCACTTCCACAACGACGACAGCGTGGCGGCGCTGCTCGACATCCCCGGGCTGGTCGTCGCCTCCCCGTCCCGACCCGACGACGCCGCGGCGATGCTGCGCACCTGCGCAGCGGCCGCCCGCGTGGACGGCCGGGTCTCCGTGTTCCTGGAGCCCATCGCGCTCTACCACCAGCGGGACCTGCACGACCCCGGGGATGCCGCGTGGCTGGCGCCGTACCCGGGAGCCGGCGAGGACGCGCACGTGCCTCTGGGGTCCGCGCGACTGCACGGTGACGGCAGGGACCTGACGCTGGTGACCTTCGGCAACGGGCTGCCGATGAGCCTGCGAGCGGCGCGGACGCTGGCCGGGCGGGGCGTGCGCACGCGGGTGCTCGACCTCCGGTGGCTGCGGCCGCTGCCGGTCGAGGACCTGCTCGCGGCCGCGGAGGCGACCGGGCGGGTGCTGGTCGTCGACGAGACCCGCCGCTCGGGAGGAGTCTCCGAGTCGGTGGTCACCGCGCTGGTGGACGCCGGCTTCCCCGGTGCGGTGGCCCGGGTGACCAGTGAGGACAGCTTCATCCCGCTGGGTGCGGCTGCGGACCTGGTGCTGCTCGGCCAGCGGTCCGTCGAGGCCGCGGCGGTCGCGCTGCTCAGCCGCTGACCGCTGAGGGACCCTCCACATGGTCACGACGGGCTATGGGCGTGCCCGGATGCGCATGGTTGGCTCGAACCAGGTCGGTGGTACAGATTCCGGCCGCCGGACGATCCCACGGGGGTGGCGATGTCCGTACGACGACCGGCCTCCTGGGACGGCAGAGCGCTCAGGCGGTTCCGCGGCGCCTCGTCGGTGGTGCTGTTGCTCGTGCTGGTGGCCGTCGCCCTCGGGGTGGCCACGGCCGCTCCGGTCGCGGCCGAGAACGGTGCCGCCCTGGCCCTGACCCCCTCTGCGGCCGAGGCGGGCGAGTCGACGTCGGCGGTCGCCTCGGGCTTCGAGGAGTGCGTGCAGCCACCCCCGCCGGCCGACACCTCGTCCGAGGAACCCTTCAGTGCTCCCCGGCTCGCCGCCACCGCACCGAAGCCGGGCACCATCCGGGTCACCTGGGCGGGGACGACCCTCACCGAGGCGCCGCTGGCCGGCGGCGCGGCGACCGTGCCGCTGACCGTGCCCCTCGACACGGCGCCGGGCATCTACGAGGTGGGCGCCACCTGCGTGCAGAACGAGAAGCTCACCGACACCGCGTCGTACACCGTGCTGCCGCCCGCGGCGCCCACGACCGTGCCGACGAGCCCATCGACGAGCCCGACCCGGAACTCGGCACCGAGCTCGTCGGCGACCCTCCCGCCCGGGACCACCACGCTCCCCAGCCCGTCACCCACCACCGCGCCGAGGACGGTGCTCGTGCCGGCCGTGGTCGGTCTCACCGCCCGGGAGGCCGTCGGGCGGCTGGCCGGCGCCGGGCTCGGGGCGGCGCCGGTCGATGCCGGAGACCTCGAGCGTCGGGTCGAGGGGCAGAGTCCCGTGGCGGGCACGGCCGTGCCGGTCGGGAGCACGGTCGACCTCACGCTGCGCGGGTCGCCACCGCTGCCGTGGCGGGGCGCCACGACCGGGCTCGCGACGCTCGCGGCGGCGGGGCTGCTCGGGCGGCACGTGCTTCGCGGGCGACTCGACCGGCGCTGGGTCGGTGAGCACGTCGACGTGCGCGTCGGCACCGACGCCGCGGCTACCGAGGCCGTGGCTCGTCCCCGGTCGCACGAGCACGACCTGGCCGTCCGGCTGCGGGGGTACGCCGACGGGACCGGGACCCAGACCCTCGAGGAGGAGGCCCATCGATGAGCACATCCACCATCACGGCTCGCAGCCTGCTGTCCGAGCAGGCACCGGAGGGCGCCGGCACCGGGCTCGCGGCGGCGCTCGCCGACGCTCCCGCGGTCCGCTCGGGCATGCGGGGCGTTCGCAAGCTGAGCACGGCGGGGCTCCGCGCCGTCAACGCCGAGGTCGGCGGGGTCGCCGACGAGCTGCTCGAGATCGACCTCGGCGACGCGCTGGTGCTCGGCTGGCGGAAGTACGCCGCACTGCAGGAGGCCGCGCGTCGTACCCTCGCGGACCCGGGGGGTGAGGAGATCGTGCTGCTGGCCTCGCACACGGTGCGTTCGCAGCACCAGCCCTCCGTCGACCTCGTCGTGGACGGGCTGACGGTCAACAGGTTCGAGTTCGACGTGGTCATCGAGCTCGTCGTCACCGGGGTGGCCGCCGTCGTACGGGAGGGTGCTCTGGTGGCGCTGCGCAGCGGCAGGTGCGACGTGAGCGTCTCCGTCGCCCTCGAGGGGGCCCGTCTGCTGGAGGCGCACCGGACCCTCGACGCCGCGCTGCTGCTGCCGCTGCCGCGTCCGGTGGCCCTGGCGGAGACCAGCCCGGTCACGATGCCCCGGCAGCTGGACCGGACCGAGGCGACGGCTCCAGGGGTGAGCTTGAGGCCCTGACCCGGTCAGATGCCGGCGGCCTCGGCGAGGTCCTTGCGGATCGCGTCCAGCCGCTGCACCGCGACGATGCGCGCGGCTCCCACGCTCTCGTCCTCGGAGGGGTCCACCGGCACCACCACCTCGAGGTAGCACTTGACCTTGGGCTCGGTGCCCGACGGACGCACGACGACCCGGGACCGTTCGGCCAGCCGGTAGTGCAGCCCCTCCGTCGGCGGCAGGCCGGCGCGGCCGTGCGCCAGGTCCTCGACCGCCTCCACCGCGAGCCCGCCCAGGGCGGACGGCGGCCGGGAGCGCAGCCGCTCCATCACGGCGGAGATCTCCGGGAGGTCGTCGAGCCGCGCCGAGAGCTGGTCGGTGGCGTAGACGCCGTGCTCGCGCGCGATGTCGTCGAGCCGGTCCGTCAGCGTGCGGCCCTCCGCCTTGAGCAGCGCCGCGAGCTCCGCGACCCGCACCAGCGCCGAGACGCCGTCCTTGTCGCGCACCAGGCCGGGCGCCAGGCAGTACCCCAGGGCCTCCTCGTAGCCGAACGCGAGCCCCTCGACCCGCCCGATCCACTTGAAGCCGGTGAGGGTCTCGCGGTGGGGCTGCCCGTACGACGCGGCGAGCACGCCGAGCAGCGACGACGACACGAGGGAGCTCGCGTAGACGCCCTCGACACCGCTGCGCAGCAGGAAGTCACCGAGCAGGGCACCGACCTCGTCGCCGCGCAACATCTGCCAGCCGTGCGGGCCCGGCACCCCCACCGCACAGCGATCGGCGTCGGGGTCGTTGGCGAGCACCAGGTCGGCCCCCACCTCCTCGGCGAGCCCCAGGGCGAGGTCCATCGCGCCCGGCTCCTCGGGGTTCGGGAAGGCCACCGTCGCGAAGTCCGGGTCGGGCGCGGCCTGCGCCGGCGGCACGTGCGGCGCGGCGAAGCCGGCGCGCGCCAGCACCGCGGTCACTGTCTCCCCACCGACGCCGTGCAGGGGCGTGTAGACCGTCGTCAGGTCGCGCGGGCCGTCGCCGACCAGCCCCGCCACGGCCGAGACGTATCCCTCGACGACCTCGTCGTCCAGCCGTCGCCAGGCGTCCAGCCGCGGCACCGTGGTGAGGGGGCCGACGTCGGCGATCGCGGCGGAGATCTCGCTGTCGACGGGGGAGACGATCTGGGCGCCGTCGCCGAGGTACACCTTGTAGCCGTTGTCCTGCGGCGGGTTGTGCGACGCGGTCACCATGACGCCGGCCACGCAGCCGAGGGCGCGGATCGCGTAGGCCAGCACCGGGGTCGGCAGCGGCCGCGGGAGCACCACGGCGCGCAGCCCCGCACCGGTCAGCACGGCAGCGGTGTCCTCCGCGAACGCGTCGCTGCGGTGGCGGGCGTCGTACCCGATGACGACCGTGCCGCCCTCGGCCCCGTGACTGCGCAGGTACGACGCGAGGCCGGCCGCGGCCCGGATGACCACGACCCGGTTCATGCGGTTCGGGCCGGCGCCGAGCGCGCCCCGGAGGCCGGCGGTGCCGAACTGCAGTGCGCCCTCGAAGCGGTCGGCGAGCTCGGCGGCGGCGGCACCGTCCGGGTCCCGCTCCACGGCGTCGACCAGGTCGGTGAGCTCGGCGCGGGTGACCTCGTCGGGATCCTCGGCCGCCCAGGCACGGGCTCGGTCGAGCAGGTCGCTCATGCGCTCGGGCGGTCCAGCGCCGGACGCTCGAACGCCGGCGTCGCGAAGACCCCGCCCACGTGCGCGGCCTCCGCCCCGTCGTTGTCGGACGGCTCCACGGCGTCGGCGAACCGCTCGGCGTCGTCCTGCGGGTGGTAGCCGAGGGCGTGGCCGGGTCCGAGGTCCCACCATCCGCGGGTGTTCGCGGACACGCCGTAGATCACCGCGAACCCTGGGTCCGGGCTGGTCAGGCACGCCTCGACCATCCGGACCGCGTCGTCGTGCGAGAGCCAGGTCGAGAGCCCCCGCACGCTCTCCGGCTGCGGGAGGAAGCTGCCGATCCGGGTGGACACCGCGTCGATGCCGTAGCGGTCGACGTACAGGCTGAGCAGCCCCTCGGCGGCCACCTTCGCGACGCCGTAGAAGGTGTCCGGCCGGGGACGCACGGAGGTATCGAGCAGCTCGACGCGTGGTGTCCTGCCGACCGCGTGGTTGCTGCCGGCGTAGACGATGCGGTTCACGTCGTGACGCACCATGGCGTCGAGCAGCGCCGCGGTCGTCACGACGTGCGAGGTCAGCTCGTCGGGCAGCGACGCCTCGGTCGGCATGCCCGCGAGGTGCACGACCGCCTCGAGCCCGGTGACCGCCGCGAAGACCGCCTCGACCGCATCCGGGTCGGCGCAGTCGGCGGTGAACCAGTCACCGGTGAAGCCTTCGGGCTCGGGCACCCGGTCGAGACCCACGACGGTGTGGCCGCGGTCGACGAGGCCGGAGCAGAGCACGGCACCGAGGCTCCCGGCGGCGCCCGTGACGAGTACACGCATGCGCTGACCCTAGCCGCCGGCGCCGGATGCTCGGGACTAGAGCCGGGGCACGACCTTGCCGAGCAGCTCGCCCATCCGGGTGGCCGCCTCGCGGCCGGCCTCGAGCACCTCCTCGTGGTTCAGCGGCTCTCCCGTGATGCCGGCGGCGAGGTTGGTCACCAGCGAGATGCCCAGCACCTCCATGCCGGACTCACGCGCCGCGATCGCCTCCAGCACGGTCGACATGCCGACCAGCTCGCCGCCCAGGGCACGGACCATGCGAACCTCGGCGGGGGTCTCGTAGTGCGGCCCGGGGAACTGGGCGTAGACGCCCTCGTCGAGACCGGGCTCGACCTCCCGGCACAGGGCACGCAGTCGGGTGCTGTAGAGGTCGGTCAGGTCCACGAAGCTGGCTCCCTCGATCGGCGAGGTCGCGGTGAGGTTCAGGTGGTCGCTGATCAGGACGGGCGTGCCGGGCTGCCAGGTCTCCCGCAGCCCCCCGCAGCCGTTGGTGAGCACCACGACCCGGCAGCCGGCCGCGGCGGCGGTGCGGACGCCGTGCACCACGGGACGTACGCCCAGCCCTTCGTAGAGGTGGGTCCGGCCCAGGAACACCAGCAGGTGACGGTCGCCCGCACGAACCGAGCGGACCTTGCCCGCGTGGCCCTCGACGGCCGGCGGCGCGAAGCCGGGCAGGTCGGTGCTGCTCAGCTCGGCGGTGGCCTCTCCCAGCGCCTCGACCGCCGGCAGCCAGCCCGACCCCAGGACCAGTGCGACGTCGTGGCGCTCGACCCCGGTGCGCTCACGGAGCACGGCGGCGGCCTCGGCGGCGAGCTCGGTGGGGTCGCTCATGGGCCTCAGAGTCCCACGGAGCGGCACGGCCGCACGCGCAGGGCGGCCACGTAGTCGTCGGGGGCACCCGCCGCCTCGGCCGCGTCCGCCACGATGCCGAGGTGGCTCGCCGACGGCAGCCCGCCCTCGTAGGCGTCCAGCACGTAGGTCCACGCCAGCTGCTCGCCGACCAGCGTCGAGACTCGCACCATGGTCCGGCGGTAGAGGCCGGTGTCGGCGCTCTCCAGCACGTCGAGGTGGAGGGCGTCCTCGTCGGTGAGGTCGTAGACCGCCACGAAGACCTGCTCGAGCGGATCCTGCACGATCGTGGCGAGGGCGCCGTCCCAGCCGTGCTCCTCGCCCCCGAAGGTCAGCCGCCAGCCGGTCAGCCAGCCGGTGCCGCGCAGCGGCGAGTGGGGGCAGCGCTCGCTCATCCGCTGAGGGTCCAGGTTCGACGCGAACGCGGCGTACAAGGACACGGCGGCAGCCTAGGGCATCGGGGCACCGCGTCGGGCCGCTCGCGACTTTGACAGGATGAGGCCGTGAATCGCGTGGTGGTTGTGGGTGGGGGACCGGGAGGCTACGAGGCCGCGCTGGTCGCCGCCCAGCTCGGCGCCGACGTGACGGTGGTCGACACCGACGGTGTGGGCGGATCCGCTGTGCTCACCGACTGCGTGCCCAGCAAGACGCTGATCGCGACGGCCGAGCTGATGGCCGACATGTCCGAGTCGCAGGAGCTGGGCATCCGCTTCCCCGGCACGTCCGAGGCGCCCTCCGCCGACCTCCCCCGAGTCAACGAGCGGGTCAAGCGGCTCGCCCTCGCGCAGTCCGCCGACATCGAACGCAGGCTGACCCGCGAAGGGGTGCGCGTGCTGCCGGCACGCGGCCGGTTGGTGCCCGCGACGGACTCCGGGCAGGGGATCACCCGGGTGGTGGCCACCGCGGAGGACGGCACCGAGGAGGTGCTCGACGCCGACGCCGTGCTGCTGGCCACCGGTGCCGCACCCCGGGTCCTCGACACCGCGCTGCCCGACGGGGAGCGGATCTTGACGTGGGAGCAGGTCTACGACCTCGACGAGGTGCCCACGAAGCTCGTCGTCGTCGGGTCGGGGGTGACCGGTGCCGAGTTCGCGAGCGCCTACAACGCGCTGGGCGTCGACGTCACGCTGGTCTCCAGCCGCGACCGGGTGCTGCCGAGCGAGGACGCCGACGCAGCAGAGGCGCTGGAGGAGGTCTTCGCGCGGCGCGGCATGACCGTGCTGTCGAAGTCCCGCATGCAGTCGGTCACGCGCGACGGCGACGTCGTCACGGTGACCCTCACCGACGGCCGCACGGTCGAGGCGTCGCACTGCCTGCTGGCGCTCGGCTCGGTGCCGAACACCGGCGACATGGGGCTCGCGGACGCCGGCGTGACGCTCACGGACGGCGGCTTCATCGAGGTGGACCGCGTCTCGCGCACCTCCGCCCGCGGGGTGTACGCCGCCGGCGACTGCACCGGCGTGCTGATGCTGGCCTCGGTCGCCGCCATGCAGGGCCGCATCGCGATGTGGCACTCCCTGGGCGACGCCGTGCAGCCACTCGACCTGGGCACCGTCTCCTCGAACGTGTTCACGGCTCCGGAGATCGCCACCGTCGGCTGGTCCCAGAGCGCCGTGGACGCGGGCGACGTTGAGGCGGAGTGCATCATGCTGCCGCTGTCGGGCAACGCACGGGCGAAGATGCAGGGTGTCCGCGACGGGTTCGTGAAGCTGTTCGCCCGCCCCGGCACGGGCATCGTGGTCGGAGGAGTGGTGGTGGCGCCGCGCGCCTCGGAGCTGATCCACCCGGTCGCCATCGCGGTCTCCATGTCGATGACCGCCGACCAGCTCGCGCACGCGTTCACCGTCTACCCGTCGATGAGCGGCTCGGTCGCCGAGGCCGCCCGACGGTTGCACCGGGTGCGCCCCTAGCGGTCAGAATCCCCCGTCGAAGTCCCCCGTCGAAGCCCCCGTCGAAGCCCCCGCCGTCGCCCCAGCCTCCGCCGCCATCGAAGCCGCCATCGAAGCCGCCATCGCCTGCGATGTCCCCGTCGAATCCCCCGTCCCACGTCGGCGCCATCAGCGAGCCGATCAGGATGGCGGGCACCAGGCCGGACGCGACGTAGCCACCGAAGTAACCACCGGCCCACGGGGCGTAGGCGGGTCCGCCCTGCCAGTAGGGCACGCGTCCCACGCCCGAGGGCACCGTGCGCACATCGGGGTCGGCACCCTGCGAGACCCGGTCCGCATCGGCCGCGCACACCGGCACCTGGCGGGGCCGGCCACCGGGAGGCGCCCACTCGATGTCCGTGCTCGACGGGCCGTGGGCCGGGTTGAAGAAGCACGGCGGACGCCGGGTGGGCAGCGGCTCACCGGCCACCCGCGCGCGCACGCAGGTCACGGCGTAGCGCCCGTCCTCGAGCGCCTCGCTCACGTGCCGGACGTCCTCGGGCTGCGTCAGCCGCGTCATCGAGTCCTTCGCCGACTCGTAGGAGTCCAGCGCCCGCTGGTAGTCCTGGCGGGCCGCCTCGTCGAGCGTCTCGACGAGCAGGTCGCCGTCAAGGCGCTGCAGCTCCTCGCCGAAGCGGGTGACGTCCTCGTCGGCCACCCGTCGTACGGCCTCGAGGTCGGCGACCCGGCGCTCCTCGAGCTCCTGGTGACGACGGTTCCGGGAGGCGGTGCTGGCCACGTAGAGACCCACCCCCACCACGAGGACGAGCAGCAGCAGCATCATGTTGCCCGAGGCTACCGGCCCACCCCCGTCCGGAACTACAGCCGTGTGGTTCCTCAAGCGTGCACCCGGTTGCGTCGATCGACTGACCGGGCGCTCATGCGCTGCCATGATCGACGCCACCCCAGCGGCGCCACACGGCGTCCGTCACGTCAGCCTGGAGACCGCATGTCCCTGCGCCCTATCCGTGTGCGACTCGTCGGCGCGCTCCTCGCGGCACCGGTCGTCGCTCTGGCCGGCGTCGCCCTGGCGCCCTCGGGCGCCGACGCCTCCGTGGCGGTCAGCCAGTACTACCCGGTGCCGGCCAGTCGCGTCCTCACCCTGCAGGGCCACGGTTTCGGGCACGGCCACGGCATGTCCCAGTACGGCGCGTACGGCGCCGCGCGGCAGGGGCTCGACTACCGACGGATCATGGACTTCTACTACCCGGGCACCGGCTGGTCGAGCGTCACCGGCAAGGTGCGGGTGCTGATCACCGCTGACACGAGCGACGACGTCCGGGTCAGTCCGGCCGACGGTCTCGCAGTCCGGGACCTCGGCACCGGCATGCGCTACCCGCTGCCGGACCTGCCGGGCGTCACGCGCTGGCGGCTCAACACCGAGGGCACCCGCACGGTCGTGGGCTACTACAGCGACGCGTGGCACCGCTACCGTCCAGGGGGCCTCGACACCCTGGTGGGAGACGGGCAGCTGCGGGCGAGCGGCCCGTTGACGCTGTGGACGCCGTACGGCAGCCGGACGTATCGAGGCGCGTTGCGTGCTGCCTCGCCGTACCCCGGCTCCGGCGCACGCGACACCGTCAACGTGCTCTCGCTCGACAACTACGTGCGCGGCGTGATCCCGGCCGAGATGCCCGCGTCGTGGAGCGCCGAGGCGCTGAAGGCGCAGGCCGTGGCGGCCCGGACCTACGCGACCTGGTCGCGCGACCAGGTCGCCCAGCGCTCCTGGCAGATCTGCGACACCACCTCCTGCCAGGTGTACCGCGGCGTCGACGTCGAGGACTCCCGGACGAACGCGGCCGTCTCGGCGACCACGCGCAAGATCCTGACGTACGGCGGCGAGGCAGCGTTCACGCAGTTCAGCTCCAGCAGCGGCGGCTGGACGTCGGCAGGCAGCCGGCCGTACCTGGTGGCCCAGCGCGACCCCTACGACGGCTTCTCGGCGAACCCGGTCCACGACTGGACGCTGCGGCTCGGCGCCGCGCGGATCCAGGACGCCTACCCGGGCATCGGGAGGCTCCAGGGTCTCCGCGTCACCCGCCGCGACGGCAACGGCGAGTGGGGCGGCCGGGTGGTCAGCGTCGTACTCGACGGCTCCCGCAAGAACGTCACGGTCTCCGGCGACACCTTCCGTTCCCGCTTCGGCCTCCGCTCCTCCTGGTTCGGCCGCTGAGGCGTCCCGTTCTGTTGCCCGCCCCACGCTGAGGCGTCCCGTTCTGTTGCCCGCCCCACGCTGAGGCGTCTCGTTCTGTCGCAGAACCAGACGCCTCGGCGGGAATCCGGGCGCAGAACCGGACGCCTCAGCGGGAGGCGGGGGGCAGTAAGTAGTCTGCGGGGCAATGACGAAGCGGATCCTGGTCCGGGTGTATCGGGCTCCCGAGCGGGCGTGGAGCGCCGAGGAGCTCTACGAGCGCAACCTGCTCGGTGGCAACAACGGGAACTACCTGTTCAGCGACGCCCTCGTGGCCTCCCTGGCCACCCCCGGGGTGGAGGTCACCTGCTGGACGCTGGACGAGATGCTGGCCGAGGCCGCGTCGATCAACGACCGGTTCGACCAGGTCGTGCTGCCGTTCGCCAATGCGTTCCGCCCCGGCTACCTCGGCTACCTCCAGTCGTACACGACGCTGCTGGGGCAGCTGCGGATCCCCGTCACCGTCGTCGGCATCGGCGCCCAGTCCACGCTCGACTACGCGTGGGAGCCGCTCGCCCCGCTCGAGCGTGACGTGTCCGCTTTCGTGCGCGCGGTGCTGGAGCGGTCGGCCTCGATCGGGGTCCGCGGTGAGTTCACCGCCGACTACCTGCGCGGCCTGGGCTTCGCCGACGTCGAGGTCATCGGCTGCCCGTCCATGTTCACCTTCGGCCCGTCGCTGCCCGAGCCCACCGGTCCCCCGTCGCTGGCCGCGGACGCGCGGATCGCGCTGAACCTGACTCCCGGTCGGCCGCTGCCGCCGGGCTGGATCGACGTGCTGGTGGACCGCCACCCACGGCTGACTTACTTCCCGCAGAGCCGCAAGGACCTGGCGATGATGCTGTCCGGGGTGTCCCCCGACACGCTCGAGGCCGACCCGGACGGGTTCCCGAACCGGGTCGAGCACCGGCTGTTCACCGATGCGGCCGTGCACTATCACCTCGACTCCCGCACCTGGGTCGAGGACCTGCGCGGCTTCGACTTCTGCCTCGGCACGCGGATCCACGGCAACGTGGCTGCGGTGCTCGCGGGCACGGCCGTGCACGCGATCGCGCACGACTCACGCACCCGCGAGCTCGCGGAGTACTTCGAGCTTCCGCACACGCACATCGACAAGCTGCCCGCCGTACCCGACCTCGACCAGCTCGCTTCGGCGTACGACGGCGCCATGGTGCGGGGCCACGCAGGAAGGTTCGCCACCTACGAGGGGTTCCTGGCGCGACACGGTCTGACCCACCGCTGGGGGCCGGACGGGCCGGACGGGTCCGCCGCGGACTGGCCGCTCGCCCAGGCCCTGCGGGTCGAGCACGGTCGTCCTGACGACCTCGGCACCCGGGTGCGCTGGCTGGAGAGCCGTCACGAGCGTGACACGCGCAAGCAGCGTCGGGAGCTCGAGCGCACGCGCACCCGGGTGCGACGACTCGCCGACGCCAACGCCCGGCTGCGCAAACGCGTGAACCGGCAGGCCCAGCGCCTCACCCAGCTGGAACAGCAAGCGCTGCAGGAGGGCCTCTGGACCAGAGCCGGCCGGCGGTTGCGGCGCCTGGCTCCCCGACGTTGACCCGGCGCCGACCGGCGTCGACCGGCGTCGACCCGGGGCGTCAGGAGGAGAGGACGAGGACGAGGTCGCCACCCTCGACCTGCTGGGTGCCGCCGATCGCGATCCGCTCGACGGTCCCCGCCACGGGTGCGGTGATCGCCGCCTCCATCTTCATCGCCTCGATGGTCGCGACCGTCGAGCCGGCCTCGACGGTGTCGCCCTCGGCGACCACGATGCTCACCACGCCGTCGAACGGCGCCGCGACCTGGCCGGGCTTCGAGGTGTCGGCGCGCTCGGTCGTGGGCGCGTCCGCGGAGACGGAGCGGTCGCGGACGTTGACCGGCCGCAGCTGCCCGTTGATGGTGCACATCACCGTGCGGATGCCACGCTCGTCCGGCTCGCTGATGGCCTCCAGCCCGAGGATCAGCCGCTTGCCCTCCTCGAGCTCGACGACGTGCTCCTCGCCGCTACGCAGACCGTAGAGGTAGTCGACCGTCGGCAGCACCGACACATCGCCGTACTTCTCGCGGGACTCGGCGAAGTCGGCGGTGGGACCGGGGAACAGCAGCGCGTTCAACGTGAGCTGTCGGTCCGTGCTGAGCCCGGCTCGCTGGTCCTCGTCGATCTCCGCGACCACCGGCTTGACGGTGCGGCCCTCGAGCGCCTTGGTGCGGAACGGCTCGGGCCACCCGCCGGGGGGTTCGCCGAGGTCTCCGGAGAGGAATCCGATGACGGAGTCGGGCACGTCGAACTTCCCGGGCTCGGCTTCGAACTCCTTCGGGTCCGCGCCCACGGCGACCAGGTGCAGCGCCAGGTCGCCGACCACCTTGGAGGAGGGGGTGACCTTGACGATGTTGCCGAGGATGCGGTTCGCGGCGGCGTACATGTCCTCGATCTGCTCGAACTTCTCACCGAGGCCGAGGGAGTCCGCCTGCTGCCGTAGGTTCGACAGCTGACCGCCGGGGATCTCGTGGGCGTAGACGCGTCCCGTCGGCGACGCGAGGCCCGACTCGAAGGGGGCGTAGACGCGGCGGGTCGCCTCCCAGTAGGGCTCCAGGTCGCACACCGCGTCGAGGTCGAGCCCGGTGGCCCGGGCGGTCTGGTCGGTCGTGGCGACCAGCGCCGACAGCGCCGGCTGCGACGTCGTCCCCGACATCGACGCGGTGGCGACGTCGACGGCATCCACACCGGAGTCGATCGCGGCGAGCAGGGTCGCGAGCTGACCGCCGGCCGTGTCGTGCGTGTGCAGGTGCACCGGCAGGTCGAACCGCTCACGTAGCGCGCGCACCAGCGTCCGCGCGGCAGGGGCCCGCAGCAGCCCCGCCATGTCCTTGATGGCGAGCACGTGCGCGCCGGCGTCCACGATCCGCTCGGCCAGCCGCAGGTAGTAGTCGAAGGTGTAGAGCTTCTCGTCCGGTGAGGACAGGTCGCCGGTGTAGCAGAGCGCGACCTCCGCAACGGCGGTGCCGGTCGCCCGCACCGCCTCGATCGCGGGCCGCATCTGCTCCACGTCGTTGAGTGCGTCGAAGATGCGGAACACGTCGATGCCCGTCTCCGCGGCCTCGTGCACGAACGCCTCGGTGACCTCTGTCGGGTACGGCGTGTAGCCCACGGTGTTGCGGCCACGGAGCAGCATCTGGAGACAGATGTTGGGCACCGCCTGTCGCAGCGCGGCGAGCCGCTCCCACGGGTCCTCGGACAGGAACCGCAGCGCCACGTCGTACGTCGCACCGCCCCACGCCTCGAGGCTCCACAGCTGCGGGGTCATCCGGGCGACGTGGCCGGCGACCTGGACCAGGTCACGGGTGCGGACCCGTGTCGCGAGCAGCGACTGGTGGGCGTCGCGGAAGGTGGTGTCGGTGACCGCGACCGCCCGCTGCTCGCGCAGCGCCCGGGCGAAGCCCTCGGGGCCGGCCGCCAGCAGCGCCTGGCGCGAGCCGTCCGGCGCCGGGACCGCGAGGTCGAGGTCGGGCAGCTTGCTCACCGGGTCGACGGAGACCGGGGCGGGCCCGTGCGGCTGGTTCACGGTCACGTCGGCGAGGAAGGTCAGCAGCTTGGTGCCGCGGTCGGCCGAGGACCGGGCGGTCAGCAGCAGCGGGTGCTCCTCGATGAAGGCGGTGGTCACCCGCCCGGCCTGGAAGTCCGGGTCGTGCAGCACCGCCTGCAGGAACGGGATGTTCGTGGAGACGCCGCGGATCCGGAACTCCGCGACCGCGCGCTGCGCCCGGTTGACCGCGGCCGGGAAGTCGCGCCCGCGGCAGGTCAGCTTGGCCAGCATCGAGTCGAAGTGCGCGCTGACCTCGGCGCCGCTGTAGGTGGTACCGCCGTCGAGCCGGACGCCCGCGCCGCCGGGGGAGCGGTAGGTGGTGATCTTGCCGGTGTCGGGACGGAAGCCGTTCGCGGGGTCCTCGGTGGTGATCCGGCACTGCAGGGCGGCCCCGCGCAGCACGACCCGGTCCTGCGAGAGGCCGAGGTCGCCCAGCGTCTCGCCCGAGGCGATGCGCAGCTGGGCCTGCACCAGGTCGACGTCGGTGACCTCCTCGGTCACCGTGTGCTCGACCTGGATCCTGGGGTTCATCTCGATGAAGACGTAGTGACCCTCCGGGTCGAGCAGGAACTCGACCGTGCCCGCGTTGCGGTAGCCGATCTCGCGGGCGAACCGTACGGCGTCCGCGCACATGCGCTCGCGCAGCGCGGGGTCGAGGTTCGGTGCGGGGGCGATCTCGACGACCTTCTGGTGGCGTCGCTGCACCGAGCAGTCGCGCTCGAAGAGGTGGATCACGTCCTCGCCGTCGGAGAGCACCTGCACCTCGATGTGGCGTGGTTCGACGACCGCCTGCTCGATGAAGACCGTCGGGTCGCCGAAGGCGCCGTCGGCCTCGCGCATGCAGGTCTCGACCGCCTCGCGGAGCGCGTCGGCGGAGTCGACCCGTCGCATGCCGCGCCCGCCGCCGCCGGCGACCGCCTTGACGAAGAGCGGGAACGGCATGTCCTTCGCGGACTCGACGAGCTCCTCGACGTCGGTGGACGGCGCGACCGAGGCGAGCGTCGGCACCCCCGCCTTCTTCGCCGCCGCGATGGCCCGCGCCTTGTTGCCGGTCAGCGTGAGCACGTCGGCGGTGGGGCCGACGAAGGTGATGCCGGCGTTCGCGCAGGCCTCGGCCAGCAGGGGGTTCTCGGAGAGGAACCCGTAACCGGGGTAGACCGCGTCGGCGCCGCAGCGCACCGCGGCCTGCACGATCACGTCCGGGTCGAGGTAGGCGCGCACCGGGTGGCCGCGCTCCCCGATCTCGTAGGCCTCGTCCGCCTTCAGCCGGTGCTCGGAGCCGCGATCCTCGTGCGGGAAGACGGCGACCGTCTGCGCGCCCAGCTCGTAGGCGGCCCGGAACGCCCGGATCGCGATCTCGCCCCGGTTGGCGACCAGCACCTTGGAGAACATGGACAGCAGGTTAGTGGCCGCCCGTTGCGGCGAGATGTCGCATCTCAGTCGGTGTCGGCCGAACCGGTCCCCGTCTCGGTCGCGCGCAGCCGGCGCTTGAGCTTCTTGCGGCGTTTCCGGAGCTTGGCGTTCTTCCGGGTGAGCCGCTCGACCTCCGCGTTCAGCGCGTGCACGTCCACGAGCAGGCCGGCGGTGGCGGTGGCCGCGGTCGCCACCTGGGAGGAGGCGTCCACGTCGTCGGGGTGCCTGACCGGTCGCTGCGGCGGGACGGGCAGCAGGTCGGCGAGGTCACCGTGCACCGGGTAGCCCGCCCGGTCGATCTCCTTGATCCAGCGCTCGGCCACCACGCCCAGGTCGTCGTACAGCTGGGCCGGGACGACCGGCGGCGCCGAGCGACCCGCCTCGACCAGCCTGTGGGCATAGCCGCGCTCGACGACCTCGCCGTACCCGGGCTGTGCCAGCCGCTTGTCGAGGGCCACGTTGACGCGCCGGAGGAGGTCGACCTCGTCGGTGCCCAGCGACGGCTCCCTGACGTCTGGCGGCATCGCTCCGGCGTCGAAGCCGACGACCTCGCCGAACCGCCACCACAACAGCTCCGGGGGCAGATGCGTCGGTGGTGCGCAGACGACGTGCACGTGGTCGGCTGGTACGGCGCCCGCCCAGCGGGTCAGCAGCGCCGGCAGGTCCTGCGCGGTGCGGAACCGTCGCGCGTAGTCCGTCTCTGACGAGCTGTCCAGGACCTGCGCGCGGAACTCCTCGAAGGTCAGCCGGCGTCCGTGCCTGACCCCCTGCTGCCACTCGGCAGCAGCCTGCCGCGCGGGGTCGCGCGCGGTGACGACCACGTGCACGTCGACGTCGCGGAGCATCGTCATCGCGGCGGTGATCCGGCGCGATGACGCGGCACCGAGCAGGTCCTGGCTGACGACCGTGGTCCCGTCGTGCTCGCGTGCGGTGCGGCACAGCGCGTCCCAGCTGCCCCGCACCTCGGCGCGTGAGCGGCCCCAGGCCCGGTGGGTGCCGCGGAGGTCGAGCGCCGCGAGGAACATCTGCTCAACCGTGGGGGCGAGGAACCCGCAGTCATGGAGGGGCTCGCGGTTCTGCAGCAGCGAGGCCTGGAGGGACGCGGCTCCCGATCCCGGCAGCCCCACGTGGAGGTAGACGCGCTGGTCCATGTCTGCACGGTGGCCCGCCCTGGTGAACACGGGGTGACCTGGCCGTGGCGGCCGGGCGGCGGGCGTGCGAGGACTCGGGGGACAGCGGTCCAGACATTCATCGGAACAACATTGTATTGAATGCAGGGACGTGCCAATCTGGTGCGTATGAGTGAGGCGCGCCGCAGCTACGACTCGACCCGCCGCCGGGCGATGGCCGAGCAGACGCGCTCCGCCGTGTACGACGCCGCGACCGACCTGTTCGCGCGCCAGGGCTGGTCGGCGACCAGCATGCGCGACATCGCCCGCGCCGCCGGTGTCTCGGTCGAGACGGTGTACTCCGCCGCCGGGAGCAAGCTCGACCTGCTCCGGCGCGTGCTGGACATCGCCATCGTCGGGGACGCGGAGCCGGTGCCGCTCGCCGAGCGACCCGAGTTCGAGGCGCTCGGCGAGGGCGGGCGCCGCGAGCGCATGCAGGCCGCTGCGCGGTTGCTCACCCGCCAGCACCACCGCACCGCGCCGCTGCACCGCACCTTCGACCACGCCGCGGCCGGCGACGACGAGCTGGCCGCGACGAACCAGGAGCTCCGGGAGCAGCAGCGTGACAGCTTCCGCTCCGGGCTCCGGCTGGCTCTCGGACACGAACCACACCCCGAGACCGTCTACGGCCTCTGGGCCCTCGGGGGCCCCGAGGTCTACCTCCTGCTGACCGAGACGGCCGGCTGGACACCCGAGCAGTACGAGCAGTGGCTGGCCCTGTGGATGGAGACCCTGCTCACCCACCTCCCCGAGGAGCAGAGATGACGAACCGACCGAGACTTGCCCCCGACGCCCCCGCCGACACCCGGATGATGGGGATCGTGCACTCCGCGCTGCGCCGGGACCTGGCGCGCACCCGACTGGTCCTGGAGACGCAGCCGGGTCCCGACGACCACCGCCGCCAGGCGATCGCCGACCACGTGCTGTGGTGCATGGCCTTCCTGCACCACCACCACGAGGGCGAGGACGCCGGGCTCTACCCGATGGTGGTCCGGCAGAACCCCGCCGCCGCCGAGCTGGTCGCCGACATGGACGCCGACCACACCAGGATCGTGCCGGCGATGGAGGCCCTCGAGGGGTCCGCCCGCGCCTACCGCGCCGGTGCTTCGCCCGAGTCGCTGCTGGACGCCGTCGGGACGCTGTGCGAGGTGCTGCTGCCGCACCTGGCCCGTGAGGAGCTGGAGATGATGCCGGTCGTGTCGGCCAGCATCTCCGAGGCCCAGTGGCGCGCGTGGACCGAGGGGCTGAAGTCGACGCGGCTCAGCGAGCTCGCCTTCGAGGGCCACTGGCTGATGGACGGACTCGGCGGCGACGACCTCGACCACCTGCTGACGATGGTGCCGGCGGTGCCCCGGTTCCTGCTGGTGCACCTGCTCGGCGGGCGGTACCGGCGGACGGCGTCGGCCGCCTGGGACGGCACGCCGGCGGCGCAGGTCCCCGCCCTGACTGTCTCGGCCCCGGAAGCGAGCGGAGGAGGCCGATGACCCGCCGGGTCGCGGTCGGCGAGGCCGTCAGGCGTCCTTGAGCTCGCAGACCACGGCGCCGCTGGTGAGGCTGTCGCCGACCTCCGCGGAGAGGCCGGCGACGGTGCCGGACTTGTGAGCCTTGATCGGCTGCTCCATCTTCATCGCCTCGATCACCACGATGGCGTCGCCCTCGGCGACCTCCTGGCCCTCCTCGACCGCGACCTTCACGATGGTGCCCTGCATGGGTGAGGTGACGGCGTCTCCGCTGACCGCGGCGCTCGACCTCCTCTTCTCGCGCTTCGGCTTCTTCTGGCCACCGGCGCCCGCCGCCCCGGCGGCGAACCCGGCGGGGAGCACGACCTCGATGCGGCGGCCGTCGACCTCGACGGTGACGGCCTCGCGCTGCGGGGCCTCGAGGGCCTCCGACTCGCCGGCGTACGGCGGGATCTGGTTGTCGAACTCGGTCTCGATCCAGCTGGTGTAGACCGAGAACGCCTGCCCGTCGCCGACGAACGCCGGGTCGTCGACGACCACCTGGTGGAACGGGATCACCGTCGGCATGCCGTCGACGACGAACTCGGCAAGCGCACGCCGGGAACGCTCCAGCGCCTGGGTGCGGTCCCGGCCCGTGACCACCAGCTTGGCGATCAGCGAGTCGAACGACCCGGGCACGGTCTCGCCCTGGTCGTAGCCGCCGTCGAGCCGGACCCCCGGGCCGGCGGGGGCGTGCCAGCGGGTGAGCGTGCCGGGGGCGGGCATGAAGTTCTGTCCGGCGTCCTCGGCGTTGATGCGGAACTCGATCGAGTGGCCCTCGATCCGCGGGTCGTCGTAGCCGAGCTCCTCCCCGGCCGCGATGCGGAACATCTCGCGCACCAGGTCGAGGCCGGTGACCTCCTCCGAGACCGGGTGCTCGACCTGCAGCCGGGTGTTGACCTCCAGGAACGAGATCGTGCCGTCCTGGCCGACCAGGAACTCGCACGTGCCGGCGCCGACGTAGCCCGCCTCGGAGAGGATCGCCTTGGAGGAGTCGTAGAGGATCGTCAGCTGCTCCTCGGACAGGAACGGCGCGGGCGCCTCCTCGACGAGCTTCTGGTGACGGCGCTGCAGCGAGCAGTCGCGGGTCGAGACCACGACCACGTTGCCGTGCTGGTCGGCCAGGCACTGGGTCTCGACGTGGCGCGGGCGGTCGAGGTACTTCTCCACGAAGCACTCTCCGCGCCCGAACGCGCTGACCGCCTCGCGGACCGCCGACTCGTACAGGTCGGCGACCTCGCTCTCCTCGCGGGCGACCTTGAGGCCGCGGCCCCCTCCACCGAACGCCGCCTTGATCGCGATCGGCAGGCCGTTCTCCTTCGCGAACGCGACCACCTCGTCGGCGCTCTCGACCGGGTCTTTGGTGCCGGCGACCAGGGGGGCGCCGACCTTCTCCGCGATGTGGCGCGCCTTGACCTTGTCGCCGAGGTTCTCGATGGCTGAGGGCGGGGGACCGATCCAGACGAGGTCGGCGTCGAGGACGGCCTGCGCGAAGTCGCGGTTCTCGGCGAGGAAGCCGTAGCCCGGGTGCACCGAGTCCGCGCCCGACTTCTCGGCGGCCGCCACGATCTTCTCGATGTCGAGGTAGGAGTCGGCCGGCGTCGCACCGCCGAGGCTGTGGGCCTCGTCGGCGAGCCGCACGAACAGCGCGTCCCGGTCGGGCTCGGCGTAGACCGCGACGCTGCTGATGCCCGCGTCCTTGCAGGCACGGATGATCCGCACCGCGATCTCGCCCCGGTTGGCCACCAGGACCTTCTGCAACGGCTTGCTGTCGCTCACACCCGCTCCTTCTCGACTGGGGAGACCTAGGGGAACTGTAGGGCCTTCGGTATCGCCGCTCGGCGGCCCGTCACCGGTCGGGGCCGACGGCCGGGGCGGGTGGCAGGGTGGGTCCGGTGACGATCGGACTCGGCCGTGCCCTGGCCGCGTTCCTGCGGCGGGGACGCGTCCTCGCGGTGCTGGCCGTCGTGCTCGCGGTCTGCGCCGTCGGGGTCTGGCAGGTGCGCCCCGCAGGTACCGGGTCGCACCGGGCCCCGGACAGCCGGGCCACGTTCACGGCGCCGTCCCCTGCCGGCGGACAGCGGGCTCGGTCTCTGGGCGTGGTCGCGCTCGGGGACTCGGTCACGAGCGGAGCGAACTGTGCGTGCGTCCCGTTCCCGCAGGTCTACGGCCGGCTGCTGCGCGACCGCCGGCAGGTGCGGGTGACGGTGGACAACCGGGGCGCTGGAGGTCTCGACAGCGGTGACCTGGTCGGTGACCTGGGCGATCCGGGGTCCAGCACCGCACGGGCGGTCCGGCGGGCGGAGGTCGTGCTCATCACGATCGGCGCGAACGACTTCGGCGACCACCACGACGACGTCGCGCGGCGCGCCTGCCTGGCCGAGTGCGTGGGCGACGAGCTGCCGGAGCTGGGCCGACACGTCCGACAGGTACTGGGCAGGGTCCGGTCGCTGCGCGACGGCCGGCGCACCACCGTGCTGGTGACCGGATACTGGAACGTGTTCGAGGACGGTGAGGTCGCCAGCCGGGAGTTCCCCGAGCCGGGGCGGGCCGCGACGGTGCGCCTGACCCGGAGGGTCAACGACCTGCTGCGCTCGGTGAGCCGCAGCGAGGGCGCGACGTACGTCGATCTCTTCGGACCGTTCCGCCTGGCCGCACGCTCGGGCGGGGTCACCCGGCTGCTGGCCGCAGACGGGGACCATCCCGATGCGGCAGGGCACGCACTGATCGCCCGGACGCTGCTGGGAGCCGGCCTGCCGGCGTTGCACCGGCGCTGACCACCTGCTGCGGGCCGATCCGGCGCGAGAGCCATCGCAGCGCCTCGGGGACCAGCGGCTTCCAGGTGCTGAAGGTGTGCGTGCCGTGCGCCAGGAGGATCGTGCTGACCCGCATCGGCGGGTGTACCAGTGACAGGAACCTCCGCGTGTCCCGGTAGCCCAGCGGGCCGGCCTCGTCGCGCGAGACGGTGACGAGCAGCGACACGTCCGGTGCGGGCTGGTGGGCGAGCCGCCACTCGGGGCTGTTCAGGTCGCGCACCACCGGCGAGCCGCCCCACAGGTCACCGGTCGTGTAGTCGCGCAGCGCGTGGTAGTACCCCGACAGCGACGCGCCGGCCCGGAACGTCGCCGGGTGGTCCATGGTGAGCTTGGTGGCGCAGTACCCGCCGGTGGACACACCCGCCGCGCCCCATCCGCTGGGGGCGACCCGGAAGGCCGACGAGATTGCGGCGGGCACGTCCTGGGCGTAGAACGTCTCGGCCTGTGGCCCGGCTGGCACGTCGGTGCACTCGGTGTCGCGCGGGTAGGTGAGCGTCGGACGCATCATCACCAGGACCATCGGGCGCGCGAGCCGGTGCTCGATCTCGTGGAGCAGGACGTGCGGCAGGCCCAGCCGTCGTACCAGCATCGCGTCGGTCGAGGGGTAGCCGCTCAGCACCTCGACGCCTGGGAACGTGGTGTGCGCGTCGCGCGAGCGGAAGTACTGCGGCGGCAGGTACACGTAGGCCCGCGTCCGCAGCCCGCTGGAGGCGCCCCGGATGACCACCTGCTCCAGCCGACCGCCGATCGTCCACCGGGCCGGGGAGACGTGCCCCCGGCGGGAACCGAGGACCCGGACGCCGGCACGCGGGGCCGGGTGTACTCCGGAGGCAGCCGTACCCGGAGCGGCCGCGATCCGCGAGTGGGCGGGTGACGCTCCGAAGGCCTGCGCGACAGAGCTGGTGACCTCCGACCAGCTGCCGTAGAAGTAGGCGTAGTCGTTGAGCGCCGCGGCCACCAGCAGGACGGCGGCGAGCTGGCCGGCCACCACGGCGGCGAACCGTGTCGGTGCCGCCAGCCGCCGCGGGAGCCTCCACCGCGGCAGCAGCAGGGCGGCAGCCAGCGGCACGCCCACGGTGATCGCGCCCAGCAGCAGCAGCAGGCTGTGACCGGTCAGCGCCATGAAGCACCTCACTGATGGGTGGTGTCGCCAGTGAAGTGCGCCCACATGACGGGAGGCTTAACGCGCACGTCGGGGTCGGGCCCGCAGCGCGGCGACGCTCTCGCGCACGCGCGGCTGGCTACGGTAGACGCCTGCCCGGCGGCTCAGCCGCGGGCGAAGGTCAGGGTCTCGCCGCGCGCGCCGCCCATCCAGACGTCCTGGCAGGCGGCGGCCATCTCCTCGAGCCCCTCGACGACCGTGCCGAACACGTTGCCGGGCACCCACCCCTGGTCGCCGTTGATCAGCAGGTTGTTGCGGCCGTAGAACAGCGCCAGGTCGATGACGTGGCCGTGCTCGCGGTGCTCGCTGCCCTCCTCGTAGCCATAGGCCGGGTTGCCGAGGTCGTCGCTGCTGAAGGAGAACCAGCACAGGTCGCCGGGGATGGGCGTGATCGTGGTGTTCTCGGCGCCGGGGTCCCGCTCGGCGAAGGCGTCGACGAGCGTGTAGATCTCGTTGCGGGCGTACTTCCCGTGGAAGACCTGACCGCCGAGGGGCAGCGCGTCCCACACGGCGGCCGCGGTGCGCGGTGCCTCGTCGTCGAGCAGCAGGGCGCGGCAGGAGACGCCGCGGCTCTCGAGGCGGACGGTCAGGTAGCGGCTCATCGGGTGGCCTCCAACAGGGGTGGTCGTCGGGTGTCCCAGTCGGTCGCATGCTCGTAGGCGCGGCCCGCGCGCAGGACCCGGGCGTCGGCGTGCCGCGGGCCGACGACCTGCAGGCCGACCGGCAGGCCGGCGGGGGTGAAGCCGCAGGGCACGGAGAGCGCGGGCTGCTGGGTGAGGTTGAACGGGTAGGTGTACGGCGTCCAGCTGGTCCACAGCTGCGAGGGCCAGTCGTCGGGCGACGCCTGTCCTGCGGGGAAGGCGGGGATCGGCATGGTCGGCGTGACGAGCAGGTCGTACGTCGCGTGGAACACGCCCATCCGGCGGCCGAGCTCCATGCGCACCGCCGTGGCGTCGAGGTAGTCCGAGGCGGAGGCAGTCGCCCCGGCCACCGCGGCCTCGCGCAGCCCGGGGTCGACGCGGTCCAGGGCGGCCTCGCCGTACTGCTCGAGCACCTTGGCGGCCCCGGTGAACCACAGCACGTGGAACGCGTCGACGGGGTCCGCGAAGCCGGGGTCGACCTCGTCCACCTCGGCGCCGGCGTCGGCGAGCACCCGGACGGCCGTGCGCACCAGCGCCTCGACCTCCGGGTCGTTGCGGCCGAAGCCGAGCGTCGGCGAGAACGCGACGCGCAGCCCGGCGACGCCCTCCTCCAGGCCGTCGGTGAACGAGCGTGCCGGCGACGGCATCGCCGACCAGTCACGCGCGTCCGGGCGGGCCACCAGGTCGAGCAGCAGCGCCGCGTCGGCCACCGAGCGGGTCATCGGGCCGGCGTGCGAGAGCGTGCCGAACGGCGACGCCGGATAGAGCGGGACGAGCCCGTAGGTCGGCTTGATCGCGACGGTGCCGGTGAACGACGCCGGGATCCGCACCGAGCCGCCGCCGTCGGTGCCGATCGACCAGGCGCCCATGCCCAGCGCGACCGCCGCCGCCGACCCGCCGCTGGAGCCGCCCGGGGTCAGCGCCGGGTCCCACGGGTTCCCGGTCACGCCGTGGCGCAGCGAGTCGGTGACGCCCTTCCACGCGAACTCCGGCAGCGTCGTCTTCCCGAGCAGCACCGCACCGCCCTCGCGGAGCCGGGCCACCGCCGGGGCGTCCTCGGGCCACTCCTGTCCGGCCTCGATCAGCGTGCTGCCGCGCACCGTGGGCCAGCCGCGGGTCCAGAACATGTCCTTGATCGACGTGGGGACCCCGTCGACCGGGCTGAGCGGCGTCCCGGCCCGCCACCGGGCCTGCGACTCCCGGGCCGTTTCGAGCGCACCGTCGGGGTCGACGAGTACGAAGGCGTTGACCTGCGCATCGTGGGCGTCGATCGCCTCGAGGGCGTCCCGGGTCGCCTCCACCGGCGAGACCTCACCGGAGCGGTAGCCGGCGACCAGGTCGACCGCGCTGGTCAGCGAGAGCCCGCTCACGGTACGAACCCGAGCCGCTTGTCGACGACGTTGACCAGCGGCTCGCCGTCGAGCCAGCGCTGCGCGTTGTCCGCGAACTGCCGGGCCAGCGTGTCCCACCAGCCGCGTGCGTCGCCGGACATGTGCGGCGTGACCACGACCTGCGGCAGCGACCACAGAGGGCTGTCGTCGGGCAGTGGTTCGGTGGCGAAGACGTCGAGCGACGCGGCGGCGATGCCACCCGTGCGCAGCGCCTCGACGAGTGCCGGCTCGTCGACGACGGGTCCGCGCCCGACGTTGACCAGGTGCGCGGTCGGTCTCATGGCCTCGAGCACCTCACGGCCCACCAGGCCGCGGGTCTGCTCGGTCAGCGGGGTCACCAGCACCACGTGGTCGAACTCCCCGACGTACGACGCCAGGTCGGCGCTGGACCGGACCTCGCCGAAGTCCGGGTCGCCCGAGCGGGCGGTGCGCCCCGCCCCGGAGACCTGCATGCCGACCGCGCCCAGCAGCCGCGCGGTCTCGCGGCCGATGGCGCCCACGCCGACCACCAGTGCCGAGCGACCCGCGATGCCCTCGGTTTCGCGGTGCGCCCAGACCCGCGCGCGCTGCAGGGCGAGGCTGCGCGGCAGCTGCTTGGCCCGCGCCAGCACCAGCGCGAGCACGAACTCCGCGATCGGCCGGTCGAAGACCCCGCGGGCGTTGGTGACGGTGACCTCGGACTCGACCAGAGCGTCGAAGAGCAGGGTGTCGACGCCGGCGGCGGCGACGTGGATCCAGTCGAGCCGATCGACGCGGTCCCACACGTCGCTGACCGCGGTGGAGAAGAAGTCCCACAGCAGCAGCGCGTCGGCGCCCGCGACGACGTCGCCGAGACCGGCGGCGTCGGTGTAGCGCACGTCGGCGCGCCGCTCGACCGCGTCGAGGTGAGGTGGCCGCCGGCCGTCGGCGGCACAGAGGACGGCGACCACACGCCGAGCCGGGGGAGTCGCCACCCGGTGAGCCTGGCAACCCGCCCGTAGGATTGTCAACAATCAAGGGTCGTGGTCATGATGGGGGATGCACGGGATCGGGATCGTGGTGCCCCACGACATGGCGCTCGACCGCGAGCTGTGGCGCTGGGTCCCCGACGACGTGACCCTCCTGCTCACCCGCACCGCCCCCCGCATGGACCCGGTGACCTTCGACCTGGTCAGCGCGATCTCCGCGACCGACGTGGTCGCCGCCGGGGTGCGGGAGGTGGTGACGGTCGGCCCCGGCGTGGTGGCCTACGCCTGCGCGTCGGGAAGCTTCGTGCGCGGGCTGGCGGGGGAGCGGGCCCTGGTCGAGGCGATGTGCGCGGCGGGGGCGCCGGTCGCGCTGACCACCAGCGGGGCACTCCTCGCGGCGCTGGCCCACCTCGGGGTCGGGGCGGTGGCGGTCGCGACGCCGTACCACGCCAGCCTGACCGCGCCGCTCGACGCGTTCCTCGCCGAGGCGGGCCACCGGCTCGCCGGCAGCGCGCACCTCGGGCTGACCTCGCGGATCGCGACGGTGCCGTACGCCACCACCGCCGACCTGGTGCGCCGCGCCGACACCCCGCAGGCCGAGGCGGTCTTCGTCTCGTGCACCAACCTGGCGACCTACGACCTGCTCGCCGACCTGGAGGCCGAGCTCGGAAAGCCGGTGGTCAGCGCCAACCAGGTGACGATGTGGGCGGCGCTGCGGGTGCTGGGCCGCGGCGCCACCGGGCCGGGGCAGCGGCTGCTCGGACCGGTGGGCTAGGCTCACCACGGATTGTCGACAATCTGCAACCTGTGACAGGAGGTCACCGTGCCGCGCACCTCGCCCGAGGCGTTCCGCAAGGGTGTCTCCGCGCAGGAGTACGCCGACCGGCTGTCTCGGGTCCGGGCCGCGATGGCCGAGCGCTCCCTGGCGACGCTGCTGGTGGCCGACCCCGCGAACCTCTTCTACCTCACCGGGTACGACGCCTGGTCGTTCTACGTGCCGCAGTACCTCCTGGTCCCCGCCCGGGGCGAGGTGCACCTGTTCGCGCGCGCCATGGACGCAGCCGGCGCCCGCTTCACCGCGGTGCTGCCCCCGGAGCAGGTGCACGGCTACCCCGAGGACCTGGTGCACCGCGACGACCGGCACCCGCTGGACTGGGTGGTCGCCCGGGCCCGGGACCTCGGTGTGTGGGACGACCACGACCCGGTGGGCGTCGAGGCCGACGCGGCCTACTTCACCGCCCGCGCCTACCTCGCGCTGGCCGCCGCGTCGCCGCAGGCCCGCGTCGTCGACTGCGGCGAGCTCGTCAACTGGGTGCGGGTCGTCAAGTCGCCCCACGAGGTGGCGCAGCTTCGGGTGGCCGGCGGCATCGCGCAGCGGGCGATGAGCGTCGCGCTCGACGCCGTACGCCCGGGGCGTCGCCAGTGCGACGTGGTCGCCGAGATCCTGGCTGCCCAGGCCGTGGGCACCGGGGAGCACGGCGGCGACTACAGCGCGATCGTGCCGCTGCTGCCCACCGGCGCGGGTGCCGGCACCCCGCACCTCACCTGGACCGACCGCCGGTTCGTGGAGGGCGAGGCCACCACCGTCGAGCTGGCCGGCGTCTTCGGCCGCTACCACGCCCCGCTCGCCCGCACCGTGATGCTGGGGGAGCCGTCGCCCCGACTGCGAGAGACCGCGGCGGTGGTGCGCGACGGGATGCACCGGGCGCTCGACGCGCTGCGACCCGGCGCCGCAGGCAGCGACGCGCACGCCGCCTTCACCGAGGTGATCGCGCGGCACGGGCTGACCAAGGAGTCGCGCATCGGCTACTCGATCGGCATCGGCTATCCACCCGACTGGGGCGAGCGCACCGTCAGCCTGCGGGCCGAGGAGACCACCGTCCTGCGTGCCGGGATGGCCCTGCACGTCATCCTCGGGATGTGGATGGACGGCTGGGGCTACGAGCTCTCCGAGCCGGTCGTGCTCACCGACGGCGCCCCCGAACGACTGACCCACGTCCCCCAAGAGCTCACCGTCAGGAAGTGATCGTGTGACCGTGACCGGTTCCCTGCCGCTCGCCGCCCGGGCCGAGGGGCTCGTCGGCTCGGTGATCGACTCCAGCACCTCGCTGCTGCACCGGCAGACCCACGACATCGTGCGGTTCGCGATGGGCAGCCCGGCCGCCGAGGCGATCCCCGCGCGGGTGCTCTCCGAGATCGGTGCGGTCGCGCTCGGCCCGGAGGCACCCGACGCCTTCGACTACGGCGCCACCGAGGGTGACCCCCCGCTGCGCGAGGCGCTGCTGGCGATGCTGGCCGGGACCACCGACGAGACCACCGCCGACCGGCTGACGATCACCGCGGGCGGCATGCAGGGCCTCGACCTGGTGTGCAAGCTCTTCGTCGACCCGGGCGACCTGGTGGTGGTCGAGTCGCCGACGTACACCAACGGCAGCGCGACCGCGCTCTCCTACGGCGCCGAGCTGCTCGAGGTGCCGGTCGACGACGACGGCATGGTCGTCGACGACCTGCCCGAGCTGGTACGACGTGCGGGCCGCACGCCCAAGGCGGTCTACACGGTGCCGACCTTCCAGAACCCGTCCGGCGCGACGCTCTCGCTGGAGCGCCGGCACCGGCTGCTGGAGCTGGTGCGGACCTGGGGGTCGGTGCTCATCGACGACGACCCCTACGGGCTGCTGCGCTTCGAGGGCGACCCGCTGCCGAGCCTGCGCGAGCTGGGCGGCGGGGACCCGCTGGTGTTCTCGGTGCGGACGTTCTCCAAGACCATCGCCCCCGGGCTGCGGGTCGGATGGGTGGACACGACGCCGGAGCTGCAGCAGCTGCTGATCAACGCCAAGCAGGCCATGGACACCTGCACGAACCTGCCGGCGCAGCGGCTGATCACCGGGTTCCTCTCCGGCGGTCACCTGGAGGAGCACCTGGTCACCCAGCGCGCGGAGTACCGCCGCCGCAAGCACGCGATGCAGGACGCACTCGCCGAGCAGCTCGGCGACCTGGACGGCGCCCGCTGGACCGATCCCGACGGCGGCTTCTTCTTGTGGGCGACGCTCCCGGGCGTGGACACCCAGGCACTGTTCGAGACCGCACTGGCCGAGGGCGTGGCGTTCATCCCCGGCCGGGCGTTCTCGCCGTCGGGCCGGTTCCCCGACGCGCTGCGACTCTGCTTCGCCTCCACCCCGCCCGCCCGGATCGCCGAGGGGGTCGCGCGGCTGCGCCGGGCGGTCGACCGGTCGGCTCGTGGCTGAGTCCGGCCTTCTCGACCCGGTCGAGGAGCGCGTGCTGGCGCTGGTCACCGCCGACGAGGTCGTCGAGCTCACCCGGGCACTGGTGCGGGCGCCGGGAGAGAACCCACCCGGAGGCGAGGCCGCGACCGTCGCCGTGCTCGCGCGGGCCTGCGCGAGCCGCGGCCTCGAGGTCACCACGACCGATGTCGCTGCCGACCGGCCGAACCTCACTGCCACGCTCGGCGGCGGGTACGGGCCGGGCCTGCTGCTGCTCGGGCACACCGACGTGGTGCCGATCGGTGAGGGGTGGACCGCGGACCCGGTCGGCGGCGAGGTGCGGGCGGGACGCGTCGTGGGTCGCGGCACCAGCGACATGAAGGGTGGGCTCGCGGCGCTGGTCGTCGCCATGTCCGCGGTCCGCCGGGCCGGGCTCACCCTCTCCGGCCCGCTCGAGCTCGCCGCGGTGGTCGACGAGGAGGAGACCGGTGCGGGGGTGCGGCACTACCTCGCCGGCGGCGACCGGAGCGGGTTCGCGGGATGCCTGGTCGCCGAGCCCACCGACCTGCAGACGGTGGTGGCCGCCCGCGGCGACAGCTACGTCCACGTCCGGGTCACCGGCCGGGCGGCTCACGCGGGCAACCCGGACGACGGGGCGAACGCGATCTACGGAGCGGCCGACGTCGTCGCCCTGCTGGAGCGCTGGCACCACGAGCTGGCCGCACGCCGCCACCCGCTCGTCGGTGCGGGCACGTGGAGCGTCGGGCTGGTCACCGGCGGCACCGGGACCTCCGTGGTGCCGGCGGAGGCGTCGCTGACCGCGGACCGGCGGCTGCTGCCCGACGAGACCGCCGACACGGTGCTGGCCGAGTGTCGCGACCGGCTCGACCGGCTGGGCCTCGGTGAGCGCGGGCTGGGGGTGAGGGCGACCGTGACGATGGAGATGCCGGGCTTCGAGACGCCGCCGGACCACCCGCTGGTCACCGTCGTGGACGGCGCCCTCGCCGCCGCCGGCGGACCCGGACACGCGCTCGGCGGGTGGAGCGCAGCCTGCGACGGCGGGTACGTCGCCCGCGACGCCGGCCTGCCCGTCGTGGTGCTCGGTCCCGGCTCGGTCACCGAGCAGGCGCACCGTCCCGACGAGTCCGTGGGCGTCGACGAGCTGCTGGTGGCGGCCCGCTGCTACGCCCTGGCGATCGTGCGCCTCCTGGGGTGACCCAGTGCTAATCTGACCCGCGGGCAACATTGTCGACAATCGACACGAGGCGGGAGGAGCACGATGACGGCACCGACCATCGGCCTGCTCTACCCCGGACACGCCGCCGAGGACGACTTCGCGTGGTTCGCCCGGACCACCGGTGCGGCACGGCTGCCGCTGGTGCACACCTCGGTGGGCGAGGACGCCCACCGCGTCGACGCACTGCTCGACCTCGGCAGCCCCCAGCGGCTCGCGCTCGGCGCGGAGGCCCTGGCCGGGGAGCAGGTCGACGCCGTGCTCTGGGCCTGCACCTCGGGCAGCTTCGTGTTCGGCTGGGACGGTGCGTGCACCCAGGCCGACCGGGTCGGTGACCTGCTCGGCGTCCCCGCCTCGTCGACCTCGCTGGCCTTCGTGCGCGCCTGCCACCACCTCGGCCTGCGCCGGGTCGCGGTCGCCGCGTCGTACCCCGCGGACGTGGCGGAGCGCTTCGTCGAGCTGCTCGGCCACGGCGGCGTCGAGGTCACCTCGCTCGGCAGCTCCGGCATCGTCACCGCGGTCGAGGTCGGCCGGCTCGGGCGCCCTCAGGTGACCGCGCTGGTCACGGGGGTCGACCTCGACGGGGCCGAGGCGGTGCTGGTGCCCGACACCGCGATGCACACGCTGCGCTGGCTCGACGAGCTCGAGCGCGCCGTCGGCGTGCCCGTGCTCACCGCGAACCAGGTGACGGTGTGGGAGGGGCTGCGGATGCTGGGTGAGGTCCCGGTGCTCGAGGGGTCCGGTGCGCTGTTCGCCGGAGGTGTCGGGTGAGCACCGGCGGCTTCCTCGAGCCGCTCGTCCAGGAGTCGACGCCGAGCATCATCGCCGACAAGCTGCGCACCGCGATCGGCCACGGACACCTGCGCCCGGGCGCCCAGCTCGGGGAGGCCGACCTGGCGCGCGAGCTCGGCGTGAGCCGGGGCCCGCTGCGCGAGGGCATCCAGCGGCTGACCCAGGAGGGGCTGTTGGTCTCGATCCGCAACCGCGGTGTCTTCGTCATCGAGATGACGCCCGAGAACGTCCGCGACATGTACGTCGCCCGCGCGGCCGTCGAGCGTGCCGCCGCCGAGCAGGTGCTCCGCCGCGACGCGGAGGCCGCCGCCGCGCAGCTGCTCGTCGAGGTGGAGCGGATGAGCGCCGCCGGCGAGGACCAGGCCGCGGTCGGGGAGGCCGACATCGCCTTCCACGAGACGCTGGTGCGGATCGCGCGCAGCCCACGGCTGAGCCGGATCCACCGCACCCTGCTGACCGAGACGCGGATGTGCATGGGAGCCCTCGAGGAGGCCTACGCCGCCTCGGTGGAACGCGTCGCCGAGCACCGCGAGATCGCCGTCGCCTTCCGAGACGCCGACCCGCTCGTGGTCGACCGGCTGCTCGTCGCGCACATGGACGACGCGGTGACCCGGATCGCGGGGCCGCTGCCGTCGGTGGCCACCACCGCCTCGGTTGCCGCCCCTACCCGCTGAGGGCGATCCCGACGTACTTGGTCTCGAGGAACTCCTCGATCCCGATGCTGCCCCCCTCCCGCCCGAGGCCGGACTGCTTGACGCCGCCGAAGGGCGCGGCGGGGTTCGAGACCACTCCCTGGTTGAGCCCGACCATGCCGGTCTCGAGGGCCTCCGCGACCCGCAGCCCCCGGCGCAGGTCGTTGGTGTAGACGTAGGCCACCAGCCCGAACTCGGTGTCGTTGGCGGCCGCCACCACCTCGGCCTCGTCGGTGAACGTGGTCAACGGGGCGACCGGGCCGAAGATCTCCTCCCGGCCCATCGCGGCCTCGCGGGGTACGTCGGCGAGCACCGTCGGCGGGTAGAACCAGCCGGCACCGCCGGGGGGCTCGCCGCCCGTGAGCACCCGGGCGCCTCGCTCGACGGCGTCGGCGACGAGCGTGGTGACCTTGCGCCGTGCGGCCTCGTCGATGAGCGGTCCCACCTCGACGCCGGCGTCGACGCCCGGCCCGACCGTGAGGGCGGCCATCCGCTTCGCGAGCCGGTCGCCGAGCTCCTCGGCCACCACGGCATGCACGTAGATGCGGTTGGCGGCCGTGCACGCCTCACCCATGTTGCGCATCTTGGCTGCCATCAGGCCGTCCACGGCCTCGTCGAGGTCGGCGTCCTCGAACACCACGAAGGGAGCGTTCCCCCCGAGCTCCATCGAGGTCCGCAGCACCTTCTCGGCGCACTGCTCCAGCAGCAGGCGGCCGACAGCGGTGGACCCGGTGAACGACAGCTTGCGCGCGAGCCCGGATCGGATCAGCGGCTCCATCACGGCGTGGGCGTCGGTCGTGGTGACCACGTTGACGACGCCGTCGGGGACCCCCGCCTCCCGCAGGATGTCCACCAGTGCCAGCATCGACAGCGGGGTCTGCGGTGCTGGCTTGACCACGCAGGTGCAGCCGGCCGCTATCGCGGGGCCCAGCTTGCGGGTGCCCATCGCCATCGGGAAGTTCCAGGGCGTGATCAGCAGGCAGGGACCCACCGGCTGGCGGGTCACCAGGAAGCGGGCGTTCCCCGCGGGCGCCACCTGGTAGCCGCCGTCGATGCGCACCGCCTCGCCGGCGAAGTGCCGCAGGAACTCTGCGGCGTAGGCGATCTCGCCGCGCGCCTCGACCAGCGGCTTGCCCATCTCCAGCGTCATCAGCAGCGCCAGGTCCTCGAGGCGCTCGTGCAGCAGGTCGAAGGCACGCATCAACAGGTCCGCCCGCTCCCGCGGTGCGGTGGCGGCGAAGGCCGACTGGGCGGCGACGGCGGCGTCCAGCGCGCGGCGACCGTCGGCGGGGGAGGCGTCCGCGACCGCGCACAGCACCTCGCCGGTCGCGGGGTCGTGCACGTCGAAGGTGGCCGTCGGGTCGGGGTCGACCCAGCTGCCGCCGACGTACAGCTGCTTCGGGACCCCCGCGACGACCGTGCGGATGGTGTGCGGGTCGGTCATGTCTGGCACCTCCGGGCAGGCTCACGTACGCTGGGCGTTCTTATTGTTGACAATCTACCAAACCAGATCAGAGGAGTGGGGCATGGCCGAGCTTTCGCAGGTCCTCAAGCAGGCGACCGGAGTGGTCGCGGCTCGCGGCGAGGGGGTGCTGCTCTACGACGAGCAGGACCGGCGCTACCTGGACTTCACCGCCGGCATCGGGGTCACCAGCACCGGCCACTGCCACCCGCGGGTGGTCGAGGCCGCGCAGCGACAGGTCGCCACCCTCATCCACGCGCAGTACACGACGGTCCTGCACCGCCCGCTGCTCGCGCTGGCCGAGCGGCTCGGCGGCGTGCTGCCGGCGGGTCTGGACCGGGTGTTCTTCGCCAACTCCGGCTCCGAGGCCGTCGAGGCCTCTCTGCGGCTGGTGCGCCAGGCCACCGGCCGACCGAACGTGGTCACCTTCCACGGCGGCTTCCACGGGCGCACCGTCGCGGCGGCCTCGATGACCAGCTCGGGCACGAAGTTCCGCTCCGGCTTCAGCCCGCTGATGAGCGGCGTGCACGTGACGCCCTTCCCGGACCCGGGACACTTCGGCTGGCCTGTCGAGGTGGCCACCGACTTCGCGCTCGACCAGCTGGACTACCTGCTGGCCACGCTCAGCGCGCCCGCCGACACCGCGGCCTTCCTCGTGGAGCCGGTGCTCGGCGAGGGGGGCTACGTGCCGGGCAACGAGCGGTTCTTCGCCGGGCTGCGCGAGCGCGCCGACCGGCACGGCATCGCGCTGGTGGTCGACGAGGTGCAGACCGGGTTCGGCCGCACCGGCCGGTTCTGGGGCGGCGACCACTTCGACGTACGCCCCGACGTGCTGGTCACCGCCAAGGGTCTGGCGTCGGGGTTCCCGCTGTCCGGCATCGCCGCCTCGTCCGAGCTGATGGCCCGGGCGTGGCCCGGCTCGCAGGGCGGGACGTACGGCGCCAACGCGGTGGCGTGCGCCGCCGCGCTGGCCACGCTCGACGTGATCGAGGACGAGAAGCTGGTGCTCAACGCCGACGAGCGGGGTGGCGAGCTGCGCGACGGGCTCCGCGGCGTCGCCGACGCGACGACCGGCATCACCGACGTCCGCGGCCTGGGCCTGATGGTCGGCACGGAGTTCCGCGACGCCGACGGCCGGCCCGACGGTGCGGCCGCGGCGGCCGCCCAGCAGGAGGCGGCCCGCCGCGGCCTGCTGCTGCTGACCTGCGGGGTGTGGGGCCAGGTCGTCCGGTTCATCCCGGCGCTGGTCGTCACCTCCGAGCAGGTCGACGAGGCCACCTCGATCTGGGCCGACGCGGTCGCCGCCGTGACTGGCTGAGCGGCTCGACTCAGGCGTCCAGCCTCGCCAGCTCGCGCCGGGACTCCTCGCTGCCCGGGATCTGCGTCCCGCGCAGCGAGCACCCCGACGTCTCCACGACGAAGAGCATCGCGACCGCTCCCACGACGCAGGCGGCCATCATGTAGAACGCCGGCATCAGCGGCTGGTCGAAGGCGGTGACCAGCTTGTCGTTGACGGCCGGAGCGGTGCCGCCGAACAGCGAGGTGGAGACGTTGTAGGCGATCGCGAAGCCGGCGAACCGCACATGTGTGGGGAACATCGCGGGGAAGGTCGCCGAGATCGTCGCCAGCTGCGGCACGTAGAGCAGGCCCAGCACGGCGAACCCGATCACCGCGCCGACGAAGCCGCTGGACATCAGCAGGTACATCGGCACCACGAGCACGAAGAGCCCGATCAGCGAGGTCCACCACAACGGCTTGCGACCCACCCGGTCCGAGAGGTGCCCGGCGAACGGCAGGAAGCACATCATCGCCAGCTGCCCGATGATCGGCACGACGAGCGACCCGTCGGCCGAGAGCCCGATCGTGTTCTGCAGGTAGGTCGGCATGTAGGACAGCAGCGTGTAGTTCACGACGTTCAGCGCCACGACCAGCCCGGCGAGCAGCAGCAGCGGCCGCCAGAAGCCGAGCACCAGGTCGCGGAACGCCGTGGTGGCCTGCTTCTCGGTCATCGACTTCGCCTCGAGCTCACGGAAGCAGGGGGTGTCCTCCATCCGGGAGCGCAGGTACATCCCCACGAGGCCGAGCGGTGCGGCCACCAGGAACGGCAGCCGCCATCCCCAGGCCTGCATCTGCTCGTCCCCGAGCCCGATCGAGAACAGCAGCATCAGCAGCGCGCCGAGCGAGAAGCCGGCCAGCGTGCCGAACTCCAGGAAGCTGCCGTAGAACCCGCGCCGGTTGTCCGGCGCGTACTCCGCCATGAACGTGGCGGCACCGCCGTACTCGCCGCCGGTGGAGAAGCCCTGCACCATGCGCAGCACCACGAGCAGCGTCGGGGCCCAGAAGCCGATGGAGTCGTAGGACGGGACGAGACCGACGAGCAGGGTCGCCCCCGACATCATCAGGATCGTCAGGGCCAGCACCGAGCGACGGCCGAGCCGGTCCCCGATCGGGCCCCAGAAGAGCCCGCCGAGCGGACGCACCAGGAACGAGACCGCGAAGGTCGCCAGCGCGAACAGCGTCGCCTGCTCGGTGTTGCCCGGGAACAGGGCCGCGGAGATGTAGGTGATGCCGTAGGCGTAGATGCCGTAGTCGAACCACTCGGTGGCGTTGCCGATCGCCGAGGCGGCCACGGCGCGCCTGAGCAGGCCCGGGGAGATGTCGTCCGGCATCGGGGTGGAGGTGGCGGAAGAGTCCATCGGTCCAGTCCGATCGTAGTTTTGTTGACAATCCGACAGGCTAGTTGCCCGGGTCCCGCTTGGCTAGGGCCTCTGGCTGCGACGCGTCTCCAGGGCAGCCAGGTCCTCGCGGCACCGGGCCTCGACGTCGCCGAGCTCGGCGGTGGTCTCGTCGATGTCGCGCCGCAGCTGCTCCAGGGCGGCGCGGCGCACCCCGATCTGGTCGAGCAGGTAGTGCAGCTGGCCGGCCTCGCCCGGCTGCTCGTCGTACATGTTCACGATGGTCCGGATCTCCGGAAGGGAGAACCCGAGCCGCTTGCCGCGCAGGATGAGCCGGAGCCGGATGTGGTCGCGGGGATGGAAGACGCGCTGGGTGCCGCGGCGCTCGGGACTCAGTAGCCCGACGTCCTCGTAGTGGCGCAGGGTGCGCAGCGTGACGCCGAACTCCTCGGCCAGGTCGGTGATGGTCCAGCTGTCCTCGGCCACGGGCTTGCCCTTCCGTTGCGGAAGCGTCCTAGCCTCCTTACGTTCACGTAAGCGTAGGACCCGATGACACGTAGGAGCCCCGATGACCCCCTTCGAGCTGACCCCCGAGCACGAGACCTTCCGCAAGAGCGTGCGCGAGTTCGCGCTCGGCGAGATCGCCCCGCACGCCGCGCAGTGGGACCGGGACCACCACTTCCCGACCGACGTGGTCCACCAGATGGGTGAGCTCGGCCTGATGGGGCTCACCGCACCCGAGGAGTACGGCGGCATGGGGGACGACGGCGACTTCACGTCGTTGTGCGTGGCGATCGAGGAGATCGGACGCGTGGACCAGTCCATGGGGATCACGCTCGAGGCAGCCGTCGGGCTGGGCATCAACCCGATCGCGACCTTCGGCTCCGAGGAGCAGCGGCAGCAGTGGCTGCCCGACCTGGTCGCCGGGCGCACGCTCGCCGGGTTCGGGCTGACCGAGCCCGGCGCCGGCTCGGACGCGGGGGCCACCCGGACGAAGGCGGAGCTCGCCGACGGTGAGTGGGTGGTCGACGGCGCCAAGCAGTTCATCACCAACTCCGGCTCCGACATCACCGCCCTGGTCACGGTCACCGCGCGCACCGGCACCACCACGGGATCGAACGGCCGGGAGAAGGCCGAGGTCAGCACGATCATCGTGCCCTCCGGCACGCCGGGGTTCACCGCCGAGCCGGCCTACGACAAGCTCGGCTGGCACGCCTCCGACACCCACCCGCTGACGTTCGAGGACGTCCACGTCCCCGAGGCCAACCTGCTCGGCGAGCGCGGCCGGGGCTTCGCGCAGTTCCTCGCCACCCTCGACGACGGACGGGTCGCCATCGCCGCGCTCGCGGTCGGCTGCCTCCAGGCCTGCCTGGACATGACGGTGGCGTACGCCGGCGAGCGGACCACCTTCGGTGTCCCGATCGGCGCCAAGCAGGGCGTCGCCTTCCAGGTCGCCGACCTCGAGGTGATGCTCGAGGCGTCGCGGATGCTGACCTACCGGGCAGCCGCGATGAAGGACGCCGGCAGGCCGGTCAAGGAGTTCAAGCAGGCCGCCGCGATCGCGAAGCTCTACGCCACCGAGTCGGCGGTCACCGCGACCCGCATCGCCACCCAGGTCTTCGGCGGCTACGGCTTCATGGAGGAGTACCCGGTCACGCGCTTCTACCGCGACGCCAAGGTGCTCGAGATCGGCGAGGGCACCTCCGAGGTGCAGCGCATGCTGATCGCGCGGGGCCGCGGCCTGCCGGTGGAGTAGCGGGTGGTCGCCGGAACGTCCCGACGGCGTCGAGGCCAGGACGTGTCGTGTTCACCTCCTGTTGCGGCAACAGGTGGAGGCTGCAACCGTTGTCCGTCCGCCTTCTCGATCGGAGTCCCATGACCCTCAACCGTCGTCAGCTCCTCAACCGCAGCGGTGCCGCCGGCGCAGGCGTCGTCGCCGCGACCCTCGGCCTCGGCACGCCCGCCGCGACTGCCGCCCGGGCGCGCGGCCGGCATGGTGCGGACGCGCTCTTCCCGCCCCTCGAGTCCTCGCCCGGGGACCTCCTGGCGCTGCCCGAGGGCTTCAGCTACCGCGTCATCGCCACGTCCGGCTCGACCGAGGTCCACGACGGGTCGGGCAAGGCCGTCGGCGTGACCCCGGAGCGGCCCGACGGGACGCTGGTGGTCCCGGCCCGGCACGGCTTCCGCGTGATCCAGAACCACGAGGCCAGTCCCGGCAGCCCCCAGCCCGTGCCGCTCGTGCACGGCACCACCTACGATCCCGGCGCGCTCGGCGGCGGCTGCACCGTCGTCGAGGTCGGCCGCTCCGGTCGTCGTCGCAGCGAGTGGGTGGGGCTGTCCGGGACGGTGAGCAACTGCGCCGGCGGTCCGACGCCGTGGGGCAGCTGGCTGACCTGCGAGGAGAGCGACGCCCAGGCCGGCACCAAGTCCTTCACGAAGGACCACGGCTACGTCTTCGAGGTCTTCGCCGACAAGCCGTCCGCGCAGGTCCCCGAGCCGATCCGCGCGTGGGGCCGGTTCCCGCACGAGGCGGTCGTCGTGGAGCCCGGCCGGACCCGGGTCTACCTGACCGAGGACGCCAGCAAGCCCAACGGCCTGTTCTACCGCTGGACCGCGCCGAGCGGCTACCGGCTGCGCCCCCGCATCGCCGACGCGCTCGGCCCCGACGACGGCACCCTGGAGGCTCTGGTCGTCCTCGACCGGGACGGCAGCGTGCTGCCGGACCTGGCCTACGTGACCTCCGCCCAGATCGGCCGACCCTTCCGCACCAGCTGGACGAACGTTCCCGACCGTTCGGCGCGGGACACCTCGACCCGGCTCCAGCTCGCCGACGGGGAGGTGACGCGGGCCAAGAAGCTCGAAGGGGCCTGGGGGGACGCGGACGGCGCCTACTTCGTCTCCAGCTTCGCCTTCGCGGACGGGGACCTGCCCGCCGACGCCACCCGGCACGACGGTCAGCTGTGGCGCTACGACTACGCGGAGCGGACCCTCACGCTGGTGATGTACTTCCCCTACAACGAGAACCTCCACAGCGAGACCGTCGACCCCGAGACCGGCCTGGGTCGCAGCCGCGACCTCGCCTTCGACGGGCCGGACGGCTGCCACGTCTCGCCCTACGGAAGCCTGGTGCTCTCCGAGGACGGCAGCACCGCCAACCACCTCCTGTCCTGGACCCGCGAGACCGGCGCCCAGGCGATCGCACGCAACCTGATCGTGCAGGAGCAGAGCTCCTCCGGTGCCGACGTGTACAGCGAGATGACGGGCCCCTGCTTCGCGCCGGACGGATCGCTGCTGTTCGGCAACGTGCAGGAGCCCGGCCACAGCTTCGCGATCAGCGGCCCCTGGTCGAGGTACCTGTGAGTGGCTCGCCGCGCCATCCAGCCACCGCCTGAGCTTGGGGCGGGTCTGCAAGAGTGGGGACCTCGCACCGCTCCCGAGCAGGAGGTCCCCACGTGGAACGACGACGACTCGGCCGGATCGGCCACCAGAGCTCCGTGCTCGTGTACGGCGCCGCGGCGCTGTCCGACGTCGACCAGGACACCGCCGACGCGTCGGTGCAGGAGGCCCTCGACGCCGGCATCAACCATCTCGACGTCGCGGCCGACTACGGCGACGCCGAGCTGCGGCTCGCCCCGTCGCTGCCCCGGATCAGGTCGCAGGTGTTCCTCGCGACCAAGACCGGGCAGCGCGACCGGGAGGCGGCCTGGGCCCAGATCAACCAGTCGTTGGAGCGGCTCGGCACCGACTCGGTCGACCTCCTCCAGCTCCACGCGGTCGGCGACCTCGACACCCTCGACCGGGTCACCGGGAGCGGCGGCGCCCTGGAGGCCGCGCTGCGCGCCCAGGAGGAGGGCCTGGTCGGCGCCGTCGGCATCACCGGGCACGGTCATTCCGCGCCCAGCACGCACCTGGAGGCACTGCGCCGCCACCCGTTCGCGACCGTGCTGAGCCCGCTCAACGTCGCGCTGTGGCGACAGCCGGACTACCGCGCCGACTACGAGGCGCTGCGCACCGAGGTGGCGCGGCAGGACGCGGGGCTGATGACGATCAAGACGGTCTCCCGGCGCAACTGGCCCGAGCCGTCGGAGCAGCCGTACGCCACCTGGTACGAGCCGTACGACGATCCCGAGCGCATCCGCGCCGCGGTCTCCTGGGTGCTCTCGCACACCGAGATCACCGGGCTCGCGACCCCGGGCGACGTCCGGCTGCTGCGGCACGTCATCGCGGCCGAGCGCGACCGGATGCCGGTGGCCGACGCCGAGGAGGTCCTGCTCGCGGACCCCGCCTACGCCTCGCCGTTCGCCGCGATGCCCGCCGGTATGTGAGCCGCCTCACCGGGGTGGTGAGCCTCGCAGTCAGGTGCGGCGAACTACGCTGCCTGCATGGGTCTCCGCCTGCATCGCGTGCTCTCCGAGGGCGCCAAGTTCCTGACGGTAGGCGGCGTCGCGACCCTGGTCGCCTTCGTGCTGTTCAACGGGCTGGTGCACGGTTACCTGGGCGGACCGGGCCCGATGCACGAGCAGCCGCTGGTCGCGTTCGTCCTCGCCAACACCGTCGGCATGGTGGTCAGCTACCGCGGGAGCCGCTCGTGGGCCTTCCGCAACCGGGCGGCGGTCGGGGTGGCGGGCGGCCGAGTGACGTACTTCGTCATCAACATCGCGTCGATGGTGATCCCGCTGGCCTGCCTGTCGTTCTCCCGCTACGTGCTCGGCCTGACCGACCCGGTTGCCGACAACGTCGCCGCCAACGTGGTCGGGCTCGGCCTCGGCACGCTGGCCCGGTTCGTCGCGATCCGGCGCTTCATCTTCCTCAGCCCGGCACGCCTCGAACGCCGCGAGCTAGCCGCCGTCCAGCGCTGACGGGCTCCAGAGGACCGGCCACGAGATGCCGAGCTCGGCGAACATCTCGCGCAGCGCCGGCAGGCTGAGCCCGACCACGTTGTGGTGGTCGCCCTCGATGCCCGCCACGAACGGTCCGCCCAGCCCGTCGACCGTGAAGGCGCCCGCGACCTGGAGCGGCTCGCCGGTCGCGACGTAGGCCGCGATCTCGGCGTCGCTGACGTCCGCGAAGTGCACGACGGTCGCCACCGGCCGGGTCACCTCCCGCTCTGCGACCAGGTCGACCAGGCAGTGCCCGGTGTGGAGCACGGCCGCGCGGCCGCGCATCCGCTGCCAGCGTCGTACGGCGTCGTCCGCGTCGACCGGCTTCCCGAGGACCTCGTGGTCGAGGGCGAGCATCGAGTCGCAGCCGAGCACCCAACGCGCGCCCTCGGCCGCCGTCGGTTCGGCCGCGAGCCGGGTCAGGACGGCCTGTGTCTTGAGCTCTGCCAGCCGGCACACCAGCACCGCCGGATCGCGATCGCGCACCACCGACTCGTCGACCCCGGAGACCACCACCCGCGGCTCGACGCCGGCAGCCCGCAGCGTCGCGAGCCGGGCGGGGGACGCCGACGCCAGCACCAGACCGTTCATGGCGGCCATCGTGTCAGCCGATTACCAGGGGATGCAGGAGAACTGTGCCTGCCCATGGCTCACAACCCAGGGGAAGCATCAGTACGCCGTGGGGGGAGGCGCGCACGGGTCAGCGAGGGAGGCTGCTCGCGCGCCATCCGCCGGGGCCGGCGTGATGCGGGCGGCGCGTCTGCCGGTGCGGTGCCGACCACTCGGGTCGGGGCCGGCTCAGCCGTTCGCGCGCCGCGGCGGCGGAGGAGGCCATCGCCTGCAGGACGGCGGTCAGCGCGGCGACCTCCTCGTCGGAGGCGTCCCCGCGGATCACGAACAGCGGTGGCCTCGACTCCACCCGGTCGACCGCGTCGTCGCCGCTCACAGCGGGATGTTCCCGTGCTTCTTCGGCGGCAGCGTCTCGCGCTTGGACCGCAGCAGCCGCAGGGAGCGGACCACCTCGCCGCGCGTCTCGTGGGGGTGGATGACCGCGTCGATGTACCCGCGCTCGGCGGCGAGGTACGGGTTCGCGAGGTGGTCCTCGTACTCCTGCACCAGCTCGGCCCGTTTGGCGTCCGCGTCGTCGGCCTCCTTCAGCTCGCCGCGGTAGAGGATGTTCACCGCCCCCTGCGCGCCCATGACGGCGATCTGCGCGGTCGGCCAGGCCAGGTTGATGTCGGCGCCGAGGTGCTTGGAGCCCATCACGTCGTACGCACCGCCGTACGCCTTGCGGGTGATGATCGTGACCAGCGGGACCGTGGCCTCGGAGTAGGCGTAGATCAGCTTCGCGCCGCGCCGGATGATGCCGTTCCACTCCTGGTCGGTCCCGGGCAGGAAGCCGGGGACGTCGACGAAGGTGAGCACCGGGATGTTGAACGCGTCGCAGGTCCGCACGAACCGCGCGGCCTTCTCGGAGGCGTCGATGTCGAGGGTGCCGGCGAGCTGCATCGGCTGGTTCGCGACGACGCCGACCGGACGACCCTCGACCCGGCCGTAGCCGACGAGCAGGTTCGGCGCGAACATCGCCTGCACCTCGAGGAACTCGCCGTCGTCCACGACGGACTCGATGACCGTGTGCATGTCGTAGGGCTGGTTCGGCGAGTCCGGGATCAGCTCGTCCAGGGCCCGGTCCTCGTCGTTGACCTCCAGGTCGGCCGTCTCGTCGTACGACGGCAGCTCGTCGAGGTTGTTCTGCGGCAGGTAGGAGATCAGCGCCTTGACGTAGTCGATCGCGTCGGACTCGTCGGAGGCCATGTAGTGCGCGTTGCCGGACTTGGTGTTGTGCGAGCGTGCACCGCCGAGGTCCTCCATCGAGACGTCCTCACCGGTGACCGTCTTGATGACGTCAGGCCCGGTGATGAACATGTGCGAGGTCTGGTCGACCATCACGGTGAAGTCGGTGACCGCCGGTGAGTAGACCGCGCCACCCGCGCAGGGCCCCATGATCAGGGAGATCTGCGGGATCACCCCGGAGGCGTGCACGTTGCGGCGGAAGATCTCGCCGTAGAGCCCCAGCGACACGACGCCCTCCTGGATGCGGGCGCCGCCGGAGTCGTTGATGCCGATGACCGGGCAGCCGGTCTTCATCGCCAGGTCCATGACCTTGACGATCTTCTCGCCGAACACCTGGCCCAGCGAGCCGCCGAAGACCGTGAAGTCCTGGGCGAACACGCAGACCTGGCGGCCCTCGATGGTGCCGTAGCCGGTGACCACCCCGTCGCCGTACGGCCGCGTCCTCTCCATGCCGAACGCCGTCGACCGGTGCCGGGCGAGCTCGTCGAGCTCGACGAAGGAGTCCTCGTCGAGGAGCTCGAGCACCCGCTCGCGGGCGGTCTTCTTGCCCTTCTTGTGCTGCTTCTCGACGGCCTTCTCCGAGGCGGCATGGATGGCCTCGTCGAGTCGACGTCCCAGGTCGGCGTCCTTGCCGGCGCTGGTGTGGATGTCGATGTCGTCGGGGACCTCGGTCCCCTGGCCGGGCTGGTCGGAGGGCGTCACCGCTGCATCGCTCACGGGGTGCAATCTAGTGCCTGTGCCTGCCGACGACTCCGCCCGCCCGACGCCTCACCCACGCTGGCGGGTCCGGACCCTCGCCGAGACGCCGTCCACGAACGCCTACGTCGCCGAGCAGGCGCGCGCGGGGGAGCGGCCGGGCCTGGTCGTGGCGACCGGGCACCAGACCGCCGGGCGGGGCCGGCTGGGCCGCAGCTGGGTCACGCCGGCCGGGGTGGCGCTCACGTTCTCGGTGCTGGTCGCTCCGTGGGCGGTGCCGGTGGGGCGCTGGCCGTGGCTGCCGCTGCTGACCGGGCTCGCGGTCGTCGAGGGCGTGCGGACCGCGACCGGCGTGGACGCGACGCTGAAGTGGCCGAACGACGTGCTCGTCGGTGACCGGAAGGTCTGCGGCGTGCTCCTGGAGCTGGTCGAGGCGCCGAGCGGTCTCGCGGCCGTCGTCGGGGTGGGCCTCAACGTCTCGGCGACCCGCGAGCAGCTGCCCGTCGCGACGGCCACGTCTCTGGCGCTGGAGGGGGCGGTGTCGCTCGACCACGCCGCGCTGCTCGAGGCGGTCCTCGCCCGCTTCGCGGTCCGCTTCGACGCGTGGAGCGCCGCCGAGGGCGCCGGGGTGCGAACGGCGTACGTCGACGCGTGCTCGACCCTCGGACGGCGGGTGCGGGTGGAGCTGCCGGCGGGCGGCGCGGTCGTCGGGGACGCCGTCGACGTCGACGACGACGGCCGGCTGCGGGTCGACGACGGCACCCGGGTGCACGCGCTGGGCGCCGGCGACGTGGTCCACGTGCGGCCCTCGGGGCGCGTGTCATGATTCCTGGGTGGCCATCTCCCGCAAGCTCCTCGGCGACGACGAGCACGTGGTGGTCTCCACCCGCACCCACGTGAAGGCGCTGCTGCTGCCGGCGGTGTGGCTGATCCTGGTGGCGGCGCTCGCGGGCTACGCCTCGTCGTTCCCCACCGGCAACGCCCGCCCGCTGCTGGTGACCGTGATCTGGCTGATCGCTCTTGCGGCCGTGCTGTGGCTCGTCGTCAGGCCGTTCCTGGGCTGGCTGACCACGACGTACACCCTCACCGACCGCAGGCTGATCACCCGCACCGGCATCCTGTCGCGACGCGGCCACGACATCCCCATCCCGCGGATCAGCGACGTCGCCTACGAGCACGGGCTCATCGACCGCGTGCTCGGCTGCGGCACGCTGGTGGTCTCCGACGCCAGCGAGCGAGGCCAGGTGCGGCTGCCCGACATCCCGCAGGTCGAACGGGTCCACCTGCACCTGGCCGAGCTGCTGTTCGGGCACACCAGCGGGGGCACGCGCGACCGCGACGACCGCGACCTGTCCCGCGAGCGACGCCTCGATGACGGGACCTGAGCACGGCTTCTCGCGCCAGGCGCTGGAGTCCGCCATCCTGGGCGAGCAGCCGTCGCTGACCAGCGACTCGGTCGCCGAGGAGGCGGGCGTCACGGTCGAGCAGGCCCGCCGGCTGTGGCGGGCGCTCGGCTTCCCCGACGTCGGTGACGCGGCGGCCTTCACCGCGGGCGACCTGTCGGCGCTCAGCACGCTGGTCGAGGCCGTCGACGACGGCGCCATCGACTTCGACACCGCCGTGCGGCTCACCCGCGCCGTGGGACAGACGATGGCCCGGCTCGCCGACTGGCAGGTGGCGACGCTCTCGGCCCGCGTCGAGCAGCTCGAGGAGGGGGAGGAGGCCACCGGCAGCCGGATCGGCAGCGCGCTGCGGCTGGCCGAGCAGCTGGGGGTCCCGTTCGAGAAGCTGCTGACCTACTCCTGGCGGCGGCACCTCGCCGCCGCCGTGGGTCGGATCGAGGCGCTCGGCGCGAGCGACGCGGACCTGCACAGCACCCGGGTGACCGTCGGCTTCGCGGACCTGGTCAGCTTCACGGCGCTGTCCAACCGGCTCGAGGAGGACCAGATCGGGGACCTGGTCGAGATCTTCGAGTCCCGGTGCTCCGACGTGGTCGCCGCGCGTCACGGCCGGATCATCAAGACCCTGGGCGACTCGGTGCTGTTCGTGTCCGACGACGCGGTGAGCGCCATGGAGATCGCCCTGGGCATCATCGAGGTGATCGGCCACGACAACCGGCTTCCCGACGTCCGCATCGGGCTGGCCACCGGCTCCGTGGTGATGCAGCTCGGCGACGTCTACGGGCCGCCGGTGAACATGGCGGCCCGGCTCACCGGTGTGGCCCGCCGCAACCGGGTGATCGCCGACGCCGCGACGGCCGCGCTGCTGCCGTCGGGACAGTTCGACTCGCGGCTGCTCCCCGCCCGCCCCGTGCGCGGGTTCGGGCTCGTCGAGCCCGTCGCCGTACGCCGCCACTGACCGTGCGCCGAGATGACTAGACCGAGACATAGTCATTGTTGACTAATCTGCCCGTTCGCCGAACGCCGCCCGTTTTGTCGCTTTACGCTCATCTGCATGATGAGAGTGCAGGGGGTCGAAGTCGACGAGTCCGCCCGCCGAGTGTGGCGAGACGGTGTGGAGATCCGCATGTCCAACAAGGAGTTCGACCTGCTGCATGCGCTGATCAGCCGCCCGGGTGAGATCGTCACCCGCGAGGAGCTGATGCGCGACGTGTGGCAGACGACCTTCTGGACGTCGGCCAAGACGATCGACGTGCACCTGGGCTGGGTGCGCAAGAAGCTGGGCGACGACACCCGCCGTCCCTCGCTGATCACCACCGTGCGCGGTCGTGGGCTCCGCTTCGAGCTGACACCGCCGGTGTACGCCGACATCCCGGCACCCGTCGCCGAGCCGATGGCCGGCGTGGCCATGCCGGCGCAGACGGCCTCCTGACGGGCTGCTGACGGGCTGGGCGGGGGGCTCGTTACGCTCCTCGGGTGAGGCAGCCATGACCGCGTCGTCGACCCCTGCCCTGGCGGTCGTCGGAGGCGGTCAGCTCGCCCGGATGATGGCGCAGGCCGCCGTCGCGCTCGGGGTCCCGCTGCGGCTGCTGGCCGAGGGGCCCGCCGTGTCCGCAGCCCAGGTGGTGCCCGACACCACCGTCGGCGACTACCGCGACCTCGACGACCTCCGCACGGTGGCGGCGGGCTGCGCGGTCGTGACCTTCGACCACGAGCACGTGCCGAGCGACCACCTGCACACGCTGGCCGCGGAGGGACACGCCTGCCGACCGGGTCCGGGCGCCCTGGTGCACGCCCAGGACAAGGGCGTGATGCGCTCCCGGCTCGACGCGCTCGGGGTCCCCTGCCCGCGTCACCGGCTGGTCATCGACCCCGGGGCGGTGGCGGAGTTCGCCACGTCGGTGGGCGGCTTCCCGGTGGTCCTGAAGACCACCCGGGGCGGGTACGACGGCAAGGGCGTCTGGGTCGTCGGCTCGCGCGAGGAGTGCGTCGACGCCTTCGAGGTGGCCGCCTCGACCGGCGTCGAGATCCTCGCCGAGGAGCGGGTCGACTTCCGCCGGGAGCTGTCCGCGCTGGTGGCGCGCTCCCCCTCGGGACAGGTCGCGGCCTACCCGGTCGTGGAGTCCGTGCAGCGCGCGGGCGTCTGCTCGGAGGTGGTCGCGCCGGCGCCCGACCTCGACGAGGAGCTCGCGCTGGCGGCGCAGCGGATCGCGATGTCGGTGGCCGCCGAGCTCGACGTCACCGGGATCCTCGCCGTCGAGCTGTTCGAGACCCGCGACGGTCAGGTGCTGGTCAACGAGCTCGCGATGCGACCGCACAACACGGGTCACTGGAGCATGGACGGCGCCGTCACCGGCCAGTTCGAGAACCACCTGCGGGCCGTGCTCGACCTCCCGCTGGGCTCACCCGCGGCCCGGGCGCCGTGGACGGTGATGGTGAACATCCTCGGCGGCGAGCACGGAGCGCTGTCAGAGGACCTGTACGCCGGGTACCCCCACGTGCTCGCGCGCGACCCGCAGCTGAAGGTGCATCTGTACGGAAAGGACGTGAAGCCCGGTCGCAAGGTCGGCCACGTCACGGCGTACGGCGACGATCTCGTCGACGTACGGGAGCGGGCCCGGCATGCGGCTGCCTGGTTCCGCGGTGACCTCGGACAGGAGAGCGAATGACCACGCGCAGCCCACAGGTCGGGATCGTCATGGGATCGGACTCGGACTGGCCCACGATGAAGGCCGCCGGGGAGGCCCTCGAGGAGTTCGAGGTCCCCTACGAGGCCGACGTGGTCTCCGCCCACCGGATGCCGGAGGAGATGCTCGCCTACGGCCGCGAGGCCGCGGGTCGGGGGCTGCGGGTGATCGTCGCGGGCGCCGGTGGGGCCGCCCACCTGCCCGGCATGCTCGCCGCGGTCACGCCGCTGCCCGTCATCGGCGTGCCGGTGGCGCTGCGCCACCTCGACGGCCTCGACTCGCTGCTCTCGATCGTGCAGATGCCCGCCGGTGTCCCCGTCGCCACCGTCGCCGTCGGCAACGCCCGCAACGCCGGGCTGCTCGCCGTACGCATCCTCGCGGCCTCCGACGAGACGCTGCGGACCCGGATGAGCCAGTTCCAGGAGACGCTGCGCGAGACCTCCCGGGAGAAGGGCAAGGCGATTCGGGGGGAGACGTCGCGGCGGGTGGGGTTCTAGGGGGCCGTCGGCACCAGCCCGGTGTGCTCAGCCGCGAACGCAAGCAGGTCGGCGGCCTCCTCGGCGACGGCGGAGGCGGGCTTGCCCGCGCCGTGCCCGGTGGAGGTGTCGATGCGCGCGAGCACCGGGGCGGCCCCGCCCTGGCAGCGCTGCAGCTCCGCGGTGAACTTGAAGCTGTGCGCGGGGACCACCCGGTCGTCGTGGTCGCCGGTCAGCACCAGCGTCGCGGGGTACGACGTGCCCTCGACGAGGTTGTGCAGCGGGGAGTAGGCCCGGAGCACCTCGAACATCTCGGGGTCGTCGGGGGAGCCGTAGTCGGCCGTCCACGCCGCCCCGATCGTGAACCGGTGGAACCGGAGCATGTCCAGCACGCCCACCGCAGGCAGGGCCACGGCGGCCAGGTCGGGCCGTTGCGCCAGCGTCGCCCCGACCAGCAGACCCCCGTTGCTGCGGCCGTTGAGGGCCAGCTGTCCACGGGTGGTGACGCCGGTTCTCACGAGGTGGTCGGCCACCGCGGCGAAGTCGTCGAAGACGTTCTGCTTGTTGCGCAGCCGGCCGCCCTCGTGCCAGGCGGTGCCGTACTCGGACCCGCCCCGAAGGTTCGCCACCGCCAGCACCCCGCCCGCCGCGAGCCAGCCGAGCCACTCGGGACGGAAGGTCGCCAGCGCCGGCACGCCGAAGCCGCCGTACCCCCACAGCAGCGTCGGATTCGGCTCGTCCATGCTCACGTCCTTGCGCCGGACCAGGAAGTAGGGGACCTCGGTGCCGTCCTGGCTCACCGCCCGTCCCCGCTCCACGACCACCTCGGGCCGCTGCGGGTCGACGCCAGGGGTCACGTCGAGCCCGCTCACCACGCCGCTGCCCAGGTCGAGCCGGTACGACGCCCGCCGCTCGGCCACGCTGGCGACCCCGAGAAACACCTCGTCGTCACCGACCTCGGCGTGCAGCGCCGTCACCTCGCCACCGCCGACCTCGATCCGGGTGGGCACCCCGTCCAGCGTCCAGCGGGTGACCTCGGGCTGCGCGTCGACGAGGTGGACCGTCACCAGCCCGTCACCGGCTGCCTCCACGTGCTCGAGCAGGTGCTCGGACTCCGGCACCACGTCGACCAGCTCGAGCCGACCGGTCGAGGAGAGGTGGTCCAGGTCGACGCGGACCACCCGGCGCATCGGTGCCTCGTGGTCGGTGAGCAGGTACAGCCACGATCCCTCGGTGCGCACCAGGCCGAAGCCGGCGTACGCCTCGTCGACCACCTTGATCGGCTCGCCGATGACCGACGTCTCGGCCTCGGTGGTCACCGGGAGCACCCAGAGCCGGTTCTTCTCCGAGGTGCCCGCGTGCAGCCGCACGACCAGCCAGCGGCCGTCGTGCGACAGCTCGGGGACCGCGAGCAGCAGCGGGTCGTCGGGGAACTCCAGGAGCAGCTCGTCGGTGGCCTGCTCCTCGCCCACGTGATGGCGGCACAGCCGGCCTCCGGGCAGCCGGGCGGCCTCCGTGCCGACGCCGCTGCCCTCGGTGGGGAAGTGCAGGTACAGGTAGGAGCTGTGGTCCGGCAGCCAGGTGGCCTCGCTGAACTTCACCTTCTCCACCACGTCGTCGACCTGACGGCCCGAGCCCAGCTCGATCAGCCGGATGGTCGTCCAGTCGCTGCCGGCGTCGCTGACCAGGTAGGCCAGCCAGCGCCCGTCCCGGCTGGCGTGGAAGCTCGCCAGGGACGAGGTGCCGTCCTCGGAGAACGCGTTCGGGTCGACCAGCAGGCGGCTGCTGTGCCGCAGCTCCTCGAGCGTGTCGCCGATGAACCAGACGTCCTGCTCCTGCGTGCCGTCGTTGCGACTCGCGACGTAGCGCCCCGCCACCTTCTCGGGGGTGCCGCGGCGCGGCTGCCGGACGATCTCCTGCATGGTCTGCAGGAACCACGGCCGGGACTCGCATCCGTCGAGGTGCGCACGGGAGGCGCTGTTCTGCGCCGCGACCCACGCCTGGGTCTCCGAGGAGTCCGGCTCCTCGAGCCAGCGGTAGGGATCGGCGACCTCGTGCCCGTGCATCGTCTCGACGACGTGGCCGCGGCGCGTGGCCGGCACCGTCACCCGGCGTGGCCCCGTTCCCAGTCGGTGCGGGGCCACTCGATCTTCGGACAGGTGTCCATCACCATCGGCACACCGGCCGCGGCGGTGCGCTCGTACGCCGCCTCGTCGATGACGCCCAGCTGGAACCAGACGCCCTTGGCCCCGACCTCGACGGCCTGGTCGGCGAACTCCCCGGCGAACTCCGAGCGGCGGAAGACGTCGACGACGTCGATGTCGAAGGGCACGTCCGCGAGCGTCGCGTAGCCCTGCTCGTCGAGCACCGTGGGCGCCTTGGGGTGGATCGGCACGATGCGCTTGCCCTGGCCCTGGAGGAACTCCGCGATCCGGAACGCCGTGCGGTGGGGGTTGCCGGACAGGCCGACGACGGCCCACGTCGTGGTGTCCTCGAGCAGGGAACGGATGGTCTCCTGGTCGAGCCAAGGTGCGGATGCCATGGAGGAGAGAGTACGTGGCTACTCGCGAGTAGAATTCAGTGCATGAGCGACTTCCCGATGTACGGCCTGTCCGAGGAGCACCAGGCGATCCGGGAGGCGGTGCGGGCCGTCTGCGACGCGAAGGTCGCCCCCCACGCGGCTGAGGTCGACGAGGGCGGGGTCTTCCCCCAGGCGTCGTACGACGCGCTCGCCGCCGCGGACTTCGCCGCCCCGCACATCCCCGAGGAGTACGGCGGCGCCGGTGCCGACGCGCTCGCCACCTGCATCGTCATCGAGGAGGTCGCCCGTGCCTGCGCCTCGTCGTCGCTGATCCCCGCGGTGAACAAGCTCGGCACGATGCCGATCATCCTCGCGGGGTCCGACGACCTGAGGAAGAAGTACCTCGCGCCGGTCGCGGCCGGCACCGGGATGTTCTCCTACTGCCTCTCCGAGCCCGACGCGGGCTCGGACGCGGCAGCCATGACGGCCACCGCGGTGCGCGACGGTGACGGCTACGTCCTCAACGGCGTGAAGCGCTGGATCACCAACGCCGGCGTCTCGGAGTACTACACGGTCTTCGCCGTCACCGACCCCGAGAGGGGAGCGGGCGGCATCTCCGCGTTCGTCGTCGAGAAGGGCGACGAGGGAGTGTCCTTCGGCGCGCCCGAGCGGAAGCTCGGCATCAAGGGATCCCCGACCCGCGAGGTCTACCTCGACGACGTGCGCATCCCCGCCGACCGGATGATCGGCAGGGAGCACACCGGCTTCGCCACGGCCATGCGGACCCTCGACCACACCCGGGTCACCATCGCCGCCCAGGCTGTCGGGATCGCCCAGGGAGCCCTCGACTACGCCCTCGGGTACGCCCAGGAGCGGCAGCAGTTCGGCAGGCGCATCGCGGACTTCCAGGGGCTGCAGTTCATGCTCGCCGACATGGGGATGAAGGTGGAGGCCGCCCGGCAGCTGACGTACGCCGCGGCCGGCCGCTCCGAGCGCAACGACAAGGACCTGACCTTCTTCGGGGCGGCCGCGAAGTGCTTCGCCTCCGACACGGCCATGCAGGTGAGCGTCGACGCGGTCCAGGTGCTCGGTGGCTACGGCTTCACCCGGGACTACCCCGTCGAGCGGATGATGCGCGACGCCAAGATCACCCAGATCTACGAGGGCACCAACCAGGTCCAGCGGATCGTGATGGCCCGCCAGCTGCTCGCCGGGATCCAGTCCGAGCTCTGACCCGCCCACCCCGAGATCGTCCACCTCGGCATGCCCGCTCGTGCACGGGGCACGGAGGGCCATGACCGTGCGCACGATGGGTGTCGAGGAGGAGCTGATGCTCGTCGACCCCGCCTCCGGCCGGCTGACCGCGCACGGCGGGTCCGCCGTGCTCGCCAACGACTCCGGCGAGGAGGTCGAGCAGGAGCTGTTCCTCCAGCAGGTCGAGACCTCGACCCCGCCCTGCACGAGCACCGACGACCTGGTGGCGGGGATGCGCGCCGGTCGGCGCGCGGTGGGCCAGGCGGCCGCGGCGGCGGGTGCGCGGGCGGTCGCGATGCCGGCCCCCGTGCTGCCCGAGGAGGACGAGGACGTCACCCCGAAGTCGCGGTACCTGCGGATCCGGGGGGCGTACGGCGAGGTGGCACGTCAGGCGCTGGTCTGCGCCATGCACCTCCACGTCGAGGTGTCCGACGACGCAGAGGGGGTGCGGGTCGTCGACCGCATCCGTCCCTGGCTGCCGCTGCTGGTGGCGATCAGCGCCAACTCGCCGTACTGGCAGGGGCGAGACACCGGGCACGCCAGCTGGCGGTCCCAGGTGTGGAACCGCTGGCCCACCGCCGGCCCCGCCCAGCCCTTCGAGGACGTGGAGACCTACCGGTCGGTGTCCGAGCGGATGCTCGAGTGGGGCGGCGGGCTGGACACCGGCATGCTCTACTTCGACGTCCGGCTGGCCCAGCACTTCCCGACCGTGGAGATCCGGGTGGCCGACGTCTCCACGGACGTGGAGGACGCCGCGTTGGTCGCCATGCTCGTGCGCGGCCTGGTCGCCGCGGTGGCCGTGGACGACAAGACGCCGACCTGGCGCGGCGACCTGCTGCGGGTAGCCGGCTGGCGGGCCGCGCACGTCGGGCTGGGCGACACGTTGGTGCACCCGCGCGAGCAGCGGCTCGCGGCGCCCCGCGAGGTGTTCGCGACGACCCTCGACCTGGTCCGGCCCCACCTGGAGGAGGCGGGCGACCTCGAGCGGGTGCAGGAGTCGTTCGAGCGGCTGCTCGCACAGGGCACCGGGTCGACCCGGCAGCGTCGGGTGTTCGAGGAGACCGGGGACCTGCGGGTCGTGGTCGAGGACCTCGCCCGTCGCACCGAGGAGTCCTGGGCCTGAGCCCGAGGGCTCACCGCCCGCGCAGCCCGCTCGCTCCGCAGAGCTCCTTGGTGACCTTGTCGCTGCGGTCCTGGGCCACCAACCGGAACAGCCGCTTGGACCGGTCGGGGTCCCAGTGCACCGCGAGGTCGGAGATGGGAACACCGCAGGTGAGGCCGTTCGAGCCGTTCACCCGGGTCATCGCCCACGCGAAGCGGAGCGTCGAGATCATTCCGGTGCCCTGGCCGACCCGCAGCGACTTCGAGCCCGCCAGCCCCAGCCGGGCGTAGCGCACGGGGTTGATGATCGACCACGGCGAGGCCGCCTTCGAGCCCACGGCGCTGACCACCTGGCGCTGGTGCTGGGCGCGGGTGATGTCGCCGTACTGCTGGCCGTGCCGCGAGCGGGAGAAGCCGAGGGCGGTCGTGCCGTCGACCTCCTGGCAGCCCTTCTTGATGTCGATGTTCGCGAGCCGGTCCTTGATGGCGGTCTTGGGACAGATCGAGATGCCGCCCACGGCGTCGACCACGTCCACGAAGCCGGCGAAGCCGATCTCGACGTAGTCATCGACGCGGATGCCGGTGTTGTTCTCGATCGTGGCCGCCAGCAGCCGGGGGCCGCCGAAGGCGTAGGCGGCGTTGATCTTGGTGGTGCCGTGGCCGGGGACCGGCACCAGCGAGTCGCGGGGGATCGACATCAGCAGGTTCGGCCCGTGCCCGGTGTGCAGCAGCATGATCGTGTCGGTGCGGCGACCCTGTCCCTTGCCGACGCCCAAGCCGAGCTGCTGCTTGCGGGTGAGTCCCTCGCGGCTGTCGCTGCCCACGAGCAGGTACGTCGTGCCCGGCTGGTCACCCGGACGGCTGCCCCGCGGCGTGGCCTCGACCTTCTCGACCCGCGACCACGCCAGCAGCGGGACCGCGACCAGGAAGACCACCCACAGCGCCAGGACGGCCTTCACCCAGCCCCAGCGGATGCGCCGGCGCGGGCGTGCGGGCGGAACCGGGGGCCGAGCCGACGGCGGTGGCTGCCGGGGTGGTTGCCGGGGTGGTTGTCGGGGTGGCTGCCGGTGGGACCGGTCGACCGTCGGCAGCACCTGGGTCGGCTCGGGGTCGCGCGGGGACCGCTCGCCCGCACCACCGACGCCCTTGCGCCGCGTGCCGTAGAGCCAGTCGAACTCGGGCTCGTCGCGGTCGGCCATGCGCCGACGGTACCGCGCGCTCCCAGGAGTTACCGGGGCCCGGCGCGCCGTGGCGTATGTGACGGATGTGACTGGTGATACTGAGTCGTCGTACGTCAGCCTGCTGCCGACCCCGGAAAGGCCCCGACATGCCACCCGTCTCTTCCCCCGGGTTGGGCGCTCCCTCGGGAGACCGATCAGCACGTCAGGGGTCCCGCGAGGCGGCGCTGGCCCGGGTCCGGTTCCGACGGGCCCTCACCCTGCTCCTGATGACCCTGGTCGTGCCCGGCTCGGCCCAGCTGGCCGCCGGGCGGCGCGAGGTGGGCCGGCTGGCGCTGCGGGTCTGGCTGAGCCTGATCGGCACCCTCGCGCTGGTCGTGCTGACCGGCCTGGTCTGGCACGGGTTCGTCTACTGGCTGGCCAGCAGCACCGTGGTCCTCGGCTTCATCCGGCTGCTGCTGTGCGCCGTCGCGGTCGGCTGGGCGCTGCTGTTCTTCGACGCCTGGCGCCTGGGCCAGCCGTTGCAGCTGTTGCAGAAGCAGCGGCTCGCGATGGTGGGACTCAACAGCGTGCTGTGCTTCGCGGTCGCGGGGTCGCTGCTGTTCGCCTCGCACATGGTGGCGGTGCAGAAGGGCTTCATCTCCACGATGTTCGGCGACGGCGTGGCCAGCGCCGCGCACCACGGCCGCTACAACGTGCTGCTGCTCGGCGGCGACTCCGGCGCCGACCGCTGGGGGCTGCGTCCCGACAGCATCACCGTCGCCAGCATCGACGCCGACACCGGCAAGACGATCCTGTTCGGGCTGCCGCGCAACATGCTCAACTTCCCCTTCGCCCAGGGGTCGGTGATGGCCGAGCAGTTCCCGGACACCTACGACTGCGACGGCTGCGAGCTCAACAGCCTCGCGACCTGGGCGGCGGACAACAAGGCGCTGTTCAAGGGCTACGCGAACCCGGGCGTGGAGGCCACGAGCGAGGCCGTCGAGGGCATCACCGGGCTGAAGATCAACTACTACGCCATGGTCAACCTGCAGGGCTTCCGGAGCATGGTCCGCGCGGTCGGTGGGCTCAAGCTCAACGTACGTGACCGCATCCCGATCGGTGGCGTGGGCGGACCCGTCACCGGTCACATCGAGCCCGGCGTGCAGCGGCTGAACGGCTTCCAGACCCTGTGGTTCGCCCGCTCGCGCGAGAGTGCCGACGACTACTCGCGGATGGCGCGGCAGAAGTGCGTCATGAACGCCATGCTCCAGCAGCTCTCGCCGACCACGGTGGTCACCAAGTTCGAGGCGATCGCCAGCGCCAGCGAGAAGCTGGTCACCACCGACCTGCCGGCGTCCGAGCTGGGAACGTTCGCCGAGCTGGCCATGAAGGCCCGCTCGCAACCGATCCGCACCGTCTCGTTCGTGCCCCCCGTGATCAACACCGGCGACCCGGACGTGGACAAGATCCAGGCGATGGTGAAGCACGCGGTCAAGAAGTCGGAGAGCCCGGCGACGGGCCGGACGACGAAGGCGGGTGCTGCGCAGAGGAAGGGGTTCTCGCGAGCACGCCGTAGCACCGTAGGCGGTTCGGTCGGCAACCTGAGCCAGGGGTACGCCGCCAACTCCTCCGACGACCTCTCCGGCTCCTGCTGAGGGGTGCGTCGCCGTCGGTAGGGTGCGCCGTGTGAGTGCCGCGGTGACCGAGCGGTGACCGCCCCGTCGGCGGTCGCCGTCGTCGTCACGTGGAACCGACGGGACCTCCTCGAGGAGTCGCTGGCCGCGCTCGAGGCGCAGAGTCTCCCGCCAGCGGCGATCGTGGTGGTCGACAACGCCTCGACCGACGGCACGGCGCAGCTGCTCGCGGACCGCTTCTCCCATCTCGAGGTCGTGCGACTGACCTCGAACACCGGCGGGGCGGGTGGCTTCGCCGCCGGCCTGGAGCGGGCCCTGACGTTCGACCCCGACCTCGTCTGGCTGCTCGACGACGACACGGTGCCCACCGGAACGGCGCTCGAGGGGCTCGTCGGCGCCTGGTCGAGGTTCGCGCCGGGAAAGCGGCGGCCGAACGTGCTGGCCAGCAAGGTCGTCTGGACCGACGGCCGCGAGCACCCGATGAACACCCCGCGGGCCAAGCCGGGCGCCTCACGGCGGGAGCGCAGTGCCGCGCAGGCGGTCGGCTGCGTGCCCATCCGCTCCGCGTCGTTCGTCTCGATCCTCTGCGACGCCGCCACCGTCCGTGAGCGGGGGCTGCCGGTCGCCGACTACTTCTTGTGGAACGACGACTTCGAGTACACCACCAGGCTGATCCGTGGCGGTGTCGGCCTCGCGGTACCCGAGAGCGTCGTGGTGCACAAGACCCGGACGTTCGGGTCGACCGACGCCGACCCCGGGGAGCGGTTCTTCTACGAGGTCCGCAACAAGGTCTGGCTGTTCACGCGCAGCAACGGGCTCGGCCCGGTCGAGAAGCTGCTCTACGGCGGCTCGACGGTACGGCGCTGGGCCCGCACGTTCGCCGGGTCCACGAACCGCCGCACGCTCGCCCGCGGACTGGGACGAGGGCTGCTCACCGGCGTCACGACCCGTCCCCGCCCCACCGGGGAGGTGCTCACGGCAGCCGGCTGGTCGCCGCACGGAGGCGAGCCGCGCACGTCAGCCCCGCAGCCGTTCTCGCTGCTCATCGCCGTGTGGCGCGGCGATGACCCGGACTTCCTCCGGGAGGCGTTCACCTCCAGCGTGGACGCCCAGACCCGCAGGCCCGACCAGGTGGTCCTCGTGCAGGACGGCCCGGTGAGCGAGGGGCTCACCACCGTGATCGCCGCTCTGGTCGCCGGTAGCCCCGTGCGGGTGGACCACGTCGTGCTCGAGGAGAACCTGGGCCTCGGCCCGGCCCTCGACCGGGGGCTGGCCGAGTGCGAGCACGAGATCGTCGCCCGCATGGACGCCGACGACGTCAGCCTGCCCACCCGGTTCGAGAGGCAGCTGCCCCTCGTCGAGGCCGGCGCCGACATCGTCGGCAGCGGGCTGGTCGAGTTCGGGTCGTCGCCGGAGGACGTCGTGGGACGTCGTACGCCCCCGACCGACCCGGCGGAGATCCGCCGGGCCATCGGCTTCCGCGACCCGTTCAACCACCCCACGGTGGTCTACCGCCGCAGTGCCGTCCAGTCCGCCGGTGGGTACACCGACATGGCGTTGATGGAGGACTACCTGCTGTTCGCACGCATGGTCGACGCGGGGGCCCGCCCGGCGAACCTGGCCGAGCCGCTGGTGGCCTACCGGGTGGGCGCGGGGGCCTACGCCCGGCGCGGCGGGCTCCGACTGCTGCGCTCCGAGCTCGCGGTGCAGAGGCGCTTCCGGCAGCTGGGCATCACCACGCGGACGCAGTACCTCCGCAACGTCGTGGTGCGCGGGGGGTACCGTCTCGTGCCGGAGGCACTGCGCAGGATCGCCTACCGAGCCCTCATCGCCAACAAGGGTCAGGCCGGCCGATAGACTCAACCGTTGCTTCCCCGACCAGGAGTATCTGTGGACAACCCTGACCTCGTCGTCGTCGGGTCCGGATTCTTCGGGCTCACGATCGCCGAACGCTGCGCCAACGAGCTGGGCCTCCGTGTCCTGGTCCTGGACCGGCGGCACCACCTCGGTGGCAACGCCTACAGCGAGGCCGAGCCCGAGACCGGCATCGAGGTGCATGTGTACGGCGCGCACCTGTTCCACACCTCGAACAAGAAGGTCTGGGACTACGTCACGCGGTTCACCGAGTTCACCGGCTACCAGCACCGGGTGTTCGCGCGCTACCAGGGACAGGTCTACTCCTTCCCGATGAACCTCGGCCTGATCAACCAGTTCTTCGGCAAGAGCCACACGCCCGACGAGGCGCGGGCGCTGATCGCCGCACAGTCCTCCGAGATCGACACGGCCGACGCGCAGAACCTCGAGGAGAAGGCGATCTCGCTGATCGGCCGACCCCTCTACGAGGCCTTCGTCAAGGGCTACACCGCCAAGCAGTGGCAGACCGACCCCAAGGACCTGAGCGCCGACATCATCACGCGGCTGCCGGTCCGCTACAACTTCGACAACCGCTACTTCAACGACACCTACGAGGGTCTGCCGAAGGACGGCTACACCGCGTGGCTGACCCGCATGGCCGACCACCCGAACATCGAGGTCCGGCTCGAGACCGACTTCTTCGACGTCGCGGACGACTTCAAGGGGCAGGTTCCCATCGTCTACACCGGGCCGGTCGACGAGTACTTCGGGTGCAGCGAGGGCCGGCTCTCCTGGCGCACCGTCGACCTGGAGCGCGAGGTCAAGGACGTCGACGACTTCCAGGGCACCTCGGTGATGAACTACAACGACCAGGAGGTGCCCTTCACCCGGATCCACGAGTTCAAGCACTTCCACCCCGAGCGCACCTACCTCCCCGGCAAGACGGTGATCGTGCACGAGTACTCCCGTGCAGCCGAGGAGGGCGACGAGCCGTACTACCCGATCAACACCGCGGCCGACCGGGAGAAGCTGCTGCGGTACCGCGAGCTCGCCAAGAAGGAGCCGATGGTGCTCTTCGGGGGCCGGCTCGGCACCTACAAGTACCTCGACATGCACATGGCCATCGGATCGGCGCTGTCCATGTTCGAGAACAAGCTGAGACCGCACTTCGCGGACGGGGCCACCCTGACCAGCGGAGGAGTCGACGAGTGAGCCAGAGCCCCACGGAGACCGGGACGGCCCGACGCGTGCTCCAGCGCGTCATCCTGCCCACCTCGCACGACGTCGACGTGCTTCCGCTCTACGTCGACCCCGACCGTCCGCAGCTGGACGTCAACACGCTCGGCATGACGCTCAAGCAGCGCGGGAAGATCCCTCCGGCCGAGCCCAACGCCGACGAGCCGCCCGACCCGCACGCCGTGCGTGGCCGGCACAGCTACCGCGTGAAGCCCTCCGGCCGCATCTCCTTCGGCACCTACTTCAACGCCTTCGCCGCCAGCTACTGGCGGAGGTGGACGGTGGTGACGGAGGTGACGCTGCAGGTACGGGTCACCGGTGAGGACGCCTCCGTCATCGTCTACCGGTCGATGCCCGACGGCCGCGCCCAGCGCGTCGACGACGCGAAGGTGGCGGGCGGGGAGCCGCAGGACGTGCGCTTCGACCTGTCGCTGCAGACCTTCGCCGACGGCGGGTGGTACTGGTTCGACATCATCGCGGGGCCGGCGGAGGCCGTGCTCGACCGTGCCGAGTGGGTCGCCGACGTGCCCGAGGACCGGCTCGAGCCCGGCTCCGTCACGGTCGGCATCACGACGATGAACCGTCCGGCGTTCTGTGCGGCCCTGCTCACCCAGATCGGCAGCGACGCGGACGTCCAGCAGGTGCTCGACGAGGTCGTGGTCGCCGAGCAGGGCAGTCAGAAGGTCACCGACGACCCGGGCTTCACAGCCGCCCGGGAGGCGCTCGGTGCCAAGCTGCGCGTCATCGAGCAGGGCAACATGGGTGGCTCCGGCGGCTACGCCCGCTCCCAGCTGGAGACCCTCGAGGCCGACCGGTCGACGTACATGATGTGCATGGATGACGACGTGGTCTGTGAGCCGGAGAGCATCGTCCGCGCGGTGACCTTCGGCGACCTGTGCCGGCGCCCGACGATCGTCGGGGGTCACATGTTCAGCCTCTACGCCAAGTCCCGGCTGCACAGCTTCGGCGAGATCATCGACCGGTACCGCTTCTGGTGGATGTCCCCGCCGACCGTGAACCCCGACTGGGACTTCGGCGAGCGCAACCTGCGCTCCGCGCGCTGGCTGCACCGCCGCATCGACGTGGACTTCAACGGCTGGTTCATGTGCCTGATCCCGACCGAGGTGCTGCGCACGATCGGCCTCAGCCTGCCGCTGTTCATCAAGTGGGACGACTCGGAGTACGGCGTCCGGGCGAGCGCCGCCGGCTTCCCCACCGTGAGCCTGCCCGGCACCGCCGTGTGGCACATCCCGTGGAGCGACAAGAACGACGCGCTGGACTGGCAGTCCTACTTCCACCAGCGCAACCGCACCATCGCGGCGCTGTTGCACTCGCCCTACGAGCGCGGTGGCCGCATCGTGCGCGAGAGCTTCAACCACCAGGTCAAGCACCTGTTCTCCATGCAGTACTCGACCGCCGAGCTGCGCCATCTCGCCCTCGAGGACGTGCTCGCCGGGCCGGACCGGCTGCACGGGGACCTGTCGACGAAGCTGCCCGAGCTCCAGGCCAAGCGCAAGCAGTACGCCGACGCCCGGACCGCCTCCGACCCCGACGCGTTCCCGCCGGTCCAGCGCGAGAAGCCACCCAAGCGTGGACAGGACCCGACGCTGCCGAAGGGACGGGTCGGCCAGCTCGTCTCCGCGGCCACCAGCGCGGTGCGGCAGACGCTCCCGAAGCGGCCGCTCTCCGACCGGTTCCCCGAGGCCAGGCTGGCGGCGATGGACGCCAAGTGGTGGATGATCTCGCAGTTCGACTCCGTGGTCGTCTCGATGCCCGACGGCGGGAGTGCCTCGTGGCACCACCGTGACCCCGAGGAGTTCCGCAGCCTGCTGGCGCGCACCGTCGAGATCCACCAGCGGCTGGCCCGCGAGTGGCCGCGGCTGGCGCGCGAGTACCAGCAGGCGCTCCCGGACCTCACCTCGCCGGAGCAGTGGGCCAAGACGTTCGCCGCCGATGCCAAGGAGACGTCAGCGTGACGGCCCAGTCCGAGCGGCCGCTGCAGCCACTCACCCCGACGGACGCACCCCTGGCCTCGCCGTTCGGCGGCGGCGGCCTGGTGGACGTGTTCCGCCGGCGCTACCTGCTCAAGCTGCTCGTGCAGAAGGAGATCCAGGCCCGCTACCAGGGCTCCCTGCTCGGCCTGATGTGGTCCTACGTGCAGCCACTGGTGCGCTTCTCGATGTACTTCTTCGTGATCGGGCTCGTGCTCGGCCTGCACAAGCAGGTCCCGAACTTCGCGATCCACATGTTCGCGGCCCTGGTCGGCGTGCACTTCTTCACCGAGACCTTCTCGACCGGCACCCGCTCGATCATGCGCAACAAGTCGATCGTGCGGAAGATGGCGATGCCGCGGGAGATGTTCCCGGTGGCCTCCGTGATCGTCTCGGCGATCAACTCGTTCCCGCAGGTGCTGATCTTGTTCATCGGCGCGGTTGCGGTGGGCTGGAGCCCCGATGCGACGGGCATCCTCGCGGCCGTCCTCGGACTCGCGATCATCACCGTGCTCGGCACCGCGCTCGCGCTGCTGTTCTCCGCGATGAACGTGTTCTTCCGTGACTTCCAGAACATCGTCGCGACGTTCCAGCTGTTCACCCACTGGATCGTGCCGATGATCTACCCGTTCTCGCGGATCGCGAAGAGCGCCGCCCACGGCACCTGGCTCTACGGCCTCTACCTCGCCAACCCGCTCACCGTGGGAGTGCTGCTGCTCCAGCGTGCGTTCTGGGTGCCGACGCTGCCCGACTGCAGCAACGCTCCCGGCAGCCCCGAGATCTGCCTTCCCCACGGGGACCCGTCAGGGGTCGGCTTCCCCGACCTGCCCGGGCACCTCTTCCTGCTGGGATGGGTGATGCTGGGTGCCAGCCTCGTCATCCTCGTGCTGTGCCAGGTGGCGTTCGCCCGCCTCGAGGGCAAGTTCGCGGAGCGCCTCTGATGAGCGAGTCGATCGTGTGTCGCGACGTCACCAAGAAGTTCACGATGCGGTACCACCGCACCATCAAGCAGATCACGATCGCCGCCCTACGACGCCAGACGATCAGCGACGACTTCAACGCCCTCGAGGACGTGTCGTTCACGGTCGAGCAGGGCGAGTCCGTCGGGCTCATGGGGCTCAACGGGTCCGGCAAGAGCACCCTGCTCAAGCTGATCAACGGCGTGATGAAACCCGACGCCGGCCAGGTGCTCACCCGCGGCCGCATCGCGGGGCTGATCGCCACCGGCGCCGGCTTCCACCCCCAGATCACCGGCCGCGACAACGTCTACCTGAACGCCGCGATCCTCGGCATGTCCGAGCGGGAGACGAGGCGTAAGTTCGACGAGATCGTCGACTTCGCCGACATCGGCAAGTTCCTCGACACCCCGGTCGGTCACTACTCCTCCGGCATGTTCTCCCGGCTGGGCTTCGCGGTCGCGGTGCACACCGACTCCGACATCTTCCTCGTCGACGAGGTGCTCGCGGTCGGCGACCGGCCCTTCAAGCGCAAGTGCATGCGGCGCATGCAGGAGATCCGCGAGGAGGGGCGCACGATGTTCTACGTGAGCCACGCCGCCGGGTCGGTGCGCAAGATGTGCGACCGGGTGCTGGTGCTCGAGAAGGGCAAGCTCGGCTTCGACGGTCCCGTGGACGAGGGCATCCGCTACCTCCACTACGACGACGAGGACGACATCAACCCTCCCGAGTCCAGCGAGGACGAGACCGACGAGGAGCTGGGCGCGGACGTCTGAATTACAACTCTGTAGTTGAGACGAAGCCCTTGCGGGGCCCTGTGACTGGTGTGACATTTGGTGTTCGTGTGATCTCACTTCCCCCAGGAGTCCCGCCGCATGGCACCGAACAGAAGCCGCTTCGTGCTCCTGTGTCAGCAGAGTCTGGCGCTGGGCCTGGTCGTCGCCGTCGCGACGCCGGCGGCCAACATGGTGAGCCTCGACATCGTCGCGCCACCTGACCGGGCCCAGGCCGACCACGCCCCTGCGGCGCCCACCGGTCAGCCGGGCGCACGGTCGGTCGTCGACGTGCGACCCGTCAAGCCGGTCGTGAGCACCGTCCCGCTCGGTGGGGTGAGCAAGGAGGGGCTGCGCGCCCTGGACGACGGCACGCAGGTCTCCGACCGCGCGACCGGAGCGTCCGCACAGCTGGCCGCCGCCGGGACCGAGAAGGGCAAGGACCTCGCCGCCCTGTCGGCGCCGCAGACGGTCGGTGGCCTCGCGACCGTCGGCGTCACCTGGTCGCCGGGCGTGCAGCTGCCCGACGAGGCGATCACGGTCTCGGTGCGCACCCGACGCGGTGCCACCTGGTCGACCTGGAAGCAGATGCCCTACCACACCGAGGAGGCTCCCGACCCGAGCAGCGCGGAGGGTCGCGCCGCCCGGCCCGGCACCGACTCGGTCTACGTCGGCAAGGTCGACGACGTACAGGTGCGGGCGCTGACCGCGTCCGGGAAGGTGCCGGACGGGCTGGCCATCTCGCTGGTCGACCCCGGCGCCGAGCAGACGGCGCTCGAGAAGCCGGCCATCGACACCGGTGACCTCGACCTGACCGCGGCGGACACCCCGACGGACAGCCCCACGGACACCCTGGCTGACGACGCCGCACTGTCGTCCTCGGTCACCAGCAAGCCGAAGATCTACTCGCGCGCCCAGTGGGGCGCCGACGAGCGGATGCGGGACAAGCCCTCGTTGCACTACAGCGAGGTGCACGCCGGGTTCGTGCACCACACCGTGAACGCCAACGGCTACTCCCGATCGCAGGTGCCCTCCCTGCTGCGCGGCATCTACGCCTACCACACCCAGTCGAGGGGCTGGTCCGACGTCGGCTACAACTTCCTCGTCGACCGGTTCGGCCGGATCTGGGAGGGCAGGTACGGCGGCGTCGGCCGTCCCGTCGTGGGGGCACACACCCTCGGCTACAACGACGACGCGTTCGCGATGTCGGCGATCGGGAACTTCGACACCAAGCGGCCGTCCTCGGCGATGCTGGCGGCGTACGGCCGGCTGTTCGCCTGGAAGCTCTCCCTGCACGGCATCAGGGCGGACTCGAAACGCCAGTGGGTCACCGACCGGCACCTGCCGGCCATCGACGGCCACCGAGACGTCGGGCAGACGGCGTGCCCGGGCCGGTACCTCTACGCGAAGATCCCCACGATCCGCGCACTCGCGGCGGACCACCAGAAGTCGTTCCGGCCCCGGGCGCGCAAGACGAACCTCGTCGGCATCTCCAAGCCCGACTTCGTGGTGCGCGACCGCACCACCCGGCGCGGCTACCTGGTCCGCGGCGCCGGCGACGGGACCGCCGGCCGGATCACCGCGACCGGGACGTCGTTCCCGCATGCGGACAAGATCCTCAGCGCCGGCGACTGGAACCGGGACGGCCACGGCGATGTCATCAGCCGCTCGGGCAGAACCGGCTCGCTCTTCCTGTACCGCGGCAACGGCCAGGGCCGGTTCTCCGAGCCGGTCCGGATGAGCCGCGGAGACTTCCGCGACGTCCGGCTGCTGGCTGCGGTCGGGGACATGACCGGTGACGGGTATCCCGACCTCGAGGGTCAGCCGCGGGGCGGCTCGCTGCGCATCTACCCCGGCAACGGGGCGACCGGGCTGCGCTCGAGCTATGTCTCGCACGCGGCCGTGTCCGGAAACAGGCAGCTGGGCGTCAACCTGCGGACGCGGGACGGGGCACCCGACGCGGTGATCCGTCGCGCCGGCGGGTCGCTCGTGCTGTACCCCGGCAACGGACCCGGCGGTCTGACCGGTGGCTCCAAGGTCGGCTCCGCCCGGGGGTACGACTGGCTGATCGCCCTCGGCGACGTGACCGGCGACGGGCGGATGGACCTGGTCGGTCGCTCCCGCTCGACCGGAAAGCTCTGGACGCTGCCGCGCAGCTCCGACGGCTACGGTCCTCGGCGTGCCTACGCAGGCGACCTGCGGCGGTTCGACCTCGCGGGCTGAGCGGACGCCTCAGCCGGCTCGCAGCCGACCGGTGGCGCGCTCCTGGAGGGCGCGCGCGTCCCACCCCGTCTCGTCGGGGTGCCGCACCCAGATGGCGGCGGCACCCGTGACCGTGGGCGCCAGCAGCGTCTGGAGCCCGGCGCGGCTGCACGGATTCACGTCGGTGAGCAGCCGGCCCCCGACGGACACGTGCGGTGAGTGCGCCGCCTCGGCCAGCAGCATCGCCTGGGTCAGCGACCCCTCCGTGTCGCGCCACGCCACGTCGTCGGCGTGCGGCGGGTCCCACGGCGTGAACGCGTCCGGCTGGGCCAGCACGACGGCCCCGTAGTCGGTGACCCCCGTCGGGAGGTCCTCGGTGAACCGCGCGCCGAGGGGACGCAGCGACAGCCCCAGCACCGGCACCCGGTCGGCGTGCTCGGCGTACGGCGCGACGCCGTCCGGACCGCACACCACCACGTCGGCCTCCCCGGCGAGCGACGGGTCGTCGGTGACCGTCATCCCGAGGCTCCAGGCCGCACCGAGCCACACCGCCCCCAGCCAGTGCGTCGGCAGGTCGACGAGCACGAGGCCGGCGCGTTCGGCCTCGAGCTCGTCCTGCGCGAGGCCGGCCGTCTTGGCCACCCAGTTCGCGTACGTCGCGACCGAGAGCTCCACCCGCTCGCCGGTGGCGTCGTCGTAGAAGGTCACCATCGGGCGCGCGGGCTCGCGACGCAGCAGGGCGTCGAGGGCTGCTGGGAACGTGGTCGCGCGGGGGTCGATGCTGGACATGGGGACGACCTTACGGAATGAGAGGATGCCTGCCATGTCGAGTCAGGCACCCGCCGAGGCGGTCATCGTCGCCGGAGGATTCGGGACGCGGTTGCTTCCCCTGACCGCCCGCCGGCCCAAGCACCTGCTGGAGGTCGGTGGGGTGCCGTTCCTCGAGCACCAGATCAGCCGGCTGGCTGCGGCGGGGGTCGACCACGTGGTGCTGGCCACGTCCTACCACGCGGACCTCTTCGAGCCGGTCCTCGGAGACGGCAGCCGGTGGGGCGTGCGGCTGGACTACGTGCAGGAGCAGGAGCCACTGGGGACTGCGGGCGCGATCCGGAACGTCGCCGGCGCGCTGGCCGACGACCCCGACGGCGCCATCGTCATCCTCAACGGCGACGTGCTCTCCGGCCACGACCTGACCGCCCAGCTCCGGGACTTCGCGACACCGCGCGAGGGTCGTCCGGTCGAGGTGTCGCTGCACCTCGTGGAGGTCGAGGACGCTCGCGCCTTCGGCTGCGTCCCGACCGACGCGACGGGCCGGGTCACCGGCTTCACCGAGAAGTCCGAGCACCCGGTCACCCGCCAGGTCAACGCCGGCTGCTACGTGTTCCGGCGCAGCATCGTCGACACGATCCCCACCGGGCGGGCCGTCTCGGTCGAGCGGGAGACCTTCCCGGGCCTGGTCGGGAACGGTGCTCTGGTCGTGGGCTACGTCGAGAACGCCTACTGGCGCGACGTGGGCTCGCCGGCGGCGCTGGTGGCGGCGTCCAGCGACCTGGTGACGGGGGTGGCGCCGAGTCCCGCCGCCCCCTCCGGCGCGGCAGCCGCCAGGGTCGACCCGTCGGCCCAGGTGGACCCGTCGGCCCGGGTGTACGGCGGAAGCGTCGTGCTGGAGGGGGCGCAGGTCGGCGCCGGTGCGGTGCTCGACGGCACGGTGCTGATGGCGGGCTCGTCGGTCGGGGTGGGCTCGCAGCTGTGGGGCTCGGTGCTGGGGCCGGGCGCCGCCGTGGGCGACCACGTCGGACTCGATGCGGTCACGGTCGGCGACGAGGCGCGGGTGGAGACCGGAGCCGTGCTCGAGCCCGGGGCGAGGGTCGAGTGCGGCAGCGTCGTACCCGCGGCTACCGGAGCAGCCCGCTGAGCCACTCCGCGCCACCGAGGACCGCGGTGAACCGGAACCACCGCCCCAGCAGGCCCAGCGAGAAGAACAGCCACACCTTCATCCGCAGCTGCCCGGCGAGCACCGCCAGGATCGCGAACGGCGGGAAGCCGCTGAACGCGGAGACGAGGACGAGCCCGCCCGCCACTATGACCCGCTCGTCGGTGCGTTCGCGCCAGCGTTGCAGCCGTGCCTGCGCCTTGGGGGTCTCGATCCGTCGGCGCACCCAGCCCCAGCTCAGGGAGGTGGCGCCGAGGTAGTACCAGACGAGCTTGCCGACCATCTGTCCCAGTGCCGCCGCGAGGCCCAGCAGCCAGATGCTGCCCGTCCCTCCCACCGAGCCGCGCACACCGAGGTAGGCCTCGATGTTCACCAGCGGGACGAGCGCCGAGACGACGCCCACCCCGAGCACCGCGAGAACGTCCTGGACGAACCCGCTCATCGTCGGCGAGGCCCGTTCACATCCCCTGCGGCTCGGGCGAGTCGGTGTACGGGTAGCTCTTGACGAAGGCCTTCACGGCCGCACCGCTCGGCTTCGCGCAGTACTGCCAGACGCCCTGCTGCTTCGCGGTGTCGCTCGGGTTCGGACCGGCCGACCAGTGGGTGAGGGCCACGTGGGCACCGCCCGGGAAGGCCTTGCCGTCCTGGGAGGTCCACGGCACGGCGATGAACTTGTCGGAGAGCTTCTTGCCGTCGTACTTGCCGGCGATCGCCTTCACGACGGCCAGCTGGTCCGCCTTCTTCGCGACCGTCTGGTCGTACCAGAGCAGGGTGTAGCCGTGCTCCATGTTGTGCACGAGGTACTCCAGCTCGGGACGGTCGTCAGCGGAGTAGAACTTCGTCGCGAACGGCGCCGGCGCCGGCCAGTGCGGCCCGTCGGCCGGCGGCGCGTCCGGGTACGTGATCTGCGTGCCCACCGGCTTGTGCTCCTGGTTGCCCGTGGCCTTGCGCTTGACCACGTCCTGGCAGCCGGCGGCGCTCGTGCTCGCCCCGAGGTCGGCGAGCTTGCCGCCGGTCAGCTTGTTCTGCTTCAGCAGCGGAACGGCCGCCAGCCCGACGATGACGAGCGCGATCACGACGCAGACCGTGATGATGATGATCGTGCGGCGTCGCTCGGCCCGCTTCTGGTCACGACGCATCTGCTCGATGACGGCGCGACGGTCGCGGTCCTTCTTCGGCTTGGCCATGGCGGGTGCGCTCTCCGGCTCTGCTCGACGGCTGGCTGGCCCGGGAAGTCTACGGAGTGGCGGGACGGAACCGGACCAGCGGATGCGCGTCGTGCAGCTCCGGCGGCCACCCCAGGGCGAACGCGGCGGTGCGCAGCCGGACACCGAGCGCACCGGCCTCGGTGCCCGAGCCCGCGATGCGGACCGCGACCGCGCCGTCGCGCTCGACACGTACGTCGGCGGCACCGTCCGCCAGCACAAGCAGCCGGGCGACGAGGTCGTCGACCGCTGCCGGCGCGCCGAAGCCACGCACGTCCTCGCCGTCCAGCGCCGCCAGCACAGCCTCGCGGGCGCCGAGCCCGAACATGTCCTGGGACTCCTCGCGCACGAGCGCCCGTGCGCCGGGACCGTGGCTGCCACGCGGGAGCACGAGCGGTGCGAGACCGCGCACGACGGCCGCCGGGCGCCCGTCCAGCTTGCGCTTGACGAGGTCGCCCGCGGCCGCCAGCTCGTCGGCGACCGCCGGGGCGGTGACCGCGAGCTCGTTGCCGTGGGGGTCGGTGACCCCGGCGTAGTCGTGCAGCACCTCGAGACCGGCGGCACCGATCGCGATGTCGGTCTGACCGTGCCGCCAGGCGCGTCCGGCGGTGTCGGTGACCACCACGGCGACGTTGCGCCCGGACCGCTCGGCGATCCGGTCGCGGAGCCGGCGCGCAGACGCATCCGGGTCGAGGGGCAGCAGGACCACGGTGCCGGCGTCGGTGTTCGAGGCGTCGACGCCGGCTGCGGCCATCACCAGCCCGTGCCGGGTGCGGACGATCGCGGTGCGGCCTCGGGTCGCGACGACCCGGTCGGTCTCCTCGGCGACCGCCTCGTCACGCGCGGCGTTGCGGACCCGCCCCTCGCTCTTGCTGACCACCTTGCTGGTGACCACGAGGACGTCGCCGTCTCGCAGCTCCACGGCCGCGCAGAGCAGGGCGGTCAGGTCGCTGTGCGCCCCGACCTCGCCGACCCCGTCGACCGGCAGCAGCGACACCGCCTCCGGACGCCCGCCGGGAACGCGGGTCACGACCGGCGTCCTGCCGCCAGCTCGAGGGCCGCTGCGGCCATCGCGGCCGTCGCGTCGAGGTCGGTCATCATCAGCGGCACGGCCCGACAGGCCAGGCCCGCGGCCTCCACCCGGGCGACCTCGCCGGCGTCGCTGCTGTCGACCAGCCACCCGTCCAGCACGCCGCCGCGATCGCGCGCACCGTAGTGCTCGGCCACCGCGGCGGCGCCGACCTCGACCCCGATCGCGGTGAGCAGCTGTGCCGCCATGCCGCGCACGTGGGTGCCGGCCACGACCGGCGAGAGACCCACCACCGGCGCAGCGGTGGACCGCACCGCCTCGGCGACCCCGGGGACGCCGAGGATGGTGCCCACGGACACCACGGGGTTGGAGGGGGGCACCAGCACCAGGTCGGCGTCGGTGATCGCCTCGATGACGCCGGGCCCTGGCACGGCCTGCTCGATGCCCACCGGCACCACGGCACGCGCCGGCACCTCGGCGTGCAGCCGCACCCAGTACTCCTGGAAGTGGATCGCTCGGCGGCCCGAGGGCTCCTCCGCGTCGTCGACCACGACGTGGGTCTCGACGCGCTCGTCGGTCATCGGCAGCAGCCGCACCCCTGGTTCCCACCGTCGGCAGAGCGCCCGCGTGACGGCCGAGAGCGGGTACCCGGCCTCGAGCATCTGGGTGCGGACCAGGTGGGTCGCCAGGTCCCGGTCGCCGAGACCGAACCATGTCGGCTCGACGCCGTACGCCGCGAGCTCCTCCTTGGCGTGCCAGGTCTCCTGGGTGCGGCCCCAACCCCGCTCGAGGTCGATGCCGCCCCCGAGGGTGTACATCACGGTGTCCAGGTCGGGGCAGACCTTCAGACCGTGCAGCCAGATGTCGTCGGCGGTGTTCGCGACCACGGTCACGTCCGCCTCGGGTCCGAGCAGGTGGAGCAGCCCCTGGAGGAAGCGCGCGCCGCCCACGCCGCCGGAGAGCACGGTGATGCGGGAGTACGCCGGCGGGACGGCCGGGGTGGCGGGGGAGGACATCGCGTTCCTTTGCTCGCTGCTGGGCGCTCGGGTGGGAAAGTCTGGCGTGTCGCGGGCGTATAGCAGATCAGGGCTTGACGGCGTGGGTACGACAGGCGTGTAATTCCCACAGTGTCGTTCGCCTTCGTCGATCCGGGAACAGGCTAGGGAAAGCGTCACCAGCAGCAGGAACAGGCCTGGGAGTAGGGCCACCAAACGGGACCCGCAAGGGTCTCACGGGTCGAAAGGGCGAGAGCCGTGCGAGAGCTATATGTACTCGACGCAGAGACCGAGGAGCTCGGTTGGCAGGAGCGTGCACTGTGCGCGCAGACCGATCCCGAGGCGTTCTTCCCAGAGAAGGGCGGCTCCACCAGAGAGGCGAAGCGGGTCTGCCTCACCTGTGACGTTCGCGACGAGTGCCTGGAGTACGCACTCGGTCACGACGAGCGTTTCGGGATCTGGGGCGGTCTCTCCGAGCGTGAACGGCGCAAGCTGAAGAAGCGGGCCGTCTGAGTCAGTCGTCCGGCTCGGAGTCGTAGCGCGGGTCGACCTCCTCGGGAGGCCTGCCCAGCAGCTCCGAGACCTGCTCGACCAGCACGGTGTGCACCATCGCCGACAGGTCGCCGCGGGTCTCCGAGCGCAGCTCGATCGGGCGCCGGAAGAGCACCAGCCGGGTGGGACGTCCGCCGCCGCCGCGCACCAACGACGCCAGCGGCACGGTGTCGGCACTCCAGTCGTCGGGGACCATCGGGGTCTCCTCGACCGCGAACTCCACCAGTCCGAGCTCGGCATGCCAGCGATCCTCGAGCTCCCGGACGACGGTGAGCACGATCGCGTCGAAGGCCGCCTTCGGGCTGCGCGCCGCGGGCACCCCTGCGGGGGAGTGCGGACCCGGCATCAGGCCCGGCCCGCGCATGCCACGGCCTCGCCGGTCCCGCCGCCTGCCGCCCCGCACTGTCACGCCCGCGAGCCTAGCCGCCGCGATCCGGACGAGCGGGTACCGTCTGCGCGTGAGCCCAGCCCGCCGTTGCTCGAGGACCGCCTGCACGCGGTCCGCGGTGGCCACCTTGACCTACGTCTACTCCGACCAGACCGCGGTGCTCGGACCGCTCGCGACGTACGCCGAGCCGCACGCCTACGACCTGTGCGAGCAGCACAGCGAGCGGCTCAGCGCCCCCCGCGGCTGGGAGGTGCTCCGGCTGGCGCCCGACCCCGACGCCTACGGCCCCTCCACCGACGACCTGCTCGCCCTCGCCGACGCCGTGCGCGAGGCCGCGCGGCCGCTGCCGGAGCCCGAGAGCATTCGCCCGGTGGAGACGGGGCGGCGCGGTCACCTGCGGGTGCTCCCGACCCCGGAGCCCTGAGCGGTGTCGACGACCTCACCCGCCTCGCTCGCTGCCGTGTTCAAGGCCTACGACGTGCGCGGCACCGTGCCGGACCAGATCGACGACGAGCTGGCCCGCGCGGTGGGCTCGGCGTTCGTCACGGTGACCGGTGCCGCGGGCGGGGGAGTGGTGGTGGGCCACGACATGCGCCCCTCCTCGCCCGGCATGGCGACCGCCTTCGCGCAGGGAGCGACCGCGGCCGGGGCCGACGCGACGCTGATCGGGCTGGCCTCGACCGACCAGCTCTACTTCGCCTCCGGGCGACTGGGGCTGCCGGGTGCGATGTTCACCGCCAGCCACAACCCGGCGCAGTACAACGGCATCAAGCTGTGCCGGGCGAACGCCGTCCCCCTCGGCGCGGACAGCGGCCTGAGCGAGCTTCGCGACCTGGTGGCGAGCGGCCTGGCGTCGCCGGTCGCGCGACCCGGACGAATCCTCGAGCGAGACCTGCTCGAGGAGTACGCCAAGCACCTGGTCTCGCTGGCCCCCGTGTCGGGGCGTCGGCTGAAGGTGGCCGTCGACGCCGGCAACGGAATGGCCGGCCACACCGCGCCCGCCGTGCTCGGTCGTCTCGACCTCGACGTGGTGGCGATGTACTACGAGCTGGACGGGACCTTCCCGCACCACGAGGCGAACCCCATCGACCCCGCCAACCTCGCGGACCTGCAGGCCGAGGTGCGGGCGTGCGACGCGGACATCGGACTCGCCTTCGACGGTGACGCGGACCGCTGCTTCGTCGTGGACGAGCGCGGCCGAGTCGTCAGCCCGTCGGTGCTGACCGCCCTGATCGCGGCCCGCGAGCTGGCCAAGGCACCCGGGTCCAGCGTGATCCACAACCTCATCACCTCGCGCGCCGTGCCCGAGCTCGTCACCGAGCTCGGCGGCACCCCGGTGCGGACCCGGGTCGGCCACTCCTTCATCAAGGCGACGATGGCCGAGACCGACGCGGTGTTCGGCGGAGAGCACTCGGGCCACTTCTACTTCCGCGACTTCTGGCGCGCGGACTCCGGGATGCTGGCCGCGCTGCACGTGCTCGCCGCCCTCGCCGAGAGGGACGGGCCGCTCTCGGAGCTGCTCGCGGACTACTCCCGCTACGTCGGCACCGGGGAGATCAACTCCACGGTCGCCGACCAGGGAGCGGTGCTCGCCGAGCTCGAGCGCGAGTACGGCGGCCGCGACGGTGTCACGCTGGACCACCTCGACGGTCTGACGGTGGAGCACCGCGACTGGTGGTTCAATGTCCGCGCGTCCAACACGGAGCCGCTGCTGCGCCTGAACGCAGAGGCCGGCGACCAGAGGACGCTCGACAGGGTGCGCGACGACGTGCTCGCCACGATCAGGAGAAGCTCATGAATCTCGACCCGGCTCTGCTCGACATCCTCGTCTGCCCCGACTGCCGGGGCACCCTCGCCGTCGACGAGGAGGCCTCCGAGCTGGTCTGCACCGCCTGCGGGCTGGCCTACCCGGTGCGCGACGACATCCCGGTGCTGCTGGTGGACGAGGCGCGCCGCCCCGAGAAGGCCTAGACGCCCGTGGCCGAGGTCTTCGACGACGCGAGGCTCGACAACGAGTCGGCGCTGCTCGCCGCCGACGGCGTGCTGCGTGCCCTCGCCGAGTCGGGCTCGCGGGTCCGGCGGGAGGCGGGCGAGGCCGCCGACGCGATCGCGGCGGCGGTCGCCCTCGCCGACGGAGACGCGCGACCGCGGGCCGTCGTCGCCGCCGGGCCCGACTCCCGGCTGCTGCGCGCCGTCCTCGAGCCGTGGTGCCCCGTGCCGTTCGTGGCATGGCCGGGGCCCTCGTTGCCGGGCTGGGCGGGTGGCCTCGACCTGGTGGTCGTGCTCGCCCCGGAGGGAAGCGACACCGGCTCGGCGTCCGCCGTCGCCGAGGCGGTCCGGCGCGGCTGCCGGGTCGTGGTCGCCTGCCCGCCGCGTTCGCTGGTCGCCGACCACGCGGCCGGTCGCTACAGCACGGTGCTGCCCTGCGCCTCCGGCGACCAGCTGGCCACTGCCGTGGTGATGCTGCAGTTCCTCGACTGCCTCGACCTGGGGCCGGACACCGACCCCGAGTCCGTCGCGCAGGCCCTCGACGACGTCGCGGTCGCCTGCTCGCCGTACCGCGACCTCGCGGTGAACCCCGCCAAGACGCTGGCGATCGCCCTGGCCGACACCACGCCGCTGGTCTGGGGAGGCTCGGTGCTGGCCGCCCGTGCCGCCCGGCGGGTCGCCGAGTCGGTCCGCCGGGCCAGCGGACGCACCGCGCTCGCCGGTGACGCCGAGCACCTGCTGCCGGTGATCCAGGCGGCATCGGCTCCGGACCTGTTCGCCGACCCCTTCGACGAGGAGGAGGGGGACGGCGAGCGGCGACCGGTGCTGGTGCTGCTCGACGACGGGTCGGACGAGCCCAGCATCCGCGAGCAGCGCGGTCGCCTGGTGGCCGCCGCCGAGGACCACCACGTGCGGGTGGAGACGGTGGCGAGCGAGGCGGGCACCGACGTGGCGCGCTACGCGGCCCTGCTGGCCACGGGCAGGTACTCCGCGACCTACCTCGGGGTCGGGCTGGGTCGCTAGCTGCCGATAGGCTGACGCGATGTCCAGCGAAGGCGGCAACAAGGCGGTCGTGGCGGCTCTGCTGGCCAACTCGGGCATCGCGGTGATGAAGTTCGTCGCGTTCCTGCTCACCGGTGCGTCCTCCATGCTGGCCGAGGGCATCCACTCCGTCGCGGACTCGGGCAACCAGGGGCTGCTCCTGCTCGGCGGGAAGCGTGCCGAGCGGGAGGCCACCGCGCAGCACCCCTTCGGCTTCGGACGCGAGCGGTACATCTACTCGTTCCTGGTCGCCATCGTGCTGTTCTCGGTCGGTGGGCTCTTCGCGCTCTACGAGGCCTACCACAAGGGCCACGAGGTGCACGCCGGGCTGCCGAACGAGCTGCTCGACGGGCGCTGGTGGTGGGTGGCCGTCGTCGTGCTGCTGGGCGCCGTCGTGATGGAGGGCCTGTCCTTCCGGACGGCGGTCCGGGAGAGCAACCTGACCCGCGGCCGCGCCTCGTGGGTGGAGTTCATCAGGCGCGCAAAGTCGCCGGAGCTGCCGGTGATCCTGCTGGAGGACCTCGCCGCTCTGATCGGCCTGGTGCTCGCTCTGCTCGGCGTCGGGCTGTCCAAGGCCACCGGCAACGGCTACTTCGACGTGGCCGGCACCGCGGGCATCGGGGTGCTGCTGGTCAGCGTCGCCGTGATCCTCGGCATCGAGACCAAGAGCCTGCTGCTCGGCGAGTCAGCCGTCCCGGCCGCGCAGGGTCGGCTGCGGGAGAGCCTCGAGGGCACCCCCGGGGTCGAGCGGGTGATCCACATGCGCACCATGCACCTGGGGCCCGAGGAGCTGCTCGTGGCGGTCAAGATCGGGGTCGCCGGCGCCACGCGGGCCGCCGACGTCGCGCGCACCATCGACGCCGCCGAGCGGGCCATGCGCGAGGCGGAGCCGACGGCGCAGGTGATCTACGTCGAGCCGGACATCTACGTCGAGGGCCACGAGTCCGACCCACGACCGTCGCCGGACGCCACGAGCGGGCACTAGCGAGCTGCCGGGCCCCGCCCAGGTACGCTGGGGAGGCCGTCCACCGGGCACCCGCACGCAGCGACCGATCCACCGACCGGGTCGCGCACCGGCAGATGCCGGCCGGGGACACCCCGTCAACGAGCACGCACACGACTAGACGCGAGGAACTCACCACCGATGGACATCAGCACAAGCGACACACTCGACTTCAAGGTCGCCGACCTCAGCCTGGCCGACTACGGCCGCACCGAGATCCAGCTCGCCGAGCACGAGATGCCCGGCCTGATGGCGATGCGCGAGCGCTACGGCGACTCCAAGCCGCTCTCCGGCGCCCGCATCGCGGGCTCGCTGCACATGACGATCCAGACCGCCGTCCTCATCGAGACGCTGACCGCGCTCGGTGCCGAGGTCCGCTGGGCCTCCTGCAACATCTTCTCCACCCAGGACCACGCCGCCGCCGCGGTGGCGGTCGGTCCCGAGGGCACCCCGGAGAACCCCTCCGGCGTGCCGGTCTTCGCCTGGAAGGGCGAGTCGCTGGAGGAGTACTGGTGGTGCACCCAGCAGATCCTGCGGTGGCCGGGTGACGCACTGGCCAACATGATCCTCGACGACGGGGGTGACGCGACCCTCCTCGTGCACCTGGGCGTGCAGTCGGAGAAGGAGGGCAAGGCGCCGCTCCTCGACCTCGCCGAGAGCGCCGAGCAGCGGGTGATCTACCAGGTCCTCAACGACACCGTCACCGAGGGCTCGACCCGCTGGACCGACGTCGCCAACGAGATCAAGGGCGTCACGGAGGAGACCACCACCGGGGTGCACCGCCTCTACGAGATGCTGCGCGACGGCGCGCTGCTCTTCCCGGGCATCAACGTCAACGACTCGGTGACCAAGAGCAAGTTCGACAACAAGTACGGCTGCCGCCACTCGCTCATCGACGGCATCAACCGGGCCACCGACGTCCTCATCGGCGGCAAGGTCGCCGTGGTCTGCGGCTACGGCGACGTCGGCAAGGGGTGTGCGGAGTCGCTGCGCGGCCAGGGCGCCCGCGTCGTGGTCACCGAGATCGACCCGATCTGCGCCCTCCAGGCTGCGATGGACGGCTACCAGGTCACCACGCTCGAGGAGATGCTGCCGGTCGCGGACATCATCATCACCTCGACCGGCAACAAGGACGTCGTCACCGTCGACCAGATGAGCCGGATGAAGCACCAGGCGATCGTGGCCAACATCGGCCACTTCGACAACGAGATCGACATGGCCGGCCTCGAGTCGTACGACGGCGTGGTCCGCAAGACCGTCAAGCCGCAGGTCGACGTCTGGACGTTCCCGGCGGGCAACTCGGTGATCATCCTCTCCGAGGGCCGGCTGATGAACCTCGGCAACGCCACCGGCCACCCGTCGTTCGTGATGTCGAACTCCTTCACCAACCAGGTGCTCGCGCAGATCGAGCTCTTCACGAAGCCCGACGAGTACCCCGTCGGCGTCTACGTGCTGCCCAAGCACCTCGACGAGGAGGTGGCCCGGCTGCACCTCGGCGCGCTCGGCGTGAAGCTGACCGAGCTGAGCGAGTCGCAGGCGGCATACCTCGGCGTCGACCCGTCGGGGCCGTACAAGTCGGAGCACTACCGCTACTGACGCGGCGGGACAGGGAGCGACGGTGGCGAGCACGGAGACGGGGGCAGCGACGGGCAGTGGCCTCACCCCCCGTGGCCGGGTGCTCGTGGTCGACGACGACGCGGCGTTGTCGGAGATGCTCAGCATCGTGCTCCGCACCGAGGGCTTCGACTCCCGCGTGTGCCCGGTGGGGGATCGGGCGCTCGCGGACTTCCGGGACTACCGTCCCGACGTCGTGCTCCTCGACCTCATGCTGCCCGGCAGGGACGGCATCGACGTCTGCAGGGAGATCCGGGCGGAGTCCGGTGTCCCGATCGTCATGCTGACCGCGAAGAGCGACACCATCGACGTGGTCGTCGGCCTCGAGTCGGGGGCCGACGACTACGTCGTCAAGCCGTTCAAGCCCAAGGAGCTCGTCGCGCGCATCCGCGCGCGGGTGCGGCGTCTCGAGGACCCGGCGCCGGAGGGGCTCACCATCGGAGACCTGGAGATCGACGTGGCCGGGCACGTGGTCACCCGTGCGGACGAGTCGATCGCGCTCACCCCGCTGGAGTTCGACCTGCTGGTGTGCCTGGCGCGCAAGCCGTGGCAGGTCTTCACCCGTGAGGTGCTGCTCGAGCAGGTGTGGGGCTACCGGCACGCGGCCGACACCCGGCTCGTCAACGTGCACGTGCAACGGCTGCGCTCCAAGGTCGAGCACGACCCGGAGCGGCCCGAGATCGTGCTGACCGTCCGCGGCGTGGGCTACAAGGCCGGAACGGGGTAGCAGGTGGCTGCCGGGGCGCCCGTGCGACAGGCCCTACGCCGGGTCACCACCGTGTGGCGCCGCTCCATCCAGGCCCGCGTCGTGATCAGCACGCTGCTGCTCTCGGCAGTCGTCGTCTCGCTGGTGGGCTGGGTGCTGCTCCGGCAGATCACCGGGGGTCTGGTCACGGCCAAGACGGACCTGGCGGTCACCGAGGCCGCCCGCGCCACGGCCGAGGCGCAGGGACGGCTGTCCGCCGCGAGCGGCAACGACTTCGACGCGAGCACCCAGCTGACCCAGCTGGTCTCGACGCTGGTCTCGCGTGGATCGGTCCAGGGCTACGAGATCCTGCTGCGCGGTCCCATCGACGGCTCCACCACCCGGCTCACCACCGGCGCCGGCACCAGCAGCACGCCGGGCGTGCTCGGCGCCAGCATCCCTCGCCCGCTGCGGCGCGAGGTCGAGTCCGGCGTGACCGACCGGACGTCGTACACCTACTCCACGATCCGCTACGCGAGCTCGACCGGACGCGCGTCGGTGCCCGGCGTGGTCACCGGATCGCAGGTGACGCTGCCCGCGGACGGCGGCACCTACACGCTGTACTACCTGTTCCCGATGACCGAGCAGGAGAAGACCCTCTCGCTGGTACGACGGGCACTGGTCACCGCGGGGGTGCTCCTGCTGCTGATGGTGGGCGGGGTCACCTGGCTGGTGACCCGACAGGTCGTGACGCCGGTGCGGCTGGCTCGGCGCGTCGCGGAGCGGCTGGCCTCCGGCCGGCTGGAGGAGCGCATGCACGTCCGGGGCGACGACGACATCGCCCGGCTGGGCACCTCCTTCAACCAGATGGCGGCCAGCCTCCAGAAGCAGATCCGCCAGCTCGAGGAGCTCTCGCGCGTGCAGCGGCGGTTCGTCTCGGACGTCTCCCACGAGCTGCGCACCCCCCTCACCACGGTACGGATGGCCGGGGACGTGCTGCACGACGCGCGTAGCCGTTTCGACCCGCCGACCGCTCGAGCGGCCGAGCTCCTGCAGAACGAGCTGGACCGGTTCGAGCTGCTGCTCTCGGACCTCCTCGAGATCAGCCGCTTCGACGCCGGCGCTGCCGTGCTCGACCTCGAGGACGTCAACCTCGTCGACCTCGCGCACCGTGTCGTGGACTCCACGCATCCGCTCGCGCAGCGGCGCGGCATCCGGGTCGTGGTGCGGGCCGCGGGCTCCGGCGGACGGCCCTGCGTGGCGGAGGCCGACGCGCGCCGGGTCGAGCGCGTCGTGCGGAACCTGGTGACCAACGCCATCGACTACGCCGACAGTGACGACGTGATCGTGCTGGTCGCGGCCAACGAGGACGCCACCGCGCTCGCCGTACGCGACTACGGCGTGGGGCTCAAGCCCGGGGAGGCAGCCATGGTGTTCAACCGCTTCTGGCGGGCGGACCCGGCGCGGGCCCGGACCAGCGGCGGCACCGGGCTCGGGCTGTCCATCTCGCTGGAGGACGCGCACCTGCACGGCGGCTGGTTGCAGGCATGGGGGGAGCCGGGACGCGGTGCGCAGTTCCGGCTGACCCTGCCCCGGCTCGCCGGCGAGCGGATCGGCACCAGCCCGCTGCCGCTCGTCCCCGAGGACGCCGCCTCGCGCGTCACGGCGGTCCGGTCATGAGGCGCGGGCGCGCCGTCGTCGTGACGCTGCTGCTGGTTCTCGTGGCAGACCTCGGGGTCGGCGGCTGCGTGAGCCTCCCACAGCGCGGTCCGGTCCGTTCGGTCAGCGTCCAGGACAACTCGGACGGGGAGACCCTGGTCGACTACACGCCTGCCGGTCCGCGCCGGGGCATGGCCCCCGGTCCGCTCGTCGACAACTTCCTGACCTCGATGACCGCGACGCCGCTCAACACCTACGTCGCTCGGGAGTTCCTCACCCGCGACGGCAGCCGGACCTGGGTCCCCGAGCGAGGCACGGTGATCTACAGCAGTCAGGAGCTGGTGGTTCGCCCGGGTGGTCGCGTGACGGTCCGGTTGGGGGGCGTCGTCGAGCTGGACGGCCGCGGCACCTGGCGCGGCGACCCTACGCACGGGCGGGGTCACGACTACCGGCTGAGGCTGGTCAAGGAGCACGGACAGTGGCGGATCTCCCGTCCTCCCGACCGGCTGCTGATCCCGCGCGGCCACTTCGTGGCGCAGTACCAGCAGTACCTGCTCTCCTTCCTCGACAAGTCCGCCCAGGTGCTGGTGCCCGAGCCGGTCTACGTGCCTCGCGGTCGGCAGGCGCCGACCCTCCTCGTCGCCGCGCTGCTGAAGGGCCCCGAGCCGGACCTGGACGGCTCCGAGAGGACGTTCTTTCCCGCCCGCACCACGCTTGACGGCATCTCCGTGCCGGTCTCGCGCGACGGCACGGCCGAGGTCCCGCTCAGCGACGAGGTGCTCGACGTGGGCGACCACGGACTCAAGCTGCTGTTCGCACAGCTGGCCTCGACCCTCAGCCAGGTGCCGGGGATCCGCCGGATGCGGGTCACCGTCGGGGGCACCCCCCTCGACCTCCCTGCTTCGCGTGAGGATGTCGGCGTCGGGGACTGGACCGACTTCGACCCGTCGGTGGCCTGGGCCTCCACCTCGATGTTCGGTCTGCGCGACCGTCGCGTGGTGACGTTGACGTCCGGTGGCGAGGACCGGGTCAGCGGACCCTTCGGGACGCTCCGGCTTCCCCTGCGCTCGCTCGCGGTCGACCTGCTGGCCCAGCACGTCGCGGGGGTCAGCGCAGACGGACGGCGGGTGCTGGTCTCGGACCGGGACGGGGTGCCCGGCCGCCCGGCGACGCGTGCCGACGTCCGCTCGGTCTACGAGGGGTCCGACGTGCTCGAGCCCGCCTACGACGTCTACGGCCAGCTCTGGGTGGTGGATCGCACCGCCGTCGGCGCCCGGCTCTCGGTGGTGCGCGCCGGTCGGGCACGGGTCGTGGACGCTCCCGGCATCACCGGCGAGGACGTCGCCCGGTTCGTGCTGTCTCGAGACGGCACCCGCCTCGTGGCTCTGGTGCGCCGCGGCGACCGGGACGTCGTCCAGGTCGCACGGGTGGCGCGTGACGAGAAGGGCAGGGTCCTCGGCGTCTCGGCGCCTCGGCGGCTGGACCTCCGGGGGACCACGGGACGCGCCGTCGACATCGCCTGGCGCTCCCCGGCGACCGTGGCCGTGCTGACGCGGCCCTCGGCCGACTCCTCGCAGATGCGGGTGGTCAACGTCGACGGGTCCCCGGGCGAGACCGCCCTCACCACCGACCCGGAGGCGTTCCGCGGCCGCGGAACCCGGCTGGTGATGTCGCCGGCTCCCGGCACACCGGCACTGCTCATGTCGTCGCAGGACCAGCTGTTCCGGCTCACCCGCAGCGAGCGGTGGCAACGCACCGGCATCAAGACCGGCCTGCAGGCCCCGACCTTCGTCGGCTGACCGGTTCCGGTCCCCAGGTCCACGGCCCCCCTGCGGGTCCCCCGCGCGCCACCTCAACCGTCGGGAGCGCGCCCGGGCGGGGAGGCTGCAGCGGTGGGACGCCGCGAGTCCGTGACCGACGCCGGGCTGGACCTGCTGCTCGGTGGCTGCTGCGTCGGCTGCCGTCGCCCCGGTCGGGTGCTCTGCCGTGCCTGCGACGCCGACCTCCCGCGTCGGGGGCGGCCGGCCTGGCCCAGCCCGACGCCTTTCGGTCTGGCACCTCCCTTCGCCGGCGGTGCCTACGACGGCGTCCTGAAGTCGATGATCAACCAGCACAAGGAGCACGCCGTGCTCGCGCTCGCCGCTCCGTTGGGCGGGGTGCTGCGCGACGTCGTGCACGATCTGCTCGCCACCCTGTGCTGCGACGACGCGACCGAGCCGACTCCGGTGGTGCTGGTCCCCGTGCCCTCGCGGCGGGCGGTCGTCCGGGCGCGGGGGCACGACCCGCTGCTGCGGCTGGCACGGGTGGCGGCACGCGGGCTGAGACGACGGGGGGTGGCGGTCTCCGTCCGGCAGCAGCTGAAAGGCACCGCTCAGGTTCGCGACCAGGCGACGCTGGGGGCCGTGGAGCGCACTGCCAACCTCTCGGGATCGATGTGCTGCCGTGGCCATCCGCCCCTCGGCGGGCTTGAGCGGGTGGTGGTGGTCGACGACGTGCTGACCACCGGTGCCACGGCCCGGGAGGCCCAGCGGGCGCTGGAGGAGGCCGGAGCGACCGTTCTCGGGGTGGCCACGGTCGCCGCCACCCGCAGACGGAGCACCGAGCGTCAAGTTTCCCCGGGTTCCCTACCCTTCGTTGGGGGAGGCGTCTAACGTCTGGGTATGGAGTCCGTCCGGGTCCGTGGTTGCGTCGGCCGGGTGCTGAACGAGCGGGAGGCCGGTCCTCGGACCGGCTCGCCGCTCCGCCGGGACCCGAGTCGGCAAGCCGATGCCAGTCGCAGGCGAAGCGGTCCACGTAAGACGTCTCCCGCGCAGCGCTCGGTCCTCGTCCTCAGGGCGTCGGCCGGCGTGAGCACGGAACAACGGCGTCGATCACGGTGCGGCTTAGAGGTAAGCCCTGCCTCCCGCTCGCTGTCAGATGCAGCGTGCTCGGGGGAGAAGGCCGGTAGTGGCGGAGAAGCTGCGGAAGCCTCAGCAGGCGGTTGTGGGGACGAAGACCAGGTCGGCCGGACGGGCTCCAGCCACATAACCGAATGACCGGGAGGTTGTCGATGGACATCGTGCTCAACAGCCGGCACTGCGAGCTGACGGAGAGGTTCCGCGAACACGTCGAGGAGAAGCTCGCCCGATTGGAGAAGCACGACCATCGCGTCATCCGGGTCGAGGTGGAGGTTGAGCAGGAGCGCAATCCCCGCCAGTCCGACCGGGCGGTCAGGGTGGAGCTGACCGCGTTCTCGAAGGGTCCGGTGATCCGCGCCGAGGCGGCCGCGGAGGACAAGCTGGCTGCCTTGGACCTGGCGCTGGACCGGATGGCGGCCCAGATGCGGCGTGCCGCCGACCGCCGCCGCGTCCACCGGGGTCGTCACACCCCCGTCTCGGTCGCCAGGGCCCTCGCGGGCGTCGAGCCCACTCCGAACGGTGTCGTGTCCGAGTCCGAGACCTCCGAGTCGACCACGCACGTCGGGCCGATCACGGTGGTGGGCGACGGACCGCTCGTGGTCCGGGAGAAGAGCCATCCGGCGTCGCCGATGACCTTGGACCAGGCGCTCTACGAGATGGAGCTGGTGGGCCACGACTTCTTCCTCTTCGTCGACAAGGAGAGCGAGCGACCCTCCGTGGTCTACCGACGACGGGGCTACGACTACGGCGTGATCGCGCTGGATGTCTCGTGAGGCCCCGGACGTCGATCATGTGACGATCCGGTCTCCAGGGCTGAAACCAGCACCCCTCGCACCCCGCCCATGCCATGATGCATTCCGTGGCCGATCAGGAGCAGCGCCCCACACGCGGCGGTGAGCCCATCCGTGTGGTCGTCGTCGACGACCAGGAGCTCTTCCGGCGAGGGCTGACGATGCTCCTCGGCGTCGAGGACGACATCGACGTCGTCGGCGAGGCCGGGGACGGTGTGGCGGCCACCGAGCTCGCGGCCACCGCCGTGCCCGACGTCATCTTGATGGACGTCCGGATGCCGAAGCGCTCCGGCATCGAGGCGTGCATCGCGATCAAGGAGGCCGCGCCGACGGCGCGCATCATCATGCTCACGGTCAGCGACGAGGAGGCCGACCTCTACGATGCCGTGAAGAACGGCGCTTCCGGCTACCTCCTGAAGGACTCCTCGATCGACGAGGTGGCGCAGGCGGTGCGCGTCGTCGCCGACGGCCAGTCGCTGATCAGCCCCTCGATGGCGATCAAGCTGCTCGACGAGTTCAAGCAGATGTCGCGCTCGGACCGCCAGCAGGTGCCAACGCCACGGCTGACCGACCGCGAGCTCGAGGTGCTCAAGCTGGTGGCCCAAGGCCTGAACAACCGGGAGATCGCCAAGCGGCTGTTCATCAGCGAGAACACCGTGAAGAACCACGTCCGCAACATCCTGGAGAAGCTGCAGCTGCACTCGCGCATGGAGGCCGTCATGTACGCCGTGCGCGAGAAGCTCCTCGACATCCCGTAGTCCGCGATGGCGGGGATCGTGGGGCCGACGCTCTCGAAGGCGCAGGCGCGCCGGGTTGCGCTCGTGGCGCAGGGGTTTCGCGATCCGCGGCACGCGAGACCGACCATGCGGACGTTCGACCGGACGCTCGCGCGCACAGCGGTGCTGCAGATCGACTCGGTCAACGTGCTGCAGCGTGCGCACTACATGCCGCTCTTCTCCCGGATGGGCCCCTACGACCCTGGGCTGCTGACCCGGGCCGCGGAGCACGGTCCGCGCCGCATCGTGGAGTACTGGGCCCACGTCGCGGCCTTCATGCCCGTCGAGCTGTGGCCCCACATGCGGCACCGGATGAGCCACTACCGCGAGCAGGGACACGTCTGGCAGGGGCTACCCGAGCGGCGTGACCTCGTGGCGTCCCTGCTCGCCGAGATAGCCGACCGGGGCCGGGCCAGCGCGCGCGACCTCGACGACGGACTGCCCCGCCGCAAGGAGCACTGGGGCTGGAACTGGTCGGAGTCCAAGAAGGCGCTGGAGTACCTCTTCCTGGCCGGCGAGCTGACGGTCGCGGGGCGCAACTCCGCCTTCGAGCGGCTCTACGACCTCCCGGAGCGCGTGATCCCCGCCGAGCACCTGAACGCCCCGGAGCCGACCGTCGAGGACGCCTCGATCGAGCTGCTCCGCCGCTCCGCGGTCGCACACGGTGTCGGCACGGAGTACGACCTCCGCGACTACTTCCGGATGACCACCTCGATGATGCGGCCCGCCCTGCGCACCCTGGTCGAGTCGGGCGAGCTGCTGCGGGTACGCATCGAGGGCTGGGACCGGCAGGCCTACCTGCACCGCGACGCCGTCCTGCCCCGACGGGTGGGTGCCCGTGCCCTGCTCAGCCCCTTCGACCCGGTGGTGTGGGAGCGGACCCGCGCCGAGGCGCTGTTCGACTTCCGCTACCGCATCGAGATCTATGTTCCCGAGGCGCGGCGGGTGCACGGCTACTACGTGCTGCCGTTCCTGCTCGACGAGCGACTCGTCGCCCGCGTGGACCTGAAGGCCGACCGGAGGGCGGGGGCGCTGCGGGTGTGGTCCTCGTGGGCCGAGCCCGCGGCGCCCGAGGAGACAGCCACCGAGCTGGCGGCCGAGCTGCGGGTGCTGGCCGCGTGGCTCGGCCTCGACGCGGTCGACGTACGCCCGCGAGGGGACCTCGCCGGCCGGCTGGCTGTGGCCGTCCGGGCCCAAGGGGACGGCTGAGCCCCGGTGATTGCTACGACGGTTACGATGGCGGACGGGGTCCAGCCCCACCCGGCGAGCCCAAACTCAGGAGTCGACGCACGTGCCTGCCATCCTCGACAAGATCCTCCGCATCGGTGAGGGCAAGATCCTCCGACAGCTGGAGGCCGTGGCCAAGGCCGTCAACGCGATCGAGGACGACTTCGTCGCGATGACCGACGAGGAGCTCCAGGCCCAGACGACGGAGTTCAGGAAGCGGTTCGCCGAGGGGGAGACCCTCGACGAGCTGATGCCCGAGGCGTTCGCCACGGTCCGCGAGGCCGCCAAGCGGGTGCTCGGTCAGCGGCACTTCGACGTGCAGCTGATGGGCGGGGCCGCGCTGCACCTGGGCAACATCGCCGAGATGAAGACCGGTGAGGGCAAGACCCTGGTCTCGACCCTGCCGGCCTACCTCAACGCGCTCTCCGGCGACGGCGTGCACGTGGTGACCGTCAACGACTACCTCGCGAAGTACCACGCGGAGTGGATGGGCCGGCTGCACCACTTCCTCGGCCTCACAGTGGGTGTGATCCTCCCGGACATGACGCCCGAGGAACGGCGCGAGGCCTATGCCGCCGACGTCACCTACGGGACGAACAACGAGCTCGGCTTCGACTACCTGCGCGACAACATGGCCAGCTCGATCGAGGAGTGCGTGCAGCGCGGCCACAACTTCGCGATCGTGGACGAGGTCGACTCGATCCTCATCGACGAGGCCCGCACCCCGCTGATCATCTCCGGTCCCACCCAGGAGGAGGTGCGCTGGTACGGCGAGTTCGCCGACCTCGCGAACCGGATGGTCAAGGACGTCGACTACGAGGTCGACGAGAAGAAGCGCACGATCTCCGTCCTGGAGCCGGGCATCACCAAGGTCGAGGACCACCTCGGCATCGACAACCTCTACGACTCGGTCAACACCCCGCTGATCTCGTTCATGAACAACGCGATCAAGGCCAAGGAGCTGTTCCGCAACGACAAGGAGTACGTCGTCATGAACGGCGAGGTGCTCATCGTCGACGAGCACACCGGCCGCATGCTGGCGGGGCGCCGCTACAACGAGGGGCTGCACCAGGCGATCGAGGCCAAGGAGGGCGTGGAGATCCGCGAGGAGTACCAGACCCTCGCCACCGTGACCCTGCAGAACTACTTCCGCCTCTACAAGAAGCTCTCCGGGATGACCGGAACGGCCATGACGGAGGCCTCGGAGTTCGACAAGATCTACCGGCTGGGCGTCGTGCCGATCCCGACGAACATGCCGCTGGTGCGTGCCGACCAGCCGGACCTGGTCTACCGCACGGAGGAGGCGAAGTACCTCGCGGTCGCCGATGACATCGCCGAGCGGCACAAGAACGGTCAGCCGGTGCTGGTGGGCACGGTCTCCGTCGAGAAGTCCGAGCTGCTGTCCGGACTGCTGAAGCGGCGCGGCATCCCGCACACGGTCCTGAACGCCAAGCAGCACGAGAGCGAGGCGAAGATCGTCGCGCTCGCAGGGCACAAGGGTGCGGTCACCGTCGCCACCAACATGGCCGGTCGCGGCACCGACATCATGCTCGGCGGCTCGGTCGAGTTCCTCGCCGACCAGGAGCTGCGCAACGAGGGTCTCGACCCGCTCGAGGACAGCGAGGCATACGAGGCCGCGTGGCCGGAGATGGTCGAGCGGATCAAGCGGCAGGTCGCCGCCGAGCACGACGAGGTCAAGGCGGCCGGTGGGCTCTACGTCCTCGGCACCGAGCGCCACGAGTCCCGGCGCATCGACAACCAGCTGCGTGGCCGGTCCGGGCGGCAGGGGGACCCCGGCGAGTCGCGGTTCTACCTGTCCTTGCAGGACGAGCTCATGCGGCTCTTCAAGTCCGACTGGGTCGACCGGGTGCTGACCACGCTCAAGGTGCCCGACGACGTCCCGATCGAGAACAAGTCGGTCACGAACTCGATCGCCTCGGCGCAGGGTCAGGTCGAGTCGCAGAACTTCGACTCCCGCAAGAACGTCCTGAAGTACGACGACGTCATGAACCGCCAGCGCGAGGTGATCTACGGCGAGCGCCGCTCGGTGCTCGAGGGCGCCGACCTGCACGAGCAGATCCGCTCCATGATCGACGAGGTGGTCGAGGGCTACGTCGTCGCCGCCACCGACGGGTTCCCGGAGGAGTGGGACCTCGACGCGCTCTGGGCTGCGCTCAAGCAGCTCTACCCGATCTCCCTGACGCTGAAGCAGGTGGAGGCGGACGCCGGCGGCCGCGACGGGTTGACCCGCGAGAGCCTCGTGGACGACATCCGGGCGGACGCGCAGGCGGCGTACGACCGCCGCGAGCAGGACTTCGGCGAGGAGGTGATGCGGGAGCTGGAGCGGCGGGTGCTGCTCTCGGTGCTCGACCGCAAGTGGCGTGAGCACCTCTACGAGATGGACTATCTCCGCGAGGGCATCGGGCTGCGTGCCTACTCGCAGCGGGACCCGCTCGTGGAGTACCAGCGCGAGGGCTTCGACATGTTCGCGGCGATGATGGAGGGCATCAAGGAGGAGTCCGTCGGATACATGTTCAACCTCGAGGTGCAGGTCGAGGAGGAGCAGGAGCCGGTCGAGGAGCTGGAGCTCGGACCCGCGCTCGCGCAGGCCGCCGCCGCCGCGCACACCGGTGACCACCCCGCGATCCGCGCCAAGGGCCTCGACGCGCCGAAACGACCGCAGAACCTCTCCTACTCCGCGCCCTCGGAAGACGGCGACGCGGAGCTCAGCGGCTCTCCGCAGACGGCCCAGGCGCTCAACGAGCCGGAGTTCTCCGGCACCAGCCGCAATGCCGAGTGTCCGTGCGGCTCGGGGAAGAAGTACAAGAAGTGCCACGGCGCGCCCGGTGGCCCCACGGGCCTGACCACCCGCGTCAACGGGTAGCCGCGGCTCAGCCCAGCTGCAGGTCCACGCAGCGCCAACGGCCCCCCCGCCGCTCGAGGCGCGCGGCGATCGCGCGCGAGCGGTGGCCGTGCCGGACGTGCACGCTGACCTCCGCCGAGCCGGGCGTGGGCCGGAAGACGTGGACGCTGTGCACCTGCGGCCGCACCGTACGGCGTCGCTCGGGCGCCGCGGCCCGGCGCAGGATCCGGGCCCGACGGTCGAGGTCCTGGTAGACCCGGGCCGTGGTCCAGCGCAGCAGCTGGGAGACCGGCCGGTCGCCGCCGAGCACCTCCACGGTCGCCTGCGCGAACCGGGCCGCCCACACCTGCACCTCCCGCTGCTCGGGGACCAGGTGCAATTCGGGGGCGCACGGCTGCGGCTGCCGCTCGAGGTCGAGCGCGAGCGTGCCCTGCACGCTCGCGAGCCCCACCGACTCGGGTCCTGCGCCCGGCGGGGCGAGGTGGGTGACGTCGGCGAGCGTGCCGACCGGGGCGGCGGGTCGCCGGACCGGCGGCACGAGGGGGTCGGGGCGCGGGGAGCGGGTCACGTCGGTTCCTTCCGGTGGGGGGTGAGGTCCGGGACCCGCAACCGGGTTCCGGGCAGGATCAGGTCCGGGTCGGTGCCGACGCGGGCGGGGTTCGCGCGGTAGAGCCGGTGCCAGCCCTCGGCCACCTCCGCGGCCGAGGCGTCCGGTGGCAGCAGCCGCGCGGTGATCGTCCACAGCGAGTCCCCGGCACGCACCACCAGGTCGGCACCCGGGGTTGGACGGGAGGTCAGACGCGGGGTCGCGGCGACGCTCATCAGGTCACCGGTGGTGCGCTCGGGCAGGGCGAGTCCCGTCAGGCCCGAGGGTCGGTGGGGCTGGACCAGGGGCTGGGCGAGCACGGGGGCGGCCATTCCCGTCCCCACGGCGACGCCCAGGCAGGCGGCCAGCAGTCGGGCGAGGAGCCGCGGACACCCTCGTTCGGCCAGCCGGCAGAGCCTCGCCACCACCTCGCTGCCCGGGGCGAGCGTCGCGACGACGTACGCCGCGAGCGCGAGCACGGTGACGGCGACCAGCCAAACCAGGCAGCCGAAGAGCACGACCGCGCACACCGCGAGCACCACGGACGTCGGGGACTCGGGATCCAGGTCGCTCCACGCCGGGCGGGCCAGACGCAGCCCGGCGGTCACCGTGACCGCGCAGCCGACGAGCAGTGCGCTCACGCCCCACAGCTGCCGCATGCCGAATCCTAGAGTTTGGTGTCGTTTGATGTATCTCAGGGGAGTTCACTGAGCAAAGTCAACCGTCCGTCCACAGGCGTACGGTGCGGGGATGCACGGGGACGACCGGTTCGAGAGCCCGTTCGACGACCTGTTCGACGACCTGGAGCAGCAGGCGGAGGGGCTGGCGCTGGGTGAACGCGATGCGGAGGTCGCCGAGCAGCGCCGCGCGGAGTACGCCGAGGTCGAGCTCGCCTCGCGCCTCTTCGGATCCGTGGGCACCCGGCTGGTGCTGGGGGTCTCCGGGCTGGGGACGGTGACGGGAGTGCTGCGTCGGGCGGGCGACGGTTGGTGCCTGCTCACGGCCGAGTCGTCGCAGTGGGTCGTGCGCCTGTCCGCCCTGACCTCGGTGCGCGGGCTCGCCGAGCGCGGTGTGGCCCCGCCCGCGCGGCCGGTCACCTCGCGTCTCGGCACCGGATCGGCACTGCGCCGGCTGGCCCAGACCCGTGCCGAGACCGTGGTGCACCGCGTCGACGGCTCGCTGGTGCGTGGACCGCTCGGACGCGTCGGCGCCGACTTCGTGGAGGTCTGGGGGGACGGCTACGTCGAGGTCGTGCCGCTAGCCGTGGTCGCCGCCGTGCGCAGCGGCTGAGTCCCGTGAGTCGTCGACGGGGCGGGCTGCCCGGGCGTCGGACTCGGCGTACTTGCGAGCGATGTACTTCTCCAGCTCGACGGTCTCGACGCGATACTGCTGGCGACCGCCGATCTGGATGTGGCGCAGCTCGCCGGAGTGCACGAGCGCCCGCACCTGGGCCACGGAGGTGGCGAGGATCTCGGCGACGTCGCTCAGCGTCAGGAAGCGGGGTCCGATCTCGCCGCCGTCTCGACGGGGGGACACCCGGGTCATGCCCCCACTATGCCAGCGTTTGCCGGCGTTTCGTGGCGACCACGCGCGTTTGCCGTGACCGCCTGTGGATGAGCGGGTGTCGAAACCGGGCATCGTGAGCATGATGTCGGACATGTCATTACGGGGAACCCGCACCGACCCGCCTCCGTCGGCTCCGTCGACAGCACCGGCATCGCCGCCGGCCGCCCGGCAGCGACGCTCCCGATGGCGCGACCCGCGCCTGGTCGTCGGACTGGCGGTGGTCGCGGTGTGCGCGCTGCTGGGCGGCCGGTTGCTCGGAGGCGACTCCGGCGCCGTCTCGGTCTGGGCTGTGCGCGAAGCGCTCGACGAGGGCCGCGTCGTGGGGCCGGCCGACGTGGTGCGCCGGGAGGTGCGCTTCGCCGACCAGCACGACGCGAACCGCTACGTCTCCGCCGAGCAGCGCCTGCCGACCACGACGCTGTCCCGTGCGGTCGGGGCCGGCGAGCTGCTCCCGCGCGGCGCGCTGTCGGACGCCGCCCCGCCCTCCCGCACCGAGGTGCCCTTGGCGGCCGACGCCGAGGCGGTGCCGTCGACCCTCGAGGTGGGCTCCCTCGTGGACGTGTGGGTGACCCCCGACCAGGGCCGCGCCGAAGGCGGGGACGCCCGTTCGACGCTGGTCTTCGAGGACGTGCCCGTGGTCTCGGTCCCTCCCTCCGGCGGCACGCTGGGGCCGACCGCCACCCGTCAGGTGATCGTCGGCGTCGGCCCCGCCCAGGAGGACGACCTGCCCCGCTCGATCGCGGCGCTGTCGAGCGGCACCGTGGTCCTGACCGTGCGGCGATGAGCGCCACCGGCAGCCCGTCGACCTCGGTCCTCGTCGCCGCGGCCGGCTCGTCATGGGAGGCCGCGGCGTTGGAGCGGATCGAGCGCGACGCGGCGACGACCGTGGCCAAGCGGTGCGTGGATCTCACCGACCTGCTCGCCACGGCGAGCACCGGCCTGGCGTCGGCGGCCGTGGTCTCACCGGCGCTGCCGGGACTCGACGCCGACAGCGTCTCCTCGCTGCGCCGGTCCGGCCTCGGCATCGTCATGGTCAGCGCTCCCGAGGAGCTGCTGGACGGCGAGGCCGAGCGCATGCGCCGCCTCGGCATCGACCACCTCCTGGCCAGCACCGAGCTCGACAGCCTGCCCGAGACGCTGGCGAGCGCCGACGCCGATCCTGGGCCGACCTCCCTCGTCGAGGACGAGGGGCACGTGGGATCCGGCCGGGTGATCGCGGTGTGGGGTCCGACCGGAGCCCCCGGTCGCACCACCGTCGCGGTGGGGCTGGCCGCAGAGATCGCCGCCGCCGGGCAGGGAGTGCTGCTGGTCGACGCCGACGCGTACGGCGGCGCGGTCGCCCAGCACCTCGGGATCCTCGACGAGGTCTCCGGGCTGCTGGCTGCCTCCCGGGCCGCGAACGCCGGTCGCCTCGAGACCGAGAGCCTGCGCTCGTTCGCCCGCCAGGTCGACGAGCGGCTGCGCGTACTGACCGGGCTGCCGCGGCCCGACCGCTGGCAGGAGGTCCGACCGGCGGCGTTCGCCGACCTCCTCGACGAGGCCGCTCGAGTGGCGTCGTACACCGTGCTCGACGTGGGGTTCAGCCTGGAGGGCGACCCTCCCGACCCCTTCGGCCCGGCGGCACCGCAACGCAACCAGATCACGCTGAGTGCGGTCGGGCGGGCCGACGAGGTGGTCGTCGTCGGCTCCGCCGACCCGGTCGGGCTGGCTCGGCTCGCCCACGGTCTCGTCGAGCTGCGCGAGGTGGTGCCCGGTCTGCGGCCCCGGGTGGTGGTGAACCGGACGCGGCCGTCGCTGGGCTGGAGCAACCGCGAGATCCGCGGCATGGTCGAGGGCTTCCTGATGCCTGTCGACGTGCACTTCCTGCCCGACGACCGGCTGGCCGCGGACCGTGCGCTGATGGCGGGTCGGAGCCTGACCGAGACCGGTGGGTCGCCCCTGCGGACGGCGATGACCGAGCTCGCGCGCGGCGTGCTCGGCGAGGACGCGGTGTCCGCGCGGCGCGGGCGCCTGCGCAAGCGTCGAGGAGCCGGGTGAGGCCGGTGACGGCTCTGTCAGAATCACCTGACGCGGGGGTCCGGCCGAGAGGGGAAACGATGATGGAGCGGCTCCGGCCGGACGACATGGCCTTCCTGGTCGCGGAGTCGGCGAGCACGCCCATGCACAACGCGACGCTCGAGATCTTCGACCCGGGCGACGGGTTCGACCACGAGCGCCTCCTCGCGCTGATCGCGGACCGCATCGCCTTCGTGCCGCGCTACCGGCAGCGGATCGTCGGGGTGCCCGGTCGCCTGGCCAACCCGGTCTGGGTCGACGACGAGGACTTCGACCTGACCTATCACGTACGACGCTCGGCGGTGCCGCGGCCGGGCTCGATGGACCAGGTGCGCGACCTCACCGCGCGGATCATGTCGCGCCGGCTCGACCGGCACCGCCCGCTGTGGGAGATGTACTTCATCGAGGGTCTCGAGGGTGGCCGGTTCGCGATCCTGTCGAAGTCGCACCAGATCCTCGTCGACGGAGTGGCCACCATCGACCTGGGCCAGGTGATCCTCGACGTCGACCCCAAGCCGAAGGAGACCGTGCACGTGGACTGGCACCCGCGGCACGAGCCGAGCCCGCCGTGGCTCGTGCTGGGCGCCGTGCGCGACTCGGCCCGCGACCCGCGGCAGGCGCTCACGACGCTGGGCGGCAACGTCGGCGGCGTGGCGCGCACGCTCGGCGCCGTCGGCGGGCGGCTTGCGCAGGTCGCCGGCACCCTCACCAACCGTCGGGCGTCGCCGGAGACCCCGATCAACACCACGCTGTCCGAGCAACGACGCTTCGTCACCGTGAAGACCTCGCTGGAGGACTACCGCGCGGTCCGACGGTTCCACGGCGGCACCGTCAACGACGTCATCCTGGCCACCGTCACCGGTGCCATGCGCAACTGGCTGATGACGCGGGCCGAGTCGGTCCACGGCAGCCGCTCGCTGCGGGCCATGGTGCCGCTGAGCGTCATCGACAGCGAGCTCGAGCCCACGTCGCTGGGCAGCCAGGTGGTCGGCACGATGCTGAACCTGCCGATCGGCGAGTCGAGTCCCGTCGTGCGGCTCCACCAGGTCTCCTACGCGCTGAAGGCCCACAAGGAGACCGGGCACGCGGTCGCGGCCGACCGCCTCGCAGGTGTGGCGGGCTTCGCGCCGACCACGTTCCACGCGTTGGGGGCACGGGTCGCCGCGCAGTCGCGCAAGGCCTTCCACCTGGTGATCACGAACGTGCCGGGGCCGCAGTTCCCGCTCTACGCCGCAGGCGCCCAGATGACCGAGTCGTACCCGGTGCAGCCGCTGCTGCCGGGCCAGGCCCTGGCGATCGGGGTGACCTCCTACGACGGGGGCGTGTACTTCGGTCTGAACGGCGACCGGGACGCGCTCCCCGACCTCGACGTCCTCGGCCAGTGTGTGAGCGAGGCCCTGGCCGAGCTCGTCGACACCACCTCGGCGAACCGGCAGCGCGCCCCCCGTGGCCGGAGGAAGCCGTGAGCGTGAGCCCTCCAGGGTGACTTTGCCGGACCCGGTGACCGTGACACGATCATCGGCATGGACGCCATCACCCACCCGCCGGTCCCTCTCAACGAGCCCAACCTGACCTACGCCCCCGGGACCCCCGAGCGCGCGGAGCTGGAGCTGGCGCTGAAGCGGCAGGAGGACCAGCAGGTCGACCTCACCGCGACGATCGGCGGACGCAGGAAGATGGGTGGCGGGGCCGAGATGCAGGTGGTGCAGCCGCACGACCACGCGCACGTGCTCGGCGTCCTGAAGAACTCCACGCAGGCGGACACGCGCGCGGCGATCGCCGCGGCGCGCGAGGCGGCTCCGGGGTGGCGCGCGCTGCCCTTCGACGAGCGGGCCGCGGTGCTGCTCAAGGCGGCCGACCTGCTCGCCGGTCCGTGGCGGCAGCGGATCAACGCCGCCACCATGCTCGGGCAGTCCAAGACGGCGTTCCAGGCCGAGATCGACGCCTCCTGCGAGCTGATCGACTTCTGGCGCTTCAACGTCCACTTCGCCCGGCAGATCCTCGCCGAGCAGCCGGTCGCGAACAGCCGCGGCGTCTGGAACCGCAGCGACCACCGCCCCCTCGAGGGCTTCGTCTACGCCGTCACCCCCTTCAACTTCACCGCGATCGCCGGGAACCTGCCCACCGCGCCGGCGCTGATGGGCAACGTGGTGCTCTGGAAGCCGTCGCCGACGCAGCAGCTCGCCGCGCACCTGACCATGCAGCTGCTCGAGGAGGCCGGTCTACCGCCCGGTGTGATCAACCTGCTCCCCGGCGACGGCCTGGACGTCTCGCAGGTCGCGCTCAACCACCCCGACCTCGCCGGCATCCACTTCACCGGCTCGACACCGACGTTCCAGCACCTGTGGTCCACGGTGGGGGCGAACATCACGAAGTACCGCTCCTACCCGCGCATCGTCGGAGAGACCGGTGGCAAGGACTTCATCGTGGCGCACGAGTCGGCCGACCCGGAGGTGCTCAAGGTCGCGATGCTGCGGGGGGCGTTCGAGTTCCAGGGCCAGAAGTGCTCGGCTGCCTCGCGCGCCTACGTCTCGCGCTCGGTGTGGCGCGCGATGAAGGACGACCTGCTCTCCGACGTCGACGGCATCGCGATGGGAGACGTCACCGACTTCTCGAACTTCATGGGCGCCGTCATCGACGACCGGGCGTTCGCGAAGCACAAGAAGGCGATCACCCGCGCGAAGCGCTCCAAGAGCCTCGACGTGCTGGCCGGCGGCCAGGTCGACGACTCGGTGGGCTACTTCGTGCGACCCACCGTGGTCGAGGCCGGGGACCCGACCGACCGGATGTTCGACACCGAGTACTTCGGCCCGATCCTTGCGGTGCACGTCTTCGAGGACCGAAAGTTCGAGGCGGTCGTCGAGCAGATGGAGTCGTTCGCGCCGTACGCCCTGACCGGCGCGATCATCGCCCGCGACCGTCAGGTGGTGAACTGGGCCTCGGAGCAGCTGCGGTTCGCGGCCGGCAACTTCTACGTCAACGACAAGCCCACCGGCGCCGTCGTCGGGCAGCAGCCGTTCGGCGGTGCGCGCGCCTCCGGCACGAACGACAAGGCGGGAGCCCCGCAGAACCTGCTGCGCTGGACCTCGTCGCGCTCCATCAAGGAGACGTTCGACGCGCCGCGGGACTACCGCTACCCCTACATGGACCTCGGGTAGCTCACTCGGACTTCGCGGCCAGCCAGGCGCGGCCGACCTTCTCCTCGGCGCGCAGGGCGGAGCGCAGCAGGTCGGCGACCAGTCCCTCGAGCTTCCCTCCGACGACCGGGATCTTGACCCTCAGGTCACCCGAGACCGTCTCGACCGTGCCTGCGCCGTCCACGGCGAGCCGGATGCCACCGTCGAGGGCGCCGGGCTTGCCGGGGATCTCCAGCTCCAGCGATGCGGCGGTCGTCGACGACCACGACTCGCGCTGCACGATCTGGATCGCGTTGCCGATGAACTTCGTCGCGAACGACGGCAGGCCGGCTGCCTTCTGGGTCTGGTCGACCACGACCTTCATGCCCTCCCCGGCGCCGTCCACGGACACGTCGTACCGGGTGGAGTCCATCGCCTCGCAGACCTTCTCGCGGAAGGTGCGGTCCGCGAGCATCGCGGCGACCGCCTCGGGAGGGGCCTCGTAGCGCAGGTCATGGGAGAACTTCATGGCCGACATCATGGCCTACGCTGCGCCGATGGGCGACAACGAGGTGGCAGGGCAGTGGGGCGGCGACCAGGTGCAGTTCGGTGAGCAGGGCGCACGGCTCACCTACGGCAGCTACCTGCGGCTCGAGCAGCTGCTCAGCGCCCAGCAGCTCGAGTCGGTCCAGGACGGCGGTGCGCCCGCGCACGACGAGCTCCTGTTCATCACGATCCACCAGGTCTACGAGCTGTGGTTCCAGCAGCTGCTGCACGAGGCGACCGCCGCCCGGGACGCGATGGTCGCCGGGCACACCTGGTGGGCTCAGCACCTGCTGCGGCGGATGCACGTCGTCGAGCAGGTGCTCGTGCAGCAGGTCGACGTGCTGGAGACGATGACCCCGCAGGACTTCCTGCAGTTCCGGCAGATCCTGGCCCCGGCCAGTGGCTTCCAGTCCGTGCAGTTCCGGGAGCTGGAGTTCCTCTCCGGCGTCAAGGACCCCTCCTTCGTGCAGCGGTTCCGTGGGCTCAGCGAGGCCGAGCGCGAGCGGCTGCACCGACGGCTCGAGGAGCCGACGCTGTGGGACGCGTTCCTGTCGGTGCTCGAGGCGCGCGGGCTCGAGGTCGGCGACGACGAGCAGGTGCTGGCCTCCGTGCGCCGGGCCGCTCACGACCGGTCGTCGTACGCCGACGTGTGGGCGCTGGCCGAGGCGCTGCTGCAGCACGACGAGAACGCCGCCGCCTGGCGCGGCCGCCACGTCGTGATGGTCGAGCGGATGATCGGCACCAAGACCGGCACCGGGGGCTCCTCAGGGGCCGACTACCTGCGCAGCCGGCTCGAGCTTCGCTACTACCCGCTGCTGTGGGAGCTGCGCTCGGTGCTGTGAACCTCGGAGGCCACACGCCCCCGAGGAGAGTGGTCGGCGACGAACCGACGATCTAGTGTCGGAGTCGCGGCACAACGACGTGCCGTCGGGACGACAGAGGTTGATGCTCCGTGCGTACGACGCTCGACGACACCGCCAACAGCCACCGCGACGAGCTGCTCGAGAAGGCGGCCTCGTTCGCCGCCGGCCGGAAGGGCTCGGCCGGTCCGCCGGGCGAGAAGTCGGGACGGCTGCTGAAGTACTTCTACCGCCACGTAGCCGCCGAGGACATCGCGGAGCGCAGCGAGGTCGACCTCTACGGCGCCGCCATGAGCCAGTACAAGCTGGCCGCGTACCGGCCGCAGGGGACCGCGAACATCCGCGTCTTCACCCCGACCGTCTCCGAGCACGGCTGGTCGGCGGGTGGGCACACGGTGGTCGAGGTGGTCACCGACGACATGCCGTTCCTCGTCGACTCGGTGACGATGCAGCTCAACGAGCAGAACCGCGAGGTGCACATGGTCGTGCACCCGCAGATCCTGGTGCGTCGCGACGTTGCCGGCGCGCTCGACGAGGTCTTCACCGACGACGCCGCCGTCGACCGGGCCGAGCTGCCGCACGACGTCTCCCGCGAGTCGTGGATGCACCTCGAGATCGGGCGCGAGTCGAGCCCGAGCCAGCGCGAGGAGATCGAACGGTCCCTGGGCAAGGTGCTGCTCGACGTCCGCGAGGCCGTCGAGGACTGGCCGAAGATGCATGCGCAGGCGCTGGAGATCATCGAGGACCTGGAGCGGGACCCACCGCCGCTGCCCGCTGAGGAGGTCTCCGAGGGACAGGCGCTGCTGCAGTGGCTGGCCGACACCCACTTCACGTTCCTGGGCTACCGGGAGTACCGCCTGGAGGAGGCCGACGACGGGTCGGAGGCCACCTCGCTGCGGGCCGTGCCCGGTACGGGGCTCGGCATCCTCCGCTCCGACCAGGACATGTCCGCCTCGTTCGGCAGGCTTCCACCACTGGTGCGCGACAAGGCCCGTGAGAAGACCCTGCTGGTGCTGGCGAAGGCGAACTCCAAGTCGACCATCCACCGGCCGGTGTACCTCGACTACATCGGGGTCAAGACGTTCGAGGACGGCGTGGTCGTCGGCGAGCGCCGCTTCCTGGGGCTGTTCTCCTCGGCCGCCTACACCGAGTCGCTGACCCGCATCCCGGTGATCCGGGTGAAGGCCAAGCAGGTGATCGACCGGGCCGGCTTCGCGCCGCTGAGCCACACCGGCAAGGCGCTGATGGACGTGCTGGAGACGTACCCGCGCGACGAGCTGTTCCAGACGCCCATCGACGAGCTCCAGCCGATCGCCGAGGCGGTGCTCAACACCCGGGAGCGCCGGCAGCTACGGCTGTTCGTGCGGCGCGACACCTACGGCCGCTACCACTCCTGCCTGGTCTACCTACCACGCGACCGCTACACGACCGCGGTGCGCGAGCGCATCGCCGAGATCCTCAAGCGGCGGCTGGACGGCGATTCCGTCGAGTACACCGCCCGGGTCAGCGAGTCACTGCTCGCGCGGCTGCATTTCGTGGTCCGGCCGAAGCCCGGGGAGATGGTCGGCGACGTCGACGTCCACGACGTCGAGCGCCGGCTGGCCGAAGCGGCCCGGTCGTGGCGCGACGACTTCGTCACGGCCGCGCACGCCGAGTACGGCGAGGAGGACGGCGCGCTGCTCGCCCGCAAGTACGCCGACTCGTTCCCGGAGGCCTACAAGGAGGACTACCCCCCGCGTACCGGGGCCGTCGACCTGGGGCGGCTGGAGGGGATCCCGGCCGAGGGCGGGCTCGACCTCTCCCTCTACCAGCTCATCGACTCCAGCGCTCAGGAGGCCCGGCTGAAGATCTTCCGCATCGGGTCGCCGCTCTCGCTGTCCGAGGTGCTCCCGATCCTCTCCTCGATGGGCGTCGAGGTCGTCGACGAGCGACCGTACGGCGTCGAGGTGCCCGACCGACCGTCGTTCATCTACGACTTCGGGCTGCGCTACCACCGCGCGCTCCCGGACGGCAGCCGGGAGCTGTTCCAGGACGCGGTGAACGCGGTGTGGGAGGGCGACAACGAGGTCGACGGGTTCAACGCCCTGGTGCTCGCCGCCGGGCTGACCTGGCGACAGGCCACCCTGCTTCGGGCCTACGCGAAGTACATGCGCCAGGGAGGCACGCCGTTCGCCCAGGACTACATCGAGGACGCGCTGGCCCACAACGTGGACATCACCCGGGGGCTCGTCGCGCTGTTCGAGGCGAGGTTCGACCCCGGGCGCAACGGGGACATCGCGGCGACCAGCGAGACCCGCACGATCCGCGTGGAGGAGGTCACCGCACGCATCGACTCCGCGCTCGACGACGTGGCGAGCCTCGACCACGACCGCATCCTGCGCTCGTACCTCACGTTCATCCAGGCGACGCTGCGCACCAACTACTTCCAGGCCGACGCCGAGGGCCTGACGAAGTCCTACATCTCGCTCAAGCTGCAGCCCGACGCGATCCCGGACCTGCCGCAGCCCCGGCCGAAGTTCGAGATCTTCGTCTACTCGCCGCGGGTCGAGGGCGTGCACCTGCGCTTCGGCGCCGTGGCCCGAGGCGGGCTGCGGTGGTCCGACCGGCGCGACGACTTCCGCACCGAGATCCTCGGTCTGGTCAAGGCGCAGATGGTGAAGAACACCGTGATCGTGCCGGTGGGGGCCAAGGGCGGCTTCTTCTGCAAGCAGCTGCCCGACCCGTCCGACCGCGAGGCGTGGATGGACGAAGGGATCGCCTGCTACACCACCTTCGTCTCCGCCCTGCTCGACATCACCGACAACCTGGTCGGCGAGCAGACCGTGCCGCCCAAGCGGGTGGTCCGCCACGACGGCGACGACGCCTACCTCGTGGTGGCCGCAGACAAGGGCACCGCGACCTTCTCCGACATCGCCAACGAGGTGGCCCAGTCCTACGGCTTCTGGCTGGGCGACGCCTTCGCCTCGGGAGGGTCCGTCGGCTACGACCACAAGGTGATGGGTATCACCGCCCGGGGGGCCTGGGAGTCGGTGCGGCGACACTTCCGGGAGATGGGCGTCGACTGCCAGCGTCAGGAGTTCACCTGCGTCGGCGTCGGTGACATGTCCGGCGACGTCTTCGGCAACGGCATGCTGCTCTCCGAGCACACCCGGCTCGTCGCCGCCTTCGACCACCGCGACATCTTCCTCGACCCGGACCCGGGGGCCGCCACGTCGTACGCCGAGCGCAGACGGCTCTTCGAGCTGCCGCGGTCGAGCTGGCGCGACTACGACGCCGACCTCATCTCCGAGGGCGGAGGCGTCCACTCCCGTGCCCTGAAGTCGATCCCGGTCACCCCCCAGGTGCGCAAGGCGCTCGGTCTCGACGAGTCGGTGACGGTCGCGACGCCGGTCGAGCTGATGCGCGCGATCCTGTGCAGTCCCGTCGACCTGCTGTGGAACGGCGGCATCGGCACCTATGTCAGGAGCGAGACCGAGACCGATGCCGAGGTCGGCGACAAGGCCAACGACGCGATCCGCGTGACCGGCCACGAGCTGCGCTGCCGGTGCGTGGGCGAGGGCGGCAACCTCGGGCTCACCCAGCGTGGCCGCATCGAGTACGCCCGGCTCGGCTGCTCCGGTGCCGGTGGCAGGATCAACACCGACTTCATCGACAACTCCGCAGGGGTGGACACCTCCGACCACGAGGTGAACATCAAGATCCTGCTCGACCGGGTGGTGCTCAACGGCGACCTCACCGTCAAGCAGCGCAACGACCTGCTGGCGTCGATGACCGACGAGGTCGGCGGCCTGGTGCTGCACGACAACTACGAGCAGAACCAGGCCCTGGCCAACTCCCACATCCAGGCTCCCCAGCTGCTGCACGTCCACGAGGACTGGATCCGCCGCCTGGAGCGGCAGGGATTGCTCGACCGCGCGCTCGAGGCGCTGCCCAGCCGCAAGACGGTGGCCGAACGACTCGAGCGCAAGGAGGGGCTGTCGGTCCCGGAGCTGGCGGTGCTGCTCGCCTACACCAAGATCGTCCTCGCCGACGAGCTGGTCGCCACGGACATCGCCGACGACCCCTTCCTCCGCACCGACCTGTTCAGCTACTTCCCGCAGCCGATGCGCCAGGCCTACCGCGAACGGATGGAGTCGCACCCCCTGCGCCGCGAGATCATCGTGACCAGCGTCGTCAACGACCTCGTCAACGGTGCCGGCATGACGTTCTTCCACCGGCTCTCGGAGGAGACGAACGCCTCGGCCGAGGAGCTGGTGCGCGCCAACTTCGTGGCCCGGGAGATCTTCGGCTCGCGCGCGATGATCGACGAGATCAACGAGCACGACAACCTCATCGACGCCGCGGTGCAGACCAGGATGCGGCTGGAGATGCGGACGCTGGTGGAGCGCGCTTCGCGGTGGCTGATCAACAACCGTCGTCCGCCGATGGACAGCGAGGCGACCGTCGAGTTCTTCGGTGTGGTCGGGCAGCGGGTCGTGGCGGCCCTTCCGGACCTCCTGACCGGTCGCGAGGCCGAGGCGTTCGGGGCGCGACGTGATGCCCTGGTCCGCAGCGGCGTGCCGGAGGAGCTCGCTGTGAAGGTCGCGGTGCTGCCGCCGGCGTACACCGTGATGAACATCGTGGAGAACGCTGAGCGGGACGCGGTGGACCCGCTGGAGGTGGCGCGCGTGCACTTCGCGCTCGGGGAGCGGCTCGGTCTCTCCACGCTCATCGCGCGCATCCTCGCGCTCCCTCGACACGACCGCTGGCAGACGATGGCCCGGGCCGCGCTCCGCGACGACCTGCACACCGTGCACGCCCAGCTCACTGCTCAGGTGCTGGCCGGCACGTCCTCCGACCAGCCGGTGCCGGTGCGGATCGCCGACTGGGAGGACAAGGACACCGTCGTGGTGTCGCGGGCCGTGGGCACCCTCGACGAGATCTGCTCCGACGAGCACGCCGACCTGGCGCGGCTCTCGGTCGGGCTGCGCGTCGTCCGCACGCTGCTGGTCACACCGTGAGGGTGCCCGGCTGAGCTGTCGGGGCGCCCGGCGAGGGTGCGGATGCCGTGCCCGACGAGCACGAGCGCGACCGCGCCCACGACCAGGTGGAGGGGGTCGCTGGGCGGGGTCTCTCCGAGCAGCACCGCACCCAGACCGATGCTGACCACGAGGGCCAGGAAGTCCTGGGCCGGCAGTGAGGAGGACAGCGGGGCGCGCTGCAGCGCGAGCTGGGTCAGCAGCAGACCCGCTCCGCCGACGACGACCAAGCCGGCCACCATCACCACCCACAGGGGGCTCCCGAGGGCGACCAGGCGGGTGACCTGGACGGTCCTGGCCAGTGCGTCGCTGAGGCCGTAGGCACTGCCCGCGGCCGCGCCCAGCAGCAGCGCCTGGGTCCGGCGGTTCCGCAGGCGGGACGACTGGTGCACGGCCGCGGCCAGGACCACGACCAGCACCAGGGGTACGACGACCGCCGTCGTCGCGGACGGCGTCGAGTGCACCAGGCCACGGCCCAGGAAGCCGGCCAGCAGCCCGAGCCCGGCCGAGGTCTCCACCGCTGCCAGCAGCTGGCGTCGCGACGGGCGTCGCCGTCCGAGCAGCGCGGCGACCGGGACGGCGAAGATGATCGCCGTCGTCGTCAGCGGTTGCACCAGGGCCAGTGGGCCGAAGTGCAGGGCGACGAGGTGGACCCCCGCGCCCAGCCAGTCCAGCATCGTGCCCGCCCACCACAACGGTCGTCCCAGCAGCCGCATCAGCGGCCGGTCCGCCGCGGCGTGCGCCTGCAGGGCGGTACCGGTGCCGAACAGCAGCGCTGCCAGCAGCGCGAGGATCGCCGCCGTGCTCACGCGGCCAGTCCGTGCTCCGCGAGGGGGCCGATCCGGAGGCCGTCGTCCTGGCAGCGTGCGACCAGCTCCGGCAGCGCGCCCAGCGCGGAGCGCCAGGCACCGGGGGCCGACGTGCAGCTGCTGTCGTGCAGCAGCACGGTGCGCCCGGGACGAAGCCCGGTGCCGAGGGTGTCGATCACGCTCTCGGGGCTCGCGTGCGCGGTCCAGTCCCGGCCCCAGCTGCCCCACAGCACCGGGGTGAGCCCGTGCCGGTGGGCCGAGACGAGGGCCGGCGAGGTCAGCACGCCGTACGGCGGTCGCCACCACACCGGGGCCTGCCCGGTGTGCCGGTGGACCGCCTCGGCGCCCCGGCCGATCTGACGGTCGGTCGAGACCGGTCCCCGCAGCGCGAGGCTGCGGTGGTCCCACCCGTGCACCGCGACCTCGTGGCCACGCTCCACCAGCTCTCGTGCCAGTGCCGGCGCGCGCTCGACCATCACGCCGAGCAGGAAGAACGTGGCCCGGACGTCGAGTCGTTCCAGGCACTCCAGGAAGGCGGGGGTGCTCTCCGGGTCGGGACCGTCGTCGAACGTCAGGGCCACGTGGGACAGGTCGCCGTCGCCGTTGAGGCGGGGCAGCCGGGCACGGACGGCGGGCAGCCGGGTCAGTGAGGGGGCGAGGGCGGCGAGCGCTGCGGTCGCTGCGACGAGCCCGAGGTCAGCGCCGGGCATGCGCGTCCGAGATCGTCGCGAGGCGCAGGCCAGACGCGGTCGCCCGGGCCTCCGCCCGGGCCAGCGACGCCGTGACCTGTCGGGTCGACCCGCGCGACCGGAGGCCGAGCAGCCAGACGTCACCGTGGCTCGGGGCCTCGCCGACGACGAGCCGGGTGTGGTCACGGCGGGCCACGAGGAGGTCGAGCGCCTGCACCTCCGGGCCGACGTGGACCGAGGAGGTGACCGGCACATCCGCCGAGGCCAGCGCGCGGGCGGCCCCGCACCGTTGGGGGTGGTGCGGATGGCGCAGCAGCGTCGACGCGGAGCAAGCCCGGTCGAGCACCGGAATCCCGTGCGAGGCGAGGTCGTGGGCCGCTGCGACGTCGGCGGTGGACGGCCGGGCGGGCACGAGCACGGCTGCGTGCAGCGCCGCGAGTCGTGACTCCTCCCGCTGCGCCCCGGACAGGGAGTCGGGAGCGAGCACCAGGGCAACGCTGCCCGCGGGCATCCGAGCGACCCCGAAGCCGTGCTGGGTGGCCGCGCTGACTCCCTCGGTGGCGGCGAGCGAGGAGGTGGCGACGAGCGCGGCAGCGGCCAGCCCGCTCAGTCGCCGTCGCACCGTGCGCCGGCGGCCGCGGACCTGGACCGCGCGCTCCCGCACGCTCGTGGCCCGGGAGTGGAGGTCGCCGATCACGATGCCGCTCGCGTCGTCGTGCGCAGCGGCCAGCGTCGTGCGGATGGCCTCCCTCGCCGTGGGCAGCAGCTGGTGCAGCAGCGAGGCCCGCAGCTCGTGGACCGTCTCGGCGAGCGGAGCCACGCCGGCGACCGCCAGCACCTCCCCGTTGGCGCGGCCGTGGCCGGGGATGCAGGCGTACGTCACCGCGGGCAGGCCCGCGACCAGCGACTCGGAGAAGGAGAGGCCGCCGGCGTTGTGCACCAGCACGTCGCACACCTGCATCAGCTCGTGCACGTCGTCCCGCCAGCCGAAGGCGAGGACCCCCGGCCGCCCGGTGAGCTCGCGCAGCAGCACCTCGTTCCGCCCGCAGAGCACGAGCGGGGTCGCGACCCCCGTCTCCTGGATGGCGTCCACCGTGGAGGCGACGTCCCCGAGCCCGAGCGACCCGGTCACGACGAGCGCCAGCGGACGGTCGGGGTCCGCGCCCACGTCCACGCGCAGCTGCGCCCGACGGGCCGCGCTCACCGGCAGCGCGAACCGGGCGGGCACCAGCGGCCCCGCGACCGTCATCGGGATGCGGTACTGCCCCTCACCGACGTCGGCGGTCGCGGGCATCGTCGTCAAGTGACGATGGACGTGCTTGTTGACCCACAGGGCGTGGACCGAGGGGTCGGTGAGGAACGTCGAGGTCGGCACCTCGAGCCGCCCCCGCCGTACCAGCTGCCCGAGCGCCTGGCTGGCGAGCGGGTACGTCGAGACGACGGCGTCGGCGCCCAGCTCCTCGCACCAGCGCATCACCGTGCGCCGCCCGAGGGCGCAGACGAGCAGGCCGATGCGTTGCACGAGTCCCGGCCGTTCCATCGCGGCGTAGAGCCAGTCGTAGAACCAGGGGGTGTGGGTCACCGTTCGCGTGTAGCCCTCGCGCACGGTGAACCGAAGCCAGGCGGGCAGCGCGTCCAGGAAGTCCCGGGTCTCGGCCACCACACCCTGCGCGGTCAGCCGGTCGTGCAGCTCGCGAGCCGCCCCGTCGTGGCCGGCGCCCACCGACGCGGAGACGATGAGCACCCGTCTGGTGGGCGGGACGGGCGCTGGCACGGGGTCTCCACGGTTCTGGGGTCGCGGGGACGCGACCTGGCTCCTTCGACGTTACGGAGGGAAGGTGACAGCAACCTGAACGCCACTCAGCCGCGAGGCAGGGAGAGCACGAAGTGCCCGTGGCCGTTGCCCCGCTCGTGGACCTCACCTCCGACGGAGTGGACCAGCCGCCGTGCGAGCGCCAGTCCGAGACCGGCGCTGTCCGGGGTCGAGCTGTGGCCGGGCTCGAAGATCTGACCGCGTCGCTCCTCCTCCACTCCTGTGCCGTCGTCCCGGACGTGCAGCTCGACCCGGGACCCGTGCGTCGAGAAGTGCACCTCGACCGATCCGGCTGCATGCCGCATGGCGTTGTCGAGCAGCGGGACGGCGGCCGCTCCGACGACCCCGAGCGGGGCCGCGATCAGCGAGTCCTCGGGAGCCGGGTCCAGGTCGAGGCGTACGCCGGGCCGGAGGACGACGTGCTGGCGCAGGTGGTCCACGACCTGGGCGGGATGGCAGAGCTGCTCGTCGGCGTGGGCGGACCGGGCGACGGCCAGCATGGTCTCGATCGACGACCTCATCCGCTCGGTGGCGGCGAGGATCGCGTCGAGCGCCTCGGACGGCACGGCCTCGTGACCTTCCTCCGGTCCGGCCAGCCGGGCCAGCTGGGCCTCGGAGCGGATGACGCTGAGCGGGGTGCGCAGCTCGTGGGCGACCTCGTCGGTGAGCCGCCGCTCGGTGAGGATCGCCTGCGCGATGCGGTCGAGCATCCGGTCGAGGGTGGCACCGAGCTCGCCCAGCTCGTCTCGGGTGCTCACCGGCGCGAACCGTCCCGAGAGGTCGTGCTCACGCCACTCGTCGGCCAGATGCGCCATCTCGCGGACCTGCTTCAGTGCGTAGCCCGTCGCCCGTTGGGCCGCCGCACCTGCAGCGAGCACGGTGAGCAGCCCGAGGCCGAGGCTGAGCAGGAGCTGTCGTCGTTCGGCGGCCTCGTACGGCGCGAGGTCCAGCCCCGCGACGACGATCGCACCCGGCGACGTCGTGCCGGGGCGGGGTACCCGTCGCGCCAGCAGCCGGTAGCCGCCGCTGACGTCGGCGGACCGCTCGGTCGCCGAGCGGCCGAGGCGGTCGACCAGGTCGCGGAGCCCGGGTGGCGGCACCGACCCGTCCACCCGTCGCCCCTCGGCGTCGAAGACCCAGACGTTCTGGTCCAGGGAGTCGGAGCGGGTCTCCAGCACCCGGACCCGGTCGCCGGAGAACCGGATGGTGCTCGCGACCGCGTCCGCACGTCCGCGCAGGGCGTCCAGGGAGTCCCGAGTCGACTGGTGGGCGAGCAGCACCTGCACCCCGACCACCAGCACCGTGACGGCCGCGAGGGCCACCGCCATCGTCGTGCTGACCAGCCTGGTGCGCAGGCCCAGCCGGCTCATCGGTGGCTCACCGCCACACGTAGCCCACACCGCGAGCGGTGTGGATCGAGCCCTCGGCCGCGAGACCGTCGAGCTTGCGTCGCAGGCGGGCCATGTAGGAGTCGAGCGTGTTGTCGTGCACCAGGGCGCCCATCGGCCAGCCGGCTGCGACGAGCGCGTGGCGTCGTACGACGTGCTCGGGGGTGGCGAGCAGCTTGGCGAGGAGCCGGAACTCGGTGGGCGTCAGCGGCACGGTGCTGCCCCCGGCGGTGACGGCGTGCCGTGCCGGATCCAGGTGGAGCGCGTCGCCCGGTGGGGCGGTCGGGCCGGACCGTCGCGCCAGCGCCCGGACGCGGACCAGCAGCTCGGGCAGCTCGAAGGGCTTGGTGAGGTAGTCGTCACCGCCGGACTCGAAGCCGGCGACCTTGTCGTGGACCCCGTCGCGGGCGGTCAGGAACAGCACCGGCGCCGTGAGCCCACCCGCGCGCAGCGCCAGGCACACGTCGCGACCGTCGCTGTCCGGAAGCCCGATGTCGAGAACGACCACGTCGGGCGCGGCCGGGGGGAACGCCCGCAGCGCCTCCGCCCCGGTCCGGGCGATCACGATCTGGTGACCCTCGCTCCTCATCGCGCGGGCGAGGACGGAGCGCAGGGCAGCGTCGTCCTCGCACACAGCCACCGTCACCACCCCACGAACGATAGCCATGCAGGTGCGGCACACTCGGAGCATGACCTCCGCCGACGAGCTCACCCCCGCCGAACGGTCCGTGATCGACCACCTCGACGAGCACGCCCTCGTGGAGTCTCTGATGGAGCTGGTGCGGATCCCCAGCATGGGCGGCACCGAGGCCGAGGTCGAGGTGCAGGAGGTCGCCGCTGGGATGCTGCGCGATCTCGACACCGACGTGGACCGCTGGGACATCGACCTCGACGAGGTGTCGCAGGATCCGTGGTTCCCAGGCGTCGAGGTCACGCGCGAGCAGGCCGTCGGCGTGGTCGGCACGACCGGTGGCGAGGGCATGCCCGCGCTGGTGCTGCAGGGCCACCTCGACGTGGTGCCCCCGGGTGACCCGGACAACTGGCTCGGCTCGAGCCCGTTCTCCGCGGAGATCCGGGACGGCTCGCTGTTCGGTCGCGGAGCCTGCGACATGAAGGCGGGAGCGGCCGCGAACCTCGCGGTGGTGCGCACGGTGCGCGACGCGGGGATCCGGCTCGAGCGACCGCTCGCCGTGCACTGCGTCATGGGCGAGGAGGACGGCGGGCTGGGCGGCTTCGCCACCCTGCGGCGCGGCCACATCGGCGAGGCGGCGGTCATCACCGAGCCCACGAGTGCCCAGATCATCACGGCCACCGCCGGCGCGCTCACCTTCCGCGTCGAGGTCGCCGGTCGGTCCGCGCACGGCTCGATGCGCAGAGAGGGCGTGAGCGCCTTCGAGGCCTTCCTGCCGATCCATGCGGCCCTGATGGAGTTCGAGGCCGACCGCAACCGCGACCCCGACCCGCTGTTCGTCGGGGACACGCCGTTCGCGTTGTCGGTAGGGATGGTGCACACCGGCGAGTGGTCGAGCAACGTCCCTGACCGGCTGGTGGCCGAGGGACGCTTCGGCGTCCAGCTCGACGAGGACCCGCGACTGGCCCGCGCGCGCTTCGAGGACGTCGTCACCGAGGTCGCCGTCAAGGACCCGTGGTTGCGCGAGAACCGCCCGGTCGTCACCTGGCCCGGTGGGCAGTTCGCGAGCGGCTACACCGACCCGGGGCACCCGCTGATCGACGAGATGGCGACCGCCGTCACCGCGACCGGTGGCATGCGTCCGGGGATGGCGGCCGGTGTCTACGGCAGCGACCTGCGGCTCTACACCGGGTACGGCGGCATCCCGACGCTGCACTACGGTCCCGGCGACATCGTCGACGCCCACGCCCCGCTCGAGAAGGTCGACCTGGACCAGCTGTTGCAGGTGACCCGCTCGCTCGTGCTCCTGGCGCTTCGCCGCTGCGGCGTGGCCCGGTGAGGCACGAGGTCTGCCGGTCAGCGGTCACCGGGTCGTGAGCTGAGCCGCCGAGAATTCTCTTGCAGGGCTGGGGATTCGCGATCCTGACCGCGTTTTCTGTCGGTGGTCGCCGATAGGTTCCTGGGTATGGGAATCGTGGACGTCACCGAGGAGACCACCGGGGAGATCGCTGGAGAGGCGAGCGGTCTGGACGGTGCGAGGTGTGCTGACGCGCTGGCGGCGTCGCGGGTGGCGATCATCGACGCGGAGCTCGCGCAGGTGCGGCTGGTCGCGCAGTGGTGCGACCTGCACTCGGCCCCGGAGGCGGCGGGCTCGACCGTGCCGGGGGCCGAGCGGATCGTGGCGCTCGGTGGCGACGGGGCCCCACGGGTCCGGGAGTTCGCAGCGGGGGAGCTCGGCGTGCTGCTGTCGTTGACCACGACCGCCGCCCGGGCCCTGATGCGCGACGTGCTGGATGCGCGGCACCGTCATCCCCGGCTGTGGTCCCTGGTGCTGACCGGTCAGCTGCGCTGGTTCCAGGCCCGCCACGTGGTCCGCGCCGCCCACGCGGCCGGCCTGGGCCTGGCCCAGGCCCGACAGGTCGACGACCGGCTCGCGCCGTACCTCGTCGAGCTGCCGTGGGGACGGATGCAGTGCCTGGTCGAGGCCGCCGTGGTCGAGGCGGACCCCGAGGGTGCCGAGCAGCGCCGGGTGGCCGCGGAGCTGGCCCGGTTCGTGCGCACCGGTCGCTCCACCGAGCACGGCACCAAGACCATCTACGCCCGCGCCCGTGCCGGGGACGCGATCTTCTTCTTCGCGATGTGTGACCGGATCGCCCAGATCCTGGCGTTGCGCGGACACCCCAGCCTCGTCGACCTCCAGGAGCGCACCGACCTCCACCCCGCCGATGCCCGGCAGGCGCAGATGGACGTGCTTCGTTCCGAGGCGATCGGCATCCTGGCCACCCCGGCTCGTGCTCTGGCCCTGCTGCGGTGGGCCGAGAGCCCCGAGAACGACCCGGGCGTCGACCCCGACGACCTCGCGCCGCCGGCAACGCTCTACGTGCACGTCTCGCACGAGGCCTTCGCCGGCAGCTCGGGCGTCGCGCGGGTCGAGGACGTCGGACCCGTCACCCTCGAGCAGGCGGTCGACTGGCTCCGCCACCACCGGGTCGTGGTGCGGCCGGTGATCGACCTCAACGCCTCGCCGGTCGCCGACGCCTACGAGGTCAGCCCGTTGGTGCGCGAGACCGTCGAGCTGCGGCACCCGGTCGAGGTCTTCCCCTTCGGGACGCTGTCCTCACGTCGCGCCGACAAGGACCACACCCGGCGCTACCGACCACCGCGGACCGGTGGCCCACCGGGGCAGACCACCCCCGACAACCTCGGGCCGCTCGGCCGCTACCACCACCGCCTCAAGACCCACGGCGGCTGGACCTGCCTGCAGCCCACCCCCGGCACCTTCTACTGGCGCACCCCGCACGGGCACTGGACCCGGGTGGACCGCAACGGGACCCGGCATCTCGCCGGTCCGCCGTCGCTGATGGAGGACCACCTCGCGCGACTGCTGGCCGGCTGAGTCAGCTCGCCTTCTTGGCGGACTTCTTCGCGGTGCTCTTCTTGGCGGTGCTCTTCTTCGCAGGAGGCTTCTTCGCCGTCTTCTTCTTCGCGGGCTTCTTCTCCGAAGCGTCCTCGTCGTCCGCCTCGGCCGCGGCCTGCGAGGGAGCCGGGCTCTCCCCGCGGGAGGTCTTGGCGGCGTCGACCGAGCGCTGCAGCGCGGCCAGCAGGTCGACCACCTCGCCGGTGGACTTCTCGGGCGCCTCGGGAGCCTTGACCTCGCCCCCCTCGAGCTTGGCCTGGACCAGAGCCTCGACGGCCTTCTGGTAGTCGTCCTCGTACTCGTCGGCGTCGTAGTCGCCCGCCAGGGTGTCGACGAGCAGCTTGGCCATCTTGAGCTCCTGCGGCTTCGCGGCGTGCTCGGTCGCGTCGAGGCCGGCGAAGTCGGGCTTGCGGACCTCGTCGGGCCACAGCATCGTCTGCATGACGATCACGTCGTCGCGCACCCGCAGCACCGCGGTGGTCATCCGGGTGCGGATCGAGACGGTGACCACGGCGACCCGGTCGGCCTCCTTGAGTGCCTCACGGAGCAGGGCGTACGGCTTCGCGGCCGCCTTGTCGGGCTCGAGGTAGTAGCTCTTCTCCAGCCACATCGGGTCGATCTGGTCGCTGGGCACGAACTTCTCGACCGAGATCTCCCGGCTGCTGCTGGCGGGCAGCTCGGAGAAGTCGTCGTCGTCGAGCACGACCATCTGGCCGTCCTCGGTCTCGTAGCCCTTGGCGATGTCGGCGTAGGCGACCTCCTCGCCGTCCACGCTGCAGACGCGCTGGTACTTGATGCGCCCGCCGTCCTTGGCGTGTACCTGCCGGAACGAGATGTCGTGGCTCTCGGTGGCGGCGTACAGCTTCACCGGCACGCTGACCAGGCCGAAGGACACCGCGCCTTTCCAGATGGCACGCATGGGGCAGCTCCGCTCCTGTGTGGTCGTGTCCGGACCATCATGACGTACGACCACCGTCGTCGACAGAACTCACCGGTAGGACTGACAGGATGACGCCATGCGTCCGATGCTCGCCACCAAGGGGACCCACCTGCCCCGCGGTGACGAGTGGCTGCACGAGGTCAAGTGGGACGGCATGCGTGTCCTGACCGAGATCCGCCCCGACGGCGAGCTGCACATCCGCTCCCGCAACGAGAAGGACGCCCGGGTCGCCTTCCCCGAGCTGCACGGGCTCGCCGCGCTGCGCCGCGACCTGGTCCTCGACGGCGAGGTGGTGGCCTTCCTCGATGGCATCCCGACGTTCGGGGCGCTCGCCGACCGCCTGCACGTGACCAACCCGCGCCGCGCGGCGCTGCTCGCCGAGAGCAACCCCGTCACGCTGCTGGTCTTCGACCTGCTGCGGCTCGACGGCGAGGACGTCACCGGGCGGCCACTGACCGAGCGCCGTGAGCTGCTGGAGGGCCTCGGGCTGCTCGACGTGCACTGGCAGGTGCCGGCGACCTACGACGACGGCGAGATGCTCCTCGAGGCCACCGCCCAGCAGAGGCTGGAGGGGGTCGTCTCGAAGAAGCGGTCGTCGCGCTACGTGCCCGGACGACGCTCCCCGGACTGGCTGAAGTTCCCGCACCGCGCCATCGGCTCGTACGTCGTCGGCGGCTGGCGCCACGAGACGGACAGTGCCTCGCGGATCGGTGCGCTGCTCGTGGGGGAGCCCACGACCCGCGGGCTCGTCTACCGCGGGCGGGTGGGCAGCGGGATCGCCGGCAAGCAGGGTCAGCGCATCCTCGAGGACCTGGCGCCGCTGGTCACCGACGTGCCGCCGTTCGTCGACGAGGTGCCCGCTGTCGACGCGAAGGACACCACCTGGGTGCGCCCGGAGCTGGTCGTCGACATCGCCGCGCTGGGCATGACGCCGGCGAAGCGGCTGCGGCAGCCGTCGTACCGCGGGGTCCGCAGCGACCTGAGCCCCGGTGACCTGGAGGTCGGGGATGGCTGAGCCGTCCGAGGAGGTGATGGTCGACGTCGGCGGGCGCACCCTGCGGATCAGCAACCTGGCCAAGGTGATGTACCCGACGACCGGCACCACCAAGGGCGAGGTGCTCAACTACTACGCCCGGGTCGCGCCCGTGCTGCTGCCGCACCTCGCCGACCGCGCCGTCACCCGGATCCGCTGGCCCCATGGCACCGCCGACAACCAGTTCTTCGAGAAGAACGTGCCGAACGGCGTCCCGTCGTGGGTGCGCACCGTGCGCGTGCCCTCCAGCGGCTCGCGCGGGGGCAGCGGCGACACGATCGTGTTCCCGGTCATCGAGGGGCTCGCCGACCTGACCTACTTCGCAAACCTCGCCAGCCTGGAGCTGCACGTGCACCAGTGGACGGTCGGCAGGAACGGCCAGCCCAAGAACCCGAACCGGATGGTCATCGACCTCGACCCCGGTCACCCCGCCGGCCTCCAGGAGTGCTGCCAGGTGGCGCTGCTGGTGCGCGACAAGCTGGAGGAGCGTGGGTTGTCGGCGGCACCGGTGACGTCGGGCAGCAAGGGCCTGCACATGTACGCCGCGCTGCCCGGCTCGTTGAACGCCGACGAGGTCCGCGACCAGGCGCAGGAGATCGCGCGCGAGCTCACCGCCGAGCACCCGAAGCTCGTGGTGTGGAAGATGACCAAGTCGCTGCGCGGCGGCAAGGTGTTCCTCGACTGGAGCCAGAACACCGGTGCGAAGACCACCATCTCGCCGTACTCCCTGCGCGGGCGCGACCGACCGTACGTCGCCGCGCCCCGCACCTGGGAGGAGATCGAGGAGGGTGCCGAGATGGGTCTCGGGCAGCTCGAGATCGACGACGTGCTCGCGCTGGTCGACGAACAGGGCGATGTGTTCGGCGACCTCCTCGGCGGGCCCTGACCGCGCGGGCGTGACATGGTCTGCGTCTCCCGGGGCACGAGCCCGGTGACCGGATCGACAACCGACGGAAGGCGAGAGGTCATGGCAGGCAACAGAGGCGTGGCGTACATCGGGCCCGGCAAGGTCGAGGTGCAGAGCATCGACTACCCGAAGCTGGAGCTGCAGGACGGCCCCGGCGTCAACCCGGACAACGTGGGGCGCAGGTGCAACCACGGAGTCATCCTGAAGGTCGTCACCTCGAACATCTGCGGCAGTGACCAGCACATGGTCCGCGGCCGCACCACTGCCCCGGAGAACCTCGTCCTCGGTCACGAGATCCTCGGCGAGGTCGTCGAGGTCGGTCCGGACGTGGAGTTCATCAAGGAGGGCGACCTCTGCTCGGTGCCGTTCAACATCGCCTGCGGCCGTTGCCGGATGTGCAAGGAGGGCAAGACCGGTGTCTGCCTCAACGTGAACCCGGCCCGCCCCGGCGCGGCCTACGGGTACGTCGACATGGGCGGCTGGGTCGGCGGCCAGGCCGAGTACGTGATGGTGCCCTACGCCGACTGGAACCTGCTGAAGTTCCCCGACAAGGACCAGGCCATGGAGAAGGTCCTCGACCTGACCATGCTCTCCGACATCTTCCCGACCGGGTTCCACGGGGCGGTGACCGCCGGCGTCAAGCCCGGCAGCACGGTCTACATCGCCGGCGCCGGACCGGTGGGTCTGGCCGCGGCCGCCGGCGCGCAGCTGCTCGGCGCGGCCGTGGTGATCGTCGGCGACATGCAGCCCGAGCGGCTGGCGCAGGCCAGGAGCTTCGGGTGCGAGGTCGTCGACGTGTCCAAGGGGGCTCCGGAGGACCAGATCGAGCAGCTGCTCGGCATCCCGTTCGTGGACGCCGCCGTGGACGCGGTGGGCTTCGAGGCCAAGGGCCACGGCGAAGGTGCCGAGGAGGCGCCGGCGACGGTGCTGAACTCGCTCATGGACGTGACGTTCGCGGCCGGTGGCATCGGCATCCCCGGGCTCTACGTGACCGGCGACCCCGGTGGCGTCGACGAGGCCGCCCAGAAGGGCGCGCTGTCCCTGAGCCTGGGCACCGGTTGGGCCAAGTCGCTGTTCTTCGTGACCGGCCAGTGCCCGGTGATGAAGTACAACTACGGCCTGATGCAGGCGATCCTGCACGACCGGGTGCAGATCGCGAAGGCCGTCAACGCGACGACGATCTCACTGGACGAGGCACCGCAGGGCTACGCCGACTTCGACTCCGGCGTGGCGAAGAAGTTCGTCATCGACCCGCACGGCATGGTGGCCTGAGCTGGCCCTGGGACAGGCGAACCCCGCCGTTCCCGAGAGACGGCGGCGATTCGCTCCGTCATATCGCCAACGAGGCAGGCCCCTGGCTGGTTACGCCTCCTGGTTACGCATCGCGTCTCGCTGACCTCACGAGTTGACTCGGCTCGCAGATTCTCCACAGATCGGCCCGGGGCCCTTCCCGTCGGCGCGGGCTTCTGGTGGACTCCGAGGCGCACCACCCGCACAGACTGGCGACCAGGGACCTCGGGGAACCATGAGCCTGACCTATGCCGATGCGCACAGCGAGCTGATCGAGACGCTCGACGCCGAGCTGCGTGCCGCCGTGCGCGCCGAGGGCGTCGACCCGCAGCGCGACTCCGGACTCGTCCGCCGGCTCGCCACCCGCCTGGTCGGCGACCACGACCAGCGCAGCCTCACCGGCGCCGTGCTCCCGGTCGACGACCACGACGCCGTGGTCGAGGAGCTCGTGGCACGCGTGTCCGGCTTCGGTGCGCTGCAGCGCTACCTCGACGACCCCACGGTCGAGGAGATCTGGGTCAACGACCCGTCCCGGGTGTTCGTGGCCCGCGGCGGACGTCACGAGCTCACCTCGACGATCCTCAGCACCGCGCAGGTGCAGGAGCTCGTCGAGCGGATGCTGAAGTCGAGCGGGCGTCGCATCGACCTCTCCCAGCCCTTCGTGGACGCGATGCTTCCCGAGGGACACCGACTGCACGTCGTGCTCGAGGGCATCTCCCGCGGCTTCTCCGCTGTGAACATCCGCAAGTTCGTCGTCAAGGCCGCCCGGTTGCACGACCTGGTCGGGCTCGGCAGCCTCACCGAGCAGGCCGCCTCGTTCCTGGACGCGTCCGTGCGAGCGGGGCTCAACCTCGTGGTGGCCGGCGCGACGCAGGCCGGCAAGACCACCCTCCTCAACTGTCTCGCCGCGAGCATCCCCGGCCGCGACCGCGTGGTCTCCGTCGAGGAGGTCTTCGAGCTGCGCTTCTCCCATCCCGACTGGGTGGCCATGCAGACCCGGCAGCGTGGGCTCGAGGGCACCGGCGAGATCGCGCTCCGCGACCTGGTCAGGGAGAGCCTGCGGATGCGGCCCTCACGCATCATCGTCGGCGAGGTCCGCGCCGCCGAGTGCCTCGACCTGCTCCTGGCACTCAACGCCGGCCTGCCGGGAATGGCATCGCTGCACGCCAACTCCGCCCGCGAGGCGCTCGTGAAGATGTGCACGCTGCCGCTGCTCGCCGGTGAGAACATCTCGGCCCGGTTCGTGGTGCCCACGGTCGCCTCGTCGGTCGACCTCGTCGTCCATCTCGGCATCGGCCCCGACGGCGTACGCCGCGTCGAGGAGATCGTGGCAGTGCCGGGACGGGTGGAGAACGACGTCATCGAGGTCGAGCCGCTCTTCGTCCGCCAGCACGATCGACTGACCCGCACGCAGGGGATGGCGCCGCGGGTCGAGCGCTACGACCGCGTGGGGCTCGACGTCCGCGCGCTGTTGAACGGGACCGTCTGACATGGGGGTCGCCGTGGGACTCGGCGTCGGTGTGGGGCTGGTGCTCGTCTGGCTGTCCCTCACCTCCCCACCGCCCCCCCTTCCGGAGGCGAGACCCGTCGGCCGCACACGCGACCTCCTCGACCGCGCCGGCCTGGCCGGTGCGAGCGTCGCCGGAGTCTGGACCGTGGGCGCCGGCACCGCTGCGGTGGCGTTCGCCGCGGTCCAGGTGGTCTCGCGCACCGCAGTGGTCTCGGTGACGTTCGGGCTGCTGGCGGGCTACCTCCCCTTCGCGATGCTCGCCGGTCGCGCACGGCGACGCAGCCGGGAGCTCGCCGAGGTGTGGCCGGAGGCGGTCGACAACCTCGCGAGTGCCGTTCGCGCCGGGATGTCCCTGCCGGAGGCGCTGAGCCAGCTCGGTCACCGTGGACCCGAACCACTGCGTGAGCCCTTCACGGCGTTCGGCGTCGACTACCAGGTGACCGGCCGGTTCGCCGAGAGCCTCGACCGCCTCAAGCTGCGGCTGTCGGACCCGGTCGGTGACCGCGTGGTGGAGGGGCTCCGGATCGCGCGTGAGGTGGGGGGTGGCGAGCTGGGCAGTCTGCTCCGCAACCTCTCGGGATTCCTCCGCGAGGACGCCCACACCCGCTCCGAGCTGGAGTCCCGGCAGGCGTGGACCGTGAACGGTGCGCGGCTCGCGGTCGCCGCGCCGTGGCTGGTGCTCCTGCTGCTGTGCTTCCAGCGCGAGGTCATCTCGCGCTACGCCTCACCGGCCGGGGTCGTGGTGCTGGCGGGGGGAGCGGCACTGTGCCTCGTGGCGTACCGGGCGATGGTGCGCATCGGGCGGCTGCCGGACGAGCGGCGGGTGCTCTCGTGACGTCGACACTGTGGGGAGCCCTGCTCGGGGCCGGTGTCGGACTGGGACTGGTGACGGTGGTCGCCCGCGTGATCGAGCTGCGGCGGCCGCGGCTCGAGGTCCGGGTGCTGCCGTACGTCCGCGACCTGCCGCAGAGCGCTCGCCCGGTCGTGGGGGCCGCGCCCGTGCTCGCCTCGGCCGCCACCTCGCTCGGCCGCTTCCTGGGGGGTCAGACCTCGATCCGTCGCCGGCTCGAGCGGGCCAACTCCGCGATGAGCGTCCACGACTTCCGGGTGGAGCAGGTGCTGTGGGGACTGGTCGCGCTCACGACCGCCGCAGCCCTCTCGCTGCTGGTCGCGCTTCGCGCACCCGATCGCACGCTCCCGCTGCTCGTGGCGTGCGCGGTGGCCTTCGTGCTCGGCGTCCTGCTCCGTGAGAACCGGCTCACCGCGCAGGTCGCCGATCGGGAACGGCGCATCCTGCGGGAGTTCCCGACGCTCGCCGAGCTGCTCGCGCTGGCCGTCGGTGCGGGGGAGGGGCCGGTCGCCGCACTCGACCGAGTGGTGGCGCGCTCACACGGCGAGCTGTCGGCCGACCTGGGTGCGGTGCTCGCCGACATCCGCACCGGCACCCCGGTCGGGACCGCCCTCGACGGCCTGGCCCGCCGCTCGGGCCTGCCGGTCGTGGCGCGGTTCGCGGAGGGCATGGCCGTGGCGATCGAACGGGGCACCCCGCTCGCCGGAGTGCTGCACGCCCAGGCGGGTGACGTGCGTGAGGCGGGTCGACGTGCACTCATCGAGTCGGGGGCGCGCAAGGAGATCGCGATGATGGTGCCCGTCGTGTTCCTGGTGCTGCCCGTGACCGTGGTCTTCGCCTTCTGGCCGGGCGTCGTGGGCCTCCACCTCGTGACCCCCTGAACTCCGAGAGATGGGAACCGAACATGCAGATGCTGCTGCTCCTGACCGCGACCCTGTCCAGGTTGCCCACGCCACTGCGTGACCGCCGACGCGACGAACGAGGAGACGTGCCGGGATGGGTGCTGATCACGGTGATGACCGCCGGCCTGGTCGCTGCCCTGTGGGCGATCGCCGGCCCGCAGCTGAGCCAGATGCTGCGTGACGCCCTGAGCTCCGTGCGCGGTTGAGTCGTGCCGCGGCGCAGGGACGACCGCGGCGCCGCCGTGGTCGACTTCGTGCTGGTCCTGGTGGTGCTCGTCCCCTTGTTCCTCGGGATCGTCCAGGTCGCCCTGGTGCTCCACGTCCGCAACACGCTCACCGCGGCGGCGTCGGAGGGCGCGCGGTACGCCGCCACGGTCGACCGGCCGGTCTCGGCGGGAGCCGCCCGGACGCGCCAGCAGATCTCGGGTGCGCTCGCCGCCCGCTTCGCCGAGCACGTCCGGGCCCGCCCCGCGAGGGTGCGCGGCGCCCCGGGGGTGGCCGTGGACGTCTCGGCCGTCGTACCCCCGCTGGGCATCTGGGGTCCGGGCGTCCCCGTGACGGTCTCCGGCCATGCCGTCGAGGAGCAGATGCCGTGATCCGGGTCCGCGACGAGCGGGGGAGCGCAGTGATCGAGGTGACCTGGCTGTCGATACTGCTGCTCGTGCCGCTCCTGTACGTCGTGCTGTCGGCGTTCCAGGTACAGCGCTCGGCGTTCGCCGTCAACGCGGCCACCCGGGCCGCGGGCCGCGCGTTCACGTTGGCGCCGTCACAGGCCGAGGCGGCGGGCCGCGCGCACGCAGCAGCGGCCGTGGCACTGACGGACCAGGGGCTGGCGATGTCGCGCGGGCGGATGCGGCTGGGCTGCGACCCCGACCCGCGTCGGTGCCTGGCACCGGGGTCGGTGGTGCACGTGCGGATGGTCTACCCGGTCCGGCTGCCGCTGATGCCGAGCGCGCTGGGCGGCAACACCCCGAGCATCCGGGTCGAGGCCGAGCACACGGTGCCCTACGGCTCCTTCCGCGAGGACCGCTCGTGAGGCGCGACGAGCGGGGCCAGACGACGCTGCTGATCATCGGGTTCGCGGTGGTCGCGGTCATGCTGGTCACCGTGGTGGTCGACGCGTCCGCGGCCTACCTGCGACGCACCGGACTCGACTCCCTGGCCGACGGCGCCGCCCTCGCCGCAGCGGACGGAATCCAGGGCCGCCAGGTCTACGAGGGCGGCCTCGGCAAGCGCGCCGACATCGACCCGGTGGTCGCCCGTGGGTTCGTCGAGGACTACCTCCGCAGCACGGGGGCGGCGCGTCGCTACCCCGGGCTCGACTACCGCGTCGACGCGTCCACCGACCGGGTCGTGGTGCACGTCGCGGCACCGCTCGACCTGCCGCTCGCACCGCCGGGGTGGGACCGGCGGTCGACCGTCTCGGGCACCGCGGCGTCCTTCGTGGTCGTCAGCGACTGAGCTCCCGAGCAAAATTCCCAGGCGGTCGCCGAGCCCTCCGACGGGGTGTCGTCGCAGGTCACAGGCTGGTTCAAGGAGCGCGCCTCCGGTGCTGGATCCGTCGTTTTCCGGCACTTCTACCCGCATGGCCAGTTGTGAGAGGGGTTTCGGAGTGCTTGACTCGCGGGTGCACGTCGTAGTGGTCAAGCAGCCGCCTCTACTCCCGTGAGTCCGTAGGGAAAGTGGCCACACCCATGACTAGCAGCCCCCCGATCAGCCCACCCGAGACCCCGGTGACTCTTCCGAGGGCCGCCTCGGCGACTCGACACCCGCTCACCCAGCCGTATCCCGAGTCCGACCGTGGCACCACCACCGCCCGTCTCCTGGCCGAGCTGCATGCGGCCGACGACGAGGGTGAGCGTGCCGCGCTGCGCGCCGAGGTCGTGGTGCTCAACATGGGCGTCGCGCGGGCCATCGCGCACCGCTACCGCCAGCGCGGTCTGGCCGAGGACGACCTCGTGCAGGCGGCGTACGTCGGACTGGTCAAGGCCGTCAACGGCTTCGACCCGGCCCACGAGCGCGACTTCCTGTCCTACGCGGTGCCGACCGTCAGCGGCGAGGTGAAGCGCTACTTCCGCGACTTCGGCTGGTCGGTACGCCCGCCGCGCCGCGTGCAGGAGCTGCAGGGCAGCATCGCCAAGCTCTCGAGCGAGCTCACCCAGCGGCTCGGACGCTCGCCGCGGCCCAGCGAGGTCGCCCAGGAGCTGGGTCTCGACGTCGAGTCGGTCATCGAGGCGCTCGCCGCGGACGGCGCGTTCACACCGGCCTCGCTCGACGTACCCGTCGGGGAGGACGGCGCCGCCACGCTCGGCGACCTGATGCCCGGCGAGGACACCGAGATCGCCAGCGCCGAGGCCCGGGTGATGCTCGGTCCCGCGGTGCGAGCGCTCGCCCCGCGTGACCGCCGGATCCTCGAGCTGCGGTTCTTCGAGGGTTGGACACAGGAGCAGATCGCACGCGACATCGGCGTCACCCAGATGCAGGTCTCGCGCCTGCTCTCGCGGATCCTCAAGGACCTGCACGCCGAGCTGGCCTAGCTCTCAGCCCGTCGGTCGCTCCGAGCGTGGAGCCCGGCGCAGCGGGATCACCGTCCACAGCCCCGCGAAGAACAGCAGGGACAGTGCGCCGGCCATGGCTGCCAGCGAACGGCCGACCACCAGGTCGAAGACCAGCCACACCATCCCGGAGGTGGTCAGCGCCAACGCGGCGAGCCCGGTGCGGGCGGCCGTGTTCGCGGCGTCGACGAGCCAGCGACGCTGGCCGTGACGGAACAGCACCCGGTGGAACGCCACGGGCGCGATGATCAGCCCGGTGGCGATCACCGACCCGGCGAGCACGCCGAGGTAGGAGTAGCGCTGCACGTCGTCGAGGTGGCTGAACCGGGCGGTGAACGGCAGCGTCAGGAGGAAGCCGGTCAGGATCTGCACCCCGGTCTGGGTGACGCGCAGCTCCTGGAGGAGCTCGTTGAGGTTGCGGGTGAGCTTCTCGGCCTCGGACTCGTCCGGCTCGCCGGGATAGGTCTCGCCCATGGACGGAGGCTAGCCCCCGACGGCCCGCTGCAGCTCGGCCTTGCTCATGTTCGAGCGGCCCTTGACGCCCTTGCGCCCGCTGCGGTCGCGTAGGGTGGACTGTTGTGGCAGGCCCCGACTTCGAGACTCAGATCAAGCAGCTCCAGGCGACGATGCACACCATCGAGCAGGTGCTGGACCTCGACGCGATGCGGGCCGAGATGGACAAGCTCGGCCGCGAGGTGGCCGCTCCCGACCTGTGGGACGACCAGGCCAACGCGACCCGGGTCACCGGCCGGCTCTCCGGCCTGCAGGGAGACCTCGACCGGTTCACCGGTCTGCAGAACCGGCTCGACGACCTCGGCGTGCTGCTCCAGCTCGCCCAGGAGGAGAGCGACGCCGACACGATGGCGGAGGCGGAGTCCGAGCTGCGCAAGGTGCGCAAGGCCGTCGACGCCCTCGAGGTGCGCACCCTGCTCTCCGGTGAGTACGACGTCCGCGACGCGCTGGTCACCATCCGCTCGGGAGCAGGAGGCGTCGACGCGGCCGACTTCGCGGAGATGCTGATGCGGATGTACACCCGCTGGTCCGAGCGCAACAAGTACCCCGTCGAGGTCTTCGACACCTCCTACGCAGAGGAGGCCGGCCTCAAGTCCGCGACCTTCGCGATCCACGCGCCGTACGCCTACGGCACCCTCTCCGTGGAGGCGGGCACCCACCGCCTGGTGCGGATCAGCCCGTTCGACAACCAGGGCCGCCGGCAGACGTCGTTCGCGGCCGTGGAGGTCGTGCCGCTGCTCGAGCAGACCGACGAGATCGACGTTCCCGACGAGGACGTCCGCGTCGACGTGTACCGCTCCTCGGGTCCGGGCGGCCAGTCGGTGAACACCACCGACTCGGCGGTGCGGCTCACGCACATCCCGACCGGCACCGTGGTGTCGTGCCAGAACGAGAAGTCGCAGCTGCAGAACAAGGCGTCGGCGATGATCATCCTCAAGGCGAAGCTGCTGGCGCTGAAGAAGGCCGAGGAGCGGGCCCAGCTCGACGAGCTGCGCGGCGACGTCGCCGGCTCGTGGGGGGACCAGATGCGCAACTACGTGCTGCACCCCTACCAGCTGGTCAAGGACCTGCGCACGGAGTACGAGACCGGCAACCCGCAAGCGGTCTTCGACGGTGAGATCGACGCGTTCCTGGAGGCCGGCATCCGCTGGCGCCGTGGCGCGGACGCCACCGCCCCGGTCTCGTAGCTAGGGGCGCGCACCCACCGAGGTCGCGACCCGCACGCACCAGCGCTGCGCGCGCTGCACGGTCTGTGACCGTGAGTCGCCCGCAGCCGCCGGGCTCGAGAGCCGGCACGACAGCCAGGCGTCGCCGAAGAGCCCGCTCAGCGTCACCGCTCGGCTCCGGCGTTTCGCCACCCGACAGACGGTGGCCGCGTCGGGGGTGCCGAACGTCGGTCCGTCGGTGAGCGTCCGGCACCTCGGCGCTCGCTTGGCGGCCCGGGCGATGTCCGCCGCCTCACCCCGAGTGACCCGCTCGGCGAAGACCCAGACGCGCGCCTGCGCGCCGCTGGCTGCCTGGTAGGTGCAGTCGAACTCGTGCGCGACGTCGCGCACCCCCGGCGCGATGCTCGCCCGGTCCCCGGAGTCGTAGCGGCTGGTCTCGGCGACGGGTCCGCGCAGCGCGGCCTCCACGTCGGACCTCGCGATCCGTCCGCAGAGCGAGGCCCGCCGTACGGGAAGCCCGCTCAGGTCGAGCCGGGCCATCGGGGTGGCCGACGGGGATGTGGTCCGGGGTGTGGCCACGGGCTGGTCCGGTCCGGCGGCGCGGAGCCCGACGTAGACCGCGACCGCCGTCAGCGCCAGCGCGGCCACGACCGCGCCGCCTACCAGGAGCGGGCGACGGCGGGGCATGGCAGCCAAGGTATGCGAACCGCGGTGACCCCGGGATGCGGCCTGCTCGGCTGTCGTCGCCTAGACTCACTCGTTGGCCGGATTACGACCCCTGTCCCCGAGCCCCGGCCGCACCCACGCTTGTGATCCGATTCGAGAACGTCTCCAAGCAGTACGGCGGCACCAACCGGCCCGCCCTCGACGACGTGAGCGTCGAGGTCGAGAAGGGCGAGTTCGTCTTCCTCGTCGGTGCCTCCGGCTCCGGCAAGTCGACCTTCCTGCGGCTCGTGCTGCGCGAGGCGCGACCCACCGCGGGCAAGGTCTTCGTCGCGGGCAAGGAGATCGACCGGCTGGCCGGCTGGAAGGTCCCCGCGCTGCGCCGCACCATCGGCACCGTCTTCCAGGACTTCCGGCTGCTGCCCAACAAGACGGTCACGGAGAACGTCGCCTTCGCCCTCCAGGTGATCGGCAAGTCCCGCGCCCACATCAACAAGGTGGTGCCCGAGACGCTGGAGATGGTGGGTCTCGAGGGCAAGGGCAAGCGGATGCCGGACGAGCTCTCCGGCGGCGAGCAGCAGCGGGTGGCGATCGCCCGGGCCTTCGTGAACCGGCCGGTGATCCTGATCGCCGACGAGCCGACCGGCAACCTCGACCCCAACACCTCCGTGGGCATCATGAAGCTGCTCGACCGGATCAACCGCACCGGTACGACGGTCGTGATGGCCACCCACGACGCCGGCATCGTCGACCAGATGCGCAAGCGCGTGATCGAGCTGTCCAACGGGGCCGTGATCCGTGACCAGTCGCGCGGCGTCTACGGCTACCAGCACTGAGCAGGAGCGCACCTGATGCAGCTGACCTACGTATTCTCCGAGCTCGGCAACGGGCTCCGGCGCAACCTGTCCATGACGATCGCCGTGATCGTCACGATCTTCGTCTCGCTGACCCTGGTCGGCATGGGCCTGCTGCTGAACGCACAGGCGCACAAGGCCGAGAGCTACTGGGGCAGCAAGCTCCAGATCACCGTCTTCTTGTGCAACCAGAACTCCGCGACACCCAACTGCGTCAACGGCGAGGTCACCTCGAGCCAGAAGTCGTCGATCCAGAAGGTGCTCGACTCCAACGGCGAGGTGGCGTCCTGGCGCCTGCAGAGCAAGCAGGAGGCCTACGACAAGTGGAAGGAGGCCTACGTCTCGGGCAACGACACCGAGCGCCGGGTCTACCAGTCCATCAAGCCCTCGGACATGCAGGAGTCCTACTGGGTGCAGCTGAAGGACCCCGAGAAGTTCCGCAGCATCAAGGACGACGTCCAGGGGCTGGCCGGCGTGAACACGGTGCGGGACCTGCGCGAGGTGCTCAAGCCGATCTACTTCTGGATGAACGTCTTCAAGTGGGGCGCCCTCGGGATCGCGGGCTTCCTGGTGATCGCGGCCATCCTGCAGGTCGGCAACACGATCCGGCTCGCCGCCTTCGCGCGGCGCCGGGAGATCGGCATCATGCGGCTGGTGGGCGCCTCCAGCCTCTACATCCAGCTGCCGTTCCTCCTGGAGTCGCTGGTGGCCGCCCTGGTGGGGGTGGGACTGGCCGCCGGGTCGCTGGTGCTGTTCATGTGGGTGGTCATCTACCGCACGCTGAGGCCATCCTCGAACATCGTCGCCTGGGTCGACTGGGGCAACGCCGCCTGGGCCATCGGGACCATCGCCCTCATCGGTTTGGCTCTGACTCTGGTTCCGACGCTCGTGATGACGCGGAAATACCTCAAAGTCTGATCATCGTGGGTTACCTTCGAGTTGCCTGTTCTTCCCCTTTCAGACATTTGAGGCAATTCGGTGGTTCGCATCGTCCCCCGCGGTTCTCGCGCGCGCACAGCCGTCGCCCTGCTCGTGGGCGGTCTGCTGCTGACGGGCTTCACGCCGCTCGCGCACGCTGACGACCACAAGAAGCCCGGCTTCCTGACGCAGAAGAAGCACAAGGTCGAGAAGCAGATCTCCGGCGCCAACCGGGACCTCGACGAGTCCAGCGCCCAGCTGCGCAACGCGACCGTCGCACTGGCGGCCGCCCAGACCCGGCTGAGCGCCGCCCAGGCGCACCTGGCCGACACCCGCGGACAGCTGGCCGCCGCCCAGGCGCTCGACAAGCAGATGCAGGCCAAGCTGGCAGCTGCCGTGGCGCGGCTGCAGCAGGCGCGGGACGACCTCGCCGAGGGCCGGTCCAAGATCGCCGAGGAGCAGGACACCCTCGGCCAGATCGTGGTCAGCAACTTCCAGAGCGGCGACCCGTCCCTGATGGGGCTGTCCATGGTGCTCACCACCCAGAACCCCACCGAGCTCACCGGCCAGCTGAACTCGGTGCGGAACGTCATGGACAAGGAAGCGGTCGTCCTCGACCGGCTGGAGGCGTCCAAGGCGCTGCTCACGGTGCAGGAGCTGCAGGTGGCGAAGGCCAAGGTCGCCGTGGCCAAGCAGCGCCGGGCGGCCGCCGCGAACCTGCTGCGCAAGAAGCACCTCGAGTCCGAGGCGGCGGCCGCCGAGGCCTCGGTGCGCAACCTGGTCGACGCTCGCGCGCGGGCGCGCCAGGAGGCCGAGCAGGCCCGCGAGGCCGACATGGCCCAGCTGCGCAATCTGCAGACCGAGCGCAACCGGATCACCGCCGTGCTCAAGCGGCGCGCGGACGCGGCCCGGCGTCGGGCCGCCGCAGCGGCGGCCGCCGCTGCGGGGGCGGGACAGGTGCTCGGCGACAGCGGCCCCGTCCACTCCAACGGCTTCCTCAACTACCCGGTCTCCGGCCCGGTGACCTCGCCCTTCGGCTGGCGCATCCATCCGATCTACGGCTACCGCTCACTCCACGACGGGGTGGACTTCGGGGCCGGCTGCGGCACACCGATCCGGGCGGCAGCCAGCGGTCGCGTCGTCGAGCGCTACTTCCAGACCGCCTGGGGCAACCGGGTGATCATCGACCACGGCTTCCACCGGGGTGTGGGGCTGGCGTCGATCTCCAACCACCTCAACGGTCCCGCGATCGTCGCGCCCGGCGAGCACGTCAGCCGCGGCCAGGTCGTGGGCTACGTGGGCACCACCGGCTGGTCCACGGGCTGCCACCTGCACTACACAGTCATGGCGAACGGCACCCCGGTGAACCCGATGAACTGGTTCTAGCCCGCCTGAGAGACTGGCCGCATGGTCACGCAGGAGGGGCGCAAGGTCGTCGCGCAGAACAAGAAGGCGCGCCACGACTACCACATCGAGGACACGTACGAGGCCGGGCTGGTGCTGCAGGGCACCGAGGTGAAGTCGCTGCGCGCGGGTCGCGCCTCCTTGATCGACGGCTTCGCCGAGGTGCACCACGGTGAGGCGTTCCTGCACGGCGTCCACATCCCCGTCTACACCGAGGGCACCTGGACCAACCACGAGCCGCGGCGGGTGCGCAAGCTGCTGCTGAACCGCCAGGAGATCGACAAGATCGAGAGCCGGGTCAACGAGCGTGGGCTGACGATCGTGCCGCTGTCGCTGTACTTCAAGGACGGTCGCGCGAAGGTCGAGATCGCACTGGCGAAGGGCAAGAAGTCCTACGACAAGCGGCACGCGCTCGCCGAGCGGCAGGCCGACCGGGAGGCGCAGGCGGCGATGGGTCGACGGCTCAAGGGCGCCGAGTGACGCTGCGAGACCAGGACGTGCCGGGCTGGTGGTTCGGGCTCGGTCTGCCCGGGCTCTTCGACGTGCACGTGCACCTCCTGCCACCCCCGGTGATGCGCAAGGTCCGGGAGCAGTTCGACACGGCCGGACCGCTCATCGGCCGACCGTGGCCCTTGGTCTACCGCGGCGACGACGACGAGCTGGTCACCCGTCTCCGGGCGCTGGGGGTGCGGCGTTTCAGCGCGCTGCCGTACGCGCACCGCCCTGGTATCGCGGGCTACCTGAACGGCTGGGCGGCGGAGCTGGCGGACGCCGTGCCCGAGGTGATGAGGTCGGCGACCCTCTACCCGGAGGACGGCGTGACGTCGTACGTCGCGGACCTGCTCGCAGCCGGCACCGCGGTGTTCAAGGTGCACGTGCAGGTCGGGGCCTTCGACCTGGTCGACCCACGTCTCGACGACGCCTGGGGCATGATCGCGGACGCGGCGACGGCGGTGGTCATCCATGCGAACTCCGGTCCCGTCGGCAACGAGCACACGGGACCGGGCCCGATGCGGGCGCTGATGGAGCGTCACCCCACGCTGACGGTCGTGCTCGCGCACCTGGGGGCACCGGACTACGACGACTTCCTGGCGATCGCCGAGGACTACCCCCGGGTCCATCTGGACACCACGATGGCGTTCACCGACTTCTTCGAGGAGATGGCGCCGTTCCCTCGGGAGCTGCATCCGCGGCTGCGCGGGCTCGGGCTGGACGGGAAGGTGCTGTTGGGCTCGGACTTCCCCAACATCCCCTACGCGTACGCCCACCAGCTGGAGGCGCTGGAGCGGCTCGAGCTGGGCGAGGACTGGCTCCGTGCGGTGTGCTGGGAGAACGCGGTCCGGCTCTTCGGGGCACCGGTGCGGTAGACCACCAGTCCGCGAACTCCGGCCCGAGACCGGCCCCTCGGGTGAGGGGCCCGGCGGCCCCCATCCGTTGCTCCATCGGCCTGCTCCGACTCATGGGTGATAGCGGGTATTTCGGACCCCCCCGGGTACGCTCGGACCTCAGGGCACGACCACAGCTCTTCGGGGAGCGCGATGTCACAGGTCGACGCAGTTCTCAACGAGGTCAGCGACCAGCGTTCTGACGGATCCCCTGACGCGTCGCGTCGGGCCATTCAGGAGTCGCTCGCCGCGCTGCGGGCCCTGCTGCGCATGGAGGTCGCCTTCGTCAGCAGGTTCGCCGAGGGGCGCCGTTGGTTCGAGTTCCTCGACACCGACGCCTCGTTCGCGCCGTGGGAGGTGGGGGACAGCGAGCCGCTGGAGAAGACGTACTGCGCGCGGGTGGTCGACGGCCGGATCCCGCGCATCATCCCCGACACGTCGGGTATCCCGGAGCTGCGCGCCTTGCCGGCCACCTGCGGGCTCCCGGTCGGCTCCCACGTCTCGGTGCCGGTCCTGGGGGAGGACGGGGAGCCGCGCGGCACGCTGTGCTGCTTCAGCCGCCACGTCGACCTCGAACTGCGTGAGCGCGACGAGCAGCTCCTCGTGGTCTTCGCCCGGCTCATCGCCGGCCACATGGACCTGCTGGTGGCGCACGACCGTCACGCCGGACGGGTCCAGGACGCGGTCGGGGACGTGCTCACCCGAGGCGGGCCTAGCATCGCCCTCCAGCCGGTGGTCGAGATCGCCACCGGCCGGCACGCCGGCTACGAGGCACTTTCGCGCTTCCCGTCAGTCGACGCCTTGGAGGGGTGGGCGCCCGACCGTTGGTTCCGGGAGGCCGAACAGGTCGGGCTGGTCACGGTCCCGCCGCCGGGCGTCTGGTGGTCGAGCTGACCGAGCACGCCCGGATCGGGGACTACGACGCGCTGTCCGCCGCGTGCGCGCGGCCCCGGGCCGCGGGCGCCCGGATCGCCGTCGACGACGCCGGCTCGGGCTACGCGGGCCTGCACCACATCCTGCGGCTGCGACCTGAGGTGCTGAAGCTGGACCGCACCCTGGTGCAGGGCCTCGCGTCCGACCGCGGCCGGGCGGCGATGTGCTCGGCGATGGTCGAGTTCACCCGCTCGACCAGGTCGCAGCTCGTGGCGGAGGGGGTGGAGACCGCCGACGACCTGGAGACCCTGCGTCGCCTCGGGGTCCCCGCCCAGGACCCCGGTCCTGTCGCCCGGGAGGGAATGATCCGACACCGGCCCCCGTTGACCGGTTAGACTGCGTGAGCAGTGCTTGACAACTCAAGAGGGGCTGATCGGTTTCGACTTGGGTCGTTTGTTCCAGGGGAAGCGGGTCGAGGATCCAAGGTCATCTCGTTAACGATCCTTGGAAACCAATAACTGCCGATTCCAAGCGCAGTACGTTCGCCCTCGCCGCCTGAGCGACGGTGAACGGGTCAGACTAGGGGCGCCTCCGCCCTAGATCCTGGCCTCATCTAGGAGGCTTGCTGGTGTGTCCGGGCCACGAGGACGCATCGGGACTTCTGTGTGGCTGAGTCCGTCGGTGACGTGTCAGTGCGAGCGCCGGGACTGAGAAGACGACATCACTGACTGCACCCGGAGAAGCCCTGGAACGGCGCCGAAGGACGCGGGTTCGATTCCCGCCAGCTCCACGAACCCCTCACCAGCCCGGACCCGCGCAAGCGGGTCCGGGCTGGTGTTCGTCACGGGACGGTACAGGTCGCTGCTAGTCCTCCCCGGGCCGTTTCATGGCCTTATCGGACCATTGACCGTCAAACGGTCCGAACGAGTTAATCGTGTGGGGGGTCGACGGCTGTCGTCGTCGATCACGGACCTACTCGTTTGGGGGAGTTCTCATGCTTCGCATGCTCGCGGCGGGAGCGCTGCTGGCCACCAGTGCGCTCGTGCTCGCACCCGGGTCGGCCACCGCAGCCGACACCAAGACCAGCACACAGCTCGACCAGGTCGCACCGCTCGTGCAGCCCTCGATCGTCTACGAGACGATCACGTGGAAGGGCTACGTGTGGGACGTCGACAACAAGAAGTACATCGGGAAGGGCGGGAACGCGAAGCCGTTCTCGGTTCCCATGCAGTGCACCGGCTTCGTGGTCAATCCCGACGGCTGGATCGGCACCGCCGGCCACTGCATCGATCCGCGCGGCGGCAAGGACGCGGTGAAGGAGGCAGCTGCCACCTGGGCGGTCGAGAACGGCTTCTACACGGCAGGGACGACGGTGGAGTCACTGGTCGCGAACCAGAACTACCGGGTCAACAACTTCACCTCCAACGGCAAGCTGCAGCGCAACAAGGTGGAGCGCAACATCACCACCTCGTGGGGTGCCTCGGTCTCCGGGGTCGAAGTGGCCAAGAGCAAGCCGGCTCGTGTCATCGGCTTCCAGAAGTACGAGCTCGGCGATGCCGCGCTGCTGAAGGTCGACGAGACCGACCTGAACGCGATCCCGTTGGGCGGCGCCAGTGACGTCGACATCAACAGCAACGTCGTCACCGTCGGCTACCCCGCCGTCATCGACAGCTTCACCGACCCTGACCTCACGCCGACCTTCAACCCGGGCACGATCAGCTCGAAGAAGACCGTGGCCGACGGGCTGCTTCCGGTGCTCCAGCTCAGCGCCTCGCTGTCGGGTGGCATGAGCGGCGGGCCCACCGTCGACTACCAGGGTGAGGTCATCGGCATCAACAGCTCGCGGTTCGTCGGTGAGTCGTTCAACTACGCCGTCACGGCCGAACGGCTCAAGGAGCTGCTCAACGGCTCCGGCGTGAAGAACGACCTCAGCAAGACGACCCTCGACTACCGGGCGGGCATCAAGGCCTACTTCGACAAGGACAAGACGGTCGCGGTCAAGAAGCTCTCGTCGGTCGTCGACGCCCAGCCGGCCAACGGCTTCGCCGAGGACTTCCTCAAGAAGGCGAAGGCGCTGCCCAACCCGAAGCCGAAGGACACCGGCGGCTCCGCGGCCCTCGGTTTCGTGGTCATCGCGGTGCTGCTGCTGCTGGTCGCCGGCGCGGTCGTGGCGTTCCTGCTGCTGCGCCGTCGCAAGCGGCCCACCCCGGGCATGCCGGCTCCCCAGCAGGGCATGGGCCCGGCCTACCCGGGTGCCCCGGGCGGCCCGGCGGGCGGCTACCCCGGTCCGGCTGCACCGCAGTCCGGCTACCCGGTCCAGCCGGGCCAGCCGGGCCAGCCGGTCCAGCCGGTCCAGCCGGTCCAGCCGGCCCAGCCGGTTGGGGCGGGCACTCCGCCGAGCCCGGAGGCCGCCCCGCAACGGCCTCTCGAGACGGTGTCGGGTCCCTCGGCGCTGAGCACCGACCCGACCCCGAAGGCGCCGGCGGGCTTCGCTCCGCCGACCGCGTCGGTGGCTCCCTCGTCGGCACCGGAGGCGCCCGTCGCCCAGCCGGTGAGCCAGCCGGTGAGCCAGCCGGTGAGCCAGCCGGTGAGCCAGCCCGACCCCACGCCCGAGCACAAGTTCTGCACCGAGTGCGGGACGAAGGCCGACGGTGTCACGAAGTTCTGTGGGGAGTGTGGCCACCGGCTCTGACGAGGGAGAGCCCCAGACCTCCGGATGAGCGTCGCTCGCTCATCCGGAGGTCTGCTCGTGTCAGTAGGGCGTGAAGTGGCTGCGCAGCACCTGCAATGCCGGTTGCCCCGGACACAGCACGTTGAAGTCCACGTCGACGTTCGACCACTGCCCCAGCACCGCGTGACCGCCCTGGATGTCGGCGCCGGCGCAGACCCCGAGGGCTCGCTGCAGCGAGGTCGGGCCGGCCGCCCGCCACTCGGGGAAGCCGTAGTCGACGTCACCGACCACCGAACGCCACAGGTAGGGCGTGGAGTAGACACCCACCTGCAGACCGGCCTTCCGGTAGGCCGCGATCGACCCGTCGAGCACCTGGCGGTTCGCGGCGGTGTCGCGGGACCAGGGCGCCGGGGGCCGCACGGGTTCGACGTCGACCCAGAGCGTCGGCGGCTCCAGCCCGGCCGCCCGCATGTTCTCGACGTTCTGCTGCGCCTGCGCCCAGCCGACGTTCCACAGCCGTGCCGCCAGGCCGCCTGCGCGGCCGGGGCCTGCGTCGCCGTACTGTGCCAGCTGCGCGGTCGTCGGATAGGTCACCACGGCGTACGCCGACGTCCACAGGTGCCGCCTCCGGGCGAAGGAGACCTGGTCGCGCAGGCACGGGTTCGGATAGAACGCCGGACCGTTCGTAAGCCCGATGAGGAGGTAGCGCGCGCTCGCGGGCGGCATCGGCTTGCCGAGGGTCCGACGGGCGGGGATGCCGAGTCCCGGGGGGCAGTTGGGCCAACCGACGTCGCGTCCGAACCGGCCCACGCGCACCGGCACCTCGACCTTGTCGGCGAGTGCCAGCCGCTTGTGCGGCTGGGTCGGGGGCTTCGCCCGCTGCTCGGGCTTCGGTCTGGCTGACGGCTCGTCGCCAGCGGGTGCCGAGCGTGCCACCCCGGCCGTGACCGACAAGATGCCCGCGAGAGCAGCCCTGAGCAGCTGTGCGAGGAAGCCGTCGCCGCTCATCGCTCCCCGATCCTCCGCCCGAACACCCGCCGGTCATCGGCCCTGTCCTCCACAGGGTTCCCCGCGGCGCGGGGTACCGTTGAGAACGTACGGTCCCACTTTCCCTTCCCCCAAGGCGGAACCAGTATGGGCATCATCGGCTTTCTCGTGTTCGGGCTCGTCGTCGGCGCTGTCGCGCGGTTGATCAAGCCTGGCAAGCAGAACCTCAGCATCCTCATGACCCTGGCGCTCGGCGTCGTCGGGTCCCTGATCGGCGGCATCGTCGCCAGCGCCCTCGGCACCGGCAAGATCACCGAGCTGAACATCCTCGGGGCGATCGTGGCCATCGTCGCGGCGGTCCTGCTGATCGGTGTCGCCGAAGGCATGTCCGGCAGGAAGAGCTCCCACGCCTGAGACGTGAGCTCGTGCCTGTTCTGCGGCATCGCCGGCGGTGACGTCGATGCGGACGTGGTCCTCGAGACCGAGCAGGTGGTCGGGTTCCTCGACCACCGCCCGGTCTTCAAGGGCCACGTCCTCCTCGTTCCCCGGATCCACGTGGTGACGCTCCCGGACCTACCGGCCGCGCTGCGTGACCCGTTCCTCGCGGCGGGCCAGCGGCTCGCCGCCGCGATGGTGAACGGGCTGGGGGCGCAAGGGTCCTTCGTGGCGATGAACAACACCGTCAGCCAGAGCGTGGCCCACCTCCACCTGCACGTCGTGCCGCGCACGAAGGGCGACGGGCTGCGGGGGTTCTTCTGGCCCCGCACCACCTACGCCGACGGCGAGACGCAGCAGTACGTCGGCCTGCTGCGCGGGGCCCTGGACTGGGGAGTCGTGAGCAGACTGCGCTGGTGGGACGAGCAGGTCGTGCCGCGGGTCGTCGACACCATGCTCGGCAACGCGGACGTCGACAAGGTGCGCGCTCCGGCCTGTGCCGGCCTCGGCGGCCGGCTGCTCGAGGTCGGGTTCGGCTCGGGCCTCAACGTGCCCCACTACCCGCCCGAGGTGGACTCGGTCACCGCCGTCGAGCCCTCGGATGTGGCCTGGCGTGCCGCCGCAGCGCGGATCGAGGCCGGCGGGGTCGACGTACGCCGCGCCGGTCTGGACGGTCAGCGGCTCGAGCTGCCCGACGCCTCGCACGACAGCGCGCTGACGACGTTCACGATGTGCACGATCCCGGACCTCGACGCGGCGCTGCACGAGATGCGGCGCGTGCTCCGACCAGGTGGCCGGCTGCACTTCGTCGAGCACGGGCTCGCTCCCGACCCCGGCGTCGCGCGCTGGCAGCGTCGGTTGGCACCGGTGCAGAAGGCGGTGTTCGCCGGCTGCCACATCGACCGGGCGATCGCCGAGCGCGTGGTGGCCGCGGGGTTCGAGATCGGTGCCCTGGAGACGTTCTACGCACCGGGTCCGCGGCCGTTCGGGTTCCTCTACCTGGGGTGGGCGGCGACCGGCTGACGCTCAGGTTCCGGTGCCTGCTCCCGCTCGCGGGCCCGCAGCCGGCCGCGTACGTGGTTGCCGGTGCCGAGAGCGGCGATCCACACGCCGGCCACTCCGAGCACCACGCCGCCGAGCGTGTCCGCGAAGTAGTGCCAGCCCAGGTAGACGGTGGCGATCTCGGTGAGGCCGAGGAAGGCCCACATGGACCAGCGGATCCACCGCTGCATGTGGAGCAGCTCGGCCATCAGGCACACGGTGACCATGATCCCGACGTGCAGCGAGGCGAACGCCGCGATGGTCTGCACGGCGTGGGTGCCGAACGGGTCGAAGAGCACCGTGTAGCGGTCCTGGATCATCGCGTCCTGCAACGTGGTGACGTAGGTGTGGGGCAGCGCGGTGAACTCCTGCGGGGTCGCGTAGATCGGGCCCAGCGTCGGCACCGCGAAGTACGTCGCCACCCCCAGCACCCAGTCGACGGCAACCGCGGTGACGTACCACGAGCCAGCCTCCCGGTCACGGGACCACACCAGCGCGATCACCAGCGTCACCGGCACCAGCACGATCCAGGCGACGTACACGCTGGACAGGACGTGTGCCGCCCACCCGGTGCCGAACAGGTGGTGCAGCAGCGCAGCCGGGTCGTGGCCGAGGAACACGATGCGGTCGAACTGCTCCATGGTGTCGTCCCAGAGCCGGCGGTTCACGAACGGCACAAAGCTCTTGAGGTTCCGGAATGCCGCATAGGTGAGGTACCACGCACCCAGGCCGATGAGCGCGAAGCGGATGTGCTCCCACGGCCACCGCTCCCGGACGACGGAGGCCAAGGTGCGCGGGAGCCGACGCAGCGAGCGGGCCCGCCAGCCCGCCCGTGGGACGACATCGGTCAGGAAGGCCAGCAGCAGGATGATCGGCAGTCGGACGTACGTCGGGACGGCCACGCCGTCGGGGTCGCGCAGCGGCAGGTGATAGCTCGTCGCCACGGCGGCCGCCGCCGCCGCCAGGGCGAGCGAGACCACGACCGCGAAGCGGAACCCACCAGTGCGCACCAACCGAGTCTAGTAGCCGACCCATCGGGCCCCCGACATCCCCCGCGGTCACGCCGCCGCGGCCGCGTTCTAGAGTGAGCGCCGCCCGTCGTCCGACGGTCACCCCCGATCGAGGAGTCGCCCAGATGAGTCGTTACGCCGGCCGGGTCGTCGTGGTCACCGGAAGCGCGCGCGGCATCGGTGCCGCCACCGCCCAGCGCTTCGCCGACGAGGGGGCCGCCGTCGCCGTGCTCGACCTCGACCAGGAGGCGGCCGCTGCGACCGCGTCGGGGCTGGGCGCGGAGAAGGCCGTCGGGGTCGCCTGCAACGTCGCCGAGGCCGCGTCGGTGGAGGCCGCGGTCGCGACCGTCGTCGAGCAGCTCGGCGGGGTCGACATCCTCGTCAACAACGCCGGGATCACCCGCGACAACCTGCTGTTCAAGATGTCGGAGGACGACTGGGACGCGGTGATGAACGTGCACCTGCGGGGGTCGTTCCTGATGAGCCGCGAGGTGCAGAAGCACATGGTCGCGGCCAAGTTCGGCAAGATCGTCAACCTCTCCTCGGTCTCCGCCCTCGGCAACCGGGGGCAGGCGAACTACTCCGCCGCCAAGATGGGGCTGCAGGGCTTCACGCGAACCCTGGCCATCGAGCTCGGGCCGTTCGGCATCAACGTCAACGCCATCGCCCCGGGCTTCATCGTCACCGAGATGACCGACGCCACCGCGCGACGCGTCGGGGTCGAGCCCGAGGCCTACCGCCAGGCGGCCGCCGAGGGGACCCCCGTGCGTCGGGTCGGCCAGCCCACCGACATCGCCGCCACCGCCGCGTTCCTCTGCAGCGAGGAGGCCTCCTTCATCACCGGCCAGACGCTCTACGTCGACGGCGGCGCCAAGCTCTGAGCAGCTGACACGCCGGGGGGTCGTCGGAGCGGCTGCGTCGAGGCAGGCGGCTGCCACACTGAGCCGCATGGCGCGCCCTCCCCGATATGTCGCGATCGCACTGATGCTGAGCGTGGCCGCCGTGCTGGCCGGCTGCACGGGCAGCGACACCGCCGGAGGCCCCGGCGACCAGTCGACCGCCCGGGGGCTGACGGTCGCGGGGGAGTGGCCGCTGACCGGGCTGCCCGCGCGGGGCCGGACCCCTCGCCACCCGGTCATGGTCGTCAAGATCGACAACACCGACAGCAGCGCGCCTCAGCTCGGGCTGAGCAAGGCCGACCTGGTGACCGAGGAGCTCGTGGAGGGCGGGGTCACCAGGTTGGCCGTGTTCTTCTACCAGCACGTGCCCAGGCGGGTCGGTCCGGTGCGCTCGATGCGGGCCACCGACATCGGCATCGTGAAGCCGGCCAAGGCGGTGCTGGTCGCCAGCGGTGGGGCACCACCCACCGTGCGGCGGATCAAGGACGCCGGCATCACGTCGTTCACCGAGGGCGCCACGGGCTACGAGCGTGACGGCGGCCGGCAGGCGCCGTACAACCTGTTCATGAGGCTGACCAAGCTCGCGGCCGTGACCAAGGCCAAGGACAACGTCCCCGCCTACCTGCCGTTCGGCCCGGCCGCCAAGAAGATCCAGGGGCGGGCGGCGAGCGGTCTCGCGGCGACCTTCTCCACCAGCCACACCACGGCCTGGACCTACCGCGGCGGCCGGTACGTCGCCCAGCGCAGCTTCGCCGCCGCCGGGGACCGTTTCCGGCCCGACACCGTGCTCGTGCTGCGGGTGCGGGTGGGTGACGCGGGGTACCGCGACCCGGCCGGCAACCCCGTCCCGGAGACCAAGTTCACCGGCAGCGGCCAGGCGATGCTCTTCCACGGGGGGCGGGTGGTGCGCGGGACCTGGAAGAAGACGCTGACCTCGACGATCAAGCTGCGGACCCGGGCCGGGAAGCTCGAGGTGCCGGCCGGGCACACCTGGGTCGAGCTGGTGCCCCAGGACGGCGGGCGCGTCGTGGTCACGAAGTAGGAGGTCCGGGCAGAGGCGCACCGGACTCGGCCAGCTGGCGGAGCCCCGAGAGGATGTAGCCGATCGCGGCCTCGACCTCGGCTCCCGCCTTGCGCGGGTCCTCGGCCCCCGAGACGGCGACTCCGGATGCCGACATCGCGCCGAAGAAGACCCGGCTGAAGGTCTCGACCATGCTCGGCTCGAGCTCGTAGCTGGCCAGCACCGAGGAGACGATCTCCTGGACGATGCCGAAGGTGGTCCGCTCCTCCTGCTCGCGGTAGCGCTCGTAGCCGAGCACCGCCGGCCCGTCGGCGATCACCACCCGGCGGTAGGCAGGGTCCTGCAGCACGTCGAGGAAGGCGCGCAGCCCACCGAGCGCCTTCTGCCAGGGGTCCTCGCTGCCGCGCACCGCCGCCTGGATGTCGCCGGCGGCCCGCTCCTCGACCTGCTCGAAGACGGCCTCGAAGAGCGCCTGCTTCCCGCTGAAGTGGTGGTAGAGCGCCCCCTTCGTGACGCGGGCACCGGCGACGATCTCGTCGAGGCTGGTGCCGGCGTACCCTCGCTGGGCGAACAGCTCGGTAGCCACGTCGACCAGCGCGCGCCGGGTCGAGGCGGAGTACTCCTGCCGCCGGGACGTGCCGTGCAGCGTGCGCAGCGCGCTCGTCGCCACCCGTTTCGAGGCCCTCGAGGTCATGGGAGCGAGCATAGGCGGCGAGCCGGCTGCGCGTCGGCGCGTCACGTGGGCGACGTCACCGTGAGAAGGTTGGATACCAAGAGTATGTCGCCGTACTCTGAGTATGTGAGTTCGACAGCTCGTCGGACCCGAGAGGAGCAGACCATGACCTGGGATGCCTACCACCGCCGCGAAGAGGTTCTTCGCAGCGTCGTCGACGAGGCCAACCGCCGCCGCGACGGCGTACTTCCCCTGGACCTGCCCGGTGTCGCCGAGACCTTCGGTGACGAGCAGGGCCTCGTCCCGGCGCTGCAGCTGCGCTGGCACACCCGCCTCGCCGGAGAGGTGGAGCGGGCGCTGATGGAGGACCCGATGGAGCCCGAGACCTCGGTGCTCACCGCCTGGCGCCGCACGGCCACCGAGCTGGCCGGCGTTCGCGAGATCCTCGACGCCTGCAGCGCCGACCCGTCCACGCCCGCGCTGGCCGAGGCGCTGGACCGCGCCAACCGCAAGGACTGGGTGCTGCTCGCCGCGATGGCCGGCCAGGCGGGTGCGTCGAGTGCCGGGACCGCGCGGCTGGGCCGACGGCTCGAGCAGCAGGCGCGGCTGAAGGCCCACGCGGCCGCCTGACCCCGCATGACACGATGAGCGGGTGGCCAGCCAACCGAGCATCAGCTACTCGATCACCGTCCGCCTGGAGGTGCCCGCCGGCGGGTCCGCCATCAGCCGGCTCACCTCCTGCGTGGAGGAGGCCGGCGGCATCGTGACCGCCCTCGACGTCACCGCGTCCGGGCACGACCGGCTCCGCATCGACGTCACCTGCGCCGCCTCCGACACCGCGCACGCGGACCGGATCGTCGAGGAGCTGCGCTCCATCGAGGGCGTCGCGGTGCACAAGGTCTCCGACCGCACGTTCCTGATGCACCTCGGCGGCACCATCAAGATGGAGACCAAGCACCCGATCCGCAACCGCGACGACCTGTCGATGGTCTACACCCCGGGTGTGGCCCGGGTCTGCCAGGCGATCGTCGCGAACCCCGAGGACGCCCGCCGGCTCACCGTGAAGCGCAACTCCGTGGCCGTGGTCACCGACGGGTCCGCCGTGCTGGGACTGGGCAACATCGGACCCGCCGCGGCGCTGCCGGTGATGGAGGGCAAGTCCGCACTGTTCAAGAGGTTCGCCGACATCGACGCCTGGCCGCTCTGCCTCGACACCCAGGACCCCGACCTCATCGTGGAGATCGTGCGCGCGGTCTCACCCGGCTTCGCCGGCATCAACCTCGAGGACATCTCCGCACCGCGCTGCTTCGAGATCGAACGACGGCTGCGCGAGATCCTCGACATCCCGGTCTTCCACGACGACCAGCACGGCACTGCGATCGTGGTGCTGGCCGCGCTCACCAACGCCCTGCGGGTGGTCGGCAAGCAGCTCGCCGACGTCCGGGTGGTGATGTCGGGCGCCGGAGCCGCCGGCACCGCGATCCTGCGGCTGCTGCTGGAGGCGGGGGCCCGGGACGTGGTCGTGGCCGACGTCGACGGGGTGATCTACCGCGGGCGTCCGGGGTTGCACGAGTCACTCCACGCGCTCGCGGACGCCACCAACCAGCGCAGGCTCACCGGGACGCTGCGCGAGGCCATGGACGGCGCCGATGTCTTCGTGGGCGTCTCTGCACCGCACATCATCGACGGGGACGACGTCGCGCGGATGGCTGCCGGCTCCATCGTCTTCGCGCTCGCGAACCCGATTCCCGAGGTCGATCCCGGCGTCGCCCGTCAGCACGCCACCGTGGTGGCGACCGGACGCTCGGACTACCCGAACCAGATCAACAACGTGCTGGCCTTCCCCGGCGTCTTCCGCGGTCTGCTCGACGCGTCCGCCCACACCATCGACGACACCCTGCTGGTCGCGGCGGCCGAGGCGATCGCCGGTGCCGTCACGGCGGAGGAGCTGAACGCGAACTACATCATCCCCAGCGTCTTCCACGCCGACGTCCACACCGCGGTGGCCCACGCCGTCCGCACGGCCGCCGAGCAGGTGGGTGTCGCACGGAATGACTGATCCCGCGCAGGCAGGCGTACGGGTCGGGGACCTGCTCGTCGCCACGCCCGCGCTGCTCGACCCCAACTTCGAGCACACCGTCGTCCTCGTGCTGGACGTCGACGAGGACGGGGCCCTGGGGGTCGTGCTGAACCGGCCGTCGACCATGCCGGTCGCCGAGATCCTGCCCGGCTGGAGCCCGCTCGCTCAGCCTCCTGGTGTGCTGTTCCAGGGCGGACCGGTCGGCGCCGACACCGCCCTCGGGGTCGGCGCCTCGACGAGCGATCCGGTCGGCTTCCGCCCGCTGTACGACGACGTGGGCATCGTCGACCTCGACACGCCCCCCGAGATCGCCACCCCGGCACTGAGCCACCTGCGGATCTTCGCCGGGTACGCCGGCTGGGGCGCCGAGCAGCTGCGCGGGGAGATCCAGGACGGCTCCTGGTACGTCGTCCCCTCGCAGCCGGGCGACCTGTTCGGGGACGAGCCCGCCGCGTTGTGGAGCCGGGTGCTCCGGCGCCAGCCGGGGGAGCTCGCCTGGGTCTCCACCAGGCCGCTCGACCCCACGATGAACTGACCGGCGGAGGAGAGCCAGAGGCTAGACTTCCTGACCGTGAGCACCCAGATGAGTCCCGGCACGGAGACGATCGAGGATCGTCGCACCCAACCGACCGACGACGGGGACCACGAGCGGTTCTCGCACTACGTCGAGAAGGAGAAGCTCACCGAGGCCATGGTGATGGGGACGCCGGTCGTGGCCCTGTGCGGCAAGGTGTGGGTGCCCAGCCGCGACCCGGAGCGGTTCCCGGTCTGCCCCGAGTGCAAGGACGTCTGGGAGCAGATGCGCGACGACCAGGAGTGAGCTCAGGCACCCCGTCCCCGCTTCCCGACCTTCCGCCCGCCTATCCGGCCCGTGCGGCCTGGGGCACCGCCACCAAGCTGCGTGCCTGGCAGTCCTCGGCCCTCGAGGGGTACTTCACCGCGAACCCGCGTGACTTCCTCGCGGTGGCCACGCCGGGCGCGGGCAAGACGACGTTCGCGCTGACCGTCGCCGCCGAGCTGCTGTCCCGCCGGGTCGTCGAGCGGGTCACGGTGGTGGCGCCGACCGAGCACCTCAAGACCCAGTGGGCCGAGGCGGCCGCCCGCGCGGGCATCCCCCTCGACCCGTCGTACTCGGGGAAGCGGGGGAGAACGAGCCAGGACTACGTCGGGGTGGTGGTGACCTACGCCGGGGTCGCCGTCAACCCGCTGGCCCACCGGATCCGCACCGAGCGGTTCAAGACACTGGTGATCCTCGACGAGGTGCACCATGCCGGCGACGCGATGTCGTGGGGCGACGCCGTGCGGGAGGCGTTCGAGCCGGCACAGCGCCGCCTGGCGCTGACCGGCACGCCGTTCCGCTCCGACGTGAACCCGATCCCGTTCGTCTCCTACGCGCCCGGCGCCGACGGCGTCCCGCGCAGTGTCGCCGACTACGCCTACGGCTACGCCCACGCGCTGGCCGACCACGTCGTACGGCCGGTGCTGTTCATGGCCTACAGCGGCGACCTGCAGTGGCGTACCCGAGCCGGCGACGAGGTGGCCGCCCGGCTCGGTGAGCCGCTCACCAAGGACCTGACGGCGCAGGCGCTGCGCACCGCCCTCGACCCGACCGGGTCGTGGATGCCGTCGGTGCTCGCCGCTGCCGACCGGCGGCTCACCGAGGTACGCCGGCACGTGCCCGACGCCGGCGGGTTGGTGATCGCCTCCGACCAGGACTCGGCGCGGGCCTACGCCTCGCTGCTCACCACCGTCTCCGGCGTGAAGCCGACCGTGGTGCTCTCCGACGAGAACGCGGCGTCGAGGCGCATCGCGACCTTCGCCGCGAGCGACGAGCGCTGGATGGTGGCGGTGCGGATGGTCTCCGAGGGCGTCGACGTGCCCCGGCTCGCGGTCGGCGTCTACGCCACCACGACCGCGACGCCGCTGTACTTCGCGCAGGCCGTCGGCCGCTTCGTGCGGGCCCGCCGACGGGGGGAGACGGCCTCGGTGTTCCTGCCCTCGGTGCCGAACCTGCTCGGCCTCGCCTCCGAGATGGAGGTGCAGCGCGACCACGTCCTCGGGCGCACGATCAGCGACGAGGCTGACATCTTCGCGGCCGAGGAGGACCAGCTCGCCCGGGCGAACGCGGCCGAGGCGGCCGGCGCCGACGGGCTCGGGGAGTTCGAGGCGGTGGGCTCCGAGGCCCGCTTCGACCGCGTGCTCTACGACGGTGGGGAGTTCGGGCACGCCGGCGAGGTGCACGTCGGCTCGGAGGAGGAGATGGACTTCCTGGGCATCCCGGGGCTGCTGGAGCCCTCGCAGGTCAGGGACCTGCTGCACCAGCGGCAGAGCGACCGTGCCCGTCAGCAGGGGCGCACGCCGACCTCCGCCGAGACGGTCCGCGAGGCCTCGACGCACGAGCGGCTCGCGACCCTGCGACGGGAGCTGAACGGGCTGGTCTCCGCCTGGAACCATCGCACCGGACAGGCGCACGGCCTCACCCATGCAGCGCTCCGGAAGGAGTGCGGGGGACCCGCGGCGGCCCTGGCGACGGCCGAGCAGCTGCACACCCGCATCGACAGGATCCGGGAGTGGGCCGCCCATCGCAGGAGCGGGTGAGCCGGTCCGGGGATAGCCTCGGCGCATGGCCGCCGAGACCTCGCAGACCCTGGACCGCGGCCTGCGGGTCCTGCGGACGCTCGCCGCCACGCCCGGGGGCCTGACGATCACGGCCCTGGCGGCCCAGCTCGGCGTGAACCGGACCGTGGTCTACCGGCTGGTCGCCACCCTCGAGCAGCACGGCCTCGCGCGGCGCGACGCCGGCGGCCGTCTCCACGTGGGACTGGGGGTGCTCGCGCTGACCCGCGGACTCCAGCCCGTCCTGCGCGAGCTTGCCGGGCCGGTGCTGCGCACGCTCGCCGAGGAGGTCGGCTGCACGGCCCACCTGACCGTTGCCGACGGCGGCGAGGCACTCGCGATCGCCGTGGTCGAGCCGAGCTGGACCGACTACCACGTCGCCTACCGCGTGGGCGCCCGGCACCCGTTGGAGCAGGGAGCGGCCGGCAAGGCGATCCTCCTCGGGCGCTCGGCCGCAGAGAAGGAGACGTTCGTCGAGACCGTCGGTGAGATCCAGGCCGGCGCGCGCGGCGTCGCGGCACCGTTGCTTGCCGTCGAGGGCCTCGAGGCCTCGGTCGGCATCGTCTCGCTCAGCGACCTCGACGCACGAGAGGTCGGGCCGAGGGTGGTCGCGGCGGCCGCCGCCGTCGCCCGCCGGATCTCCTGACCGCTCAGGTCGCGCTGCCGGCGATGTTCACCAGCCACGTGACACCGAACTGGTCGGTGCACATGCCGAAGCTGTCGCCCCACGGGGCCTTCTCCAGCGGCATCATGACGGTGCCGTCTCCCGAGAGCTGCTCCCAGTAGCCGCGCAGCACGGCGTCGTCGTCTCCGCTGAGCGAGATCGAGAAGCTTCCGCCGGGGTTGTGCTCCATGCTGTTCGGGGTGTCGGCTCCCATCAGCGTCAGCCCGTCGTCGTTCTCCAGCATCGCGTGCATGATCTTGTCCGCCTCTGCCGGGTCCTCGGAGGCGTTGAGCTCGGCGAACGTACTGAGGGTCAGCTCGCCGCCGAAGACCGAGCGGTAGAACTCCATCGCCTGCCGGGCGTTGTCGCGGAATCCGAGATAGGGGTTCAGCCGGTGTGCCATGTAGTGCCTCCAAAGGGGGTCCGGCTGCCGATTCTGGTGCAGTCGCCCCGCTGTCGGAAGCCCGGTCTAGGACCGCTGCATCGGGGTGCCGAGCTTCTCGAGCCGGGTGCGCAGCAGCGGAACCCGGTGGGCGTTGCCGTGCAGGACGACGTACTGCTCGCCGAAGATCGCGAGGAGCGCGTCGTCGAGCCGACGGACCGCGCCGGGTGGGTAGCGGTACTCCATCGTGGCGTTGATCGCCTCGCTGTCGACCGAGGTGAGTAGGGCCGCCAGCTCGTTGAGCGAGGTGATGCCCAGCTCGAGCAGCAGGCCGGAGACCCAGGTGTAGTGATCGGCACGCGACCAGCCCGCGTCGGCGTACTGCGTGCCGAGGAAGGTCGCGAGGTCGCGGCCGTCGATGCGCGGGTCTGCGGTGTCCGCGTCGAGGCGCTGCTCGGGCACGGTGGCCTGCAGCTGGTCGCGGATCTGGGTGAACTCCCGGTCGGCGAGCTCGAGCAGGCCCGCCGCGAGCGTGAAGCGGCGATCGAGGTCGGGCACGTGCTCGGCCGGGATGGTGCCCTTGTAGCGGATGGCGTGCTCGAACTCCGCCCAGGCGTGCTGGAGCACGGTGCGCACCTGGACCTGCGCGACGTTCTCGTTCGCACCGGGAGTCCTCACCAGGAGGTGGCGGCTGGCATAGCCGAAGCGCCCCTCGCGCGCGGTCTCCTGCCCCATGTCGCGGTCGTCGAGCACGGTGAGCTGGTCGCCGAGCAGGTCCGCGACCGCGGCCACGTCGCTGTGCAGGTAGGTGATCACCCGCACCCCGACCTGGTCGGTGATCTCCGTGAGCGGGTCGGTGTAGAGCGGGCGACCGCCCACGGAGCGGTCGGCCTTGGCCGCGAACGAGGAGACGCTCTTGGCCCGGCCGGTGACGCTGAGGTAGTTGATGCCGGCGTCGTCGAGCAGTGTGGTCACCAGCGCGACCAGCTGGTCGGTGACCTCGTGCAGCTCCGGTTGCACGGCGGCGTAGCGCTGCACCGCCCGTCGCACCGGGCCCACCCGGGCCGCCCGCGGTGTCGGCTCGAGGTCACCCGGCAGCGTGGGCGTCACGATGTAGCCGGACTCGAAGTCGCCGTACGTCGTGGTGCGCTCGGGGTGGGTGTGCGCGAACAGGGCGACGTAGGCACACAGCACCGCGTCGACCTGGTCCTCCACCCGGCGCAGCTCGCTCTTGCGCTCCGCGCCCTCCACGGCGGCCACGAGCGCCCGCCAGGGATCGTGGTCGCCGACCCGCAGCGGCGGGTCGGCCTCCGCCAGCCCGGCCATCAGCCCCATCAGGGTCAGCAGCTCGGTGCGCAGCTGGGGGAGCGGGCGGCCCGGCTTGTTCTTGTACTTCAGCGTGCGGCCGAGCCGGAACAGCGCCACGGTCGCCGGGTGCGGGTAGACCTCGATGGCACGCCGGTCCGCGCGCGACTGCGGGTCCATGTCGAGACCGAGGCCGGTGGCCAGCCGCGCGCCGCGCGGCTCGCCGGTGAACTCGCGGCGGCGGGTGTTGGAGGGATGCGCGCCGGCGTCGAAGCGCGCGAAGTCGCGGTTCAGCGCGGCCTCGCAGGGACGGTTGCCCGTCTCGTTGCGGACCACCAGCGAGGCGTCGAAGGCGACCAGGCACGCCCCGTCGACGTACGGCGCGAGCGCGTCGAGCAGCGACTGGTCGTCGCTCTGCGTGGAGACGTGGAGCAGTCGGCCGTCGTCGTCGAGGGCGGCGACGCCGCTGGGCTTCTGGTCACCCCAGGCGAGGTCGACGCCGACGAAGCGCACGGCCCGCGTCTCAGCGGGTGAGGAGCGGCTGCGCACCGTCCAGCACCGCCGAGTACGCCTGTCGCACGCGGTCGTAGTAGCCGGTGGACCCGGCGTCGGGCTCGACCACGGAGACGTCCCGCTTCCACTGCGGGGCGGCGTCGTCCCCGCTCAGCGTCCAGGCCGCCTGCCGCGCTGCGCCCAGGGCGACGTACTCGGCGGGCTCGGGCAGGGCGACCGGCAGCCCGAACAGCCCGGCGGCGATCTGCTGCACCGCCGTGGAGCGGGCGGCGCCGCCGATGAGCACGATGCGCTGGGGGGTGACCCCGGCGGCCTCGAGCGGGGCCACCGCGTCGGCCAGCCCGCAGAGCATCCCCTCGACAGAGGCTCGCACCAGGTGGGCCGGGGTCGCGTTGGCACGGGTGAGACCGTGCAGCATGCCGGTGGCGTCGGGCAGGGCGGGCGTCCGCTCCCCGTCGAGGAACGGCAGCAGCACGAGGCCCTGCGTGTCCTGGACCGACAGCGCCAGCCGGTCGAGGTCGGTCAGCTCGGCGCCGGTCATCCGCAATGCGGCCCCGACCACCCGTGCGGCGTTGAGCGTGCAGACCAGCGGCAGGAAGCGCCCGGTCGCGTCGGCGAAACCGGCGACGATGCCGGACGGGTCGGAGGTGGGCTGCTCCGAGACGGCGAAGACCGTGCCGCTGGTCCCCAGCGACACGACCACGTCCCCGGGCTGGAGGTCGAGGCCGAGCGCCGCGCCCATGTTGTCGCCGGTGCCCGGCGCCAGCAGGAGGCCTTCGGGGGTCTCGCCGACCGGCTCCTGGGGCCCCGCCACGCGGGGGACCGCCAGCTCGCGTCCGAACGCGGTCCGCAGCAGGTCGGGCCGGTACTCCCCGGTGGCCGGCGACCAGTAGCCGGTGCCGGATGCCTCCCCGCGGTCGGTGGTCGGCTCGCCGGCACCGCCGCGGAGCTGGTGGGTCAGCCAGTCGTGCGGGAGCAGCACACCCTGGGCGCGGTCGGCGACCTCGGGCTCGTGCTCGGCTACCCAGCGCAGCTTGGTGACGGTGAAGCTCGCCACCGGCACGCTGCCGGTGGCGTCCGCCCACGGCTGGGGTCCGCCGAGCTCGGTGATCAGCGAGGTGGCCTGCGGCGCCGAGCGGTTGTCGTTCCACAGCAGTGCCTCGCGCACCGGGCTGCCGGCCTCGTCGACGAGGACCATGCCGTGCTGCTGGCCACCGACGGCCACGGCCTCCACGGAGTCGAGAAGGCCGCTCGAGGCCTGTTCCCAGGCCTGCCACCAGACCCGGGCGTCGACCTCGGTCAGGTCCGGGTGGGGCGCGCGACCCTCGCGCACGACCTCGCCGGTGTCGATGTCGCAGATCACGACCTTGGTGTTCTGGGTGGAGCAGTCCACGCCCGCCACGAGTGTCACGTCCGCGACCCTACTAGCCGCGACCGTCCGCGCCGAGTTCGACCGTGGCGTCCAGCAGCGGCAGCACCCGGTGGCGAACCTGGGTGGCCAAGGCGATGACCGTCGAGGACCGGACGATGCCGGGGCCGGCGAGCACGGCGTCGATCACCCGCTGCAGGTCGGCGTTCGAGCGGGCCACCACGCGCGCCCACATGTCCCCCGCACCGGTGATCGTGCACGCCTCGATCACCTCGGGGATCCCCGCGAGGTGCGACGCGACCGTCTCGTGGCCACCGCGATCCGGTCCCTGCCGGATCTCCAGGGTGAGGAAGGCGGTGACCGGGTGGCCGAGCGCCTCCGGATCCAGCAGCGGCCCCCACCCCGAGATCACCCCGGAGCGCGCCAGCCGGTCCAGGCGCGCCTGCACGGTTCCGCGCGCCACCCCCAGCCGACGCGAGGCCTCGAGCACGCCGATGCGCGGCTGGTCGCAGAACAGGTGGACCAAGGTGGCGTCCAGGGTGTCCATGGGGGAGGCCTTCCAGCTGGCACGGTTGGACAGGTTGCACAGTGTTTCGTTCGACTGTTGCACAGATGGTATCGAGACGGCCATCCTGCGAGGTATGACAGACGCGCTGACCCACGACGAGCTGAAGGCCGACCTGACCCTCGAACAGCTGCAGCAGCTGGTCGGGCTGGTCGAGTACGACGAGGACGCCGACGTCTTCCCGGTGACCGGGTGGGACGCGATCGTGTTCGTCGTGGGGAACGCCACCCAGACCGCGCACTACTACCAGTCCGCCTGGGGGATGCAGCTGGAGGCCTACTCCGGCCCCGAGACGGGCGACCGCGACCACCGGTCGTTCGTGCTGCGCTCGGGCTCCATCCGGTTCGTCGTCAACGGTGCGGTCGACCCCGACAGCCCGCTGGCCGACCACCACCGGCGGCACGGGGACGGGGTCGTCGACATCGCCCTCGAGGTGCCCGACGTCGACCGGTGCATCGCCCAGGCGCGCAAGGCCGGCGCCAGCGTCGTACGCGAGCCGGAGGACGTCACCGACGAGCACGGCACGGTGCGCGTGGCGGCGATCGCGACGTACGGCGAGACCCGGCACACCCTGGTGGACCGCTCCCGCTACGACGGCCCCTACCTCCCGGGCTACCGCGCCAGCCAGTCCACGTGGGTGCCGCGCGAGGGTCAGCCCAAGCGACTGTTCCAGGCGCTGGACCACATCGTCGGCAACGTCGAGCTCGGGCACATGGACCAGTGGGTCGCCTTCTACAACGTGGTGATGGGCTTCGTGAACATGGCCGAGTTCATCGGCGACGACATCGCCACCGACTATTCCGCGCTGATGAGCAAGGTGGTCGCGAACGGGAACCACCGGGTCAAGTTCCCGCTCAACGAGCCGGCCGTGGCCAAGCGCAAGTCCCAGATCGACGAGTACCTCGACTTCTACCGCGGGGCCGGCGCCCAGCACCTCGCCCTGGCCTGCAACGACATCCTGGCGAGCGTCGACGCGCTGCGCGCCAACGGTGTGGAGTTCCTCTCGACCCCCGACTCCTACTACGAGGACCCGGCACTGCGCGAGCGCATCGGGAAGGTGCGGGTGCCGATCGAGGATCTCCAGTCGCGCGGCATCCTGGTCGACCGGGACGAGGACGGCTATCTGCTGCAGATCTTCACCAAGCCCCTCGGCGACCGCCCGACGGTGTTCTTCGAGCTGATCGAGCGGCACGGCTCGCTCGGCTTCGGCAAGGGCAACTTCAAGGCGCTCTTCGAGGCCATCGAGCGTGAGCAGGAGCGGCGAGGCAACCTCTGACTCGCCTGATTCCAGGACAAGTCGCCCCAACCCTCTCTATCCTCGTGGCATGACGGGGATGGATGCAGGCTGGTATCGCGACCCCGCCCCAGCCAACCCGGCGTCGCCTGCGACGCTGCGGTTCTGGGACGGGAAGACGTGGACGCCGCAGACGAAGGTGGCCTCCCGCCGCGTGCGACGGGAGTGGCAGGAGGAGGCCACGGTCGCCCGCCTGGCGCAGGCACGGATGGCCGCCACGGCCGCACCCGGCGTCCAGCAGGCCGTCCTCGGCCTCGAGCTCGAGACCTCGCGGGACTTCACGCCCGACGGAGACCGGCTGGCCGGATGGTGGAGCCGGGTAGGCGCCTCGATCGTCGACTCGCTGATCGTCAGCACCCTCGGCGTCGCGTTCGCGTGGCGGTTCATCGGACAGCTCATGGACGCCTTCCGCGGGTACGTCGCCGCGGCAGAGGCGGCGAGCCGGGCGGGGTCACAGCCGCCCGACCTCTCCACATTCACGAACGCGGTCACCGGTCCCCTCGTCGCGATCGCCGTGGTGATGTGGGCCGTGCGCTTCGTCTACGACGTCGGCTTCCTCAAGGGCTTCCAGGCCACACCCGGCAAGATGCTGCTCGGGTTGGAGGTCCGGCTGCGCGAGCGCCCCGGGCCGCTGTCGTGGGGCACCGTGCTCATCCGATGGGTGACGCAGAACGCCTACGTCGCCTTCCAGCTGCTGCCGGTGGTCGGGCTGTTCGGGAGCCTGTACTCGCTGCTCGACTCGCTGTGGCCACTGTGGGACGGCCAGCGCCAGGCGATCCACGACAAGACCGCGCGCACCAACGTCGTACGGCGGCGCTGAGACTCACCCGAACGGTGGCCATCCGGTGCCGGTGACCCGGTAGCGGCCCCACGGGTCACGGTCGGCGAGCCGGGCCGCTGCGGCACCGAGCGGGGTGCGGAGCACGAGGCTGGTGCGCGACTCCACGAGCACGTCCACCTCGTTGTGCGCGGATACCCGGCCGTACCAGTGGTAGCGGCCGTCGATCGGCTGGAACAGCCCCCGCAGTCGCACTTCCACCTCGACGCCGTCGTGCCCGAGGATCTCGGGGAACAGGGTCGCCGGTCCGTCGTACCCCTCGGGGCTCACCCCTGCACCCCGTCCGTCGGCGGCTCCACCAGGCGCAGCTCCCCGTCGACGGGGTCGATGCGCACGCCGTAGCTGCGCGAGATGCCCTCGAGGGCGTGCCACACGAACGACGAGAGGTACGCCGAGACCGCGCTGCGGCTCATCGTGCGGCGGGTCAGCCACCACTCGCCCGTGGAGAGGCCCAGCCCGACCAGGCCGTGCGCCCACGGCTCGGCACCCCCGGTGTCCACGCCGAGCGAGCGCAGGGCGTCACCCATCACCCGGGCGATGGCGGCCGCGATGGCGGCCTTGCCGTCGGCGAGCGGGTCGGTGTCGCCCTCCACCCGGTGCCGGACCAGGAGCAGGAAGACGTTGGGATGCTCCTCGAGCAGCCTCAGGTAGGCCTCGCAGGCCAGCTCGACGCGCTCGCGCAGCGTGCGGTCGGCGACGAGCGCCGGCGCCAGCCGGTCGAGGACCAGCCCGGCGCCATAGGCCCCGACCGCCGCGTGCAGGTCGGCCTTGTCGGAGAAGTAGCGGTAGAGCACCGGCTTGCTGACCGCCGAGGCGGTGGCGATGTCGTCGATCGAGGCGCGCGGTCCCAACCGGTCGATCGCCGCGAACGCCGCCTCGACGAGCTCGGCGCGACGGGCCTCCCGGTGCGCGGACCAGCGGGTGCTGCGCCCGTCGTCCCCGGTGCCCTCCCGGGTCGCGGCGGCGGCCGCCTTGGCGGTCTTGGCGAGCGTGTGCGTGAGCCCCTTGACCTTGGGTGTCATGTGCGTCACAGTATCAAACTACATGTTACTTGAAGTAACAGTTACCTGAAGTCACATCTTCCGGAGGTGCGACCGGCCATGACGACCGCCGCCGAGCGGCTGCTGCGCTCGAGTGCCCGGCAGTCCTACGACCCCGAGGTCGACCTCGACTGGGACGCACCGCTCGTCGAGGGCGCCTGGTTCATGCAGCCCGAGCGGCTCTCGCTCTACGGCACGGGGATGTGGGAGGCCATGACCCCCGCGCAGCGCATCGACCTGTCGCGGCACGAGATCGCGAGCATCGCCAGCGTGGGGCTGTGGTTCGAGGTCATCTTGATGCAGCTGATGGTGCGCGAGCTCTACGACGAGGACCCGTGCAGCGAGCGCACGCAGTACGCCCTCACCGAGATCGGTGACGAGACCCGGCACTCGGTGATGTTCGGCCGCGCGATCGCCCGATGCGGCGCGCCGGCCTACGGGCCGACCCCGCACCTCCACCGCCTCGGCCGGGGCTTCAAGACGGTGGCCTCGGGGGTGAGCGCCTACGCCTCCATCCTCGTCGCGGAGGAGATCCTCGACCGCTGGCAGCGCGAGATGATGACGGACGACCGCGTGCAGCCGCTGACCCGGATGGTCTCCCGCATCCACGTGCTCGAGGAGGCCCGCCACATGACCTTCGCGCGCGACGAGGTGGAGCGCCGGGTGCGCTCGCTGACCCGGCGCCAGCTCGCCTGGCACCGCTTCGTGACCGCACAGACCGCCTTCATGGTCGCCAGGACGCTGATCAACCCGGGCGTCTACACGGCCGTGGGGCTGGACCCCCGTGAGGCGAAGCGTGCGGCCTTCACCAACCCCCACTACCGCGAGACGCTGGCATGGATGGGCGAGCGGGTGGTGGGCTTCCTCGACGAGCAGGGTCTCATCGGCCCCGCGGAGCGGCCGGTGTGGCAGCGCTCGCTGCTGATGCCGGGGTGACGGTCCCGGTCACCTCGCCGAGCGAGATCCGCCCGCCGCCGGAGCCGGGGGCCTCGGCCCTCAGCGTCACGGTGTCGCCGTCCTCGAGGAAGGTGCGGCCCCCGCCGAACGGCTGCCGGCCCCCCCACGACAGCTCGAGGAACGACCCGCGCTGGTCGTGCTCGGGTCCGCTGACCGTGCCGGAGGCGAAGAGGTCGCCCGCCCGCAGCGAGGCGCCGTTGGCCGTGAGGTGGGCCAGCATCTGCGCCGGCGCCCAGTACATCGTGGCGTACGGCGGCCGGCTGACGGTCTCGCCGTTCAGGATCACCTCGAGGTCGATGTCGAGCCCGGCGCCGGCGCCGACCCGGAGGTAGTCCAGCGGCGCGGGCTGCTGACCGGGAAGGTCCACGTGCGCGGCCTCCAACGCGTCGAGCGGGGTCACCCAGCCGCTGACCGAGGTGGCGAACGACTTGCCCAGGAACGGGCCCAGCGGGACGTACTCCCACGCCTGGATGTCGCGGGCCGACCAGTCGTTGAGCAGCGTGACCCCGAAGACGTGGTCGGCGAAGTCCTCGACCCCGACAGAGTCGCCGATGGTGGTGGCACCGCCGACGACGAAGCCGACCTCGGCCTCGATGTCGAGACGCCGGCTGGGTCCGAAGGAGGGCTGGCCGGTGCTCTCGCCGCGCTGGCCCCGGGGGCGTCGTACGGGGGTGCCGGAGACGACCACGGTGCCGGCCCGACCGTGGTAGCCGACCGGCAGGTGGCGCCAGTTGGGCTTGAGCGGCTCGTCGTCGGGGCGGAAGATCCGTCCGACGTTCGTGGCGTGCTCGAGGGAGCAGTAGAAGTCGACGTAGTCGGCGACCTCGAACGGCATCGAGAGCGTCACCTCCTCGACCGGCACGAGGTGCGGCTCCACCAGGTCGCGCTCGGTCTGGTCGGTGAGCAGACCCGTGAGCCACGCCCGCACGGAGCGCCAGGCGGGGCGGCCGAGCTCGAGCAGCGGGTTCAGGCTGGGTGCCTCGAAGACGTGGCCGATCTCCAGCATCTCCGCGGCCGCCACCGGGGCGAGGTCGACGACCTGGTCGCCCACCCGCACCCCGACGCGGGGCGGCTCGTCGCCGGTGCCGAAGACGCCGTAGGGGAGGTGGTCGACGTCGAACCCCGAGCCGGCCGCGCCCTCGACCCAGGTGCTCACCGTGGCACCAGCGCGAGCGCGCGGAGGTCGGCGAGCGGCTCCGCGACGCTGCACGAGCCGAACGAGATGAACCAGCGGTGGGCGCTGGCAAGACCGCTCTCGTCGGTGCGCGCGAGCAGCGCGTCCGCGTCGGTCTCGTCGAGGACGGCGGCGACCTCGTCGGTGCCCGCACCGTCGAGGCTCGCCCGCGTCGCGAGCAGGACGTTGAGGAAGCCGTGGTGCTCGAGACCCGCGGCGTCACGGTGCCGCAGCGCGCGGTGCAGTCCCGCGGTGCACTTGAACCGCAGCTCGCGGTCGAGGGCGGCGCCGATGCAGGTCGCAAGCTCGGTGCTGCTCGGGAAGGCGTGCGCGTCGAGCCCGCCGGTGCGCAGCTTCAGTCCGTGGTCCGCGGCCGCGACCTCGTCGAGCGCGGCGAGCCAGGAGGCCGACGGGGCGGCGTCGTACAGCCGGGGGGTCTCGAGGAACACCTGCGTCTCGTCGTCGAGCTCGCCGGAGGAGACGAGCGCGTCGATGCTCGCGACCAGCCGCCCGGCGTTGGGGGCCAGCTCGCCGGCGTCCGACTCGCGGATCGCGACCTCCAGACCTGCCAGCTCGACCCCCGCCTTGACCGCCCATCGGACCGCGGGCTCCACGGCCCCTGCCCCCCCGGACACCACCACCGCCACGGGTAGTCCGTGACGAAAAGCAGCGCCGGGAGCCCTTTCCTGCTGCTTTTCGTCACGGACTACCCCGAGGTGGGGGAGGTGCTGGTCGCCGACGACGAGGGGACCGACGAGGTCGGCGTACGACGACGCGCGGTGCCTGAGGTGGGCGCTCACCGCCTCGTCGAGGGGAGCGTTGCCGGGTGGGAACACGGCTGCGTCGTCGACCAGGGCCTGCAGGAAGACGGGAACGGTTGACACGGCTGCGAGCCTAACGCATCGTGGCTGTGAACGGACAAACGTGTTCGATAATCGGAGTCAATGATGACCTACTACCGCCGTGTCGGCACGGTGCCGCACCGACGGCACACCGCGTTCCGCGACGAGCGTGGCTCGCTGCGGCTCGAGGAGCTGATGGGGGAGGAGGGCTTCTCCTCCGACTCCTCGCTGCTCTACCACCGCGGCGTGCCCTCCGCCATTGTGGACAGCCAGGTCTGGGCGCTGCCCGACCTGGGCGTCACTGCGAACCACCCGCTCAAGCCGCGTCACCTCCGGCTGCACGGTCTCTTCGAGAGGGCCGGCGGTCTCGACGCGGTGCAGGGCCGTCGACTGATCCTCGGCAACAATGACGTGCGGATCTCCTACGTCGTGGCCGACGCGGTCTCGCCGTACTATCGCAACGCGGTGGGCGACGAGTGCGTGTACGTCGAGCAGGGCAGCGGCACGGTCGAGACGGTCTTCGGTGCGCTGCCCTACCGCAGCGGCGACTACGTGGTCGTGCCGCGGGCGACGACCCACCGCTGGCTGCCGGCCGAGCCCTCCAGCCTCTACGCGATCGAGGCCAACAGCCACGTCGCGCCGCCGAAGCGCTACCTCTCCCGCTTCGGCCAGCTGCTCGAGCACGCGCCGTACTGCGAACGCGACCTGCACGGCCCGGAGGAGCCGTTGCTGGCCGACGGCTCCGGTGAGTCCGACGTCGAGGTGCTGGTCAAGCACCGCGGGAGCGGGCCGTCCGGGTTGGCCGGGACCCGGATGACCTACGCCACGCACCCCTTCGACGTCGTCGGCTGGGACGGCTGTCTGTACCCCTACACGTTCAACGTCGAGGACTTCATGCCGATCACCGGCAAGGTGCACCAGCCCCCACCGGTGCACCAGGTCTTCGAGGGGCAGAACTTCGTCGTGTGCAACTTCGTGCCGCGCAAGGTCGACTACCACGAGGACTCGATCCCGGTGCCCTACTACCACTCGAACGTGGACTCCGACGAGGTGATGTTCTACGTCGGCGGCGACTACGAGGCCCGCAAGGGGTCCGGCATCGCGGTCGGCTCGGTGTCGGTGCATCCCGGCGGCTACGCCCACGGCCCGCAGCCGTCGGCGGTCGAGGCGTCGATCGGTGCGGAGTACTTCGAGGAGCTGGCGGTCATGGTGGACACCTTCCGGCCGCTCGACCTCGGTGAGGCGGGCCTCGCGGCCGAGGACCCGGCCTATGCCTGGACCTGGGCCGGACGTGGTCCGTCCGGCGAGGACGACGGTCCGGCCGTCTTCAGCAACTCCTGACCACGGGGCAGGATGGGCCCATGCCGACCTATATCGCGCTGCTCCGAGCGGTCAACGTGGGCGGGCGCGTCTACAAGATGGCGGACCTTCGCGACCACCTCACCGGCTCCGGCCTCGAGGACGTGGAGACCTACATCCAGACCGGCAACGTGCGGTTTCGCAGCACGATGCGTTCGCCGGCCAAGGTGGAGAGGCACGTCGAGGAGGTGCTCGGTGCGCACTGCGGGTTCGACGTGCCCTCGGTGATCCTGACTCCCCGGGAGCTGCGCGAGATCTACGACGACGCGCAACAGCTGACGCCCGCGTTCGCCCAGGCCGAGGGACAGCGGCGCTACGTCTCGTTCTTCAAGGACGGCGAGGCGCCAGACGGCGATGCGGCCCAGCGGATCGAGGCCTGGGACGCACCTGGTGAGGCCGCCTGGGTGCGCAGCCGGGCGGTGCACGTCTGGCTGGACCACACCATGCACGAGGCCCAGTTCTTCGGTGCCTTCAAGAAGGCCCTCGCGCCGGGCACCAACCGCGACCTCAAGGTGGTCGCCACCCTCATCGAGCGCTGGGGCGGCTGACGGGTCGCCGTACGTCGTCGGCACGACCGAGCTCACGCACCGAGCGGGAGGAGAGCACCAGCAGGACGGTGAGCAGGTAGACCAGTGCGCCGGCCACCAGCACCTCGCGGTAGCCGAACGCCTCGCCCAACGGTCCGAAGAGGACCTGTCCCGCGGGGATGGCGACGAAGGAACCGAGCGAGTCGTAGGAGGAGACCCGCGACAGCAGCTCTCCGGGCACGTGCTCCTGCATGGCCACGCTCCAGCCGATCGTGAACAGCTCGAGCCCGGCGCCGGCGAGGAACGCGGCGACCACGAGCGGCAGCACCCGGGGCTCGAGACCGAGCAGCAGCAGTGGGACCACGAAGACCAGCATTCCGAGCATCCCGGTCAGCAGCGGGCGTCGCAGCCGCAGCCGCAGCATCAGTACGGTCATCACGACCAGGCCTACCGACTCGGCCGAGAGCACCAGACCCCAGCCGCCGACACCGAACGTCCGCCGGGCCAGGGCGGGACCGAGGGTGAACCAGGCGCCGGCGTGGATCATGTTGAGCACGCCGAACCCGGCGACCACCACCCACAGCCAGGTGTGGCCGCGAAACACGCTCCACCCCTCGCGGAGATCACGAAGCATGCCCGGTGCCGTGCCGCTCGTGCGCTGCCGCGCCGGCAGCACAACCCGGGTGAGCAGCAGCGCGGACACGAGCCAGGTGGCCGCATCGGCACCGAGGGCCCAGCCCGCGCCGACCGTGGCCACCAGCACGGCCGCCAGGCTCGGACCGAGGATCGCCAGCCCGCCCCGCGAGAAGGACAGCAGCGCGTTGGCCTGCTGCAGGTGGGAGCGGGGGGCCAGCTGCGGGATCACGCCTTCGAGGGCAGGCAGGGTGAAGGCGGCGACCGTGCCGTTCGCCGCCTCCAGGGTGACGAGCATCCAGATCTCGGCCTGGCCCGTGACGACGAGCAGGGCAACCGCGCCCTGGGTCAGCGCGGAGAGCAGGTTGGAGGTGATCAGCACCCTCGACCGTGAGAAGCGGTCGGCCACGACGCCGCCCACGAGCAGGAAGAGCACCATGGGCACGGTGCGGGCTGCCAGCACCAGGCCGAGCGCCCCGGCGGAGGGACTGACCTCGAGCACCGCGAAGGCCAGGGCGATCGGCGCCATCGCGGAGCCGGCGGTCGAGACCACGCGAGCGGCGTAGTAGCGGGCGAAGCGCGGCTCCCCGAGTGGTGAGAGCGCGTCAGGCAGCCTCATGTCCGCCTCATCTCGAACAGCGCGCTGCTCATGTTCACGTGCAGGGTCCCGGCGGTGCGAGGGGGCTGGGCCTCGCTATGGACCAGCTCGGCCGCCTCGTCGACGAGCGCTTTGGCTCGGGCCCACACGTCGGGGGAGACCCACACCTCGGCGTCCGTGAGGTGCGAGGAGGTCCGCGGCAGCCGGTCGCGGAAGCGACGTACCAGCTCGTCGGCAACCGCCCGCACGTAGCGCTCTCCTCCGGAACGGTCCGGCCGGCGTCGGCTGCCGCTGGGTGCCTGCTGCCACGGGTGGGAGTAGCGCTTGGCGAGGCCGCCGCGGATCCGCTCCTCGCCGGCCACGACCACCTCGCCGGCCTCGGCCAGCACCCGCAGGTGGTACGACGCATTGGCATGCGTCAGGTCGAGCTCACGGGCGACCTCCGCGGCACTGAGCTGTGCGCCGGTGAGCAAGGACAGAATCCGCAGGCGCACGGGATGGGCGATGGCCCGAAGTGACGCAACCTCTTTCTCCGGCATGCCGAGCTCCTCCTCGTACACTCCCCAACAGTCATTGGGGAGTATGCATCTGGTCGCACCCGACTGTCAAAGGAGTGTTGGGGGGTGGGGCGGTGAGCCAGGAGCTCGGGCGGTGTTACGCGGCGAGCCGTCCCCGCTGATTACCAGGGGATGCAGGCGTTCTGTTGCCTCCCACGGGTCGCATGCCATGGGGAGCAAAAGTTCTCCTGCATCCCCTGGTAATCAGCAGCCCCGCCAGCCCAAACCCAGGCCCCGCGCTCAGCCGATCGCCCGCCCCTCACCGTCGACCCAGTACGGCGCACGCAGCACCCGCTTGAGCAGCTTCCCTGACGGGTTGCGCGGAAGCTCGTCGGCGAAGTCGACGGACCGCGGTCGCTTGAAGCCGGCGATCCGCTCCTTGGCCCACGCGAGCAGCTCGTCCTCGGCGAGCGAGGAACCCTCCCGCCGGACGACGACCGCCTTGACGGTCTCCCCCCAGGTCGGGTCGGGGACGCCGATGACCGCCACGTCGGCGACGTCGGGGTGCTCGGAGAGCGCCGACTCCACCTCGATCGGGTACACGTTCTCCGCCCCCGTCACGATCATGTCCTTGATGCGGTCGGTGAGAAAGACGAAGCCCTCCTCGTCGAGGTAGCCGGCGTCCCCGGTGTGCAGCCAGCCGTCACCGTCGAAGGCCGCGGCGGTGTCCTCCGGCTTGTTCCAGTAGCCCGGCGAGTTCTGTCGTGAGCGGGTCCAGATCTCGCCCACCTCGCCCGGACCGCAGTCCGTGCCCGCGACCGGGTCGACGGCCTTCATCTCCACCCACGGGTAGGGCCGACCCGCCGAGCGCAGCAGGTGCTCTCGCGGACCGCCGGGATCGTGGTCGCGTGAGGACAGCTCGGTGATGGCACCGGTCGTCTCGGTGAGGCCGTACACCTGGAACAGCGGTGCGCGGAACACCTCGAGCGCCCGCTTCAGCGCGGCCGTCGTGATCGGTGAGGCGCCGTACGCGATCGAGCGCAGGCTCGAGTAGTCGCGGTCGTCGGCGCCGGGCACCGCGCACATCATCTGCAGCACCGCCGGCACCAGGAACGCGTTGGTGATCCGCGCGTCCTCGATCGTGTCGATGAGCGCGGCAGGGTCGATCAGCGGCACCAGCACGTCGGTGCCTCCGCGGGCGAGGGCGACGTTGGCCCACCCGGACCCGCCGATGTGGAACAGCGGCATCGCGACGAGCGACACGGAGGTCTCGTCGACGTCCCACGCCTCCGCGACGTCCATCAGGCCGGAGCAGTTGCCGTTGGTGAGCATGACGCCCTTGGGCAGCCCGGTGGTCCCGGACGTGTAGAGCTGCAGCACCACGTCGTCGTACGTCGACTCGCGGCCGAGCGCCACGTCGGGGGCCGCGGCCAGCCACTGCGCGTAGTCGCCACCCGTGCGTACGACGCGCGTGAGCCCGGTCGCCTCGGTCTGGATCGCCGGCAGCATCGCCTCGAAAGCGGGGCCGACGACCAGCACCGTCGCTCCCGCGTCGTGCACGATCCGCCCGAGCTCGGCGGGAGTGAGCCGGAAGTTCAGCGGCGCGATGGCGGCGCCCACACGGGCCGCCCCCACCATCACCTCGAAGAACTCCGGGTTGTTGAGATCGAGGTAGGCCACCCGACCGCCCTCGCCGACACCGAGGTCGCGCAGCGCGTTCGCGACCCGGTTGGCGTTCGCGTCGAGCTCGGCGAAGCTCACCGTGCGGTGGGCGCCGACCAACGCCGGGTGGTCGCCCCGCCGCCTCCCGAGCTCGGCGAACATCTCGCTGAGCGGCGGCGTCGCGCTCATCGCAGCGTGACCCCCGCCTCGGCCATCTCCCCGAGCGCGGCCCGGGTGGTCTCCGCGGCAACCCCGGCGCACAGCGTCTGCAGCAGCCGGGTGTCGAACCCGTTGCGCGCCGCGTCGAGAGCGGTGGCGCGCACGCAGTAGTCGGTGGCCAGCCCGCAGACGTCGACGTGCGTGATCTCGTGGCCCCGCAGCCAGTCGGTGAGTGAGGAGCCGTCGGGCGCGCGGCCCTCGAAGCCGGAGTAGGCCGCCTCGTGCTCGCCCTTGAGGAAGACCGCGTCGAACGGCTGGGGGTCGAGGTTCGGGTGGAACGCCTCACCGTCCGAGCCGACGACGCAGTGCGGCGGCCACGAGTGGTCGAAGTCCGGGTCGTCGCTGAAGTGGTCGCCCGGGTCGATGTGGTGGTCGCGGGTCGCGACCGCGACGTCGTACGCCGGGGCCTTCGGGCCCTTGGTGGACCAGTGGTGCAGCAGCTCGCCGATCCGGAAGGCAACCTCGGCGCCGCCGTTCACGGCGAGGCTGCCGCCCTCGCAGAAGTCGTTCTGGACGTCGACCACGATCAGCGCGCGCTTCATGCGCCGACCCTAGCGAGGCAGTGGCAGCCAGGCGAGGACGTCGCGGATGGTCGCGTCCCACAGCCCCCACTCGTGCTCGCCCGGACGGAAGTCGACGCGTACGTCGACTCCCGCCAGCCTGGCCTCGTCGACGAAGCGCACGTTCTGCTCGTACAGGTGGTCCTCGGTGCCGCAGCCGACGTAGCAGGACGGCAGCCGGTCGACGTCGGCCGCCGCGAGCAGCGAGAAGAGGTCGTCCTCTGGGCCGATCCCGTCGTCGAACACCCGGTGGAACAGCGGCCGGCGCCACTCCTCCTCGCTGATCGCCGCGACGTCGAGCGCCCCGGACAGGCTGGCCACCGCGGCGAACCGCTCGGGTTGGTGCAGGGCCCACTTGAGCGCGCCGTAGCCGCCCATCGACAGTCCGGCGACGAAGGTGTCCTCGCGGCGCTGGGAGACCCGGAAGAAGGACTCGACCACGGCGGGCACCTCGTCGCTCAGGTGCGCCCAGTACCGGTGGCCGTGCACCTCGTCGGCGTAGAAGCTGCGGCCGACCTGCGGCATGACGACGGCGAGACCGTGCTCGGCGGCGTACCGCTCGATGCCGGTGTAGCGCTGCCAGGCGGTGCCGTCGTCGGAGAGTCCGTGCAGCAGGTAGAGCACGGGGACGTCCTGCTCACGGACCGCGCCGGCCACCCCGATCTGCGAGTCGCCCGCCTGCGGCAGCAGCACCGTCATCGACGTGCTGACCTCGAGCACCTCGGAGAAGAAGTCGCAGCGCAGCAACGCCATGTCAGGACACGGTGCCATCGAGGTGCACGGTCGCCAGGACCGGCTCGCCGCGGGAGAGCTGCCGGGCCATCAGCGGCAGCTCGCTTCGCGAGGCCGCGTGCCGTTCGCGGCTGGCCTCGAGGCTCTCGCGTCCGACCACCTCGCCGTCGCGGACGAGCGGGACCAGGAGCGCCCGGTCGTCGCCGTCGTTCGGGGGCGGCTCACCGATGCCGATGACCTCCGCCTCGGCAACGCCCTGGCGGGAGAGCCGGCGGAGGGCGTACTTGCGGCCGCCGACGGAGATCTTGTCCGTGCTCTTCTTCGCGACGCTGACCAGCTCCCCACTGTCGCCCTCGCGCGCGACCAGCTTGTAGACGAAGCCGCACGTCGGGTGGCCGCTGCCGGTGACCAGCGAGGTCCCGACCCCGTAGCCGTCGACCGGGGACGCCGCGAGCGAGGCGATCGCGTGCTCGTCGAGGTCGGACGTGACGATGATCCGGGTCCCGGTGGCTCCCAGCCCGTCGAGCTGCTCACGCACCTGGTTCGCCAGCACCCCCAGGTCACCGCTGTCGATGCGGACCGCCCCCAGCTCGGTGCCGGCGATCTCGATGCCCAGCCGCACCGCCTCGGCGACGTCGTAGGTGTCGACGAGCAGCGTCGTACCCGCGCCCAGCGAGTCGACCTGTGCCGTGAAAGCCTCGCGCTCGCTGTCGTGCAGCAGCGTGAAGCTGTGCGCGCTCGTGCCCGCGGTGGGGACGCCGTAGCGCTGACGAGCAGCCAGGTTCGACGTGGTCACGAAGCCCGCGACGTACGCCGCCCGCGCGGCGGCGACCGCCGCCTCCTCATGGGTACGACGCGAGCCCATCTCGATGCAGGGGCGGCCGCCGGCCGCCGAGGTCATCCGCGAGGCGGCCGAGGCGATGGCGGAGTCGTGGTTGTAGATGGAGAGCACCAGCGTCTCGAGCAGCACCGCATCCGCGAACGTGGACTCGACGACCAGCAGCGGGGAGTAGGGGAAGTAGGTCTCGCCCTCGGGGTAGCCCCACACGTCACCGGAGAAGCGGTAGCCCGCCAGCCACTCGAGCGTGCGCTCGTCGACCACGGCGTGCTCGCGGAGCAGGGCGACGACCTCGTCGTCGAACCGGAACCGCTCGATCGCGTCCAGAGCCCGGCCGACGCCGGCCACGACGCCGTACCGACGGCCTTCCGGGAGCCGACGAGGGAACATCTCGAACACGGCCCGGCGCTCCGCGGTGCCCGCCGCCAGCGCCGCCTGCAGCATGGTCAGCTCGTAGTGGTCCGTGAGCAACGCCGTCGAGTCTCTCGTCACCCGCACACCCTAGGATGAGCTCGTGTCCGCTCCCTCGCCCGTCGAGCTCGACCAGCCGGAGACCGAGGACCTCACCTTCCTTGACCGGCCCTGGGTGACGATCGTGTGGAACGACCCGGTGAACCTGATGAGCTACGTGACCTTCGTCTTCCAGACCTACTTCGGCTACGGCAAGAAGAAGGCCGAGAAGCTGATGCTCGAGGTGCACAACGACGGCAAGTCCGTGGTGGCCAGCGGCTCACGCGAGAAGATGGAGCGTCATGTGCAGGCGATGCACGAGTACGGTCTCTGGGCCACGCTGGAGCGACAGGACTAGGAGCGCCATGACTGACGGCTTCCAGCGCCGACGTGGCGGCGGTGTCGTGGCGACGTTCACCGGCTTCGAGGCCGACCTGCTGCGCTCGCTGGCCTCCCAGCTCGTCGAGCTGCTGCGCAACGAGACGGCCGCCCCCCGAGGCGGTAACGACCCGCTGGAGCAGCTGCTGGACTTCTCGGGGCCCACCACCGAGCCCGAGGACCCGGTGCTGGCCCGGCTGTTCCCGACGGCCTACCCCCACGACGACGAGGCCGCGGGGGAGTTCCGGCGCTTCACCGAGGGCACGCTGCGGGACAACAAGGCGGTCGCCGCGGTCGGCATCATCGAGGCGCTGGAGGAGGCCGGGCTGCCCGAGGCGCTCGGCGAGGAGTCCCTCGTGCTCGACATCGAGCTGGACCCGGACGGCGCGCTGAGCTGGATGAAGTCCTTCACCGACATCCGGCTCGCCCTCGCCACGCGGCTCGGTCTCCAGGACGACGACGAGGACTACTGGCTGGCGCTGCCCGACGAGGACCCGCAGGCGCACGTCTTCGACATCTACCAGTGGCTGGGCTATCTCCAGGAGACCCTCGTCGACGCCCTCTCCCGGTAGCCGGTGTCTCAGGATGCGGACCCGGCCGTCGTACGGCGGGGCCGCCGACCGGCCCCCTCCTACGCTGGCGAACGTGCTGAGGATCGACCAGGAGACCCGCGACGCGATCGTCGCCCACGCCAAGAAGGACCATCCCGACGAGGCGTGCGGCGTGGTCGCCGGGCCGGAGGGCTCGGACCGACCGGAGCGGCTGGTGCCGATGGTCAACGCCGCGAGCTCGCCGACCTTCTACGAGTTCGACCCGATGGACCTGCTGCGGCTCTACCGCGAGATGGACGACCGGGACGAGGAGCCGGTGGTCGTGTACCACTCGCACACGGCGACGGAGGCCTACCCCTCACGCACCGACATCGGCCTCGCCCAGGAGCCCCACGCGCACTATGTGCTGGTCAGCACACGCGAGCACGGGAATAGTGAGGGCCCGGTGGAGTTCAGGTCCTACAGAATCGTCGACGGACAGGTCACCGAGGAACCGGTCGAGGTCGTCGCCACCCGAGAAGAGCTGAGGAGTCAGGCCTGATGGCAGTCGAGGTCCGCATCCCCACCATCCTGCGCACCTACACGGACGGCGAGAAGGCCGTCCCCGGTGAGGGAACGACGCTCTCGGAGGTCATCGAGGACCTCGAGAGCAACCACCCGGGCATCAAGGAGCGGCTGGTCGAGGCCAAGGACGGCCAGAGCGACCTGCGTCGCTTCGTGAACGTCTACGTCAACGACGAGGACGTCCGCTTCACCGGTGGTCTCGACACCTCCGTGAGCGACGGCGACCAGGTCGTCGTGCTCCCCGCCGTCGCCGGCGGCTGAGCCAAGCCCGTGCGCTTCGACTCGACGCTCGACTCCGTCGGGGGCACGCCGCTGGTCGGCCTGCCCCGGATGTCGCCGTCGCCCGACGTGCGGATCTGGGCCAAGCTCGAGGACCAGAACCCGACCGGCTCGATCAAGGACCGCGCCGCGCTGAAGATGGTCGAGGTCGCCGAGAAGGAGGGTCGGCTCCGCCCCGGCTGCACCATCCTCGAGCCCACCTCCGGCAACACCGGCATCTCGCTGGCGATGGCCGCCAAGCTCAAGGGCTACCGGCTGGTCTGCGTGATGCCGGAGAACACCTCCGAGGAGCGTCGACAGCTGCTGCGGATGTGGGGCGCCGAGATCATCTCCTCGGCCGCGGCGGGCGGGTCCAACGAGGCGGTCCGGGTCGCCAAGCTGGTCGCCGAGGAGCACCCCGACTGGGTGATGCTCTACCAGTACGGCAACCCCGCGAACTCCCTCGCCCACTACGAGGGCACCGGCCCCGAGATCCTCGCCGACCTGCCGGAGGTCACCCACTTCGTGGCCGGGCTCGGCACCACCGGCACGTTGATGGGCACCGGCCGGTTCTTCCGCGAGCACAAGCCGGACGTGCGGATCGTGGCGGCCGAGCCCCGCTACGGCGAGCTCGTCTACGGCCTGCGCAACCTCGACGAGGGCTTCGTCCCCGAGCTGTACGACGAGACGCTGATCGACGCCCGCTTCTCGGTCGGCCCGCGCGACGCCGTACGCCGGGTGCGGGAGCTTCTCGAGGCCGAGGGGATCTTCGCCGGCATCTCGACCGGGGCCATCCTGCACGCCGCGCTCGCCCAGGCGGCCAAGTCGGTCAAGGCCGGAGAACGCGCCGACATCGTCTTCGTGGTCTGCGACGGCGGCTGGAAGTACCTCTCCACGGGCGCCTACGAGGGCACCATCGACGAGGCCGAGGAGCGCCTCGAGGGCCAGCTCTGGGCCTGACCCCTTCCCCGCCTCGGCGGACGGGGACGGCGGAGGGGGGTGGGGCGGGTTAGGGTGGCGTCGTCTCGTTCCACCGACAACCTCACCGACAACGGAGTCCCGCCGTGCGCGAGATCGTCGTCTTCAGCGGCAGTGCCCACCGCCCGCTGGCCAAGTCCATCTGCGACTCCCTCGGGGTCGGGCTGTCCTCGGTCGAGATCAGCCGATTCAGCAACGACTGCCTGCAGGCGCAGCTGCAGGCCAACTGTCGCCAGCGCGACGTCTACATCGTCCAGCCGCTGGTGCCACCGACCCAGGAGCACCTGATGGAGCTCCTGCTGATGGTCGACGCCGCCAAGGGCGCCAGCGCGGCCCAGATCACCGCGGTCATCCCGCACTACGCCTACGCCCGCTCGGACAAGAAGGACGCCTCCCGCATCTCGCTGGGGGGCCGGCTCGTCGCCGACCTGCTGGTCACCGCGGGTGTCAGCCGGGTCCTCACGATGACGCTGCACGCGCCGCAGGTGCACGGCTTCTTCTCCGTGCCGGTCGATCACCTCAGCGCCCTCGGCGTGCTCTCGGAGCACTACCAGAGCCAGGACCTCAGCAACGCCGTCGTGGTCTCTCCCGACCTGGGCAACGCCAAGACCGCCACCCACTTCGCACGGCTGCTCGGGCTCCCGGTGGCGGCGGGCAGCAAGCAGCGGCTGGCCGACGACCGGGTCGTGATCGAGGCGGTCGTGGGGGACGTGCGCGGCAAGCAGGCGATCGTGCTCGACGACGAGATCGCCACCGGCGGCTCGATCGTCGAGCTGCTCGACAAGCTGGGCGAGCTCGGCTGCACGGGTGCCTCGGTGGCGTGCACCCACGGACTGTTCGTCGGGAAGGCCGTCGACCGACTGCGCGAGCACCCGTTCGTGCGGGAGGTGGTCACCACCGACACCGTGCCGGCGCCGAGCGACTGGCCCGAGCTGAAGATCCGCTCGGTCGCGGAGCTGTTCGCCGAGGCGATCTCGCGGGTCCATGCGGGCGAGTCGGTCAGCAGTCTCTTCGACGGGGTCGACCCGACACTCGGACCCCCGCAGCCCAAGCTGCCGTTCCCCGCCTGAGCCCTACCCGTCCGTACGGCGGTCACGTCGGCCGGGCCCCGCACCACCTGGCAGGCTGGTGTCGTCCGTGGAGGGTGAAGGAGGCCGATGTTCTTCGAGGTGGTGCAGGCCGTCGTGCCGCCCGTCGCCAGGGCCGTGTTGCGCCCGACCGTCGAGGGCCTCGACAAGATGCCGTCCACCGGTCCGGTGATCGTGGCGAGCAACCACGTCTCGTTCGCCGACAGCGTGGTGATCCCGATCGTGGCGCCGCGCAAGGTCGTGTTCCTGGCCAAGCAGGACTACTTCACCGGCACGGGTCTTCGGGGCGCGCTCCAGCGCGGCTGGTTCACCGGCATGGGGATGATCCCGGTGGACCGCGACGACAGGAAGGCGGCGCTGGCCTCGCTCGACATCGCGCTCGAGGTGCTGGGTCGGGGGGAGGCCTTCGGCATCTACCCGGAGGGCACCCGCTCCCGCGACGGTCGGCTCTACCGCGGCCGCACCGGCGTGGCGCACCTGGCCCTGACCTCGGGCGCCCCCGTCGTACCCGTGGGGCTGGTGGGCACCGACCACCTCCAGCCGGTCGGCCGCACGCTTCCGCGGCTGGCCGACGTGACGGTGCGGTTCGGCGAGCCGATGTTCTTCCAGCAGGCGTACGACGGGGTGCCGCCCGGTCGGGCCCGGCGCGAGGTCACCGACGTGATCATGAACGCCATCCAGCAGCTCTCCGGGCAGACCTTCGCGGGTGTCTACAACGAGCGGCCCACCGAGACCTGACCTCCCGGCCTGACCATGACGGGCTGACCCGCCTGGGGCATGGACGACCCTCCGGGCTTCACCGAGCATCGAGGTGAGGGTAAAGGTAGGGATAGAGGGGGAGCGTCATGCCGCAGCTGTTCGTGAGTTATGCCCGGGAGAGCCGGCCCCAGGTCGAGCGGCTGGCGGCCGACCTGCGCAGCAGCGGCTACGAGCCGTTCTTCGACGAGCAGCTCGCCGGCGGCCAGAACTGGTGGGCCGAGCTCCTCTCGCGGATCGAGGCCGCCGACGCGTTCGTGCCGGTGCTGGGCTCGGACTACCTCAACTCGACGCCCTGCCAGCTCGAGGCGACCTACGCCGCCACGCTCGGGAAGCCGTTCCTCCCGATCGCGATCGAGAACCTGCCGCCCCAGCTGTTCTCCGAGGCGATCTCGCAGGCGCACTGGGCCGAGTACGACCCGCGGAACCCGCAGAGCATCCTGTCGGTCATCCGGGCCATCAACGTCCTGCCGCCCACCCCACCTCTGCCGAACCCGATGCCCGAGCGACCGCGCGTGCCCATCTCCTACATGACCGAGCTGCAGCAGGAGATCGGCGGCGACGCGGAGATCAGCCGGAACCGTCAGCTGCAGATCGTGGCCGATCTCCGGAGCCGCCTGGCGACCGGGGACCGGGACGCCGCCGCGATGCTGCTCCAGCGGCTGCGGCAGCGTCCGGACGTCGGCTACCAGGTGGCCATGGACATCGACCAGGTGATCACCGCCCACGCCGGGGGGACCGTGCGCCCCCAGCCGCAGCAGCAGCCGCAGCAGCCGCAGCAGCCGCAGCAGCAACAGCAGCAGCCGCGACGGGAGCCGTCACCGGGCCCGGCCTACCCGGGTCCGGGTAGCGCTCCCCAGATCCCGCCGCAGGCACCCCGGCAGGTTGCGGGCCAGGCTCCGCCACTGATGGGCAAGCCCGACAGCTACCTGGTGTGGACGGTCCTCACCACGCTGCTGTGCTGCCTGCCCTTCGGGATCGTGGGAATCGTCGCGTCGGTCAAGGTCGACTCGCTGTGGGCGTCGGGTCAGTACGCGGAGGCGGTCGAGGCCTCCAGGAAGGCCAAGATGTGGGCCCAGGCGGCGGGGATCACCGGGGGTGTGCTCCTCCTGCTGTACCTGCTGTACCTGGTCATCGCGGGGCTGTCCTCCGCGTCCTACGCGGCATGACGGGTCTGCTGACCCGCTTCCGCACACCTCCCGAGGCGGAGCGGCTCGGCACCCCCTGGCTGCTCGCCCTGTCCGTCCTCTTCGGGCTCGCCGCGGTCGCCGGCGGCGTGCTCGGCCTGGTCGGTGTGCTGCGCATCGACGCCCAGCAGGGGTACGACCTCAACGCCTTCGACGTCCTGCAGGGCGTGGTGGCGCTGTACTCCGGCGGGTCTCCGGCCTGGTTGGCGCCCTCGACCCCGCTGCCGCCGTCGTACGACGTGGCGCGTGTCGTCGCGCCGCTGTCGACCGGCTACGTGCTCGCCGCCACCGTGTCCGTGCTGCTCGCGGAGCGGTGGCGCCTGGTGCGCGCTCGTCTGGCCCGGGGCCACTCGGTGGTCTGCGGCGCCGGCCGGCCCGGTGTCCTGCTCGCGCGCGCTCTCGCCCGCGAGGGGACCACCGTCCTGGTGGCTGTCGACGCGTCCAGCCGACCCGTCCTCACCTCGCTCGTACGACGGGTGGTGCCGGTCTCCGGCGACCCGCGCGACGTCGTGGTACTGCGTCGGGCCGGGGTGGCCCGGGCACGCCGGCTCTTCGCGCTCGATGCGGCCGGGGACACGAACGCGGCCGTCGCCGTCGCCGCGAAGCGACTGGTGCGCAACGACCGCCGGCCGCTGGACTGCTACGCGCTCATCGAGGACCCCGAGCTGCAGATCACGCTCCAGGCTCTGCTGCTCTCGACCGTGACGGCGCCGTCGTTCCGGCTGCACCTGGTCGACCCGCACCGGGTGTTCGCGAGCCGGGTGGTCTCGGCGGAGACACCGCGGCCCGGGTGGCAGGTGCTGGTGGCCGGATCCGGGTCGTTGGCCGTCGCCCTGGCCTCCGAGGTGCTCCGGTCGGCGCCCCTGGTGGGCCGCGTGGTCCTGGCCGGCCCGACGGCGCCGAGCGTCCGCGACGCCGTACTGGCGCGCCTGCCTGCGCCCACGGACGAGACCCTGCTCGAGGTCGCCACGGACGGCCTGCCGGACGTCGACCTGGTCTACGTGTGTGAGTCGTCCGACCAGCAGACCGTCAAGACGGGACTGTCGTGGTGGGCACGCCGCGCCTCCGCGGCGACCCCGGTGGTGCTCTGCGTGGAGGCGGACACCGGGCTCTCGGGTGCCGTGGCAGCGGGCGAGGCGGGTCTCGTCGTCGACAGTCGCGGCCTGCTGCGTGTGCACAGCCGCAGTGCGGCGCTCTCGGACCCGGCGGCGATCGCCTCTCAGACGGTCACCGAACGGTTGGCACGCGCCATGCACGGGGAGTACCTCCGCGAGTACGCCGCCTCCGCGCACCGGCCGGTCCGGTCCGACTGGGCCGACCTGCCCGAGCAGTTCAAGGAGTCCAACCGGGACCAGGCGCGCCAGATCGCGGTCAAGCTGACCGCCCTGGGGTGCGCCCTGGTGCCCTCGATGGCGTCGCTGCCGAGGTTCGCGCTCGAGGAGGCGGAGATCGAGGAGCTGGCTCGGATGGAGCATGTGCGGTGGGTCGAGGAGCGCGCGCGTTCCGGGCTGCGCTACGGGCCCGACCGGACTCCCACCACGCACCCGGACATGGTCACCTGGCGCGAGCTGACCGAGGAGGGGCGGGAGAAGGACCGGGTGTTCATCCGGGCGCTGCCCCGGCTGCTGGCCCAGGAGGGGTTCGTCGTGGTCCGGGTTGCGTGAGCAACGTCGCGCGCGACCAGGGTCGAGTGCGGCACCTGGAGGGGTCGCGTGCACGTAGCCTTGACCCGTGGCGGACGCTCCGATCGGAATCTTCGACTCAGGCTTCGGTGGACTCACCGTGGCCCGTGCGGTGCTCGACCAGCTGCCCCACGAGCCGGTCCTCTACCTCGGGGACACCGCCCGGCAGCCCTACGGTCCCAAGCCGATCGGCGAGGTCAGGGAGTACGCCCTGGAGTGCCTGGACCACCTCGTCGACCGGGGCGTGAAGGCCCTGGTCATCGCCTGCAACTCGGCCAGTGCCGCGGTGCTGCGCGACGCACGCGAGCGCTACCCGGTGCCCGTCGTCGAGGTGATCCACCCGGCGACCCGGCGCGCCGTCGCGGCGACCCGCAGCGGTCGCATCGGGGTGATCTGCACCCGGGCGACGGCGGAGTCGATGGCCTACGACGACGCGTTCACCGCCGCTCCGCACGTCGAGCTCCACACCCGCGCCTGTCCACGCTTCGTCGAGCTCGTCGAGGCCGGCGTCACCAGCGGCCCGGAGCTGATGGCCGTCGCCCACGAGTACCTCGACCCGCTCACGGCCGCCGACATCGACACCCTGGTGCTCGGCTGCACCCACTACCCCCTGCTGACCGGCGCCCTGTCCTACGTCATGGGGGACGGCGTCACCCTGGTGTCCAGCGCCGAGGAGACCGCGAAGGACACCTACCGGCTCCTCGTGCAGCACGGCCTCGAGCGTGACCCGGCGCTGCCGGCGCCCGTGCACCGGTTCCTGACCACCGGCCAGCCGCAGGAGTTCGCCTCGATCGGTCGCCGCTTCCTGGGGCCCGAGCTGGAGTCGGTCCACCAGCTCGCGCAGGCGACCCTGTGGGCGAGCGCATGAGGCTGACCGTCGTCGGGTGCTCCGGCTCGTTCGCCGGACCCGACTCCGCCGCGAGCTGCTACCTCCTCGAGGCCGAGTGGGAGGGCCGCTGCTGGCGGGTGCTGCTCGACCTCGGCAGCGGCGCGCTCGGGTCGCTGCAGCGGTTCGTCGACCCGCTCACGCTCGACGCGGTGCTCCTGTCCCACCTGCATCCCGACCACTACTTCGACATCAGCGGCCTCTACGTCTTGTGGAAGTACCACCCCGACGGCGCCCGGCCGCCGATCCCCGTGTGGGGTCCGCAGGGGGTCGCCCGCCAGTGCGCCCGCGCCTACGGGCTGCGCAGGGACCCGGGCATGTCGGAGGAGTTCACCTTCCACGAGTACGACGACCAGCCGATCCGCCTCGGGCCGTTCACGATCACCGTCGGACCGGTCGTCCACCCGATCGCCGCCTTCGCCTTCCGGGTCGTGGCCGACGAGGCGGTGCTCGTCTACTCCGGGGACACCGGCCCCTGCCAGGAGCTGGTCGAGCTCGCCGTGGGGGCCGATCTGCTGGTCTCGGAGGCGGCGTTCGTCGAGAGTGGCAGCAACCCGGTCGACCTGCACATGACCGGCAAGCAGGCCGGGGCCGCGGCGGCAGAGGCCGCGGTCTCGCGGCTGGTGCTCACCCACGTCCCGCCGTGGCACGATCCGCAGACCAGTCTCGCCGAGGCCCGCGAGGTCTTCGACGGCCCGATCGAGCTGGCGGTCACCGGCGCGACGTACGTCCTCCCGCCGCAGCCACCGACGCCCGTCGGGGACGGCAGCCCGCCTCGGTAGGGTCGCGACATGACGCGCGCCGACGGACGAGACGACGACCAGCTCCGCCCTGTGACCATCACCCGCAACTGGCTGGACCACGCCGCGGGATCCGTGCTCGTCGAGTTCGGCCGCACGCGGGTGCTGTGCGCCGCCTCCGCCAGCGAGGGGGTGCCGCGCTGGCGCAAGGGGTCGGGGCTGGGCTGGGTGACCGCGGAGTACGCCATGCTCCCGGCCTCGACCAACACCCGCTCGGACCGCGAGTCCGTCAAGGGCCGCATCGGCGGCCGCACGCACGAGATCTCCCGGCTGGTCGGCCGCTCGCTGCGCGCCGTCATCGACCACCAGGCCCTCGGTGAGAACACCATCGTGCTCGACTGCGACGTGCTGCAGGCCGACGGTGGCACGCGCACCGCTGCGATCACCGGCGCGTACGTCGCGCTCGCCGACGCCTGCGCGCACCTCAAGGGCCTCGGCGCCCTCAAGGGCGACCCGCTGACCGGCTCCGTGGCCGCGGTCTCGGTCGGGGTCATCGACGGTGAGGCCCGCCTCGACCTCCCCTACGAGGAGGACGTCCGCGCCGAGACCGACATGAACGTGGTGATGACCGGTGACGGCAGCTACGTCGAGGTGCAGGGCACCGCGGAGGGCGCACCGTTCGACCGGGCGATGCTCGACACGCTGCTCTCGCTGGCCGAGAAGGGCTGCGCCGACCTGACCGCGATGCAGCGCGAGGCGATGGCCGGATGACGCAGGTCTTCCTCGCCTCCCGCAACGCGAAGAAGCTCATGGAGATGCGCAGGATCCTCGTCGAGTACGTTCGCGACGTCGAGGTGCTGGGCCTCGACGACGTCCCGCCGTACGACGAGCCGGCGGAGACCGAGGCGACGTTCGCGGGCAACGCGCTGATCAAGGCGCATGCTGCCGTCGAGGCGCTCGGGCTGCCGTCGCTCGCCGACGACAGCGGACTCTGCGTCGACGCGCTGAACGGCATGCCGGGGGTGCTGTCCGCACGCTGGGCCGGCGCCGCCAAGGACGACGCCGCGAACAACGCGCTGCTGCTCCAGCAGCTCGCCGACGTGCCCGACGAGCGGTGCGGGGCCCACTTCGCGTGTGCGGTCGCGTTCGCCTACCCGGTCGGGGCCGGCGGGGTGGCCGAGCACGTCGTGCACGGTGAGATGCCGGGTCGCGTCATCCGCGAGACCCGGGGCACCGGCGGCTTCGGCTACGACGTACTGTTCGTCGCCGACGGCCAGTCCGACGGTCGCACGTCCGCCGAGCTGTCGGTCGAGGAGAAGGACGCCATCTCCCACCGGGGCAAGGCGATCCGGGAGATCGCGCCGGTCGTCGCCGACGTGCTCACCGGCCTGTGAGCCGGCGAGCTGTGCGCCCGGTGAGACTCGAACTCACACTGGGCCGGACCTAAACCGACTGCCTCTGCCGATTGGGCTACGGGCGCTGGTGCAACGGCTGGTTCAGGACGCCAGCCCGAGGTCCCTGCGGAGCTTCGCGACGTGACCGGCGGCCTTGACGTTGTACTGCGCGAGCTCGATGGTGCCCTCCTCGTCGATCACGAACGTCGACCGGATCACTCCCTCGACGACCTTGCCGTAGAGCTTCTTCTCACCGAACGCGCCGTACGCCGCCAGCGTCTGCCGGTCCGGGTCGGAGAGCAAGGTGATCGTGAGGCCGTCGCGCTCGCGGAAGGTGGCGAGCTTCGCCGGCTTGTCGGGGGAGATGCCGAGAACCTCGTAGCCGGCGGCCTTGAGGGAGTCCAGCGAGTCGGTGAAGTCGCACGCCTGCTTGGTGCACCCGGGCGTCATCGCGGCCGGGTAGAAGTACGCGATCACCTTGCTGCCGCGCAGGCCGGACAGCGAGACCTGCTCCTCGGTGTCCGAGGTGAGCGTGAAGTCGGGGGCGGTGTCGCCGGGGGCCAGGCGGATGTCGCTCACGATGAAGGTCCTCCTGAAGGGGTCGGGTGCAGGCAGAGGGTAACCTTCTCGGGCGATGTCCGCGATCACGCGGACCGGAGCGAACGAGGAGACGACGGTGGCGGCTGAGAGCGACCAGCGGGGGCCCGACTCGATCGAGAAGGAGCTGGAAGCCACGCGTGAGCGGCTGGCCGGCACCCTCGACGAGCTGCTCTACCGCGCCAGCCCGAAGACCATCGTGAAGCGCGAGATCGCGACCATCAAGGCCTACTTCGTCGATGCCCAGGGCAACCCCCGCACCGACAACATCCTCAAGGTCGCCGGTGGGGTCGCGGGCTTCGTGGCCTTCGTCGTCGTCGCGCGCAAGGTGACCCGTTAGCGAGGGGGCCGCGGCCGTGCCCGACGACCATCCCGAGAAGACACCGATCCGGATGCTGCACGACCGGGTGCTCGTCACGGTCGACCGGGACGGCGAGCGTCGCTCGAGCGGCGGCATCGTGATCCCGGCGACCGCGGCGATGGGCGGCCGTCGGCTCGCGTGGTCGCGGGTCGCGGCCATCGGTCCGCACGTGCGGGCGGTCGAGGTCGGCGACCGGGTGCTGTTCGACCCGGAGGACAAGGGCGAGGTCGAGGTCAACGCGGAGACCTACGTGCTCATGCGCGAGCGCGACATCCACGCGGTCGCCGCCGAACGCCTCGGGGACTCCCCGACCGGCCTCTACCTCTGAGCCGGAGTCCTCGGTCGGCTCACGCGCGGTGGGTGCCGCCCTCGTCGGGCGCGCTGACGGGCTCCGTGGTGCCATCGGGATGCGTGATGGTCGTGGGTTGCTGACCGGTGCTCTCGTCGGCGCCGGTCGCCCCGGCGGCCGCAGGGGTGGTGGGCTCGTGCTCACCCTCCTGCGGCTCGACGCGCTCCCCGTGCTTGGTGTCCACGTCGGGGTCGATCTCGTCCGCGCGGCGCACGTGCTCCTGGTGCTCCTCGCGGGCCTCCTCGGCGACCTGGTGGCGGTCGTGGGCCTCCGCCTCGAGCCGGTCGGCCTGCGCCTGTCGGCGGTCGGCCTCCGCCCGGGCAGCGGCGGCCTCGGCCTCGGTCTCCCGTGCGGCTGCCTCCCGCTGCTGCAGCGTCGAGGCGTGCTCGGCGGCGCGCTCGCGCAGCTCACCCGCCCGCTCGCGGTCGCGCTCCCGCTTCTTGCGGTTGGCCGCCATCACCAGCGCGACGACGACCGCGATGACGACGACCGCGATGATGACCCAGATCAGCCAAGACATGAATGTCCTCTCGTTGGGTGGTCTGCCGGGGTCGGTACCCCGGGCATCCCCCGACAAACCATCGCAGACCAACGAACGCACCCGTAACCCGGCGGGGTCCTGGGGCGTTGGTGGGGCAGCCCCCATCGCCCGCCGGAAGGTCCCTCCATGCGCCTGTCGCGTCGGTTCGCCGCTGTGTCGCTCTCGCTGGTGCTGGTGCCCGGCCTCGTGGCGGGCGCGTGGGTGCAGCCGACGGCTGGCGCTCCGAGCGGCACCACTCGCGCCGCCTCCGCCTCTCTGCTGCGTCCCGTGGACGGCGTGCCGCACGCGCGGATCACCCGCACCGAGCACGGCATCCCGCACATCGTGGCGGGGGACTACGAGTCGCTGGGCTTCGGCGAGGGGTTCGCCACCGCCGAGACCAGCATCTGCAACCTGGCCGACACCGTGATGACCGCTCGCGGGCTGCGGTCGCGCTACCTCGGTCCGCGCAAGCGGTACGACGACGGCGTCACCCTGGACGCCACCAACCTCCAGACCGACACGCTGTTCACCGACATCCGCAACCGTCGGGTGGTCGCGAAACTGCTCGCCGACCCCCGCCGCGGGCCTGGACAGGAGACCCGTGCGATGGTCCGCGGGTACGCCGCCGGCGTGAACCGCTACCTGCGCCGGATCGGCGGCAGGAACCACGTCACCGACCCGGCCTGCCGGGGACGTGCCTACGTCCGTCCCGACATCACCGCCACGGACGTCTGGCACGCGATCTACGCCGCCAACCTGCTGGCCTCGACGGGGGTCTTCGTGCCGCAGATCGCCGACGCGTCGCCGCCGCCCGGCGCGGATCCGGGAGACGCCCCTGTGCAACCGCCGGCCGGGGCGCCCACCTTCGCCCGGCCCCCGGCGAAGACCCCGTCGGCCGCCACGCTGCGGGCGGGGCTCGGCAAGGATGCCGACGCCCCGTTCGGGTCGAACGCGACGGCCGTCGGGTCCGACGTCACCACCACCGGCAAGGGGATGGTGCTCGGCAACCCGCACTTCCCGTGGCGGGGTCGCTACCGCTTCACCCAGTTCCAGCTGACCATCCCCGGCCGCTACGACGTCGCGGGCGCGGGCCTGATCGGGTCGCCGGTGGTCAACATCGGCTGGAACAAGTCCGTCGCGTGGAGCCACACCGTCTCGACGGCGTACCGCTTCACGCCCTACGAGTACAAGCTCGTGCCGGGCAGCGGCACGACCTACCTCACCGAGGACGGGCCGACCGAGCTCACCCGACGCACGGTGAAGGTCAGCGCCAGGCAGTCCGACGGGTCGCAGCGCACGCTGACCAAGCACGTCTACCGCACCCACGAGGGGTACGTCCTCGATGCGCCCGACGTGCTGATGCCGTGGTCGCCGGCCAGCGTCTTCGCGCTGCGTGACGCCAACGCCGAGCACCTGCGCACCGTCGACACCTTCCACAACATGGCCAAGGCGCACGACGTCACCTCGCTGCTCGCGGCCCAGGACCGCGGCGCAGGGATGCCGTGGGTGAACACCACGGCCGCGGACCGCTCCGGGCGGGTGCTGTACGCCGACCACTCGGTCGTCCCGAACGTCCCCGACGATCTCGTGGAGCGGTGCAGCACGCCGACCGGCGTCGTCCTCGAGCAGCTGGCCGGCCTTCCGGCGCTCGACGGCACCCGGGCGCGCAGCGACTGCGCCTGGCGCAGCGACGCCGACGCCCAGCGACCGGGCATCTTCGGTCCGCGGAACCTGCCGAAGGAGATCCGCCGCGACTGGGTGATGAACGCCAACGACAGCTTCTGGCTGCCGAACCCCAGGCAGCCGCTGGAGGGGTATGCCGGCATCATCGGCTGCGAGCGGTGCGAGCGCACCTTGCGCACCCGGATGGTCGACCGCTACGTCCTCGACCGGCTCTCAGGCACGGACGGGCTGGCCCGTCACCGCAAGGTCAGCCTCGGCACCCTGCAGGCGACCGAGCACGTGAACCGCGTGTTCGGGGCGGAGCTCGCTCGTCGCCACGGCGACCTCGACACGGTCTGCCGGGCCGCCGACGGCGGTGCCTCCTGCGACGTGCTGCACCGGTGGGACGGGCACTCGGACATCGACAGCCGCGGCACGCACATCTTCCAGGAGTTCTGGAAGCGGGCGCAGGACGTGCCGGGCCTGTGGGAGGTGCCCTTCGATGCCGACCACCCGGTGGCGACTCCCCGCGACCTGGACGAGAAGAACCCGCAGGTCGTGCAGGCGATGAAGGACGCGCTCGCCTACCTCGCCGCCAAGCACATCGCGCCGAACGCCTACTGGGGCACTCTCCAGGTGGCGGGGGACGACGGCGCGCCGCCCATCCCGATCGGTGGCGGCGAGGGATTTGCCGGCAACGCGAACGCCGTGTCCAGCCGGAAGCCGGCGGCGAACCTCGGCCGCCTCTACCCGATCAGCTACGGGTCCTCGCACATCCAGGCCGTGAGCTTCCGCTCCCGGGGCAGGCTCAGCGCCCACACGATCTTGACCTACGGGGAGTCCATGGACCCGACCAGACGAACCTCGCGCGACCAGACGCGGCTGTTCAGCCAGGAACGGTGGGTGTCGTTCCCGTGGTCCCCGCGACAGGTGCGCGCCCACACCGTCCGCAGCTACGTCGTCCGCGCCCGCCGCTGACCGGGTTCGGCTTCCTCAGGCCAGCTGTCCGCGCAGCTGGACCAGCACCCGGGCGAGGATCCGGGACACCTGCATCTGCGTGCTGCCGACCTCGGCGGCGATCTGTGACTGGGTCTGCTGCTTGAAGAAGCGCAGGTAGAGGATCTCGCGCTCGCGCTCGGGCAAGGAGCGCACCGCGGGCGTCAGCATGATGCGGGCCTCCGCCTCGCTCATCGCCGAGTCGTCGTCGGGCAGCAGCTCGCCGAGCACCCCGGCCCCGTCCACGCCGACGGGGGTGTCCAGCGAGGTGGGCGTGTAGCAGCCGTCCGCGGACAAGGCCTCGACCACGTCCTCCTCGGGGACCGCGAGGTGGGCGGCCACCTCCTTGACGCGCGGGGACCGGCCGAGCCTCTGCGTCAGGTCGCCCTGTGCGCGGCTGACGTCCGCCTGGAGCTTCTGCACCGGTCGGGGCGGACGCACCATCCAGCCGTAGTCACGGAACTGCCGCTTCACCTCGCCCTTCATGGTGACCACGGCGTAGGAGAGGAACTCGACGCCGAGGGAGGCGTCGAAGTTCCGAGCCGCCTTCAACAGCGCCATCGACGCCGCCTGCTGGAGGTCCTCGTCGGCGATTCCTCGGCCTCGGTAGCGGGCGGCGATCGCGCGGGCCAGGCCCATGTGGAGCACGACCACCTCGTCCTGCAACCGCTTGCGCTCGACGGGGTCGGTCTCGCAGGCGGCCCGCTGCAGCAGCTGCTGGCTGAGCGCAGTGCGGTTGCGGGGGCTCCGGTCGAGCTCGAGACCGGCCTCGGGGTAGGCGTCCGGGTCCGGTCGAAGTGCGTCGTGGACGGCCGTGCGCTGGGCCGCGAGGGCGTGGACCGGGGTCGTGACCATGCTGCTCCGCCTTACGGGGGTGGGAAGCGGAGCCGGTGGGGGCCGGTCCGTCCTGCTGGCTGGCCCGAGATGGGGTCGTCGTACCCGGGGGGTAGCTCGTGAAACTCGCTGTCACACCTGCCGACCGAGCAGAGCCCCGAAAAGCGGACGGATCCGGGCGAACGGCCACCCGAACCACGAGCAGGTTGTCTAGCCCGCGCGGCCGGGGCTGCGGACGTAGGACCGGTGGGTCATCTCGTGCCCGCGGTCGGAGTTGACGGCACGCAGCGCCTCGAGGTCCTCGGCCGTCGGCTTCCAGAGCCCGGCGCGGACGTTGGCCTCGATCTGCTCGGGTCGGGTCGCTCCGGCGATCACGCTGCCTATCGCGGGCTGCGCGGCCAGCCCACCGAGAGCCACGTCCAGGAGGCTGATGCCCCGCTCGTCGGCGAACGCGCGCAGCGCCTCGACGCGCTCCCAGTCGGCACCAGCCAGCCGGTGCGCCTGGCCCGCGGCGCTGAGCCGGCTGCCCGGCGGCGCCTGCTCGTCTCGGCGGTACTTGCCGGTGAGCAGTCCGTAGGCGAGCGGGAAGTAGGCGATCAGGCTGACCCCACACCGTTCGAGCGCTGGAACCAGCTCCTCCTCCGCGGCGCGGTTGTAGAGCGAGTACTCGTTCTGCGCCGACACGAACGGATGCAACCCCGCAGAGACCGCGGTCCAGTGGGCGTCGACGACCTCCCAGGCCGCGAAGTTGGAGCAGCCGACGTACCGGACCTTGCCCTCGCCGACCAGCTCGCTGAGCGCCTGGAGTGTCTCCGCGAGAGGGGTGACGAGGTCGGGCTGGTGCAGCTGGTAGAGGTCGATGTGGTCGGTGCCGAGCCGACGCAGACTGGCCTCCACCGCGCGACGCACGTAGCGGCGGGAGGCCCGGGCGCCCCAGTCCGGGCCGTTGGCGCCGCGCATGTCCATGCCGAACTTGGTCGCGAGCACGACGTCGTCGCGACGCCTGCCCAAGGCGGCGCCGAGCAGCTCCTCACTGGCGCCGACCCCGTAGGTGTCGGAGGTGTCGAACAGCGTGATGCCCGCCTCGATCGCGGCGTCCACGACGGCCCGCGTCTGGTGGGCGTCGATCCGGGAGCCGAAGGCGTTGGTCCCGAGACCGATCGTGGAGACCATCAGGCCGCTGGTGCCGAGGGGGCGGTACGTCATGTCGCTCACGAGGTGGCCACCGGGGCGGGGCGGTCGCTGGTCTGGTGCGCCTCCTCGAGCTTGATCAGCAACCACAGGCCGTAGGCCATCGCGCCGAGCGAGAGCGCCTCGACGACCAGGAACAGCGGGGAGTGGCGGGGCACCTCGGAGAAGACCGTGAAGCCGAACGCCAGCGAGGTGAGCCCGTTGACGATGTTCAGAGCGGGCATCGACGCCGAGAGACCCGCGGTGCGGTAGGCCCGCTGGTTGGTCAGCACCCCCCCGGTGCCGGCCAGCAGCAACGCGTACGTCGGCCAGGCGCTCAGCATCGCGGAAGGCCCTCCGTCGTTCAGCTCCTGCAGGGTCAGCTTCATGAACCCCGCCACCAGCCCGAACAGCACGCCCCCCACCACGCCGAGGAAGAAGGCCCGTCGGCGGGGGTCGTCGTGCACCCGGCCGGCGACCGCGTTGGCGGCCAGGGCGACGACCACGCCGCCGGCGGCGAGCCCGATCGTGCCCAGACCCAGCGGGGCGGGGCCCCCGGCCGTGGGGTTCGAGGCGACGAGGAAGACCGCCAGGCCGCAGGCGGTGACGAACACGGCGCGCAGCTCGGCGATCGAGGGCAGCCGTCGGCTCATGGCCGCGCGCGCGGGAACCGCCCACACGATGCCGCTGACCACGATCGGCTGCACCACGGCGATCGGGCCCGCGTGCAGCGCGCTGGCGTGCAGGGCGAACGCGCAGGTGGCGAGGAACTGCCCGATCAACCAGGGCGGTCGCCGGATGAGGTAGGCCAGCAGCCCGATCAGGCCCTGGGCGGACTCCGGCGCGCCTGCGGCCGCGTGGTGCTGCACCGAGGAGGAGATGGCGAAGGTCGCCGCGCTCAGCAGCGCGAGCGTCACGGCGAGCCAGGTCACCACCTCACTGTAGAGAGTGAGCCGATCCCACCCGGGCGGACCGCGTGCCACTGGGTGGGACATGTGCCGAAAGCCAGGACGGATCGCACCTTCCCCGGGCACCATGAGGCGACCCGTCCCACCACCAGTTCCGGAGCCACTGACCCCATGTCGCACGCCCCCCTTCGTCGTACGGCCCGAGGGCGGCGGATGCTGGCCGCCGCGGTGGCGGCGCTCGGCCTGGCCACGCTCGGCTCGACGCTGGCGCTCGGCTCGGCCGCGGACGCGGCGGTGGGCAGCGACGACTTCCGGGCCGGTGAGGTGTACCGCGGTGACTTCGCGGACCCGTCGGTGACACTGGTGGGCGACACCTACTACGCCTTCGCCACGAACACCGGCGGCAAGCTGCTGCCCGCGATGACCTCGCCCGACCTGGTGACCTGGCGGGCGCGCTACTCGAACACCGGCAACTGGTGGGAGAACGACGCGCTCCTCAAGGCGCCGGCGTGGGCGAAGCGGCACTATGCGCACGGCAAGTGGCGCGTCTCGACGTGGGCGCCCTCCATGGCCCAGGTGGGGGACCGGTTCGTGGTGGCCTACGTGGCGCCGGTCTCGCTCGACCCACGCAAGATGTGCATCAGCCTTGCCTATGCCGACCGACCGCTCGGCCCCTATCGGGACACCTCGACCGCACCGTTCGTGTGCGCTCCGGACCAGGGGTCGATCGACCCCGAGCTCTACCGGGACCCGAAGGGCCGGCTCTGGCTGCTCTGGAAGAACGAGGGCATCCCGCGCCGGGAGCCCACTCGGATCTGGACCCAGCGCCTGGACCCGACCGGCAGCTCCTTCGCAGCGGGCTCGACCCCGCACCTGCTGCTGACCACGGCCCGGCCGTGGGAGGGCAACGTCATCGAGAACCCGTCGATGGTGAGGTACGCCGGCCGCACGTACCTGTTCTACTCCGCGAACCGGTACTCGACCGCCCAGTACGCCATCGGCTACGCGGTCTGCCGGCGCCCGTACGGCGGCTGCACCCGTCCCTCCACCAAACCGCTGCTCGCGAGCGGCGGGGCGGTCGACGGCCCCGGCGGGCCGGACGCCTTCGTGGGCCGCAGCGGTCGGCTGCGACTGGCCTACGCCGCCTGGGACCGGGGCCACGTGGGCTATCCGACGAGCACGGCGTGCCGGTCGACCAGCTACGGCTGCAACCAGCGCAGGCTGCACGTCGCGGTGCTCGACGCCCTCGACGACGGCACGCTCACCGTGCGCGACCGCCGCTGACGGCTGGTCGCCCGGGCCCTGGCTACGCGGTGAGCACGAGGTCGCGGAAGTAGATCTCGGCCTGGGCGCGTGGGGACGGTCCGCGGGCGACGGGACTGGGTGGCAGCGGGCTGGCGTAGTGGTGGCCGGTGGGGGTGGTGGTCTCGACGGTGCCGGAGTCGCTGATGCGGGCTCTCCAGCCGGTGGCGTCCTTGGCGTGGTTGCAGGCCTGGCAGAGTCCCTGACCGTTGGCGACGGTCGTGGGGCCGCCGTCGGCGGCTCGCCGGGCGTGGTCGAGGTGGCGGATGGGGGCGCCGCACCAGGGAGTGCGGCACAGGCCGTCGCGGAGGGTGATGAAGCGGCGCAGGTTGGCGGGGAAGGTGCGTCGGGTCGACTCCATGGCGACCAGTCGGCCCGTGCCGGGCCCGGTGCTCGGGGTGGCGTAGAGGCGGCGCAGCCAGACGGCGGCGTCGGTGTCGCGCAGCCAGCTCCGGGCCAGGGGGGCGGGGACGGGACCGTAGCCGTCCACCAGCGCGGGGGTGTGGTCACCGGCAAGCAGGGTGGCATCGCTCATCACGAGGTCGACCTCGACCGGGACGGCGGTCGCGGTGGCCTGGCCGGTGACTCGCTCCACGAGCGTGTCGGCCATGATCTGACCCCGGGTGCGCTGGTCGCCGGCGGAGAGTCGGGAGTCGGCGTGCTGGGTCAGGGCGGCGTAGACGGCCACTCCTTCGCGGACCGGGAGCAGCCCGGTCACGTACGCCATGGTGTCGGGAGCGGGTCGCACGGTGACGCAACGCTGGGTTGCCGCCCTCTGGGCGCGGCGGGTGAACGCCCACGGGTCGAGCCGGTAGGCAATTCGGCGGGCCTCTCGCTCGGCGGCGCGGTCGCCGAGCAGGCCCAGCCCACCGGGGCGGGCGCTGATCTCGGCGTCCACGACTGCCCGGTCCGCACGGGTCAGGCAGGCCGTCTCCCGGGCGAGGATCGTCGCCCGCCACTCACTGATCTGTCCGCAGGACAGCGCCTCGAACGTGAAGGGCATCTCCTCGAGGGCGTGGGCCAGCCCCACGAGACGGGCGCCGCGCACCGGGCTCTCGCGCCGGGCCAGTGCCACCTGCGCGGCTATCCCGGCGCCGACCTCCCGTGCGGGCGCCCCCGAGCTGGTCTGCGCGTCGCGCTGGCACTGCCGCTGCGACTCCACGAAGTCACTGGTGATCCGCGCCTGCGCACCGGCCGCGGTGCACTTCAGCTCCTCCAGGAGGCGTAGCTGCTCGACCCGCTCGGCGTCGTCGACCGGCGCCAGTCGTCGCAGGCCCGCCACCCAGCCGCGCAGCTGGTCGGTGCTCACCGTCGCGGCGTGGTCCATGGCACCAAGTCTAATCGAACACATGTTCGAACACAAGGCACACGCGACCCATCGTCGACCACTCCAGGCCCGAATGAGCGGGTAGTCACCAGGGCGCAGATCCGGATCAGGTCCCTGGCAGCGGAGAAGGCTGGGTGTGTCCACCGCGCAGGGCCTCGACACCGGTGACGAGTCCACGGGTGGTCTGCACGATCGGTTGGTAGGCGACGGCCAAGGTGCCGGCTGCCAGCGCTGTGCGGAGATCGATCTCCAGGCTGTTGTGGTGGGTGCTTCGGAGAGTCTCGCGCAGGCCGATGACCTGATGGTGCTGGTCCCCTCTTCGTTTGGCCTGGTACATCGCCGTGTCGGCTTCGATCGTGAGCTGGTCGGAGATCTCCTCGCCCGATCCTGAGTGGGCGATGCCGACGCTAGCCGATGCGGTCAGGTCAAGTCCGTTGAGGTGGAAGGGTTTGGTGAACGCCTCGGTGACTCGGGTGGCCAGCAGGTCGGCGTCGCCCTTGCTGGAGAGATCTTCGCAGAGGAAGACGAACTCGTCTCCGGAGACCCGGCACAGGGTGTCGCCGGGTCTCACCAGGCGCTGGAGCCGTTGGGCCACCGCGACCAGGAGCTGGTCGCCGACGTGGTGGCCGTGGTTGTCGTTGACGTCCTTGAAGCGGTCGAGGTCGATGAACAGCACGGCCGCGGCGGCGTGCGAGCGTCGGGCGCGGTCGGCGGCGTGCTCAAGGCGTTCCTGCAGCAGGACCCGGTTGGGCAGTCCGGTCAGTGCATCGTGGAGGGATCTGTGCAGGGACACCGCGGCGGCCTGCTCCATTTTCTCGCGGGCCTTCGCGTTGAGCAGGTAGGCGGCAACGACGTCCGCCAGCGTCTGCGCGGCTTCCATGGCACCAGCGCTCATGGGGCCGGCAGTGTCGCGATAGACGTCCAGCGCGCCGAGCACGCCGCTGCGACCGTGCCGAAGCGGAAACGTGAACACCGCCGCGAGCCCGGCCTCGCGAGCCAGGGAGCAGAAGGTCGGGAACCGTGTCTCCGACTCCAGGTCCGGGACGGCTACGGACTGCCCCGTGTGGAACGCTTCTACGCACGGACCTTCCCCGACGTCGGTCTGTAGCTGTTCGCAGCGCAGCGCCAAAGGATCAGAAGCGGCGATGTAGTGCGGTTGGGGTTGTGTGCGCCATCAGGGACTCGAACCCCGAACCCGCTGATTAAGAGTCAGCTGCTCTGCCAATTGAGCTAATGGCGCGCGAAGCGTGTGGAACTGTAGCAGCGGAGCCGGGGCCGATGAAATCGGTCGAGAGCCCGCTCGTCGTGATGTCGGGCATGCTCGCGACGACGAGTAGGGCACTCTGGAGGGCACGGGATTTTCTCTCGGGAAACTTGGGTGGTCGACCCATCCTGGCCCCGTCCCGGCCCGAACTTCCTCTAGACGACGGTGGTGGCTCGACAGGTGACAAGGAGGCGGTGGATGTCCCAGCCCGGGCTCCGGTTGGTTCCCGCACAGGGACCCCAGGACGTGGATGTGCTCCTGAGAAGCGTCGCCCGAGGGGATGCCCAGGCATTCGACTCGCTGTACGACGAGCTGTCGGCGTCGGTCTTCGGGCTGGCGCGGCGGGTGGTCCGCGACCCGGCGCGAGCCGAGGACGTCACTCAGGAGGTCTTCCTCGAGGTGTGGCGCAAGGCGGCCCGCTTCGACTCCTCGCTGGGCAAGGCGAAGACCTGGGTGATGACCATCGCCCACCGTCGTGCGGTGGACGCCGTACGACGCAGCGAGTCGCACAAGCGACAGGACCACAAGAGCGCACCAGACGAGGTCAGCCACGACGAACCGGCCGACAGCGTGATCAAGGACGAGGAGCACGGGGCGGTGCGGCAGTGTCTGGAGACGCTGACCGAGCTGCAGCTGGAGTCGGTACGGCTGGCCTACTTCAACGGATACACCTACAACGAGGTGGCCACTCTCCTGGAGAGACCGCTTCCCACGATCAAGACCCGGATGAGGGACGGACTGATCCGTCTCCGCGACTGCCTGGAGGGGCAACGATGAGCATCGACTTGCACACCCTCTCGGGCGCCTACGCCATCAACGCACTGAGTGCCGAGGAGGCAGCCCAGTTCGAGCTCCACCTGGAGCAGTGCCAGGTGTGCGCCGACGAGGTGCGCGAGCTGCAGGCGGCCGCGGCCACCCTGGGGGCCAGCGAGGCGCTCGCACCGCCTCCCTCGCTCAAGGCTCGGGTGCTGGCGGCGGCCGACCAGCTGCCGCAGCAGCCTCCCAAGGTCACGACGCTGGAGGCGGCCCGTTCACGCCGGTGGGTCAACCGCGTCGGCGCCATCGCCGCTGCGGTGGTGCTCATCGTCGCCGCCGGCTTCGGCCTGGGCCAGATGCAGTCCGACCAGAAGTCGCCGGTGATGGCCGAGTCGGTGGCCCAGGTCTTCGACGCCGAGGACGCCAAGACCCAGACGGTCGACACCTCCAACGGTGGCGAGATCACGGTCGCGACCTCGGACCAGCTCGGTCGGATGGCCTTGCAGACCCAGGGCCTGCCTCCGCTGAGCAGTGCGCGGGTCTACCAGATGTGGGCGATCCACAACGGCAGCCCCACCTCGGCCGGCGTGGTCGACAACCTCTCGGCGGGCAAGGCGATGGCGCTGCCGTCGTACAACACCAAGGTGGCGGTCACCATCGAGCCGTCCGGTGGCTCTGACCAGCCCACCTCCAAGCCGATCGTCGTGATGGACCCCGCCGACGTGTGACCGATCTCCGCACCTCACCCGTGGCGGAATGTTTAGGATTCAACTACCGTTGGGATCGGTAACCACCCGCAGCTTGGGTGCCGACCCCGAGGAGTAGCCATGCCCGCCGTGACCGTCGACGACCTGACCGTGCTGCCGCGGATGCCCGCCCCTGGCCTGGGTGACGTCGTGCGGCCGGTCGTCAGCATCACCACGGCACCGCGCGGGTTCGAGGGCGAGGGGTTCCCGGTCCACCGTGCGTTCGCCGGCGTCGACCTGGCCGCCCTCGACCCCTTCGTGCACATGGACCAGATGGGTGAGGTGGAGTACGCGCCCGGCGAGCCCAAGGGCACGCCCTGGCATCCGCACCGCGGTTTCGAGACCGTCACCTACATGATCGACGGGGTGATGGACCACCAGGACAGCCACGGGGGAGGCGGCTCCATCACCAACGGCGACACCCAGTGGATGACCGCCGGATCGGGCATGTTGCACATCGAGACGCCGCCCGAGTGGCTCGTGGCCTCCGGTGGGGTCTTCCACGGTGTCCAGCTGTGGGTGAACCTGCCGCGCGAGGCGAAGTGGGCGACCCCGCGCTACCAGGACCTGCGCTCAGGTGAGCTGGGCCTGGTGACCACTGCGGACGCCGGCGCCCTCGTGCGGATCATCGCCGGGGAGGTCGGTGGGCTCACCGGCCCAGGATCGACCCACACCCCGATGTCGATGGTGCACGCCTCGCTGCAGCCGGGCGCCCGCCTCGAGCTGCCCTGGGAGGTCGAGTTCAACGCCCTGGTCTACGTGCTGGCCGGATCCGGCTCCGTCGGGGTGGAGGACCGGCCGGTCACGGCGGGCCAGCTGACTGTGCTCGGCCGCGGGGACTTCGTTTCCCTGGCTGCCTCGTCGCGGCAGGTTGGCCGGACCCCCACGATGGAGGTGCTGGTGCTCGGCGGACGACCGATCCGCGAGCCCGTGGCCTGGGGAGGACCGTTCGTGATGAACACCAAGGCCGAGGTCCTGCAGGCGTTCGAGGACTTCGAGAAGGGGCGCATGGGGCGGGTCCCCGCCGTGCACGGCCTGTCGAACGAGATCTCCGAGGCCTGAGCGGGCCGGCTCTACCAGGCCCGCGTCGACCGGAGCTGTGGTCTCAACCCCGGGCCGACGAAGACCTACTTCTGCTGTGCGCAGGGCCAGCAGGAGAGCGGGACATCAGGGCACGGGGTCCGGGCACACCAACAGCCTCATTCCACCACGGCTGTCAAGCGAGCCGGGGGACCGCGGCGCCACCTCAGCCGGCGGGCGGCGAGTACATCGGCGACTTGCGCGAAGCCTCGTCGACCTCGGCGGGGGTGAGCAGCGCGATGCTCCTGGCGTTGACGGCACCACTCGCGTTGACGGTCATGCAGACGGCGGCGCTCGAGACGTTGTCGGGCAGGTCGATGGTGATGTAGAAGTCGTCGTCGCCCAGCGCGAAGTACATCGACTCGACCGATCCGCCGACCGACTCGGCGAGGTCCCGGACGGCCTCGAGCCGCTTGGTGCCGCCGTGGGCGACGATCCCCTTGATCCCTTCGGTGCTGTAGGAACCCGTGAACAGGTACTTCGACATGTGGCCTCCCTCAGGCCCGGGCGACCCGGCACGGGACGCCGGAACGGTCGCGGGCCGGTAGACCCGCCTGGGCAACGTAACCGCGCCCGGCGGCGATGAGCAAGGGGAGGAAACCGTGGCCAGGCGTCAGGAACTCGGGCAGGCCGGACCACCGGATTCTCCGGTCGGGCCAGCTCGATGCTGGTGAGCAATCACACGAACCAACCACGGTTCTTGGGGTGAACGACGGGACTTGAACCCGCGACATCCGCGACCACAACGCGGCGCTCTACCAGCTGAGCTACGCCCACCATGCCTGCGTGGCGTGCCGCTCGGACAGCCACGTCGGCCCCTTCCGACCGAAGGTCGGGAGAAGCCGAAGCAGCGGCCAGTGTACCCGTTCTCAGCCGGTGACCGGACGGGGGTCGGCCTCTTCGCCGGCCGGGTCCGCGGCCTCGGGGGTCACCCCCGTGAGGGCGCCGCCGTGCTGCTTCGCGAGCGCCCGGGCGGTCTCCGAGTCGGGGCCGGGCGGCGGCACGAACACCGCTGCGCGGTAGTAGCGCAGCTCCTCGATGCTCTCCTGGATGTCCGCGAGCGCGCGATGGTTGCCCGACTTCGCCGGCGCGCCGTAGTAGGCCCGCGGGTACCACCGGCGCGCCAGCTCCTTGATCGAGGAGACGTCGACGATCCGGTAGTGCAGGAACGACTCGAGCTCCACCATGTCGCGCGCCAGGAACGACCGGTCGGTGGCGACCGTGTTGCCGGCCAGCGGAGGCCGGGCGCCGTCGGGGCAGTGCTGCTTGATGTAGCCGAGCACCTGCTGCTCGGCCTCCTCGAGCGTGACACCGTCGGAGAGCTCGTCCAGCAGCCCGGAGGTGACGTGCATGTCGCGCACGAAGTCGACCATCTGCTCCAGCGCCTCAGGCGGCGGCTTGACGATCACGTCGACGCCTTCGCCGAGGACGTTGAGCTCGAAGTCGGTCACCAGGGCCGCGACCTCGATCAGCGCGTCGGCGGCCAGGTCGAGGCCGGTCATCTCGCAGTCGATCCACACCAGTCGGTCACTCACGCCCTGCACCCTACCCACGCCTCGGGACGGGGGTGCCGCTCAGTGTGCTCTCAGACAGCCTTCCTACGATGACCGCCATGCATGGGTGGGCTGACGGGGTCGGGGTGTTCGCCCGGCTGGTCGTGGGGGGTGTGTGGGTGGTGGCCGGGTTCCTCAAGCTGCCGGACCCGGCCGAGAACGTCCGGGCGGTACGCGCCTACCAGCTGCTCCCCGAGAGCGTGGTGCCGTTCGTCGGCCACCTGCTGCCGGTGCTGGAGGTGCTGGTCGGGGCCTGCCTGCTCGCCGGGCTGCTCACTCGGGTGGTCGCCACCCTCTCGGTGCTGATGCTGCTGGCCTTCGTGGTGGGGATCGCCTCCGCGTGGGCACGGGACCTGCAGATCGACTGCGGCTGCTTCGGCGGTGGAGGTGGTCCCACGGCTGACGCGAAGGGGGCATACCCCTGGGACATCGCGCGGGACGTGGGGCTGCTGATCCTCAGCGGGTGGCTGGTGGTCCGTCCGCGGACGCCGTACGCCGCGGACAACCGGCTCCTGGCCTGAGACATCGAGACGACACGAGAGAGCTGCACCTGATGGCGAAGAAGAAGTCCACGGCCACCCGGCGCCAGGAGGCGCAGGCGGCATCCGCCCGCGCCGCCGCGATCCGCGACGCGCAGGCCCGTCGGGAGCGCAGGCGCCGCGGACTGGTCGTGACCGGGGTCGGCGTGGTGGTGCTGGCGCTGATCCTCGTCATCGGCTACCTCGTGCAGAGCTCGCGGGACACCACGGGCACGTCGGCCTCGGCTCCCGCGGGGGCCGCAGGGTACGCCGTACCGGCCGGCCCCGCGTCCGCCCCCGTGAAGGTCACCGTCTACGAGGACTTCCTGTGCCCGTTCTGCGGGCAGCTCGAGGCGGCGACGCGAAGCACCCTGCAGGCGGCCATCGACGACGGCCGGGTGCGGGTGGAGTACCACGTGCTCAACTTCCTGGACCGCAGCTCCACCAGTGAGTACTCCCAGCGGGCGGCCAACGCCCTGGCGGTGGTGCTCGACACCTCCGGCCCGAAGCCGGCCAAGAAGCTCCACGACCTGCTGTTCGAGAACCAGCCCGCCGAGGGGTCCGCGGGTCTCTCCGACGCTCAGCTGATCGACTACGCCGTCGAGGCGGGCGCGAAGCGGTCGGCGGTCTCCGGCGGGATCGCCAACCGGTCGTTCGCGCAGTGGGTCAAGAACGGCACGGCGCGGGCCTCGAAGGACGACGTCACCGCCACCCCCACGGTCGAGATCGACGGCAAGCGGGTCGAGTCGTCCTCGATCGCCGGTCTCGCCCGGCAGGTGGAGCAGGCGGTCGCCGCCGGCTCCTGACCCACGAGGACATCCGGTGCGGACCGCTGCCAGACTGACGGCCATGCCCGCAGCGACCGACCCGCCCTCGCCGTACACCGGCTTCGTCGCCGGCCTTCCCAAGGCCGAGATCCACGTCCACCACGTCGGCTCGGCGTCGCCGCGGATCGTGTCCGAGCTGGCTGCGCGCCATCCGGGCACGGTTCCCTCCGGCCTCGACGAGCTGCGGGAGTTCTACACGTTCCGCGACTTCGCCCACTTCATCGAGGTCTACCTCGCCGTGGTCGATCTGCTGCGCGATCCGGAGGACATCCGGCTGCTGACCTACGAGGTCGCCACCGACATGGCTGCCCAGAACATCCGCTACGCCGAGCTCACGCTGACACCGTGGACGTCGGTGAAGGCCGGCATCCCCATCGAGGCGTTCGTCGAGGCCGTCGAGGACGCACGGGTCGCCGCGGAGCGCGACCACGGGATCCGGCTGCGGTGGTGCTACGACATCCCGGGTGAGTTCGGACTGCCCTCGGGTGAGGACACTGTGCAGTTCGCGCTGAACCACGCGCCCGAGACCTTGGTGGGCTTCGGCCTCGGGGGGCCCGAGATCGGGGTCGACCGGCCGCAGTTCAAGGACGTCTTCGACCGGGCGCGCGCGGCGGGGCTGCACAGCGTGCCGCACGCCGGTGAGACCACCGGTCCACAGACGGTCTGGGACGCGCTGCGCGACCTCGGCGCCGAGCGCATCGGTCACGGCACCTCGTCCGTGCAGGACCCGGAGCTGCTGGCCTACCTCGTCGAGCACCGCGTCCCGCTCGAGGTCTGCCCGACCTCCAACATCGCGACTCGGGCCGTCGAGCGGCTCGAGGACCACCCGATCAGGCAGATGTACGACGCGGGCGTCTTCGTGACGGTCAACAGCGACGACCCGCCGATGTTCGGCACCACCTTGAACCGCGAGTACGAGATCGCCGCCGACCTCCTCGACCTTGACGAGCTCGGCATCGCGGCGTTGGCCAAGAACGCCGTGCACGCGTCGTTCATGGCCGACGACGAGAAGGCTGCGCTGGCGAACGAGATCGACGACTACGTGGAGGGCACGCTCACGCACACCGCATAGGCGTAGAGCGTCCAGGGCTGCCCGGTGGGAGTGGGCTCGAGCGCTTGGACGTACCACGAGACCGGGTTCGGGACCTGTCCCGGTGCGCTGACGACGACCCGGGCGTTCGTCTTGTCGCCCACGAAGAGATGCCCGCCCCCGGTGACCTTCTTCCCCGCGGGGCAGCGCGCTTCGGTGGACTTCACGGGGGCCACGCCGCCGCCGCTGGCCTCGTAGACGACTTCCAGGCCGCTGACGCCGCCGGCCGGCAACTGGCCGGCCTGAAAGTCCTCCCTCAGCAGCGAGCCGTCGAGAACCTTGCCGGAGGTGACGGCGTCGTCCCTGAGCTGAGTGGTGCCGACGCTGCCCGGGGGGAGCTTGGCGGCGGCGTACGCGCCGCCGCTGAGGGCGACGAACAGGGCCAGCGTCGCGGTCACGTTGGCGTAGGTCAGCCGCGCCAGGACCGCGCGGAGGCTGGACGAGATCATGGATTCCCCTTGGGGTCGATCTGCCTCACGCTAGTCCTGCCTCAACGTGTCGCGGTATGGCTCGAAATGACGGTGCGACGTCCGGTCGGCTGAGCGCCCCCGGCAGGACTCGAACCTGCGACCATCGGATTAGAAGTCCGAAGCTCTATCCAGCTGAGCTACGAGGGCCAGAACGCGCAACAGCGTAGGGCGTCAGGCTCTCAGCCCGGCCATCCACTCCTCGACGGCCCGCGGCTCGCGGGGGAGCGAGGCCGAGAGGTTCGTGGCACCTTCGGGGGTCACCAGGATGTCGTCCTCGATGCGGATGCCGATGCCGCGCAGCTCCTCCGGGACGAGCAGGTCGTCCTCCTGGAAGTACAGCCCCGGCTCCACGGTGAGCACCATGCCCGCGGCGAGGTCGCCGTGCTTGTAGGCCTCCGGGGCGGCGGACGCGCAGTCGTGGACGTCGAGGCCGAGCATGTGGCTGGTCGAGTGCAGCGTCCAGCGGGCGTAGACCTTGCTCTCCGGTGCCAGGGCCTCCTCGGCGCTGACCGGGAGCAGCCCGAGGTCGTCCAGGCCCTGCGCGAGGACCCGCATCGCCGCCTCGTGCGGTGCCTGGAACGACGCCCCCGGGCGTACGGCGTCGATCCCGGCCTGCTGCGCCGCGAGCACGAGGGCGTAGAGGTCGCGCTGCGTCGAGGTGAACGTGCCGTCGACGGGCAGGGTGCGCGTGACGTCGGCGGTGTAGAGGTTGCGGCCCTCGACGCCCATGTCGAGCAGCAGCAGCTCACCGGGGGTCACCGGCCCGGAGTTCTCCGTCCAGTGCAGCGTGGTGGCGTGGCTGCCGCCGGCGACGATCGAGTCGTAGCCGAGGTCGTTGCCCATCGCGCGGGCTCGGCGGAAGAACGTGCCCTCGAGCCACCGCTCGCCGTACGCCAGGACGTTGTCCCACTCCCGGACGCTGTCGGCGAACCCGAGGGTGGTGATGTCACAGGCCTCCTGCAGCTGCTCCACCTCCCACTCGTCCTTCACCAGGCGCATCTCGGAGAGCACACGTGCGAAGTCGTGGTCGCGGCCGCTGTCGGGGGTGACGTGCCGGTCGACGTACGCGTCGACGTCGCGCAGCACCCGGGTCTTCGCGCCCCTCTCGAGCCGCTCCTCCAGCTCGCCGAGGTGGCGCACCTCCAGGCCCAGGGAGTCGGAGATCTCCTTCAGCGACGGACGTCGACCCACCCAGAGCTCGCCGTAGCGGCGGTCCCGGAAGAACTCGTCGGTCTCGCGTGACGACCGAGGGCGGGCGTAGAGGACGCAGTGGCCGCCCTCGATCACGAGCACGGCGTCGCTGGTCTGGTTGCCGGTCAGGTGGACGTGCGCGGTGTCGGCCCGGAAGCGGTAGTCGGTGTCGTTGGCACGGACCTTGAACCGGCCGGAGGGCACCACCAGCCGCTCGCCGGGGAAGGTCTCAGCGAGCCGCTCACGCCGCCGCTCGGTCCAGGCGGCGGCTGGGTGCCGCGGGAGCTCGAGGTCGCGGTCTCCCCACCCCTCACGCATGAAGGCGGAGTAGGCCTCTGGCACGGACTGGTCGTGGGACTCGCTCACCCACCCACCCTACGACGAAGCGAGTGCTCGGCCGGGGTCAGCGGCGCCCAGCCCCCGTTAGGATTGCCCGGTGACTGGGGACCCGCGGGACGCGCAGCGCTGGGCCGGCGGGACGGTCCCGCTGCCGGGTGCGGGTGCGCCCACCCGCGGGGCCCCACCGGGTCCGTTCGTCCCGCCCCAGGCGGTCCCGCCCGGACTGCTGCGCCGGCCCCGTCGCGTCAACACGGTCTTCGTGATCCTGGTCTCGGTGGCGATGCTGCTCGGCGCCGGGGTGATGGCCGTCGTGCTCGCCGCTTCCAACGCGCCGGACGCCCTGGCCATCGGTGTGGTGCTCGCGGCGCTCCCCGTGGGGCCGGTCATCGCCTCCTTCCTGTGGCTCGACCGCTACGAGCCGGAGCCGGTGCGGCTGCTCGCGCTCGCGTTCGGCTGGGGCGCACTGGTGGCCACCGCGGCAGCGCTGGTGCTGCAGGTCCTGGACCAGGCGATCCTGCAGACCCCGAACTCGTTGTCCGGCGCGATCGTGGCCCCGATCACCGAAGAGGGCGCCAAGGGGTTGTTCATCCTGATGCTGCTGTGGTCCCGGCGCCGGGTCATCGACGGCGTGCTCGACGGGCTCGTGTACGCCGGCCTGGTCGGCGTCGGCTTCGCGTTCACCGAGAACATCCTGTACCTCGGTGGCGCCTACATGGGCGGCGACGGGGCCGGGACGGGAGGCTTCGGCTCCGCGACCGCGCTGTTCGTGGTGCGGGGGATCTTCAGCCCCTTCGCGCACCCCCTCTTCACCTCCTTCATCGGCGTCGGGGTCGGCATCGCGGTGGTCGCCAAGACCAGGGCGTGGCGCGTGCTCGCCCCGCTGCTGGGGTACGTCGCCGCCGTGGTCGCGCACGGCAGCTGGAACGGCTCCGCCTTCTTCGCCGGCGGCCGGATGTTCGTGCTGACCTACGTGTTCGCGATGGTGCCGGCGTTCCTGCTGCTGGTCGCCTTCGCCGTGTGGGCCCGCAAGCGCGAGGGGATGATGCTCACCCGCAGCCTCACCGACTGCGCGCAGCGCGGGCTGATCGACGCCGCCGAGGTCCCTTGGCTGGTGCGGCTGCCCGCCCGCCGGGCGAGCCGTCGCTTCGCCCGGACCCACGGCGGACCTGTCGCCGACCGGGTGATGCGGGAGTACCAGCAGCAGGCCATCGAGCTCGGGTTCCTGCACGACCGCTTCCTCCGTGGCACGGCACCCGTGGACTTCGCGCAACGTGGTGCGGCGATGGTGCAGCGGCTGCGGGCCCTGCGTCCGTACGTCGGGTTCCCGCAGCCGCCCGTCGTGCAGCTGCCGCCACCCCTGGCGCCGTGGCAGGGGGGCCGGTGACCGCGCCCGCCGAGCCGCCCGCGCCGGCGGGAACGGGTGGTCCCGACGGGGCTGCCGAGATGGTCACCGCCCTGGTCCGGCTGCGCCAGGCCCTCGCCGGCACCTCCCTGCCGCTCGACGTGCCCGCCGCGCGGGAGCACCGGGCGATGCGCCAGGAGATGCTCGACCAGCTCGACGACTACGTGCTTCCCCGGCTGCTCCAGATCGAGGCACCGCTGCTGACCGTGGTCGGCGGCTCCACCGGGGCGGGCAAGTCCACCCTGGTGAACTCGCTCGTCGGCAGGCTGGTCAGCGAGCCCGGGGTGCTGCGGCCCACGACCCGCTCGCCGGTGCTGGTGCACCACCCGGCCGACGCGGACTGGTTCGAGAAGGACCGCATCCTTCCCGGTCTCACCCGCACCGGACGCGCGACCGGCGACCCGGGCGCCGTACAGCTGGTCGCGGACGAGAACGTCCCACAGGGCCTCGCGATCCTCGACGCCCCCGACATCGACTCGGTGGAGAAGGCGAACCGGGCGCTCGCCTCCGAGCTGCTGGCGGCGGCCGACCTCTGGCTGTTCGTGACGTCCGCGGCGCGCTACGCCGACCAGGTGCCCTGGGGCTTCCTGCAGACGGCGGCAGAGCGGAGCACGGCGGTCGCGATCGTGCTCGATCGCACCGCGCCGGAGGCCGTTGACGAGGTGAGCCGTCACCTCGCGCGGATGCTCACCGAGCGCGGGCTGCGCGACTCGCCGTTGTTCACGGTCACCGAGGGAGCGGTGGGCGAGGACGGCACCCTCCCGGCCGAGCACGTCGCCGAGATCCGCCGGTGGCTCGACGTGCTGGCCTCGGACGCCACCGCGCGGGCGGCGGTCGTGAAGCAGACGCTCGACGGCGCCGTACGGTCGATCTCCCAGCGCACCCACGAGGTCGCGGACGCGGCCACCGAGCAGGTCGCGACGGCCGCCCGGCTGCGCGAGGACGTCGACCGGGCCTACGACGAAGCAGTCGCGCGCGTCGACGACGCGTCGGCCGACGGCACGCTGCTGCGTGGGGAGGTGCTCGCCCGCTGGCAGGAGTTCGTCGGCACGGGCGACCTGCTGCGCTCGCTGGAGACCCACGTCGGACGGCTGCGCGACCGGCTGGTCGGCTGGGTGCGTGGCAAGCCGCAGCAGGCCGAACGGGTGACGGTGGCCGTCGAGTCGGGGCTCGAGACGCTGATCCTCGAGCACGCGGAGAACGCCGCCGAACGGGCTGAGGCGTCCTGGAGGTCGGTGACGGCGGGCCAGCACCTGCTCGAGGACTCCGGGCGCGAGCTCGGCCGGGCCTCCCGGGACTTTCGGGGCAAGGCCGAGCGGGCCGTTCGCGACTGGCAGCACGGCGTGCTGGAGATGGTGGGCGCCGAAGGCGCGGACAAGCGCAGCACGGCGCGGTTCCTCGCCTTCGGCGTCAACGGGCTCTCGGTCGCGTTGATGGTCGTCGTGTTCGCCTCGACGGCGGCCATCCCGACCGGCGCCGAGGTGGGCGTCGGTGCGGGCGGCGCGCTGCTGGGACAGAAGCTGCTGGAAGCGGTCTTCGGTGACCAGGCCGTCCGGCGGCTGGCCGAGGCTGCCCGCCGCGACCTGCGCGAGCGCGTGACGGCGCTGATGGCCACCGAGCAGGCCCGCTACCTCGACGTGCTCGAGGGGGTCGAGGCGCACCCGGACGACGTCGAGCGGCTCCGCGACGCGTCCCGGCGGGTCGACGACCTGCGCTTCGCCGACCGCACCGCACCGCCCGAGCACGGCCGGCTCCGGTGAGCCCACGATGACCGCACTCGTAGAAGGCGCGAAGCGGCTGGTCGGTCGCGGCCCCGACGTGGTCGACCGCATCGACGGTCTCGAGGAGGCGGCCCGCGCTGCCCGAGGGCGGCTGCCCGACGACCTGGTCGACGAGGCGTCGGCGGTTGCCGAGCGCGCCGGCTCGCGGCTGCGGCTCTCGGCCGACCACACCGTGGTCGCGTTGGCCGGGGCGACCGGGTCCGGCAAGTCCTCCACGTTCAACGCCCTCACCGGGCTCGACGTGGCCGCCATCGGCGTACGGCGTCCCACCACGGCGTGGACGATGGCCTGCACCTGGGGGGCCGAGGGCGCCGAGGAGCTGCTCGACTGGCTGGGGGTGCCCAAGCGGCATCGGGTGCACCGCGACAGCATGCTCGACGAAGCCCGGCAGGAGGAGGGAACCCGGCTGGACGGGCTGATCCTGCTCGACCTGCCCGACCACGACTCGACGGAGGTGGCCCACCACGTCGAGGTCGACCGGCTGGTGAAGATGGCGGACCTGCTGGTGTGGGTGCTCGACCCCCAGAAGTACGCCGACGCGGCGATCCACGACCGCTACCTGCGACCGCTGGCGAGCCACCGCGACATCATGCTGGTGGTGCTCAACCACATCGACGAGGTGCCGGAGGCCCGGCGGGACGCGATGCTCGAGGACCTGCGGGGCCGGCTCGCGGACGACGGGCTGGCGAACGTGCCGGTGATCGCGACGTCGGCGCGCCACGGCGAGGGCATGCCGCAGCTGCGGGAGGCCGTGGCCACACAGGTCCGGGCCAAGAAGGCGGTGCGTGCCCGGCTGATGGCCGACGTGTCCGCGGTGGCCCACCGGATGAGCGACGTGCACGGCGACGCGGCACCGGGCGACGTCGCCCGTCCCCGTCGCCACGAGCTCGTGGACGCGTTCGCCGACGCGGCCGGCGTCCCGACCGTGGTCAGGGCGGTGGAGCAGTCGACGCGACGGCGCGCCTCGCAGGCCACCGGCTGGCCCCTCACGGCGTGGCTGAGCCGGCTCAAGCCGGACCCGCTGCGCCGCCTGCACCTCGACCTCGGCGCCCGAGGCAAGGAGCTGACCGCCAGCGCCCGCGCGTCGGTGCCGGAGGCGACGCAGGTGCAGCGGGCCCGCGTCGACACCGCTGTGCGCTCGCTCTCCGACGACGTGGGTGCACAGCTCTCACCCCCGTGGGCAGCGGCGGTGCGCCGCGCATCCACGTCGCGGCTCGGCGACCTCAACGACGGGCTCGACCGGGCGGTCACCGCGACCGACCTCGGGGTGTCGCGGACCCCCGTCTGGTGGAAGGTGGTGCGGCTCCTCCAGCGCCTGCTCGTCGTCCTCGCCGTGGCCGGCGGGCTCTGGCTGGCCGCGCTGGCGGTGATGGGGTACCTGCAGATGCCCTCGCCCGACACGGTCGCCTACCGCGGCGTTCCGCTGCCCACGCTGATGCTGCTCGGCGGCGTCGGGGCCGGGGTGCTGCTCGCGCTGCTCGCCAAGCTCGTCGTGCGGCTGTCCGCCCGCGCCAAGGCGCGATCGGCGGACCGTCGGCTGCGGGGCGCCATCGAGGAGGTGGCCGAGCGGCTGGTGCTGGAGCCCGTCGAGGCCGAGGTCGAGGCCTACCGGGCCACCCGGGCCGGCCTCGAGGCTGCCCTGCGCTGATCCTGCGCTGATCCTGCGCTGGTCCTGCGCTGGTCCGGCAGTGTGACCAGGTTTCCTCCCCAGCGGCTGGCGGGTGGTCGTTGTCCACCCTCCGCGCGACGGCCCGCCCCGAAGTCGGGCGGGCAGGGGAGCGTGTGCGTCGTACGCGAACCGACGCAGAGGCGAGGAGACAGCACACGATGAACGAAGCATTCGTGACGTTCCAGGGGTGGGTGGGCAACGACGTCGTCCACCGCGAGACCGCCCAGGGCACGGTGGCCAACTTCCGGGTGGGGTCGACGCCGCGGATCCGCCGCCGCAGCGGCGACTGGGTGGACGGACCGACCTCGTGGTTCTCGGTCACCTGCTGGCGAGCACTGGCCGACCACGTCCGCGACTCGGTGCGCAAGGGCGAGCCGGTGCTGGTCCACGGCCGGCTGCGCGCCGACGTCTGGGAGCGGGAGGACGGGCAGAGCTCGGTGACCTACGTCGTCGAGGCGACCTACGTCGGTCACGACCTGACCCGCGGCACCACCGTCTTCGTCCGGGCGGCGCGTGCCGAGCGCGTCGAGACCGAGGAGGACGACCAGGCCGTCAAGGAGCTGATCCACGCAGCCACTGACGACCTGCCGCAGCTCGACAGCTCCGGGCAGCAGCGCGCCGACCGCTCCACGCGCGTGGCGTGAGCGGGCCGAACAGCGCCGATTTCAGCCGTCGGCCCGTCCGCCGTAGGCTGGCCGGACCATGGCCGAATTCGTTTACACACTGCGCAATGTGCGCAAAGCCCACGGTGACAAGGTCGTTCTCGACAACGTCACCCTCTCCTTCCTGCACGGCGCCAAGATCGGTGTGGTCGGACCGAACGGCACCGGCAAGTCGACCATGCTCAAGATCATGGCGGGCCTCGAGCACGCGTCGAACGGCGACGCGATGCTCGACTCGGACGCCACGGTGGGCATGCTCCAGCAGGAGCCGCCGCTGACCGAGGGGCGGACCGTGCTCGAGAACGTGGAGGAGGCGGTCGGCCAGATCAAGGGCAAGCTCGACCGCTACAACGCGATCTCGGAGGAGCTCGCCGACCCCGAGGCGGACTACGACACGCTGCTCGCCGAGATGGGCGACCTGCAGACCGATCTGGACCACACCAACGCCTGGGACCTCGACAGCCGGCTCGACCAGGCCATGGACGCCCTGCGGTGCCCACCTCCCGAGGCCGTCGTCGACACCCTGTCGGGCGGTGAGCGGCGTCGCGTCGCGCTCTGCAAGCTGCTGCTGCAGCAACCCGACCTGCTGCTGCTCGACGAGCCCACCAACCACCTCGACGCCGAGTCCGTGCAGTGGCTCGAGGGCCACCTCGCGGCGTACCCCGGTGCCGTGCTGGCCGTCACCCACGACCGGTACTTCCTCGACAACGTCGCGAGCTGGATCCTGGAGCTCGACCGGGGCCGTGCCCACCCCTACGAAGGCAACTACTCGACGTACCTCGAGACCAAGCAGGCACGCCTGAAGGTCGAGGGCGCCAAGGACGCCAAGCGCCAGAAGATGCTCGAGCGCGAGCTCGAGTGGGTCCGCTCCAACCCCAAGGCGCGCCAGGCCAAGAGCAAGTCGCGACTCTCCCGCTACGAGGAGATGGCCGCCGAGGCCGAGCGCAACCGGAAGCTGGACATCTCCGAGATCAACATCCCAGCAGGGCCGCGGCTCGGCGACGTCGTGCTGGAGGGCATCGACCTCGAGAAGGGCTTCGGCGACCGGGTGCTGATGCACGACCTGGACTTCACCCTCCCGCGTGCGGGCATCGTCGGCGTGATCGGCCCCAACGGCGTCGGCAAGACGACGCTGTTCCGGATGATCGTGGGCGAGGAGAAGCCGGACGCCGGCGAGCTCAAGGTCGGCCAGACCGTGAAGATCTCCTACGTCGACCAGTCTCGCGGCGGCATCGACGGCACCAAGAACGTCTGGGAGGTGGTCTCCGACGGACTGGACTTCATCAAGGTGGCCAACTTCGAGATGCCCAGCCGCGCCTACATCGCGTCGTTCGGCTTCAAGGGCCCCGACCAGCAGAAGAAGGCCGGGGTGCTCTCCGGCGGTGAGCGCAACCGGCTGAACCTCGCGCTGACCCTCAAGATGGGCGGCAACATGCTGCTCCTCGACGAGCCCACGAACGACCTGGACGTCGAGACACTGCAGTCGCTCGAGGACGCCCTGCTGGAGTTCCCGGGCTGCGCCGTGATCACCTCGCACGACCGCTGGTTCCTCGACCGTACGGCGACGCACATCCTGGCGTGGGAGGGCGACGAGAACGACGAGGGTCGGTGGTTCTGGTTCGAGGGGAACTTCGCGGCCTACGAGGCGAACAAGGTCGAGCGGCTCGGCGTGGAGGCGGCCCGGCCGCACCGGGTGACGCACCGCAAGCTCACCCGCGACTGACCGGGGCGTCGGCGATCAGGCCGTCGGCGATGATGCGCCGCTGGATCTCCGAGGTGCCCTCGAAGATCTTGGTGAGCCGGGCGTCGCGCCAGTACCGCTCGACGGCGTACTCGGTCGTGTAGCCGTTTCCGCCGAAGATCTGGAGCGCCTGGCTGGTCACCCGCTCGGCCATCTCCGAGGCGAGCAGCTTGGCCTGCGACGTCTCGACGTTCGCCGGTTCGCCGCTGTCGACGAGCCAGGCGGCGTGCTGGTAGAGCTGGCGCGCCGCGGCGACCTCGGAGGCCATGTCGGCGAGCATGTGCCGGATCACCTGCTGGTTGCCGATCGGCTCCCCGAACTGCTCGCGCCGCTGGCAGTAGGCGATCGCGTCCTCCAGGGCGCCGCGGGCCAGGCCGACGGCGCGGGCCGCGGTCTGGGCGCGGGCGATGTGGAGCCAGCCCAGGCTGTGCTTGAACCCCTGGCCCTCCTCCTCGCCGGTGTCCGCCAGCGCGTCGGCGGGCAGCCGCAGCCCGTCGAGCCGGAGCTGCCAGGTGGTGAGGCCGAAGTAGCCGATCTTGTCGATGGGCTCACCGGTGACGCCGTCGGGGAAGGAGCCTCGCTCCTTCTCGACGAGGAAGAGCTCCAGGCCGTCGGAGGGGCCCCGGTCCTCGCGCGGCGGGCGCGTGCGGGCCAGCAGGTGCAGGAAGTCCGCGGACAGCGCGTGGCCGACCCAGCGCTTGGTGCCCGTGACGACCCACTCGTCCCCGTCGCGCTCCGCGGCGCACGTGACGCTGGCGAGGTCGGAGCCGGCATCGGGCTCGGAGAACGCGATCGCCCCGATCCGACGCCCGGAGGCACTCGCCCGCCGGAGCGCACGGCGGCGGCCCGGGTCGGCGCTGTCACAGCCGGTGCCGTTGCCGCGAGCGATGATGCTGCCGACGCTCATCCAGGCCCGGGCGAGCTCCTCCGAGACCAGGCAGTAGTCGAGCACGCCCAGGCCGAGGCCGCCCTCGTCGCGGGGCAGCAGCACACCGAAGAGTCCGAGCGACCCCATCCGCTCCAGGATCTCCTCCGGGATGTCCTCGCGGCGGGGGTCCAGCTCGTTCGCGACCGGCAGCACCTCGTCCATGGCGAACGCCCGCACCGTCTCGACCAGCCGCACCCGATCCGGCGTGTCGTAGGCACTGGCGCCCGGGTACACGGTGTGCACCGGGTCGATGCTGTGACGGTGCCAGGCGGACATGGCGCCAGCATGTCAGGTGCCGGCGGGGGCCGACGTCAGCGGATGTCCATCGCCGGGTTCGCCTCGATGAGCCGGTCGGTGACGGTGTCGAAGACGCGCCCGACGGCCTCGAAGTCCTCCTCGTCGACCAGGTCGACCAGCAGTCGTCGTACTCCGGCGACGTGGGTGGGCGCCGCCTCGTCGAGCGCCCGGCGGCCCTGGTCGGTGAGCACCGCCTCGACGCCGCGCCCGTCCGAGACGCAGGCGTCACGGGCGACGAGCCCGGCCTTCTCCATCCGGGTCACCGTGTGGGTGACGCGCGAGCGCGAGTGGCTCACCGAGTCGGCGAGCATCGCCATCCGCAGCCGGGAGCCCTCGGCCTCGGAGAGGCGCACGAGGATCTCGTACTCGGGCAGCGAGAGGTGGTGCTGGTCGCGCAGGTCGCGGTCGAGCCGGTCCATGAGCAGGGTGGTCCCGACCAGGAAAGCGCGCCAGGAGCGCTGCTGCTGCTGGTCCAGCCAGGGAATGTGGTGGTTTGCCTCCGTCACGGGACCCACGTTACCCGCCCTGTAGTTGAAGATTGAATGATCCCCTGCTACGGTGAACAATGTTGAAGCAACAACCATAAACGTCGAAGGAGACCACATGAGCATCGAGGCCCTGACCAAGACCGGCGTCCCCGCCGGCACCTGGAACATCGACCCGAGCCACACCGAGATCGGCTTCACCGCCCGTCACCTGATGAGCAAGGTCCGCGGCCGCTTCGAGACGGTGGAGGGCCAGATCGTGACCGGCGAGAACCCGTCCGCCACCGCGACGATCGACCTGCAGTCGATCAACACCAACGAGCCCAACCGCGACACCCACCTGCGCTCGGGCGACTTCTTCGACACGGAGAACAACGGCCCGATGACCTTCCGCAGCACCGACGTCGAGACCAACGGCGACGACCTGCGCGTCACCGGCGACCTGTCCATCAAGGGCGTCACCCGGTCCGTCGTGCTGGCCGTCGAGCTGCTCGGCGTCGAGGGCGACCCGTGGGGCGGCACCCGCATCGGGGTCGAGGGCACCACGAGCATCTCCCGCAAGGAGTTCGGCATCGACTTCAACATCCCGCTGGACGGCGGACGGCTGATGATCGGCGACAAGATCGACATCACGATCACCGCCGAGGCCGTGCTGGCGCAGGACGCGACCGTCTGACCCCTCCACGCGAACGGCCCCGGCCCCTCCTGGGACCGGGGCCGTGGCACGTCGTACGCCGTTCAGCTCATCCGCTCGAGCACCATCGCCATGCCCTGGCCGCCGCCGACGCACATCGTGATGAGGCCGGTCTGCTTGTCGTGCCACTGCAGCGAGTTGATCATCGTGTTCTGCAGCCGCGCGCCGGTCATCCCGAACGGGTGCCCCACCGCGATCGCGCCGCCGTTGACGTTCAGCTTGTCGAGGTCGATGCCGAGCTCCTGGTACGACGGCACCACCTGCGCCGCGAACGCCTCGTTGATCTCCACCAGGTCGATGTCGTCGATGCTCATGTTCGCCCGGGCCAGCGCCTGACGGCTGGCCTCCACCGGGCCGAGACCCATGATCTCGGGGGAGAGGCCGGTCACGCCGGTCGAGACGACCCGGGCCAACGGGGTCAGACCGAGCTCGGCGGCCCTGGTGTCCGACATCACGATGACCGCGGCGGCGCCGTCGTTGAGCGCGCAGCAGTTGCCGGCCGTCACGACGCCGTCGGGGCGGAAGACCGGCTTCAGGTCGCTGACCGCCTCCAGGGTGACGCCGGCCCGGGGACCGTCGTCGGTGGTCACCGTGGTGCCGTCCGGTGTCATGACGGGGGTGATCTCGTTGGCCCAGAACCCGTCGGCGATCGCCTTCTCGGCGAGGTTCTGACTCCGCACGCCGAACTCGTCGAGCTCCTGGCGCGACAGCCCGCGCAGCCGGGCGACGTTCTCGGCAGTCTGGCCCATCGCGACGTAGGCGTCGGGGACACCCCCGCGCTCGCGTGGGTCCTGCCAGTCCTGGCCGCCCTGCGCGAGCTCCTCGGTGCGGCGCTCGGCATCGGCGAACAGCGGGTTCTTGGTGTCGGGAAGGCTGTCCGAGCTGCCCTTGGCGAACCGCGACACGGTCTCGACCCCGGCCGAGACGAACACGTCCCCCTCGCCCGCCTTGATCGCGTGGAAGGCCATCCGGGTGGTCTGCACCGACGAGGAGCAGTAGCGCGTCACGGTCGCCCCGGGCAGGTGGTCGTAACCGAGGAGCACCGCCACGATGCGGCCCATGTTGAAGCCGCTCTCGCCGCCGGGGAGCCCGCAGCCCAGGTAGAGGTCGTCGATGTCGCGGGGGTCGAGCTGGGGGATCTTGCCGAGGGCGGCCTTGACGATCGTCGCGCTCAGGTCGTCGGGCCGCAGGTCCTTCAGGGACCCCTTGAACGCACGGCCGATGGGGGAACGGGCCGCGGAAACGATCACTGCCTCGGGCATCGAGCAACTCCTGTGAGGATCCGGTTACCAGCGCGTAGCTGGACGTGCCGCCAGCGTAGGTCGTCCACCTGGGAGGATGCATGTGTGGCTCGACACATCTATCTGTGCCCGTTGCGATGGGCCGACATGGACTCGCTGGGGCACGTGAACAACGTCACCTACGTCGACTACCTCCAGGAGTCCCGCGTCGACATGTTGCGGGTGCACGCGCCGGCCACCGGTGGGGAGCAGCTGGCCGAGGGCACGGTCGTGGTGCGCCACGAGGTCGAGTTCCTCGCTCCGCTGGTCTTCCGGTTCGAGCCGGTGCGCATCGAGTCGTGGGTGACCCGGATCCGGGCGGCGTCGTTCACGATGGCCTACGAGATCCTCGACGAGCTCCCCGACGGCGGTCGCCACGTCTACACCCGCGCGCGCACGCTGCTCACGCCGTACGTCTTCGAGCAGGAGCGCCCGCGTCGCATCCGGGACGAGGAGCGGACGGTGCTCGAACGCTTCCTCGAGCCGGACGAGGTCGCCTCGTGAGCGTTCACCGCTACGACTGCCACGTGCGCTTCTCCGACGTGGACGTGTACGGGCATGTCAACAACGTCAAGTACTTCGAGTACTACCAGGAGGCGCGGATCGCCTTCATCCTCTCGATGCGGGGCGGTCTCTTCGACGGCGACTCCGCGAACCGGCAGGTGGTGGCGCGCATCGACGTCGACTACAAGCGGCCGATCCTGTTCCGGGCCGAGCCGTACGCCGTCGAGACCTGGGTGACCAGGGTCGGTACCTCGTCGTACACGCTGGCGGGTCGGATCACCGACGAGCAGGCGACGGTCTACTCCACGGCCGAGGTGACGCTGGTCGCCTACGACGTGCGGGCGCAGCGTTCGCGCCCGCTCACCGACGGCGAGCGCGAGCGTCTCGAGCAGGCCGGCACCGGGTGACACGAGGTGACATGGGTACTACGAGACCGGCTCGTCGAAGGTGTTCACCATGAACTGGGCGGCATGGGTCACGTAGTCCCAGAACTGTGCGTCGAGCTCTGGGGAGAGCTGTGCCTCGTCGAGCCCGGCGCGGAAGTGCCGCAGCCAGTGCTCCTTGGCCAGCGGCGTGACGGCGAACGGAGCGTGCCGCATCCGCAGCCGTGGGTGGCCCCGGGTGTCGGAGTACGTCGTCGGGCCGCCCCAGTACTGCACGAGGAACAGCGTGAACCGTTCCTGGGCCGGCGCGAGGTCTTCCTCCGGGTAGAGCGGCCGCAGCACCTCGTCCTCCGCGACGCCCGCGTAGAAGCGGTCGACGATCTTCGCGATCGTCGGGAAGCCGCCGATCGCGTCGTAGAAGGTCTGGGTCGGTTGTCCAGGTGGGGTGATGCTCACTTGTCTATTGTCGCGGAGCGGGCAAGGCTCGACAGCGCACACCCCCATGGCACCACCGCAGTACGCACGACGCACGTACCCACGACCGCACCCACCACCGCAACCCACCACCGCACCCCACCACCGCACCAAGGAGGGCCACATGGCCACCACACGCACCTCGAAGACCCACTGGGAGGGCTCGCTGTTCAAGGGAGCCGGATCGGTGAGCCTGGAGTCGTCCGGGCTCGGCACCTACGACGTCTCCTGGCCCGCGCGCGCCGAGGAGGCCAACGGCAAGACGAGCCCCGAGGAGCTCATCGCGGCGGCGCACTCGGCCTGCTACTCGATGGCGCTGTCCAACGGGCTGGACCAGGCCGGCTCCCCGCCGCAGGCGCTCGACACCCAGGCCGACGTGACCTTCCAGCCCGGCGAGGGCATCACCGGGATCCACCTGACCGTCGTCGGCACCGTCGAGGGCATCAGCGCCGAGGACTTCGCGGCGGCCGCCGAGGACGCCAAGAAGAACTGCCCGGTCTCCCAGGCCCTCACCGGCACGACCATCACCCTGGACGCCACCCTCTCCTGACCCACTCCCCCCACCCACCCACCCGCCTCAGCGGGAGGGCGGGTCAGGCGGGTTGCGGGGCCCAGGACGCGGCGACGGGGTGGGCGAAGTCGATGCCCTCGTGGTCGAAGCGGAACTTGATGCGCTGGCGCATCTCGCGGGCGACGGCCCACTGCTCGAGCGGAGCCGTCTTCAGCGTGACCCGCACGGTGATCCAGTTGGGGGTGAGGTCCTGCACGCCCCACACCGACGGCTCCTCGATGATCAGGTGGCGGAAGTCCTCGTCGTCCCAGAGGTCGTGCGCGACGTCTCGCAGCACCTGCTGCACCTTCTGGAGGTCCTGGTCGAGGGCGACCGGGATGTCGAGGACCGTACGGGCCCAGTTCTGGCTCTGGTTGCCCACCCGGATGATCTCGCCGTTGCGGACGTACCAGACGGTGCCCTCCACGTCGCGGAGCCGGGTCACCCGCAGGCCGACCGCCTCCACGACACCTCCCGCCTCGCCCAGGTCGACCGAGTCGCCGACGCCGTACTGGTCCTCGAAGATCATGAAGATGCCGGCCAGGAAGTCCTTGACGAGGCTCTGCGCGCCGAACCCCAGCGCGACACCGACCACGCCCGCGCTCGCGATGAGCGGTCCCACCGGGTAGCCGAGCTCGGCTATCGCGGTGATGCCGAAGATGGTGAAGATCACGATCGACGTGATGCTCTTGAGCAGCGAGCCCATCGACTCCGCACGCTGCACGCGCCGGCCCGCCATCGCGGCGGCCGGGTTGCCGGCCGCGGCCTGCTCCTTGCGGCGACGCAGGACCGGTGTGGGGAGACCCTCGGAGGCCCGGTGCACCAGCCGAGTGATCAGCCGGTGCAGGAACCACCGCACGGCGGCCGCCACGAGCACGAGCATGAGGACGGCCAACGGCTTGGTGATCAGCCAGGTGATCGCCTGCGACCGCCAGTCGTCCCCGAGCCACTGCCGCAACAGATCCGTCCACTGCTCGAGGACGGTCCAGGGCAGGGGTGTCTCCAGGACATTGCTGGTGGGGGGCATGCGCGCGAGGCTACGAGATCACCTCGGTGCCATCAAACCAAGGTTCGCTACCCTGGTGCGCGTGACGACCCAGCCCCAGACATCGACCGTACGCCGGGCGGCGCGGGTGCTCGCCCTCTTGCCTGCGCTCCTCGTGACGAGCACCACAGGGGCCGCGTTCGCGGATGCGCCCGACCAGTGGGCCGACAACCCCAGCGTGTCGCCGCTGTTCGTGCTGCTCGTGATGGCGGTCATCCCGGTGGGCCTGTTCCTGCTGATCACGCTGCTCGTCTACCTCCCCTCCATGTCGCGGGGCGAGAGCTACCGGCCGGGGCAGGTCTGGCGCGGGGAGCCGACCTGGTTCGGTGGCCCGCGCGGCGGCGTCGACGCCGTCGAGGTGGGGGCCACCCAGCCGGCGGTCGGCAGCGGCGACCACGACGCGGGCACCTCAGGCACCGGGGGCACCAGTGGCCGCTGGTGACGCGTTCAGTCCCGGACAGCGGCACGAGATCGACAAGGCGATCCGTGACGCGGAGACGCTGAGCCGCATCGAGTTCTCCGTCTACGTCGGCCGCTCAGACGGGGAGACCCGGCCGTTCGCGGAGCGGTTGCACGCCGCGCTCGTCGCCCCCGCCCGGTCGGTGCTCGTGCTGGTCGACCCGGCTGCCCACCTGCTGGAGATCGTCACCGGCACCGAGGCCCATCGCGTCCTCGACGACGCCGAGGTGAAGCTGGCCGCGCTGACGATGCAGAGCGCGTTCGCGGCCGGCGACCTGGTCGGCGGCATCGTCCGGGGCGTCCACCAGCTCGCCGAGCACGCGCGCCGCCCCCAGCTGCGACACAGCGAGTAGCCCTCAGGTGGGGCCGTCCGCCTCCTGGGCGGCCAGTGCCCGCACGATGTCGTCGCGGACCTCGCGGACGTAGCGCTTGGCCGCCGGGTTGGCCGACGACGAGGCCAGCCACCCCTCGACCCGCTCGAGCGTCTCCGGGCCGGTCAGCGCGCGGGGGAACATGTACTCCAGCATCGTCGAAGCGATCTGGGTGCCCTTCTCGTCCCAGATCGTGTCCGCCGCCGTCAGGTACCGCTCGAGGTACGGCGCGAGCTCCTCCCGCTGCTCCGAGACGTCGAAGACGTAGGCGATGCTGCGCTGTGTCTCGTTGGCCGCCTCGTCACCGATCGCAGCGGCGTGCCAGGCCTCGTCCTTGCTGTCCGGCGAGGGGATCACGGCGAGCGCAGCCGCCGCGCGCTCCCGTCCCGAGATGGTGTGGTCGCGCCGCCGCTCGGCCAGCACCCGTGCGCGATCGGCCCGGCCCCTCGCGGCCAGGGCGATCAGCAGCACCCACCTGAGGTCGGTGCCGAGCTCCAGGCCCTCGAGCGTCACGGTGCCGTCGAGCAGCCCCTCGAGGAAGTCCAGACCTTCGGGGCTGCGTGCCGCCCCGCCGTACGACGAGGGCGGGACGCGCTTGCCGGTGTGGCCGGCGAAGGACCGGACGAAGGTGAGCTGGTGGTCGCTGCCGGGCGCGGCCTGCTCGGTGAGCTGGCGCAACCCCTGCTCCCACGTCACCCGCAGCGCGTCGCGCTTGTCGGGGTGCGCGAACTGGTCGATCGCCACCTGGACGTAGATCGGCAGCATCTTGACGGCCGTCTCGTCGCTCTCGGTCGCCAGACCGCGCAGCACCGAGCGCACGAAGTCGCCGGCCGGCACCTCCGCCTCGCGTGTCATGTCCCACAGCGCACCCCAGCACAGCGCGCGTGCCAGGGAGTCGTCGAGCGTGTGCAACGAGTCGCGGACGGTGGCCAGCGAGCGCTCGTCGAAGCGCACCTTGGCGTACGACAGGTCGCCGTCGTTCAGCAGCAGCAGGTCGGGCTGCTGCACGCCCACCAGCTTGGCCACGTCGGTGTGCTCACCGAGGACGTCGGTCTCCACCGAGGTGCGGCGCACCAGCCGACCGTGGGCATCGCGGTCGTAGAGCCCGATCCCGATGCGGTGGCGGCGCAACGTCGGGAAGTCCGGGTGGGCGGACTGCGCCACCCGGAAGCCCGTGTAGCAGCCGTCCGCGTCGAGGTCGAACTCCGGGGCCAGGGTATTGGTGCCGCTGGTCTGCAGCCACTCCTCCGCCCAAGCCCGCAGATCGCGGCCGGACGTCTCCTCCAGCGCGGTGAGCAGGTCGACGAACTCCGAGTTGCCGAAGGCGTGGCGCGCGAAGTAGGCACGCAGCCCGGCCATGAACTCGACCTCGCCGACCCACGCCACGAGCTGCTTGAGGGCGGCCGCGCCCTTGGCGTAGGTGATGCCGTCGAAGTTCACCTCGACCTCGGCCAGGTCGCGGTTGTCCGCGGCCACCGGATGGGTGGTGGCCAGCTGGTCCTGGCGGTACGCCCAGTTCTTGCGGTTGTTGGTGAAGCCCGTCCAGCCCTCGTCGTACGCCGTCGCCTGCACCATCGCGTGGTGGGAGGCCCACTCGGCGAACGACTCGTTGAGCCACAGGTCGTCCCACCACCGCATGGTCACCAGGTCGCCGAACCACATGTGGGCCATCTCGTGGAGCACGGTGTTCGCGCGCTGCTCGTAGAACCACTCGGCCTGACGGCTGCGCGGGAGGTACTCGTCCCGCAGCGTGACGCAGCCGGCGTTCTCCATGGCTCCGTTGTTGAACTGCGGGACGTAGAGCTGGTCGTACTTGTGGAACGGGTAGGGGAAGTCGAAGGCGTCCTCGAAGAACGCGAACCCCTGCTTGGTCACCGTGACCAGGTCGTCGACGTCGAGGTGGGACGCGACGGAGCGTCGGCAGTAGTGACCCAGGGGGATCTCGCCGTGCCTGCCCACGTAGGTGTCGTGCACGGAGTGGTAGTCGCCGGCCACGATCGCGGTGACGTAGGTCGACATCCGCTCCGTGGTCGGGAAGCGCCACACCGCGGTGTCGTCGCCGGCCGGCTCGGGGGTCGGCGTCGGCGCGTTGGAGACCACCACCCAGCTCGACGGGGCGGTCACGGTGAACGTGAAGACGGACTTGAGGTCGGGCTGCTCGAAGGTGGCGAAGACGCGTCGCGCATCCGGCACCTCCATCTGGGAGTAGAGGTAGACCCGGTCGTCGACCGGGTCGACGAAGCGGTGCAGGCCCTCGCCGGTGTGGCTGTAGAGACAGTCCGCGACCACGCGCAGCTCGTTGACCTCCTGCAGGTCGTCGAGACGGATCCGCTGGTCGAGGTAGACCTCGGCCGGGTCCAGGGGGCGGCCGTTGAGGCTCAGCTCGTGGACCTGGGCGTCGACCAGGTCGGCGAAGGTCGAGGCACCGGTGCGGCGGCTGCGGAACCGGATCACGCTCGTGGAGCCGAAGGTCGTCTCGCGGGACGCGTCGAGGTCGAGGTCCACGGCGTAGGACTCGACGTCCAAGAGCTCGGCGCGAAGCCGTGCCTCGTCCCGAGTGAGATTGGTTCCCGGCATGGACTGATCCTCCCAGAGAGGTCGGGGAATATCGGAACCGGGACGAACGCTTGGTGGGGTGGATGTATGACCCACATACCGCACCTCAGGAGACCGCCCGGATGACCGACGCACCCCCGTCCCTCGAGAAGACTCCCGTCGACTTCTGGTTCGACCCCTTGTGCCCGTGGGCGTGGATGACCTCGCGGTGGCTTCTGGAGGTCGAGAAGGTGCGACCGATCGCCGCGTCGTGGCACGTGATGAGCCTGGCCTACCTGAACTCCGAGAAGGAGATTCCCGACGAGTACCGCGCGAAGCTCGAGCCCGGCTGGGGGCCGGTGCGCGTGGCGATCGCCGCCGCCCAGGCCGAGGGTGACCAGGTCCTGCTGCCGCTCTACACCGCCCTCGGCAACCGCATCCACCTCCAGGGCCGCGACATCGACCGGACGCTGATCGAGGAAGCCCTCGCGGAGGTCGGGCTGCCGGTCGCGCTCGCCGACGCCGCCGACTCGACGGCCTACGACGAGGACCTGAAGAAGTCGCACCACGCCGGCATGGACCAGGTCGGCATGGAGGTCGGCACCCCGGTGATCAGCACCGAGGGCATCGCGTTCTTCGGCCCCGTGGTGACCCCCGCTCCCAAGGGCGAGGACGCCGGTCGGCTCTGGGACGGCGTGCGCCTGGTCGCCGCCACCCCCGGCTTCTTCGAGCTCAAGCGCACCCGCGACGAGGCCCCCGACTTCTCCTGACCGGGGTGGGGGCGTTCCCATGGGATCGCCCCAAACCGACACTTCCCCCGCCAAATAGTCCCGGGGAGGTTCCGGTTTCCCGGGCAGGAACGCCAACCGCCGTACGCCGCGGCGCTCGGTGCCTACGCTGCTCAGCGTGATCGCCGAGCACCCCGACATCCCCCCGCAGCGGGTGGCCGCGGCGGCACGTCACGACTGGGGGGTCGAGGTGTCGTCGGTCGAGCACGCCCCGGTCGACTCGGCCGGCTGGCACTGGGTGCTCGGCGACGACGACGGTCCGCAGTGGTTCGCCGCCCTCGACCCGGTGCGCACCTCGGAGCAGCGGCGCGCCCGGCTCGCCTCGCTGGAGTCCGCGGTCCAGGTCTCCCGGGGTCTGTCGTTCGTGGTCGCGCCGGTCCAGACGCGGGATGCTCGGGTGGCCGTCGACCTCGCCCCGGGGCTGCTGCTCACCCTGAGCCCGCACGTCGAGGGGGCGGTCGCGGACCAGGGACCGCCCGCCGACGACGAGGAGCGTGCCGTGCTGGCGAGGCTGCTCGGGCTGCTGCACAGCCGCCCGCGCCCACGGCGCCTGCCACTGTGGCGCCCCGTCCTCGACGGCCTGTCCGACGCGCGGCGCGACGACCTGCTGCGGCGCCTGGACCTCGAGGACTGGAGCGGCGGACCGTGGTCGGTCCCGGTCGGTCGGCTGGTCGCCGAGACCGGCTCCGCGATCCGGCTGTCGGTGCGCCGGCTCACGCTGCTGTCGGCGGCGGTCACCGGCAGCGTCGAGCGCTGGGTACCCACCCGCGGGGCGCCGCGCCGCGGCGACCTGGTCCACACCCCCGACGGCCCGCGGCTGGTCGGCTGGGGTGGGTTGGCGCTCGCGCCACGAGAACGCGACCTGGTCGAGGTGCTCGGGGGGACCGAAGGAGCCGAGCCCTGGTTCAGCTACGTGGAGGGGGGCGGTCGCCCCGATCCGCTCTCACCCGACACCCGCGAGCTGTTCACGCTGCAACGGCACCTGACGCGGGTGGCCGACCACGTGGCGCGGTTCTCCCGGCCGCACGAGGACACCGCGGACGACCGTCGCTGCTTCGGGGAGCTCGAGAGGGACCTCGCCGCCCTCCTGGACCTCCGCGCCTGACGTGGTCAGGAGGTCCCGGCGCACCACCTGGCCCCGTCAGCCGATTGCCCCGGTCACTAGGCTCGTCGACATGAGCAAGGTGCTGTCCGCCGTCGCCTGGCCGTACGCCAACGGCCCACGTCACATCGGCCACGTGGCCGGCTTCGGCGTGCCCTCCGACGTGTTCAGCCGCTACATGCGGATGGCCGGGCACGACGTGCTGATGGTCTCCGGCACGGATGAGCACGGCACCCCGATCCTGGTGGCGGCCGACGCGGCCGGGGTCACCGCCCGCGAGCTCGCCGACACCAACAACCGGCTGATCGTGCAGGACCTCCACGACCTCGGACTGTCCTACGACCTGTTCACCCGTACGACGACGCGCAACCACTCCGCCGTCGCCCAGGCGATGTTCCGCACCGTGCAGCGCAACGGCTACCTCGTCGAGCGCACCACCAAGGGGGCGGTCTCGCCCTCGACCGGGCGCACACTGCCGGACCGCTACATCGAGGGCACCTGCCCGATCTGCGGCTACGAGAGCGCCCGCGGCGACCAGTGCGACAACTGCGGCAACCAGCTCGACCCGACCGATCTCATCGAGCCGCACAGCCTGATCAACGGCGAGGCTCCCGAGTTCGTCGAGACCCAGCACTTCTTCCTCGACCTGCCGGCGCTCGCCGACGCGCTCAAGACCTGGCTGGACGAGAGGGAGGCCACCGGGCTGTGGCGGCCCAACGTCATCAAGTTCAGCCAGAACATCCTCGAGGACGTCCGGCCACGGGCGATGACCCGTGACATCGACTGGGGGATCCCGGTGCCGGGCTGGGAGGACCAGCCCACCAAGCGGCTCTACGTGTGGTTCGACGCGGTGATCGGCTATCTGTCGGCGTCGATCGAGTGGGCCCGTCGGCTCGGCGAGCCCGACCGCTGGCGCGACTGGTGGAACCCGGCGCCGGAAGGGGGGCAGGAGCCGCTGTCCTACTACTTCATGGGCAAGGACAACATCACCTTCCACTCCCAGATCTGGCCCGCCGAGCTGCTGGCCTACGACGGCCGCGGCGCTCGTGGCGGCGAGCCGGGGGAGTACGGCGACCTCCACCTGCCCACCGAGGTGGTCTCCTCGGAGTTCCTGACCATGGAGGGCAGGCAGTTCTCGTCCTCGCGCGGCGTGGTGATCTACGTCCGTGACGTGCTCGCGCGCTACCAGCCCGACGCGCTGCGCTACTTCATCTCGGCGGCCGGTCCCGAGAACCAGGACAGCAACTTCACCTGGGCGGAGTTCGTGCGGCGCACCAACGACGAGCTGGTCGCCGGCTGGGGCAACCTGGTCAACCGCACCGCCACGCTCGTGGCCAAGAGCTTCGGCGAGATCCCGGCCGCGAGCAGTCTCACCGACGAGGACCGCGCGCTGCTGGACCTGCTCGAGTCGGCCTTCGACACCGTCGGTGAGCTGATCGGGAGGCACCGGCAGAAGGCCGCGCTGGCGGAGGCGATGCGGACCGTCGCCGAGGTCAACCGCTACGTGACAGACCGGGCACCGTGGACGCTCAAGGACGACGACGACCGCGACCGGCTGGCCACCGTGCTGCACGTCATGACGCAGGCCGTCGCCGACTGCAACCTGCTGCTGGCGCCGTTCCTGCCGCACAGCGCGAACGCCGTCGACCGGGTGTTCGGCGGCGCCGGGCGCCTGGCTCCGATGCCCGAGATCCGCGAGGTCGAGGACCTCGACGGTGGGCCCGGCTATCCGATCCTCACCGGGGACTACTCCGGCTTCCCGACCTGGGAGCGGCACCCGGTCACGGTCGGCACCGCCGTGGCGAAGCCGACCCCGGTCTTCACCAAGCTCGACCCCTCGGTCGTCGACGAGGAGCTGGCACGGCTGGCGGCGGACGCGTGACGCTGCACCCGCAGGCCGTCCGGGCGCTCGAGCTGTGGCAGGCCGGTCGCAGCGTCGACGACGAGGGCTTCGGCCCCGACGACGTCGCGGCGATGCGCCTCGAGCAGCGCGAGGCGGCCGCGCACGAGGACCGCGAGCCGGTCGACCGGGTCGAGGACGTCGACGCCGACGGAGTGCGCTGCCGGCTCTACCTCCCCGACGGGGCACAGCGTGCGCTGGTCTACCTGCACGGCGGCGGCTTCGCGTTCGGTGACCTCGACACGCACGACGGCCAGGCGCGACGGCTCGCCAACCGCACCGGATCGGCTGTGCTCAGCGTGGACTACCGCCGCCCGCCGGAGCATCCCTTCCCCGCCGCGCCCGACGACGTCGACACGGTGCTGGCCTGGCTGCTGGTGAACGCGGCCGGCCTCGGCCTCGACCTCGGGCGCATCGCGGCCGTCGGCGACAGTGCGGGCGGCAACCTCGCCGCGGTCGCGGCGCTGCGCAACCCCCACGTGCTGGCCGGCTGCGTGCTGGCCTACCCGTTCATCGACCCACACCTGTCGGGTGCCTCCTACGCCGCCGACGACGGCGGCCTGACCCGCGGGCAGGCCGAGTGGTTCTGGCGGCAGTACGCCCGCGACCCGGCCGACCTCGACGACGCCGACCTGGCGCCGTACGTCTCGCAGAGGCTGGGGACGCTGCCCCCCACGCTGGTGCAGGTCGCCGAGCACGACGTCCTCGCCGACGAGGACCGGGAGCTGGCGAGACGCATCACCGCCGGCGGCGGGAGCGTCGAGGTGACGACGTACGCCGGCATGATCCACGGCTTCTGGAGGCATCCCGAGCTGTTCGACGCCGCCGTGGAGGCGCTCGCCGACATCACGGACTTCCTCGACCGCCACGTCTGAATCGGCCTCTGACAGACTTCGCCCATGCGCGTCCACCTCGGATCCGACCACGCGGGCCTCGAGCTCAAGGAGCACCTGCTCAACGTCCTCGCTGACCGCGGCTTCGACGTCGTCGACCACGGGCCGTTCGTCTACGACGCGCTCGACGACTACCCGGTCTTCTGCCTGCGTGCGGCCCGGGCGACCGCCGATGAGGAGGGCAGCCTCGGTGTCGTGATCGGCGGCTCCGGCAACGGCGAGGCGATCGCGGCCAACAAGGTCAAGGGCGTGCGCTGCGCGCTGGCCTGGAGCGACGAGACCGCCGAGCTCGCCCGGCTGCACAACGACGCCAACGTGGTCTCCGTGGGCGGCCGGATGCACGACCTCGGTGACATGACGCGCTTCGTGGAGGTCTTCCTCACCACGTCCTTCACCGGTGAGGAACGGCATGCTCGCCGGATCAGGATGCTCGCCGACTACGAGAGCAGCGGCGATCTCCCGCCGCTGCCCGAGTCCGCCTCCGGCCGCAATGCCTGAGGGGCACACCCTCTTCCGCCTCGCGCGCACGATCGACGAACACTTCGGCGGTCGCGTGGTGGCGGTCTCCAGCCCCCAGGGTCGGTTCGGGGCGGCGGCGGCCCTGCTCGACGACACCCGGCTGGTCGGCGCCGAGTCCTACGGCAAGCACCTGTTCGTCGACTTCGACCACGACCGCCAGGTGCACGTCCACCTCGGGCTCTACGGCACCTTCGAGGTCCGTGACGGTGAGGCGGCACCACCCGTCGGGCAGGTCCGGCTGCGGCTGGTCGCCGAGGCGTCCCACGGCCGTCCCGCGGCGTACGGCGACCTGCGCGGGGCCACCGCGTGCGAGCTGGTGACGGCCGAACAGTCCCGTGCGCTCGTCGAGCGGCTCGGACCCGACCCGCTACGCCCGGACGCCGACTGGTCGCGAGCCTGGGCGCGGGTGAGCCGCAGCCGTGCGCCGGTCGGTGGCCTGCTCATGGACCAGTCGGTGCTCGCCGGGGTCGGCAACGTGTACCGGGCCGAGGTGCTGTTCCGGCACCGCGTCGACCCGCTGCGGCCCGGCAGCTCCCTGCGACGCAGCACCTTCGAGCGGATGTGGCACGACCTCGTGGCGCTGATGACCGACGGCGTGCGCCGCGGCCGGATCGACACCGCGCACGTCCACACCGATGCGTCGTTGGTGGGGCGCGTGCAGCGGGCCGACACCGGCTCGAGCCCGGTGTTCGTCTACCGACGCGCGGGGGAGGCCTGCTTCGTCTGCGGCAGCCGCGTGCGCACCCGGGAGCTGGCGGGCCGCAACCTGTTCTGGTGCCCGCGCTGCCAGCCACGCTTCCGTTCCCGCGCCCACGGGTCCTGAGTGACCGCACGAGCCGGGCGGAACTCGCAACGTCCGGTGCGAGTGGCCACTAAGGTCGCACCCGATGGTCTCCGCGCCCCCCTCCGGCCGCACGACCGGCGCCGCCGCCGGTCGTGCGCTGCGTCGTCGGTGGCACCGTGCGCTCCGGTTGCTGCGGGAGTCCGAGCTGCTCCCCGCGCTGCTGCTGACCGCGGCGGCCGTGCTCATCGGGATCGCGGTGCTCGAGACACCGGTCGTCCCGCTGACGACGTTGGCGATCCCGATCGTGATCGGCAACCTGGTGCTCGCGCCCCGGGTCCTTCCGTGGGTGGTCGTGCTCACCCTCAGCGTGCTCGTGATCGTGAGCGCCGCGAACCTGAGCCAGCTCGACGGCCGCCGTGTCGGTGGTGCCGTGGTCGTCTTCGCGATCGGCCTGATCATCTTGGTCTCCTCGTTCCGGCGTACGACGCTCGGCGTCGCCGGAGTGCGTGGTGAGTCGATGCTCGTCGACCTCCGCGACCGCATCCAGAACCAGGCGCGGATGCCCGGGCTGCCCGAGGACTGGTACGTCGAGGCGGTCCTGCGCTCGGCCGGCGGCTCGTCGTTCGCCGGAGACTTCATGGTGGCCTCTCGCTCCCGCGACGGCCGACGGCTCCAGGTGGTCGTCGTCGACGTGTCCGGCAAGGGCGAGCAGGCCGGTGCGCGCTCGCTGCTGCTGTCGGGCTCCTTCGGTGGGCTGCTCGGCGCGCTGCCCGCCGACCAGTTCCTGCCGGCGGCCAACGACTACCTGCTCCGGCAGGACTGGGCAGAGGGGTTCGCCACCGCGGTCCACCTCGACCTCGACCTCGAGACCGGCCACTTCTCCCTGCGCTCGGCCGGCCACCCACCGGGCGTCCAGCTCCTCGCCGGGGCGGGCCGGTGGGCGGTGCACGCGGCCGACGGACCGGTGCTGGGGCTGCTGGCCGACGCGGAGTTCGCGGTGGTGCCGGGGACCCTGCACCGAGGGGACGCGCTCCTGCTGTTCACCGACGGCCTGGTCGAGACCCCGCAGCGCGACATCTCGCTGGGGATCGACAAGCTGCTCGGACAGGGGGAGCAGTTGCTCCGCGACGGCTTCGAGCAGGGTGCCCGCCGGCTCATCGACCGCTTGGAGTCGCACAACGACGACCGCGCCCTGGTGCTGCTGCACCGGCGCTGAGCGGGACTGGAGCGGATGACGGGAATCGAACCCGCGTAGCTAGTTTGGAAGACTAGGGCTCTACCATTGAGCTACATCCGCGAGGCGAGCCCATCGTGCCACAGCGCGAAACTCCTCCAGGTCGAGACCCCGGACGATTACGGGTCCGGTGGCCGTCTCCCGTAGACTCTCGCAGGCTTGTTCACCGGGGCCTCCGGACCGGAGACCGGGCGGAGCGGGAGCACGCCGGGGCGTAGCGTAGTGGCTAGCGCGCCTGCTTTGGGAGCAGGAGATCGCAGGTTCGAGTCCTGTCGCCCCGACCAGCTCGATCGTGACGCTGTCCGCGGGTGCGCTTGGGTGTTCCGGCGACCAGTCCCACCCGACCAGCTGACTGAAACCAGCTGACTGAAACCAGCTGACTGACCCATCTGACTGACCATCTGACTGACCATCTGACTGAGGAGAACACCTGTGAAGAGCGCCGTCGAGACTTTGAGCCCGACCCGGGCCAAGCTCACCGTCGAGGTGCCCTTCGAGGAGCTCAAGGCGAGCCTCGACGCGGCGTACAAGAAGATCGCCCAGCAGATCAACGTGCCGGGGTTCCGCCGCGGCAAGGTGCCGCCGATGGTGATCGACCGCCAGGTGGGCCGCGGGGCCGTGCTCGACGAGGCCATCAACGAGGCGCTGCCCCAGCTGTACGTCGAGGCGCTGCAGGCCAACGAGCTGGAGCCGCTGGCCCAACCGGACATCGACATCACCAAGCTCGAGGACAACGAGACCCTGGAGTTCACCGCCGAGGTGGACATCCGGCCCGAGATCGAGCTGCCCGACTACCACGGCCTCGAGGCCTCCGTCGAGGACGTCACGGTCTCCGACCAGGACGTCGAGGAGCAGGTGCAGGCGCTGCGGGAGCGGTTCGCGAGCCTCTCCGAGGTCGAACGCCCGGCCGCCGACGGCGACTTCGTGGTCATGGACCTGGTCGCGCGCAAGGACGGCGAGGTCGTCGAGGGCGCCGAGGTCAGCGGCATGAGCTACCAGGTGGGCAAGGGTGGCATGCTCGACGGTCTGGACGAGGCGCTCAGCGGCCTGTCCGCCGGCGAGGAGCGCACGTTCACCACCCAGCTGGTCGGCGGCGACACCGTGGGCGAGGACGTCGAGGTCGAGGTCAAGGTCACAGCCGTCAAGGAGCAGGACCTTCCCGAGCTCGACGACGACTTCGCGCAGACCGCCTCCGAGTTCGACACGGTCGCGGAGCTGACCGAGGACGTCCGCACCCGGCTGTCGCGGGGCAAGCGCCTCGAGCAGGCTGCGGCCGCCCGCGACGCGGTGCTCGAGAAGCTGCTCGACCTCGTCGACGTCCCGCTCCCCGACGGGGTCGTGGAGTCCGAGCTGACAGCGCGTCGGGAGCAGATCGAGCAGCAGCTCGGCATGGCCGGGATGTCGATGGAGCAGTACCTCGACTCCGAGGAGCAGACCGTCGACGAGTTCGAGGCGGACCTGGAGAAGCGGGTCCGCGACGCCGTCGCCGCCCAGTTCGTGCTCGACCAGGTCGCCAAGAAGTCGGAGATCGGGGTGAACGAGGGCGAGCTGCAGCAGCACCTGATGCAGCGCGCGCAGCAGTCCGGCCAGAACCCGCAGGAGTTCATCCAGCACATGCTGGAGCACAACCACATCCCCGAGATGGTCTCCGAGGTCGTCCGCGGCAAGGCGCTGGCCAGCATCGTGGAGTCCGCGAAGGTCACCGACGAGTCGGGCAACCACGTCGAGCTGAAGAACCTGCAGCCCGACGGCACCATCGGCGAGCCGGCCGACGAGTCCGAGCCGGGTGAGGGCCCGGGTGAGGACGCGGTCGTCGCCGACGAGGCGCCCGAGTCCGACGAGGACACCGAGAAGGCCCAGGCCTGACGGTCCGGGGCTGATGTACGACGCGTGTCACACCCTGTGACAACGGTCGTTGACACGGCCGGGACGCGAACCGAGACTGTCGGCGTGACCACGACCTCGGGCACCCACACCCAACGCAGCACGGGCCGACGTAGGGCGGGGGTGTTCGGTGCCCTCGCGCTGGCCACCGACACCGCCGACGAGCTCGTGCTCGGCACCGTCCGTGACGTGCACGGAGCGGTCGCCCGGCGCGTGTACGGCGTCACCCGGCGCACCACCGCCGGGTCCGCCGCCGCCTCCGAGCATCTCCACGGCGGCGTCTCGGCACTCGTATACAGCGGCATCGGTGCCGGGCTGCGGGCAGCCGGACGCGGTCTGCGCGAGGCGGACCGTCGGGGCCTCGGCCGGGGCATCGAGGACACGGCTCGCGGTCGCTCGGTGATCTCGGCCGTCAACGGGCTGATCGGGGACCGGCTCGCCGAGGAGCAGTCCGAGCTGGCCATCGAGCTGGCGGTGCGGCGCCGCGGCCGTGACGTCCCGCTCGACCGGGAGGCGCTGGCCGCGGCCTTCGGCTCGGCCACCCCCGACGTCGTGGTCTTCCTGCACGGGCTCGGCGAGTCCGAGGAGCTGTGGGACCTGCGCGCGCGTGAGACGGGCGGCAGCTACGGCGAGCGGCTGGCCGCCGACACCTCGTGGACGCCGGTCTACCTGCGTGCGAACACCGGCCTGCCGATCGCCGAGAACGGCGTCGCGCTCGCCTCGCTCCTGGACGCGCTGGTAGCACGGTGGCCGGTCGACGTACGCCGGATCGCGCTGGTGGGCCACTCGATGGGGGGCCTGATCATGCGGGCCGCGTGCGCGGTCGTCTCCGACTCGGAGTCGCGCTGGAACCGGCTCGTCTCCGACGTGGTCACCCTGGGCACCCCCCACCTCGGCGCCCCGCTGGAGCGCGGGGTCGCCTTCGGCGCGAAGGCGCTGGGCCGGCTGCCGGAGTCGGCCCCGTTCGGCCGCATCCTGGAGTACCGCTCCGTCGGCATCCTCGACCTCCGGGCGGGACTGGCCCCCGACGTGCAGAACCTGCCGCACGCGAAGTACCACCTCGTCGCCGCCACCCTGGCGGCCTCCCCCCGTCACCCGCTCAGCGAGACGCTCGGCGACCTGCTGGTGCGCTACCCCTCCGCCACCGGCCGGCCCCGCCGCGGCGAGGAGATGTTCCCGGGCGCCGACGTGCTGCACATCCGCGGGGGTCACTTCGACCTGCTGAACCATCCGCAGGTCTACGACGCCCTGAAGGGCTGGCTGGCCTGATGCCGACCCCCCTGCCGATCACCGCCTCCGTCGACATCGAGGCCTCCCCCGACCGGGTCTGGGACGTCGTGGGCGACGTCGCCCGGATGCCGGAGTGGAGCCCGGAGCTGCGCCGGCTCTGGGTCGCGGGACGCCGGCCCGTCGGGGTGGGGACGACGCTGGTCGGCCTGAACCGGCGCGGCGTCGTGGCGTGGCCGACCCTCTCGAAGGTGACCCGGTTCGAGCCGGGGATCGCGGTCGCCTGGCGCACCAGGGAGAGCGGCGCCACCTGGACCTACGAGCTGAGCGCCGAAGGCTCCCGCACGCGACTGACCGGTCGCCGCGACCTGGCCGCCTACACCGTCGGCACGGCGGTGCTCGGACCGGTGATCGGGGGGGCCGCGGGTCACGACCGTGAGCTCGCGCAGGGCATCCGCACCACGCTCGGCCGGATCAAGGACGCCGTGGAGCAGCCAGGTCGCTGAACCCGTCCGTCGCGTGCGCTGAGGGCGAACACGGCGGGACGGCCCGTGGGTGAGCCCCACCTTCCGGCTAGGGTCGGGGCGTGCACGACTACAACGCGAATCCCGCGAACCTCGACGTCCAGAACAACGGTGGCTCCTCGGGCTACGGGCTCGACGACCACATCTACCAGCGCCTGCTCCGGGAACGGATCATCTTCCTCGGCTCGGAGGTGCGCGACCAGAACGCCAACGCGATCTGTGCGCAGATGCTGCTGCTGTCCGCGGAGGACCCGGACGCCGACATCTTCCTGCACATCAACAGCCCCGGCGGTTCCGTCGACTCCGGCATGGCGATCTACGACACCATGAACTACATCCCCAACGACGTGGCCACGGTGGGCATGGGCCTCGCCGCGTCGATGGGCCAGTTCCTGCTGTGCGCCGGCGCCGCCGGCAAGCGCTACGCGCTGCCGCACGCGCGGATCATGATGCACCAGCCCTCGGGTGGCATGGGGGGGTCGGCGTCGGACATCAAGATCCAGGCGCAGCAGTCCCTGCACATCAAGAAGGTGCTGTTCGAGCTGATCAGCCACCACACCGGTCAGCCGCTCGACCAAGTGGAGACCGACGCGGACCGCGACCGCTGGTTCACCGCGGAGCAGGCCAAGGAGTACGGCTTCATCGACAAGGTGATCACCAGCACCCGCCAGGTCGCCGACGAGGGCCGTCCGGCCCGGAACAAGTGAGAGCTGCTGACATGACGAGCACGAACATCCCCGGTCTCAGCGGCCGGGCCTCGGACCTGACCTCCCCGGACATGAACTACTACATCCCGCAGTGGGAGGAGCGTACGTCGTACGGCTTCCGCCGCATCGACCCCTACGGCAAGCTGTTCGAGGAGCGGATCATCTTCCTCGGCACCCCGATCAGCGACGACATCGCCAACGCGGTGATGGCCCAGCTGCTCTGCCTGCAGTCGATGGACCCCGACCGCGACATCAGCATCTACATCAACTCACCCGGTGGCTCCTTCACCGCGATGACCGCGATCTACGACACCATGCAGTTCCTGAAGCCCGACATCCAGACCGTCTGCCTGGGGCAGGCCGCCTCCGCCGCGGCCGTGCTGCTCGCCGCGGGCACCCCGGGCAAGCGGCTGGCGCTGCCGAACAGCCGGATCCTGATCCACCAGCCGTACACCGAGGGCTCCTACGGACAGAGCTCGGACATCGAGATCCAGGCCAACGAGATCCTGCGGATGCGCGAGCTGCTCGAGAAGCTGATCTCGGACCACACCGGCAAGACGCCGGAGGAGGTCAACGCCGACATCGAGCGCGACAAGATCCTGACCTCGGAGGCTGCCGTCGCGTACGGCCTCATCGACGGCATCCTCGAGACCCTGAAGGGAACCCCCGCGTCGATCTGAACGCTCGACGTGTCCTGTCCCATTTGGGGGCGGGACGGGGTACCTTCGAGTTCGAAGTGACGCACAATGACGTTGCACACAGTCGGTGGGAGCGGGTCCGAGACCGGGACGCTCGGGCTCGAGTCTGGGCGCCACCGGCCCGAGTCGTGAGGAGTCGTGCCTGTGGCACGGATCGGTGACGGAGGCGACCTGCTCAAGTGCTCTTTCTGCGGGAAGAGTCAGAAGCAGGTCAAGAAGCTCATCGCAGGGCCGGGCGTGTACATCTGCGACGAATGCATCGACCTGTGCAACGAGATCATCGAGGAAGAGCTCAGCGAGGGGACCGAGGTCGGGCTCGAGGAGCTCCCCAAGCCCCGCGAGATCTTCGAGTTCCTGAACTCCTACGTCATCGGCCAGGAGAACGCCAAGAAGGCGCTGGCCGTCGCCGTCTACAACCACTACAAGCGGGTGCAGGCCGGGGTCACCTCGGGGACGCAGCGTCACAAGGCCGACGAGGCCGTCGAGCTGGCCAAGTCCAACATCTTGGTGATCGGACCCACCGGCTGCGGCAAGACCTACCTCGCCCAGACGATGGCCCGGATGCTCAACGTGCCGTTCGCCATCGCGGACGCGACGGCGCTGACCGAGGCGGGGTACGTCGGCGAGGACGTCGAGAACATCCTGCTCAAGCTGATCCAGGCCGCCGACTACGACGTCAAGAAGGCCGAGACCGGCATCATCTACATCGACGAGATCGACAAGGTGGCTCGCAAGGCCGAGAACCCGTCGATCACCCGTGACGTCTCCGGCGAGGGCGTGCAGCAGGCGCTGCTGAAGATCCTCGAGGGGACGACCGCGTCGGTCCCCCCGCAGGGCGGTCGCAAGCACCCGCACCAGGAGTTCATCCAGATCGACACGACGAACATCCTGTTCATCGTCGGCGGGGCGTTCTCCGGGCTCGAGCACATCGTCGAGTCGCGGATCGGCAAGAAGACCCTCGGCTTCAGCGCCAGCCTCCCCAGCAAGGAGGAGCGCGAGCTCGACAAGATCTTCTCCGAGGTGATGCCGGAGGACCTCCTCAAGTTCGGCCTGATCCCCGAGTTCATCGGCCGGCTCCCGGTCATCGCCACCGTCGACAAGCTCAACCGTGAGGCGCTAGTGCAGATCCTCACCGAGCCGCGCAACGCGCTGGTCAAGCAGTACCAGAAGCTGTTCGACCTCGACGGCGTCGAGCTCGAGTTCACCCCGGACGCCATCGAGGCGGTCGCCGACCTCGCGATGATGCGCGGCACCGGGGCCCGAGGTCTGCGGGCCATCATCGAGGAAGTGCTCCTCCACGTGATGTACGACGTGCCCTCCCGTGAGGACGTCGCCAAGGTGGTGGTGAACGCCGAGGTCGTCAACAACAACGTCAACCCGACGCTGGTGCCGCGCGAGCCCGAGGCCAAGAAGAAGAAGTCCGCTTGACCCCTCGGCCAGCCGGGTGAGCGCCGAGGTCCCCCCCGTGGGCTTTCCCGCCCGGGACTGGGAGGAGTGGCTCGCCACGCGCTGCGGGACTCTCCTCGACGAGGTTCGCCGGCTCGTCGCCGAGCTCGCCGAGCCCTCGGAGGACCGCTCCGACGTCGAGACCCTGCTGGTCTGGAACGACCTGCACCTCGCGCTTCGCAACGCGTTCGCCGTGGCGTCGGTCCTGTCCAACGTGCACCCCGACGAGGCGGTCCGCACCCGCGGCGAGCAGACGGAGCAGGACGCCTCCCGGCTGCTCACCGAGATCGAGCTCGACCGGAGGCTCTACGACGTTCTGGTCGCCGTCGACCCCACGTCACTCGACGACCAGGCCCACCGCGTGCTGAGGCTCACGCTGCGTGACTTCCGGCGCGCGGGGGTCGACCAGGACGAGTCGGTCCGGCGCCGGCTGCGTGAGCTCGCCGAGCGGGAGACCGAGGTCGCTCAGCAGTTCGCCAGGAACATCCGCGACGGCGTGCGCAGCATCCGCGTCGACGCGGCGGCCCTCGACGGGCTGCCGAGCGACTTCGTGCAGAGCCACCCCGCGGGTCGGGACGGCCGGGTCGTCCTGACCACCGACTACCCCGACTTCCTCGCGTTCTCGACCTTCTCCCGCGACCGGGAGGCGCGTGCCGCCCTGGTGACGGCGTTCCTGGACCGGGCCTGGCCCGAGAACGACGCCCTGCTGCACGAGCTTCTCGAGCTGCGCCGCGAGCACGCCCACCTGCTCGGCTACGACGGGTGGCCCGCCTACGACGCCGAGACCAAGATGATCCGCACCGGTTCGGCGATCCCGGAGTTCTACGACCGGGTCGCCGCGGCGGCCGAGGAGCGTGGCCGCCGCGACCGCGAGCAGCTGCTGCGCCGGATCCGGCAGGACCACCCCGAGGTCGACGGGGTGAGCCGGGTCGACAAGGAGCACTACGCCGAGGCGCTGCGCCGGGAGGAGTACGACGTCGACGCCCAGCAGGTGCGGACCTACTTCGACTTCGCCAAGGTGCGGGCCGGGCTGCTCGCGGTGACCGGCCGGCTCTTCGACGTGGAGTACGTCGAGGTGGGCGACGCCGGCACCTGGCACGCCGACGTGGCGTCGTACGACATGGTGCGGCGGGGCCAGCGGTTGGGCCGCATCCACCTCGACCTGCACCCACGCGCAGGCAAGTACGGTCACGCCGCGCAGTTCGACCTGGCGCCGGGGATCCGGGGCCGTCAGCTGGCGGAGGGGGTGCTCGTCTGCAACTTCTCGCGCTCGCTGATGGAGCACTCGCACGTCGTGACGCTGTTCCACGAGTTCGGCCACCTGGTCCACCACGTGCTCGCCGGCGACCAGGAGTGGGTGCGCTTCTCGGGGGTCGCCACCGAGTGGGACTTCGTCGAGGCGCCCTCGCAGCTGCTCGAGGAGTGGGCCTGGGACGCGGACGTGCTGCGGGAGTTCGCGACCGACGCCGACGGACGGCCCATCCCGCGCGAGCTGGTGGACAAGATGCGCGCGGCCAACGAGCTCGGCAAGGGCCTGCACGTGCGCACGCAGATGTTCTACGCGGCGCTGTCCTACCGGCTGCACCAGGACGTGCCAGACGACATCACCGAGACGATGCGCGAGCTCCAGGACAGGTACGACCTGCTCGACTACGTCCCCGGCACCCACTTCTTCGCGTCGTTCGGGCACCTCCAGGGCTACGGGTCGAGCTACTACACCTACATGTGGAGCCTGGTCATCGCCAAGGACCTGCTCTCGGCCTTCGACCCCCGGGACCTGTTCGCCACCGAGGTGACACACCGCTACCGCGACCAGGTTCTCGCTCCCGGTGGCAGCCGCGACGCCGCCGACCTGGTCGCAAACTTCCTGGGCCGCCCCTACGACGTCGCCGCCTTCGAGCGCTGGCTGCTTCCCCCCACCCGCTGAGGCGCGCGATCCTGCGCTCGCAAACCCGCTGAGGCGCGCGATCCTGCGCTCGCAAACCCGCTGAGGCGCGCCATTCTGCGGCCCCCCTGTGCAGAACTGCGCAGAACCGCGCGCCTCGGCGGGGTTTTGGGCGCAGAACCGCGCGCCTCAGCCGGGTGGGGGGGCGGCGAGCTCGGCGTCGACGGTGATCCCGGAAGCGTCACCGGCGGCGGCACTGGCGGCGGCACTGGGGGCGGCACTGGGGGAGTGGTGAGGGGTGAAGAGGAGGTCGCCGGTGATCTTGCCGGCGGCCCTGAGGTCCTCGGCCGCCTGCTCCGCGAGCGCGAGCGCGTCCGCGGGCCCGTACACGGTCGCCCGGGCGAGCTCGGTGCGCATCGACACCTTGGCGGTGGACTTGGCGCCGCGGATGCCCCGCAGCGTGCCCGCGACCGCGGCGAGCATCGCCGGGTCCGCGGTGGCCGCGGCTCCCAGATCGGCCGACGTCGGCCACGAGGAACGGTGGATCGAGCCCTCCTGCCACCACGACCAGACCTCCTCGGTCACGTAGGGCAGGAACGGCGCCAACAGCCGCAGCTGCACGTGCAGCGCCACCGCGAGGGCGGCCTTCGCCGAGGCCGCGGCGGCCTCGCCCCGCGCGCCGTACGCGCGCTCCTTGACCAGCTCGAGGTAGTCGTCGCAGAACTCCCAGAAGAACCGCTCGGTGACCTCCAGGGCCGTGGCGTAGTCGTAGACCTCGAAGGCGTCGGTCGCCCGGGTGACGACTGCGGCCAGCCCGGCCAGCATCGCCCGGTCGACGGGCTCCTCGACGTCGGTCGGGTCGAGGCCGGAGACCCCGACGCTCGCGAGCGCGAACTTCGAGGCGTTCAGCACCTTCATCGCCAGCCGGCGGCCGACCTTCATCTGGGTCTCGTCGAAGGGTGAGTCGAGCCCGGGCCGGGACATCGCCGCGCGCCAGCGAACGGCGTCGGCACCGAACTTCGAGAGGATGTCGGTGGGCACGACGACGTTGCCCTTGGACTTGCTCATCTTCTTCCGGTCGGGGTCGACCACGAAGCCGGAGATCAGGGCGTGCGTCCACGGCACGACGTGGGCCTCGTGGTGGGCGCGCACCACCGTCGCGAACAGCCAGGTCCGGATGATGTCGTGCGCCTGCGGGCGCAGGTCCATCGGGAAGGTGCGCTCGTGCAGGTCCGGGTCGTCCTCCCACCCGGTGACGATCTGCGGGGTCAGCGACGAGGTGGCCCAGGTGTCCATGATGTCGGGGTCGCCGACGAACCCACCCGGTGCGCCGCGCTGCGACTCGTCGTACCCGCTCGGGCAGGTCGTCGACGGGTCCAGCGGCAGGTCGCTCTCCCGGGGCAGCAGCGGGTGCTCGTGGTCCGGCCGGCCGTCCTCGTCCAGCGGGTACCAGACCGGGAAGGGCACCCCGAAGAACCGCTGCCGGGAGATGAGCCAGTCGCCGTTGAGGCCGTCGACCCAGTTGGTGTAGCGGTGCCGCATGTACTCCGGCACCCAGCTGATCTCGCCGCCGCGCTCCACGAGGTCCTTGCGCAGCTCGGTGTCGCGACCGCCGTTGCGGATGTACCACTGCCGCGTCGAGACGATCTCGAGCGGCTTGTCGCCCTTGTCGTAGAAGTTCGCCATCCGCTGGGTGGGCGTGGGCTCACCGTCGAGGTCGCCGGACTCCCGCAGCTTGGCGACCATCGCCTCCCGGGCCCCGAAGGTGGTCTTGCCGGCCAGGTCGGCGTACGCCGTTGCCGCCGGCTCGTGGGCGAGCCACTCGGGTGCGTCTCGGTGCAGTCGTCCGTCCCGGCCGATCACGGTGCGCACCGGCAGCTGCAGCTCACGCCACCAGGTCACGTCGGTCAGGTCGCCGAACGTGCAGCACATCGCGATGCCCGCGCCCTTGTCGGGCTCGGCGGCGGGGTGGGCGACGACCGGCACCTCCACGCCGAAGACCGGCGAGGCGACCGTCGAGCCGAACAGCGGCTGGTACCGCTCGTCGTCGGGGTGGGCGATGAGCGCGACCACGGCCGGGATCAGCTCGGGACGGGTGGTCTCGACGAAGACCGGCTCGCCTTCCGCTGATCCGGTGCGGTGGAAGGCCACGCGGTGGTAGGCGCCCGGGTACTCCCGGGCCTCGAGCTCGGCCTGGGCGACCGCCGTCTGGAAGGTGACGTCCCACAGCGTGGGGGACTCCTGGAGGTAGGCCTCCCCGCGGGCATAGTTGCGCAGGAACGCGCGCTGCGACACGAGCCGCGACCGCTCGCCGATGGTCGTGTAGGTCTGCGACCAGTCGACGGAGAGGCCGAGGGTGCGCCACAGCGACTCGAAGACCTGCTCGTCCTCCTGGACCAGGCGCTCGCACAGCTCGACGAAGTTCGGCCGGCTGATCGGGACCTGCCGCTTGGGGTCGGGTTTCTCGGGCGGCGTGAAGGCGGGGTCGTAGGGGAGCGTGGGGTCGCAGCGGACGCCGTAGAAGTTCTGCACCCGACGCTCGGTGGGCAGGCCGTTGTCGTCCCAGCCCATCGGGTAGAAGACCTCCTTGCCGCGCATCCGCTGGAAGCGCGCGACGAGGTCGGTGTGGGTGTAGGAGAAGACGTGCCCGACGTGCAGCGACCCGGAGACCGTCGGGGGAGGGGTGTCGATGGAGTAGACCTGCTCACGCGGCTTCGACCGGTCGAAGGCGTAGGTCTGGTCGGCCTGCCAGCGTGCCGCCCAGATCTCCTCGAGGCCCTCCAGCGCGGGCTTGTCCGGCACCCGCGCGGCTACCGGGACGACGCCGCGGGTGGCCGGCGTCGGCTCGGGAAGGTCGCGGGGGTCGGGCTGGGGCGTCATAGCCCGGAATCCTACGGTCCGGCCATCGCCGGTCGCGAACCAGTTGCGGCGGTGGGCCGCCAGGAGACCTCGTCCCGCCAGGTGCCGCGCGAGACCTGAACCGTAGACTCCGCCACGATGCCCGACTCCGATTATCCCGCACCCGCCGCGACCTTCGCCGAAGCCGAGCGGGCCCTGCTGGCCCGCTGGCCGGAGACGAAGCTCGACCCTTCGCTGGACCGGATCGAGGCCTTCGTCGCGCTCCTCGGGGAACCGCAGCGGACCTATCCGGTGGTGCACCTGACCGGCACCAACGGCAAGACGAGCACCAGCCGGATGATCGACACGCTGGTCCGCGCGATCGGGCTGCGCACGGGGCGGTTCACCAGCCCGCACGTGGAGTCGATGACCGAGCGGATCTCGCTCGACGGCGAGCCACTCACCGAGCAGCAGTTCCTCGACGCCTACAACGACGTGGTCGCGCTGGCCGGGCTCAGTGACGAGGACGCCACCCACCCGCTGTCGTTCTTCGAGATGGTGGTCGGCATGGCCTACGCCTGCTTCGCCGACGCGCCGGCCGACGTGGCCGTGGTCGAGGTCGGGATGGGTGGCTCCTGGGACGCCACCAACGTCGCCGACGCGACCGTCGCGGTGCTCCTCCCGATCGCCGTGGACCACGCGGCCTACCTGGGGGCGCGCCCCGTCGAGATCGCCCGCGAGAAGGCCGGGATCATCAAGTCCGGCTGCACGGTCGTGAGCGCGGTGCAGTCCGAGGACGTCGCCGAGGTGATCACGGAGCGGGCGCTGGAGGTCGGCGCCACGGTGCTGTGGGAGGGCCGTGACTTCGGCGTCGAGTACCGCGTCCCCGCCGTGGGTGGCCAGCTGATGAAGCTGCGCGGGCTACGGGCGGAGTACGACGAGGTGTTCCTGCCGTTGTACGGCGCGCACCAGGCGCAGAACGCCGTCATCGCGCTCGCGGCCGTGGAGGCGTTCCTGGGGCAGGACCCGCTGGAGGCGGAGATCGTCCACGAGTCCTTCGGGCAGGTGACCTCACCGGGACGGCTGGAGGTCATCCGGCGCAGCCCGACGATCGTGCTCGACGCCGCACACAACCCGCACGGCGCCGTCGCGCTCGTCGAGGCGCTCGAGGACTCGTTCACGTTCAGCCCGCTGATCGGGGTGGTCGGCGTGATGTCCGACAAGGACTACGAGGCGGTGCTGTCGGTGCTCGAGCCGTCGATGGCCGCGATCGTGTGCACCCAGAACTCCACGCACCGCACGCTGCCGGCCGAGGAGCTCGCCGAGGTCGCCCGCGGCATCTTCGGCATCGACCGGGTCTACGTCGCGCACCGTCTCGACGACGCCATCGAGCGGGCCGCGACCCTGGCAGAGGAGGGGGGCGTCTTCGGTGAGGCCATCGGCTCCGGCGCTGTCCTGGTGACCGGCTCGGTGGTCACGGTCGGCGAGGCGCGGCACCTGCTGGGGCCGCGGGAGCGGGCGTGAACCGCTCCACGCAGCGGGGGCTGTGCGCCGGCATCCTCGCGCTCCAGGCGGTGGTGCTCTTCCTCACCGGCGTCGTGCTGATCGGGAGGACCGACATCGGCGCGGTCGCCTCCCTGTCGGTGGGCCTGGGGCTGGCCGTGGTGTGCGTGCTGGCCGCAGGCCTGCTGCGGCGCCCGGTCGGCTACGGGCTCGGCTGGGCGGTGCAGGTGCTCTCCATCGCGCTCGGTGTGGTGACCACCCCGATGTTCTTCCTCGGTGTCGTGTTCGCGGCGCTGTGGGGCACGGCGTACTTCCTGGGAGCCCGGATCGACCGGGAGAAGCAGGAGCGAGCGGTGCTCGAGGACGAGTGGCGGGCCGAGCACGAGCCGGGCACCTGACCTACTAGGCTGCGCCGCATGCCGACCCAGCGCACGCTCGTCCTGCTCAAGCCCGACACCGTCCGCCGTTGCCTGGTCGGCGAGGTGCTCTCCCGTTTCGAGGCCAAGGGCCTCTCGATCGTCGCCCTGGACCTGCGCACGATCGACGGCGCGATGGCCGACGAGCACTACGCCGAGCACGTGGACAAGGACTTCTACCCGCCGCTGCGCGACTTCGTCACCTCGGGGCCGATGCTCGCCGCGATCCTGGAGGGCGACGAGGCGGTCGAGGTGGTGCGCGCGCTCAACGGCGCCACCGACGGACGCAAGGCCGCTCCGGGCACCATCCGCGGCGACCTGTCGGTGTCCAACCGCGAGAACCTCGTGCACGGCTCGGACTCCCCGGAGTCCGCCGAGCGCGAGATCGCGATCTGGTTCCCCGACCGGTGAGCCGGCCGTGACGGTCCCGCTCTCGCCCACGACCCGCAGCACGCCGGTCCGCGAGAAGGATCGCGCACGGACGGACCGTGAGGCTCTCCACGACGTGCTGGAGGCGACGCTGGTCTGCCACCTCGCCGTGGTGGTGGACGGCGTCCCACTGGCGCTCCCGACGGTCTACGCGGTCGACGTCGACGGTCCCGACGAGGGCGGCACGCTCTACCTGCACGGGTCGGTGGCGTCGCGGAGCCTCGTGCAAGGCCCCGAGCAGGACGTGAGCGTGACGGTGACCGTCCTCGACGGCATCGTGCTGGCCCGCTCGGGCTTCAACCACTCGATGAACTACCGCTCGGCCGTGGTCATCGGGCGACCCCGCCCCGTCGACGACGAGACCGAGCGCGCCCACGCCCTCGACCTGCTGGTCGACCACGTGGCCCCCGGCCGGTCCGCGGCGCTGCGCCGGCCCACCCGCAAGGAGCTCGCGGCGACCACGGTGCTCGCGCTGCCGCTCCACGAAGCCTCCGTCAAGCAGCGGCTCGGCGATCCCGACGACGAGGAGGTCGACGTCCGGACGGGAGGCGTGTGGGCGGGCGTGCTGCCGGTGCGGCTGACCTGCTCCGACCCGGTGACCTCGGCCGACGTGGACGACCTACCGGTCCCCGAGCACGTCGTACGGCGGGCCGCCGAGCTCGCGTGACCCACCGGAGCCGCGCTCGCGGCTGTGGCAGGTGTGACTCGCGTGACGTGCGTGTCGCGCGGGACTGAGGGGTTCTGCGCTCCTAGGCTGGGCCCCGGGCTCGAGCGCGCCGGGCCCGCGACCCGTCGGCGATCAGGGGCACAGGTATGGCGAACAGCATCATCGGCCGCGACATGGCCGTTGACCTCGGCACCGCCAACACGCTCGTCTACGTGCGTGGCAAGGGGGTGCTGCTCGACGAGCCGTCGGTCGTCGCGCTCAACTCCACCTCGGGGGAGATCCTGGCCGTCGGGCACGAGGCGAAGCGGATGATCGGCCGCACCCCGGACAACATCACCGCGATCCGGCCGCTCAAGGACGGCGTGATCGCCGACTTCGAGTCCACCGAGCAGATGCTCCGCTTCTTCATCCAGCAGGTCCACCGCCGCCGCTACTTCGCCAAGCCCCGGCTGGTGATCTGCGTGCCCAGCCAGATCACCGCCGTCGAGCAGCGCGCGGTCAAGGAGGCCGGCTACCAGGCCGGCGCCCGGAGGGTCTACATCGTGGAGGAGCCGATGGCCGCCGCGATCGGTGCCGGCCTGCCCGTCCACGAGGCCACCGGCAACATGGTCGTCGACGTCGGCGGCGGCACCACCGAGGTCGCGGTCATCTCGCTCGGCGGCATCGTGACCAGCCTCTCGATCCCCACCGCCGGGGACGACCTCGACCAGTCGATCATCGCCTGGATGAAGAAGGAGCACTCCCTGATGCTGGGGGAGCGCACCGCCGAGGAGGTCAAGATGACCCTCGGCTCCGCCTTCCCGATGACCGACGAGCCCGAGGCCGAGATCCGCGGCCGCGACATGATCTCCGGCCTGCCCAAGACGGTCGTGGTCTCCAGCTCGGAGGTGCGGATGGCCCTCGAGGAGCCGTTGCACGCGATCATCGACGCCGTGCGCGCGACGCTCGACCAGACCCCACCGGAACTGGCCGGCGACATCATGGACCGTGGTGTCGTGCTCACCGGAGGCGGCGCCCTGCTGCGCGGCCTCGACGAGCGGATCCGCCACGAGACCGGGATGCCGGTGCATGTCGCCGAGGAGCCGCTGTACTCGGTGGTCATGGGTGCCGGCAAGTGCGTCGAGGAGTTCGAGGCGCTGCAGCAGGTACTCGTCTCCGAGCCCCGACGGTAGGCGGAGCGACGATGCCTTCGCCTCCCTCCGGAAAGCGGCCCAACCGCGCCGTGCTCGTGCTGCTGCTGCTCGCCTCCTTCACGTTGATCACGCTCGACGTGCGCGGTGGCGAGCAGTCTCCGCTCGCCTCGGCGCGCTCGGCGTTCGGTGACGTGTTCGGTCCGGTCGAGAGCACCACGGCGGCAGCGGTCCGGCCGTTCGCGGTCGTGCCGTCGTTCTTCCGGACCACGGGGGTGCTGCGCAGCGACGTCGCGGACCTGAAGCGGGAGAACGCGCGGCTCCGGACGGCGCTGGCCGGCTCCGCGGTGGCCCGCAACCGTGCCGCCGAGCTCGACGGGCTGCTCAAGAGCGCCGGCAGCACCGGCTACGCCCTGGTGCCCGCGCGCGTCGTCGCGATGGGACCCGCTCAGTCCTTCTCACGCACTGTCACGATCGACGCCGGCACCACCTCGGGGGTACGCCCCGACATGACCGTGCTCAACAACGACGGCCTCGTCGGGCGCGTGCTCCGCGCCGACCGCTCGACCGCGACGGTGCTGCTGCTCGTCGACCGGGAGTCGGTCGTCGGCGGTCGGCTCGGCACCAGCATGGAGATCGGCTTCCTGCGTGGCCGCGGCCGCGTCGGCAGCAGCGCTCGCCTCGACCTCGACCTCGTGGACGCCTCCGCCTCGGCCACCAAGAACGACTCCCTGGTCACCTGGGGCAGCAAGAACGGCGCACCGTACGTCGCAGGGGTGCCGATCGGACGCGTCGCCGCCGTCTACAACTCCCCACGCCAGCAGTCCACTCAGGCCGTCATCACGCCGTACGTCGACTTCACCTCGCTCGACCTGGTCGGCGTGGTCGTCGACAAGAACGCCAAGAGCGACCGCGCCGTCATCAAGGCAGATGGCTCGGTCCGGAGAGGCAGCCACTGATGCCCGTCGTCCGCCCGCTGGTGATGACTCTCGTGCTGCTGCTCGCCGTCGTGCTGCAGGTCGCGCTGTTCTCCGCGTTCTCCTTCGACGGCGTCGTGCCCAACCTGGCGCTGCTGGTCGTCGTGGCGGCGGCCCTCGTGCGCGGGCCCGAGTTCGCCGCGATGCTCGGCTTCCTCGGCGGACTGGCCATCGACCTGGCCCCGCCCGCCGACCACGTCGCAGGCCGCTGGGCGCTCGCGCTGGTCGTCGTCGGGTACCTGGCGGGCCGGGTCCGTCACGATGCCGGCACGTCGGCCATGGCGGCGGTCGTCACCGTCGCCGCGTGCTCCTTCGTCGGCACCTCCATCTTCGCGTTGAGCGGCATGCTGCTGCGGGACCCATCGGTGCCGGTGGCCGAGGCGCTCGCCGTCATCCCGCTCGCCGTGGGTTACGACGTGCTCGTGACGCCGTTCGTGCTGCCGGTGCTGATGCGGCTCTTCCGGCGCCTGCGGCCGCACCAGGTCGCGTACTGATGACCGGTTCCTCCTCGCGGGGCGGGAAGGTGCAGGCGGCCAGCGCGACCAGGGGGCGGCTGCGGCTGTTCGTCGTGCAGGCGCTGGTGCTCTCGTTGTTCGTGACGCTCTTCGCGCGTCTGTGGTACATGCAGGTGCTCGGAGGTGAGGCCTACCAGGCCCAGGCGGCCGAGCAGTCGGTGCGTGAGCTCGTCGTGCAACCCGCCCGTGGGCTGGTCGTCGACGACATGGGCCGCCCGCTGGTCGCCAACCGCACCTCGTGGGTGGTCAGCGTGGACCGGACGATGCTGCGCAAGATGACCGACGCCGAGCAGCGCACCCTGATGGGACGGCTGTCTCGGGCCGTGAAGGTGCCGGTGGCGAAGATCCGCGCCCGCACCCTGCTCTGCGGGGAGCCGGGCTCGGTCGCCGGCACGTGCTGGAACGGCTCGCCCTACCAGCCGGTGCCGGTCGCCGAGGACGTCCTGCAGCAGACGGCGGTCTCGATCCAGGAGCAGGGCGAGGACTTCCCGGCCGTGCTGGTCGAGCCGCAGAACGTGCGGGCGTACCCCTCGCCGTACGGCGTCAACGCCGCCGGCCTGCTCGGCTACCTGAGCCCGATCACCAAGGGTGAGCTCGACGAGGCCAAGGCGAAGGGCGACACCACGGTGCACGGCGCCTCCGTGGTGGGACGTGCCGGCCTCGAGAAGCAGTACGACCGCTACCTGCGCGGCCGGCCCGGGTACAAGCGGGTGGCCGTCGACTCGATGGGCCGGGTGCTCGGCGACTCCGGGGAGGTCGACGGCAGTCCCGGCGACACGCTCGTCACCTCCATCGACGCGCGGGTGCAGAGCGTGGTCGAGAAGCAGCTCTCGCAGACGATCGCCACGGCCCGACGGACCTTCGACAAGGTCACCGGCCGCAACTACGCAGCCGACTCCGGGGCCGTCGTGGTGCTGAACGCCAAGAACGGTCGCGTCGTCTCGATGGCCGGCGCCCCGACGTACGACCCCAAGGTATGGGTCGGCGGGATCACCACCCGTCAGCTGCAACGGCTCTACTCCGCCCAGGCGCACTACCCGTTGCTGTTCCGCGCGACCCAGGGCCAGTTCGCGCCGGGCTCGACCTGGAAGCCGATCATGACGACCGGCGCGCTGAACAACGGCTTCACGACCGGCACCCGCCTCGACTGCTCGTCGGGGTTCCAGGTCGGCAACCGCTGGTTCAAGAACTACGAGTCCGCGTCCTACGGCTTCATCGGCTTCGACAAGGCGCTGCAGATCTCCTGCGACACGTTCTTCTACCGTGTCGGCTACCGGTTCTGGCAGCAGTACGGCACCGACAAGTCCGACGTGAACGCCAAGGACCCGTTGGTGAAGACGGCCAAGCTCTACGGCTTCGGCAAGCCGACCGGCATCGACCTGCCGGGTGAGTCGAGCGGACGGATCGCGGACCGGCACTGGAAGCTGGCCTACTGGAAGGCCAACAAGGGCTACTACTGCAAGCTCGCCAAGCAGGGCGGCACCGACTTCCTCCACCGGTTCGCTCGCGAGTTCTGCCTCGAGGGCTACATGTACCGCGCGGGTGACGCCGTGAACTACGTCATCGGTCAGGGCGACACGCTCGTCACCCCGCTGCAGTCGGCGCGTGCCTACGCCGCGCTGTCGAACGGGGGCACCCTCTACGAGCCCCGGGTGGCCAAGGCCGTGGTCTCGCCCGACGGCACCGTGCTGCGCAAGATCCCCCCGAAGGTGCAGGGTCGCGTGAAGCTGTCGAAGAGCGCCCTGACGTACGTCGACCAGGCACTGCTCGGCACGGCCAAGACCGGCACGACGGCCTGGAAGTTCATCGACTTCCCGCTCGACAAGGTGCACATCCGGTCCAAGACCGGATCTGCCGAGGTGCAGGGCAAGCAGTCGCACGTCGTGGGTCGCGTCGTACGACAAGAACTACGTGGTGCTGATGATGGTCACCCAGGCCGGCACCGGTTCGGGCACCTCCGGGCCGGCCGTCCGCAAGATCTGGGAGGCGCTCTACGGCGTGAAGGGCATGAAGGTGAACAAGAAGAAGGCCCTGCTGCCCGGTGCCAAACCGCCGTCGGCCCTGCCCGTCTTCGCCCGGGACGGGGAGATCCTGCCGCCGATGGCCCGCACCACTGGTTCGGGTGCGGGCAAGGGAGACAAGGCCACCCAGGGGAAGGGGAGGAAGCGATGAGCGTCGTCGCCGTCCGTCCCCGGACCACCCGGGTCGAGACCACCACCCGCGCGTCGGCGGTGCGCCTGGACTGGGTGCTGATGTTCGCCTCCGCCGCACTGCTCGCCGCTGGTGCGCTGCTCGTCTGGTCGGCCACGTCGGCGCGCAACGACCTGACCGGGGGCGACGCCAACTCCTACCTCAAGCGCCAGCTGGTGAACATCGCCATCGGTGTCGTGCTGGGGGTGATGGTGGCCGCGACCGACCACCGGTGGGTGCGCATCCTGGCCCCCCTGGTGTACGCCGCGTCGGTGATCGGGCTGCTGCTCGTGCTGGTGATGGGGGTGACGATCAACGGGTCCCGCTCGTGGATCCAGCTCGGCGGGCTGTCCGTCCAGCCGGCGGAGTTCGCCAAGCTCGCGGTGGTCATCGGCATGGCGTTGCTGGTCGCCGAGCGCACCGAGGGGTCGCTGCGCACCAGTGGCTGGGGCGAGGTCGGCACGAAGGACGTCGTCGGCATGCTGGCCATCGCCGGACTGCCCGCGCTGCTGATCCTCCTGCAACCCGACCTCGGCACCATGCTCGTGCTCTCCGCGACGGTCTTCGGGGTGCTGGCCGTTGCGGGCGTGCGCCGTGGCTGGCTCCTGGGTCTGTTCGCCGGGGCCTGCGCGGTGGCGACCCTGGCGATCAAGCTGCAGGTCCTCGAGACCTACCAGATCGACCGCTTCATGGCGTTCACCAACCCTGACCTCGACCCCCGTGGGGCCGGCTACAACACCACGCAGGCCCGCATCGCCATCGGCAACGGCGGCATCTTCGGGCAGGGGCTGTTCGGCGGCTCGCAGACGAAGTCCGGCTTCGTGCCCGAGCAGCACACCGACTTCATCTTCACCGTCGCCGGTGAGGAGCTCGGGCTGGTCGGGTCGGCGGTGCTGATCGCGCTGCTCGGAGTGGTGCTCTGGCGCGCGCTGCGGATCGCGATGCACGCCGACGACCTGTTCGGGCGGGTGGCCGCCGCCGGCATCGCCTGCTGGTTCGGGTTCCAGGCGTTCCAGAACGTCGGCATGTGCCTGGGCATCATGCCGGTCACCGGTGTCCCCCTCCCGCTCGTGTCGTACGGCGGCAGCTCGATGTTCGCCAGCCTGATGGCTCTCGGACTGCTGCAGAACATCCACCTCCGGAGCCGGCAGGGCATCGGCGTCGCGCGCTCCCGGGTGCACCGCTCGCGCCTGTGAGGCCGGTGGACCGGGTGGGTTGACCCAGCCGGGCCATGGACCAGGTCCGCTCCGCCGAGGAAGGTGGACCCATGGACGTCGCAGACCTGTACCAGCGCAGCGTGGAGACCTGGACGGCACGGGTGGACGCGATCCCACCCGACCGCTGGGACGCCTCGACACCGTGCACCGAGTGGACGGTGCGCGACCTCGTCAACCACGTCGTCGGCGAGGATGCGTGGACGATCCCGCTGGTCCAGGGGTCCACCATGGCCGACGTCGGCGACTCCCTCGACGGGGACCTCCTGGGCGACGAGCCGACGGCAGCGGCGATGCGCAGCGCCGACGAGGCGCTTGCGGCGGTCGCGGCACGGCTGCCCGCCGGCGGGACCGTGCAGCTGTCCTACGGCGAGGAGGACCTGGGGGAGTACCTCCGCCAGCTCGCCGCCGACCACCTGGTGCATGCGTGGGACCTCGCCGCGGCAACAGGCGGCGACACCGCGCTCGACGACGAGCTGGTCCAGGAGGTCGACACCTGGTTCACGGAGCGGGAGGACGTCTACCGCCAGTTCGGTCTGATCGCGGCACGCGTCGACGTGGACAGCCACGACACGCAGAGCCGGCTGCTGGCGGGCGCAGGGCGGGACCCGGCATGGACACCGCCGCAGCCCTGACCGCCTTCTCGGCGGCGTTCGGCTCCGGTGACGTGGACGCGATCATGGCGCTGATGACCCAGGACGTGGTCTTCGAGGGGACCGGGCCGGCCCCCGACGGCGTACGGGTCGAGGGCGCGGCCGCAGTACGGCTGGTGTGGGAGGAGCTGTTCGGCCAGACCCGCGACGCGCTGTTCACCGAGGAGGAGTCCGTCGCCCTCGAGGACCGCGGTGTGCTGCGGTGGCGGTTCTCGTGGACCGAGCCGGACGGCTCGCCCGGACATGTCCGCGGTGTCGACGTGCTGTGGTTCCGCGACGGGCTGGTGCGCGAGAAGCTGTCCTACGTCAAGGGCTGACCCCGCAGCACCGAGTGGTCCCGTCGTACCCTGGTGAGTCGTCCCTCCCCCACGTGCTTGGAGACCCCGCACCGTGCCGTTGACCAGCACCCCGGTCGAGTCCGTGTTCCCCCGCCTGGAGCCGTTGCTCCCGTCGGTGCAGAAGCCGATCCAGTACGTCGGCGGCGAGCTGAACTCCACGCAGAAGGACTGGGACGCCGTCGACGGCGGGCCGATGGTCCGCTGGGCGCTGATGTACCCCGACGCCTACGAGGTCGGGCTGCCGAACCAGGGCGTGCAGATCCTCTACGAGGTGCTCAACGAGCGTGACTGGATCCTCGCCGAGCGGACCTACTCCGTGTGGCCGGACATGGAGGCCGTGATGCGCGCGGGTGACGAGCAGGGGGCGATCCCGCAGTTCACGGTCGACCAGCACCGTCCGGTCCGGGCGTTCGACGTGCTGGGGCTCTCGTTCGCCACCGAGCTCGGCTACACCAACATGCTGACCGCGCTGGACCTCGCAGGCATCGCGCTGCACGCCGTCGACCGCACCGCGGAGGACCCGATCGTGCTCGCGGGCGGGCATGCGGCCTTCAACCCGGAGCCGGTGGCGGACTTCCTCGACGCAGCGGTGCTCGGTGACGGCGAGGAGATCGTGCTCGCCATCTCCGAGGTGATCCGGGAGTGGAAGGAGGAGGGCGAGCCCGGCCTCGAGGGCCGCACGCCGCGCGACGAGCTGCTGCACCGGCTCGCGGTCTCCGGGGCGGTCTACGTGCCGAAGTTCTACGACGTCGACTACCACCCCGACGGCCGCATCCGCAGGGTCGCACCGAACACCTCCGGAGTGCCGTGGCGCGTCCACAAACACACGCTGATGGACCTGGACGCCTGGCCGTACCCGCGCAAGCCGCTGGTGCCGCTGGCGGAGACCGTGCACGAGCGCTACTCGGTCGAGATCTTCCGCGGCTGCACCCGCGGCTGCCGCTTCTGCCAGGCCGGCATGATCACCCGCCCGGTCCGCGAGCGCTCGATCACCACCATCGGCGACATGGTCGAGAGCGGCGTGCGGGCCACCGGCTTCGAGGAGGTCGGCCTGCTGTCCCTGTCCAGCGCCGACCACAGCGAGATCGCCGAGGTCGCCCACGGCCTCGCCGACCGCTACGAGGGCTCGAACGTGTCGCTGTCACTGCCCTCGACCCGCGTCGACGCGTTCAACGTGACGCTGGCCAACGAGCTGTCCCGCAACGGTCGTCGCTCCGGTCTCACGTTCGCGCCCGAGGGTGGCTCGGAGCGGATGCGCAAGGTGATCAACAAGATGGTCACCGAGGAGGACCTGATCCGCACCGTCGCCACGGCGTACTCCCACGGGTGGCGCCAGGTGAAGCTGTACTTCATGTGCGGCCTGCCGACCGAGACCGACGAGGACGTGCTGGAGATCGCGGACCTGGCCAAGAAGGTGATCGCGAAGGGGCGTGAGGTCTCCGGTCGCAACGACATCCGCTGCACGGTCTCCATCGGCGGGTTCGTCCCCAAGCCGCACACGCCGTTCCAGTGGGCCGCGCAGCTCGACCACGTGACCACCGACCTGCGGCTGCAGAAGCTGCGCGACGACGTGCGCGCGGACAAGCGCTACGGCCGCGCCATCGGGTTCCGCTACCACGACGGCCGCCCGGGCATCATCGAAGGGATGCTCTCGCGGGGTGACCGCCGGGTAGGCCGGGTCATCGAGGCGGCCTGGCGTGACGGCGGGCGCTTCGACGGCTGGTCCGAGCACTTCTCCTACGACCGCTGGGAGGCCGCCGCCACGGCCGGGCTGGCGGACACCCCGGTCGACCTCGACTGGTACACCGTGCGCGAGCGGGAGCATGCCGAGGTGCTGCCCTGGGACCACCTGGACTCCGGGCTGGACAAGGACTGGCTGTGGGAGGACTGGCAGGACGCGATCGATCCCGACTCCGAGGTCGAGGTCGAGGACTGCCGCTGGACCCCCTGCTACGACTGCGGGGTCTGCCCGCAGATGGACACCGAGATCCAGATCGGCCCCACGGGCCGCACCCTGCTGCCGCTCAACGTCGTCTGAGGCGGCCCCGCTCGACGGCATCCTCGATGTACGACGGCCGCGACACCGACAAGCCGGCGACCAGCTGGGGGATGCAGAGCGCGATGAGCGCCGTCAGCGGCACCGTCCAGCCCCCGGTGATCTCGTAGAGGACCCCCATCCCCAGAGGCCCGATCGCAGCGATCAGGTAGCCGACCGACTGGGTGAAGCCCGAGAGCGCCGCCGTGCCCTCGCTGGTGCGCGACCGCAGCCCGATCATCGTCAGCACGACCGGGAACACCGACGCCGCGACCCCCACGAGCACCGCCCACAGCCACGCACCGGCGACGGGGGCGACGATCAGGCCGACGTACCCCACCGGGTAGCAGGCGACGAGACCGAGGATCAGCCACGTCTGGCTGTGCATGCGCGAGGCCCAGGCCGGCAGCCAGAACGAGAGGGGGATGCTCATCGCGGTGATCATGCCGAGGAGCAGCCCCGCGGTGGCGGGGGAGAACCCGGCGTCGCGGTAGACCTTCGCGAACCAGCCGAACACGGAGTACGCCTGCAACGACTGGAACCCGAAGAACAGCGCCATGCCCCAGCCCAACCGGGTGCGGGCGACGGCGCCGAGCGAGAGCCGGCCCCGGCCGGAGGAGTCGGGCCCCCGGTCGTGACGGACCAGCCCCAGCCAGGGCAGTGCCGCCACGGCGGCGGTGACCGCCCAGGCGAACAACCCCCAGCGCCAGGAGCCGAGCCCTTCGGAGAGCGGCACCGTCAGCACGGAGCTGAGCGTGAGCCCGATGGCCAGCGCCGTGGTGTAGATCGAGGTCATCAGGCCGACCCGGCGCGGAAAGTGCAGCTTGACCAGCGACGGCAGCAGCACGTTGGCAGTGGCCATCCCCGCGAGGGCCAGCGACGAGAGCAGCAGGAAGACCGCGATGTCCTCTGTGCGTGCGCGCACAGCGAGGCCCACCACGACGGCCACGAGCGACAGCAGGGTGATCCGGTGGAGGCCGACGAGCCGGGCCAGCCACGGCGCCAGCGCGCCGAACACCGCGAAGGCGATCACCGGCAGGGTGGTCAGGACCCCGGCGGTGGTGGGCGACATGCCCATGGCGCCAGTGATCTCGTCGAGCACCGGGCCGACGCTGACGGCGGCAGGCCGCAGGTTGAACCCCAGGACCACGATGCCGACGACGACCAGCAGCCGCTGCGCCCGGGTGTCGTGCGCGACGTCGTCGACCCCGGCCGTGTCCGGGTCGCCGGCCCGCAGCTCCGCTCCGCTCACCGCGCCATCCTCGCGCACGGGTCGCGTCTCGACCGCGGGTAGGGTGCCGCCCGTGCGTGACCAACCCGAGCAACAGGCGCCGCCCGTGCAGCGGCTACGGGTCCGCTACGCCAAGCGCGGCCGCCTCCGCTTCACCAGCCACCGCGACTTCTCCCGGGCCTTCGAGCGGGCGGTGGCCCGCGCTCGGCTGCCGGTGGCCTACTCCTCGGGGTTCCATCCCCATCCGCGAATCTCCTACGCCGGAGCCTCACCGACCGGCGCGGCCAGCGAGGCGGAGTACCTCGAGGTGGGGCTGGCGCAGGAGAGCGACCCGGCGGAGGTGCTCGCCACCCTCGACGCGGCGTTGCCCCCGGGGCTCGACGTGCTGGCCGTGGTGGTCTCGCCCGGCGGCTCGCTGACCGACCGGCTGGAGGCCAGCGTCTGGCGCACGCGCCTGCCCGGTGCGTCGGAGGCGGAGGCGGCCGCGGCGGTGGCGCGCTTCCTCGGCACCGACGAGGTGCTGGTCGAGCGGATGACCAAGAAGGGGCTGCGCACCTTCGACTGCCGGGCGGCCGTGGTGACCCTGGAGGCGTCAGCCGAATCGCGTCCCTCGGCCGTCGGCTCCCCCGACAACCCGGCAGACGGGGGCGAGTGTGCGATACTCACCATGGTCCTACGGCACGGAACCCCGTCCGTGAGACCCGACGACGTCCTCGCCGGACTGCGCACGAACTCAGGACTCGAAGCAGGAGTCGCTCCCTACCACGAGCGGCTCGCCCAGGGCCCTCTCGATGCGGAGGCCGGCACGGTGGGCGACCCGTTGGCACCTAACCGCGACACGGCGTGACCGTCGGTGACAGGGACGGCCGAACACTGCCGGTGACCGCGGACGGTCTGACGGAATCGCCCGTCGACGCTCCGCCGGAGAACGTCGCCGCCGCTCAGCACCGAGCCGCCTCGACGGGTCCAGGTGCCGGGCACCACCCGCAGGCTTGCGCTCGGCCGGTCCCACCGGCCGGACGACCGACCCGCTTCCGTGCGGGCGCCTCACCGGCGTCCCGGGGGCCCAGGAGAGCAGATGCTCGACGAGACCGACACCACCATCGAGACCGACACCCCCACCGACTCCGGCCCCGACCCGGCGCCTGAGACAGGGGCAGAAACAGGGGCAGAGGCGGGGGCAGCGGCTGCGCCGGCTCGCAAGACCGCGAGGAAGGGCACCCGGAAGTCGGCCACCAAGAAGTCCGCCGCCACATCCACGACGGCTGGCCCCGACGCAGGCCCCGAGGCAGGCCCCGACACGGGCCCCGACACCAAACTCGCGGAAGCCGGCCAGGACGGCCCGGACGAGGCGGCGCCCGCCAAGAAGCCGGCGAAGAAGGCCGCCAAGAAGAAGGCTGCGGCGAAGAAGCCCGCCAAGAAGAAGGCGGACTCTCCCGACAGCGAGCCGGACGGCGGGCCGACCGCCGCCGAGTCCCCGGCCCAGGATGCCGCCGACGAGCCCGCCCCCGCGGCGCCGTCGCTGCTGTTCAAGGCCCCGGAGCCCACTCGACCCGCGCGACGCACCACGGCCGGCGCCGAGCCGACCTCGGAACCGACCGACAGCCCGGCCGACGAGACCGGTGACTCGGCTGACTCCGCTGACTCCCCTGACTCCACTGACTCCACTGACTCCACTGACACCACCGACTCCACTGACTCCGACGACTCGGACGACGCGGACGACTCCGGGGACGGGCAGAGCGGCAACCGTCGACGCCGCCGCCGCGGTGGGCGCCGGCGACGCAAGAGCGGCGGCGGCGACGACGAGGACGGTGCCGAGGACGGATCCGAGGACTCTCCCGAGGGCGAGCAGCGGGGCGGCGGGGGTCGCGGCAACCGGTCGGGCGCGAGCAACCGGTCGGCCAAGGGCGGCGATGCCAAGGCCGACAAGACCGACAAGACCAGCAAGACCGAGAAGAGCAGCAAGGGCGACAACACCGACAAGACCGATAACGGCGACAACGGCGACGACGACGCCTCGGGCGAGGGCAACGGGACCCGCCGCCGCCGTCGCCGGCGTCGTGCGGGCGAGGAGGGCGACGGCGGGCCCGACGACCCGCAGAACACCGTCACCCGGGTCCGCAAGCCCCGCAGCGCCGAGGACGAGATCACCAGCCTGCACGGGTCCACCCGGCTCGAGGCCAAGAAGCAGCGCCGTCGCGAGGGGCGCGAGGCGGGCCGACGACGGGCGCCCATCGTCAGCGAGGCGGAGTTCCTGGCGCGCCGGGAGGCCGTCGACCGGGTGATGGTGATCCGGCAGCGCGCGGACCTCACCCAGATCGCGGTGCTGGAGGACAAGGTGCTCGTGGAGCACTACGTCGCCCGCGAGTCGCAGACCTCGCTCATCGGGAACGTCTACCTCGGCCGGGTGCAGAACGTGCTGCCGTCGATGGAGGCCGCCTTCATCGACATCGGCAAGGGCCGCAACGCGGTGCTGTACGCCGGCGAGGTGAACTGGGACGCGCTCGGCGCCGGCAACGGTCCCCGCAAGATCGAGCAGGTGCTCAAGTCCGGTCAGCCGATCCTGGTGCAGGTCAGCAAGGACCCCATCGGTCACAAGGGGGCCCGGCTCACCAGCCAGATCAGCCTTCCGGGACGCTTCTTGGTCTACGTCCCCGACGGCACGACCAGTGGCATCTCCCGCAAGCTCCCCGACACCGAGCGCACGCGCCTCAAGACGCTGCTCAAGCAGATCGTCCCCGACTCCGCCGGGGTGATCGTGCGCACCGCGGCCGAGGGAGCCTCCGAGGACGAGCTCACCCGTGACGTCGAGCGGCTGACCGCTCGGTGGAGCGACATCGAGAGCAAGGTCGAGAAGGGCGGCGACAAGGGCGGGGCCCCGCAGCTGCTGTACGGCGAGCCCGACCTCACGCTCAAGGTCGTCCGCGACCTGTTCACCGAGGACTTCGGCAAGCTGGTCGTCTCCGGTGACGCGGCCTGGGACATGGTCGACGACTACGTCAAGCACGTCGCCCCGGACCTCGAGGAGCGTCTCGAGCGCTACCAGGACGCGGACGACGTGTTCGCGGCGTACCGCATCGACGAGCAGATCGCCAAGGGCCTCGACCGCAAGGTGTGGCTGCCCTCCGGCGGCTCGTTGATCATCGACCGCACCGAGGCGATGACGGTGGTCGACGTGAACACCGGCAAGTTCACCGGTTCCGGCGGAAACCTCGAGGAGACCGTCACCAAGAACAACCTCGAGGCCGCGGAGGAGATCGTCCGGCAGCTGCGGCTGCGCGACATCGGCGGCATCATCGTCGTCGACTTCATCGACATGGTGCTCGAGAGCAACCGGGACCTGGTGCTGCGCCGGGTGGTCGAGTGCCTGGGGCGCGACCGCACCCGCCACCAGGTCGCCGAGGTGACCTCGCTCGGCCTGGTGCAGATGACCCGCAAGCGCATCGGCACCGGCCTGCTGGAGGCCTTCAGCGAGAGCTGTGAGCACTGCCAGGGCCGTGGCCTGCTCGTCCACCACGAGCCGGTCGAGCCGAGGAGGAAGCAGCAGGACGACGAGCCCCGGCGGGGTCGGCGCGGTCGTGGCCGCGGCGGCGACGACAACGGCAGTAGCAATGGCAATGGCAGCGGCAACGGCAGCGGTAATGGCAGCGGCAACGGCAACGGGAGTGTGAAGACCTCGCCGTCGCCGAGGGACGTCGCGGCGATGGCCAAGCACGAGCACAAGCCTGCCGTGGACGCACCCCGCCCGACGCCGCCAACCGGACTCGCGCCAGCCGAGCCCGCCTCGACCGACGCCGCCTGGGGAGCCGGTGCAGCCGCCGGAGCCGGTGCAGCAGCCGGAGCCGGAGCAGCAGCCGGAGCCGTCGGCGGAGCCGGTGACGCCGGAGGCCTCGGTCGACGAGCCATCCGCCCCGGCACCCGAGCCCGAGCCCGAGCCCGAGCAGCTCGAGCCGGTGCCCGTGGGTCCGCGGCTGGTGACCTCCTCGCGCCGTCGCGTGGCGCGCCGACCGGCGGGCCCGCCCGTCGGCGGCGGTGCCGCCGAGGCCCAGGGCGGGCCGGACGGGGTCACGGCCGGGGACGAGCCCGTCGACGACGCTGAGCTGGGCGAGGCCGCCGAGGCCGAGACGCCTCACGTCCCGATCAAGAAGAAGGGCTCGCGCAAGCGCTGAGCGGTCCCCGGCCGCTCCGCCCGGCCGTCTCGCCCGGCCGTTCCGCCCGGCCGTTCCGCCCGGCCGTTTTGACCGGCCGGGGCGGCGTCCGTAGACTCGACTCCCGGTGCCCATGGCACCGTCGTGTGTGCGACGTACCGCTCCCCTCCGCCCCGGACGTGGTGAGCGCGCCGTGTCCCACCAGACCCGAAGAGCTCGTAGTCCGACGAAGAGAGTGAGTCCGCGGTGTACGCGATCGTGCGCAGTGGCGGTCAGCAGCAGAAGGTTGCTGTCGGCGACGTCATCGAGATCGACAAGGTCGCCCACGAGGTGGGTGACTCGGTCACCCTTCCCGTGGTCATGCTCGTCGACGGGGACCAGGTGACCGCCGGCGCCGACGCGCTGGGCGCGGCATCGGTGACCGTCGAGGTGCTGGGTGCCACCAAGGGCCCGAAGATCACCATCTTGAAGTACAAGAACAAGACCGGCTACCGCCGCCGCCAGGGTCACCGCCAGAAGTACACCCAGGTGAAGGTCACCGACATCAGCGTCTGAGCAGACCGCAGAACCTCGCAACGAAGGACACGAAACTCATGGCACACAAGAAGGGCGCAGCCTCGACCAAGAACGGTCGGGACTCGAACTCCCAGCGGCTCGGTGTGAAGCGCTACGGCGGCCAGCTCGTCAACGCCGGTGAGATCATCGTGCGCCAGCGCGGCACCCACTTCCACCCCGGCAGTGGGGTGGGACGCGGCGGCGACGACACCCTGTTCGCGCTCGTCGGCGGCAACGTCGAGTTCGGCACCCGCCGGGGTCGTCGGGTCGTGAACATCGTCCCGACCGCCGGCTGAGCGCCGGGACCAAGGACATCGCGCGAAGGGGCGCCCTGCCGGAGCCGGCGGGGCGCCCCTTCGCCGTCCGCCCACCCGCGCACCGAGCACGAGAGGAGGCACCGAGATGGCTGTGCCCACGTTCGTCGACCGGGTGACGCTGCGCGTCACCGCGGGACGCGGCGGCAACGGGGTCGCCTCGGTGCACCGCGAGAAGTTCAAGCCGCTCGGTGGGCCTGACGGCGGCAACGGCGGTCCCGGCGGCAGCGTCGTGCTGCGGGTCGACCCCGACGTCACCACGCTCGTGGACTACCACCACAGTCCGCACCGGCGTGCCGAGCACGGCGGCCAGGGCGCCGGAGGCCACCGCAACGGCGCCCACGGGCAGGACCTGGTGCTCATGGTGCCTGAAGGCACCACGGTCAGCGACGAGCGCGGCAGCGTCCTCGGCGACCTCATGGGCCCGGGCACCGAGATGGTGCTGGCCCAGGGCGGTCGCGGCGGCCTCGGCAACGCGGCGCTGGCCTCCTCCAAGCGCAAGGCACCGGGGTTCGCGCTGCTCGGCGAGCCGGGCGACGACCTCTCGGTCGTGCTGGAGCTCAAGGTGGTCGCCGACGTCGGACTGGTCGGCTTCCCGAGCGCCGGCAAGTCCAGTCTGATCGCGGCGCTCTCACGCGCCCGGCCCAAGATCGCCGACTACCCGTTCACCACGCTGGTGCCGAATCTCGGGGTGGTCACGGCGGGCGAGACCACGTTCACCGTGGCCGACGTCCCGGGCCTGATCGAGGGGGCCAGCGAGGGCCGCGGGCTCGGCCACGACTTCCTGCGCCACGTCGAGCGCTGCGCCGCCCTCGTGCACGTCGTCGACACGGCCACCATGGAGCCTGGCCGCGACCCGGTCTCCGACCTCGACGTGATCGAGCGCGAGCTCGCGTCGTACGGCGGGCTGGAGGACCGGCCCCGGCTGGTGGCGCTGAACAAGATCGACGTGCCCGACGGTCGCGACCTCGCCGACATCGTGCTCGAGGATCTGCACGCCCGCGGGCTGCAGGTCATCGCGGTCTCGGCAGCCAGCCACGAGGGGCTGCGCGAGCTGTCGTTCGCGATGGCCGAGATCGTGGCCCGGGCCCGTGCCGAGAAGCCGGTCTCGGAGGTCACGCGGATCGTCCTGCGCCCGACCGAGACGGCTGGCGGCGCGGAGTTCACGATCCGGGAGACCGGCGAGGGCTGGCGGGTGCGGGGCACCAAGCCGGAGCGCTGGGTGCGACAGACCGACTTCACCAACGACGAGGCCGTCGGCTTCCTGGCCGACCGGCTGAACCGGCTCGGCGTCGAGCAGCGGCTGATCGAGCTGGGCGCCCAGGAGGGCGACGCCGTCCTGATCGGCGCCGCCGACAACGCCGTGGTCTTCGACTTCCGGCCGATGGTCACCACCGGGGCGGAGCTGCTCGGCCGGCGCGGCGAGGACTCCCGCTTCGAGGAGAGCAGGCCCGCGGCCGTACGCCGGCGACAGATCGACGCCGCGATGGGGTCGCGGGGGGAGCACGAGACGCGGGCCGACGTCGCGCGCCGGCTCGGGGTCAGCGACCCCGACCGGGACGAGGCGTGACGACCCGGCGCGAGCAGGTTGCCTCGGCGTCCCGGGTGGTCGTCAAGGTGGGCTCCTCGTCACTGACCACCACCACGGGCGGCATCGACCCGACGCGGGTGCATGCGCTCGTCGACGCCCTCGCAGAGGTCCGCGCCCGGGGGGCCGAGGTGGTGCTGGTCTCGTCCGGCGCGATCGCCGCCGGGCTCGCGCCGCTCCACCTGCCACGTCGTCCCCGTGACCTGGCCACCCAGCAGGCGGCCGCCTCGGTCGGGCAGGGCCTGCTGGTGCACCGCTACACCGAGGAGTTCGCCCGGCACGGACTCACCGTCGGGCAGGTGCTGCTGACCGTCGACGACGTCACCAGGCGCAGCCACTACCGCAACGCCTACCGCACGTTCGCCAAGCTGCTCGAGATGGGGGTGCTGCCGGTCGTCAACGAGAACGACACGGTGGCGACCACCGAGATCCGCTTCGGCGACAACGACCGCCTCGCCGCGCTGGTCGCGCACCTGGTGCACGCCGACCTCCTGCTGCTGCTCAGCGACGTCGACGGCCTCTACGACACCAACCCGGCCCGCGGCGCGGCGACGCTGCTGGCCGAGGTCGGCTCCCCGGGCGACCTCGACGCGGTGCGGGTGGGTCGCGCCGGCTCCGCCGGAGTCGGCACCGGCGGCATGCGGACCAAGGTGGAGGCCGCCTCCATCGCGACCGGTGCCGGCATCCCGGTCGTGCTCACCGCGGCCGACCATGCCGCGGACGCGCTCGCCGGCCACCCCGTCGGCACCGTCTTCCACCCGACGGGGCGGCGGCGGCCGACCCGGCTGCTCTGGCTCGCGCACGCCACCGAGGGCAAGGGGAAGGTGGTCCTCGACGCGGGTGCGGTCCGCGCCGTCACCGATCGCCGGGCCTCGCTGCTGCCGGCCGGGATCACGGGAGTCGAGGGCAGCTTCGTCGGCGGCGACCCCGTCGACCTGGTCGACCCCGACGGCGTGCCGATCGCCAGGGGCCTGGTGAACTACGACTCGGACGAGCTTCCCGGGCTGCTCGGCCGCTCGACCCACGACCTGGCCCGCGAGCTCGGCGCGTCGTACGAGCGCGAGGTCGTGCACCGCGACGACCTGGTGCTGCTGCCCCGCGCCTGAGCGGCCGGCGCACCGCAAGGCAGCCGGCGGTCCAGACATTTTCGGCAAACCGCCAACAGGGCCCGGCAAAGAGCGACAGACTGAAACCGTCGTTCGCAGGCACACCTCGGCCCCGGACGACGGCGTTCGGTGGTGACGGGGATCTTCGGGACCTTGCAAGGGTGTGACGTCGTTGACGGACCTGTGTCGGCTCTGGCACGTGACGGTGACGGTCGCGGGGGAGCAGCTCGAGCCTCTCATCGTGCGCAACGCGCTTCGCCGCCTGAACGAGCAGCGCCCGTTCCTCCACTCGCTGAAGTACTCCGCAGGCCGCGCCGAGCTCCAGTACTGGGAGGAGGCCGACAGCCTGCTGGACGCCTCCTCGCTGGCCCTGCGGGTGTGGAACGAGCACCGTGACTCGGCCGGTCTGCCGCGCTGGGAGGTCGTCGGCCTCGAGGTGCTCGAACGCGGCGTGTTCTTGTCCCGCGGACTGGAGTACCACGTCATCGTCGACCTTCAAGACGTGACACCGCTGCCGTTCTGAGGGTCCCCCCGCCTACTCTGGCGCCATGACCTCCGAGACCTTCGAGACCGTCGCGGCACACGCCCGCGAGGCGGCCCACGAGCTCGCCGTCACGACCCGGGCCGGCAAGGATGCCGCGCTGCACGCGATGGCCGACGCTCTCGTCGCCGCCACGGCCGACGTGCTCGTCGCCAACGCCGAGGACGTCGCCGCGGCCCGCGAGCTCGGCACCCCCGAGACGGTGCTCGACCGGCTCCGGCTCGACGAGGCCCGCGTCGCCGGCATGGCCGACGGTCTGCGTGACGTCGCGGCCCTGCCCGACCCGGTCGGAGAGGTGGTGCGCGGCTCGACGCTCGCGAACGGGCTGGAGCTGCGGCAGGTGCGGGTGCCGTTCGGTGTCGTCGGCATCATCTACGAAGCCCGCCCCAACGTCACCGTCGACGCGACCGGCATCTGTGTGAAGGCCGGCAGCGCGGTGCTGCTGCGTGGCTCGTCGAGTGCCCGGCGCACGAACGCCGCCGTGGTCTCGGTGCTGCGTTCCGCGGCGGCGTCCGCAGGGCTGCCGGCCGACGTGGTGCAGCTGGTGCCGGGAGAGGGGCACGAGTCCGCGAAGGCGCTGATGCGGGCGCGGGGCCTCGTCGACGTCCTGATCCCGCGCGGCGGTGCCGGCCTGATCAGCTCGGTCGTCGAGGAGTCGACGGTCCCGGTGATCGAGACGGGCGTCGGCAACTGCCACGTCTACGTCGACCGCGACGCCGACCTCGACCGGGCGCTGGCGATCGTGCTGAACGCGAAGACCCAGCGGCCCTCGGTGTGCAACGCCGCCGAGTCGCTGCTGGTGCACGCCGACGTGGCGCCGGTCTTCGTGCCGCGTGTGGTCGCCGCCCTCCAGGAAGCCGGTGTCACGGTGCATGGCGAGGGCGCCTTCGCCGGGTGTGCGGGCGTGCTGCCGGCCACCCCCGAGGACTTCGCGACCGAGTACCTCTCCCTCGACATCTCCGCGGCCGTCGTACCCGACCTGGAGGCGGCGGTGCGCCACATCCGCACCTACTCCTCCGGCCACACCGAGGCGATCGTGACCGAGTCCCAGGAGGCGGCCCGGCGGTTCACCGCAGCCGTCGACTCGGCCGCCGTGGTGGTGAACGCCTCGACCCGGTTCACTGACGGCGGCGAGTTCGGGTTCGGGGCGGAGATCGGCATCTCCACGCAGAAGCTCCACGCCCGCGGGCCGATGGGGCTGCCGGAGATGACCTCGACGAAGTACGTCGTGACCGGCGACGGCCAGCTGCGCTGAGCCGGGGATGTCCCGCCTGGTCACCGACGAAGAGCGGCGGGCCCGACTCGCCCGGCGCCACCTGCTGGCCCCCCGGAGCCGCGTCGACGACGTCGCAGCGATCGCCGATGCGGTGGTGGCGCTGCACTCCACCGACCCCGTCACGGTGCACCTCTCGGCGATGGCGCGCATGCGGCATCCCTCGGTCGCCGCGGTCGAGCGCGCGCTGTACGACGAGCGCACGGTGGTGCGCCACCACGCGATGCGCCGCACGTTGTGGGTCGCCACCCCCGAGGTCGTGCGGCTGATGCATGCAGCGGCCACTCGGAGGTTGGCGGGACCCGAGCACCGGCGCACGGCCAAGCTGCTCGCGGCCAACGGCGTCGACGACCCGGAGGCGTGGCTCGCCGACGCGCGGGACCAGGTGCTGGCCGCGCTGGCGGAGCACGGGCCGATGACGGCCCGGTCGCTGGGCCGTGCGGTGCCGGCGCTGACCCACAAGATCGTGATGGCGCCCGGCAAGCGCTACGCCGCCGAGGTGTCCGCGCACACCCGGGTGCTGCTCGTCCTCGGCTTCGAGGGGCGACTCGTGCGCACCCGGCCGACCGGCACCTGGATCAACGGTGCCTACACCTACGCCCCGATGGACGGATGGCTCGACGGCGGTCTCGGGGACTCGAGCGAGCGGGACGCGGCACGCGAGCTCGCGCTGCGCTGGTTGCACGCCTTCGGGCCGGGCACCACCGAGGACCTGAGATGGTGGGCCGGGTGGACGGTCGCCACCACGAAGCGGGCCCTGGACGACTGCGGCGCGGTCGAGGTGGCGCTCGACCACGGCGGCCCCGGGTGGCTCGCCGCCGACGACGAGGCCGAGGTGCCACCGGTGCCGCCGTGGGTCGCGCTGCTGCCCGGTCTCGACCCGACGACGATGGGATGGAAGCAGCGCGACTGGTACCTCCCCGACACCGCCCTCGGCGCCTTCGACCGGATGGGCAACGCGGGGCCCACGATCTGGGTCGACGGGCGCGTGGTCGGGGTCTGGGCGCAGACCGCGGACGGCGAGATCCGCACCCAGCTCCTCGAGCCGCTGCCACCAGAGCGGGTGGCGGCCGTGGAGCGCCGGCGCGACGAGCTGGTCGCGATGATCGGCACGACTCGGTTCACGGTGCGATTCCCGAGCCCCCTCTCGACCGCGTTGGCCAGGGGGAAGGTCCCGGCCGTCTAGGCTGCGGTCATGGCCGCTGCCAGCGAGGTGGACCACTCGACCCTCGACGTCTGGACCGACCCTGCGCAGGAGCGCGTCGGCACCTCCGCGACCGTCATCACCTTCGTCCGCACCATCGCCTCGGTGGTGCTGGCGGGGCTGGCCGCACGCGAGGAGAGCCTGACCCTGCTGGTGGCCGCACTGGTCGTCTACTGGGCCGGCGACAGCCTGGACGGCTTCGTGGCTCGCATCCGCGGCTGCGAGACCCGCATCGGCGCCGTGCTGGACATCCTGTGCGACCGGTTCTGCGCGGCGGCGTTCTACCTCGGGCTGGTGTGGCTGCACCCCGACTACGTCGTGCCGGTCTTCCTCTACCTCGCCGAGTTCATGGTCATCGACTGCTTCCTGTCGCTGGCGTTCCTGGCCTGGCCGGTGCGCAGCCCGAACTACTTCTACGTCGTCGACCGCACGCTGTGGCTGTGGAACTGGTCCAAACCGGGCAAGGCCGTCAACTCCTCGTTGTTCGCGGTGCTGCTGCTGGTCACCGGCTGGGTGTGGCCGGCCGCGGCGATCGCCGTCGCGCTGCTCGCCATGAAGACCGCCTCGCTCGTCCGGCTGGGACGCATCGGCCTGCCGATCCCGGCACGGTAGGCTTCGGCACATGTCTTCTGCACCCCTGCTCGTCACGGCCGCCGAGGCCGCGTCGAAGGGCATCAACCCCTGGTTCGTCGGCGGCGGCGTCATGCTGCTGCTCACGCTCTTCATGGTCGGGCTGCTGGCCTTCGGTGCCGGGCGCGACCACACCTGAGCCGTCGTGCGATGACGCGTGAGTGACCCGAGCGAGCAGCCCCGCCGCCGCGTGGGCGTCATGGGTGGCACCTTCGACCCCGTCCACCACGGTCACCTCGTCGCCGCCAGCGAGGTGCAGTCCTGGTTCGACCTGGACGAGGTCGTGTTCGTGCCGACCGGCCAACCCTGGCAGAAGCAGTCCCGTCTGGTCTCGGCCGCCGAGGACCGCTACCTGATGACGGTCATCGCGACCGCCTCGAACCCACGCTTCTGGGTCTCCCGGGTCGACATCGACCGGGACGGCCCGACGTACACGATCGACACGCTGCGCGACCTGCGCAAGGAGCTGCCCGACGCCGACCTGTACTTCATCACCGGCGCCGACGCGCTCTCCGACATCTTCACCTGGCGCGACGCCGACGAGCTCTTCGACCTCGCGCACTTCGTCGGCTGCACCCGGCCCGGGTTCACCATGGACCGCTCGACGACGTCCGGGATGCCCGAGGACAAGGTGACCATCCTGGAGATCCCCGCCCTGGCCATCTCCTCGAGCGACTGCCGGGCGCGTCGCATGAAGGGGGAGCCGGTGTGGTACCTCGTGCCCGACGGCGTGGTGCAGTACATCGCCAAGTACGACCTCTACGCCCCCGACCGTCCCACCTCGAAGCTAGGACCCACACCATGAGCGCCACCGACCGGGCTCTCGAGCTCGTCCGCACCGCCGCACAGGCGGCCTCGGACAAGCAGGCCGACAACATCGTGGCCTTCGACGTCTCCGAGCAGCTCGTCATCACCGACGCGTTCCTGCTCTGCTCGGCCTCGAACGACCGGCAGGTCCGCGCCGTCGTGGACGAGGTCGAGGACCAGCTGCGCACCGTCGGCGCCAAGCCGGTACGCCGCGAGGGCGAGCGTGACGGCCGCTGGGTGCTGCTGGACTACGCCGAGATCGTGGTGCACGTCCAGCACGAGGAGGAACGCTCGTTCTACGCCCTCGAGCGGCTCTGGCGTGACTGCCCGTTGATCACGCTGCCGGACACCGTCACGTCCGGCCGCGGACGCTGACCGCGTGGCACGGGTGACCCCTCGGCGCCTCGTGCTGCTGCGGCACGGCCGGACGGCCTGGAACGACGTCGGCCGCGCGCAGGGCCATGTCGACGTCGGGCTCGACGACCTCGGCCATCAGCAGGCAGCCGCGGCGGCACCGGTCGTCGCGGCCGTGAGACCCGTGGCGCTGTGGTCCTCGGACCTCGTCCGCGCCCGGCAGACCTGCACCTACCTCGAGCAGGTCACGGGCCTGGCCGCGAAGGTCGACGAGCGGCTGCGTGAGTACGACGTCGGCGCCCGGCAGGGGATGACGCCGAAGGAGTTCGCCGAGACCTTCCCCGAGGCGTACGCCGCCTGGCGCGCCGGTGAGGACATGCCCCGGGTGCCCGGCGCCGAGGGGGTCGCCGAGGTCGCGGCGCGGATCGTGCCGGCGCTGCGCGAGTGCCTCGACTCGCTCGCCCCCGGCGACACCGGGGTCGTCGTCACGCACGGCGCCTGCCTGAAGGTCGGCCTGGCGGGCCTGCTCGGCTGGCCGCTCGCCCGCTCCGCAGACCTGCTCGGCATGGACAACTGCGCCTGGGCGACGGTGGTCGCGTCCTCGGACGAGGGGCACCCCGTGGTCCGGCTGCAGGGCTACAACGAGCGCGTCCCGGAGCCCGCCTGAGAGTGTGCCGGGCCACCGCGGCGTCGTCCGGCTCCGGCCCCGGCCCGAGTTCGCTTCCCCCGAGGCGGTTGGCTAGTATTCCCGAGTTGCCCACCGCACCACGGGCGGCGGGGCTGTGGCGCAGCTGGTAGCGCACCTCCATGGCATGGAGGGGGTCAGGGGTTCGAGTCCCCTCAGCTCCACCCATCTCGCCTTGGCAATTCCCTCCTCGACGACCTCCCTTTCCCTTCTCGGGGGGTTCCCCGGCACGCGCGATCGGCCTAGGGTCCGAACCAGGACTCGGCGCGACGGGGACCGGGTCGACGGTCGCAGGAGGACAACGTGTCGGTGGGGACTCCCGAAGGCGTCAACGGCCAGCTCCCGGTCCGCTGGCGGCGCAGCGCGCGCTCGCTGACACCCGGCCAGGCCGAGCTGCTCCGGCAGGCGCACGCGTCCGTGATGGCCATCGGCGACGACCGCGGCTACGCGTTCTACGCCGGGATCCACGGCCTGCCGCGCCCGATCGGGTGCGACAACGCCCACGGGACGCCGTACTTCCTGGCCTGGCACCGGGCCTACCTCTACTTCTTCGAGCGGGCGCTGCGCGACCAGGTGCCCGACGCGTCGCTGACCTGGTGGGACTGGACGATCCCGTCGGTCCCGCCGGTCTACGACGCCGAGCAGGACGAGGCCGGCAACCCCAACCCGCTGTTCAGCGCCGACGTCGACCCGTTGGCACTGCAGCAGGGACTCGACGCGTCACCGCCGATGGAGGTCGCCCCGCGCACCCTGCGCCAGCCCGACGCGCCCGGGTCGGCCCCGCTGCCCACGGCCGAGGAGGTCGAGGAGGCGCTGCAGGCCACCAGCTTCCTCGACTTCAGCGCCCAGGTGGAGGACCTGCACAACCGGGTGCACGTGTGGACCGGCGGGCCCGAGGGGCACATGAGCCAGATCGCCTTCGCGGCCTACGACCCCATCTTCTGGGCGCATCACACGATGATCGACCGGATCTGGCGGATCTGGCAGCTGCGACACCCCGGTGCGCTGCCGCCGGCGACGATCCTCAACCACGCCCTGCCTCCGTTCCGGGCGGTGGTGGCTCAGACGCTCGACGTGACGGCGCTGGGCTACGACTACGCCAACGCCACTGCCTCGACCGTGGTCAGCTGAAGGAGCCGTCGTGGACCGATTCACCTCCCGCCCCCTCGACCTGCCGGGCCCGGCCGCGCGCGAGGCGTTCTACCGCGCCGACCTGATCTTCGAGGGGGTCGACCACTCCGGGCCGTCCTACGAGGCCCGGATCTTCCTCAACAACCCCGAGGCCGGACCAGACACCCCGCGCGACGCCGACTCCGGCTACGCCGGGTCCTTCACGATCTTCGGGCACGGCGGATGCGTGGGGGAGGAGGGCCACTGCGACCCCGCGACCCGCACCACCGATGCCTTCGACCTGCGCGCACCTCATCCGCTCGAGCCGATCACCAAGACCGTCCAGATCACCCGGGCGCTGCGCGGCACCGGCGGCGAGACCATGACGGTCACCGTGGTGCCGGTCGTGCCGCACGCCGACGGGGCCCGGACCGAGGACGTCCTCGAGTTCGCGCGGATCCGGCTCGCGACCTACGAGTAGGACGGCGGACCGGGCTCAGGTGCGCAGGTAGGACAGCACCGCGAGCACGCGGCGGTGGTCGTCGGGGGTGTCCATCAGGCCGAGCTTGCCGAAGATGTTGCGCACGTGTCCCTCGATCGACTTCGGCGACAGCGACACCGCGTCCGCGATGGCGGCGTTCGAGCGGCCCTCCGCCATCAGCGAGAGGACCTCGCGCTCCCGGGTCGTCAGGTCGTCGAGCGGGTTCGCGACCCGCGGGCGCTCGACCAGCCGGGAGACGACCTCGGGGTCGATGACCGACCCGCCCGCCCCGACGCGTCGTACGGCGTCGGTGAACTCTTGCACGTTCGCCACCCGGTCCTTGAGCAGGTAGCCCAGCCGCGCCGCGCCCGCGGAGACCAGCTCGACCGCGAACTCCGTCTCGACGTACTGCGAGAGCAGCAGCACCCCCACCTCCGGGAACCGCTCACGGATCCGGTGCGCGGCCACCAGCCCCTCGTCGGAGTACGACGGCGGCATCCGGATGTCGGTGACCACGACGTCGGGGGTGTCGCGGGCCACCGCCGCCAGCAGCTCCTCACCGTCGCCCGCCTGTGCGACGACCTGGAAGCCGGAGTCCTTGAGCACCCGGACGACCCCCTCGCGCAGCAGCAAGGAGTCGTCCGCGACCACGACCCGCATCGCGGCGGACGTCGAGCGGGCCGCCAGCCGGCTCAGGTGGTCGTCGGCCGGGGCGACCCGCACCACCGGCACCGAGTCGCGCATCCCCTTCAGGCGGGTCTCCCCGCGGTCGTGGTACTCGATGCCGTCCATCGGCCCGGCGAGGTGGGTGAGGACCGTGCTGGCCAGGATCTCCCCGGGGGCTGCGAGACTGCACAGCCGGGCGGCGAGGTTGAGCGCCCCGCCGCGGTAGCCGCCCTCGACGGGAACCGCCTCCCCGACGTCGATGCCGATCCCGACCAGCAGCGGCAGACCTGCGTCGCGGACCGCCTCCTCGACGAAGCGCTCCTGCATCGCGCTGGCGGCGCGGACGGCGTCGCGGGCCGAGTCGAACACCGACAGCGCCTCGTCGCCACGCAGCTCCAGCAGCTGCCCGTCGGCGGCCTCCACGACGTCGCGGGTGATCTGTGCGAAGGTGCCGGCCAGCCGGCCCGCGGCCTGGTCGCCGTAGGCCTGGGTGTAGCTGGTGTAGCCGCGGACGTCGGCGATCATGAACGTCCGGATCGCGCTGCCGCTCACCGGACCGGCTCCGCGACGCGCGCGACGGGCGAGGGCGGTCCCGCGGCCGGGGACGGCACCGGCGCCACGCAGCCGACCGTGGTCCCGCCTCCCGGTGGGCTATGGACCACCAGCGTCCCGTCCACCACCGCGACCCGGTCCGCCAACCCCAGCAGGCCCGAACCGCGGCTGTCGTCGGCGCCGCCGACCCCGTCGTCGGCGACCTGGAGGCTGACGGCGTCCCCGAGGTCGCGGAGCGTGACGGTGACCTGCCGCGCGTGGGCGTGCTTGGCCACGTTGGTCAGGCACTCAGCCACCACGAAGTAGAACGAGCCCTCGACCGGACCCGGCAGCCGCCGTACGAGGTCGTGGTCCACCCGCACGGGCACCGGGGACCGCTCGGCCAGCGACTCCAGCGCCGGCGGGAGGCCTCGGTCGGTGAGGACCGCCGGGTGGATGCCGCGGGCGAGCTCGCGAAGCTCCGCGATGGCCGACTGCAGCTGGTCGGCGGCCTGCGCCAGGGCGCTCCGGAGCTGGTCCGGGTCCCGCTGGCCGGAGGCCATCCGCAGCATCAGGGCGGTGGCCACGAGGCTCTGCTGCGCCCCGTCGTGCAGGTCGCGCTCGAGCCGTCGGCGCTGGTCGTCCTGAGCCGTCACCAACCGCTGCCGGGAGGCCTGCAGGTCGTCGACGAGACCGAGGTTCCGCAGCACCAGGCCGGTCTGGGAGGCGACGTGCTCGAGCAGGTCGTTCTCGGCCGGGGAGAGCGGCTCGCCGACGGACCGGGACACCGTGATCGCACCCAGCAGCTCCCCTCGGTGGCGGACCGGCACCGCGCTGTCCGCCTCGAGGAACGGCAGGTCGTCGAGGTCCGCCGGCAGGAGGGTGGTGCGGGGGTCGGCGGTGGTCGGTGCGGGCCAGGCCGTCTCCCGGGCCAGCTGCCGCCCGCTGCGCAGCCAGATCTCGACCACGGCGCCGTCGAGGCACTCCGACAGCGTCTGCGCGATGCGGGGCAGCAGCTCCCCGGTCGTGTACTGGCCGGCCATCCGGGACGCGAAGTCGGACAGCACCTCGTACGGCGTCGCCCGTGAGCCGTAGACCAGCCGGTTGACGGCTCGCCGCAGCGCCTCGCGCGCCGGCTGGAAGGCCACCGCGACGAGCCCCGTAGCAACCACGGAGAGCCACACCGAGGGTTGGCGCTGGCCGATCAGTGCGCCGACGCCGACCACCACCCCGACGTAGACACCGGTGATGAAGAGGCCGAGCGCGCCCACCAGCAGGGTGCGGCTGATCAGCCGGTCGATGCCGTAGAGGCCGTGTCGGGTGATCGCGATGCCGATCGTGATCGGGATCAGACCGAACGCCAGGATCGATACGGTCTGCAGGACGACCATCCACCCGGCCTCGCCGTTTCCGGACCAGCCGCTGAAGGAGAGCCCCACCGTGGCGGCGTAGCAGACCGCGATGAAGCCCACCGCCGACATCAGCCACTTCAGCTGCAGCCGGTGCACGCCGGTGGAGCGCCGGAACCGGGTCACCAGGGACAACGCGGCGGCCAGCAGCGACAGCGGTAGGAACGGGAAGATCACGGCCGTGGCGACGACCACGAGCCCGTGCGGCAACGGCAGCGCCAGCGGGTTCTGCCGCAGGGGCTCCACCACGTCGGTGATCGGGCCGGGCGAGACGGTGAAGAGCGCTATGCCGAGCAGGCAGTCGATGCCGGCGACCCAGGGGACCACGAGCCAGCGCCGCGAGGGCAACCGGCCGTCGGGGAAGAACAAGATGGTGTAGACGCCCATGAGCAGGATCGCCGGCCACCACGTCATCGTGCCCAGGACCTCGACGGCGTAGCCGCCGGGCAGCGACGGCACCAGGTGCAGGGACAGCCTGGAGTAGGCCTCCGTCCATGCGGCCAGCCCCCAGGCGACCCCCGTGGCGTGCAGCAGCCAACCCACGGTGTTGCGCGGCTGCCGGTGGATGATCAAGATGCCCACGAGGGGGAACAGTGCCGTCATCGACAAGAACGCCAGGTTGCCCCAGCCGCTGGCCCCCCAGTCCTGCACGATCGTGCGGTCCAGGAGCTCGGTGACCCCGGCGCTCACGAAGGACAGCACGTAGAACGCGAGCGAGGCCCAGCTCAGCCGTTGCAGAGCCCGGTCGCTGAGACGGGGACCCGACCCGGCTCGCGTCTGTCGGGGACCGTCAGTTGGCCGGACAGGCATGGTGCTCACCCTCCTCGAGCAGTCGTGCCAGGCTCGCCCCCGAGAGCTCGTCCTTGGCGATGAACCCGACCGCGCCCGAGTCGGCGACCAGCTCGCCGTACTCCGAGGCGGCCCGGCTGGAGACCAGGACCACCCGTCCCGCGAACCCGCGCGCCAGCAGCGCCTGCGAGACGTCGAACCCCGTCGTGTCGGGCAGCTGGACGTCGAGCACGACCAGGGCCGGGTGCAGGGCGACGGCCGCGGAGACCGCCTCGGCACCGTCGGCGGCCTCGCCCACGACCACGTAGCCCTCGGACTCGAGCAGCATCCGAGCTGTCGAGCGGAACAGCTCGTGGTCGTCGACGATGAGGGTGGTCAGGCCCATGGACTCATCGTGGCAGCGCAGGCCGCGGGCAACCAGAGAGTCATCCCTGGATCTGCGGGCCACCGGCGAGGGTTAACCCTGACCCGCGGCGATTTGCACCGGATGTCCTCGAAGGACTCGCGGAGGGTGTCGAGTCAGAAGGTCTGCTGCGACACCGTATGTCCGGGCAGCTGGGTGAGCAGCTCCCGACCCTGGGCGGCCAGCTTGTGCTCGACGAGCACCTCGTAGCGGGTCGCGACGATCCGGCTCACCGAGCTGAAGTCGCGCTGGCCGCGGGTCATCGCGTAGCCGACCAGCGCCCAGATGACACCGAACAGCGCGCCGATCACCACCGTCGCCACGATCACCCCGACCGCGCTGCCGGTGCCGAAGAACGAGAAGATCAGGCCGATGAACAGGCCCATCCACACTCCGGACAGCAGTCCGCCGAGAGCGACGCGCCGGGTGGTGAGCCGCCCGGTCACGCGCTCGAGCTGCTTGAGCTCGGTGCCGACGATCATGCAGTTCTCGACCGGGAACTCGTGGTCGGAGAGGAAGTCGACGGCCTTCTGCGCGTCGGCGTACTTGTCGTAGACGCCCAGCGACTGCGGGAACTCCAAGGTGAGTCCGGCGCCCGGGCTGCGGAGGTTCGCCTGGTTCGTGCTCATGACCCAAGTGTCCCACCGATTCCCAAGCACCGGCTGAGACGACGCCCGGAACTCGCTCAGGTGATCGTCATCCCGCCGTCGACGGCGATCGTCTGACCGGTGACGTAGCCGCCCGCGTCGCTGGCCAGGAACACCAGGGCGGCCGCGAGCTCGACGCCCTCCCCCTTGCGGCCGGCGGGGATGCGGGCCTGCATCGACTCCAGGTAGCCGTCCGGGTACTGCTCGGTCATCTCCGAGGCGAAGAAGCCTGGTGCGAGAGCGTTGACGCGGATGCCCTTGCGGCCGGTCCACTGCTGGGCCAGGTCGCGGGTCAACCCGATCAGCGCGGCCTTGGTGCTGGCGTAGGCCGCCTGCGGGAGACCAGCCGTGGTGAGGCCGAGCACGCTGCTGATGTTCACGATGCTGCTGCCGGGCTGCATCACCCGGCCGCAGGCCTGCGCCATCCAGTAGCAGCCGTTGAGGTTGACGTCGACGACCTGCCGGAACTGCTCCGGCGTCTCGCGGGTCGCGGGCACGGCGGTGCCGATGCCGGCGTTGTTGACGAGCACGTCGACGCGGCCCGCCTCGGTCATCGCGGCGTCGACCAGCCGCTGGCAGGACTCCGGGTCGGAGACGTCGGTCGGCACCGCCCATGCGCGTCGACCCGCCGCCTCCACGAGCCGCTTGGTCTCCTCGAGCCGGTCGGCACGACGAGCGCCGAGCACCACGTCGGCGCCCGCCTCGGCGAGCGCCTGCGCGAACGAGACCCCGAGCCCGGAGGACGCGCCGGTCACCACCGCCACCTTGCCGTCGAGCCGGAACAGGTCGAGCACACTCATGTCGATGCCTTTCGTGCCTGCCAGGCGCTCGCCACCATGTCGTCCACGGTGTGGCGCATCCTCCAGTCGAGGTCACGGGCCGCCGCCTCGCCGGAGGCGACGATGCGGGCCGGGTCCCCCGGCCGACGGGGATGGATCTCCGGCTCGAAGTCGACGCCGGTCACCCGCGCCATCGCGGCCATGATCTCGCGAACCGACAGGCCGTCGCCGCTTCCCAGGTTGTAGACGGGCTCCAGCCGCCGGCCCTCGGTCAGAGCCAGCGCCGCCGCGACGTGCGACGTCGCCAGGTCGGCGACGTGGACGTAGTCGCGCACGCAGGTCCCGTCGGGGGTCGCGTAGTCGTCGCCGTAGATGCGCGGGGTGCGGCTCTCGACGAGCGCCTCGATGACCAGCGGGAAGAGGTTGTGCGGGCTGGTGTCGAAGACCTCGTCGGTCGCGGAGCCGACGACGTTGAAGTAGCGCAGCGACGTGTGCAGCAGCCGGGTGGCCACCGCCTGGTCGTGCAGGAGCCACTCACCGATCAGCTTCGACTCGCCGTACGGCGACTCGGGTCGGGTCGCCGTCTGCTCGGTCACCGTGTCGACGTCCGGGGTGCCGTAGGTCGCGGCGCTGCTGGAGAAGACCACCTTGTCGACGTCGGCGTCCTGCATCGCCCGGAGCACGCTGAGGGTACCGGTGACGTTCTGCTCGTAGGTGTGCAGCGGCCGCGAGACGGAGACCCCGGCGTACTTGAAGCCGGCCACGTGCACCACGCCGGTGACCTCGTGCTCGCGGAGCGTCGCGGTGACCAGGTCGGTGTCGAGGATGCTGCCGTGCACGAACGGCACGTCGTCGGGGACGAAGCCACGGTGCCCGCTCGACAGGTCGTCCACCACCACGGACGCCAGCCCTCGCTGGGTGAAGGCGCGCACCACGTGCGCACCGATGTATCCGGCACCGCCGGTCACCAACCAGGTCATCGCGCGTCCCTCCCGCGCGGTCGATCGCGCGTACCCGCCGACCCTAGCGACCGGGGTCCGCGACGCGTCCTCGCCCGGCGCCGCGAGATGCGTGTGTTTTGCATCTCACCAGGAGTAACGTGCCGCTCGGTCACGTCCCTTTCTCCGGGAGGCATCGATGGTTCTCGCCGCGAGTTCTCAGCTCCGTCTCGACGCCAACTGGGTCGACTACCTGCTGATCGCTCTCTACTTCGTCTTCGTGATGGGCATCGGCATCCTCGCCAGGCGCTCGGTCTCCAGCTCCATCGACTTCTTTCTCTCCGGCCGTTCGCTGCCCGCCTGGGTGACGGGCCTGGCGTTCATCTCGGCGAACCTCGGCGCGGTCGAGATCATCGGCATGTCGGCCAACGGCGCGAGCTTCGGCATCCCGACGGTGCACTACTTCTGGATCGGTGCCGTCCCGGCGATGCTGTTCCTCGGTGTCGTGATGATGCCGTTCTACTACGGCTCCAAGGTGCGCTCGGTCCCGGAGTTCATGAACCGCCGGTTCGGACCGGCCGCGCACCTGGTCAACGCGTTGAGCTTCGCCCTCGCGCAGCTGCTGATCGCCGGCATCAACCTCTACCTGCTCGCCAAGATCGTCGAGGTGCTGCTCGGCTGGCCGCTCTGGGTGGCACTCGTCGTGGCCGCGGCCATCGTGCTCTCCTACATCACTCTGGGCGGGCTGTCGGCGGCGATCTACAACGAGGTGCTGCAGTTCTTCGTGATCGTCGCGGCGCTGCTGCCGCTGACCATCATCGGTCTCAACAAGGTCGGTGGGTACGGCGGCCTGAAGGACCGCATCGGCTCCACCTACTCCGACAGCGCCGACCGGCTCTCCTCGTGGCCCGGCACCAACATCACCGCCATCGACAACCCGGTGCTGTCGGTGATCGGCCTGGTGTTCGGTCTCGGGTTCGTGCTGTCGTTCGGCTACTGGACCACGAACTTCGTCGAGGTCCAGCGGGCGATGGCGTCGAGCTCGATCTCTGCGGCGCAGCGGGCACCGATCATCGGTGCCTTCCCGAAGATGTTCATCCCGTTCATCGTGATCTTCCCCGGCATGATCGCGGGCGTTCTCGTCAGCGAGCTCGCGCCGGACGCGAAGAGCCCCGACTACAACAACGCACTGCTGTACCTGATGCGGGACCTGCTGCCCAACGGCATGCTCGGTGTGGCCATCGCCGGGCTGCTGGCCTCGTTCATGGCCGGCATGGCGGCCAACATCTCCGCGTTCAACACGGTCTTCTCCTACGACCTGTGGCAGACCTACATCGTCCGCGACCGTGAGGACAGCTACTACACCGTGGTGGGCCGTCTCGCCACCTTCGCGGCGACGATCATCGCGATCGGGACCGCGATCTTCGCCAGCAACTACAGCAACATCATGAACTACCTGCAGACCCTCTTCGGGTTCTTCAACGCCCCGCTGTTCGCCACCTTCATCCTCGGTATGTTCTGGAAGCGGATGACGGCGACGGCCGGCTGGACCGGCCTGGTCAGCGGCACGGGGGCGGCGGTCCTGGTCGGCGTGCTCAGCCAGGACGCGCTGGGCCCGATGTCGGTCGGTCTGATCGGCCTCAGCGGGCAGGGCGCGAGCTTCGTCGCGGCCGGCGCAGCGTTCGTGGTCGACATCGTCGTCAGCATCGTGGTCAGCCTGAGCACCCAGCCGAAGCCGGAGTCCGAGCTGCGAGGGCTGGTGTACTCGCTGACGCCCCGGCAGGACTTCCACGACGCCAACGAGGGCACCCTGGCGTGGTACCAGCAGCCGACCAAGCTGGCCGGCATCGGCGCCGTGCTCGTCATCATCCTCAACATCATCTTCTGGTAAGGGAGACCGACATGTCCGAGCACACTCCCGCACCCGATGCGGACAAGGGCGCCAGCCGCCGGGCCGGTGCCTTCGACATCCGGGTCTTCATCGGCTCCCTGATCGGCATCTACGGCGTCGTGCTGGTGCTGGTGGGCCTGTTCGGCTCCGACGGCAACGCCATCAACCTCGGCTCCGGTGCCGGGATGGTCGTCGTGGCCGCCGGGTTCTTCCTCTGGGCCCGGATCCGTCCTGTCGTCGTCGTACCACCGGACCCGGGGGAGGGCTCCGCCGGCCACTGAGGGACCTCCTCGGACGCCGACCGGTCGTCACGCCAACACCGTCGGCCCCAACAGGCACAGATACGCCCCGATTTGAGCATTATTGTTACCTCGTGGGCGTTGTGGGGCACACTGCTAGTGAGGCCGGGGGGCCTCACTCCATTCGCGTGTGTGTCCGGGGGGACAAGCATGATGTTAGACGCGACCGAAACCGCGCTGCCGCCTGTCGGCGCGCTGCTGCGACGACCCGCGGTGCTGGTCCGGCACGAGGTGATGACCGGACTCCATCAGGCCGGCTTCGACGACGTGCTGCCTGCCCACCTCGGGGTCTTCCAGCATCCCGGCCCCGACGGACAGCGACCGGGGGTGCTGGCGATGCGCACCCGTGCGTCCAAGCAGGCGATGAACCACCTGCTGCACCAGCTCGAGTCCTGCGGCTACATCGTGCGGGAGGCGCACCCCGACGACCGGCGCACCCGGGTGGTGCGGCTGACCGACCGCGGCTGGGCGGCGCAGGCCGTGATCCAGCAGACGCTGACCCGATTGGAGCGGGAGTGGCGTCAGGCCCTCGGGGAGGACGTCTACGACGGGCTGGCGCGTGCGCTCGCGCGTCTCCAGGACGTTCTGGAGGACCAGCTCATGACCAACGGCCGGTCCCGGTAGCCGGCGGGAATCGCGACGGTCGTGCCGTGGGGCGTGCGCTACTCTCGACCCATGCGGAAGCAGCTTCTCCTTAGCCGGCCGCGTTGACCACAGCCCCACAGGGCGGACATCGACGCGGCTACCCCTCGTTCCCGGGGGGTTTTTTTGTGCCCCCACTCACGACGGGGCGAGGCGCAGGACGACGAGGAAGACGGTGAGATGAGCGAGCAGGACGAGAGCCGCGACGGCAACCGGTACGACGTGGCCGCGGTCCAGGACAAGTGGCGTCCGGTCTGGGACGAGCTGAACCCGTTCCAGGCCGCCGACGACGGGTCGCGCGAGCGGCGCTACGCGCTCACGATGTTCCCCTACCCGAGCGGGGACCTGCACATGGGTCACGCCGAGGTGATGGCCCTGCACGACGTGATCGCCCGCTACTGGTGGCAGCGTGGCTACGACGTGCTGAACCCCATCGGCTGGGACTCCTTCGGTCTGCCCGCCGAGAACGCCGCGATCCGCCGGGACGAGCACCCGGCGACGTACACCTACGCGAACATCGAGACGCAGGCCGAGTCCTTCCGGCGCTACGCGATGTCCTTCGACTGGTCGCGGCGGCTGCACACCAGCGACCCGGAGTACTACCGGTGGACCCAGTGGCTGTTCCTGCGCTTCCGGGAGCAGGGGCTGGCCTACCGCAAGTTCTCTCCGGTGAACTGGTGTCCCCACGACCAGACGGTGCTGGCCAACGAGCAGGTCGTGCAGGGCATGTGTGAGCGCTGTGGCGCCGAGGTCACCAAGCGCGAGCTGTCCCAGTGGTACTTCAAGGTCACCGACTACGCGCAGCGCCTGCTGGACGACATGCAGGCTCTGGAGGACACCTGGCCCGAGCGGGTGCTGGCCATGCAGCGCAACTGGATCGGCCGCTCCGAGGGTGCGCACGTGGACTTCGTCGTGGAGGGCCGCGACGAGCCGGTCACGGTGTTCACCACCCGACCGGACACCCTGTTCGGGGCCACGTTCTTCGTCGTGGCCGCGGACGCCAAGCTGGCCGAGGAGCTGTGCGCGCCCGAGCAGCGGCAGGCCTACGACGACTACCTGCAGGAGGTCCGCAAGGCCTCCGACATCGACCGCCTCGCGACCGACCGCCCCAAGACGGGGGTGTTCCTGGGGCGCCACGTCACCAACCCGGTCAACGGCGAACGCATCCCGGTGTGGGCCGCCGACTACGTGCTGGCCGACTACGGCACCGGCGCGATCATGGCGGTGCCCGGACAGGACCAGCGCGACTGGGACTTCGCCGCGAGGTTCGACCTGCCGATCGTGCGCACCGTGCAGCCGCCCGAGGGCTGGGAGGGCGAGGCGTTCGTCGGCGACGGCCCGGCGGTGAACTCCGCGAACGAGTCGGTCTCGTTGGACGGCATGGCCGTCGACGAGGCGAAGCGCACGATCATCGACTACCTGGAGGCGAGGGGCACCGGCACCGGTGCGGTGAACTTCCGGCTGCGCGACTGGCTGCTGTCCCGGCAGCGGTTCTGGGGCTGCCCGATCCCGATCGTGCACTGCCCGTCGTGCGGGGAGGTCCCGGTGCCCGACGACCAGCTCCCGGTGGTGCTGCCCGACCTGCGGGGCGCCGACCTCAAGCCGAAGGGCACCTCCCCGCTGGCCGCCGTCGCGGAGTGGGTCGACGTCGACTGCCCGTCGTGCGGCGGCCCGGCGAAGCGGGACAGCGACACCATGGACACGTTCGTGGACTCGTCGTGGTACTTCCTGCGCTACTGCTCGCCGCACTACGTGGACGGGCCCTTCGACCCCGAGGCGGTGCGTCGCTGGATGCCCGCCGAGCAGTACGTCGGCGGCGTCGAGCACGCGATCCTGCACCTGCTCTACAGCCGGTTCTTCACCAAGGTGCTCCACGACCTGGGCATGCTCGACTTCGTCGAGCCGTTCACGGCTCTGCTCAACCAGGGCCAGGTGATCAACCAGGGCAAGGGCATGAGCAAGTCGCTGGGCAACGGCGTCGACCTGGGCGAGATGATCGACCGGTACGGCGTCGACGCGGTGCGGCTCACGATGGTCTTCGCCGGTCCGCCCGAGGACGACATCGACTGGGCCGACCTGTCCCCGGGCGGCTCGCTGCGCTTCCTGCAGCGCGCCTGGCGGCTGAGCGGGGACGTGACGTCGGCGCCCGGCACCGCCCCCGAGAGTGGCGACCTCGCCCTGCGCAAGGCCACCCACAAGACGGTGCACGAGGCGGAGCAGCTGGTGGAGTCGCACCGGTTCAACGTGCTGGTCGCGCGGACGATGGAGCTGGTCAACCTCACCCGCAAGGCCATCGACACCGGCTGCGGCCCCGACGACCCGGCCGTCCGTGAGGCCGCCGAGACCGTCACGGTGCTGCTCAGCCTGGTGGCGCCGTACCTGGCCGAGGAGATGTGGGAGCGGCTGGGCCACCAGCCGACCGTGGCCCGCGTCGGCTGGCCGCAGGTCGACGAGCGGCTGCTGGTCGAGGACTCGGTGACCGCGATCGTGCAGGTGCAGGGCAAGCTGCGGGCCAAGCTCGAGGTCAGCCCGGACGTGTCCAGCGCCGACCTGGAGGCCGCCGCCCTCGCCGACCCGGCCGTGCAGCGTGCCCTGGACGGCCGCACCGTCCGCACCGTGATCGTGAAGCCGCCGCGGCTGGTGAACATCGTCGCCCCGTAGCTGCTGATTACCAGGGGATGCAGGCGATCTGTGCCTCCCCGTGGTGTGCATGCCATGGGGAGCATCAGTTCTCCATGGGGAGCCGGCACGGCGGCCGACCAGGGACGCCAAAGCGGTGGCTCAGAGGTCGGAGAGGGCCGCCTCGACCGTCTGCTGCCCCGCGAGCAGGTCGAAGGTCTTGCCCACGGTGCTGTCCGAGGTGAGGGCCTGTGCGAGCACCGCAGCCACGTCGGCGCGGGTCACCTCGCCGCGCGGCAGCGAACCGACCTGGACCCGGCCGGTGGCGTCGCCGTCCGTGAGCCGCCCGGGCCGCACGATCGTCCAGTCGAGGTCACGTGCAGCGAGGTCGTCGTCCGCGGCCTTCTTGGCGCGCAGGTACACCTGGAAGACGTCGTCGCTGTCGGGGTCGGCGTTCTCCGTGCCCATCGAGGAGACCATCAGGTACCGCCGTACGCCGGCCTGCTCGGCGGCGTCGGCCAGCAGCACTGCGGCGCCCTTGTCGACGGTCTCCTTGCGCTCGGCGCCGCTCTGGGGGCCGCCGCCGGCGGCGAAGACGACCGCGTCCGCACCCTTGACGACCTCCGCTACCGCGGCCACGTCGGCCTGCTCGAGGTCGAGGACCACCGCCTCGGCTCCGACCTTCTCCAGGTCGGCCGTGTGGTCGGGGTTGCGCACGATGCCGACGGGGTCGTCCCCGCGGTCGGCGAGCTCCTTCTCGAGCAGCAGGGCGATCTGACCGTGTCCTCCGGCGATGACGACGCGCATGAGGCTCCTCTCGTGGGACGTGTGGGGTGCGTCTGCGCAACCAACATGGGCTCGGGAGGATTCCCCGGCGGGCCCGCTAGCCTTCGGGCATGTCTCGGAGAGTCGCCGTCGTCACCGACTCCACCGCCATGCTTCCGACCGCGACGGTGCAGGACCGCGACATCCTCGTGGTGCCGCTCCGGGTGGTCATCGGTGCCACGTCGTACGACGAGGGGGTCGACCCCGAGGCGACTCCGGACACGATCGCCGAGGCGTTGCGTGAGTGGACGCCGGTCAGCACCTCGAGGCCGACTCCGGCGGTGTTCCTCGACGCCTACGAGCGCGCGCGAGAACAGGGGGCTACGGAGGTGCTCTCGGTGCACCTGTCGGGACACATGAGCGGCACGTTCGAGTCGGCGCAGCTGGCCGCCCGCGAGGCGTCGCTCCCGGTGCGCGTGGTCGACACCCTGCAGCTCGGGATGGGCACCGGGTTCGCCGTGCTGGCCGCCGCCGACGTGCTCGACGCCGGGGGCTCGCGCCAGGAGGCGGCCGACACGGCAGTGGCCCGTGCCGAGGCGACCACGTCGCTGTTCTACGTGGACACCTTGGAGTACCTCCGCCGGGGCGGCCGGATCGGAGCCGCGGCCGCACTGCTCGGCTCTGCCCTCGCCGTGAAACCGCTTCTGGAGATCGAGGACGGCCGGATCGCGACCCGCGAGAAGGTGCGGACCACCGCCCGCGCGCTGAGCCGGCTGGAGGAGCTCGCGGTCTCCGCTGCCGCCGACGCCCCCGCGGACGTGGCCGTGGCGCACCTGGCCAACCCCGACCGTGCCGGGGAGCTGGCCGCGAGGCTGCGCACCAGGCTGGCCGGCAACCTCGCCGATCGCGAGCTCGTGGTGGGAGAGGTGGGTGCGGTGATCGGTGCTCACGTGGGACCGGGGATGGTCGCCGTGGTGGTCTCGCCGCGCTGAGCCGGCCCGAAAGCGTCCACAGCCGCTGCGGCGTTCGGGTTCTCCACCGTCCGATGGTTCCGGCTGTCCGGTGCGGGCGGGGCTCCCTAGGTTCACCGCATGCGCTCACGCAGACCGACCAGTGACCAGGTCGCCGAGGTGGCCCGGCGGCGACTGGAGCTGCTGAGCGCGGAGCTCGCCGAGATCCGTCCCGATCCCGTGGATCCCCCCGTTCCCGGGTCCCGGGACGGGTCCGGCGAGCCGTCGAAGCGTCCTGCCCTGCCGACCGTGCCGCCGACTGCGCCGCTTTCTGCGCTGCCTACTGCGCCGCCTACTGGGCTGCCGACGCGCGCGTCCCTGCCCGGACCGGGACGGCACGCCCATCGGCCGGTGGGCCTCGGCGCTGCGATCTCGGGGTGGACGCAGGACCGGCTGCCGCCGGCGCTCCAGGGCCGGGTGTGGCTGTCCGGCACCCATCTCGCGGTCGTCGGGCTGCTGCTGCTGGGCGGCCTCGCGCTCACCGCCTGGTGGGTCTCGCGTGCAGACCGCGGCTCGACCGCACTTCCGCCGGTCTCGTCGTCGACGGCGCCGCTGGTGACCCCCTCGGTGGCGGCGTCGCCATCGCCATCGCCGACGCTGGCGGCGCCCGGCGTTGCCGGCTCGCCCGGTGTCGCGTCAGCCGGCACCTCGCCGGGCGGCCGCATCGTCGTCGACGTGGCCGGCAAGGTGCGCCAGCCGGGCATCGCGACGCTGCCGTCGGGCTCGCGCGTCGTCGACGCGCTGAAAGCAGCCGGCGGCCCACGGCGGGGCGCCCCGCTCGGCTCGCTGAACCTGGCCCGCGTGCTGACCGACGGCGAGCAGATCCTCGTCGGGGTGCGCTCACCACCCGGGGTCGCGGCCTCCGCGGCGTCCGGGGGCGGCGGCGCACCGGGATCGGGTGGCAGCGCGGTCCCCATGGTGAACATCAACACCGCGGACCAGGCACAGCTCGAGGAGCTGCCCGGAGTGGGACCGGTGACGGCGCGGTCGATCCTGGACTACCGGGCCGAGCGAGGCACGTTCACCGCTGTCGACGAGCTCCTGGAGGTCTCCGGCATCGGGGACGCCACGCTGGCCAAGATCGCCCCCTACTGCACCCTCTGATGCCCTCGGTGCCCGACGACGCGGGACCGCGCGACCTCCGGGCGGTGCTGCTGGGTGCATCGGCCTGGGCGGGTGGGCTGGCCGTCTTCGGGCTGCCGGGTTGGACCTGTCTCGTCCTGGCCGTCCTCGGTGTGCTGCTGGTGGTGGCACGGCGGCGCCGCGGCCGCCGGGTCGTGACTCTGCTCGCGTGCCTGCTGGCGGCGGCGGCGGTCGGCGGTGCGGCGGCGGCCCGGGTGGAGACGAACCGGGGGAGCGTCGTCGCCGGGCTCGCCGAGCAGGGTGCCGTGGTCACCGTGACCGCCCGCGTGGTCTCCGACCCGGTGGTGCGCACGGGGCGCTTCGGCGCCTACAGCCTGACCCGGCTGACGGTCACCGACGTGACCGGCCGGGGCGTCCGGGCCCTCACCGGGGTGCCGGTGCTGGTCATCGGCGACCGGACGTGGCGGCAGGCCCGGCTGGGAGCCCGCATCGCCGCGACCGGGAGGTTGACCCGCCCCAGCGGTCCGGACCTGGCCGGGGTGCTGACCACCCGGAGGCCGCCGAGCACCCTGTCCCCGCCGGGGGAGCCCTTCGATGCGGCCGCCCGGGTCCGGGCCGGCATCCGCAGGGCGGTGGTGGGGGCCCCGCCGGACGCCCGAGCCCTGGTTCCCGCGCTCGTCGTGGGCGACGACCAGCACATGTCGGACCAGGTGGTGGCGGACTTCCGCACCTGCGGCCTCACCCACCTCGCGGCGGTCTCCGGCACCAACCTCACGCTCGTCGTCGGGTTCCTGCTGGTGCTGGCCCGGTGGGTCGGCGTGCGCGCCCGAGGACTGCTCGTCGTCGGCGTCCTGGGGGTGCTCGGCTTCGTGCTGCTGGCCCGACCCGAGCCCAGCGTGCTGCGGGCAGCGGCGATGGGATCGGTGGGACTGGTCGCCATGGGGACCCATGGCCGCGACCGCGGCGCGCGGGCACTGGGGGTGGCCGTGCTCGTCCTGCTGCTCATCGACCCGTGGCTGGTGCGCTCGGTCGGCTTCGTGCTCTCCACGCTGGCCACGGCCGGCATCCTGTTCCTCGGCCCCTCGTTCCGGGACGCGTTGCGGGCCTGGCTCCCGCGCTGGGTGGCCGAGGCCTTCGCCGTCCCCTTCGCGGCCCAGCTCGCCTGCACTCCCGTGGTCGCCGCGATCTCCGGCCAGGTGAGCCTCGTGGCAGTGCTGGCCAACCTGGTCGTGGCGGTCGTGGTCGGCCCGGCGACCGTGCTGGGGCTGGCGGGTGGGCTTCTGGTGCTGGTGGTCCCGCGGGTCGGTGCGCTGGTGGGGTGGGGCGCCGGGCTGTGCGCCTCGTGGATCGTGCTCGTCGCGACCCGGCTGGCACAGCTGCCGACGGCGGCGTTCGACTGGTCCGCGGGGCCGCTCGCGCTGGCGGTCCTGGTGACGGCTTGCGCCGTGGTCGGACTGGGAGCCGGGTCGGTGCTGCGCCGGGCCGGGTGGTCGGCCGGGTGTGCGCTGGTCCTGGTGGTGGTGATGCTTCGCCCGCTCCCGACACCGGGTTGGCCTCCCCGGGGTGGGTGCTGGTGGCCTGCGACGTCGGTCAGGGCGACGGTCTGGTGCTCGACGCCGGCGACCGGTCCGCGGTGGTCGTCGACACGGGGCCGGATCCGCAGACGATGGACCGGTGCCTGGCGCGGCTCGGCGTCCGTGCGCTGCCGGTGGTGGTGCTGACCCACTTCCACGCCGACCACATCGACGGACTGCCCGCGGTGCTGGCCGACCATCCCACCGGGGAGGTCGAGGTCACCGGCATCGAGGAACCGGCCTACGGTGCCGTCCAGGTGCGGCGCTGGGCGGCGGCGGCGCAGGTTCCGGTCCGGGTGCCGGCGTACGGCGAGGTACGGCGAGTCGGGAACCTGACCTGGCAGGTGGTCGGTCCGCTGCAGTCGCCGACCCACGAGCGCCACGACGAGGGAGGCTCGCCCGCCAACAACGCCAGCCTCGTGCTGATGGTGCGCACCCACGGGGTGCGGATCCTCATGGGCGGCGACATGGAGCCCGAGGCGCAGGCCGCGGTGGCCTCCTCGCTGCCCGGGCTGCGCGCCGACGTGCTCAAGGTGCCGCACCACGGCAGCCGCTACCAGGACCCGGCTCTGCTCTCCGGCCTGGGGGCGCGGCTCGCGGTGGTGTCGGTAGGCCGGGAGAACGACTACGGCCACCCGGCGCTGTCGACGATCCAGCTGCTGCGCCGCGCGGGGATGCGGGTGGCACGCACCGACCTCGGCGGCGACGTGGCCGTCACGGTCCGGCAGGGTCGCCTGGAGGTGCGGTCGCGCGGGGGGCCGTAGCCGGCGAGCCCACCGAGATCAGCCGACGGGCTGCTCGCCGTTGATCAGGTAGTCGCCGTTGTCGCTGGTGATGAGCTCGAACCGTTTGCGCTCGGTGGAGACGCCCCCGTTCGTCTTGCGGTAGGTGAGCGTCGCGTCGACGGAGTCGGTGCCGCTGACCGGTTGGACCTTGTCGACGCTGACCGAGCGGATGCCACGCCAGAACGCGTCGTAGGAGGCTCGTCCCTGTGCCTTCTCCCCCGGCCCGAGCTGTGCCCATCCCTCGTCCGTGCCGCCCGGTGCGACGGCGAAGTAGTCCGTGAGGAAGGCGGCCTTGGACGTCGACCCGGAGGACGTGCCCGACGAGGAGGTGTCCGAGGAGGAGGCGGACGCGCTCTGCGAGGCGGAGCCCGAGGCGGAGGCCGAGCCGGACGCCTCGGCGGAGCTCGACGATCCGGCAGCCTTCGAGGAGCCGGAGGGGTCTCCACCGCCCTGCGACGCGACGTAGGCGATGCCGGCCCCCACGAGCAGCAGTGCCGCGACCACCAACGCCGCGTATGCGCCTCGACGGCGTCCCGGAGAGGAGCGCTCCCGGGGTGGCCGGGCAGGGGCGGTGCGCGCGCTCGGGACCGGGGTCGGGTCGGCCGCGGGCTCGGGAGCAGCGGACGTGTCGGCCGGTGGATCGGCCGGTCGATCGGGCGGTGGATCGGGAGTCGACGCCGGGGAGGTGTCAACGGCAGCGGCGGCAGCGGCGGCAGCGCCGGTGGGGCCGGCCGCAGCACCCGTGCTCGCGGGGTGGCGCTCGGCCAGGGTTGCGGGCGAAAGGTCGAGGGTGTTGGGCCGGGTGTCGTCCCGGGCGTGCTCGCGCGCCAGCCGGTGCAGCGCATGGGCGGCGTCGGCCATGGACCATCGGGAGCCGGGGTCCGGGTCCATCATCCGGGTCAGGACCGGCTCGAGGTAGTCCGCGCGCCGCGGGCGGGGCGGCGGCGCGGAGGCGATCTCGTGGAGCACCGCGACCGGGTTCTCCTGGGCGCGGTACGGCGGACGGCCCTCGACGGCGGCGTACAGCGTGGCTCCGAGCGCCCAGACGTCGCAGGCCTGGTCGGGCGCGGCACCGCGGGCGAGCTCGGGGGAGAAGTACGAGGGTGTGCCGGTCACGAAGCCCGACTGGGTCAGGGCCGGGTCCCCCGCCGTGCGGGCGATCCCGAAGTCGCTGATCTTGGCGACCCCGTCCTCCCGGACGAGCACGTTGCCGGGCTTGACGTCGCGGTGCATCGTGCCCACCGCGTGGGCGGAGGCCAGCCCGTCGGCAACCTGGGCGCCGATGTCGGCCACGTCTGCCGGCGACAACGGGCCGTTCTCCGTGATGAGGTCGGACAGGGAGTGGGAGGGCACGTGCTCCATGACCAACCAGATCGCGCCGGCCTCCTCGACCACGTCGAAGACCGTGACGACGTTGCGGTGGCTCAGCGCGGCCGAGGAACGGGCCTCCCGCAGCGCACGGGCGGAGTCGGTGGCGGACTCCCCGGGCATCAGCCCGACCTGCTTGACCGCGACGTCGCGGCGCAGCGTCTCGTCGCGGCACAGCCACACCGTGCCCATGCCGCCCTGGCCGATCGCCGAGACCACGCGATAGCGGCTACCGATCAGGTCGGGCTGCATCGAGATCCTCTCGCAGGGTGCGGGCGGGACCCCGCGACGATACCCAGGTACGGCGGACGCTACGCGTGGCCGCCCAGATGCACGCCGACCGGCCCCGGGTGCCGGCCGGACGGCGTGGCGGCGACGCTACGCGTGGCCGCCCAGATGCACGCCGACCGGCCCCGGGTGCCGGCCGGACGGCGTGGCGGTGAGGGTGGGATGTGGCACGCTTGGGCACATCATGGCGACTGCTCAGGGCCCCGACGCCGCCGAGGTGCTCGGGAGGGTCACGCTGGTCACCGGGCCCGAGGAGCTGCTCAACGAGCGCGCGGTGTCCGCGGCGCTGGCTGCGGTCCGCCGGGCGGACCCGGAGTCCGAGGTCAGTGAGACCACCGCCGACCAGGTCAGCATGGCGGTTCTCGGCGACCTGGCCGCGCCCTCGTTGTTCTCCTCGGTCCGCTGTGTCGTGGTGCGCGCGCTCGAGGACCTGCCCGACGACGTCCACGAGGGGCTGCTGGGGTACGCCGCGGCGCCGGCCGAGGAGATCGGTCTGGTGCTCGTGCACTCGGGTGGTCAGCGGGGGAGCGGCCTGCTCACCAAGCTGCGCAAGGTGGGGTCGGTGACCGAGGTGAGGTCGGCCTCGTTGAAGCCCTCGGAGTTCTCCCGGTTCGTGGCGGCCGAGGTGCGCGTGCGCGGTGGTCGGATCGCGGAGGACGCGGCCAGCTTCCTGGTGCAGGCCGTCGGCCAGGACCTGCGGGCCCTGGCCGGCGCCGCCGACCAGCTGACCAGCGACTTCCCGGGCGAGCCGCTGACGGAGTCCATCGTCCGCCAGTACTTCGGAGGCCGCGCCGAGGTGAAGTCGTTCGCGATCGCCGACGCGGCCATGTCGGGGCGCACGGCCACCGCGCTCGAGGAGCTGCGCTGGGCGCTCGACGCGGGCGCGTCGACGGTGATGCTGGTCAGTGCCTTCGCGACGAGCGTGCGCGGCCTGGCCCGCTTCGCGTCGGCGCCGCGCGGGATGCGCGAGGGTGACCTGGCCCGGGAGGCGGGGGTGCCGCCGTGGAAGATCCGGGTGCTGCGCGACCAGGCGCGAGGCTGGGACGAACGTGGACTGGCCACGGCCGTCCGGGCGGTGGCGAGGGCCGAGGCCGACGTGAAGGGGGCCACCAGCGACGCGGCGTACGCCCTGGAGCGGATGGTGCTCACGGTCACCGCGGCGCGGGTTCGGCCCTGATCCGGAGACGACAACGACGCCGTCCCGTGGGGAGCGGCGCCGGCTGTGGCGGGCTGTGGCGGGGAAGCAGACGGCCTCAGAGCGAGGCGCTGCGCCTGCCGATCGCGGACTTGCGGTTGGCGGCCTGGTTCTTGTGGATCACGCCGGCGGACGCAGCCTTGTCGAGCTTGCGGGTCGCGGCGGCGGCGAGCTTGCGCGCCTCGTCGGGGTTCCCGGCGTCGGCGGCCTCACGGAACCGGCGCACCGCAGACTTCAGCGCCGACTTGACCGACTTGTTGCGCTCGTGCGCGGCGTCGTTCTGCCGGTTGCGCTTGATCTGCGACTTGATGTTCGCCACGGGGCAGGCCTCAATCGTTGTGGTTCGGTGGTCGTGTGTCCGGTGTCGTGTGCGGGGCGGTCGACGGACGAGGACGTGCGAGCGCCCGGACACGCGAGGCACCACGATATCAGCGCGCGCGCGTCGTGCCCAAATCGTCGTCGGCCCCTCGCGGAGGCAGCCAGCCCCGGCGTCTGGCCAGCCAGTCCCAGCTGACCATCGCGCACCAGTCCTGGTGCCGTCGCAGGTAGGGCGAGGAGTACGGCGAGGGCTGGTCGCGCCGCTCGAGGAAGTAGCCGCAGAACAGGGCCAGCAGCGCGTCCACGTCATCGGCGGCGACGTTGCGGGTCAGCGCCCGTTGGGCCAGCAGCGCGTCCGCGTCCACCCCGTCGCCGTAGGCGGTCATCAGCAGCGAGACCGTGTCGATCCACGCCGCCCCGACGACGGGGAAGTTCCAGTCGCACAGGTAGGGCCGACCCGTCGAGGGGATCAGGAAGTTGTCGTCGCGGGCGTCGGTGTGGACCACGGTGTTGCCGACACTGACCCGGACGATCTGTGCGGCCAGGGCAGCGGCCTCGTCGAGGTGCGGCCACTGCGGGCTGGTGCGGCGCACGTGGTCCCAGCAGCCGACCATCTCCTCGAAGTCCTGGCCGAAGGTGTGCAGCCGCAGCGGAGGAGGGGTCAGCGTCTGCGCGATCAGCTGCAGGGCGTCCAGGCAGCGGTCCAGCTCGTCGACCCGCCACGGGCGCTCCGGGTTGGTTCCCTCGACGTACTCGAGCGCGAGCAGCACCCACAGGTCGTCCTCGTGCGACCACAGCAGCCGTGGCACCGGCAGCCCCGACGGCAGGCTGCGCAGCGTGCGGATCTCCGCGGCGTACGCCGCAGCGAACGGTCTCTGCGCCAGCTTGCTGGCCGCCTTGAGGAACATCCGGCGACCGTTCGCCCCGACCAGCACGCTCGCCAGGCCGGGGGTGAACCCGGCGCCCGCCGAGTGCGACTCGACGACCGTGGTGCCGAACCGCTCCTCGACCAGCCGCCGCGTCATCCGCGGCAGCAGCAGCCAGTCGAGCCGACTGGCGGTCTGGTTGCGCGGCACCGGCTCCAGCGAGAGGGGGTCGCGCGGCCCGGTGGCGGTCGAGGTCATGGCCGTCATTGTGTACGTCGCCCGGCACCAGGTCACGCACATCGCGGGCCGCCCCGCGGCACTGTCTGGGTGACCTGCGCGTGGGTAGTACAACTGAGGGGACGGGTGCGGACACCGGAAGGAGTGGGTCGGTGCTGAGGTTCTTCGTGCTGGCGGCCCTCGTGGTCCTCGGGGCGTTCACGCTGCTGGCTGCGGTGCTCGGGGGACCGGGCTGGTGGGTGCTCCTGGCGCTGATCGTGCTGCTGGTCGTCGTCGCCGTGCACGACCTGGTGCAGAAGAAGCACTCGATCCTGCGCAACTACCCGGTGCTGGGGCACCTTCGGTTCCTGCTGGAGAGCATCAGGCCCGAGCTGCAGCAGTACTTCATCGAGCGCAACTACGACGGCCGGCCCTACGACCGCGACACGCGCTCCTCGATCTACCAGCGAGCCAAGGGGGTCGCCGAGGAGCAGCCGTTCGGGACCGAGCGAGATGTCAACGAGATCGGCTACGAGTACCTGGTCCACTCGACACGACCGGTCAAGGTCGCCGAGGAGCCGCCGCGGGTACGCATCGGTGGACCCGAGTGCACGCGGCCCTACGACATGGCGCTGCTCAACGTCTCCGCGATGAGCTTCGGCGCGTTGAGCGCGAACGCACTGAGCGCCCTGAATGCGGGCGCGGCGGCCGGCGGGTTCGCACACGACACCGGTGAGGGCGGGATCAGTCGCTACCACCGCCGGGGCGGTGACCTGGTGTGGGAGCTGGGCAGCGGGTACTTCGGCGCGCGCACGGACGACGGGGGGTTCGACGAGGCGGCGTTCGCCGACAAGGCGGCGGACGACCAGATCAAGCTGGTCTCGCTGAAGCTGAGCCAGGGCGCCAAGCCCGGCATCGGCGGTGTGCTCCCCGCCTCCAAGGTGACCCGGGAGATCGCCGAGGCGCGAGACGTGCCGCAGGGACAGAAGTGTGTCTCGCCCTCCTACCACCGGGTCTTCTCGACTCCTCGCGAGCTGGTGCTGTTCCTGGCTCGCATGCGCGAGCTCGCGGGTGGCAAGCCCACCGGCTTCAAGCTCTGCGTCGGGTCACGCTCGGACGTGCTCGGCATCTGCAAGGCGATGCTCGCCGAGGACGTGACCCCCGACTTCGTGGTGGTGGACGGCGCGGAGGGAGGCACCGGTGCGGCTCCGCTGGAGTACGAGGACCATGTCGGCAGCCCCCTCACCGAGGGACTGATGACGATGCACAACGCGTTGGTCGGTGTCGGCCTGCGCGACCGGGTCAAGATCGGCGCCAGCGGCAAGGTCGCGACCGGGGTCGACATCGTCAAGCGCATCGTGCAGGGCGCGGACTACACGAACGCTGCGCGGGCGATGATGATGGCGGTGGGCTGCATCCAGGCCCAGACCTGCCACACCAACACGTGCCCCGTGGGTGTGGCCACCCAGGACCCCAAGCGGATGCGGGCCCTCGACGTACCGGACAAGACCGCACGGGTGCAGCGCTACCAGCAGGCGACCGTGGAGCAGGCCATGCAGGTGATGGCGTCCATGGGGCTGGAGGGCCCGCACCAGCTGACGCCGCACATGCTGCGGCGCCGCATCGACCACAGCCGCACCGAGAGCTACGCCGAGCTGTTCGAGCACCTCTCGCCGGGGCAGCTGCTCGGTGAGCCCCCGCCCGGATGGGCACGTGACTGGGCGATCGCCGACCCGGACGCGTTCCACCCATGAGATCGACCTTCGAGGAGAACACGTGACCACGGTTGCCGAGCTGCTGATCGAGGCCCTCGCCGAGCACGGCGTGCGGACGGTGTGGGGCGTGGTGGGCGACGCGCTCAACCCGGTCACCGACGCCATCCGTCGCGAGGAGCGCATCGAGTGGGTCGGGGTGCGGCACGAGGAGGCGGGCGCCTTCGCGGCGAGTGCACAGTCGCAGCTCACCGGAGACCTGGCCGTGTGCATGGGCACGGTCGGGCCTGGGGCGATCCATCTGCTCAACGGCCTCTACGACGCCAAGAAGTCCCACACGCCGGTCCTGGCGATCTGCGGGCAGGTGCCGCGCGAGGAGATGGGCAGCGACTTCTTCCAGGAGGTCGACAACGACTCGGTCTTCGCCGACGTCGCGGTGTTCAACCGCACCGTCACCTCCGTCGACCAGCTTCCGGCACTGGTCGAGCAGGCCGTGAACACCGCGATCGCCGAGCAGGGCGTGGCGGTGCTCTCCTTCCCCGGCGACGTCGGCGGGCTCGACCTGCCGGAGCACACGCCGCTGCCGCGGTTCGTCTCGGAGCGGCCGCACGCTGCGCCGTCCCCCGACTCCCTGCGGGCGGCCGCCGCCGCCCTGAACGCAGCCGGCGCCGTCACCCTGCTCGTGGGGCAGGGCGCCCGGCACGCCCGCGCGGAGGTGCTGCAGGTCGCGGACCGGCTGGCGGCGCCGATGGTGCTGACCCTGAAGGCCAAGGAGGGCTTCGAGGACGACAACGACTTCGAGATCGGGCAGTCGGGGCTGATCGGGAACCACGCCACCAAGATTGCCTTCGACGACTGTGACGTGCTGCTGATGCTCGGCACCGACTTCCCCTACCGGGCGTTCTACCCCTCCGGAAAGACCGTGGTGCAGCTCGACCTGCGCGGCGAGCACATCGGGCGTCGTACGTCGGTCGACCTGGCGCTGGTCGGAGACACCCGGCTGGGTCTCCAGCAGCTGCTGCCGATGCTCGAGGAGAAGGCCGACCGGAGGCACCTGGGCAAGGCGCGCTCGTCGTACACCTCCTGGCGGGAGCGGCAGCAGCACCTCACGGACCCCGCCTACGACCGGACGCCGACGGGGTTGCTGCGCCGGAAGGTCGACAACCCCGACAGCCGGATCCGGCCGGAGCTGCTGGCCGCCACCGTCGACCGGCACGCCGCCGACGACGCGGTGTTCACCTCCGACACCGGGATGGCCACCGTGTGGCTGTCGCGGTTCGTCCGGATGACCGGAAGCCGTCGGCTGCTCGGGTCCTACAACCTCGGCTCGATGGCCAATGCGATGCCGCAGGCGCTGGGAGCTGCGGCTCTCGACCGCGACCGGCAGGTGGTGGCGTTCTGCGGAGACGGTGGTCTGTCGATGCTGCTGGGTGACCTGATCACCGCGGTCACCTACGACCTCCCGGTCAAGCTGGTCGTCTTCGACAACGGCCGGCTCGGGATGGTCAAGCTGGAGATGGAGCAGGTCGGCCTGCCTGAGTACGGCACCGAGCTGGCCAACCCGGACTTCGCCGCTGTCGCCCGGTCCCTCGGGCTGCACGGCGTCCGGGTCACCGAGCCGGACGCGGTCGACGACGCCGTCCGCGAGGCACTCGCCCACCCCGGCCCGGTGCTGCTCGACGTGCTCACCAACCCGGACGAGGTGGCGGTGCCACCGAAGCCGACGCTGACCCAGGGGTGGGGCTTCGCGATCGCCAAGTCGAAGGAGTTCCTCGACTCCCACGGCTCCTGAGCGCTGTGGGAGGATGAGCGACGTCCCCCAGCACGCCGACGAGAGTGACCCGTGCCCTCATCGACTCCCGCGCCCGCACCGGGCCGGACCGACCCCGCGATCATCCGAAACTTCTGCATCATCGCGCACATCGACCACGGCAAGTCGACGCTGGCCGACCGCATGCTGCAGCTGACCGGGGTGGTCGACGAGCGCAGTGCGCGGGCGCAGTACCTCGACCGGATGGACATCGAGCGCGAGCGTGGCATCACCATCAAGAGCCAGGCGGTCCGGATGCCGTGGACGGTGCCGGACGACAACATCGCGGGCGCCCGGCCCGGGGGCTACGTGCTGAACATGATCGACACCCCGGGTCACGTGGACTTCACCTACGAGGTCTCCCGTTCGCTGGAGGCGTGCGAGGCGGCCGTGCTGCTCGTCGACGCCGCCCAGGGGATCGAGGCCCAGACGCTCGCGAACCTCTACCTCGCGCTCGGCGCCGACCTGCACGTCATCCCGGTGCTCAACAAGATCGACCTGCCCTCGGCCCAGCCCGAGAAGTACGCCGCGGAGCTCGCGCACATCATCGGGTGCGACGTGTCCGAGGTCTTCCGGGTCTCGGCGAAGACCGGTCACGGGGTGCAGGAGCTGCTCAACGAGATCGTGGCGCAGACCCCCGCGCCGACCGGGGTGGCCGACGCCCCGCCTCGCGCGTTGATCTTCGACTCCGTCTACGACACCTACCGCGGCGTGGTCACCTACGTGCGGGTGATCGACGGCAAGCTGACCCACCGCGACCGGATCAAGATGATGAGCACCGGCGTGACCCACGAGATGCTCGAGGTCGGGGTGATCTCACCGGAGCCCCTCAAGGCCGGCGACCTCGGGGTCGGCGAGGTGGGCTACCTGATCACCGGCGTGAAGGACGTGCGGCAGTCGCGGGTCGGCGACACGGTCACCTCCCAGCACAACGGCGCCACCCAGGCGCTCGGCGGCTACAAGCACCCCAACCCGATGGTCTTCGCCGGCCTCTACCCGATCGACGGCGACGACTACCCGACGCTGCGCGACGCGCTGGATCGGCTCCAGCTCAACGACGCGGCCCTCGCCTACGAGCCGGAGACCTCGGGCGCGCTCGGCTTCGGCTTCCGGTGCGGCTTCCTGGGCCTGCTGCACATGGAGATCGTCCGGGAGCGGATGGAGCGCGAGTTCGGTCTCGAGCTGATCTCCACCGCCCCGAACGTCGTCTACTCGGTGCTGATGGAGGACGGCACGAAGCAGGTCGTCACGAACCCGAGCGAGTACCCCACGGGCAAGATCGCCGAGGTGCACGAGCCCGTCGTGAAGGCGACGGTGCTCAGCCCGAGCGAGTACATCGGGGTGATCATGGAGCTCTGCCAGTCCAAGCGCGGTCAGCTCCAGGGCATGGACTACCTCTCCGCAGAGCGTGTCGAGATGCGCTACACGCTGCCGCTCGCCGAGATCGTCTTCGACTTCTTCGACCAGCTCAAGTCGCGTACGAAGGGCTACGCGTCGCTCGACTACGAGCCGACCGGCGACCAGGCCTCCGACCTGGTGAAGGTCGACATCCTGCTGCAGGGCGAGACCGTCGACGCGTTCAGCGCGATCGTGCACCGTGACCACGCCTACAGCTACGGCGTGGCGCTGGTCGGCAAGCTCCGCGAGCTGATTCCGCGCCAGCAGTTCGAGGTGCCCATCCAGGCCGCGATCGGCAGCCGGGTGATCGCGCGCGAGACCATCCGCGCGATCCGCAAGGACGTGCTCGCCAAGTGCTACGGGGGCGACATCACCCGCAAGCGCAAGCTGCTGGAGAAGCAGAAGGAGGGCAAGAAGCGGATGAAGATGGTGGGTCGCGTCGAGGTCCCCCAGGAGGCCTTCATCGCGGCGCTCTCCTCGGACGCGGGCCCGGGCGACAAGACGAGGAAGTGACGCGCCGGAGGAGGTAGACGTCCATCACCCAGCCGCGCGCCGCCTTCGCCGCGGCGCGGGAGGACTCGATCGCCGGGAGCACGTCGTCGAGCCGGCCGGCCACCAGGGCCTCGTCCGCGGTGCCCAGGTTGGCGCCCCACCAGACGTCCCACGCGGCGCCGTCGAGCCGGGCGCAGGTCAGCGAGCCGTCGAGCATGACGACCAGGTTGTCCCCGCCGGCCTCGATGGTGTCGAGCAGCCGCCGACCCGTGGTCACGACGACCGGCTCCCCGACCCGGTGCAGCACGATCCGGTGCCGTGCGGCGAGCAGGCTCACCGACGACACACCGGGCACGACGTCGTAGTCGAAGTCCAGGACACCGCGGGCCAGCAGCCGCTCCACGACCCGCAGCGTGCTGTCGTAGAGCGAGGGGTCGCCCCACACCAGCAGGGCGCCGGTCTCGTGGGGCGCGACCTGGTCCAGCACGGTGCGTTCGAGGGCCAGCGCACGGGCGTCGTGCCAGTCGTCGACCGCCCGCCCGTAGTCGGCCGGCGAACGGTCGCGGGGCGGGTCGGGAACCGCCACGACGCGGTGCGAGCCCCGGGCGTGCCGCGCCAGCATCTCCTGCCGGATCCGCAGCAGGTCGTCCACGCCCTTGTCGAGGACCAGGAAGACGTCGACGCTGCCGAGGGCGTCGACCGCCTCCACCGTGAGCTGGTCGACACCGCCCGGGCCGACGCCCACCACCCGAAGCCGCCTCATCGGTCCTCGAGGTCCCCCTCGACGTCCAGGTACGCCTGCTGCAGGGCGTCGAGGGTGTCCTGGTCGGGGGACGCCCACAGCCCACGGTCGGCGGCCTCCGAGAGCCGCTCGACCATGCTGTGCAGCGCCCACGGGTTGGCCTCGCGCAGGAACGCCTGGTTGTCCGGGTCGAGCACGTAGCTCTGCGCGAGCGACTCGTACATCCAGTCCGCCACCACGCCGGCCGTGGCGTCGTAGCCGAAGAGGTAGTCGACCGTGGCGGCCATCTCGAAGGCGCCCTTGTAGCCGTGCCGGCGCATCGCGGCCATCCAGCGCGGGTTGACCACACGCGAGCGGAAGACCCGGGCGGTCTCCTCGGTCAAGGAGCGGGTGCGGACGGCGTCCGGCGTGGTGGAGTCGCCGACGTACGCCGCGGGCGCGGTGCCGGTCAGCGAGCGGACCGTCGCGACCATCCCGCCGTGGTACTGGAAGTAGTCGTCGGAGTCCGCGATGTCGTGCTCGCGGGTGTCGGTGTTCTTGGCCGCCACCTTGATCCGCCGGTAGTTGGCGCGCATGTCGTCGCCGGCCGGGCGGCCGTCGAGATCGCGACCGTAGGCGAACCCGCCCCAGGCGGTGTAGACCTCCGCGAGGTCCTCGTCGCTGCGCCAGCTCCCCGACTCGATGAGGGGCAGCAGGCCCGCGCCGTACGCCCCCGGCTTGGAGCCGAAGATCCGGGTGGTCGCGCGCCGCCAGTCGCCGTGCTCGGCCCGGTCCGCGAGGGCGTGGGCGCGCACGAAGTTCTCCTCGGCCGGCTCGTCGAGCCCGGCGACCGTGGCGAACGCGTCGTCGAGCAGCGAGACGACGTGCGGGAACGCGTCGCGGAAGAAGCCGGAGATCCGCACCGTCACGTCGATGCGGGGCCGGCCGAGCTCCGCGAGCGGGACGACCTCGAGGCTGCCGACGCGTCGCGACTCCTCCTGCCACACGGGGCGCACGCCGATCAGCGCGAGCACCTCGGCGATGTCGTCACCGGAGGTGCGCATGGCGGACGTGCCCCACACCGACAGCCCGACCGACGTCGGGTAGCCGCCGGTGTCGGCGACGTAGCGGTCGACCAGGGAGGCCGCCATCGCCAGACCGGTGTCGTAGGCGAGCCGCGACGGCACCGCCTTCGGGTCGACGGTGTAGAAGTTGCGGCCGGTCGGGAGCACGTTGACCAGGCCGCGCAGCGGTGACCCCGACGGACCGGCGGCCACGTAGCCGCCGGCGAGCGCGTGCAGCACCGCCGTCAGCTCGTCGGTGGTCCGGGCCAGTCGCGGCACCACCTGCTCGGCCGCGAACACCAGGACCTGCGTGACCACGTCGTCGGGGTGGCCCAGCGTCTCCTCGACCACGCGGGCCGCCGCGGCCGGCTGCCACTCGAGCCGCTCCATCGCCTCCACCAGAGCGCGGGCCCGGGCCTCGGCCGCGTCGACCGCGGCGGTGTCGCCGGCGTTCTCCTTCAGCCCGAGCGCCGTCCGCAGCCCCGGCACCGCGTGCGCCTGACCGCCCCAGACCTGGTGGGCACGCAGGATCGCGAGCACCAGGTTGACCCGGGCGTCGCCGACCGGCGCTGCCCCGAGCACGTGCAGGCCGTCGCGGATCTGGGCGTCCTTGATCTCGCACAGCCAGCCGTCGACGTGCAGCAGGAAGTCGTCGAACTCGGCGTCGTGCGGGCGGTCCTCGAGGCCGAGGTCGTGGTCGAGCTGCGCGGCCTGGATCAGCGTCCAGATCTGCGCGCGGACGGCGGGCAGCTTCGCCGGGTCCATCGCCGCGATGTTGGCGTGCTCGTCCATCAGCTGCTCGAGGCGGGCGATGTCGCCGTAGGACTCGGCGCGCGCCATCGGCGGCACCAGGTGGTCGACGATCGTCGCGTGCGCACGCCGCTTGGCCTGCGCCCCCTCGCCCGGGTCGTTGACCAGGAACGGGTAGATGAGCGGCATGCTGCCGATCGCGGCGTCGCTCGCGCAGTCCGCCGACAGTGCGACGGTCTTGCCTGGCAGCCACTCCATCGAGCCGTGCTTGCCCAGGTGCACCACGGCGTGGGCGCCGAACTCCTGCTCCAGCCACCGGTACGCCGCCAGGTAGTGGTGGCTGGGCGGCAGGTCGGGGTCGTGGTAGATCGCGACCGGGTTCTCCCCGAAGCCCCGGGGCGGCTGGATCAGGATCACCACGTTGCCGGCCTGCAGGGTGGCGAGCACGAGCTCGCCCGCCTCGTTGACGAACAGCCGGCCGGGCGCCTGGCCCCAGTGCTCGGTCAGGCCGGAGCGAAGCCGCTCGGGGAAGGCGTCGAACCAGCGCTGGTACGTCGCCCCCGGGATGCGCACGGTGCCCGCGGAGAGCTGCCCCGTGGTGAGCCAGTCCTCGTCCTGACCGCCCGCGTCGATCAGTGCGTGGATCAGGGCGTTGCCCGCCTCGGTGTCGTCGTCGAGGTCGAGACCGGGCACGTCGCGGACGTCGTACCCCTGCTCACGCAGGGCGCGCAGCAGTCGCACCGCGGAGACCGGGGTGTCCAGGCCGACGGCGTTGCCGACACGGCTGTGCTTGGTCGGGTAGGCCGAGAGCACCAGCGCGATCTTCCGGTGGGCTGGTGGGGTGTGCCGCAGCCGGGCGTGCGCGACCGCCGTACCCGCGACCCGGCGGCAGCGCTCCGGGTCGGCGACGTAGCGCGGCAGCCCGTCGGCGTCGATCTCCTTGAAGGAGAAGGCGGTGGTGATGATCCGGCCGTCGAACTCGGGAACCGCGACCTGCGTGGCCGCGTCCAGCGGGGAGACGCCGTCGTCGGAGGCCGCCCAGGTGGCGCGGTCCCAGGTGAGGCAGAGCCCTTGGAGCACGGGGATGTCCAGGCTTGCCAGGGCCTCGACGTCCCACGCGTCGTCGTCACCGCCGGCGCTCGACGTCGCGGGCTTGGTGCCGCCGGCCGCCAGGACGTTGACCACCAGCGCGTCGAGGGAGGCCAGCGCCGCGAGCAGGTCGGCCGGGGCGCCGCGCAGCGAGGAGCAGTAGATCGGCACGCCGACGGCCTCGCCGGTCGCGTCGACGGCGTCGGCGAGGGCGTGCACGAAGGCATCGTTCCCGGAGGCGTGGTGGGCCTTGTAGAAGAGGATGCCGATGCGGGACCTGGTGGCGGCGGGCTCGACCACCGCACCCCGGGGGAGCAGGCCCCAGTCCGGCAGGGCCTGCGGCTCCTCGAACCCCTCACCGGTCAGCAGCACCGTGTCGGAGACGAACGCGTGGAGCTGGGCGAGGTTCGCGGGGCCGCCCTCGGCGAGGTAGCGGTGCGCCTGCAGCGCCACGCCCACCGGCACCGTGGACTGCTCCATGAGCTCGGCGCTCGGCTCGCGCTCACCCCCCACGACGACCATCGGCACCCCGGCCTCGCGGAGGCGACGGAAGCCGCTGCACAGGTCCTCGGGCCGGCCCAGGATGCGAGCGACGACGAGGTCGCACTGCTCGAGCTCCGCCATCTCCTGGTGTGAGGCGCGGCCGGGGTTGGCGAGCACGAACTCCTTGCCCGAGGCCCGGGCGGAGAGCAGGTCGGTGTCGGACGTGGACAGCAGGGCGATGCGCGGCATCGGGGCGTGCTCCTTCGTGGAGTTCTCGCTCCACCTCGAGAGGGGTGACGCCGAGCTCGGTGTCTGGCTGGCGAACGTCCTGCGACGTTCGCGTTCACAGTGGCGGAACCGCCCCGGACTCGCACCGGGTTCCCGATCACTCGACGACGTGGCCGTCAGCATAGCCACCGCCGGTGCTGTGCGATCCTGTGCCGGTGCTGCCCGAGACCGCGCCGCCCGCCGCCCGGGGGCGGGCCGACCGCTGTCCGGGCGTGACGCGTCCGTGGCCGGCCGACGACGGGGCACTCGTCCGGCTGCGCCTGGTCGGCGGCCGGCTCCCCAGGGGGGCCCTGGCGGCCCTCGCGAGGCTCTCGGCCGAGTACGGCGACGGTGATCTGCACCTGACCTCCCGCGCGAACGTGCAGGTCCGCGGCGTGCCGCACGCCGACGGAGTGCTGCCGGAGGGGTTCGTCGAGGGGGTCCGCGAGGCCGGCCTGCTGCCGTCGCCGGCGCACGACCTGGTCCGCAACGTGATGGTGTCCCCGCTGACCGGACGCCTCGGCGGGCGGGCCGACCTGCGGCCGCTCGCCGCCGCCCTCGACGGGCTGCTGCTGGCCGACGCGGACTGTGCCTCGCTGGCGGGGCGCTTCCTGTTCCTGCTGGACGACGGCCGCGGCGACGTGCTCGACCGGCGCTCCGACCTCGCCGCCGTCGCGTTGGACGAGGGCACGGTGCAGCTGCGGGCCGGCCGGCGTTGGGGACCGACGGTGGCTCTGGACTCCGCCGCGGGCGCCCTGCACGACCTGGCGCGACGGTTCCTGCTGCTGCGCGGGGACGGCCTGGCGTGGCACGTGGACGAGCTCACCGAGCCGCTGGTCGAGGAGCGGCCTCGGGAGGCGCGCACCCGGGTGACGAGCGGCCCACCGCCGTACGGGCTGCTCGCCCAGGACGACGGTCGGACCGCCGAGCACCTCGACGTACCCGACGGGAGGCTGACGCCGGACCTGGTCGCGCTGGCGCTGACCAGGGCTGCCGACGAGGTCGTGGTGACGCCCTGGCGCAGCGTGCTGCTGCCGGACCTGGAGGGCCGATGACGCTGCAGCACCCGGACCAGCCGCCGCGACGCTACGAGTACGAGCGGGACGGGGCCGCGATCTACCGCGCGTCGTTCGCGACCATCCGCGCGGAGACCGACCTCGCCGGCGTGCCGGTCGACGCGGAGACGGTGGCTGTCCGGATGGTGCACGCCAGCGGTCAGACCGACCTGACCCGCGACCTCGCCGTGCACGAGGACCTGGTCTCGGCGGCTCGCGGCGCGTTGCAGGCCGGCGCCCCCGTGCTCTGCGACGCGCACATGGTGGCCTCCGGGGTGACGCGGTCCCGGCTGCCCCGCGCCAACGAGGTGGTCTGCCTGCTGCGCGACCCGCGGGTGCCGGACCTGGCGCACTCCTGGGGCACGACGCGTTCGGCTGCGGCGGTCTCGCTGTGGGGGGACCGGCTCGAGGGCGCGGTGGTGGCGATCGGGAACGCGCCGACGGCGCTCTTCCACCTGCTCGAGATCCTCGACGCCGGCGCCCCCCGTCCCGCCGCGGTGATCGGCGTCCCGGTGGGGTTCATCGGCGCCGCCGAGTCCAAGGACGCGCTCGCCGCCCACCCGTCGCAGGTGCCGTTCCTCGTGGTCCGCGGACGACGCGGCGGATCGGCGATGGCCGCCTCGGCCGTCAACGCCCTGGCCCGGGAGGCGGAGTGAGCGCGCACGACGGCACCGGCCGGCTGTACGGCGTCGGGCTCGGCCCCGGCGACCCGGAGCTCGTCACCCTCAAGGCCGCCCGGCTGATCCGCGAGGCCGACGTCGTCGCCTACCACGCGGGCCGGCAGGGCAGCTCGATCGCGAGGAGCATCGCCGCCGAGCTGATCCCCGACGGTGTCGTCGAGGAGCAGCTGCTCTACCCGGTGACCACCGGCATCGCCGAGCACCCCGGGGGCTACGCCGGGGCGATGGCCGACTTCTACGAGGAGTCGGCGGCCCGGCTCGCCGCGCACCTCCAGGCCGGTCGCGACGTGGTGCTGCTCGCGGAGGGCGACCCGCTGTTCTACGGGTCCTACATGTACATGCACGACCGGCTCGCGGACCGCTTCCGCACCGAGGTGGTGCCGGGGGTGACGTCGGTGGCCGCCGCCTCCGCCGCCGTCGCCAGCCCGCTGGTCAGGCAGACCGACGTCCTGACCGTGCTGCCCGGCACGCTCCCCGAGCCCGAGCTGGCGCGTCGGCTCGCGGACACGCAGGGCGCGGTGATCATGAAGCTCGGGCGGACGTTCCCCGCGGTCCGCCGGGCCCTGGAGGCCGCGGGACGGCTCGGTGACGCGTCGTACGTCGAGCGTGCGTCGACCGGTGCGCAGCGGGTGCTCCCGGTCAAGGACGTCGACGCCGCGACGGTGCCCTACTTCTCGATCGTCGTGGTGGCGGGGGACACCGCCGAGGACGCCGTGCGCTACGAGGTGCCGCAGCCAGAAGGCGCGGGAGGAACCGTGGCCGGCGAGCTTCTCGTCGTCGGACTCGGACCCGCCGGTGACGGCTGGCTGACCCCCGAGGTCGCCGAGGCGCTGGCGGGGGTGGACCACGTCGTCGGCTACGCGCCGTACGTCAACCGGGTGCCCCAGCGGCCCGGGCTGCACCGGCACGCATCCGGCAACACCGTCGAGGTGGACCGGGCCCGGCTCGCGCTCGACCTCGCGCTGTCCGGCGAGCGCGTCGCGGTCGTCTCGGGTGGCGACGCGGGGGTCTTCGGGATGGCGTCCGCGGTCTTCGAGGCCGCGGAGGACCCGTGCTACGTCGACGTGCCGGTCCGGGTGCTGCCGGGGATGACCGCGGTGCAGGCCGTCGCCGCGCGTGCCGGCGCCCCGCTCGGCGGCGACTTCGCGGTGCTCAGCCTCTCCGACCGGCTGAAGCCGTGGCCGCTGATCGAGCAGCGGCTGACCGCGGTCGCCGAGGGGGACCTGGTGCTCGCCGTCTACAACCCGGCGTCGCGGTCGCGGACGACGCAGGTGGCGGACATGCAGCGGGTGCTGCTGCGGCACCGGGACGCCTCGACCGTCGTGGCGGTGGGACGAGACGTCGGCCGGTCCGGTGAGCGACTCGAGGTGACCACGCTCGGAGCTCTCGACGCGGCGAGCATCGACATGCGCTGCCTGCTGATCATCGGCTCCACCGGGACGACGGTGAGCGCGTCCGGACGTGTCTGGACGCGACGCTCGGTGCACTGAGCCCCGGTCTCCTCGGTGCACAAAGGGGATGTGGGGTCGCAGAAGTGTCGGTTGCGCAGCCGGTTTCAGCACTCGGCTTGACAGGGCCGTTGACGGGGGCGCGGCGAGGGGTCGATCCTGCTGGGGAGGGCCTGCCGGGGGAGAAACGCTCGGAGGGAAGTGGCCGCGATGATCCTCGTTGTCGGTGGCACCGGTCAGCTGGGCGGGCGGGTCGTGGACCGTCTGCTGGACGGGGGTGAGCGTGTGCGCTGCCTCCTTCGGCCAGACAGCGACGGGACGGAGCTCCGCCGCCGGGGCGTGGACGTGGTGCCGGGTGACCTGACCGACCCGGCGAGCCTGCCTGCGGCGTGCGAGTCGGCGGAGACCGTCGTCGCGACCGCGACGGTGATCGCGCGCCGGCTGGCCGGCGCTCGCCGTCCGAAGATCCGCGACGTCGACCTCGTCGGGATGTCAGGCCTCGTTGACGCCGCGGAGGCGGCCGGTGTCGAGCGGTTCGTGTACCTGTCGTACGCCGGGGTCGACGCCGGTCTCGGGACCCCCCTCGAGCAGGCCAAGGTCGCCGTCGAGCAGCGACTCGAGAGGTCCGCGATGCGTCGTGTGCTGGTCCGGCCGGACGCCTTCCAGGAGGTCCACCTCGCCCCGTTGGGCCGCTTCGACATGCAGAACGGGAAGGTCGGCGTCTTCGGAGCAGGTGACACGAAGCGGCGATGGGTCGGCGTCGACGACGTCGCCGACCTCGTGGCGGCCGTCGCCGTCGAGCCGGACCCCCCTGCCGTGGTGGAGTTCGGGGGGCCGGAGGCGCTGACCCGCAACGAGGCGATCCACCTCGCGGAGCGCGAGACCGGAAGACCCATGAAGCGGCAGCGGGTGCCTCTCGGCGTCGCCCGGCTGGGCATGCGGCTGCTGGCTCGACCGAACGACGCGATGGCCTCGATCTTCGGCCTGGGGGTCCTGATGGACAGCACCGAGGTGCGCTGGGACGACAGTGCGCTGACCCGACGCGGCATCACGGGGAAGCCCGCGAGCCAGTACATCCGCGAACAGGCGCGCGCCCTCGGCTGAGGCCGTTCTCAGGCTCGCGGCGCCGGGGCGCGGCTCAGGCGCAGCGGAAGACCTCGCGGCCGGTGCTCGCTGCTGCGTCGTGGACGGCAAGGGTGTCCCGGACGACTCCGAAGATCTCCTCCAGGGGCAGGGGAGCGTCGGCGATGCGCATGTGGGGGTTGGTGACGGCCACGGGATGCCACCAGGCGCCGTCGTTGGTGATGGTGGGCTCGGGTTCGAGCGTGTCGATGGAGACGTGCAGCCCGGTGTCCGCGAAGCCCTCCTGGGCCACCGGGCGGATGACCCGGTCCTCGGCCGCGATGCCCTCGGCGTCCAGGCGTTCGTGCAGGGCGGCGACGCCGACGGGGTCCTCGTCGTACATCGTGGCCGCGATCCGCACCCGGAAGCCGAGCGAGTGAGCGAGGGCGATCCCGTCCAGGGCGCGGGCCCACGATCCGGCTCCCCGTTGCCGGTCGTGGAGCTCCGGGGTGGCCGAGTCGAGGCTGACCTGAAGGGTGACCGACCGGTCCAGCGACTCCAGGATCGCGCGGCGGCGGCCGCGCGAGAAGATCATCGCGTTGGTCAAGATGGTCCGCTCGAGCCCGTCGCCGGCCTCGACGAGCTCGTCGAGCTGGGGGTGCATGAACGGCTCGCCACCGGTCAGGAACAGCTCCTTGCCACCGGAGCCCGCGAACTGCGCGAAGACCTCGCGGGCCAGCTGCGGGTCGAGGCGGCGCGCGTCGGCCTTCGGGGACGACTCGGCGCAGCAGTACAGGCAGGCCAGGTTGCAGTCGAAGTTGGTGTAGGCCCACAGCCGGCGTCCCACCGGGGTCCGCCCACCCTGGGAGAACACCGTGGTCGGAGCGGTCGTGCTCGCCTTGGCGACCGAGAACCACCACGGCCCCTCCGGGGTCTCCGCCACCTCACCCACGACGTCGTGACCCACCAGGTCGGCCCAGACCGGCAGGTCGACCACCACGCTCGCCTCGGCACTGCGGATCCCGAGCCGCTGGCCCGGCTCCAGACGCCGCATCCCTCGGGTGATCAGCAGCAGCAGCCCGCTGCCGCAGTCCATGTCGCCACCGTCGATCAGGGCCGCGACCGGTCCCAGGGGAGTGTCCTCACCCGGCTGGGCGGCGGCTCGCACGTCAGTCATGACCCCACACTAGGACGGTCGGCCGGATCTGGCGCGTCGCGCGAGTCAGGTGCTTCGGGCCCGCCTCGCGTCGTACAGGTGCGACTCGGCGATCGCGGCGGCGTCCGAGCGTGCGCTGAGGGCGCGGGACACGAGGATCACCGCCGTGTGGCGCAGAGCCGCCTGCTCGACCCTGTCGGCGATGTCGGCGAGCGTTCCGCGCAGCACCACCTCGCGGGGCTGTGAGGCGAAGGCCACCACCGCGACCGGGCAGTCCTCGCCGTACGACGCGACCAGCTCGGCGGCCAGCTCCCGGATGCGGGTGACCCCCAGGTGCAGCACGAGCGAGCCGCCGATCGCGGCGGTGCGCGCCAGCGACTCGGACTCCGGCATCGCGGTGGAGCGTGCCTGCGTGCGGGTGAGGACGACCGTCTGCACGAGCTCGGGGACGGTCAGCTCCACGCCGAGCGACGCCGCGGCCGCGGCGTAGGCGGGCACGCCGGGGGTGACGTCCCAGGGCACGCCTGCCTCGTCGAGGCGACGGGTCTGCTCGGTGAGCGCGGAGTAGAGGGACGGGTCTCCCGAGCAGAGCCGTACGACGTCCAGCCGGTCGTGGTGCGCGGCCACCAGGGCGTCCGTGATCGCGTCGAGGTCGAGGTGCTGGGTGTCCACGAGCCGGGTCTCGGGGCCACACAGGGCGAGAACGTCGGTGACGTAGGTGCCCGCGAAGACGCACACGTCGCAGCGCTCGAGCAGCCGCACGGCGCGCACCGTCAGCAGGTCCGCGGCCCCGGGGCCCGCCCCCACGAAGTGCACGCTCACCTGGTCACCGCCCACTGCACCACGGGACGCGCCGGCCGCCAGCCGGTGAACGACCCGAGCGGCTCGGCGTGCTCGACGCCCACCCGGGTCAGCTCACCACCGACCCGCTCGCGCCACGAGGCCACGACGGCCTCGCTCTCCAACGTCACCGCGTGCACCACGAGACGGCCCCCGAGGCCCAGCCGCTCCCAGCAGGTCTCGAGCACCCCCGGGACCGCCGCGCCGCCGCCGACGAAGACCGCGTCGGGACGCGGGAGGCCGCCGAGCGCCTCCGGTGCGACGCCGACGCGCACCTGGAGCGACGGGACCCCGAGCCGGGCCGCGTTGCGGGCGACCCGGGCGGCGCGCTCGTCGGAACGCTCGACCGCGACCGCGCCGCAACGCGGGTCCGACCGCAGCCACTCGATGCCGACCGACCCGGCGCCGGCGCCGACGTCCCACAACAGCTCACCCGGGCGCGGGGCGAGCCGGGACAGTGCCAGGGCGCGCAGGTCCCGCTTCGTCAGCTGGCCGTCGTGCTCGAACGCGTCGTCGGGCAGACCGGGCACGCACGACCGGCCGGGGCCGCCGGACACCTCGAGGCAGACCACGTTGAGCGCCGGCGCCGCACCCGTCCCGGCGGCCGCGGTCGTGTCCGTCCGCGACTCGCTCGGCGCACCGAGGTCCCCGAGCACCGTGAGCCGGCTGTCGGCGAAGCCCTCGGCGACGAGCAGCGCGGCCAGCTCACCGGGCGTCGAGCCGTCGGAGGAGAGCACCACCACGCGCCGGCCCGCGGTGAGCACCCGACGGACGGCTGCCAGGTCGCGCCCGACGACGGAGACCACGTCGCACGACTCGGCCGACCAGCCGAGCCGGGCCCGGGCCAGGCTCACCGAGGACAGGGCCGGCAGCACGTCGACGTGCTCGGCCCCGAGGAGGTCGACCAGGTTCGTGGCGATCCCCGACAGCAGCGGGTCGCCGGAGGCCAGCACGACGAGGCTGCGGCCGTCGTACCTCTCGACGAGGCGGGGCAGCGCCGGCAGCAGCGGGGTCGGCCACGGCTCACGGACCGCGGGGGAGGGCGGCACCATCTCGAGGTGCCGCTTCCCGCCGAGCAGCACCTCGGCCCGCTCGACAACGGCCCGGGACGCGGCGGACAGCCCCTCCCACCCGTCGGCGCCGATGCCGACGACCACGACCCGTGCGCCCATGGCCGCTCACCGTAGTGCACGCTACGATCGCCTCGGCAATCCAGACCGAGGTGCCCTCCGGGGATAATCGGGAAGCCGGTGAGAGTCCGGCACAGGCCCGCTGCGGTGACCTGGGAGTCGCCCGATCGGCGCTTGCGAGAGTGCAGCCACTGGACCCTGAGGGGTCCGGGAAGGCGATCGGGACGGCGTTGACCAGGAAGTCCGAAGACCGGCCTCGATCTGAGCCACGGAACCATCCCAGCGGGAGCCTGTGGAGGATCGAATGGGTGCAGCGCACCACTTTCCGTTCAGCGCGGTCGTCGGAGCCGACGACCTGGCGCTCGCCCTCGCCCTGAGCGCGGTCTCGCCCGACGTCGGTGGCGTGCTGGTGCGGGGGGAGAAGGGCACGGCCAAGTCGACGATGGTCCGGGCGCTGGCCTCGCTGCTGCCCGACGTCTCGGTGGTGGAGGGCTGCCGCTTCTCCTGCGATCCCGGGCAGCCCGACCCGGGCTGTCCGGACGGTCCGCACACCGCAGCCCGGGCCACGACCCGGGCCGCCCGGCTGGTCGAGCTGCCAGTGGGTGCGACCGAGGACCGCGTGGTCGGCTCGCTGCACCTGGGCCGGGCGCTGGCCGACGGTGTGACGGAGTACGACCCCGGACTGCTGGCCCAGGCGCACCGCGGCCTGCTGTACGTCGACGAGGTCAACCTGCTCCACGACCACCTCGTCGACCTCCTCCTCGACGCCGCCGCGATGGGTCGTTCGACGGTCGAGCGCGACGGCGTCTCGGTCGGCCACGAGGCCCGGTTCGTCCTCGTCGGCACCATGAACCCGGAGGAGGGCGAGCTGCGACCGCAGCTGCTGGACCGGTTCGGGCTGAGCGTGGACGTCAGCGCTCCCCGCGACCCCGAGGTGCGCGTCGAGGTGGTGCGTCGCCGGCTGGCCTACGACGCCGACCCGGCGCGCTTCGCGGCGCGCTACCAGGACGCCGAGCGCGTGGTCGCGGAGCGCATCCTCAAGGCGCAGGCGCTGCTGTCCGACGTGGTGCTCGGGGACGCCGCCCTGCGGGACGTGGCCGAGGTGTGCGCGGCCTTCGACGTCGACGGCATGCGCGCCGACATCGTCACGGCCCGCACCGCGGTCGCGCATGCCGCCTGGTGCGGGCGCACCGACGTGACCCGCGAGGACGTGCGCATCGCCGCCCGGCTGGCGGTGCCGCACCGCCGGCGGCGCTCGCCGTTCGACGAGCCCGACCAGGAGGACCAGACGATCGACGACACGCTGCCGCCCGAGCCGCCCGACGGGCCCGACCAGCCCGACGGGCCCGACGACGACCCCGACGACCCGGACGGCTCCGCAGAACAAGACGCCTCGACGGGTCCTGGGCCGCAGAACGAGACGCCTCAGCGGGGTGGGGGGGCGCCGACGACGCCGCCGGCGCCGACACGGGCGGGGGCGCCGTACCAGGCGCGGCTGCTGACGGTCGGCGGCACCGGTGCGGGGGAGGCGGGCCGCCGCTCGCGCGCACGCACCTCGACCGGGCGGACGGTCGGCGCGACCGTCCGGCAGAACGGGCCGGTGCACCTCCCGGCGACCATCCGGGCGGGAGCGACCCGCAGCCGGATCACGCCGGCCGACCTGCGCTTCGCGGTCCGCGAGGGACGCGAGTCCAACCTCGTGCTGCTGTGCGTCGACGCGTCCGGGTCGATGGCCGCGCAACGACGCATGGAGCAGGTCAAGACCGCGGTGCTGTCGCTGCTGCTCGATGCCTACCAGCGCCGCGACAAGGTCGCCGTGGTCACGTTCCGCGACACCGGTGCGCAGCTGGTGCTGCCGCCGACCGGATCCGTCGACCTCGCCGCCCGGCGTCTGGACACGCTGCCCGCGGGCGGTCGCACACCGCTGGCCGAGGGGCTGCTCGAGGCCGGCCGCACGCTCGAGCGCGAGCGCCTCAAGGACCCGCTGCGACGGCCGCTGCTGGTCGTCGTGACCGACGGCCGGGCCACCCACGGGCGCGACGCACTCACCCGAGCGCACCGCGTGGCCGACCGGTTCGCCCACGACGGCGTGGCCAGCGTGGTCATCGACTGCGAGGCCGGCCGGATGCGCCTGGGTCTCGCGGTCCGGCTGGCCGAACGGCTCGGCGCCGAGCACGTCCCCGTGGGTGAGGTCAGCGCGGACGCGATCACCACCCACGTCCGCAGGAAGGTGGCCTGAGATGCCGCAGGGACAGCCGCTCGTGGTCCCCGAGGACGGACTCACGACCCGCCAGCGGCGCAACCGCCCGCTGGTGATGGTGCACACCGGTGACGGCAAGGGGAAGTCGACGGCGGCCTTCGGGCTCGCGCTCCGCGGCTGGAACCAGGGATGGTCGATCGGGGTCTTCCAGTTCGTCAAGTCCGCCAAGTGGCGCCTCGGCGAGCAGACGGCCTTCGAGCAGCTCGGCATCGAGTGGCACAAGATGGGGTCGGGCTGGTCCTGGTCGCGCAAGCAGGGCGACGAGGAGGACCATGCCGCGGCCGCCGCCGAGGGCTGGGCCGAGATCAAGCGCCGGATCGCGGCCGAGCAGCACGACCTGTACCTCCTCGACGAGTTCACCTACCCCCTGAACTGGGGGTGGGTCGACGTCGACGACGTCGTGGAGACGCTGGCCACCCGCCCCGGGCACCAGCACGTCGTGATCACCGGTCGCCGAGCAGACCCGCGGCTGGTGGAGGCCGCCGACCTGGTGACCGAGATGACCAAGGTCAAGCACCCCATGGACGCCGGGCAGAAGGGCCAGAAGGGGATCGAGTGGTGAGCGTCCCGCGGATCGTCGTGGCGGCGCCCGCGTCCGGGCACGGGAAGACGACCCTCGCCACCGGTCTGATGGCCGCGCTGCGCGCCACCGGGCTCGAGGTCTCCGGGCACAAGGTCGGCCCCGACTACATCGACCCCGGCTACCACGCGCTGGCCACCGGCCGGCCCGGGCGCAACCTCGACCCGCACCTGGTCGGCGAGGAGCTCGTCGCCCCCCTGTTCGTGCACGGCACCCGCACGCCGGTGCCCGCCGACGTCGCGGTGATCGAGGGGGTCATGGGCCTGTACGACGGGGCGCTCGGCCGGGACGGCTTCGCGTCCACGGCCCACGTCGCGGCCGAGCTCGACGCGCCGGTGCTGCTCGTGGTGGACATCTCCCACGCCGCGCGCTCGATCGGCGCGCTGGTGCACGGGATGGCGACCTTCGACCCGGCGGTCCGCATCGCCGGCGTGGTGCTGAACAAGGCCGGCTCGGCCCGGCACGCCGCGGAGGCACAGACCGCCGTCGAGGACCTCGGCCTTCCCGTGCTGGGGGTGCTGCACCGCGACGACGGGATCGCCGCACCCTCGCGGCACCTGGGTCTGGTGCCGGCCGCGGAGCGACCCGACGCCGTCGCCTCGCTGCGCCGGCTGGCCGACCGTGTAGCCGAGCACGTCGACGTCCCGGCCGTGCTCGCGATCGCCCGGACCGCGCCCGAGCTGGACGTGGAGCCCTGGGACCCGGCCGTCGCGCTCGGCGACGCCGCCAGACCGGTCGGCCCGGACGCGCCCGTGGTGGCCGTCGCCGGGGGCCGGGCCTTCACGTTCCGCTACCAGGAGACCGTCGAGCTGCTGCACGCGGCGGGCTGCCGGACCGTGGAGCTCGACCCCACCACCGACACCGCCCTGCCACCGGGGACGGCGGCGCTCTACCTCGGCGGGGGCTTCCCCGAGCTGCACGCTGCCGAGCTCGGCGCCAACACGACGTTGCTGAGCGCGGTCCGCGACGCGGTCCGGGCGGGTCTCCCGACGGTCGCCGAGTGCGCGGGCCTGCTGTACCTGTGCGAGAGCGTCGACGGCACGCCGATGACCGGCGCCCTCGCGGCCGCGGGCTCCATGACTCCCGGCCTCACCCTCGGGTACCGCACCGCGACCGGTCACGACACGCTGCTGACCCGGCCCGGTGAACGCGTCACCGGGCACGAGTTCCACCGCACCACCGTGCTGCCCGGCCACGCCGACCCCGCGTGGACGGTCGGCGAGGACCACGCCGGCTTCGCGAGCAGCACGCTGCACGCGTCGTACCTGCACGTCCACTGGGCCGGCCACCCTCAGCTGGCGGCCCGCTTCGCCGAGGCCGCCCGTGCGCGCGCCGTGGACCTGCACCACCACGGCGACCGTGAGGTCGAGGAGGGGCTCGTCGACCTGGCTGTCAACGTGCACCCGGGTCCGCGGCCGGCATGGCTCGACGACGCGCTGCGGGCCAGCCTGGACGATCTGGCGGACTACCCGGACACCACCGCAGCGCGGCAGGCGCTCGCGGCCCGGCACGGCGTCGCCGCCGACCACGTGCTGCCCACCGCCGGAGGCGCGGAGGCGTTCACCCTGGTCGCCCGGATGCGCCGCTGGCGACGCCCGGTGGTCGTGCACCCGCAGTTCACCGAGCCGGAGGCGGCGCTGGTGGCCGCGGGTCACGAGGTCACGCGGGTGCTGCTCCGTGCGGAGGACGGCTTCCGGCTCGACGCGGGGCTCGTCCCCGACGACGCGGACCTCGTCGTGGTCGGCAACCCCACCAACCCGACCGGGGTGCTCCACCCGCGCACGGTCCTGCAGCGGCTGGCCCGTCCGGGTCGCGTGGTCGTCGTCGACGAGGCGTTCATGGACGCCGTGCCGGGTGAGCCGGACACGCTCACCGGTGACCCCGACATGCTCGTGCTGCGCAGCCTGACCAAGACGTGGAGCGTGCCCGGGGTGCGGGCCGGGTACGTCGTCGGGTCGCCCGCGCTGCTCGCTGAGCTGGCCCGTCAGCAGCCGCCCTGGTCGGTCTCCACGACCGCCGCCGCGGCGATGTGCGCGTGCAGCACGCCGCGGGCCAGGTCCGAGGCGGCCCGCCGGGCACTGCTGGTCTCCGGGTGGCGACGCGACCTCGCCGAGATGCTGGACGCCCACGGGCTGGTCGTCGCCGGCGACCCGGTGACGCCGTTCGTGCTGGCGCGCGGGCCGCTCGGCCTCCGCGACCGGCTGCGCGCGCAGGGCTTCGCGGTGCGTCGCGGCGACACCTTCCCGGGCCTGGGGCCGGAGTGGGTGCGGGTCGCGGCCCGCGACCCCGCGACCACCGCGGCGCTGGCGGCGGCGCTGCCGGGCGTCCTGGTCGCGGTCTGAGGTGGGCCGGGCTCTCGGCCTGCTGCTCGGGTGGGCCGCGGACCGGGTCCTCGGCGACCCGCAGCGGCTCCACCCGGTCGCCGGTTTCGGGCAGGTCGCCGACGCCCTCGAGGGCCTGACCTACGCCGACCGCAAGGCAGCCGGCGTCGTGCACACGACGCTGCTGGTCGGCGGTGCGGTGGCGCTCGGCAGGCTCGTCCCCTCCGGCACGCTCGGCACCGCCGGCTGCACGTGGGTGGTGCTGGGCGGGCGGTCGCTGCACCGGGAGGCGGTTGCCGTGCACGACTGTCTGGCACGCGGCGACCTCGCAGCGGCCCGTGCCCGTGTCACCCATCTCGTCGGACGCGACCCGTCGCGGCTGGCCGCCGACGAGATCGCCCGCGCGAGCGTGGAGTCGGTCGCCGAGAACACCAGCGACGCCGTCGTGGCACCGCTGCTGTGGGGCGTGGTCGCGGGACCGGCCGGGCTCCTCGGCTACCGCGCCCTCAACACCCTCGACGCGATGGTGGGGCACCGCAGCCCTCGCTACCGACGCTTCGGCTGGGCGGCCGCCCGGCTCGACGACCTCGCCAACCTGGTCCCGGCCCGGGTCAGTGCGCTGCTGGCCGCGACGGCCGGCCCGCTGCCGGCGCTGCGAGCCTGGCGACACGACGCCCACCGGCACCCGAGCCCGAACGCCGGTCCTGTGGAGGCGGCCTTCGCGGGTGCGCTCGGGCTGCGCCTGGGGGGCGTGAACCGCTACGGCGACGACGTCGAGGACCGGGGCTTCCTCGGCGACGGCCCGGCGCCGGGGACGAGCGACGTGCTGCGCGCCGTCCGGCTTGCCGACCGGGTCGGCCTCATGGCGCTGGCACTCTGCGTGCTCGCAGCCAGTGCACGGCGCCCGCTACGTCGCTGACCTCCTCGACCCCGGCTGGGGCTGGGGGCCGGCGGACCACCACCACCTCGGCGCCGACCTCGTCGGCGACGTCGAGCTTGGCGCGTGTGAGGTCGCCGCCCGAGTCCTTGGTCACCAGCACCCGGATGGCGTGCGCGCCCATCAGCCCTCGCTCGGACGCCTCGCTGTAGGGACCGCGAGACAGCAGCACCGTCCAACCCTCGGGAAGGGGTACGTCGACCGGGTCGACGACCCGGGCCGTGACCGCCGAGGCGTGCAGCGCCGGGACGAACCGGTGCAGGGACTGCCTCCCGGTGGTCAGCAGCACCGGGCCGCCGAGGCCGCTCGCCACGTCGGCCGCCTCCTCGTGGGTGTCGACCCACTGCCACCGCGAGGCACCCGGCAGCGTCGACCACCCCCGCCGGGCCAGCCGCAGCAACGGCACCGCTGCCTCGGCGCAGGCGGTCGCCGCCGACGCCGAGATCGTCGACGCGAACGGGTGGGTGGCGTCGACCACGGCGTCGTACTCATCGAGGGCGGCGCGCAGCCCGGCGACGCCGCCGAAGCCGCCGACCCGGGTCTCGCCGACGGGAAGCCGTGGGCGTTGCACGCGGCCGGCCAGCGAGCTCACCACGTCGAGGCCGTCGGCGACGAGCAGCCCGGCGAGCGAGCGCGCCTCCGCGGTGCCACCGAGCAGCAGCACCCTCATGCCAGCCCGCCCGCGACGACCGGCAGCGGGGGAGCGCCGGAGGTGGCCAGCTCCAGCAGCGCGTCGACGTCGAGATGCTCCTCGACCGCGTCGGCCAGCCGGTCGATCTGCGCCTCGCGACGGTCGGCGAAACCCGTCGTGCCGACCTGGAGCTCGGCGACGCCGGCCAGCGTCGCGACCTCGCCGAGCCAGGCCGCACGGAAGGCGTCGCCCTCCAGGCTCCCGTGCCACATCGTGCCGAAGACCCGGTCCGCGCGCGCACCGCCCAGGAACTCCTCGCCCGAGCCGACGCTGACGCGACCGTGGTGGATCTCGTAGCCGGAGGCCGGCACCCCGAGGGCGGCGCCGCTCGGCAGCCGCAGCACCTTCTCGGCGGCGAACTCCGTGTGCACGTCGAGCAGCCCGAGGCCCTCGACCTCGGTGTCGGACCGGCCCTCCACACCGACGTGGTCGGCCACCGTGCGCCCGAGCATCTGGAAGCCGCCGCAGATCCCGAGCACCACCCCGCCGCGACGAGCGTGCGCGACCACCGCGTCGGCCAGGCCACGCTCGCGCAGCCAGGCGAGGTCATCGATCGTCGAGCGGGTGCCCGGCAGCACCACCACGTCCGCGCCGGCAAGCCGCCGGCTGTCACGGACGTACTCGACGTCGACGGCCGGCTCGACCCGCAGCGCGTCCACGTCGGTGAAGTTGGAGATGCGGGGCAGGGCGACGACCGCAACCCGGAGCCGGTCACCGACCGGATCCGAGGGTGCGGCGTCGGCTCCGATCGTCAGGGAGTCCTCGGAGTCCAGCCTGAGGTCCTCGACCCACGGCAGCACGCCCAGCACGGGTCGGCCGGTGAGTCGCCGCAGTGTCTCGAGGCCGGGGCGCAGCAGCCCCGGGTCGCCGCGGAACTTGTTGACGACGAAGCCGGCCAGCAGCGCCTGGTCGTCGGCATCGAGCAGTGCGACGGTGCCGTGCATCGCCGCGAAGACGCCGCCGCGGTCGATGTCGCCGACCAGGACGGTGGGGATGCGGGCGTGCCGCGCCAGGCCCATGTTGACGTAGTCGTGCGCGCGCAGGTTGACCTCGGCCGGGCTGCCGGCGCCCTCGCACACCAGCAGGTCGTAGCGGGCGGCGAGGTCGTCGTACGCCGCGAACGCCGCCTCGGCCAGCGCGGTCCGTCCGCCCGCGAACTCGTTGGCCTCCAGCTGCCCGGCGGGGGAGCCCATCACGACGACGTGGCTGCGGCGGTCGCTCCCGGGCTTCAGCAGCACCGGGTTCATCGCGGCTTCCGGCACCGCACGCGCGGCGACCGCCTGCACCCATTGGGCCCGGCCGATCTCGGCGCCGTCGGCGGTCACCATCGAGTTGTTCGACATGTTCTGCGCCTTGAACGGTGCCACCGAGAACCCGCGCCGGGAGAACGCCCGGCACAGGCCGGTGGTGACCACCGACTTGCCCGCGTCGGACGTGGTGCCCGCGACGAGCAGCGAGGCGGTCACAGCACCACCTCGCCGATTAGCCCGGGAGTGGTCAGGTGCGGGACGAGTCGTCCGGGAACCTCGCACAGCCCCGGTCCGCCGGAGCGCACCCACGCCGCGATCGCATCGACGGCGGCGGCGTCGAGCACCTCGCGCAACCACACCGCTCGCGCGCCGGCCCGGCGTCCCTCCGCACCCGGTTGGACCACCACGACGTTGGACTTCTCGCAGGCCAGCAGGCAGCCGGACGCGTCGACCGTCGCGGCGCCCGCGGTGCCGGACACGAGCCGGTCGAGGAGGGCGTCGTGATCGACGCCCGGGTGCTTGCGCGCGGAACCGCAGCAGCAGTCCCGGCACACCCGGACGCGCAGGGTCATGGTGCCCCTTGTCTCAGGGCGGGACGGGTGTCGCGCACGTCGCCCGTCCGTCTGGTGACGAGCACGCCGAAGACGGTGCCGAGCGTCGCCCACATGACGCCGAGCTGCACCAGGGAGGCGAGCCGGAAGTCCCAGACCAGATCGGCGGGTACGTCGGAGGGGATCCGCTCCGAGGCGGAGGGCAGCGCCCACCCGACCAGCGAGGCCAGCAGCACCGCCGCGACGAGCACGCTGGAGCGTCGTACCGGGAGGTCGATCTCCCGGTTGCGCAGCAGCCGGTCGAGGCCGAAGACCGCTCCGACGACGAGCACGCCTAGCAGCACCGCGAGCAGGTAGACCAGCGTCCGTTTGGTGACCGTGGCGGGGTCGCCGACTGCGGGCGGGTTCGCCGGGACGACCAGTGCCGGCGCCAGCACGAAGGTGCAGAAGCCGAGGACCGAGAGCCACAGCGCCTGGGCGTGCCCGTCGGCACCCGGCATCCGGTGCCGCGTCGCAGCGAACACCACGGCGAACACGAGACCGAACAGCAGCCCGGCGAGTGCCACGGTCCCGGCGCCGACAAGCACCTGCGTCGTGCGGGAGACCAGCTCCTGGTCGTGGTGCTGCGTACGGCCGCCGCGGGCCGCCTCGACCGCCAGGGCGCGCCGGATCACCGGCTCGGTGTGCAGCCACATCACCAGGGCGGCCACGAGTCCCGCCACCGCGCCGGCCACCGCTCCCTGACGCAGCAGCGTGGGCAACCGTGGCTCCTGGCCCGGTGGCTCCTGGTCCGGTGGCTCCCGGTTCAGTGGCTCCTGGTTCAGTGGCTCCTGGTTCAGTGGCAGGGCACGCCGAGGGCGTGCCGGGCGTCGTGAGTCAGCTCGTGCAGGTACCCCGCCTGGTCGGCGGTGAGCAGCGCGCCGTTCTCCTGGAGCAGGACGTACATCGCCAGCAGCGCCACCGCGACCAGCAACCAGGCCCAGGCGGGCACGGTGACGACGGGCAGCAGCGGACGGGTGGACGCGACGGATCCGGGTTCGGCCATGGGAATGACCCTTCCTTCCATACCTCGTGGACATCACGCCGCAGCCGGTCTCCTGGCTTCCGGATCGACACCCTCCACCCGCCTTCCCAGCGCCTGCGAGGGCACCAGTGGCAAGTAGGGCAAGGACTCCCCGGTCACAGTGGCGAGGACCACGCCGGAATCACACCGGCTTCCCGAACACTGCGGCTGCCGGAACCCTCTCACACCGAGCGGGGACACGGAAGGACTCCTCGCTAGCGTGGCGGACGTGAGCAGCCCCGCCGATATCCGCGATCACCGCGAGCGGTTGCCCGGTCTGCTGCGAGGCCTGCTGTCCGACTGGGACCTCTCGCTCGACGGCGACCCGCTGACTGGTCATCGGCCTGGTCATCTGACTGGTCACCGGGCGAGCGTCGTGCCGGTCCGCACGTCCTCAGGTCGCCCGGCCGCGCTCAAGCTGGGCTTCCCGCACGAGGAGGCCGAGCACGAGCACCTCGGCCTGCAGCGCTGGCACGGCAACGGCACGGCCGAGCTGCTGCGGGCCGACCCGCACCGCTGGGCGCTGCTCCTCGAACGCCTGCACGCCGACGAGGACCTCACGTCCGTGCCGGACCTGGAGGCCTGCGAGCTGGTCGCCGGCTTCTACGAGCGCCTGCACGTGCCGCCGCTGCCGCAGCTGCGCACGCTCTCGTCGTACGTCGCGGGCTGGACGGACCGGCTCGCGGCACTGCCCACCGACGCGCCCGTGCCGCGACGGCTCGTCGAGCAGGCGGTCTCGCTGGGCCGTGCGTTCGAGCAGGACGCGGCCACCGACTCGCGGATGATCCACGGCGACCTGCACTACGAGAACGTGCTGGCGGGCGACCGCGAGCCCTGGCTGGTGATCGACCCGAAGCCGATGGCCGGCGACCCGCACTACGAGGTGGCGCCGCTGCTGTGGAACCGCTGGGAGGAGGTCGTCGCCGGCGGCAGGGTGCGGGCGGCGGTGCGCCAACGGTTCTTCACCGTCGTCGACGCCGCCGGTCTCGACGAGGACCGCGCCCGCGACTGGGTGGTGGTCCGCGAGCTGCACAACGCGCTGTGGACCCTCGAGGAGGCGGCCGGACAGGGCAGGCCGCTCGGGCCGCGGGACCGGGACGCCGTGACCACGGCGGTCACGATCGCCAAGGCGGTGCAGGGGTGAGGGCTGGCCGCGGGCCACGTCGGCGAGGCACATCGAGTGGCGTCGTACCTCCCATGGGAACTTGGCACTTCCCACGGCCCACGACGTGGCGCGGGGACAGTTCTCCTGCATCCCCTGGTAATCAGCCGGTCCGGACCGTCGCGGCGAAACGTCGCAGTAACCTACGCGGAGGGAGCCGGGTGTCCTACCTTGTGCAGCAAGGCAACGGGGGCCCGTCGTGACACCAGGAGAATGATGTCCGCAAGCACCGCCGTCCGCTACGACACGAGCGTGATCGAGAACCGCGCGGCCACCGTCGGGCGACAGTTCCTCGACCGCGTGGCGGCCACCCCCGACCGGGAGGCCTACCGCTACCCGGTCGGTGAGGGTTGGGAGTCGCAGACGTGGGGTGAGAGCGGCGCCCGGGTCACCCGGCTGGCCGCCGGTCTGCTCGCGCTCGGCCTCGAGCCCGAGCAGCGCGTCGGCATCGCCTCCGGCACCCGCTACGAGTGGATCCTGGCGGACCTCGCGGTGATGTGCGCCGGTGGCGCGACCACCACCGTCTACCCCTCGACCCACTCCGGGGACGTCGGCTACATCCTGGCCGACTCCGAGTGCCGGGTGGTCTTCGCGGAGGACGACACCCAGATCGCCAAGCTCACCGAGCGCCGGACCGAGCTGCCGCACCTGGAGAAGGTCGTCACCTTCGACGGCACCACCGACGGGGACTGGGTCATCTCGATGGCCGACCTGGAGAAGCTCGGCGACCAGCTGCTGGCCGACCGGCCCGACGCTGTCGAGGAGCGGGTGGACGCCACCGGTCCCGACGCGCTGGCCACGCTGATCTACACCAGCGGCACGACCGGACGCCCGAAGGGAGTGCGGCTGCGTCACTCCTCGTGGACCTACGAGGGCGCCGCGATCCAGGCGCAGGGCATCCTCGACGAAAGCGACCTCCAGTTCCTGTGGCTGCCGATGGCGCACTCGTTCGGCAAAGTCTTGCTCTCCACCCAGCTGGCGTGCGGCTTCGCCACCGCCGTCGACGGCCGCGTGGACAAGATCATCGACAACCTCGCCGTCGTACGCCCCACCTTCATGGGGGCGGCTCCGCGCATCTTCGAGAAGGCCTACTCCCGCATCATCACGATGCAGGCCTCCGAGGGAGGCGTGAAGGAGAAGATCTTCAACCAGGCCTTCAAGGTCGGGCTGGAGAAGGCCCGCCTCGAGCGCGACGGCAAGCCGGTGCCGTTCCTGCTCGCCCGGCAGCACGCGATCTTCGACAAGCTGGTGTTCACCAAGATCCGTGAGCGGTTCGGCGGCCGGGTGCGGTTCTTCATCTCCGGGGCCGCCGCCCTCAACCGCGACATCGCCGAGTGGTTCGGCGCCGCCGGCATCTTGATCCTGGAGGGCTACGGCATGACCGAGTCGTCGGCCGGCTCCTTCGTCAACCATCCCGACGACAACCGCTACGGCACGGTCGGTCCGGTGGTGCCGGGCAGCGAGGTCCGCATCGCCGAGGACGGCGAGGTGCTGATCAAGGGCCCGGGGGTGATGGAGGGCTACCACAACCTCCCGGAGCAGACCGCCGAGACGCTGACCGAGGACGGCTGGCTGCAGACCGGCGACATCGGCGAGCTCGACGCCGACGGCTACCTCCGCATCACCGACCGCAAGAAGGACCTCTTCAAGACCTCCGGCGGCAAGTACATCGCGCCGTCCGCGATCGAGTCGCAGTTCAAGTCGATCTGCCCGTACGCCGGGCAGTTCATCGTGCACGGCGCCGAGCGGAACTTCTGCGTCGCGCTGATCACGCTCGACCCCGACAGCATGGAGGGCTGGGCGGCCGAGAACGGCATGGCCGGCCGGACCTACCCGGAGGTGGTCGCGTCCCAGGCCGTGCAGGACATGGTCGCCGGCTACGTCGAGACGCTGAACACCCGGCTCAACCGCTGGGAGACGATCAAGAAGTGGATCGTGCTGGACCACGACCTGAGCGTCGAGTCCGGCGAGCTCACCCCGTCGATGAAGGTCAAGCGGAAGGTCGTCGAGGACAACTACCGCGACGAGATCGCGCGGCTCTACTCCTGATCACACCTGTTCACACCCGATCACCTTCCGGGTCGCCGGAACCGACACGGGGGACCAGTCCGGGGTACTAGGGTGCGGATCGTCGGGAGCGACCGGCGCATACCCGACGGGGGGCCAGGAGTCATGACCGGCTGCGTCAGCTGCGACGAGGCTCTGCCGGACGGCGCCCGCTTCTGCTTCTCCTGCGGGGCGACCCAGACGCCGCCGGGCTGCGGCTCGTGCGGCGAGACGCTGGTGCCCGGCGCGCGGTTCTGCTTCGCGTGCGGGGCGACCACGAGCGCGACCCCTGTTCCTGCCGGTGTCGGCGGTGCACCGACGGAGCCGGTGGCCGCCCGACGGGTGACCAGCGTGCTCTTCGCCGACCTGGTCGGCTTCACCGCGATGTCGGAGAGCCGTGACCAGGAGGACGTGCGGGAGCTGCTGACGCGGTACTTCGACGAGTGCCGGCAGATCGTCACCCGGTACGGCGGCACCGTCGAGAAGTTCATCGGCGACGCGGTGATGGCCGTGTGGGGGGTGCCGACGGCGCACGAGGACGACGCGGAGCGGGCGGTCCGGGCGGGCCTCGAGCTCAGCCAACGCGTCGCCTCCCTGTCCGACCTCGCGGAGACCGGTGAGCTGGCCCTGCGGGTCGGCATCGTCACCGGTGAGGTGGCGGTGACGCTCGGGGCGCAGCAGCAGGGGATGGTCGCCGGCGACGCCGTCAACACCGCCTCGCGGGTGCAGGCGGCCGCCGCGGCCGGGCAGGTCTGGGTCGACGAGACCACCCGGTTGCTCACCGCCTCCGCGATCACCTACGTCGACGTGGGCAGCCACCGGCTCAAGGGCAAGGCCGACCCGATGCCGCTGTGGGCGGTGCGAGCGGTCGTCGCGGCCGTGGGTGGTGCCCAGCGTGCCGACGGGCTCGAGGCGCCTCTCGTCGGGCGGGAGCGCGAGCTGCGACTGGTCAAGGAGCTCTTCCACTCGGTCGAGGAGTCCCTGCGCCCGGCCCTGCTGGTCGTCGACGGCGACGCCGGCGTCGGCAAGTCCCGCCTGGGCTGGGAGTTCGAGAAGTACATCGACGGGCTGAGCAAGACGGTGCGGTGGCACCGTGGCCGCTGCATCGCCTACGGCGAGGGCGTCGCCTACTTCGCCCTGGCCGAGGCGCTGCGCGGGCGGCTGCGCGGGCTGGGCGATCGGGAGCACCGGGACACCGATGACGACCCGACGGCTCTGCTGGAGGCCGGCCTCGTCCGCTACGTCGCGCGTGAGGCGGAGCGTGACTGGCTGCGGCCGCGCCTGGGGGCGCTGCTCGGGACCGGTTCCCTGGGCACGTTCGCCAAGGAGGACCTGTTCTCGGCCTGGACGACGTTCCTGCAGCGCGTCGGGGAGGACGAGCACGCGGTGGTGCTGCTGATCGACGACGCGCAGCACGCCGACGAGGGGCTGCTCCAGTTCGTCGAGCACCTGCTGGCCGCGGGCGGGTTCCCGTGCTTCGTGGTCCTGCTCACGCGTCCGGGGCTCCTGGAGGCTCATCCCACCCTGGCCACCAACCGGCGGGGCACCGTCGTCCACCTGCCGACCCTGAGCCAGCGCGACATCGCGGCCCTGCTCGGCGGACTGGTCGCCGGACTGCCGGACGACGTCCGCGCGGCACTGGTGTCGCGCTCCGAGGGGGTGCCGCTGTTCGCGGTGGAGACCGTCCGCTCGATGATCGACCGGGACCTGGTGGTGCCGCGCGGCGGCCAGTACGTGCTGGCCGACGCCGAAGGCCTGGACCTGGCGACCCTGGCGGCGCCGGCGTCGCTCCAGGCGCTGATCGCCGCCCGGCTGGACACGCTCTCCGCCGACCAGCGCCGCGTCGTCGACCGAGCCAGCGTCATCGGCGGCTCGTTCTCGCGCACCGCCGTGGAGTCGCTGTGTCCCGACGTGGCGGACCTCGAGGGGGCGTTGACCGGCCTCGTGCGGGTGCAGATCCTCGGCCAGGACGTCGACCGCTTCAGCGCGGAGTTCGGCGACTACCACTTCGTGCAGTCGGTCGTGCGGCAGATCGCCTACGGCACGCTGTCGCGGCGGGACCGGCGTCGCTACCACCTGGCCGCCGCCGAGCACCACCTGTCCGAGGTGGCGGAGGGCGAGGGCGGAGAGGCGGCCGCGATCATCGCCCAGCACTACCTGGACGCGCTCGAGGCGGTGCCGGACGCTGCGGACGCCGATGGCCTCAGGCTGGCCGCGGGCGAGCAGCTGGTGCGGGCCGCGCGGCGCGCCCGAGCGCTCGGGTCGCCCGCCGAGGCCGCTCGTCACCTGGAGGCGGCGCTGCTGCGCGCGGCGGACGACCTCCACCGCGCGCAGATCCAGTCCGAGCTCGCCTCGGCCCTCAACGACGCCGGCGACTACGTCGAGGCGACCGAGCACGCAGCCCGTGCGGTGGACGCCTTCGTGGCGGCCGGCGACCGGGTGGCCGCGGGCCGGGCGAGCGCCGCGCGCGCCCTCGGCAGCCTCAACCTCGGCGAGGTCGAGCGAGCGAGCGAGCTCGCCGAGCCGTGGTGGGTCGAGCTGACCGGTCATCCGCAGGCGGAGCAGACGCTGCTGCTGCTCTCCGGGGTGCTGGTGTCGGCCCGGCTGCGCTCATCGCAGGACGCCCGCGACATCATCGAGGCGAGGCTGCGGCTGGCCGAGCGGGCCCAGGACGCCGAGGCGGTCACCGACTCCTTCCTGGCGCTGAGCACGCACTTCGCCTTCGTGGGTAGCCGCACGGTCTCGCTGGCGCTGCTGGAGAACGCCGCCGACCAGGCCCGGGCGGGCCACCTGCCCGTCAGCCTGGGCCGCGCGTTGATCAACCTGACCTCCGATTACCTGGCCAACGATCTCGCCCGGGCGTGCGAGTTCGGTCGCGAGGCAGTGGCGGTGGCGACCAGCACCGGCATCTCCAGCTGGATCTCGTTCGCCGAGGTGAACCTGCTGCTGGGGCTCCAGCTCTCCGGACAGTGGGACGAGGTGCGCGCCCTCTTGGACTCGCGCAGGTCCAACGTCGACCCCGTGGTGGCCGGGGTGATGGCCTCGGTTGTCGAGGAGCTCGAGGAGGCCGGGTTCGACCTGCGCCGGCCGGACTGGATCGAGGGGACCACCGGCCCCGGCGACGACGTGGCGGCGACAACCTGGCGGCAGCACAGGGCCGCCATAGCGCTCCGGCGCCAGGGTGACCTCGACACCGCGGTCCGGCTCAGCCTGGACACCTGTGAGTCGGCACTGCTGCTGATGGGGCTCAGCGACGACTTTCCCGCGTTCTGGCTGCATGCCGGGGAGTTGGCCGTGGAGTCAGGCTCAAGAGCCGTTCTGGACCGGCTGCTGGCCATGGTGGAGCAAGACACCGGGGCGCTGTCCACCGCCATGCGGGCCCACCGCTCGCGGGTGACGGCGCTGGCCGCCGTCGGGCAGGACGGGCAATCGGGCGAGGCGGAGCAGGCGTTCCGCGACGCTCTCGCTCGCTACGAGACTCTGGGAGCGGTCCCGCTCGCTGCCCGCACCCAGGCGGACCTCGGACGGTGGCTCGTCGACCACGGGCGGGAGCAGGACGCGCGGTCACTGGTCGAGGCGGCCCGGGCGACGTACCGGAGGCTGGGTGCCGAGACCTGGCTCGCGGAGCTGGACGACCCCAGCCCGGTCGGCGCCGTCGCGAAGGGAGACCGATGAGCACCTGTGGGGCCTGCGGGACCGAGCAGCCGGAGGGCTCCCGGTTCTGCTTCAGCTGCGGCACCGTGCTGGCCAGTCCGGTCTGCGCCAGCTGCGGGGAGCAGCTGGTCCCCGGCGCCCGGTTCTGCAGCTCCTGCGGCGCCGTCCAGCACTCGCCCGGCGCCGCCGCACCTCCCGCCACCGCTCCTGCGGCCCCCCAGGTCGCCCGTCGCGTCACCAGCGTGCTGTTCGGGGACCTTGTGGGGTTCACCGCGCTCGCGGAGTCCCGCGACCAGGAGGACGTGGCCGACCTCCAGTCGCGCTACTTCGAGGAGTGCCGTCGCGTCATCGGCCGCTACGGCGGCACGGTCGAGAAGTTCATCGGCGACGCGGTGATGGCCGTGTGGGGTGTGCCGACCGCGCACGAGGACGACGCGGAGCGAGCGGTCCGCGCCGGTCTCGAGCTGACCCGCGCGGTCGGCGCGCTGGCCGACGAGCTGGCCGTCCCGGAGCTGGCGATGCGGGTCGGCATCGTGACCGGCGAGGTGGCGGTGACGATCGGGGCACAGCAGCAGGGCATGGTCTCGGGCGAGGCCGTGAACACCGCGTCCCGGGTGCAGGGCGCGGCGCAGCCCGGCCAGGTGTGGGTCGACGAGACCACCCGGCTGCTGACGACGTCCGCGATCACCTACCTCGACGTCGGCAGCCACCGGCTCCGGGGCCGGACCGATCCGATGCCGCTGTGGGCGGTGCGGGCGGTCGTGGCGTCGGTCGGCGGCGCCCAGCGCGCCGACGGTCTCGAGGCGCCCCTGGTCGGCCGCGACCGTGAGCTGCGGGTCTTCCAGGAGCTCTTCCACTCCTGCGAGGAGACCAGGCGGCCCGCGATGATCGTGGTCGACGGCGATGCCGGCGTCGGCAAGACCCGGCTGGTCTGGGAGTTCGAGAAGTACGTCGACGGGCTCACCAGCAGCTTCGTGAAGTGGCACAGCGGACGGTGCCTGGCCTACGGCGAGGGCGTCGCGTTCTACGCGCTCGCCGAGGCGGTGCGCGGCCGGCTGCGGGCGCTGAGCACCCGGCTGGCCGGCGACCAGGTCGACGAGGAGGCCGACGACGCGGCGGTGCTCGCCGATGCGCTCGCCCAGCTGGTGGACGACGAGGAGGAGCGGGCCTGGCTCAGCCCACGCCTGGGGGTGCTGCTGGGCATCGGGTCGATCGGCGGCTTCGCCCGTGAGGACCTCTTCTCGGCATGGACCACGTTCCTGGAGCGGGTCGGCCAGAGCACCTCCCCGGTGGTGCTCGTCCTCGACGACGCGCAGTACGCCGACGACGGACTGCTGCAGTACGTCGAGCACCTGCTGGCCGTCGGCGGGTTCTCGTGCTTCGTGGTGCTGCTGACCCGCCCGGGCCTACTCGAACGGCAGCCGTCCCTGGCGACGAACCGTCGCGGCACCGTCGTCCACCTGCCGGCACTGTCCGACGGCGACGTCGCCCGTCTGCTCGACGGCCTGGTCGCGGGGCTGCCCGCTTCGGTGCGGCAGACGCTGGTCGAGCGATCCGAGGGCGTCCCGCTCTTCGCCGTGGAGACGGTGCGCTCGCTCATCGACCGCGACCTGGTGATCCCGCGCGGCGGTCAGTACGTCCTCGCCGACCCCGGCGCCCTCGACCTGGACGCCATCGGCGCCCCCGCGTCCCTGCAGGCGCTCATCGCCGCGCGGCTGGACACCTTGTCGGCCGACCAGCGCCGGCTGGTGAACCGTGCGTGCGTGCTGGGCGACTCTTTCGCCCGCGAGGAGATCCAAGGTCTCTGTCCGGACCTCGACGACCTCGACGGCGTCCTGGCCGGCCTGGTGCGGCTGCAGATGCTCAGCCACGAGTCGCGGCGGTTCAGTGCCGGGTTCGGCGGGTACCAGTTCGTGCAGTCCGTGGTGCGGCAGGTGGCCTACGGGTCGCTCTCGCGCCGGGACCGCAAGGCGACCCACCTCGCCGTCGTGGCCCAGCTCGAGGGGGGCAGCGAGCGGGCGGTGGAGGACGCCGCGATCCTGGCCCAGCACCTGCTCGATGCCATCGAGGCCGGCCCCACCGACCTGGACGTGCCGCAGCTGCAGGAGCGGGCGGTCGCGCAGCTGCGGGTAGCCGCGGAGCGGGCCCGGGGCCTGGGGTCCCCCCACGAGGCGGCCGGACACCTCGGCGTGGCGTTGCGGCTGACCACGGCCGAGCGGGCGCGGGCCGAGATCGAGGAGATGCTGGCGGTGGTGCTGCTGCAGGCCGGCCGGTTCTCCGAGTGCACGGAACACGCCTCGCGGGCCGTCGAGCTGTTCGCCGGCTTCGACGAGCGGGTGGCCGCCGGTCGCGTCGCGGCCACCCAGGCGACGGCGACCGCCGCCGGCGGAGACAACGAGGCGGCGATCGTGATCGCCGACCCGTGGTGGCGCGAGCTGCAGGACCACGAGGGGTCGGAGGAGGCGCTGCTGCCCCTGAGCCGGGTGCTGGCGACCGCCAACGCGCGGCTCAACCGGGAGCACCGCTCCCTGCTCGAGGACTTCGTCCGGCTGGCGGAGGCCGCCCGTGACGCGGGAGCGCTCGCCGACGCCTACTCCAGTCTGAGCACGTACTACTCCACCATCGGCTCGATCAGCGTGGCGCGGATCCTGCTCCGTGCCTCGGCCGACCTGGCTCGCGAGCACCACCAGCCCAGCCCCCTCGTGGTCGCGCTGAGCAACCTCGCGTCGGCGAGCATGGTCGACGACCTCGACGAGGCCGTGCGCTACGCCGACGAGGGGGCGACGGTTGCGCAGTCCGCAGGTCAGGCCCGGATGCTCTCCTTCGCGAACGTCAACCTGCTGCTGGCGCGCTGGGCGCGGGGGGACTGGGCCGACGTCCGCAGCTCACTGATCCGCGCCGAGGTGTCGGCGGAGGATGTCACCGACAACGTCTGGATGGTGGTGGCCGCGCTCCTGGCCGACGCCCAGGCGACGGAGCCGGTGCGGGACCTCTCGCTGATCGGTCCCGCCAAGGGCGACGACCCCATCGACCTGGCCTGGGAGCTGCTGGCCCGGGGAGTCGCCGCCTCCGTGGCCGGCGACCGCACCGCCGCGGTCCGGCTGACCGTCGACGCCGTACGCCGGATGCACGAGAAGGCGGGTGTGTGGGAGGACATGACCACGTTCTGGCCGAGTGCGGTGGAGCTGGCGCTGGCCGCCGGTGACGAGGTGTCGATGGCGTGGCTGCTGAGCATCGTGGACGACCTGTCGCGACGCGCCGTGCCGGACGGCCTGGCGGCGCACCGGCACCGGATCGCGGGCCTGCTGTCGACACGGGCGGGGGACCCGGTCGGGGCGGAGGTCGAGCTTCGGGACGCGGTCGCCGGCTTCGAGCGCTGGGGAGCGCACCCCTACTCCGCTCGGGCTCGCGCGGAGCTCGGGCTCTGCCTGCGCGCCCAGGGGCGCCATGACGAGGGCACCGCGCTGTTCGAGGAGGCGTGCTCGCAGCTGCGGGAGCTGGGTGCCTCCGGCTGGCTGGCCCAGCTCGCCGACGCCGCGAGCCGCGTCGCGGTGGCCATGTCCCTGGAGGTCGCGTCCCCGGAGGCCGCGACGTGACCGAGGCCACCGGCACCCAGCCCGCTGCCAAGCAGCGCGGCCCGGTCGGGGAGACCCTGGCCGCGCTGACCTCGGTGTTCGCCAACCGCAACCTGCGCCGGATCGAGACGGCGTTCGCCGGCTCGGCCATCGGGGACTGGGCCTACGCCACCGCGGTGGCGGTCTGGGCGTACGGCGTGGGCGGTGCGCAGGCCGTGGGCATCTGGACGGCGGTCCGGCTCACCTTGATGGCGCTCACCGCACCGTTCGCCGCCCATCTCGCGGACAGCATGTCGCGCAAGCGGCTGATGATCCTCGCCGACCTGGGCCGCGCCACGCTCGTGGCCGCCGCGGCGGCGTGCCTCTACCTGGACACGCCTCCGCTGCCGGTGTTCGTGCTGGCCACCCTCACCGCACTTCTCGGGACGCCGTTCCGGGTCGCGCAGCGCTCGATGCTGCCGAGCCTCGCCGAGCGACCGGAGGAGCTCGCGGCCGCGAACGGCGCCGCCAGCACCATCGAGTCACTGGCGTTCTTCGTGGGACCCGCCGTCGGCGCCGTGCTGCTGGGCGTCACCAGCGTGCAGACCGTGTTCCTGCTCAACGTGGCCACCTTCTTGTGGTCGATGGCGCTGGTCGCGGGGGTCCGGCCCCCCGAGCGAGCGGTGGACCCCGAGCCGGAGGCCGGCCCCGAGGACGCCGAGAGGCGCGAGCCGGGGTTCCTGGCCGAGCTGTCGGCGGGCTTCCGCACGATCGGGCAGCACCGGGGTCTGCTCACCGTCACCGCGGCGGTCGGGGTGCAGACGGTGGTGGCGGGCGCGTCGGCGGTCTTCGTGGTGGTGATGGCGGTCGAGATCCTGGGCACCGGAGCGCGGGGCGTCGGCTTCCTCGACTCGATCCTCGGTGTGGGCTCCGTGGTGGGGGGGATGGTGGCGATCTCACGCGCCTCCCGGGGCCGGCTCGGGTCCGACCTCGCCACCGGCGTGATCCTCTGGTCCGCGCCCCTGGTGCTGGTCACGATCTGGCCGAGCCCGGTGACGTGCTTCGTCGCGATGGCGATGCTCGGCCTCGGCAACCCTTTGGTCGACGTGAATCTCGACACGCTGGTCCAGCGGCTCGCGCCCGACGAGGTGCTCGGGCGGGTGTTCGGCGCCCTGGAGGCCTGCCTGATCGCCACGATGGCGCTGGGGGCGCTCGTGATGCCGTACCTGATCGCCTGGCTGGACCTGCGGTGGGCGCTGCTGGCGATCGCGCTCCCGGTCGTCGCCACCATGGTGGTGACGTTCCCGCAGCTGCGCCGGCTGGACTCGAGGGTGCTGGAGCCGGGCTCGTTGTCGCTGCTGCGGGCCGTCGACATCTTCTCCCCGCTGCCCGGTCCACAGCTCGAGGCCCTGGCGCGCGGGTCGAGCGAGGTCCGGTTCGCCTCCGGCGACGTGCTGGTGCGCGAGGGCGACCCGTCCGACCGCTTCTACGTCATCGAGACCGGGCTCGTCGAGGTCACCCAGGGCGAGGCGGTGCTGCGTCGCGAGGGTCCGGGGGAGTACTTCGGCGAGATCGGGCTGCTGCGCGACGTCCCCCGCACCGCGACCGTGACCGCGGTCGAGGAGACGGTCGTGCAGGCCGTGGACCGCGAGGACTTCCTGCGTGCGGTGTCCGGGCACGGCGAGGCCCGGCTGCGCGCCGAGACCACGGTGACCCGGCGGCTCGGCGTGTGAGCCCGTCGACCGCGTGACAGCATGACGGCATGCCGTCCGCGCTGCCCGAGGGCGAGCCCGCGCCCGCCGACGGGTCGCTTCCCGCCTGGGCGGTCGACGGCGTGGGGAAGCGGCCGTTCGGGTTCTACGTGCACGTGCCGTTCTGCACCGTGCGCTGCGGCTACTGCGACTTCAACACCTACACCGCGAGCGAGCTCGGCGACGTGCCCGGCGCCTCGCGCGCGACGTACGCCGACGCGGCCGTGGCCGAGGTGCGGATGGCCCGCCGCGTGCTGGGCGACGTCGACGTGCCGGTGCAGACGGTGTTCTTCGGCGGCGGCACCCCGACGCTGCTGCCCCCGGAGGACCTGACGCGGGTGGTGGCCGCGATCGACGAGGAGTTCGGTCTGGTCGAGGGCGCGGAGGTCACCACCGAGTCCAACCCGGACAGCGTCGACGCCCGCGCACTCGCCGGCCTTCGCGACGGAGGCGTCAACCGGGTCTCGTTCGGCATGCAGTCCGCGGTCCCGCACGTGCTGCGGGTCCTCGACCGCACCCACGACCCCGAGCGGGTGCCCCGGGTGGTGCGGTGGGCGCGCGAGGCGGGCTTCGAGCAGGTGAGCCTGGACCTGATCTACGGCACCCCCGGTGAGTCGTCGACCGACTGGGCCCGGTCCGTCGAGGCGGCCCTGGCCTGCGAGCCCGACCACCTCTCGGCGTACGCGCTGATCGTCGAGGACGGCACCGCCCTGGCCCGGCGGGTCCGCCGCGGTGAGGTCGCGATGACCGACGACGACGACCTGGCCGACAAGTACCTCGCCACCGACGAGGCGCTGGAGGCCGCCGGGCTGCGGTGGTACGAGGTGTCCAACTGGGGCCGCACGACCGCGGCGGCGTGCCGGCACAACCTCCTCTACTGGACCGGTGGCGACTGGTGGGGCGTCGGGCCGGGTGCGCACTCGCACGTCGGCGGGGTGCGGTGGTGGAACGTCAAGCACCCCACGGCGTACGCCGGACGGGTCGACCGGGCCACGAGCCCGGCCCACGGACGCGAGCTGCTCGACGTGGAGACCCGTCGGGTGGAGCGGGTGCTGCTCGAGACCCGGCTGCGTCAGGGACTGCCCAGCGACGTCCTCGACGACGCGGGCCGGGCGGCGGTGCCGGGGTTGGTCGAGCGCGGGCTGGTCGAGGAGGGCGCAACCCGCCACGACCGGGTGGTGCTGACCCGCCGCGGCCGGCTGCTGGCCGACGCCGTGGTGCGCGAGCTGCTCACTTGATGAAGCGGATGGTGACCGGGTAGCGGTAGTCCTCGAACCGGGAGACGGAGATCGTGGCCAGGACCATGAAGACGATCCCGACCACGTACACCACGAAGATGAGCACGAACCCGATGAAGACGCACATCAGCACGAACGACGCGAGGTAGCCGAGCAGCAGCGTCAGCTGGAAGTTCAACGCCTCCTTGCCCGTGCGGTCCAGGAACATCGACCGCTCGCGGTAGACCAGCCACACCACCAGCGGGGCGATGAAGCCGAGCAGCAGCGGGCCGAGGTGCGCCGCGATCGCCCAGGTCTTCTCCTCGTCCGGCCGCAGCGGCGGCTGCGCGTAGGGGCGCGGCGGCGGGCCGCCGGCGTACCCCGGCGGGGGAGGGGGCGGTGGTCCCTGCCAGCCCGGCGGCTGCGGCGGACCCTGCGCGCCCGGGGGCTGCTGCGGCTCCTGCGGCTCCTGCGGAGGTTCGTCCGGCCCCGTGGTCATGCGAGGCAGTCTGGCAGCCCCGCCCGGTGCACCGGAAGGCACAAGCGGGCCACACCCTCAGCCGGTGACGAAGTCGATGAGCTCCTCGACCCGACCGAGCAGGCTGGGCTCGAGGTCGGCGTAGGAGCGCACCCCGCCGAGCACGTGCTTCCAGGCCCGCGCGACGTCCGCCTGGTCGCGGTGTGGCCAGCCCAGCGACTGGCACACGCCCTTCTTCCAGTCGATCCCGCGCGGGACCGTGGGCCAGGCCTGCAGGCCGAGGCGAGCCGGCCGGACCGCCTCCCAGATGTCGACGAACGGGTGCCCCACGACCAGCACGTGGGGGCCGACCGGGCTGCGGGCGACCGACTGCGCGATCCGGCTCTCCTTGGAGCCGGGGACCAGGTGGTCGACGAGCACGCCCGCCCGCCGCTCTGGCCCGGGCCGGAAGTCGCGCAGCTGCTCGGGCAGGTCGTCGACGCCCTCCAGGTACTCCACGACGACACCCTCGACACGCAGGTCGTCGCCCCACACCTTCTCCACCAGCTCGGCGTCGTGGCGTCCCTCGACGAAGATCCGGCTGGCCCGGGCCACGCGCGCCTTCGTGCCGGGGACGGCGACCGAGCCCGACGCCGTACGACGGGGGGCGGCCGGGACGCCACGAGACGGCGGCGCGAGGATGACGGGCACCCCCTCGAGCAGGAACCCGGTGCCCAGCGGGAAGGTGCGACGCCTGCCGCGCCGGTCCTCCAGCGTGACCGTCATCAGGTCGCGCTCGACGGCCACGATCTCGCCGCACCAGTCGGTGGTGACCTCCTCGACGACCAGGCCCCGGTCGGCCTCGATCTCGACGGCACGCCCCCGCTTCGGGGCGCGCCAGTCGGTGCTGAGCACGTCGGACCCGTAGCGGTCTCGAGACGGCCAGGACGGGGAGGACATCCGAGAACCGTAGGCGGCTGGTGCCGCCGGCCCGGTCCGGCACGCCGGGGGACGCGCCCGGGAAACCCCTTGGCTCGGGCGTTCTAGCGATATATCGTCGACCTATCACGAACACTCGTGACCTACGAGAGGAAGGCGAGCATGAACAACCAGAACAGCCCGTGGGACCAGCCCTGGGGCGGTCCGCGGCGACACGCGGGTCCCGGCGGTCGCGGACCACGGGGCTCCTGGGGCGGCGGCCCGCCCCCCTGGGTGCAGGGCCTGATCGGCCTGGCCCAGAGCGGCAACCAGGCGGGCTTCGGCGGCGGCCACCACGGCCACCGCGGCCCGAAGGTGCGGCGCGGCGACGTCCGGTCCGCGATCCTCGACGTCCTGGCGGTCGAGGCGATGAACGGCTACCAGATCATCCAGCAGATCGCCGAGCGCAGCGGCGGCGCGTGGAAGCCGAGCCCGGGCTCGGTGTACCCGACGGTCCAGCAGCTCGAGGACGAGGGGCTCGTCGAGGGCCACGAGGGTGAGGGGCGCCGGCTGCTGAGGCTCTCCGAGGAGGGTCGGCGCCACGTCGAGGAGCACCCCGAGGAGCTCGCCGCCACCTGGCGCCCGTTCGACCAGCCCGACGAGGACGAGGGCCCCGGTGACCTGAAACCGGTCATCGGACAGGTGATGGGGGCCGTCTGGCAGGTCATCGTCTCCGGCACCAAGCAGCAGCAGGCCGAGGCGGCGGAGATCCTGGCCGACACCCGCCGCAAGCTCTACGGGCTGCTGGCCGAAGGTGACGAGGGAGAGTCGGCATGAGCACCGCCGGCGGCGCCGACCCGGAGCTGCGGATCGGTGACGCCGAGCGCGAGGCTGCGGTCTCCGCGCTCGGCGACCACTACGCGGCGGGTCGGCTGACCAAGGAGGAGTACGACGAGCGGAGCGCGGACGTCTACCGCGCGCGCACCCGCTCGGCGCTGTGGCCGCTGTTCGCCGACCTCCCTCGGCCGGAGGGAGCGCGTGCGGTGAGCGAGCCGTCGTACGAGGAGCGGCGCATCCGCCCGGGCTGGTTCCCGACGGCGCGGCTGCTCCCGGTGCTGCTGGCGGTGCTGGTGATCAGCATCGTCGTCGGTCACCCGGTGATCCTGCTCGTGGTGCTCGGTGTGCTGCTGCTCAAGGTGACGAGGTTCCGGCACCACGCGCACGGACGAGGGCGCTGGCGGTACTGATCGCTCACTGATCGCTCGCTGATGACTCAGGCCATCGGCAGGGACCGGGAGGACGGCGGGAGCTGCGCGTAGCCGCGGCGTACGGCGTGTCCCAGCTCCTCGCGGGGGTAGGGCCACTCGGCCGAGTCGAGCGCGTCGCCGACCGCGATGCCTCGTGATGCGAGCTCGCGGATCGTCTCGGCGACCACGCCGATCGCCTCGCGCTGCTGCTCCACGAACTCGCGGCTCACCGGCAGGCCGTGCCCGGGGACCACCACGGTGTGCGCAGTGAGCAGGCTGATCAGCAGGTCCAGCGTCCCCGGCCACTCCATCGGGTAGCTGTCGTCGCCGAAGCCCGGCACCGCGTGGCGCGCGGCCGACTCCTCGACGAGGTCGCCGGCGAACATCGCGTCCGCGTCCCCGACCCGGACCACGGCGTCGCCGCCGGTGTGCCCCCGGCCCAGGTGGAGCAGCTCGACCTGCCGGTCGCCGAGGTCGACCACCCGCACCGACGAGAACGGGTGGGTCGCGGCCGTCACCCGGGTGGCCTGCACCTCCTCGCGGTGCGGGTCGTCGGGCTCCTCGTCGTACCGTCGCTTGATGCGCTCGCCCGCGTCCACGGTGCGCGCGACCGCGGTCTCGTGGGCGTACAGCGGGATGCCGTCACGGGCGAAGACGCCGTTGCCGAACGTGTGGTCGAAGTGCTCGTGGGTGTTGACGACGGCCACCACCTCACCCGGCAGCGCGCGGACCAGGGCCGCCACCCGCTCGGCCGCAAGCTCGGACGCGTGGGTGTCGACCACCAGCAGCCCCGCGGCCCCGCCCACGACGGAGACGTTGAGGTCGAACCAGGAGTGCCGGGCCACCCAGCAGCGGTCGGCGACCTCGACGAAGCCGGTGTCGTGCGGAATGTCGAGCATGCGGCGAGCCTAGTAGGCTTGGCACTCGGAACCAGGGAGTGCCAGGGTCCGCAGGGGAGCCGGGACGAGGGTGAAGGAGGCGCGCACGATGGTCGAGGACCGCAAGCTCGCCGTCCTCCGCGCGATCGTCGAGGACTACGTCTCGACCGAGGAGCCCGTCGGGTCCAAGTCCCTGGTCGAGCGGCACCAGCTCGGCGTCTCCCCGGCGACCGTCCGCAACGACATGGCGGCGCTGGAGGAGGAGGGGTTCATCACCCAGCCGCACACCAGCGCCGGGCGCATCCCGACCGACAAGGGCTACCGGCTCTTCGTCGACCGGCTCAGCCAGGTCAAGCCGCTGACCGGCGCGGAGAAGCGGGCCATCGCGACCCTGCTCGAAGGCGCCATCGACCTCGACGACGTGGTGCAGCGCAGCGTCCGGCTGCTCGCCCAGCTGACCCGCCAGGTGGCGATCGTGCAGTACCCCACGCTCTCGCGGTCCACCGTCCGGCACGTCGAGGTGGTACCGCTGACCGCGGCGCGCGTGCTCGCCGTGCTCATCCTCTCGACCGGTCGCGTGGAGCAGCGGGTGGTCGAGATGCCGCAGGAGATCGACGAGGACCAGGTCGCGGACCTGCGCACCCGGCTGAACCGCACGATCGTGGGGGAGCGGCTGGCCGACGCCGCCGCACGGCTGGTGCTGCTGCCCGACGAGCTCGACCCGCCGCAGCGCGGTCCGGTCGCGGTGCTCGTGGCCTCGCTCGTCGACGCGATGTCGGACCACCGCTCCGACGAGCGGGTCGCGGTCGGCGGCACCGCGAACCTCGCAAAATTCGGCGAGGGCTTCGACCTCGCCATCCGCCCGATGCTCGAGGCGCTCGAGGAGCACGTCGTCCTCCTCAAGCTGCTCGGCGAGGCGTCGTCGCCCTCGATGGTGACAGTGCGCATCGGACACGAGGGCCCCTACCAGGAGCTCGCGTCGACGTCGGTCGTGGCCACCGGCTACGGACCGGGCGAGGAGGCGCTGGCGACCCTGGGAATCGTGGGGCCGACCCGCATGGACTACCCAGGAACCATGGCGGCCGTGCGCGCGGTGGCGCGCTACGTCTCCCGGATCCTCGACGAAGGATGAACCCTCAGTGAGCACTGACCTGTACGAGACCCTCGGGGTGTCGCGCGACGCCGACGGCGACACGATCAAGAAGGCGTACCGCAAGCTGGCGCGTCAGCTGCACCCCGACGTGAACCCGGACCCGGCGACGCAGGAGCGGTTCAAGGACGTCTCCCACGCCTACGAGGTGCTCTCCGACCCGGAGAAGCGCCGGATGTACGACCTCGGGGGCGACCCGTTCAACGGCGGGGGCTTCGGAGGTGCCGGCGCGGGTGCGGGTGCGGGATTCTCCTTCACCGACATCATGGACGCGTTCTTCGGCGGCAACGCCGGCGCGGGCGCGCAGGGCGGTCGCGGTCCGCGGCCCCGCAGCCGCCGCGGCCAGGACGCACTGATCCGGCTCGACGTCGAGCTCGCCGAGGCGGCGTTCGGCACCACCCGGGAGCTCAAGGTCGACACTGCCGTGCTGTGCACCACCTGCCAGGGCGGCGGAGCGGCGCCCGGCACCGGCCCGAAGGTCTGCGAGACCTGCGGCGGCCGGGGCGAGACCGTGCACGTGCAGCGGTCCTTCCTCGGCGAGATCCGCACGATGCGGCCGTGCGCAGCCTGCCGCGGCTTCGGCACGATCATCCCCGAGCCCTGCCGCGAGTGCTCGGGCGACGGTCGGGTGCGCTCGCGTCGCACGCTCACCGTGAAGATCCCCGCGGGCGTCGACACCGGCACCCGGGTGCAGCTGTCCGGCCAGGGCGAGGTCGGCCCCGGTGGCGGCCCGGCCGGGGACCTGTACGTCGAGATGCACGTCAACGACCATCCCCTGTTCACCCGCCACGGCGTGGACCTGCTGTGCAGCGTCACCGTCCCGATGACCGCGGCCGCGCTCGGCACCGTCCTCGACCTGCCGACCCTCGAGGCCGACGTCGCGGCCGAGGACTCCGAGGTGGAGACCGTGGTCCCCTTCGAGATCCGCCCGGGCACCCAGTCGGGCACCGAGACCGTCCTCGGGGGACGCGGCATCCCGGCGCTGCGGGGCACCGGACGCGGTGACCTGGTGGTGCGGGTCGTGGTCGAGACCCCCACCCGGCTCGACGAGCGGCAGGAGGAGCTGCTGCGCGAGCTCTCCGCGCTGCGCGACGAGGCGTCGCCCGACGGGCGCGCGCACGCGCCGCAGAAGTCGGTGTTCAACCGGCTGCGCGACGCGTTCGGCCCGCGATGACGCTGCCCGTCTTCGTCCACGAAGGCCTGGCGGAGCTGTCCTCGGGCGACCCGGTCGAGCTCGCCGGCGACGAGGGTCGGCACGCGGTCGTCGTGCGGCGGATCCGGGTCGGCGAACGCCTGGTGCTCACCGACGGGGCCGGCACCACGGCCACCGTGACGGTCACCGAGATTGCGAGGTCGTCGCTCTCGGCCACCGTGGACGAGCTGGTCGGCTCCGCCCCCGAGACCCCGCGGGTGGTCGTCGTACAGGCGATCCCGAAGGGGGAGCGGGGCGAGCTCGCCGTGGAGATGCTGACCGAGGTCGGCGTCGACGTGATCGTGCCCTGGGCCGCCTCCCGCTCGGTGGCGGTGTGGCGCGGGGACAAGCAGGCCAAGGCCCTGGCGAAGTGGCGCACCACCGCGCGCGAGGCCGCCAAGCAGGCCCGCCGCAGCTGGTTCCCCGAGGTGGCCGACCTGGTCACCACCGCACGGGTGGTCGAGCTGCTGCGGGACGCGTCGGTGCCCGTCGTGCTCCATGAGGCAGCCTCCGGTCCGCTCGCCGACCTCCCGGTGCCCGGTCGCGGCGAGATCGTGATCGTGGTCGGCCCCGAGGGCGGCATCAGCGACGAGGAGCTCGAGGCCTTCGCCGCGGTCGGTGCGGAGCCGGTCCGGATGGGCACCTCCGTCCTGCGCTCGTCCACCGCCGGGGTGGCCGCCACCGCCGCCCTCCTCGCCCGCACCCGCTGGCGCTGAGGCGTCTCATTCTGCGCCCCCACGCGGCTGAGGCGTCTGATTCTGCGTGAACGTTCGCGCAGAATCAGACGCCTCGGCGATTGCGCGGGCGCAGAACGAGACGCCTCAGCGGGTGGGGGGTGGCGGGAGGGGGTTAGGAGATGCGGACCTGCTTGCTGTCGGAGGAGGCGCGGTCGGACTGGTCATGGACGACCAGGGTGTAGGTGCCGGGGGGCGCGGTGACCGTGAAGGAGTACGGCGCCCGCGTGCAGCACCCGGCGGTGGACGCCGTGCCGCGGCGTACGACGCCCCCGGCCTGCCGCAGCTCCCAGCGCACGCGGGCGGCGCCGGTCGACGCCCGGCCCCTGACCGTGAACGGGTCGCCGACGAACGACTGGTCGACCGGCGAGGAGATCGACACCGGCGCGAGGACGGTGTCGTCAGCGGCTCGGTCGAGGGGCGCAGACGTGTCGAGGCCGAGCACGACTGAGGCGGCGCGTCCGCCCAGGCGGAACGTCACCGGCACGCGCGACCCGGACACGTCCTGGGCGGTGCGGACCACCTGCTGCAGGGCGATCTGGGCGGTCGTGCGGTCCATCGACGCGGGACGCCGTACGACGGGCCCGGCAAGGTCGACGACCAGCATCTCGTCGCGCCGGTGGGCGTCGCTCACGCCGGCACCCCGGGGCCAGGGGGAGGAGTAGTCGGGGTCGAGGGCCGTGCCGGCGACGACGCTCTGCAGCGACCAGGCCAGCGCGTCCGGGCGACCGCCGAACTCACGATGCTCCGCGAAGAGCCGGGGCCCGTCGGCGGTCCGGCCCACGAACCAGGCCCTCACCAGGACGGGCGAGCGGTCCCCCGGCTCCCGGTCGGGTTGCCGGCCGCCGGCGATGCCTGCGGGGCCGACGAACAGCGACACGGTGAGGATGATCGCGGCGGTCGCGAGCACGGCGGCGCCCGCGGGCCAGACCCAGGTGCGAGCCGGGTCCGTGTCGATCGGGTCGCGCGCGGTCCCCACCCCACCGAGCCTAGGCCCGGAACCGGCCGGCGGGGTCAGGAGATGGTGAGGTTCTTGGAGTCCAGCGACGACGGCGTGCCCTCGCCACCCGAGGCGTCCTCCTCGTGCACGACCAGCTGGTACTCCCCGGGTGGCGCCGTGAACGTGAAGCGGTACGGCGAGAGGGTGCAGCACTCGCGCGCGGTGGTGAAGCCGTGCTTGACGACCCGGTCGCCCCGCATCAGCTCCCACTGCACGTTCGCCTCGAAGGCCGACGCCTCGCCGGTGACCGTCACCGGGCTCGTCACGGCGACCCGGCGCCCCGACCGCTCGGCGGGCGAGCTGATGGAGATCGGGGACAGGGTGTCGTCGCGGCCCGCCGCCTCGACCCGGCCGGAGACCGGGACCCCGAGCAGGGTGGTCGCGGGTGCGCCGTCGACGGTGAACCGCACCGGCAGGGCCTTCGTGTTCGCCTGGACCGTGTACACCAGCTGCTGCACGGAGATCCGTGCCTCGGCGTCCGAGAGCCCGGCCGGCCGGGTGGTGAGGTCACCCGACAGGTCGACGGTGACGGCACCGGTGCCGACCGACACCCGGTCCACGTGGGTCGCGGCCGGCCACGCGCTCCGGTAGTCCGAGTCGAGGGCGTCGCCGTCGACGGCCTGCTGCACAGCGTCGCGGAACTTGTCGCCCCCTGCGGAGGGCGGACCGAACCGGCTCTCGCGGAACAGCCGGGGACCTGCGCCGGTGTCCCCGACGTAGTACACGGTCACCACCCAGGGTGATGCGGTCCGCTCCGATGTCGAGCCGGCCGGTCCGGGTCCGTTCGGCGAGGCACCGGGCAGCCCCGCGGTCAGGGCGACCGCCGCGATCGTGGCGGCCGTGACCACGACCGCTCCTGCGGTGCCCCACACCCACGAGCCGCGGCGACCGGGGCGGGTGCGCTCCCGGATCTCGTCGATGCCTCGACGCGGCTCGACGTCGGCGACGGCGGCGTCGAGCAGCTCGCGCACGCCCCGCTCGTCCAGAGAGTCCTTCATGACACGTCCTCCATCTGGCTGCGCAGCGCGGCGACCCCACGCGAGGCATGGCTCTTCACGGCGCCGCGGCTGATGCCGAGGCTCTCGGCGATGTCGGCCTCGGAGAGGTCGAGGTAGTAGCGCAGCGCGAGCACCTCACGCTGGCGCTCGGGCAGGGTGCGCATGGCGTCGAGGACGGCCGTACGACGCTCCGAGACCTCCGCGTCCTCGTCGGCGCCGCCGCGGACGGGCAGCACCGGCGGAACGTAGCGCGCTCGGACGCCGCGGTGGCGCAGCACCGAGCGTGAGCGGTTCACCACCGTCTGGCGCAGGTAGGCCAGGCCCTTCTCGGGCTCCCGGAGCGAGCGCCACCGGCCGTGCATCGCCACGAACGAGTCCTGCACGACCTCCTCCGCGCTCTCCACGTCGCCGACCAGCAGCACGGAGAGCCGCACCAGCCGGCGGTAGTGGGAGGCATACAGCTGCTCGACGGCGGCGTCCGCGTCCCACCGCTCCGCTCGGGTGCCGGTCGTCATCGCACTCCCTCGCATCGGTGGGGCGAGCAGCCCGGTGGCCGTGGTCGTCTTCACGCTAGTTCCACGCGCGACCCCCGCGCGGGGTTTACCTCCGCGACACGGGGACCGCGTGTCTAGAGTGAACGTATGGCGAGCGACCCCGAGTGCCTCTTCTGCAGGATCGTCTCCGGCGACATCCCTTCCGACGTCGTCCACGAGACGGACAGCACGCTCGCCTTCCGGGACCTGGAGCCGCAGGCACCCACACACGTGCTCGTCATCCCCCGCAGCCACCAGCCGAACGCCGCCGCCCTCGGGGACGCCGAGCCGGACGTGCTGGTCGACCTGGTGGCCTCGGCCAAGGCCGTCGCGGAGCAGGAAGGCCTCGAGGACGGCTACCGGCTGGTGTTCAACACCGGCGCCGCCGCCCACCAGACCGTCTTCCACGTCCACCTCCACGTGCTCGGCGGGCGCACGATGGGCTGGCCCCCCGGGTGAGTCGGGTCCGTACGGCGTCCCTCGGCGTGCTGCTGGCGCTGACCCTCGTGGCAGCCGGGGCGTGCAGCGTCCCCCGGGGTGAGGCCTCGAAGCCGGTCGACGCCACCGCGTCCACGCCGGCCACCTCGTCCCGGTCTGCGGGCTCCACCGAGACGGCCGACGTGCCGGCTCCGAGGACACCGTTGCGTGCGGGCGAGCGACTGCAGCGGCTCGCGATGCCCCAGCCCTACCGTCCTTCGGCGCCCTACGGCACCGGCACCGACGACTACCGCTGCTTCGTGCTGGACCCGCAGCTGTCCCGGGACGCCTTCATCACCGGGATGAACATCGCGCCCGGCTCCCGCAAGGTCGTGCACCACGTGATCCTGTTCCGCGTGCCGCCGACGCAGGTGGCAGCCGTCGCGGCCCAGGACCGTGCCGACAAGGGCGAGGGCTGGACCTGCTTCGGGGGCACCGGCACGGAGTCCGCGGAGTCGATCGAGGACGCGCCGTGGCTGGGGGCCTGGGCTCCGGGCGGCGGCGAGCAGGTGATGGCCCCCGACGTCGGCATTCCGCTGCAGAAGGGCTCCCGCATCGTCATGCAGGTGCACTACAACCTGCTCGCCGGCACGTCGCCCGACGTCACCTCCGCCCTGCTGCGACTGGCCCCGGCGAGCAAGAAGCTGGACCCGCTGGAGACGGTGCTGCTGCCCGGTCCGGTCGAGCTGCCGTGCCGTCCGGGCCACCGGCAGGGCAAGCTGTGCGACCGCTCGGCCTCCGTCGCCGACGCCCAGCGGAGGTTCGGCGAGGTCGGGCTCGCGGCGAACTACCTGCACTTCCTGTGCGGGAAGGTCCGCGCCGGTCCGGTGCAGTCCTGCGACCAGACCATGAAGTCGCCCGCGACCATCCGGGCGGTCGCCGGACACATGCACCTGCTCGGCCGGTCGATCACGGTCCAGGTGAACCCCGGCACCCCCCGGGCCCGCACCGTGCTGAACATCCCCGTCTGGGACTTCGACAACCAGGGCGCGAAGCCGCTGGCGAAGCCCGTCCACCTCCGCGCCGGCGACACGGTCCGCGTCACCTGCCGCCACGACCAGTCGCTGCGCGACCGGCTGCCGGCGTTCGCGGGCACCCAGGAGAAGTACGTCGTGTGGGGCGAGGGAACCACCGACGAGATGTGTCTCGGCCTGCTGATGGTCACCCGACCCTGACCTGGACCGGCCGCCGGTCCGTCCGCTCGTCCGAGGGGCTCAGCTGCTCAGCTCGAACCACAGCTGCATCAGCACCCACGCGGTGACGGCGATCAGCATCAGCCAGGCGACCGCCTTGTGGGAGCGCTTCGAGGAGTCCAAGGACGAGGCGATCGCGATCATCCCGGCGTCCTCGCTCCACCGGTCGACGCCCATCCGCTGCGCATCCTGGGGGAACGGGTTGCGCGGCAGGAAGTCGTCGGGCCGGATGAGCTCGACGCCGTCGGTGGGGTCGTCGGGGTACTCGGGGTCGTGGGCGCCCTGCATGCACCGCAGCCTAACCCGGCACCCCTGTGACCCCTCCTCGCGAAACGGACTGGCGCGAGACGAAGGGCGTGCCCGTAAACTGAACGGGTCAGCACAGCCACACACACCGGGAGGTCGGCCCCAACGCCGCCCATGACAGCACCTCGCACCGGACCGGACGACACCGTCGACCTCTCCGAGACCCCCTCCCAGACGATCCTGCTGCCCAGCAGCGTCCCGATGGTGTCGCTCCTCGGACCCAGCGACGAGCATCTCACCCTCATCGAGAAGGCCTTCGACGCGGACATCCATGTGCGCGGCAACCAGGTGACGCTGCGCGGCGAGCCCGCCGAGGTGGCGCTGGTCGAACGGCTCCTCGACGAGCTCGTCACGATCATCCGCACCGGTCAGGGGGTGACCACCGAGACCGTCGAGCGCGCCATCGGCATCCTCCGCACGGAGACCACCGAGCGCCCCGCCGACGTGCTCTCGCTCAACATCCTCTCCAACCGCGGCCGCACGATCCGTCCCAAGACGCTGAACCAGAAGCGGTACGTCGAGTCGATCGACAAGCACACGGTCACGTTCGGCATCGGGCCCGCCGGGACCGGCAAGACCTACCTGGCGATGGCCAAGGCGGTGCAGGCGCTGCAGAACAAGCACGTCAACCGGATCATCTTGACCCGTCCGGCGGTCGAGGCGGGGGAGCGGCTCGGCTTCCTGCCCGGCACGCTGAGCGAGAAGATCGACCCGTACCTCAGGCCGCTCTACGACGCGCTGCACGACATGCTGGACCCCGAGTCCATCCCCAAGCTGCTGGCCGCGAACACCATCGAGGTCGCACCGTTGGCCTACATGCGCGGCCGCACCCTGAACGACGCGTTCATCATCCTCGACGAGGCGCAGAACACCTCGCCCGAGCAGATGAAGATGTTCCTGACCCGACTCGGGTTCGGCTCCCGGATGGTCGTCACCGGTGACGTCACGCAGGTCGACCTGCCCACGGGCACCCGCAGCGGCCTGCGCATCGTCCAGGACATCCTCACCGGCATCGAGGACGTGTCCTTCAACCGGCTGACCGCGCAGGACGTGGTGCGGCACCGGCTGGTCGGGCACATCGTCGAGGCGTACGCCGAGTACGACGCGCGCCAACCCGGGGAATCGGCCGCCGACGCACCGCGCCGTGGCCCGCGAAGCACCCGGGCGTGAGCCGCGACCGGGTGACGGTGACCACGTCATGAGCATCGAGGTCCTCAACGAGTCCGGGACCGATCTCGACATGGCCCTGCTGTCTCGGCTCTCACGCTTCGTCATGGACCAGATGCGCGTGCATCCGATGGCCGAGCTGTGCATCAAGCTCGTCGACGAGGCGACCATCTCCGAGCTCAACGAGAAGTGGATGGAGCAGGAGGGCCCCACCGACGTGCTGGCCTTCCCCATGGACGAGCTGCGTCCCGGCCAGGTCAACCAGGAGCCCGAGGAGGGCGTGCTCGGGGACCTCGTGCTGTGCGCGAGCGTGGCCGAGCGGCAGGCCGCCGAGGCCGGCCATCCGACGCTCGACGAGCTGCAGCTGCTGACCGTGCACGGCATCTTGCACTTGCTCGGCTACGACCACGCCGAGCCGGTGGAGCACCAGGAGATGTTCGGGCTCCAGGACACTCTGCTGGCGCAGTGGCGGGAACGCCCCGCGTGACCTGCCACCGGGTCCGGGCATGAGCGCCATCGACGTCTGGCTGCTCGTGCTGGCCGCGCTGTTCACCGTCGTCGCCGGCCTGTTCAGCAGCGTCGACGCGGCCCTGTCCTCGTTCTCCAAGGCGCGGGCGATGGAGATCGCGTCGCAGGAGCGGGCCGGAGCGGCGCGGCTGCTGGTGATCGTCGAGGACCCGCCCCGCTACCTCAACACCGCCCTGTTCCTCCGGATGCTCACCGAGACCGCCGCCATCGTGCTGGTGACGGTGGTGATGCTCGACCTGTTCGTGCGCGACGGTGGGGCGGAGTCCGGTCCGGCGTCCGAGAGCGGCCGCTGGTGGGCGATGCTGGCTGCGCTGGTGATCATGGTCGTCGTCTCGTTCGTGGTCATCGGCGTCTCCCCTCGCACCGTCGGCCGCCAGCACTCCGAGCGGATCGCGCTCCTGGTCTCCGGCCCGTTGATCGCCGCCACCAAGGTGCTCGGGCCGCTGCCGCGGCTGCTGATCCTGGTCGGCAACGCGATCACCCCGGGTCGCGGCTTCAGCGAGGGGCCGTTCGCCTCCGAGGCGGAGCTGCGCGAGCTGGTGGACCTGGCCGAGGCCAGCAGCGTGATCGAGTCCGGCGAACGACAGATGATCCACTCGGTCTTCGAGCTCGGCGACACCCTGGTGCGCGAGGTGATGGTGCCGCGCACCGACGTGGTCTTCATCGAGCGGAACAAGACGCTTCGACAGGCCATCTCGCTCGCGCTGCGCAGCGGCTACTCCCGCATCCCGGTGGTGGGGGAGAGTCTCGACGACATCGTCGGGTTCGCCTACCTCAAGGACCTGACCAAGCGGGTCTTCGACCGGCATGAGGCGGAGACCACCGAGCGCGTCGAGTCGGTGATGCGACCGGTGCTCTACGTCCCGGACTCCAAGCCCATCGACGCGTTGCTGCGCGAGATGCAGGCCGAGCGCAAGCACGTCGGTGTCGTGGTCGACGAGTACGGCGGCACCGCCGGGCTGGTCACGATCGAGGACGTGCTGGAGGAGATCGTGGGTGAGATCACCGACGAGTACGACGTGGCCCGCGTCGACGTGGAGCGACTCCCCGACGGCAGCGTGCGGGTCAGCTCGCGCTACCCGGTCGACGACCTCGAGGACGTCTGCGGGGTCGCCGTGGAGGACGACGACGTGGACAGCGTCGGCGGGCTGATGGCCAAGCACCTCGGCCGGGTGCCGATCGCGGGCTCGGTCGTCGAGGCGCACGGACTGCACTTCGAGGCCGAGGCACCGACGGGGCGCCGCAACCGGATCGGCACGGTGCTGATCACCCGGTGTGAGGGTGAGGTCGAGGTCGGCGAGGACGAGCACGACAGCGAGCCCTACCCTGAGCACCATGCCGGCTGAGCCTCCCGTCTTCGACGCGAACGACCCCGAGGACGCCAAGCTGGTCACGCTGGCCCGCTCCACTCGCGCGCGCACCCGGGCCGCCGAGGGGGGCTGCGTGCGCGATCTCGACGGCCGCACCTACGCCGGCGCGTCGGTGAGCCTGGCCACCCTGCGGCTGACCGCGCTGCAGGTCGCCGTCGCGATGGCAGTCTCCAGTGGCGCCCGCGGGTTGGAGGCGGCGGTCGTCGTGAGCAGCGAGGCGACCCTCAACGAGGCCGACCTCTCGGTGCTGCGCGACCTCGCGGGGGCCGGCGTGCCGCTGCACCTGGCCGCGCCCGACGGCACCGTCGTCGCCAGCGTCCAGTCCTGACCCCCTACGCGACATGGGTGGTCTCACCAAGCAACCCTGATACCCGCGCGTCCCCCAACGACGATAGGTTGGCCTGGTGAGTGACGTGGTGGGGTGGGCCGCCCATGTCCAAGCGGTGGCTCGTGTGCAGGCGTCGTACGACGCGATCCCGGCGGGATCGCCCGTCCGGCTGGCCAAGCGCACCTCCAACCTGTTCCGTTCCCGGTCCCGGGTGGACGATCCGGGCCTCGACGTCAGCGGTCTCGGCGGCGTCATCTCGGTCGACGAGAGTCTCGACGGCCCGGTCACCGCCGACGTGCAGGGCATGTGCACCTACGAGGAGCTCGTCGACGTCACGCTGGCCCGCGGCTACCTCCCCCTCGTGGTCCCCCAGCTGCGCAGCATCACGCTCGGAGGCGCGGTGGCGGGACTGGGCATCGAGTCCACGTCGTTCCGCAACGGACTGCCTCACGAGTCGGTGCTGGAGATGGACGTGCTGACCGGCGACGGCCGGGTGGTGCAGACGAGGCCGGGCGAGGACCTCTTCGACGCCTTCCCCAACTCCTACGGCTCCCTCGGCTACGCCACCCGGCTGCGGATCCGGCTCGAGCGGGCGCCGGGCCTGGTCCACCTGCGGCACCTGCGCTTCGACGACCTGGACGCGCTCACCAAGACCATCGACGTCGTCGTGCAGGACGGCGAGCACGACGGCGTGCGGGTCGACGGGCTCGACGGCGTGGTCTTCGAGCCGGGGGAGGCCTACCTCACGCTGGCGACCTGGCGCGACGGACGTCCCGGCGGTGTCGAGGACCACGTGCCCGTCCCGGCGACAGCCAGCGACTACACCGGGATGCAGCCGTACTACCGCTCGCTGCAGGACCGCGAGACCGACACCCTCACCCTGCACGACTACCTCTGGCGCTGGGACACCGACTGGTTCTGGTGCTCCGGTGCGTTCGGGCTGCACGACCCGCGGGTGCGACGGCTGTGGCCGCGGCGCTGGCGGCGCAGCGACGTCTACCACCGGCTGGTCGGGCTCGAGGCCCGGTTCGGCGTGGTGGCCCGGCTGGACCGGGCCCGTGGCCGGCCGCCACGGGAGCGCGTCATCCAGGACGTCGAGGTGCCCGTGGACCGCACGCCCGCGTTCCTGCGCTGGTTCGACGCCCAGGTGGGCATGCGCCCGGTCTGGCTCTGTCCGCTGCGCACGACGCGGTCCTGGCCGTCGTACCCGCTGCAGCCCGGTGCCACCTACGTCAACATCGGGTTCTGGGGCACGGTTCCCCGTGCACCCGGGGCCGCTGACGGCGACACGAACCGCGCCATCGAGGAGGAGGTCACCGCCCTGGGCGGCCACAAGTCGCTCTACTCCGACGCCTACTACGACCGGGAGACCTTCGACCGGCTCTACGGCGTCGGCAACCAACGCAGGGTCAAGCAGCAGACCGACCCCGACCACAGGCTCACGGGCCTCTACGAGAAGGCGGTTGATCGTCGATGACGAGCACTCTGGACCGTTCCGCTCCGCAGATCACCATCGGTGAGGCGATCTCCCGGCTGATGCCGGACGGTGTCCCCTTCCGGTTCACCGCCTACGACGGCAGCGCCGTGGGTGACGAGAACGCGCTGGTGAAGCTGCACCTGGAGAACGAGCGGGGGCTCTCCTACCTGCTGACCGCGCCCGGCGACCTGGGCATGGCCCGCGCCTACGTGTCCGGTGACCTGACGCTCTCCGGCGTGCACCCCGGGAACCCGTACCAGGCGATGGTTCTGCTGCAGCGGGAGTCGGGGATCCGGATCCCGGCGCCGGCCGAGGCGCTGCGCATCGTGCGCGGCCTGGGCTGGAGCACGCTCAAGCCGCCGCCCCCACCGCCGCAGGAGGCCCTGCCGAAGTGGCGCCGGCTGCTGGAGGGCTTCCGGCACTCCAGGAGCCGCGACGCCGGCGCGATCCATCACCACTACGACGTCTCCAACCGGTTCTACGAGCTGGTCCTCGGACCGTCGATGACCTACACCTGCGCCTGCTTCCCGACCGAGGACGCGACGCTGGAGGAGGCACAGTTCGCGAAGTACGACCTGGTGGCCCGCAAGCTCGGCCTCCGGCCCGGCATGAAGCTGCTCGACGTCGGCAGTGGCTGGGGCGGCATGGTTCGCCACGCCGCGCAGCACTTCGGCGTCGAGGTCGTCGGTGTGACGCTCTCGCGCGAGCAGGCCGCGTGGGCCCAGGACGCCATCAAGCGCGACGGCCTCGACGACGTGGCCGAGGTCCGGTTCGGGGACTACCGCGACGTCGCGGACACCGGGTTCGACGCCGTCAGCTCGGTCGGCCTCACCGAGCACATCGGGATCAGGAACTACCCCGCCTACTTCGGCTTCCTGCGTGACAAGCTGGTCCCCGGTGGTCGGCTGCTGAACCACTGCATCACCCGGGCGGACAACGAGGTCACCGACACCGGTGCGTTCATCGACCGCTACGTGTTCCCCGACGGCGAGCTCACGGGATCCGGACGGATCATCACCGAGATGCAGAACCTCGGACTCGAGGTGCGCCACGAGGAGAACCTCCGCGAGCACTACGCCCTGACCCTGAAGGGCTGGAGCGAGAACCTCGCCGCGAACTGGGACGAGTGCGTCCGTGAGGTGGGCGAGGGCACCGCCAAGGTGTGGGGCCTCTACATGTCCGGCTCCCGGCTGTCCTTCGAGCGCAACGAGATCCAGCTCCACCAGGTGCTGGCGGTCAAGCCGGACGAGAACGGCAACGCCCACTTCCCGCTGCGACCCACCTGGCTGGGCTGAGACCACCCCGGGACGTCGGGACGAGGGTGGCCGGCCGTTCGGGTGAGACAATCGGCCGGTGCCTGAGTTCCGCAGCGGTTTCGCGTCGTTCGTCGGGCGCCCCAACGTCGGCAAGTCCACGCTGACGAACGCCCTGGTGGGCAGCAAGGTCGCGATCACCTCCTCGCGCCCGCAGACCACCCGCAGCGTCGTCCGGGGCATCGTGCACCGCTCCGACGCCCAGCTCGTGCTGATGGACACCCCCGGCCTGCATCGTCCTCGGACCCTGCTCGGCGAACGGCTCAACGACCTGGTCACCACCACCTGGTCCGAGGTGGACGTGGTGGCGGTGTGCTTCCCCTCCGACGAGCTCGTGGGCCCGGGTGACCGCTTCCTGGTCCAGGAGCTGGCGAAGGCCCGCCGTACCACCAAGGTCGCGGTGGCGACCAAGACCGACCTGGTGTCCCCCCAGCGACTCGGTGAGCACCTGCTGGCGATCGCTCGCCTGGGCGAGGAGACCTCGACCACCTGGGAGGAGATCGTCCCCGTGTCGGCGAAGTCGGGCGACCAGGTGGGACTGCTGGCGGACCTGCTGGTCGCCCAGCTGCCGGAAGGCCCGCCGCTCTACCTCGATGGCGAGCTCACCGACGCCCCGGAGGAGACGATCGTCGCCGAGCTCATCCGCGAGGCGGCGCTCGAGGGCGTGCGCGACGAGCTTCCCCACTCGATCGCCGTGGTGGTCGAGGAGATGGGCCTGCGCGAGGACCGTCCGGAGGACAGGCCGCTGCTCGACGTGCACGCGAACCTCTTCGTGGAGCGGGACTCCCAGAAGGGCATCGTCATCGGGCACCAGGGCTCGCGGCTCAAGCACGTCGGAAGCGTCGCGAGGCAGCAGATCGAGGCCATGCTCGGCACCCCCGTCTACCTGGACCTGCGCGTGAAGATCGCCAAGGACTGGCAGCGCGATCCCAAGCAGCTGCGTCGGCTCGGCTTCTGAGTCGACGGATGCCTCATGCTTGACCCATGACGAGCAGAAGCGCCGGCGCCGTGGTCGCCGTGAACGTCGTGCACGAGATCCGACCGGGGTTCTTCCACGACACCGCGATCGACAAGCGTCCGGTCGAAGGTCCGGTCAGGGTCGAGGAGCGGGGTCTCGTGGACGACCGGCAGATCGACTCCGCGCACGGAGGACCCGACAAGGCGGTCTACGCCTACGCCGAGGAGGACGCCACCTGGTGGGAGGCGCAGCTCGACCGTGAGCTGACGCCGGGGTTCTTCGGCGAGAACCTCCGCGTCCGCGGCGTCGACGTCACCGGTGCACGCATCGGGGAGCGGTGGCGCGTCGGGGAGCTGCTGCTCGAGGTGCGGCTTCCCCGCACCCCCTGCCAGAACCTCGCGCTGCGCGTCGGCATCGAGGGGTTCCACCTGCGGTTCAACGAGACGGGTCGGGTGGGTGCGCTGCTGAAGGTCCTCGAGTCCGGCTGGGTGCAGGCAGGTGACCCGGTCGAGGTGGTGCACCGGCCCGAGCACGAGGTCACCGTCGGCGACGTCGCAGTCGGGGCCGACGCCGTGCAGCTGGCGGCCCTGCTCGACTCCGGCGTCTCCCTGGCCTCGAAGCTGCGGCAGCGCGCGAAGCGCGCGGTGAGCCGCCAGCGCCGGGGTGAGGATGGCTAGGAGGGGACCCAGCAGTAGCCGAAGTGCTGGCCGCCCGTCCACTGGTCACGTGTCGGCCACTCCCAGCCGTAGGTGAACTTCAGGGCCCCCGACGAACGGCTGCGGGCCCGCGCCTTGCAGGCCCCGTCGCCGGCCTTGCGCACCTTCGCCTGTCCGGGATAGGCCTTCCCACCGGTCAGGGCGATCGTGGTCAGCGCTCGCCACGAGTGCGGCCTCGCGCAGATCACCCGGCGGAAGCCGGAGGTGCCCGGGGCCGCGGTGCCACACAGGCCGAACGTGTCCAGGGCACCGGGCCGGTCGAGCACCCCCTTCAGCCGGCCCTTGCGTGGCTGCGGGTAGAGGCTCGACTGGCCGGAGAACGCGATCAGGTCGCAGCGGAACCAGTCGGCGCCCGCGTCCGACTGCGTCAGCGACGGGCTGTACCAGATCACGTGGAACCGGGCGAGGTCGCGGGTGGCGCGGCTGCCCCCGACGTACGCCGCGAGCCTGCGCGTGCAGGTGGTGGAGAGCTGCCGCTGCACGGTGTCGGAGTCCACGGCGACCGCATGGCCGTCGACGACGGTGTCGAGGCGGCCGACGAAGATCGTGCGTGCGGTGTGTCGGGTGCGGCACGGGACCGGGTCGGAGTCATTGGTCGGCTCGGTGAGCTGGTCGACGACCAGCCGGTAGCAGGCTGCGGCTCTCGGCGGTGCGGGCACCACCGGTGGGCTCGGTGTGGCGGTTCTCGCTGACGGGCTCGCTGACGGGCTCGCGGAGTCCGAGGGGCTGCCGCCCGGCGAGGACGCGGACCCGGTGCCGGTGCAGCCGCTGACGACGAGCGCGAGCGACGGCACCGCGACGAGCAGGGAGCGCACGGGGGTCACTGGCCGGTCTTGGCCCAGCAGATGGACCGGCGGTTGCCGGCCTTCCACTCCGCCGCGTGGAACCACGTGTAGCCGTAGTCGTAGTCGACGGGGTAGTTCATCCAGGCCCCCACCGAGCCCGAGCAGAAGTCTCGGGTGCGGACCTCGGAGAGCCGGTCACCGGGGTAGGGGTCCTTCTTCTTGCCGAGCACGACGGTCGTCACGGCGCGCCAGTTGTGGGTGCGGCTGCACGGGATCTTCTCCGAGCCGGTGACCGTCGGCCCGTTCACGCAGACCAGCCAACGGTCGTCCGGCCTGCCCAGCAGCACCCCCTTGGCGCTCTTCGGCAGGGCGAGCAGCTCGGTGGAGCGCCCGTCCCCACCGACGACGTCGCAGCGCCAGGTGTGGGCGCCGGCGTCCCACGCCTCGTCGGAGGCGCGGAACCATGCCCAGGTCAATGTCGAGCGCAGCATCAGGCTCTCGTCCCCGCCGAGGAACCGCTGGAACTTGGGGTGGCACTGGTCGTAGACGTAGGCACCGAGGTGGCGCGACCGCGTGCCGCGCTTCGCGACCGAGGCCGGGAAGGTGCCGACGGCGAAGGTCTCGGCGGTGTGCTTGGAGGAGCAGGGGACGGCGTCGGTGTCGTTGCTGGGTCGCTCGGTGTCCTTCGGTGAGAGCACCCGGCAGGCACCGAGCTCGGGCGGCTTGGTGGAGACCGAGCCCGGCCGCTCACGCCCGGTCACCTTGTCGGCCACGCCGCCGGTGCACCCGGACAGGGCCAGCAGCAGGACGACGCAGACAGTGCGGAGCACGGGGAGGGACCTCGCGATCGGGGAAGCGGTGGCCTGATGCTACCTGCGCACCCGAGGGGTCAGGTCACGCCGTGTCCCGGCCCGGTCGCCGCGGACGACGGTTGACCAGGTAGACGCCGACGATCACCAGGCCCGCTCCGGCCAGCAGCGAGAGCCCGAGCGACTCGTGCAGGAGCACCGCACCGATCAGCAGCGAGACGAGCGGCACGAAGAAGATGTACGACGCCACCCGCCCGGCCTCGCCGGACCCGACGAGGCCGAACCACAGGGACCACGACAGCGCGGTGCCGACCACCGCGGAGTACACGAACGCTGCCACGAACCGCGAGGACCAGTCGATGTGCACGCCCTCGGTCGCCGCGCCGGCCAGCGACAGGACCGTCCCGCCGACCAGGAACGGGAGTGCCACGGCCCACCACACGTCGACGCGGGGGGCGTAGTGCTTGAAGGCGATGGTGCCCATCGCCCAGGCCAGCGCCGCGGCCACCGCGTAGCCCACCCCGAGGCCGGAGACGTGCCCGTCGAGGGCGCCCGCGCTCACCACCACGATGCCGGCGAAGCCGACGAGCAGCCCGGCCACCTTGAGCCCGCTCAGCGCCTCGCCCAGCAGGGGGGTCGCGAGCACCCCGGTGAGCACCGGCTGGAGGTAGATCAGCACGGCCGCCAGCCCCGAGGGCAGCTCGAGGATCGCCAGCGTCTGCAGGCTGAAGAACAGCACCACGTTCAGCACGGTCAGCACGGCGTAGGCCGGCCAGGTCTCGCGCAGCCGGGGCAGCCCGCTGCGGTTCGCCGCGAGCAGGACCATCAGGCCGCCGCCGAGCATCGAGCGGATGCCGGCGAACAGGATCGGCGGGGCGCTGTCGAGGCCGACCTTCACCGCCGCGAACGTCGACCCCCAGGTGAGGACGAGCAGCACGGTCGCAGCGACCCGCAGGGTGGGGCGCCGAGTCGTCGTCACCCCGTCATCGTGTCAGGCACCCCGCCCCCGGATGGGCCCGGCCCGCGCCCGTTTGCCGGAGCCGGATGTGCGGACGTCATACCCGGGGTTATGGTGGAAGGGTCATGCCGCGCAGCCTCCTCCTTCGCTGCCGCAGCGAGGTTCACTGACCCGGACCTCCTCGCTGCGGGGTTCGGTGCTGCTCCGGGACCGCCCGCACGACCGAGACAGCGAGACAGACATGACACTGCACCGCCGACAGCACCAGCAGCAGCCCAGCCCGATGCCGTTCCACCGGTACCGTGCGTTCCCCCCGATGGACCTCCCGGACCGCACCTGGCCGTCCGCGACGGTCACCGAGGCTCCGCGCTGGCTCTCCACCGACCTGCGTGACGGCAACCAGGCGCTCATCGACCCGATGTCGCCGGCCCGCAAGATGACGATGTTCGACCTGCTCGTCTCGATGGGCTACAAGGAGATCGAGGTCGGCTTCCCCGCCGCCAGCGAGACCGACTTCAGCTTCGTCCGGCAGCTGGTGGAGGGGGACCGGATCCCCGAGGACGTCACGATCTCGGTGCTGACGCAGGCCCGCGAGGACCTCATCGAGCGCAGCATCCAGTCGCTGGTCGGCGTGCACCACGCGAACGTCCACCTCTACAACGCGATCGCCCCGCTGTTCCGCCGCGTCGTCTTCCACGCCGGCCGGGACGAGGTGAAGGCGATCGCGACGCGCGGCACCGAGATCGTCATGAAGTACGCCGAGAGCTACCTGCAGACCACCGAGATCGGCTACGAGTACTCGCCCGAGATCTTCACCGGCTCCGAGATGCCGTTCGCCGTGGAGGTGTGCGAGGCGGTCTCCGACGTGTGGCAGCCCGATGACGACCGCGAGATCATCCTCAACCTGCCGGCCACCGTCGAGATGTCGACGCCGAACGTCTACGCCGACCAGATCGAGTGGTTCTCCCGGCAGCTGACCCGGCGCGAGAACACCACGATCTCCCTGCACCCGCACAACGACCGTGGCACGGCTGTCGCCGCGACCGAGCTGGCGATGATGGCCGGTGCGGACCGGGTCGAGGGCTGCCTGTTCGGGCACGGGGAGCGGACCGGCAACGTCGACCTGGTGACCCTGGCGATGAACCTGTTCAGCCAGGGTGTCGACCCGAAGGTCGACGTCTCGGACATCGACGAGATCCGGCGCACCGTCGAGTACTGCACCCAGCTGCCGGTCCACCCTCGCCACCCGTACGCCGGGGACCTGGTGTACACGGCGTTCAGCGGGTCCCACCAGGACGCGATCAAGAAGGGCCTGGAGGCGCTGGACGTGGCAGCGTCCGAGGCCGGCCGCACGGTCTCCCAGATGCCGTGGGAGGCGCCGTACCTGCCGATCGACCCGCACGACGTGGGCCGCACCTACGAAGCGGTGATCCGCGTCAACAGCCAGTCCGGCAAGGGCGGGGTGGCCTACATCCTCAAGTCCGAGCACAAGCTCGACCTGCCGCGCCGGCTGCAGATCGAGTTCAGCCGGGCGGTGCAGAAGCACACCGACGTCGAGGGCGGGGAGATGTCCCCGGACTCGATCTGGGACGCCTTCCGCGCCGAGTACCTCGACCGCGACACCCCGCTACGGCTGAACTCCGTGCACACCTCGTCGGCCGCGGGGGAGAAGGACGCGCTCACCGTCAACGTCTATGTCGCCGGGGAGCTGCGCACGCTGAGCGGCACCGGCAACGGACCGATCGCGGCGTTCCTCGACGCCCTCGACGTGCTCGCGACCGAGGAGCACTCGCGAGGCCGCTCGGTGCTCGACCGGATCGCGGACGTCCGGCTGCTCGACTACAGCGAGCACGCGCTCTCGTCGGGGGGCGACGCCTACGCCGCGGCGTACGTCGAGCTGGCGGTCGAGGACCAGATCCTGTGGGGGGTGGGAGTCGACGCGAACATCGTGACCGCGTCCCTGAAGGCCGTGATCAGCGCGGTCAACCGCGCATGACTTCCGCGAAGGCGCTAGACTGACCGGACACCGACCGTCGGCGGCTCCGCACGTCTTCTGCACGTCCTCTGCATATCTCGTGCGACGTCTGCCGGAGGTGGGTGGGCGGCCACCACCTGTGGCCGTGGTCTCATGCGGTGGACGGGCCGTCCGGTCCGGACACAGGGGTCTTTCGTAGATCCGTGGGATCGAGTCGTGTGCGGGGCTGCCGAGTCAGGCCGCTCCGTCCGGTGTCCTGTCGCCCCGGCGGGCGGGACGACGTGCGGTCGCTCTGTGCCGCGGCGAACGCGCCGGGCACTCCAGAGGAGGAGTCCTTGGCTCGACGAGGCCAGCGTCAGGCGGGCGCACGCCGTGCCGCCCCGCGCCACCAGCGGCGTGCCCGTGACCTCGACAACGAGGGCATCATCCCGGTGCTGGCCCGCGCCGTCCGCGAGGTCGAGACGGCGGCCCAGCGCGGACCGGTGGCGCCCTCGGTCCGGACGAAGTTCCAGGCGATCACCCTGCTGGTCCGCGAGGAGCGCGCCTCCGTGAAGGCCGACCAGAGCGTCTCCGAGCCCCGCCGGGCCGAGCAGCTCAAGCGGCTCGACGGCATCGCCACGATCCTGGCCAAGACCGCCACCCGGGACGGTCGGCTGATGGCGCTGCTGGCCGAGGACGCGGTCGTCTCCGATTCGGCCCGGGCGCTGCGGCTCGACATGCAGCGGGCGGCGGGCATCGAGGTGACCGAGGAGGAGGAGGAGGTGCCGACCGAGCACCTTGCCGCGACCGCCGCTCCGGAGCGCCGGGTGGTGCCGCAGTCGGTCGCGGCGCGACAGCTGGCCAACCCGTTCCTCACCCCCGACTTCTCCACGGCCGAGCAGAACCGGCCCCGTCCCCGCCGGCTGGCGGGCTGGGAGCTGCTCGGGCCGCTCTTCCGGTCCTTCGAGCAGGCCGGCGGCGGCGCGCCAGCGTGCATGGAGCTGCCGGAGCCGGGGTCGCTGCGCGCGCCCGGCGACCTGCAGCTGATGCCGCACCAGGCGCGGCTGGTGGCGGCCGCCGCCGACGGTCATCGCTCGTTCCTGCTCGCCGACGAGCCGGGCCTCGGCAAGACCGCCCAGGCGTTGCTCGCGGCGCAGGCCGCGAATGCCTTCCCGCTGCTGGTCGTCGTCCCCAACGTCGTCAAGACCAGCTGGACCCGTGAGGCCGGGCTGTGGACTCCGAAGCGCGCGGCGACCGTGATCCACGGGGACGGCCACGCCGTCGACGGCTTCGCGGACATCGTGATCGTCAACTACGAGGTGCTCGACCGGCACATCGGCTGGCTCGGCGACCACGGTTTCCGGGGGATGGTCGTCGACGAGGCGCACTTCATCAAGAACAAGAGCTCTCAGCGCTCGCAGCACGTGCTGCAGCTCTCCGAGCGGATCCGCTCGCGGGTCGGCAAGCCGCTGCTGATGGCCCTGACCGGCACCCCGCTGATCAACGACATCGAGGACTTCCGGGCCATCTGGCAGTTCCTCGGCTGGATCGACGACAAGGTGCCGCTGGCGGCCCTCATGGAGGCCCTCGAAGACAACGAGCTGACGCCGCTCGACCCCGGCTTCTACTCGGCGGCCCGTCGCAGCGTCATCGACCTCGGCATCGTCCGACGCCGCAAGGTCGACGTGGCCGCAGACATCCCCGCCCGTCGCGTCGCCGACCTGCCCGTCGAGCTCGACGACGACGAGGGCCGCTCCATCCGAGCCGCCGAGCGCGAGCTCGCCCGCCGGCTCGTCAAGCGTTACGAGAGCGCCCTCGAGGCGCGGGCCGCCGGCCAGACGGTCGACGGCATCGACCACGACCTGGTCCGCCGCGTCGCCGGCTGGGAGCGCGAGGACACGACCACGACGAAGTCCGACGAGAACGTCTTCACGATGATGCGGCGCATCGGCCAGGCCAAGGCGGGACTGGCCGCCGACTACGCGGCGCAGCTGGCCCGCAACGTCGGCAAGGTCGTCTTCTTCGCCAAGCACATCGACGTCATGGACACGGCGGAGGAGACCTTCGCCAAGCGCGGCATCCGCTACTCCTCGATCCGGGGCGACCAGACCAGGGCAGCGCGGGAGAAGCAGATCGACGCCTTCGTCAACGACCCCGAGGTCGCGATCGTGGTCTGCTCGCTGAGCGCCGCGGGCGTGGGCCTGAACCTGCAGGTCGCCTCCAACATGGTGCTGGCCGAGCTGTCGTGGACCGACGCGGAGCAGACTCAGGCCATCGACCGCATCCACCGGATCGGCCAGTCCGAGCCGGTGACCGCGTGGCGGGTGATCGCGGCCCAGACCATCGACACCCGGATCGCGGAGCTCATCGACAGCAAGGCCGGTCTTGCGGCCCGAGCGCTCGACGGCTCGGACGAGGAGGTCTCCTCCTCGGTCGATGTCCAGATCGAGGCCCTGGTGACACTGCTGACCGACGCCCTGAGCCAGCCGGCCTGACCTGCCGGCGCGGTCGGGGTCCGCCTAGGCTGGCGGCATGAGCAATCCCTTGGACTTCCTGGCCGTCGACGACCTGCTCGCGGAGGAGGATCGCGACATCCGCGACACCGTGCGCGCGTTCGCGGAGGCTGAGCTCGCCCCGCACGTGGCCGAGTGGTACGACGAGGGCACGCTGCCCGACGACCTGGGCCCGAAGCTCGGCAAGCTGGGCCTGCTCGGTATGCACCTCGAGGGCTACGGCTGCGCGGGCACCAGCGCCACGGCGTACGGCGTCGCGTGTCGTGAGCTGGAGGCGGTGGACTCGGGCCTGCGCAGCTTCGTGTCGGTCCAGGGGTCGCTGGCGATGTACGCGCTGCACCGGTGGGGGACCGAGCAGCACCGCGAGGAGTGGCTGCCGCGGATGGCGAGCGGCGAGGCGCTCGGCTGCTTCGGGCTGACCGAGGCGGACGCCGGCAGCGATCCCGGGTCGATGCGCACCCGCGCCCGTCGCGACGGCGACGAGTGGGTGCTGAACGGCTCGAAGATGTGGATCACCAACGGCACCCTGGCCGAGGTCGCCGTGGTGTGGGCGCGGGTCGAGGGCGACGGGCCGGACAGCGGCATCCGCGGCTTCGTCGTACCCACCTCGACACCCGGTTTCACCGCCACCAAGATCCGGCGCAAGCTCTCGCTGCGCGCGTCGGTCACCGCGGAGCTGTCGTTCGAGGACCTGCGGCTGCCCGCCGACGCGGTCTTCCCGGAGGTGCGCGGCCTGGCTGGACCACTCTCGTGCCTCAACGAGGCGCGCTACGGCATCCTGTGGGGGGCCGTGGGCGCTGCGCGCGCCTGCTACGAGGAGGCGCTGTCCTACTCCCTGGAGCGCGAGCAGTTCGGCAAGCCGCTGGCTGCCTTCCAGCTGTCACAGAAGAAGCTCGCCGAGATGGTGATCTCGCTCAACAACGCCTCGCTCGCCGCCGTGCAGATCGGCAGGCTCAAGGATGCCGGCACGCTGACCCCGGCACAGGTCAGCTACGGGAAGCTCGGCAACGTCCGGGCCGCGGTGGACGTCGCGCGCACCGCCCGGACGATGCTGGGTGGGGCCGGCATCACGCTGGACCACTCCGTGATGCGACACATGAACAACCTCGAGACCGTGATGACCTACGAGGGCACCGAAGAGATGCACATGCTCGCGATCGGCGCCGAGCTCACCGGGATCCGCGCCTTCCGCTGAGGGCCCCGGCGTGAGGGCGCTCACGGCCACTGAAGGATCAGGCGAAAGCCTGTGCCTGACGCGCAACTGGTCCATTCTGGGAGTGTGCAAATCCATCGCGCTCGGGGGATGGCCTCCTCGTCGACGGGTGAGCTCTGTCCCGGCGGGGGTGGGCTGCCCGACATCGAGGCACGACTGCGCCTGGCGATCGCGACCGACGGTCTCGACGTCTACTACCAGCCCGTGGCCGACCTCGCGAACGGCGGCGTGGTCGCGGTCGAGGCGCTCGCCCGTTGGTACGACGACGAGCTCGGCGCCGTCGGCCCCGACACGTTCATCCCGGTCGCCGAACGGACCGGTCTCATCGTCGAGCTCGGCCGTCAGATCCTGCACAGGTCCTGCCGCACGGCGATGTCGTGGTCGGGCGGCCACGAGAAGCCGCTGCTGACCGCCGTGAACGTCTCGCCCGTCCAGCTGCGCGAGGCGTCGTTCGTGGACGACGTACGGGCCGCGCTGACCGACAGCGGCCTGGCGCCGGACCGGCTGTGCCTGGAGATCACCGAGACGGCGATGGTGGCCGACGTCGAGGCGGCCGCGGCGACCCTGCGGCGGCTCAAGGAGCTCGGGGTGCAGTTCGCCCTCGACGACTTCGGCACCGGGCACTCGTCGCTGACCCTGCTGCGCAGCCTGCCGCTGGACATCGTGAAGATCGACCGGTCGCTGATCCGCCGGGTCGCCGTCGACGCGCCGGACGCCGTGCTCGTGCAGCTGGTCATCGACGCCGCGCACACGCTGGGGCTGCGCGTGTGCGCCGAGGGGATCGAGGAGCTCGAGCAGGCTCAGCAGCTCGTCGCGATGGGCTGCGACACGGGGCAGGGCTGGCTGTTCGGACGACCCTCGCCGCCTCCCAGCCCGCACCGGCCGTGGCCGCTGTCCAACGACGCACCGGCCTGGCTGGCCTCGGGGGCGCCCCCGGTGGCACTGAGCGGACGTGAGGACCTTGTCGTGCTGGCCGACCGGGAGGGCATCGTCACCTACGTGTCGGGCGCCTGCCTGAGAATCCTGGGTGAGACCCCGTCGGAGCTGGTCGGCAGGCCGTTGGAGCGCGTCGTCGGCGAGAACGTCGGGGAGGGCTCGGTGACGGTGCGGGTGCTCCACAAGGACGAGGGCGTCCGGTGGCTGCGTGGCACCGTGCAGCCGCTGCGTGAGGACGAGGGGGGCATCCGCGAGGTGCTCTGCGTGCTCTCGGACGTCACCACGGCGGTGGCCCGCGAGAAGGCGCTCGCCGACAGCGAGGAGCTCTTCCGCAGTGCCTTCAGCGGCGCCCCGATCGGCATCGCGCTGAGCGACTTCGACGGCCGGCTGCTGCGGGTCAACGCGGCGCTGGCCGAGCTGCTGGGGTGGTCCACCACCGAGCTGCTCGGCATGACGGTCTCGGACATCACCCACCCCGAGGACCTCGCCAACGACCAGGTGAACCTCGGTGAGCTCCGTGAGGGCCAGGCGTCGGCGCACCGCGTCTACAAGCGCTACCTCACCGCCGACGGCCGCCCCGTGCACGTCGTGGTGCACGCGGCGAGCGTGCGCACGGCGGAGGGCGAGCCCTACTGCATCGTCGCGCACGTGCTGCCGGTGCACGCCGGCGGCGGCTGACCCCGTCGGTTTCCCATGGGATCGCCCTTTCCTGGCACTTCCCATGAGGTATTCGGCTCCGGAGGCGGAGGTATGACGCAGGCAGTGTTACCGGTGGGGTCCTGGGGTCGGCAGGATCCGTGTGGGCGAGCTCGCGCGGCGTTCGGGTGGCCGGGTTCGCGTCGTTCGGCGGGTGCGGGACGCCGTCTTACGCCGGCCGCGAGCCGGTCGTAGGGCGGCGTACCGTAGCCGGTCGGCGTCGTGCGGCGGCGGCGAGCGCGTCGTTGAGCGGCCCTGCGTCGTACGGCGACGTCGAGCACGCGGCGTACGGCGGGCACTTCCCATGTCACCGCAGCCTCACCCCCCGCGCGAAACCTCCACCTCCGGCCCCGAATACCTCATGGGGAGTGCCAGGAAAGGGCGATCCCATGGGAACCCACCCACCCCTTCAGCCGGCCCGCAGAGGCAGCAGCGCCAGGAGCTCGTCGACCTCTTCGGGGGGCAGGGTGACGCCGAGCTCGACGAGGCGCTCCGGCAGCTCGCCGGAGCGCAGCGCGCGGTGCTCGGTGGGCCGCCCCGCTCGTCGCACGGTCACGGTCGCCGCGGTCACCGTGACGTGACGGTCGGCGAGGTGGCGCGCCACGACCAGCTCGGTGGTGAAGTGCGAGCCGGAGAACGTGCTGGTGAAGTGGTGGCCGATCACGAGATCGACGGGGACCAACGGCAGCTCGTCGGTGGTGTGCATCAGCTCCCACCCGGCCTCGCGCAGCCGGTGCAGCTCCCACACCGGCCCCGCGGCGCCCTCCCCGCGCCGGTGCACGCGGTAGCGCCAGCCGCCGTCGTCGACCTCCGCCCCGTCGAGCAGCTCAATCGGACGCAGCAGGCTCATCCCGAAGCCGGGGTCGGTCAGGTAGCGCCGCCCGTCGACGCGCACCAGCACCACGCAGTGCGTGCGCGCGGTCGTGGCGACGTCGCCGACCCGGCCGAGGTGACGTCGTACGTCGTAGCCGAGCCGTTCAAGCACCGCCGCGAACAGCGTCGCGTGCTCGAAGCAGTAGCCGCCCCGTCCGCGGCCGAGGAACTTCTCCTGCACCACCGGCAGCGCGACCCCCCGATGGCGCCGCAGCAGCACGTCGATGTTCTCGAAGGGGAACGTCCGCACGTGCGCGGCCTGCAGCTCGATCAGTGCCTCCAGGCTCGGGGGACGCTCGGTCACGCCCACGGTCCGCAGGTACGCCGGAAGGTCGAGCGAGTCCACCAGCCAGGGGTCGTCATTCACCGACCCAGCATGCCTGACCGGGCAGTCGTGGCGCCGGGTCAATCCGTGTACTGGGTCCGCACCGCGTTGAGCGCCTCCTCGACGACCTCGTCGAGCGGCGGCGAGACGTCGATCACCGCCCCTGCCTCGTCGTCGGCGAGCTCTTCGAGCGAGTCGAACTGCGACCTCAGCAGCCCGGTGGGCATGAAGTGCTTGGTGCGGTGCTGCATGCGTTGCTCGAGCACCTCGAACGGCGCGTCCAGGTGGACGAAGAAGGTCGGCGCGGCGTCGCGCAGCACGTCGCGATAGGCCCGCTTCAGTGCCGAGCAGGTGACCACCGTCGAGATGCGCTCGAAGTCCTTGACCGCCACCAGCTCGGCGATGGCCTGCAGCCAGGGCCAGCGGTCCTCGTCGTCGAGCGGGATGCCCTCGGCCATCTTCTCGATGTTCCGGCGCGGGTGGAGCGAGTCGCCCTCGACGAACTCGCAGCCGAGCTCCTCGGCGAGCTGCTCGCCGACTGTCGACTTCCCGGTGGCGGAGACACCCATCACCACCACGTGCATCGGCTTGCGGGTCGACCCAGGCATGGACCCACCCAACCATGTCGCCGACACCGGCCTGGTCCGAGCGCCATGGACCCGCCATGGCTATCCTCGACGGCACCCCTAGCGAAAGGTAGCTCGTGGCCACCACACTCGTGTCGGAGCGCGTCGGACAGTTCTTCGTCGACGGAGACCGCCTGGAGTACACCGAGTACGGTGCCGGCGATCGCTGGGTGGTGCTCATCCACGGCCAGCTGATGCCGCGGCGGATGCACCAGCCGCTCGCCCGAGCCATCGCCGGCGAGGGCTTCCATGTGGTCACCGTGGACCTCCTCGGGCACGGCCGCTCCGACCGGCCGCTGGACCCGAAGGGCTACTCCATGACGTCCTTCGGCGAGCAGGTCGTCGCGCTGCTCGACCACCTGGGCGCCGACCAGGCGGTGATCGGCGGTACGTCGCTGGGCTCGAACGTCTCCCTCGAGGTCGCCGACGCCGCACCTGAGCGGGTGCGCGGGCTGCTGCTCGAGATGCCGGTGCTCGACAACGCCCTCGAGGCCGGCCTGATCGCCTTCGGCCCGCTGATGTTCCTGGCCCGCTTCGTGCCGGTCTCGATCATGGCGACCCGTCGGCTCGCGAGACTCGTGCCGCGCGGCGTCGTACCGTTCTGGACCGGGATCGCCCTCGACACGCTGGACCAGCGGCCGGCCCCGATGGCGGCGGCCATCCACGGCATCTTCTTCGGCCGGATCGCGCCCTCGAGCAAGCGCCGCCGGCAGATCCAGGCCCCCGCCCTGGTCGTCGGCCACCCTCGGGACCCGATCCATCCCGCCGCCGACGCCGCGATGCTGGCCGAGGAGATGCCGCACGCCCGGTTCGTGGAGGCGCGCAGCATCCTGGAGTGGCGGTCCCGGCCCGCGCGTCTGAACGCCGCGGCCGTCGACTTCGTGTCGCAGTGCTGGTCGGTGGCCGTCGACCCGCGGCTCGTGCAGGGCTGAGCCCGGCCCCGCCTGCCGTCTTGGCCAGGCCTGGCGGGGGAGAATGGCCGGGTGGCGCTCTACCGGGACGAGGCGATCGTGCTGCGCACCCAGAAGCTGGGTGAGGCGGACCGGATCATCACGCTGCTCACGCGCTCCTCGGGTCGGGTCCGTGCCGTCGCGAAGGGCGTACGACGCACCACCTCGCGGTTCGGTTCGCGGCTGGAGCCCTTCACCCACGTCGACCTGCAGCTGGCCGAGGGGCGCTCGCTCGACGTCGTCACCCAGGCGGTCACGCTCGACCCCTTCGCGGGCCGACTGGGGGGCAACTACGAGCAGTACACCGCCGGCACCGTGATGCTCGAGACCGCCGAGCGACTCGTCATCGAGGACAAGGAGCCGGCGCTCCAGCAGTTCCTGTTGCTGGTCGGGGCGCTGCGGGCGATGTGCGACGCCGGGCGCCCGCCGGGGGCGGTGCTCGACTCGTTCCTGCTGCGGTCGCTGGCGGTCGCCGGCTATGCCGCGTCCTTCGAGGCGTGTGCCCGCTGCGGGGTCGTGGGGGTCCATCGCTCGTTCAGCCCGGCCGCCGGGGGGATGCTGTGCACGTCGTGCCGGGTGCCGGGCTCGATGAATCCCGCCCCCGAGACCGTCGTCCTGCTCGGCGCGCTGCTGGCCGGTGACTGGCCCGTCGTGGAAAGCAGCGAGCCGCGGACCCGCCGGGAGGCGACCGGCATGGTGGCGGCGTACCTGCAGTGGCACCTCGAGCGCGGGCTCAAGTCGATGGCGCACCTGCCGCGCTAGCGGCTCAGCCCTCCTCGAGCAGGGCGTCCAGCGAGGCGTTGAACTCCTTGAGCAGCCGACCGAAGTCCACCAGGTCGGCCTCCGGCCAGTCGCCGAGCGCCTGCTGGAGCCGGGCCCTTCGGTGCGAACGGGTCTGGTCGTGCGCCTCGCGGCCGGCCGGGCTGAGGTCGAGGATCGAGGCGCGGCGGTCCGAGGGGTCGGTCTTGCGGGCGGCCAGCCCGAGCTCCTCGAGGGCCTGCACCTGCCGGGTGATCGTGGAGGGGTCGAGACCGAACGCCGTGGCGAGGGCGCCGAGCCGCTGGGGTCCCTCGTCGGCGAGCTTGCACAAGATGCCGTAGGCAGAGCGTTCGAGGTTGACCTCACCCGCGCTCGTGGAGAGGTGGATGCGCTGCACCCGTCGGAGCAGGACGGTCATCTGCTGCTCGATCTGCTTGGTGGCGATGTCCATGCTGCCTGACCTCCGGGAGGGGTAGCCGGTCGTGTTGGATGCAGTGTAGGGAGCGCGGTCCCCGCACCGCCTCTGTGCTGAGAACAACGAACCTCGGCGCTCGCCAGTTCCACGAGGGGAGGAGGCACCGGTGGCACGCAGGAGCACGCGGCGTGAGGTGCGCCCCCCGGACCCGCACCCCTCGGGTGCCCGTCCACCGGTGCTCCCACCTGACCTGGTGCCGCGGCACGTGGCGATCGTGATGGACGGCAACGGCCGCTGGGCCAAGCAGCGGGGGTTGCCGCGGACGGCGGGCCACGAGCAGGGTGAGGCCTCGCTGTTCGACGTCGTCGAGGGCGCCATCGAGATCGGGGTGAAGGCGGTCTCCGCCTACGCGTTCTCCACCGAGAACTGGACGCGCTCACCCGACGAGGTGCGGTTCCTGATGGGCTTCAACCGCGACGTGATCCGTCGCCGGCGCGACGAGATGCACGAGCTGGGGGTCCGGGTGCGGTGGGCGGGCCGGGCCCCCCGGCTGTGGCGGTCGGTCGTCAAGGAGCTCCGGATCGCCGAGGAGCTGACCCGCGGGAACGACGTCCTGACGTTGACCATGTGCGTCAACTACGGCGGCCGTTCGGAGCTGGTCGACGCGGCGCGGTCCATCGCCCGGGAGGTGGCCGCCGGCCGTCTCGACCCTGACCGCGTCGACGAGCGCACCTTCGCGCGCCACCTGTACGTCCCCGAGCTCCCGGATGCCGACCTGGTGTGGCGTACCTCGGGCGAGCAGCGGTTGTCGAACTTCATGCTCTGGCAGGCGGCGTACTCCGAGTTCGTGTTCACCGATGTGCTCTGGCCCGACGTCGACCGACTGGCCCTGTGGCGGGCGATCGAGATCTACGCAAGCCGGGACCGCCGCTACGGCACCGCCTGACCGGGATAGTCCGTGACGAAAAGCACGGATTTCGGCCCGTGAATGCTGCTTAACGTCACGGACTATCCGGGTGGGGGGCTGAAAGGGCCTGTCAGCACTGAGGGCAGGTGCCGAAGATCTCGAGGGTGTGGCTCACGTCGGTGAAGCCGTGCTGCCCGGCGACCCCGTCGGCCCACCGTTCCACGGTGGGTCCCTCGATCTCCACGGCGCGGCCGCAGGAGCGGCAGACCAGGTGGTGGTGGTGCGTGGCCGAGCAGCGCCGGTAGACCGCCTCGCCGTCCTCGCTGCGCAGCACGTCGACCTCGCCGCCGTCCGCGAGCGCCTGCAGCGTGCGGTAGACCGTGGAGAGCCCGACGTTGTCGCCGGTACGACGCAGCAGGTCGTGGATGTCCTGGGCGCTGCGGAAGTCCTCGAAGCTCTGCAGTGCCGTCGCGACGGCCCGCCGCTGCCGGGTCGGCCGAGATCCCGACGGCAGGCTCGGCTCAGTGCTCGTCATAGTGGCTCCCGTGTACGGCGTGCCGGTGGCCGTCGTGGACGTAGTCGACGTGGTCCCCGTGGGGGACGGCCGGGTGCCCGCACTCCTCGCCGTGCTGGTGCCCGTGCTCCTCGGGCACCGTCGTGTGCTCGGGTCCGAGCGGGAACGGGTCGGCGGGCTCGGTGAACGGTCGCGCGAGCCGGTGCCGCCGTCGCAGCCAGACGCCGACGGGGTAGGCGGCCGCGAAGAACGCCAGCGCCAGCAGCACGATCGTGGCGCCCGGTGCCGCGTCGACGTACGCCGAGATGCTCACCCCGCCGAGTGCGGCCACCATCCCGATGACCATCGCCGCGAGCAGTGTGCTCCGGAAGGCGCGGGTGACCTGCTGGGCGGTGGCCACGGGGACCACCATCAGCGCGCTGACCAGCAGCAGCCCGACGGTGCGCATCGCGACCGTCACCGTGACCGCGGCCATCACCGAGACCATCAGGTTGTAGACCCGCACGTTGAGCCCGGCTACCTGGGCGAACTCCTGGTCCTGGGCGACCGCGAACAGCTGCGGCGACAGGCCGACTGCGAGCAGCACCACGACGAGGGCGAGACCGGCGGTGACCCCGACGTCTCCCGCGGAGATCGTGGTGATCGAGCCGAACAGGTAGGTGTTGAGCATGGCCGCGCTCTGTCCCGCGATCCCCGTCAGCAGCACACCGCCGGCGATGCCGCCGTAGAAGAGCAGCGCGAGTGCGACGTCGCCACTGGTGCGGCCGCTGGCCCGGATCAGCTCGATGACCACCGCTCCGATGACCGCAACGATCACGGCGGTGAGCGTGGGGGAGGTGCCGGTGAGCAGTCCGAGCGCGACACCGGTGACGGCGATGTGCCCGATGCCGTCGCCCATCAGCGAGAGCCGCCGTTGCACGAGGTAGGTGCCGACGGCGGGGGCGGCCAGCCCGGTGAACAGCGCCCCGAGCAGCGCGCGCACCATGAAGTCGTAGGTCAGCAGGTTCATCGTCCCTCGTCCCTTGCGTGGACCGGGTCCAACGGCGAGGCGACCGCGGGCGCGTGGTCGACCGACGGCCGGTGCAGCTCGGGGTGGTGGTCGCCGCCGTGCGAGAGGTCGGCGTCGGTGAAGGCGTCCAGCGGTGCTCCGTCGTAGGCCACGCGGCCGTCGCGCATCACCAGCGCTCGGTCGACGAGGGGCCCCAGGGGGCCGAGCTCGTGGGCGACGAGCACGATCGTGGAGCCCCGACCGACAAGCGTGCGCAGCGCGTCGGCGAAGGCCTGCTGGCTCTGCACGTCGACGCCCGCGGTCGGTTCGTCGAGCACCAGCAGGTCGGGGCCGCTGGCGAGCGCGCGGGCGATCAGCACCCGCTGCTGCTGGCCGCCGGAGAGGGTGGAGATGCCGTCCTTGGCCTTGCCGGCGAGCCCGACCGCGGCCAGGGCCTCGGTGACGGCCTCTCGGTCGACGCGGCGACGTGGCCGGAACGGCCGGCGTCGCGAGAGCCGCCCGGAGGCGACGACCTCACGGACCGAGGCGGGTACGCCGGAGGCGGCGCTGGCCCGTTGCGGGACGAAGCCGACGCGCTGCCAGTCCCGGAACTGCTCGCGGCGGGTGCCGAACAGCCGCACCTCGCCGCGACAGACAGGGACCAGCCCCATCATGGTGCGCACCAGCGTGGACTTGCCCGAGCCGTTGGCCCCCAGCACCGCGAGCACCTCGCCCTCCGGGACGGCCAGGTCGATGCCGCGCAGGATCGGGCGGCCGCCGAGCTCGACGGCGCCGTCCACGATCTCCACGACGGGCTGGTTCGTGGTCATCAGCATCGGTTCGCCTTCCGTAGCGCGGCGAGGTTGCGCCGCATCAAGGACAGGTAGTCCTGGTCGGCCGTGGCGTCACCGAGTCCCTCGACCGGGTCGAGCACGGCGGTGCGGATGTCGAGGTCGGCGGCCAGGCTGTCGGCGAGCTTGCGGCTGGCCAGCTCCTCGGAGAAGACCGTGGTGATGTCGCGGGTGCGGATCAGGTCCTGGAGCTGCCTGATGTGGGCCGGCGATGCCTCGGCGTCGGGGGAGAGGCCGTTGATCCCGACCACCCGCAGGCCGTAGCGGCGGCCGAGGTAGCCGAAGGCGTCGTGGCTGACCACCACGGTGTCGACGCGGCAGCTCGCCAGCCCGCGCTCGAAGGACGCGTCGAGTCGGGCCAGGTCGAGCCGCAGGCCGCGCAGGTTGCGAGCGTACGCCGCACGGTGGGGGGGATCCGCCGCCGTCAGCTCGCGCTCGACGGCGACCGCCACCCGGCTCAACCGGGTCGGGTCGAGCCAGAAGTGCGGGTCGTCGTCCACGACCCGGCCGGCGCGGGCGGCGTCGACCACGTGCTCCGGGCCGCTCTGGTCGACGGCGGCGTCGACGGCGGCCTGGAAGCCCGACTCGTAGACCACGACGTCGGCGTCGGCGACCTCGGCGGTCTGCCGGACGCTCAGCTCGACGTCGTGCGGCTCCTTGCCGGGCTGGGTGAGGTTCTCCACGACCGCGTGACGACCCGCGATCCGCTCGGCGACGTACTGCAGGGGGTAGAACGAGGTCACCACCGTGGTGCGCCCGGAGCCGCTCGCACCCGAGCCGCAGCCGGCGAGCAGCGGCGCGGCCAGCGCCACCGCCCCCGCGAGGGCGACCAGGCGGCCGGCTCGATTCTTCATGACAATCATTCTCAATTGGAATGACAACCATTGTCAAGTCGAGGATCCGGCTCGGCACTAGGGTCGGTGCGTGAGCGAGCTGGTGGTGGTCAGCCGGTTCCGGGTCGACCCGGACGAGCCGGGTGCGGTCGAGGAGCTCGCCGCGGGTCTGCAGCAGGCCCACGCGGCGCTGGCGGAGCGGCCCGGGTACGTCGCCGGGCACGTCGCCCGCAACCTCGACGACCCCTCGCTGTGGCTGCTCGCCACCACCTGGTCCAACGTCGGCGGCTACCGCCGGGCCCTGTCGTCGTACGACGTGAAGGTGGCCGCCGTACCAGTGCTGTCGCAGGCCGTCGACGAGCCGTCGGCCTACGAGAGCGTGGATCCTGGAGGTCTCGGCAACGAGCAGCGGCCCCGCGACCTCGGCTGACCGGCAGCCGTTACCCTGGGCCCTCTCCCCCCGACCCCAGTCGCCGGCAGCCAGCCGGCGCACCGACCAGAAGGTCCTGATCGCGTGGCCAGCAAGCCCTCCTCCGTCCTCGACAGCGTCGTCTCCCTCTGCAAGCGTCGCGGCTTCGTCTACCCCTGTGGGGAGATCTACGGCGGCACCCGATCGGCCTGGGACTACGGCCCCCTCGGCGTCGAGCTGAAGGAGAACCTCAAGCGCCAGTGGTGGCGCTCGATGGTCACCGGCCGCGACGACGTCGTCGGCCTGGACAGCTCGGTGATCCTGCCGCGTCGTACGTGGGAGGCCTCCGGGCACGTCTCGACGTTCACCGACCCGCTGGTCGAGTGCCAGTCGTGCCACAAGCGGTTCCGCGCCGACCACCTGCAGGAGGGTCACGCCGCCAAGAAGGGCATCGAGGACCCCGACAGCGTGGACCTCGCGGCGCTGGCCTGCCCCAACTGCGGGACCCGCGGCGCCTGGACGGAGCCGCGCCAGTTCAACATGATGCTGAAGACCTACCTCGGCGTCATCGAGGACGAGTCCGGGCTGCACTACCTGCGTCCGGAGACCGCGCAGGGCATCTTCCTCAACTTCCTCAACGTCATGACGTCCTCGCGCAAGAAGCCGCCGTTCGGCATCGCCCAGCAGGGCAAGAGCTTCCGCAACGAGATCACGCCGGGCAACTTCATCTTCCGCACCCGTGAGTTCGAGCAGATGGAGATGGAGTTCTTCGTCAAGCCCGGCGAGGACGAGGAGTGGCACCAGTACTGGATCGACGAGCGCACCCGCTGGTACGTCGACCTCGGCATCAACCCCGACAACCTGCGGCACTTCGAGCACCCGAAGGAGAAGCTGTCGCACTACGCCAAGCGCACCGTCGACATCGAGTACCGCTTCGGCTTCGCGGCGGGCGAGTGGGGCGAGCTCGAGGGCATCGCCAACCGCACCGACTTCGACCTCACCCAGCACAGCGAGTTCTCCGGCCAGGACCTGTCGTACTTCGACCAGGCCAGCGGCGAGCGCTACACGCCGTACGTCATCGAGCCGGCCGGCGGCCCGAACCGGTCGATGATGGCCTTCCTGGCCGACGCCTACACCGAGGACGAGGCGCCGAACACCAAGGGCGGCGTCGACAAGCGCACGCTGCTGCGGCTGGACCCGCGACTGGCCCCGGTCAAGGTCGCGGTGCTGCCGCTCTCGCGCAACTCCGACCTGTCACCGAAGGCGCGCGACCTCTCGGCGCAGCTACGGTCCGCGGGCTGGAACATCGACTTCGACGACGCCGGCGCGATCGGGCGCCGCTACCGCCGTCAGGACGAGATCGGGACGCCGTACTGCGTGACCGTGGACTTCGACACGCTCGAGGACGACGCCGTGACGATCCGCGAGCGGGACACCATGAAGCAGGAGCGGATCGGTCTCGACCACGTGAAGGGCTACTTCGCCGAGCGGCTCCTCGGCTGCTGACGAGGGCTTCCGGATTGTCGGGTCCCGCGGTGGTCCCTGGTCGAGGCGTGCACAATGAGCGCGTGCGTTCACCCCTGACCCGCCCCGCGCTGTCCCTGGTCGTGCTGACCACCGCCTCGGCCCTCGCCCTGGCCGGATGCAGCTCGGGGGACGCGAAGAAGGCCTCGGGGTCGTCCACGCCGAGCAGCGGCACGGCCTCCCCGTCGCCGTCGTCGACGGTGGACGTGCCCTCGGGCGCGAAGCTCACCGACCAGGGCAGCAAGCTGTCCTTCGGGGACTCCGCCACGGTGATCTTCGAGCCCAACCGCGGGCGTGGCACCACGTTGCGGCTGACCGTGAGAACGGTGCGCCGCGGCACGCTGGCGGACTTCAAGGGGTTCATCCTCGACGACGCGTACAAGAAGAAGGCGTCGTACTACTACGCCACCGTCAAGGTGAAGAACCTCGGCGAGGGCGACGTCGGCGGGGTTCCCGTGCCGCTGTGGGGGGTCAACGAGACCAACACGCTGCTGCCGCCGGTCAACTTCACCACGAGCTTCAAGAAGTGCGCCTCGCGGTCGCTGCCGAAGAAGTTCGCGTCGGGCGACTCGCTGTCGACCTGCCTGGTCTTCCTGGCCCCCAAGCGCGGCAAGCTGGAGTCGATCAGCTACCGCCCGAGCCAGGAGTTCAACGCGATCACCTGGACGGGCAGCATCGAGAAGCCCACCGCCCCGAAGAAGACCAAGAAGAAGTCCGCCAAGAAGGGCTGATGCGACACGGGGTCGCGCGCCCCCGCACAATGGAGGGATGAGCGCCGACCGTCCCTTCGCGCCGCCGCGCGAGCTGCGGCTGGGTCCGCTGCGCGTCGCCACTCCCGTCGTGCTGGCGCCGATGGCGGGCATCACCAACGCGGCCTACCGCCGGCTGTGCCGTGAGCAGGGCGCCGGCCTCTACGTCAGCGAGATGATCACCTCCCGCGGCATCGTCGAGCGCGACGAGACCACGCTGCGGCTCCTGGTCTTCGACGAGCTGGAGGACATCCGGTCCGTGCAGCTCTACGGCACCGATCCCGTCTACGTCGGCAAGGCCGCCGAGATCCTCTGCGCGGAGTACGGCGTCGCGCACATCGACCTCAACTTCGGCTGCCCCGTCCCCAAGGTGACCCGCAAGGGCGGCGGCGGGGCGCTGCCCTGGAAGCGGCGGCTGCTCGCGGACATCCTGGAGCATGCCGTCCGGGCGGCGGCGCCGTACGACGTGCCGGTGACGATGAAGACGCGCAAGGGCATCGACGCGGACCACCTGACCTATCTCGACGCCGGCCGGATCGCGCAGGAGGCCGGCTGCGCGGCGATCGCGCTGCACGGTCGCACCGTCGACCAGGCCTACTCCGGGCGCGCGGACTGGACGGCGATCGGGGAGCTGGCCGCCCACGTGGAGATCCCGGTGCTGGGCAACGGTGACGTGTGGGAGGCGGCGGACGCGCTCCGGATGGTCGAGGAGACCGGGGCGGCAGGCGTCGTGGTCGGACGCGGCTGCCTGGGACGGCCCTGGCTGTTCCGGGACCTCGCGGCGGCGTTCGCGGGGGAGCGGGTCGCCACGCTGCCCTCCCTGGGTGAGGTGGCTGCGATGATGCGCCGGCACGCCGAGCTGCTCGTGCGGCACCTCGGCGACGAGGCTCAGGGGTGCAAGGAGTTCCGCAAGCACGTCGCGTGGTACCTCAAGGGCTTCGCCGCAGGCGGCGAGCTGCGCAACAGCCTCGCCCTGGTCTCCTCGCTGGCCGCCCTCGACGCGCTGCTCGACCGGCTCGACCCCGCCGAGCCGTTCCCGGTCGCCGCGCTCGGCGCCCCCCGCGGCCGGCAGGGCAGCCCACGCCGGGTCGTGCTGCCGCACGGGTGGCTGGACGACACCGACGGCATCGACTGCGAGGTGCCCGGCGGACCCGAGGACCTGCACTCCGGCGGCTGACCCCTGGGCATGACCCCTGTGCGCTTCGGGCAGGATGAGGACATGCGCCCTTCGGTGATCGTGTTCGACGTCAACGAGACCCTCTCGGACCTGTCCGCCCTCGGGGCCCGCTTCGTGGAGGTCGGGGCGTCCGGGAGTGCCGCTCCGCTGTGGTTCGCCTCCGTGCTGCGCGACGGCTTCGCGCTCACTGCCGCGGGCGAGAACCCCTCGTTCGCCGAGCTCGCGCGCGAGGTGCTGCGCTCCCACCTCGTGGAGTCGCACCTGAACCGCTCGGTCGACGAGGCTGTCCAGTTCGTCATGGACGGCTTCGGCACCCTCGAGCTGCACGCCGACGTGGCCAGCGGGATCAACCGGCTGAACGAGGACGGGTTCCGGCTGGTGACGCTGAGCAACGGTGCCACGTCGGTCGCCGACCGCCTGCTGACCTCGGGGAACGTCCGAGACCGCTTCGAGCGGCTGCTCTCCGTCGAGGACGCCGAGGCGTGGAAGCCCTCGTCCGCTGCGTACCGGTACGCAGCCACCACCTGTGAGGTGCCGCTCGAGGACATGGCGCTCGTCGCCTGCCACGCCTGGGACGTCGACGGGGCCCGGCGGGCGGGGATGTCCTCGGTCTGGGTGAACCGGTCGGGGGCGTCGTACCCGGCGACGTTCCTGGAGCCGACGTACACCGTCGAGGGCATCGACCAGATCGCGGAGCTCTGGGACTGAGGGCTCGGGTGTGATCCTGCCCACGCATGCTCTCCGGTGCGGGGGGATCTGTCTGGTCCGGATATGACGCGTCCTCTGCCGCTGTGCTTGACTCGAGGCTTTGTGTCCGCTTTGCCCCCGACCCCAGATGGGTGATTCCCCCGTGTCGTCCCCTCGCCACCGTGACGTGGCCGAGCGCGCCCCCCGCCCACGTCGGCTGGTGCGCCTCGCGCTGCCCGCGACCGCCGCCACCCTGGTCACCGCCTCCGTCGTCGGTGTGGCCCTGACGCGGGACCAGTCGACCCCGGTGCGTGCCTCCGAGGTGGCCGCGAAGCCGATGAAGGCGATCGTGAACCCGGGCCGGCCCGACTCGGTCTACCGGGCTGAGCGCATCGCGGCGTTCTCGCGCTCCGCACAGCGCGTGACGCTGAAGCAGAAGCCGAAGGTCGAGGACCGGGAGTTCATGACCTCCGCGCTGAACCTCTGGCCCGCGCCCCGGGAGAAGGGCAAGCCACTCGACGTCCTGAAGGCCGGTCGCAAGGTCGCCACCACCGGTGTCCGGAAGGCCGGTTTCGCGCAGATCCTGTACGGCGGCCAGATCCGCTGGGTCAACCAGGACTATCTCGCTGACAAGATGCCGAAGCCGAAGACCTCGGCGTCGTCCGCAGGCGGCTCGGGATCGACGTCCGCCTCTCCGGCCACCGGGGTCTCCACGGCACCGTGCGCCGACGGGTCCGCCACCGAGTCGGGCCTGACCCCGGCGGCGGTCACGTTGTTCCGTGCGGTGTGCAACGCGTTCCCGGCGCTGAGCAGCTACGGCGGCTACGACGGGCACGGCGAGCACTCCTCCGGCCGGGCGATCGACTTCATGATCAACGGCGACTCCTCGCTCGGGCAGGCGGTCGCGGACTGGGCCCGCCTGCACGCCGGCGAGCTGAACCTCTACGACGTGATCTGGGCGCAGCACATCTACACCCAGCAGCGCTCGTCGGAGGGCTGGCGCCCCATGTCCGACCGCGGTTCCCCGACCGCCAACCACTTCGACCACGTCCACATCTCCGTCAACTGACCGAGGCGTCTGATTCTGCGGTTGGTATGGCGCTGAGGCGCCTGGTTCTGCGGTCGGTATGGCGCGAGGCGTCGGTTCTGCGGATCCCCGGACCTCCCCGCAGAACGAGACGCCTCGGCGGGGTGGCGGGCGCAGAACGAGACGCCTCAGCGGGAGGGGGAGGGGGAGGAGAGGGAGAGGGCGAAGTCGGTGGGGTGGTCGGTCCACCAGTGGGTGGGGTGGAGGCCGGCGGTGGTGAGCTCGGCGGCGACGGTGGCCTCGCGGAACTTCGCGGAGATCTCGGTGCGCACCTGCTCGCCCTCGGCGAAGTCGACACGCAGCGACAGCCCCGGTACGTCGACCCGCTGCGCGCGCCGCGACTCCAGCCGCATCTCGATCCACTCCTGCTCGGCGTCCCACACCGCGACGTGGCCGAACGCGTCGACGTCGAAGGTGGCGCCGAGCTCGCGGTTCATCACCCGGAGCACGTTGAGGTTGAAGGCCGCCGTCACCCCGGCCGCGTCGTCGTAGGCTCGCACGAGCCGGTGCGGGTCCTTGACCAGGTCGGTGCCGAGCAGCAGCGCGTCCCCGGGGCGGAGCGTGGCCCCGATCGCGGCGAGGAACCGGGCCCGCTGCGCCGGCTCGAAGTTGCCGATGGTGCCCCCGAGGAACGCCACCAGCCGGGGCCCGTCGTCGGGCAGCCGGTCGAGGTGGCGCTCGAAGTCGGCCACCACGCCGTGCACCTGCAGGCCGGGGTACCGCTCGACCAGGCCGGGCATCGCCCACTCGATCGCGTCCGCACTGACGTCGACCGGGACATAGGTCTGCAGTGAGCCGACGTCGCGCAGCGCCCGCAGCAGCAGGTGGGTCTTCTCCGAGGAGCCGGAGCCCAGCTCCACCAGCGAGCGGGCCTTGGTGAGGTCCGCGATCTCGTCCGCGTGGGCCGTGAGGATGCTCGCCTCGGCGCGGGTCTGGTAGTACTCCGGCAGCCGGGTGATCTCCTCGAAGAGCTCGCTGCCGCGCCCGTCGTAGAAGTACTTCGGTGCCAGCACCTTCGGCGTCGAGGTGAGTCCGGCACGCACGTCCGTGCGCAGGGAGGCCGCGAGGTCCGCGGGAGTGAGATGGCGGTCGATGCGAGACATGGGGCTCCGTCCTCGATGGTCCAGGGGGTGGGTGCTCACAGCGTCGTCTCGCTCAGCCCCCCCGCGCTCACGTGTACGACGCTCCCCTCGGCCAGCTCCCGCCACCCCGGGTCGTCGTCGTGCGGCTCCGAGGCGACGACGGTGCCGGTCGGGCCCACGAGCACGTGCATCGGCTCGCCGACGACCACCCCGGCGAGGGCGGACCCGTCAGCCGCGAGCATCGTCAGCCGCCCGCCGCCGTGGGCGAGCACGGCGCGGGCGGCCTCGGCCAGGCCCTCGGGCAGCGACGCGCCGCCCTGCCAGGCGGCGACGGCGAGCCCGAACAGCAGCGCCGAGTCGACCCCGACACGGGTGTCCGCGACGTCGGCCAGCTGCGGAGCCAGCGCGGTGCGGGCGGTCGCCCAGTCGTGCAGCCGGCCGTTGTGGCTGAACAGCCAGCGCTCGTGCGTGAACGGTGCCGCGGCCGCCTCGTCGGGGGACATGCCGGCGGTCGCGGACCGTACTGCCGCGACCGCGCAGGACGTGGTGATGGTCGGCGCCAGCGACGCGAAGGACGCATCGGTCCAGATCGGCTGGGCGCGCCGGTAGCGCACCGGCAGCACGCGGTCGACGTACCAGCCGGCGCCGAAGCCGTCGACGTTCACCGTGCCGTGCCGCTGTCGTCGCGGCGCCCACGACTGCTCGTAGAGCGCGTGCGGGCGGTCCACCACCAGCGACTCGAGGCTCAGCGGGACGCCGAGGTAGGCCAGGTGCCGGCACATGCTCAGACGTCTCGCGCCGTGCGGAAGCCGCTGAAGATCTGCCGACGGATCGGGTGGTCCCAGTTGCGGAAGGTGGTGCGGCAGGCGAGCGGGTCGGTGGCCCAGCACCCGCCGCGCAGCACGCGGTAGCCGTCGTCGAAGAAGACCTCGGAGTACTCCTGGTAGGGGAAGGGCCGGAACCCGGGGTAGCCGGTGAACTCCGTGGCGGTCCACTCCCACACGTCGCCGACCATCTGCAGCACCCCGGTCGGCGACGCACCGGCGGGGTAGGAGCCGGCCGGGGTCGGGTGGTAGCGGGTCTGGCCGAGGTTGGCGGTCCTCTCGGTCGGCGCCTCCTCGCCCCACGGGAAGCGGTGTTTGGTGCGCGTGGCCGGGTCCCAGGACGCGGCCTTCTCCCACTCGGCCTCGGTCGGGAGCCGGCGCCCGGCCCAGCGGGCGTAGGCGTCGGCCTCGAACCAGCAGACGTGCTGCACGGGCTCGTCGTCGGGCAGCGGCTCGACGTGCGCGAACCGGCGCCGCAGCCAGGTGCCCGCGTCGCGGACCCAGAAGGCGGGCGTGCGCTTGCCGGACTGGCAGCGCCAGCGCCACCCGGCGCCGCTCCACAGCCGCTCGTCGTCGTAGCCGCCGGCCTCGACGAAGGCGCGGTAGGCGGCGTTGGAGACCGGCACCGTGTCGATGAGGTACGGCGCCACGTCGACCTGGTGGGCGGGCCGTTCGTTGTCGAGCGCCCAGGAGTCCGTCGAGGTGCCCATCGTGAACGGGCCACCCGGCACCAGCACCTCGGTGGAGGCGACCAGGGCCGCCGGGGCAGGCAGGGCGTCGGTGGCGGGGAGGACCGGGTCGCCGCGTCGCAGCTGGTGGGTGGCCAGCATCGTCTCGTCGTGCTGGTGCTCGTGCTGGAGCACCATGCCGAACACGAAGCCGGCATCGAGCAGCTCGCGCCCCGGGGTCAGCCGCAGCCCGTCGAGGGCGTCGAGGACCTTGCGCCGCACCAGGCCGAGGTAGTCACCGGCCTCGGCGGGCCGCAGCAGCGGCAGTGTCGGCCGCGTCGCACGAGGATGCTCGAAGGCGTCGTAGATGTCGTCGAGCTCGGGACGCATCGCCTCGAGGCCGGCGGCCTCACGCAGCAGCCACAGCTCCTCGTAGTTGCCGACGTGCGCGAGGTCCCACACCAGCGGGGACATCAGCCGGGAGTGCTGGGCCAGCAGCTCGCGCTCGTCGAGCACCTGCGTGGTGAGGCCGAGGCTGCGGTTGCGGCCGCGTTCGAGCTGGTCGGCGACGTACTGCTTGAGGTCCTGCTCGGACAGCGCGTCGGGGGAGGTGCCGGGCAGGGTCGTCATGCGAGCTCCAGGGACGGGGAGAGGGGGTCGTCTGCGGGGCAGCGGCCCACCCGCACGTAGGTGTCGCGGAAGGCAGCGACCAGGTCCACGAGGCCGGGGTGCTCCCCGCGGCGCTCGAGGGCGGGCAGGGCGGCGTCGAAGCAGGCGAGCGCCGCCGCCTGCAGCCCGGGGGCCGCCAGCCCGTCGCGGGCGGCGGCGACCCAGTCCTCGCGACCGGTGCACGCCTCGGCGGCGGCGGCCGAGGCGGCCGGGTCCTCGACGAGGGCGGTGAGCACCGCCATCGGCACCGGCCACCACCGGTGGGGCTGGCTGTCGAGGTAGCGGACCTCGTACCACCCGCGCGGACGCACCGGCGGGAACAGCGTGGTCAGGTGCAGCAGCAGGTCGGACTCGTCCGGCGGATCCTCGGAGGTCACCCAGTCCCGGAAGGTGGTGCCGTGCTGGACCCGCCAGTCGTCGCCGTCGCGCCGCTGGAGCATCAGGTGGGCGTCGAGGGCGTACTGCGCCCACGCGGAGGCCGGGTCGGTGCCGGTCGGCATCGTCGTACGGCGCAGGTCGAGGCGTTGCCACACCTGCTGGCGACCGGACTTCCACCCGGTGTCGCGACCGGCGTGGACGGGGGAGTTCGCGAACGTGGCGACCATCGTCGGTGCGAGGGTGTGCAGCAGCCGCCAGCGCCGGCAGGCGTCGTCCGGATCGGTGCCGATGTCGAGGTTGACCTGCAGCGCCGCGGTGCCGGTCATCATCACCGGACCGGTCTGTGCGCTGTCGGGTCCGGCGGCCGCGAAGTAGGCCTCCATGGCGTCGTAGCGGGGATGGACGAGCTGTCGCCGGGGGCGACGGTGCGGGTCGAGCGCCGTGTCGAGGAGCGCGAGCCCAGCGGCGGCCAGGGCCCGGCGCACGTGGTGGACGTCAGCCGCCAGCGCCTGCCAGCACGCGGTGGGTCCCGGGAAGGCCGGCGAGCTGAGCTCGAGCTGGCCACCGGGCTCGTAGGTCACGGTGCTGCCGCCAGGCAGGGGGCCGGCGGCGTCGATCAGGGATCGGAGCCGGGGGATCGGGACGGGCTCGGTCGGGTCGTCGACGGCCACGACGATCCACTCGAGCTCGGTGCCCACGAGTCCGGGTGGGCCGGTCTTGAAGCAGACCCGTCGCACGAACCCCTGGACGGCCGCACAGTCGACGAGTCGCGCCGAGGTGTCGCGTCCCAGGACTGTCATGGCGGAGAGCCTAACCAGGGCCTCCGACATTTCCAGTCCGGCCACCTCTCCCGTCCGGCGAGGGTCGGCGCCCGGCAGTAGGGTCGGCGCTCGTGGGGTCGATGGAGTACGACGAGCGGGCGCGTGTCCGCTATGTGGACGAGCCGTCCAAGCGACGCGAGCGCACGCCGTTCGAGCGGGACCGGGCCCGCCTGGTGCACTCGGCGGCGTTGCGCCGGCTGGCCGCCAAGACGCAGGTCGTGGGCCCGCAGACCGACGACTTCGTGCGCAACCGGCTCACCCACACCCTCGAGGTCGCCCAGGTGGCCCGCGACCTCGGCCGCACCCTCGGCTGCGACCCCGACATCGTGGAGACCGCGGCGCTGGCGCACGACCTGGGCCATCCGCCGTTCGGGCACAACGGGGAGAGCGCGCTGGACGCGCTCAGCGGCCCCTGCGGCGGCTTCGAGGGCAACGCCCAGACCTTCCGGCTGCTCACCCGCCTCGAGCCCAAGACGCTGGCCGCCGACGGCCGCTCCGTCGGGCTGAACCTCACCCGCGCGACCCTGGACGCGAGCACCAAGTACCCCTGGACCCGGGCCACCGCCCCGCGGAGCGCCGTCATGGCCAGCGACTCGGGGGGGAGCGGGTGCAAGTTCGGGGTCTACGACGACGACCTCGACGTGTTCACCTGGATGCGCGACGGCCTCGAGCCGGCGGCCGGTGACCCCGGCCGACGGTGCGTGGAGGCCCAGGTGATGGATCTCGCCGACGACGTCGCCTACTCCGTGCACGACCTCGAGGACGGGGTGGTCGCTGGCAAGGTCGACCTCTCCTGGCTGGTGGAGTCCGAGGCCCGCGCACAGGTCTGGCAGACCGTGCGCGACTGGTACCTCCCCGACGTCGACGATGCCGAGCTCGACGACGCGCTCGCCCGGTTGCAGCAGGTGAGCTCGTGGCCGTCCGCGCCGTACGACGGCAGCCGGCCGGCCCAGGCCGCGCTCAAGGACCTCACCAGCGACCTGATCGGACGCTTCTGCACGCAGGTCCGCGACGCCACGCGGGAGAAGCACGGCGACCTGTCCCTGGTCCGCTACGCCGCCGACCTGGTGGTGCCCCGCGAGACGGTGCTGGCGGTCTCGGCGTTGAAGGGGGTCGCCGCGCACTACGTGATGCGCGCCGACGACCGGGTGCCGCTGCTGCAACGGCAGCGCGAGGTGGTCGCCGAGCTGGTCGCGCAGCTGCGCCGGCGGGGCCCGAGCGAGCTGATGCCGGCGTTCCGCGCGGACTTCGCGGCGGCGGCCTCCGACGCCGCCCGGCTGCGGGTCGTCGTCGACCAGGTCGCCTCGCTGACCGACGCCTCCGCGCTGACCTGGCACGCCCGGCTCCGCTGACCACGGCCACCCTGCGGGCTGTGGGCGCCGACGACGCCGGGCCACCCCCGGCACGTAGACTCGGCGACCGTGGCAGGACTGATCCGGGACGACGACATCGCGGTGGTCCGCGAGCGCGCCCGGATCGACGAGGTGGTCTCCGGGTACGTCACCCTCAAGCACGCCGGCGGCGGCTCGCAGAAGGGGCTGTGCCCCTTCCACGACGAGAAGTCGCCGTCGTTCAACGTCAACCCGTCGAAGAACTTCTTCCACTGCCTCGCGGGCGAGACGGAGGTCATGACGTGGGAGGGCGTCCGCCCCATCCGCGAGCTCGCGGGGGGAGTGCACCGGGTGCTGGGTGCCTCGGCGCAGTGGGTGGAGGCACCCTTCGCGTCCTACGGCGTCCAGCCGCTGCACCGGATCACCGTCTCGAGGGGGCGTGTGACCAAGGAGATCCTCGCCACCGACGGGCACCGGTGGTTCGTGCGGACGGGCACGTCGCCGCAGGGGCGGCGTGAGGAGCTCACGTCGGGGCTGGAGCCCGGCGACGAGCTGGCCTCGGTCTACCCGCGCTCCCGCGTCGGAGCAACGACTCCCTCGCCCTTCGGGATCGCGCACGGGTTCACGTTCGGCGCCGGCGCCCTCGACGGGGACGGCTCGGTCGCCCTGCTGTGCCCGCCCCAGGACGAGGCGATGCTCAAGTGGTTCCCGAACAGCGTGACATCCGCCAGCGGCCACGACCTGCTGGTTCACCATCTGCCCAGGTTCTTCACGGCGCCTCCCGACCTGGGGGAGTCGGCCTCCTACCTCCTCGGGTGGCTCGCGGGCTACGTCGCTGCTGCGGGCAGTGTCGCCTCGGACGGCACGGTGGTGCTCGACCCGTCGACGCCGCAGATGCGCGACCTCGTCCGCACCCTGTGCACGCGCCTGGGCATCGGGACCTCCGTGCTCACGGGGCAGACCGGCCTCCACCTCGACCGGCACGACCTCGCCGAGGACTTCTTCCTGGTCTCCGAGCACCGGGACCGCTTCGGCTCCGCGGCGACGGGCGTCGCTCGGCCGGGCTGGGTCGTGCGGTCCGTGGAGCCGACCGACCGCGTGGAGGAGGTCTTCTGCGCGGAGGTCCGGGACGGTCATGCGTTCGCGCTGGCCGACAACCTCCTGACCGGCAACTGCTTCGGCTGCGGTGAGGGCGGCGACGTCATCTCGTTCCTGATGAAGATCGACGGCATCGGGTTCTCCGAGGCCGTCGAGCGCCTGGCCGACAAGTACGGCGTCCAGCTGCGCTACCAGGAGGGCGCGGGGGAGCGGCCCGCCAAGCGCGAGCACAACCTGCGACCGCGGATGCTCGAGGCGCACAAGGCCGCGCAGGCCTACTACGCCGACCAGCTCACCACCCCGGCGGCGCAGGAGGCCCGGGAGTTCCTCACCAGCCGCGGCTTCGACAAGGACGCCGCCGCCACCTTCGGCGTCGGGTTCGCGCCGCGTGGTGGCGACGACCTCTTCAAGCACCTGCGCCAGAAGGGCTTCGCGGACGTCGAGCTGGTCACCGGCGGACTCGTCGCGCAGGGCAACCGCGGCCACTACGACCGGTTCCGGGGCCGGCTGCTGTGGCCGATCCGCGAGACCAACGGCGACGTCATCGGGTTCGGCGCCCGGCGGATCTTCGACGACGACCGCATCGAGGCGAAGTACCTCAACACCCCCGAGACGCCGATCTACAAGAAGAGCCACGTGCTCTACGGCATCGACCTCGCCCGCCGCGACATCGCGCGCGCCTCGCAGGCCGTCGTCGTCGAGGGCTACACCGACGTGATGGCCTGCCACCTCGCCGGGGTCCCCACCGCGGTCGCCACCTGCGGCACCGCCTTCGGTGAGGACCACGGCCGGGTGCTGCGACGGCTCCTGCAGGACCACGACGAGTTCCGCGGCGAGGTGATCTTCACCTTCGACGGCGACGCCGCCGGGCAGAAGGCGGCGCTGCGGGCCTTCGAGGGCGACCAGAACTTCGCCGGCCAGACCTACGTCGCGGTGGACCCCGACGGCCTCGACCCCTGCGACGTACGCCTCCAGCAGGGGGACGCGGCCGTCCGGGAGCTGGTCGCCCGCCGCATCCCGCTCTACCGCTTCGTGCTGGGCAACGTGGTCGGACGCTACGACCTCGACCGCGCCGACGGCCGCGTCGATGCGCTGCGCGAGGCCGCCAAGCTGGTCTCCGCGATCCGCGACCGGTCGAAGGTGGAGGCGTTCTCCCGCGAGCTGGCCGGCATGGTCGGGGTCGACATCGACGACGCCCGGGCGGAGGTGCGTCGAGCCGCCAACCGCCGCCCCGCCGACCGCCCGACGCGCCCCTCGGAGGCGGCTCCCGACCGCGCCGCGGCCCCGCCGCTGCCCGACCTGCGCGACCCGAGGTTCTCGCTGGAGCGGGAGACGCTCAAGCTCGTCGTGCAGCACCCCGAGGCGGTCGGCCGGATGGCCAAGGAGGTCGACGGCGACGACTTCACCCATCCGACGTACCGCGGCGTGTGGGACACCGTGGTGCTCTGCGGCGGACCGGCGTCCGCCCCGGGCGGCGAGGTGTGGGTCTCCAAGCTGCGCGACAGCGTCGTCGACCCGGCCGTGGCCCAGGCGCTCTCCGCGCTGGCCGTCGAGCCGCTGCTGTCGAGCAAGGAGCCGACCAGCGGGTACGTCGCCGCCCACGTGTTCCGCCTCCAGGAGGTCACCGCCCTGCGTCGCATCACCGACCTGAAGTCGCGGCTGCAGCGCACCAACCCGGTGGAGCGGGCCACGGAGTACAACCGCATGTTCGGTGAGCTGGTCGCGCTCGAGCAGCACCGGCGCACGCTGCGCGAGAAGGCCATCGGCGGCGACGTGTGAGGAAGCTCTTCGGCGGAGGGGCGAAGGTGCCGCCCGAGGTGCTAGGACGTGCCGGCCTCACCCGCGGCGAGAGGCCGCTCGCCCACGCGGCCACCCCGGACGGGTCGTGGCTGATCGGCACCCGCGACGCGCTCGTCATCGTGGAGCCGGTCGAGACGCTGCGCGTGCCGTGGGAGCAGGTCGAGACCGCCGACTGGGACCGCGAGGAGGAGCGGCTGCGGGTGGCGGAGGTCGGCGAGTTCGGCCAGGTGCGACCGGTGCACACCTTCACGGTCACCGATCCCGGCCTGCTGCTGCAGATGGTGCGGGAGCGGGTCACGGCCAGCGTCCTGATCCAGCGCCGGGTCTCCCTCGGCGGCAAGCGGGGCCTGACCGTGATCGCCCGCCGCCCCCCACGCGGCACTGGCGAGATCACCTGGGCCTGCGAGTACGACGTCGGGGTGGATCCCGAGGACCCGGTCGTCAGCGAGGCGGCCGAGACGGCGATCCGGGACGCCCAGGACGAGCTCGGCCCCGGGCGCCAACCGATTTAGCGGCGAGACGGCGTCCTTGCTAACCTTGCCGCTGCACGATCCCCTGTAGCTCAATTGGCAGAGCATTCGGCTGTTAACCGGAGGGTTGCTGGTTCGAGTCCAGCCGGGGGAGCCATCACCAGGTCTCTGACCCGCCCTGACGCGGCGGCGTCCCGACCGGCATTCGAGCCTTCGGGGCAGCATTCGGGGGAACCACCTCGCTGAAGAGGCGCAGGCTGACGGTCCTTCGTTGACAGCTGTCCGGAGGTGAACACGCGGTCGCCGTCCCGCACGGCGGACTGAAAGACCACCACGGGCGGCGCCACGTCAGGGACGGTGATGCCGAGCTCGGCCTGCCTGTCCGGGGTGACCCGCCTTCTGCGGGTAGAGCGTCTCGCCGCCCGCCAGCATCTCCACCATCTCGGTGATCTTGCGGGCCCGGCTCTCGGCGCGCTTCATGCTCTCGACGCGATGGATCAGCGCGAACCGGTTGGCGCTCGTGAGCACGTCGAACATCGCCTGCGCGTCCGGCACCGCCGCGATCGCCGCGGCCAGGTCGTCAGGCGTCTGGCGGGTTGCCGGACCGGCGTACGCCGCGTCCCACCGCCCGTCGGTGCGCGCGGCCTCGACCGCGGCGCGCCCGGCGTCGGTCATCCGGCCCTGCTCCTCGAGCGTCGCCACGAGCGCGACGTTTCGCTGGGACCAGCCGCCCTTGGGGCGGCGCGGGGTGATGCGCACGGTGTAGCTGTCCTCGTCGCGCTTGCCGGCCCGGCCGTCGATCCAGCCGAAGCAGAGCAACTCCTCGACCGCGCTCGCCCACGTGATCGTGGTGACCGAGCCGCCTTTCTTGGTCAGCACCAGCCGCACGCCGAGCGACGTCGCGTGGTGCTCGTCGAGCCACGCCCGCAGCGCGGCCGGGTCGGTCACGAGCAGCTCGGGCAGCAGGGTTGCCATGGGTCAGACGCTAGCCGCGGCCGCCGACGCCTGCGTCGCTCAGGCGACGAAACCGGAGGATACGTCGAATGCCGCGGGCACACGTTGAAGCACGTCGAGGGCGCAGGTGCATGAGGGCCGGCCGGCTCGTCGTCAGCGATCCTCGCCCCAGTTGGCGATGACGACGGCGATCGGCGGGAGCACGGCAGCGACGACCGACATGGCCACGGCCGCCGTCGTCGACCACAGCCTGACCAAGTTCCAGGCCAGCAAGATGAGCAGCAGGCAAACGCCCATCAGGGTGAAGTACCACCGCTGACGTCGGCGCAACCGCTCGCTCTGCGGCCTGCGGACCCCGCTGGCCGTGACACGCTGGTGTCGTCTCATCTTCTCCACCTTCCCATGCAGGCCACACCGCACCGCCGGCAAAGCGGTTCGATATGGAGCTCAGACATCGGAAGGTCCGCGTGTCCGGCTCCCGCGGTATGACCGTGTCGAGTGCCGATCGGATTCACAACAAGGCGTTCTCGATCGTGGTTGCGACGAAGTGGGTGTAGCGGCGCGTCGACCAACCACGGCGCACGACCAGGAGGTCGTACAACTCCTGTGACGACACGGCGAAGAGGACGTCGGTGGCATGAGCCAAGGAGACCCCGGAGCGTAGGTATCCCGAGTCGGCGAGGAAGCGGGCGTTGGCTCGCATGCGACGAAGTCGATCGGAATCTAGGTCGTCGGCCAGCTCGCGCATCGTGGGATCCAGGACCGCGGCTTCGCGAACCAGGTTGAGGATCGGGGCAACTCGGGGCGCCACCTCGCCGGCGAGCTTCGCCCACCCTCTGACTACGCCTCGCGGGTCAGCCAGGGCGCGGTCCGAGCGATCCTCTGCTAGGACGGGTCCCGCGCCAAGGAGGGCGCGAGCGCGAAGCTCGCGGACCAGTCCGGGCTTGCCGCCGAAACCCTTGTAGACCGTCTCGGGTGACACCTCGGCGGTCTCGGCGATACCGGCGATCGTCGTCGCGGCGTACCCCCGGCTGAAGAACAGCTCCTGCGCGGCATCCAGCACGGCGTCGCGACGCTGCGCGGCCCGGAGTCTTCGCCGGGACGCGTCGTAGGGGCGGACCTTGACACGTGCATTCAACAGAGTCATCTCCTCATTAGATACATCACACTGTATCTAAATTGCTCCGGGGAGGACAGATGGGACACGCAGACTTCGCGCTGAAGCTCCGCGACGCGACCAACAGCAGGAGCGTCACCCGTGTGTTGGACTGCTTCGCAGAGGACTACAGCAACCAGACCCCCGCCCATCCGGGCCGCGGGTTCACCGGCAAGGGTCAGGTACGTCGGAACTGGGCTCAGATCTTCGCCGGAATACCCGACCACATGGCCATCCTCATCGCCTCGACACAGGACGGGGACAGGGTCTGGACCGAGTGGGAGATGCGAGGGACACGCCGCGACGGCACGCCACATCTGAAGTGCGGACCGATCCTGTTCACCGTTCGCGGCGGACTCGCGACTGCAGCACGGTTCTACCTCGAGCCCGTAGACGACCCCACCGCCAGCGACGACGCCGACACGGCGATGCACGAATCCTGTCCTGATGATCCTGGTGGCAGGCGGGACGGGACGGTTGGGAGCGCGCGTCGTCGACCTGCTCGAGACCAGTGGGGCCACCGTGCACGCCCTCAGCCGACACCGCGACGGAGACCTGCGCGACATCACTGACAAAGCCCTCGACGGGGTCTCGGTGGCCGTCTCCTGCGTCACCGGGTTCCCTCGCCAGTCACCAGCAGACGTCGACCTGCAACATCACACTGATAGGCGCAGCAACACGGTCCGGAGCCGCTGTGGTCCTGGTCTCGGTTCTGGGCGCCTCTCGCCACAGTCCTATGCGCCTGTTCAGGATGAACTACGCTGCCGAAGGAACACCTCCGGCGCAGTGCGACACCGTGGACGATCATCCGGCCCGACGCCTTCGAAGAGACCTGGGTGCAGATTCTCGAGCAGACAGCTGGACGGCGTGGTCGACCCGTCGTCTTCGGACGTGGGGACAACCCGTTCGAGTGGACCCCGGTCGACGCAGTGGCCGCCACGGTCGTCCGGGCTGTCCTCGAGCCGGAGCAAAGGGGCCGGACCATCGACGTACGAGGACCCGATCCGCGCACCCTCGACCACCTCGCCCGAGGAGTGATGGAGGCTCACGGATGGCAGGGAGAACCGCGACACGTCCCCTGCGCCACCCTCCACCTCATAGCCCTGCTTCCCGGCCAACCCGGACGGATGGCCAGAGCCTCCCTGGCCATGGACGTCCTGAACACAACCTGTCGACCAGCAGGCCACGACCCGGACGCGGCGGAAACCAGCGCCTGGGCCTGCGCCAGATCACCTTCGCGAGGTGGCGTCAGCGTGATCGCTCGGCGACGAGCCAGCCGATGGACGCGTTCATCCTGATGCCTTCGGCGACTGAGTACCGGGAGTTGAGGTCGTCCATGACCTCGGCCCTCAGGTCCGGCTCGGCGTCGTCCTGGACGATCGGGTAGATCATCCCCGTCGAGGCCAACCCGCGATAGGCCGTCTCTGCGTCCGCGAACTCGCTGACGCAGTGAACGGAGCCAGAGTCGAGCACGTCGAAGCCGGCCGCCGCGAGCAGCTCACGCGCCCTCCCTGGTTCCGACATGGCCAAGGGGGTGTTGGTGCTCGCGGGGGCGACATACGGACCCAAGGCCCGTCCTAGGGCAGTCATACAGAACGAGAAGTCCATGGGATCGGCCCAGAACCCGATGCCGAGCCTTCCCCCATCTTTGAGCACCCGGAAGGCTTCCGAGAGTCCACCGTCGTCGGCGTACACGAAGGAGTTCACGCCAGTGACTGCGTCGAAGGTGCCATCCGGCCAGGGCAGCTCGGTCAAGGAACCATGCCGCAGGTCTGCTGGCGGGACGCGGAGGCGAGCGATGCTGAGCAGACCCTCTGCGGCATCGATGCCAGCGACCTGAGATCCATGAGACAGGTATGTCTGCAGGGCACGGCCTCCTCCGCACCCGATGTCGAGCAGGGAGTGGGTCGGCTGGAGTCCGAGAGACGTGCCGAGCTTTTCATAGACAGGAGCGAAAAGCGGCTCCATCAAGTATGCCCAGTCAACTGCGCGATCGCTCCAGGCAACGCCAGCTTCTTCCCAGCCCATCGAAAGCTCCTCGACTCGGCACGCAACGGCTATTCGGAAGGGCGGCCGCACGAGCAGGAATTCAGACTAGCCCCAGCCCTCCCGCGGTTCGAGGGCCGCGAAGACAGGCTCCGGGTCGCCTGTGTGAAGCCCAAACTGAGCGTTGGGCACGGCGAGACTACGACGCGACCTGGCGGAGGTGGACGCACGTTCGAGCGCAGATCACCCGCGTATCGAGCAGCAGAGGGCGCTTACACAGCCGCCTGCCGGATGGAATGGACCAGAGGGGCGTGCGCCGACTCGGCCCAGGCTGACAGTCATACGCGGGGGTAAGACTGTGAGGATCGCCAACGCAGCCTGATGGTGTTGGGCTGTGGGTTGGTGACTGAGGGTGTGACCCGTGGACTGACTGGCTTCGTGCCTTGGTGCGACCTGTCCGCTCGTGGTCACCGGCCCCGGCCCGGTTGGAGGTGCTGCCTGATCAGGAGCTTGACCACCTGGCGTTAGCAGCGCCGGATGTGCCTCACCACAGTCCTGGCGAGCCTCCGTCCCGGACCGGAACCGCGTGGCTCCGTCGGCGGTGCATGATGGGGCGTGGTCCAGTGGTGGCGCGGCTTCGTCTCACGGGAGCTGGCGCGGGTACGCCGCGATGGCCGCGCAGCCGTCCTGTGGTCGATGCGGATCACCGTGGCGGCCACGGCCAGCTACGTCGTGGCGTCCCTGATCTTTCCCGGCGCGCATCCGCTGCTCGCTCCGCTGACGGCGATGCTGGTGGTGCAGGTGACGCCGTTGTCCCTGCTCGCCAGCGGTCTCGACCGCGTCATCGCCGTCGTGGCCGGGGTTGCGCTGGCAGCCGGGTTCGCGGCCGTCGTACCGCTGGAGTGGTGGAGCCTGGGCATCCTCATCCTGGTCTCGATCACCATCGGTCAGTACCTCAGGCTGCGCTCCAACCTGGTCGAGGTGGCGATCAGCGCCATGCTCGTCCTCGGTGTCGGCGCGATCGGCGCTGAGGCGGCAGCCTGGCAGCGGATCGCTGAGACCTTGGTCGGCGCGGCCGTAGGCATCGTCGCCACGCTCCTCTTCCCGCCCAAGGTCGCCAGCGGCGATGCCGGCCGCGCCATCGGCGGGTTGGCCGCCGCGGTCAGCGAGCTGCTGGTCCGCGCTGCGAACGAGCTCAGCGAGATGGCCGACGGACACCGCGAGCGCCTGCCTGGGGCTGCCCGCGAGTGGCTGGACGACTCCAGGCGCATCACCCACGACATCCCACAGGTCGGAGCCGCACTACTCCGGGCCGAGGAGGGCCGCCGGCTGAACCTGCGCGCCGTTCGCACACCTCACGTCGAACCCGGGCTCCGGCAGGGCATGGAGGCACTGGAGCACTCTGCGGTGTCCGTGCGTGTCCTGATGCGTTCGGCACGGGACTGCGCTGACGACACCTGGCTGACCGAGGACTCCGCGACGCTCGTGCTGAACGACCTGGCCGCAACATTTCGGGAGCTGGCGGCCGGGGTCGACGCCTTCGGGGAGCTGGTCCGCCACGAGGCCGACGTACAGGTGAACCTCAGCCGGGGCGACATCGCCCGTCTCCAGGAAGCACAAGACGGGATGGACCGCGCCCGGAGCCGGCTCGACGCGGCGTTGACCACGAAGCAGTCGGCCGACGTGATCGAGCTCTACTCCGCGACTCGCGCCACGGTCCGACGCCTGCAGCACGAGCTCGCGCTCGACGAGCGCGTGCGGCGCCAGCTGCGGCTCGTTACGCAGCGCCGCCGGCCGCACCTTCCCAGCGCCCTGCACCGCCGGCACCCGGAGGCCCCTCCGGTCGGGCCTGACGCCGAGACGCAGGTGCTGCCGCGAGCGAGGGACGAGCCACCGGAAGGCCGTCCCTAACGTCAGTCGCCGAGGTCTCGTCTCGCTCGGGCGCCGCGGTCGGGTCGAGCGACGAGGAAATGGGGCCCAAGACATCAAGATCTCCGCTGGGCTCATGCGCCCTTGATCGCCGTGCACATGAACACGCCGAATCGCGGTCGCCCTGGGAACGCCTTACCGAGCAGCTAGGACCGGCTTCGTTACGTCAACTTCGTTGACGTCCCCCTGACCTCGCTGATGGTGGGACTCACAGTCCTGAGCACTGACGAGCATCGGCCGGGCGGGTCAATCCTTTCAAGAGATCTCATTCGATCGCCTCGCGGTGCACCCATTCGACGAGGTCGTCGGACGCGACGGCTCGAACGCGCGCTGCATATCGGGTGAGGTCGGCGTTGTTCAGCAGATCGCGCCACTGCTCACTCGTGCCTCGGCTGAAGAACGCGGTGGGGTCCACCCAGTGCTCCACGCCACCGCCGGGGACGGTCGTGTCGGCCCTGCTGCGCATGGACTCGAACGTCGCGGCTTGAACGAGGCCGGGCCATCGGCGCTCGCCGACGTCGATGCCGAGACGGCTGGCCAGCTGCCGCATCTGCCTCTCCAGGTCGGCCTTCAGGTCGTCGTAGTGCAGGAAGATGACGTCGAGCTCGTCGGCGGCGGTGCGGAACGTCTGCACGTGCTCCATGGTGCGTCGCAGCGACGACCCGATTTGCGTCGAGGGCGTCTCGTCGTCGACCCATTGCCAGAAGCGGTCCAGCACGCCTTCGGGGCGCGGCGGCTGGTGTCGCACTGGGCCGAGTTCGATGCCGTCGATCGCTGCCGCCTGCTCGCGGGCTTGGAGAAACGCACCGACGTCCGTGTTGTCGATGTGGCGGTCCATCGACAGTCCAACGTCGCGGGGATCACGCCCGACGCAGATGTAGGTGACGGTTGGATCGTTCGGTATCCCGTCCAGCGGTGTGTGGGTCTTGATGAACCGGCGGTGCGTCTGGGCCTGCAGGTCCGCAACCACCTCCCGGCGGGCCCGGGTCACCATGTCGATCCACGGCGAGAGCGTGTCGAGCGGGAGCGGGAGCGGGAGCTGGGGTTCTTGCAGGATGAGCAGCGCGCAGATCATCTGCGTCCACGTCGTTCCGCACTTCGGCGGCGAAGAGATGATGATGTCGCCGGGGCGGAGTTCGAAGCCGGCCCAGCGGTTGCTGTCGTATACGGTCCCCTCGTAGCGGCGCACGAACGCCATCCTCGCAGCGGTCCCGATGCAGTGAGACCCAGATGCTCACAGTGGCGACGTCCTGATGAGGCTCACGCCGGTCGCGGTCCGCCGCTCCACTCCAACCCACACGAGAAGGCCTCCCTCAGTCGTGGCCCACCGATGCGATCAAATCGAGACCCGTGCGACAAATGGCCGCGTCGACCGAATGCGCATGACCGAGAGCCAGCGATCCGCCAAGCACGTGCACCGTGCGACTTTCGCGGAGTGACGCGCCTCGACAGCAGGCCAGGAGCTTCCCTCGCTACTACATTGGGCTCGACACCCGGAGGAGGCGAGCCATGATCGCGCGGATTGCTGTTTGGGAGCCGATGCCCGACGACGACCGCCAGTGGGTCATCGATGCGGCTAGAAGCGTTCCGGGCGTGCTGGACGCGTACCACCTCGTCGACCCCGCGACCGGGAATGGGTTGTCGATTGCCTTCTTTGATGACGATGTCGAGGTCGCCGAGGTGAAGGCCGCAATCGCGAAGAGGGCGGATGAGATCGGCTGGCACGACGAACCTCGACCGGCGCCGAAGTCCGAGACCATCTACCGAGTGCTGCGTCGGGGGTAACCCGCACTCCAGCCCTCGGTGCGCGACACTCGGTCCTCACCCGACTCGCGGGGGTATGACTGTGAGGATCGCAGATCCGGGCGAGCGCAGCCGCCGACAACAATCCCATTGGATGAGCGCGCTTCCAAGAACCTTGGCCGGTCGAGAATCACGCCCTGACGTGGGGGTGTGCGCATGAGCATCGATTGAGGTAGGCATGTGTGAAGCGGTGGCCAGAACGAAGCTCGAGGCGTGGCCACGACCACGTTTGTGATTGGAGGCCGGCGATGCCTGACCGAGAAGCACCCAGGGTGTTCCTGCGCGGGTCCGACGACGGAGACGCCATCGTCTTGCCGATGGGTGGCCTGCAGGCCCGGATCATCCGTAAAGCATCCCGAACCGAGACCGGGGGCCATTGGGCCCTCGGCGAGGCCTGGCAGGAACCTGGCTTCGATAACCCGCCACACGTCCACGACGAAGCAGAAGCGTTCTACGTTCTCGAGGGTGAGTACACCTTCTACACCGACACGGATCCCGCAGAAGGAATTGGGCCAGGCACCTTCGTATTCGTCCCCCCAGGCGCGGTTCATGGGTTCAGGACCGGACCAAAAGGCGGCCGACTTCTCTGCGTCTGGCCCTCGACGGTCGAAGCCGCGTTCTTCGGTACTCCCCACTGACCGCCACTTTCGGAGTCAGTAGAGGCGGTACGCAGTGCCGCGTTTGCCGCAGGGAATACGCGGCTATTAGACGGTTCCCCTCAGGACCGGCGTCCGGCCAGACTCGGTCCAGGCGTTCGGCGGGATGCTCTCTTTGCGGCTGCCCACCAGTTTGAGCGGTGTAGCTCTCTTTCGGTCTGCGTACCGCTGGACGCCGTGCGGCGGTGTGGCTCCAGAGGGGACTGCCCAGCTCGTAATAGCAATGCCCGCCCCGCGATCTCCTCAGTGACCGAGGCGGGCACTGCGTCGCCATCATTCGCGACTTGTCAGTCGCGGGTCTCTTGCATTGACCGGGGCCACCACTCTTCGAGGGATGCGGAGATCTTGTGACGGTAGTCCCGGACGACAGGTCGCGCACCCGATCGGCGACTGTTCAAGCGCCGACACGCGATGGAGCGTCGCAAGGCGAGTCCTAGGTTGTCCCTGAGTCTTCGGACATCGCCCGCAACGCTGCGATCTCTCGCAGAAGCTCGTCATGCGGTTTGCCAGATGCCCACCGTGTTGGGGCCGCTCGGAGAGGACTGTGGTGATCTCGCGCTACATCACGGGGACGTGGAGCCGGTCACACCACGAGGCCTTGTTCCTCGGCAGCATTGACGAGCTCAGGCTCCATAGCGACCTGCGTACGACGGGTCAACGCAATGGAGACGGCCGCGAACCAGAGCGCGATCACCAGCATCGGCAGCAGCACGTTGGTCAGCATCAGCACCGAAGCTGGGATGCCGGCGACCGTGAGCCAGCGAGGCAGCATCCCGGTCCTCCACGCCGCGGTAGTGAGTGCGGCCGCCGTGAGCGCCGCGGCCAGCGCACAGGCGGAGACCAGCACGGCGTAGGCCGGTCCACCCAGGTAGAGCAGGGTCGCCGTCGGGTGCACGTCGGAGAGCTTCACCAGGTAGGCCGGCGCACCCCACAGCGCGCCGCCAAGCACGGTACAGATCCCCCATCCGGTCGCTGCCACGGTTAGCACCCGCGTGCTGAGCCGCCCGGCCCCCACATGTTCGGCACGATCGCCTAGGACCGCGGCGAATACCAGTAGCGCGATCCCGCCGAGCGAGATCGCGGCGCTGGAGGCAAACCAGCGAGCCACGCCGTGCTCTGCGAACCACTGCACGACCGCAGCATCGCTGGGGTTTCCGTGCGGGAAGTTGTCGAGGGCCAGGCCGATGATGACTCCGACGATTCCCACGAGGCCACTGAGCGGCGCGAGCTTGTTCTTGGACATCTGACTTCTCCTCTTCTCGAGCTGTCGCGGCGGTTCGCGGCGGCTGATGGATGCCGAAGGTAGGAGTAGAGCGGCGGTCCCGGCTTCGGCCCAGCGGAGGAACCTCACGGCCCGGTATCCATCGCGAGATGGACGCGAGACCGTGCGAGCTGGCGGTAGTTTCGGCAGGTGAGGTTTGCCCGCATGCATCCGCTCGACCTAGCACTGGTGGCGCTGGCCGTGGTGGTGCTGGTGTCCTCCCTCGGCGAGGAGCAGCCGCACGCCAGGTACGGCAGCGCGACGATCGCGCTCGCGGCACTGGTACTGCTCGGTCGTCGGTGGCACCCGCCTGCGGCGTACCTCGCTGCGTTCGGGCTGGTCGCGCTCGCCGGCCTGGTCACCCCGCAGATGAGCCCGGTAATGTTCGTTGCGGTGCTGGCCACCTTCGGCGTCGCTGCCACGCCGGAGCGTCGTACGACGGCACTCGTCGCCTGGGCGCTGGGCTGCCTGGCCCTGCTCATCGTGATGATGGCCAGCCCCTACACGCAGGGTGCGGGTGACGTCGTGCTCACGCTGACTTTCTGCACCATCGTCTGGGCAGCCAGTCTGCTGGCCGCCGAACGTGGTCGAGTCGCGGGAGCCGCGCGGGTGCGGGCGAGCCTGGCCGAGGACACCCGTGACTTGCACGTGGCAGAGGCCACCGAGCAGGAGCGGACGAGGATCGCAGGGGAGCTGCACGACATCGTCAGCCACGGTCTCTCGATAGTGGTCCTCCAGACGGTTGCTGCGCGGATGGCCCTGGAGGACCGCGGCGTGGTCGAGCCAGACGTCGACCGTCGGCTGGCGGCCGTTGAGGAGACCGCGAGGGACGCGCTCGACGACATGCGGCGGCTGCTGGACCTGCTCCGTCCGGCCGACGGCTCGAGCTCGATCGACACCACGCCGAGCGCAGGACTGCGTGATCTGCCCGCACTGCTCGAGCGTGCCCGCTCAGCGGGGCTGCCCGTCGAGGCCGAGCTGGACCCGGAGCTGCCCGAGCTCGGCGCCGGACTGGACACTGCGGCCTACAGGATCCTCCAGGAGGCGCTCACCAACGTGCTCAAGCACGCGTCCGGGGCGCCTACGCGGGTGTGCGTACGCCGCAGCGAGGTCGGTCTCGAGCTCGCCGTGCTCAGTGGCCGGGGCAACAAGGGCGCCGACACGCCGCCCGGTGCCGGCCACGGGCTGATCGGGATGCGCCAGCGGGCGGTCCTCTACGGCGGCACGTTCTGGGCTGGCCCCGTGGGCGTCGAGGCACGTACGGGCTACGCCGTTCGGGCCGTGTTCCCGCTTGGAGAGCCCGGGTGATCGGCGTTCTGCTCGCCGACGACCAGGCCCTGGTGCGTGACGGCTTCCGCGCGATCATCGACCGCGAGCCGGATCTTGAGGTCGTCGCCGAGGCCGCGAACGGGCGTGAGGCTCTTGCCTTGTGTCGCCGGTTGCGGCCCGACGTGGTGCTGATGGACATCAGGATGCCGGAGGTGGACGGGCTGGAGGCAACGCGGCTGCTCATGGCCCGACCGGACCCTCCTCGGGTGCTCGTACTGACCACTTTCGACCGCAACGACTGGGTCTACGAGGCCCTGAAGGCAGGGGCGGGCGGCTTCCTGCTCAAGGACGTCCGGGGCTCGCAGCTGACTGAGGCAATCCGCACGGTCGCTGCGGGCGAGGCGCTGCTCGCGCCGGCGATCACCGGTCGGCTGATCGTCGACTACCTCGATCGGCACGGGATGCCCGAGTCGCCCACGGCCGCGGACCCGCTCAGTACCCGTGAGCACGTCGTACTGCGCCGGATCGCGCTCGGCGAGTCCAATGCCGAGATCGCCGCGGCCATGTACCTCGAGGTCTCCACGGTGAAGACCTACGTCAACCGCCTGCTCACCAAGCTGGACTTGCGTGACCGGACCCAGGCGGCCGTCTACGCCTACGAGCACGGCATCGTCCGCCCCGGCCACGCCGCTGACAAGTAGGCCTGTGGGTCGCCCCCTGGTTGTCCCGGCAGTTTCGAGGTGTGGATGACGCCTTGTGGCAACGCCCTACCAGCAGGCTTCCTGGCCAGACAAGCGAGCTCGTCCATTACCACTCCATGGTCAACCGCTGGGTCCCTAATCCAAGAAGTGAGTGGTGTGTGGGGTGCGTCCTTCTGGATGATGTGACGCGACGGTTGGGCGTAGCCCTTCCAACCCGGCTCTAGCCCTCGGCAGCCTGCCGTTCGCGCGAAGCACGCACGACTCGGGTGGTGCGCGGTAGTAGGCGGTCGCAAGCCACTAAGCACTTGAGGGTGTCAAGAAGCAGGACGGAAACTCCGTCAGCCATTGCCAGCCAGCGTCAGCGACTCACGACGCTGCGTGGCTGCTTCCCCAGGTCAGCTGGCGAGTGAGTGCTGCTGACGTCAAGCACCGTCAAGCGCTCACCGCAGACGGGGCGGCGCCGGAGGGTTGCTGGTTCGAGTCCAGCCGGGGGAGCAAGCCAGCGGGCACCCGCCTATCCGTGCCCGTGCCGCTCACCTAGAGTCCGAGACATGCGACGGACGTTCGGCCTTGTTCTCGGGCTGTACCTGCTGGCGGCGCTCGTGACCAAGGCACTCGAGGCGGCCGGGGTCACCCGGTGTGGCTGCTCCGCGCAGTGCTGGTGCCGCAGACCGTGGCTGTCTCCGTTTCGCTGGGTCTTCCCTGTCGGGCACTCGTAGCGGGCACCTCTTCTGGCGTCAGCGTGGTGCGTCGACCGGTCGGCCCAGGCAGGCGGCGAGTCGGTCCAGCGCCGGGGCGTCGTCGGCGATGGGTTGTGGCGGCGCGAACGGCGTGCGATCGGCGGGGATCCTGTCCAGCTGCGGTCGGGTGAACTCCAGCGCCTGCTCGGCCAGCGACTCGTCGTGACCGGGGGACTGGCCGGTCGCCGTGGCCAGGTCCCAGCCGTGGACGAGCGCCTCGACGAGCCGCAGGTTCAGGGCGACGAGACCGGGCACCGTCCCGAGCGGGATGGTCACGAGTCGCTCCAGCGCCCCGGGGGACTCGAAGGCCGCGATCAGCGCGTTCGCCGAGTGTCGGTACGCCGCGGCCGGCGGCTCGGAGTCGGCGGGGTCCACGGGCGGCGAGCCGTCGAGCAGGGCCTCGGCGAACAGCCGGTTGCCGATGACCAGGTGCTGGACCAGGTCACGGACCGACCACTGCGCGCACGGTGTCGACAGGTCCCACTGGTCGTCCCGCACGCCCTCGACGAGTCGGCCGGTGGCGTCCAGCGACCTGGCGAGCTGGTCGACAGGCGAGCTCGGCATGCGTCCTCCTGGCGGTGTGCGGAGCAGCGGTCTCAGTGGTAGCGGAAGCCGTCCATGAAGCGGCGGAACAGCCCGCCCCGCTGCGGGAGGCGCGGCTCGGGCGGGGGCGCCGTCGCCCGACGCGAGGCGATCGGCTTGTCGTAGTCGGTGCGGACGATGGCGTCGATGATCTGCTCGTCGGTGTAGCTGTCGGAGCCCTCGATCACCGGCACGTACCCGACCAGCATGCCGTTGCGCATCACCTGGGCCTCGAGCTCGGCGGTGCCGTCGGAGTCCCAGGTGGCCACCCGGCCGTCGCGGAGCGTGATGTTGATCCCGAACTGGTAGACCCCGACCCGCGCCAGGTCGGCGTCCGTGCCGCGCTCGCGCAGGGCGTCGACGACGCGACGTGCCTTGTTCTCCTCCATGGTGTGTCGAGCGTACCCAGGCCGTGCGAGGGTTGCCGCGCCGCCGTACGGGGCCACCCAGGTGGGTGCGGGGCCGAGATCGGGCCCGCCTACGATCGTGGGTGACGCAGACGATTCCGACCGAGGGGCCCCAGTGATCGCGGGCAGGTACACGCTCGAGCGCGAGATCGGCCGAGGCGGCATGGGAGCCGTCTGGCTCGGTGTCGACGAGGTCCTCGGACGGCAGGTGGCCCTCAAGCGGATCGGGCTGCTGCCCGGAGCGGACAGCACCGACCTCGCCCGCGCCGAGCGGGAGGCGCGCCTGGCCGCGCAGCTCAACCACGCGCACGTGGTCGCGATCTTCAACCTGGTCGTGGACACCGACACCGACGCCCGCTGGCTGGTGATGGAGTACGTCGAGGGCAGCACGCTGGCGCAGCTCGTCCGGGACGAGGGGCCGCTCTCACCCGACGACGCAGCGCCCTTGATGTGGCAGGCGGCCGACGCCCTGGTCGCCGCCCACGCGGCGGGCATCGTGCACCGCGACGTGAAGCCGTCGAACATCCTGGTCGACCGGTTGCGCCGGGTGAAGCTCACCGACTTCGGCATCGCGCGGATCACGGCGGACCCCGCGCTGACGCAGACCGGGATGGTCACCGGGTCGCCGGCCTACCTGGCCCCGGAGGTCGCGACCGGAGAGCGGGGCGACGAGGCCGTCGACGTGTGGTCGCTGGGCGCCACCCTCTACCACGTCCTCGCGGGCCGGCCGCCGTACGACATCGGCGACCAGGTGCTCGGCGGGCTCTACCGCATCGTCCACGACGAGCCGCCTCGGCTGGCCGAAGCCGGCTGGATGACCCCGCTGCTCGAGGGGACCATGGAGAAGGACCCGTCACGGCGCTGGTCGATGGTGCAGGTCCGCGACTTCCTCGCCGCACCGGCCCGGCGGGACGTGGTCCCCCCACCCGCCGTTGAGAGGGCCGACACGCTCAGAACCAGGCCGCTGGACGCACCCGGCCCCGCACTCGCACCGGTGCTGGAGGACGTGCCGGCGGAACGGTCCCGGACCCTGTCGCGACCAGCGATGATCGGGCTGCTGGTCGGACTGGCGGCGGTGCTCCTGGTCGGCGCCGTGCTGCTGCTCGTCCCGCGCGACAACACGCCGTCGACCGGTGCCGCGAGCAGTCCGTCCTCGAGCGCCTCGACCACACCGTCCAGCCCCTCCGCCTCACCGAGTCGGAGCCCCTCGGCGAAGGCGCCCACGGAGCAAGGGATGAAGGCCTTCGTCCGGAGGTACGTCGCCGCGGTGGCGTCCGACCCGGACACCTCCTGGACGATGCTGACGCCGAAGTTCCAGCAGCAGAGCGGCGGTCTGCCCAAGTACCGGAAGTTCTGGAAGGACGTCGGCACGCCGCACCTGCTCGAGGTCGCGGCCGATCCGGAGAGCCTCGTGGTCAGCTACCGCGTCCGCTTCGACAACTTCGGGACCGGCAAACGGCCGACCGTGCTCGACCTCGTCTACCAGAACGGCCGGTACCTCATCGACGGCGAGCGCACCTGAGCCGTGCCTCACGCTCCGCCGGGATGGCTCAGTCGCTGCCCCAGCCGAGCTTGAACACCTCGAAGCCGGTCGCGTGGCCGACACCCATCCGCTGCCCGGTCTGCCGCGACATCCCCTCCAGGAACTCGGCCGGGTCGAAGTCCTCCCACCCCAGCCCCTCGATGTAGGCGGCGTGCGCCCGCAGCGACTCGACACCCCGGTCGAACGAGTCGGTGATGTCGACGCCGTGGCCGGCCTGCGGTGAGCCGGCGCACCAGACCTCCCGGACCCCGCCCCACGGCTCGAGGTCGCCGACGAGCTGCTCGTTGAAGACCCACCGGTTCCCGGCGTCGCGTACGGCGTCCAGCGTCGCCCTGCCGGTGGCGATGTGGTCGGCCTGGTTGAGGTTCGTGCCGCCGTACGTCTCGCGGAAGTTGTTGGTCACGACGATGTCGGGGCGGTGCAGGCGCACCTCCTCGGCGATGGTGCGACGCAGCGGGACGCCGTACTCCAGCACGCCGTCCGGCAGCCGCAGGAAGTCGACCTTGTCGACCCCGACCGCGCGGGCGGAGGCCACCTGCTCGGCCTCGCGGACCTGGCGGCTCTCGTCGGGCAGCATGCCGTCGATGCCGGCCTCGCCGCTGGTGACCATGCAGTAGACGACCTGCTTGCCCTGTTCCGTCCAGCGAGCGACCGCGGCCGCGCTGCCGAACTCCATGTCGTCGGGATGGGCGACCACGCACAGCGCGCGGTCCCAGTCCTCGCGTAGCGGCTCAAGGGACGGGGGAGGAGGCTGTTTGCTCATGCCCCGAGCATGGCACTGTCCGGGTCAGCCGGGCAGCCAGGAGACGTGTCCGGCGAGCACTGCGTAGCCCACGAACGCCACGACGTCGAGCACGGTGTGCGCGACCACCAGTGGCGCGACCCGTCCCCACCGCAGGTACAGCCAGCCGAACAGCACCCCCATCGCGGCGTTGCCGAAGAACCCGCCCAGCCCCTGGTACAGGTGGTAGCTGCCCCGGAGCACCGCGCTGACCGCGATCGCGATGGGCACCCGCATGCCCAGCTGGCGGAGGCGGATGAGCAGGTAGCCGACGACGACGAACTCCTCGAGAAGGGCGTTCTGCAGCGCCGAGGCCAGCAGCACCGGGTAGCGCCACCAGACCGACGGCAGGTCCTCCGCGACCACGGTGAGGTCGACGCCGAGGGCGTGCGTGAGGAGGTAGAAGGCCAGGCCGGTGCCGCCGACGACCGCCGCCAGCGCCAGCCCGGCCAGGAGGTCGCGCCTGGCCTCGCTGCTGCCGCGTGACCACAGGCCCCGGGGGTCGTCCTCGGAGCGCGCCAGCAGGTAGCCGATCAGCAGCACCGGCACGATTCCGAACACCAGCGCGAGCAGCTGGTAGGTCAGGTCGAACCAGGGCCTGCCGGGGGCGAGGCTGGCGTTGAGGACGGCCTTCTGGTTCGCCAGCGCGCCCGGTGCGGTGGCCGACTCGAGCAGGTTCACCAACGCGTAGACCCCGGAGCGGCCCAGCGACAGTGCCAGCACCACCACGACCTCGACGACGATCAGTCGCCGGGCCAGACCTGAGGCGCGGTCGCGGCTGACCGGGGAGTCGCTGGCCACGGCGCGACTCTACGGGACCGCTCGCGACGTCGACCGTGCCTCAGCGCCGGCGAACGGCCTCGGCGAGCTGTCCTACCGTCTGCTCGACCACGGACCGGGGCGTGGCGAAGGTGTACCGGGCGAAGCCGGCCCCGGCCTCGCCGCACAGCGGCCCGTCGGTGAGGGCCACACCGGCTCGCTCGCGGAAGAAGTCCGCCGGGTGGTCACCGAGGCCGAGGGCACGACAGTCCAGCCAGGCGAGGTAGGTCCCCTCCGGAGGCGAGTACCCGACCTCCGGCAGCTGCTCGGCGAGCAGCTCGCCCAGCCACCTCCGGGTGCCGTCGAGGTGCTCGACAACCGCGTCCAGCCAGGGGCCGCCCGACTCGTAGGCGGCGATGTTCGCGACGACGCCGAGGTTCGAGGCACCGTGCTCCCTCATCTGGCCCACCTCGGCCCACCGCGCCGCGTCGGCGTCGTTGCTGAGCACGAGCTGTGCGCACTTGGTGCCGGGCAGGTTCCAGGCCTTCGAGGCGGAGACCGCCGTCACGGTGTGCCGGGCCGCGGCCTCGCAGACAGTGGCGTAGGGGACGTGGCGATGCCCGTCGTACACCAGGGGTGCGTGGATCTCGTCGGAGAACACCCGGCCGCCGTGCCGCTCGACGACCTCGGCGACGGCGCGCATCTCGTCGGGCTCCAGCACCCGGCCGATCGGGTTGTGCGGGTTGCAGACGACGAGCAGGTTGCCGTCCGTGAAGGCGGCGTCGAGGGCGTCGAGGTCGTAGACCCACCCTTCGCCGTCGCGGGCCATCGGCACCTGGACGACCTCGCGCCCCAGCGTCTGCGGCACCCACAGGAACGGCATGTACGCCGGTGTGGGCAGGAGGACCGCCGAGCCCGGCCGCGAGAAGTGCTCGATCGCCGCGGCAAGGCCGGAGACCACGTCGGCGAGTGGGCGCACCCGCTCGGGCGGCACGTCCCAGCCGTACCGCTCACGCGCAAAATCGGAGAACGCCGTCGACAACCGGACCTCCAGGCTCTCGGGCAGGTAGCCCAGCAGCCCGGCGTCGACCGTCTCGTGCAGCGCGGCGACGATCGGCTGCGCCGTCCCGAAGTCCATCTCGGCCACGAAGGCGCCGATCGCCTCGGGGTGCTGGGACCACTTGACGCTGCCGGCCGCGCGCAGCTGGTCGATCGTGGTGTCGAAGGCGGGGGACTCGCTCATGCGGCCTCTCGGGATCAGGGCGGGACGCGCCGGGGAACGGTCACCGTACGACGCGACGTCGGCGTCGTCACGAACGGCGGGTCGTGGCGCCAGGCAGCCGCCCCCCCGGGGCCGAGAGTTTAACCCCGGAGATCTCCAGTCCGCCTCGGCGCATGCCGACAATATGGACATCTCACCTCTTCGTTTGGGAGCTCCCATGAGCCTGCATCTCCGCCACGCCCTGGCCACCAGCGCCGTGACCGCTCTGGCCTTCGGTGGCGCCGCCCTGCCCTCGGCGAACGCGACCGAGGTCTCCTGCGACAACCCCGAGGAGCTGTCTGTCGCGGTGACTCAGGCCCAGGAGTCGGTCGACTCGGCGAGGCAGGTCTTCCGGGCCGCCAACCGTCCGCTGGGAAGGCTGGTCGCCGCCAAGCGCCACGAGGCCCGGGCCGAGCTGGCCCAGTCGCGCGCCGCCATGAGGACGCTTCGTAGGCAGGCGGGGCACGCGAGCTCGCCCGAGGAGCGCAGGGCGCTGCACGCGCAGCTGCGCACCGAACGGCGCGAGGCCGCGATGGCCCGCACCCTGCTGACCTTCAAGCGTGAGCTGCTGGCTGCGATCAAGGCCGACCGTCACGATGCCCGCGTCCAGCTGAGGGATGCCCGCGCAGAGCTGTCCGACCTTCGCGAGGTCGAAGAGGGCTGCGACGCCTGACCCGTGGCGCACGGTGGGCAGTCGGGGACGGGGGTCCCGAGTGCTCCACCTGCGCCGCGTCCTACTCCGGTCGGCCGAGCCCCCGTCGTACGGCGGTAGGCTGCGCGTCGCGCGGCGGCGGGACGCTACCGCCCGCGGGGCGGTAGCTCAGTCGGTCAGAGCAGAGGACTCATAATCCTTGGGTCGTGGGTTCGAGCCCCACCCGCCCCACTCGGGTGACCGGGAGGCACGGAAAGTCGCTCCCTGTTCGTGTACCCAGGTCGACGCGCGCGGACAGGCTGACGACGCTTCCTATGCCCGCAGACGGCACGGCCTCGGCCGAAGTGCCGACGCCGACTCGGAGGCTGTGACCCGTGTTTGGACTCGCCCTCCCGGAGCTCTTGATCTTCGTCGCCCTGCGTGGCGCTACTGGTCTGGCTGGTTGCCCGACGTAGGGGTCGTTGAGACATCGCCGAGGTTCGCCGGTCGACGTCGCTGCGGTGCGCGAATCGAGTCTCCTCCAGTGCCTCCAGGTCCTCGACTGCCATCATCACGACCGCGGGCTCGCCGTTCTGACGTGCTCAAGGGTGTCGCGGGAGTCCTCTCGCAGGAGGGCGGCGCGGGCCATGCGGGCGACCAGGGCGACGTAGTCCTCCATCGACCAGTGGGCTTCGGTGACCAGCCGCTGGTGCGGCATCGGGTCCATCAGCACGGCCGCGACCTCGGTGGCACGGTCCACGTCCAGGCCGGGTCGGAGCCCGCCGACCTCGCCCAGGTGCTCCACGAACGTCCGCGCCCCGCCGAGTCGGTGCCGCTCGGAGGTGGTGTGCACCTCTGCCGCGTCGGGGTCGGCCTGGGCCGCGGCCTGGAGGACGCCGTACAGGGGGGCCAGCCGTGCGGCGATCTCGCACACCAGCTGCGCCCAGCGGTCGACGACGCTGCTTGCGTCAGACTCCTCCAGCATGCCTCGCAAGGCGGGACGGTCGGCCAGGGCAATCGGCTCGTCGTCGCCCACGAGCGCCCAGTCCCACGCCAGTTTCAGCAGCGCGCCCTTGCCTCCGACGGCGTTGAACACGGTCTTGCGGCTGACCCCTGCCCGGTCGGCGACTGCGTCGATAGTGGTGCCGACGTATCCCCGCTCGACGAACAGGTCGCGCCCGGCCGCGACCACCGCCCTTCGCGTGGCTCGGACCTGCTCCCCTCGCAACGTCGAGTGGTACTGACGGGCCATTGACATCTCCCTCTTTCGAGTTACTTTGAGTGTAACCAAGTTATCAGCGGTGTATCGAAAGAGTGTGGGGCCATGCGGGTACTCGTCGTCGGTGCGGGGCCCACCGGCCTCATCCTCGGCGCGGCGTTGGCCATGCGTGGACACGTGGTGACCGCTGTCGATCGTGACCCGGGGCCGACCGTGGACGGCTCGTGGAACCGTCGGGGGGTCATGCAGTTCGAGCACGCCCACGGGTTCCGACCCCAAGTGCCGCTCCTGTTGCGCGACGTGTGGCCCGCGGCGTACGACGCATGGATCGCGCTCGGTGCAGAACCCGTGATGATGGGGACGCCGGGAGCGGTGCGCGCGCCGATGGGTGTTCTCTCCCGCCGCTCCACGTTCGAGCGCGCCCTGCGTCGGGTGGCCACGAGGACGCCAGGGCTGGAGATCCGCACGGGCCACGTCGACTCGCTGCACCGAGTCGATGGCCGGGTGGGCGGCGCCGTCGTCGACGGCCGAGCGGTCGAGGCGGACCTCGTCGTCGACGCCTCCGGCCGCTCCGGGCGCGTGGTGCGGCCCGAGCCGGAACTCGAGGGTGACTGCGGGCTCGCGTACGTCAACCGCGGCTACCGCCTGGTCGCCGGCGCCGAGCCGGGCCCTCTGCTCTCCTCGTTGCTCTGGGCCGGCAACTACGACGGCTACCAGATATTGGTGTTCGTGCACGAGCGTGGCCACTACTCGGTGCTGTTTGTCCGACCCACGGCCGATGCGGATCTCAAGCTTCTGCGCGACCGCTCCGCCTTCGAGGCTGCCTGCAGGGCGGTGCCGGCGCTTGCCGCCTGGACCGATCCTGCTCGGTCTCTGCCGACCGGCGACGTCCTGGTGGGGGGAGCTCTGCGCAACGTCTACACACCACAGGCAGGGCTGGCTGGGCTGGTCTCGGTCGGCGACGCGGTGTCCACGACGACCCCGACAGCCGGGCGGGGCATCGCCATGGCCAGCATGCAGATTCGCGCCCTCCTCGAGCTGTTCGACCAGGGCGCGGACCCCAGGGGGGTGGCGGAACCCTTCGACAGCTGGGCGGAGGACAACATCCGGCCCTGGGTCGAGGACCACATCGTCCTCGACACCGAGTCGGTGCGACGGTGGCAGGGCGAGGACCTCGACCTGACGCGTCCGCTGTCCTCGACCCGCATCCTCGACGCGGCACAGGTCGACGCCCGGATCTCGACGCATGCTGGTGGCTACCTCGCCATGACCGATCTCCCGGCCTCGCTGGCAGAGGCTGAGCCGCTGGCGCGGGCCGTGTACGAGACCGGATGGCGTCCGCCGTTCTCGGAGGGGCCGAGCCGTGACGAGCTGGTGGATGTCGTCACCGCGGCCGTTCCCGAAGAGTCCTTCCGGTAGCAGCCACCGGACCGGGCGTCTGTCCCGCACGCTGCCGAGAAGAACTCGAGTGCACGAGGTCCGGCCACCCCACTACAGTCCCCGACGTGACCTCGGACCAGTTCGTGCCAGTCGACTTCGATCCGCCGACCTCACTCGCCACCGATCAGTTCCGCCTCGAACCCCTGGGGCCGCAGCACAATCTGGCCGATCATGCCGCCTGGATGTCGAGCATCGAGCACATCCGTGCCACTCCCGGCTACCCCGACGGCGACTGGCCACCACGCAACGGTATGACGCTCGAGGAGAACCTCTCCGACCTTCGCCGCCACGCCGACGACTTCACGCGGGGCGCCGGCTACACCTTCACTGTCCTCGACCCGGGCGACAACGACGTCATCGGCTGCGTCTACCTGTACCCCTCGGCCTCCGAGGAGTGGGACGTCACGGTGCAGTCCTGGGTGCGGGCCGACCGATCGAGCCTCGACGTACCACTCGCGGACGCAGTTGCACGCTGGCTCGCCACCGACTGGCCCTGGGAGCGTGTGGACCGCTGCGGTCGCTGAGTCGCAACGGCAGCAGCACCTGACCGTTTCCAGCGACTGGGTGCTCGCCACGTTGCGAGCCGAGCGCTGAGGGCGTTACCTCAGGTCGTGGCGTGCTCCCGCTCGCATCGAATTTCCTCGTGCCCAGCGCGAGCTTAGTCCACGAGCAGTAAAGGGTGTCACCGGTTCTGACCGGGTGCCCGGCGGATTTGGCCCCAAAGTGTCAGTGCGCACAAATCCATCGGAACCTACGTTTGCAGTGCGCGGCAACTCGATGCCGTCTTTACTGCGGGGGAAGTCATGAAGTTACCAGCGCTCATTCGCACGCTGTTGCCCGCGCTCATGGTTGGTGTGCTGATCGCGACCGCCTTGCCGGCGAGCGCCTCGGTCGACAAACAGCTCGCCTGGAAGGACTGCACCAGCGGCCAGTCGGGGTTGAGGGTCAAGTCGACCTACACGGTGGATGCACAGCTCTACAAAGCGGGCACGTACTACATCAGCATCGACATCCGATGGGACTTGTACAAAGGCGGCGGCAGCTGGCGCCGGGAGGACAACCATAAGATCACGAGTGCGAAATTCGCCGTCAAGAAGCGCAACGTCACCTACTGGGTGACCAACGGCGACCGAACCGACTGGTCGAACGCCTTCACGATGCGCTGGCGTGCCCACGTGATCTCCAAGCTCAAGAAGGTGCGTCGCGGCCCTGACAGGACTATCACCACGGAAGAGCGGTACTACCACAAAGGCATGTTCGCCGAGCGCGGTAGCAACTGCGTGGAATGGACAGGGTGAGCGGCATGCGCCGCCGACTGCTCTCCCTGGGCGTACTCTCCACCCTGGTCATCGGCAGTCTGTCCCCGATGGTCGCGCAGCCTGCCCAAGCGGCCGGGACGGTGAACGGTCCACTTCTCAACGCGGGAGCCCGGACCCTCGACAGCGTTGGCAAGCCCCCGATCCCCTTACCCATGGACATGCGGCTAGGAAACTCGATGGACTTCGCTCCTGACGGTGCTTCGTTGGTGGGTGAAGACTTCTTCACCCACGCCATCATCGCCCGACGCGCTGACGGCTCGACGGTCAGCCTGGGATCGTATCCAGTGGGTTCATCTCCGACCTTCGTCTCGTGGGCAGGTGGATCCGGCCAGTACGCCGTCGTCGTCCTCACTGACACGGACTCCGACGTGGACACTCTGTGGAGGTACCAGACAGGGTCAGCCCCCAGCCGCCTCGCAACACTCGAAAGCAACGGCGCGTCCGAGTTCGCCGCTGATGCGCATTCCACGCGCTTTGTGTTCGAGGGCGCCGATGACGACCTCATGAGCATCGATACGGACACGGGTGTGCGCACCGAGCTGACCGACTTCTGCGACGCAGTCCCCGACGGCGCCGACTGCACCAAGGGGAACGGAACCACTGTCGACGGGGTTCTCGACATCAACCCTGCCGACGGAGCCATCCTGGTCTCCTGGTCCAGGATGACGGAGACCAGCGACTTCAACGGCTTCGGATGGCTGACCCCAGGGGAAACCACCCCCACTCAGTGGCTGGACTACTCCGGCCAGTCGTATGCCTCCGGCGGCATCGTGTCGCCCGACGGCACACAGGTCGCACTCCCGGTATTCGGCTCCTGGACCACAACCGACACCACGCAAATCAGATCTGCCGAGCCGGGAGCGGCAGTCATCGGTCAGCTTCCCGATCTGCACGCCGCTTGGCAACCCTGCCCCACAGGTTCGTGCCCCGTGTTCGTCGGGCCAACTGTTCCTGGGGCGCCGAAAGTCGGCAGGGCCTACCCGGGCGCCACCGACACCGAGATCACCGCCACCGTCTCCTGGGGCACCGCACCCAACACCGGACCGCCCGTGAGCCACTACCAGGTAGACGTCGCACGTCTCACTTCCACCAGAACAATCGCCAAGCACACACGTCTGACCGGCCCAGCAACGGCACGCAAAGGCAAGTTCTGGTTGTCCCCGACCCGATACAAGTTCCGGGTGCGAGCATCGAACGAATTGGGATGGGGGCCGTGGTCGGCCTACTCGAACATCGTGCGAGCGCGCTGACCCACACGCACGGGGCGGGGATGGTCGCGTTTCTGCGTGGTCGGGCCCAGTGAGACGAACAGCTCGGTTGGCGCTCGCGTGCGTGTGTAACCGCCGTGCCTGACCTACGGGCAGCTGGACGAGATCGACCAGAGGTCCTACCACCTCACGGGCGTCCAGGCCGACGTGACGATCTCCCTAGCGACTCAAAGCGCAACTAATGGTTGCGTAATGCGTGAGGAGCCTCTAGCATCATGTGCAACCAAAGGTTGCGAGATCACAGGAGAGCCACATGGAGTTCGGGAGCATCGAGCGGGAGATCCACGTCTTGGCCGCACCCGAGGTGGTCTACGAGGTCATCAGCACCCCCGAGCACCTGCGGGGCTGGTGGCCCGACGAGGCGGAGATCGAGCCGCTTCCTGGCGCGACCGGGGTCATCTCGTTCGGAGACACGTCCCATCCGGACGCGAAGGTCGTCCCGCTCACGGTGGTGGAGGCCGACCCGCCCCGACGGTTCTCCTTCCGATGGGTCTACGACGAGCATCAGGCCGCGGAGCCGGACAACTCGCTTCTGGTGACCTTCGACCTGGTCCCCTCGGGTGCGGGCACGCTGCTGCGTTTCAGTGAGACGGGGTTCCGGGAGAAGGGCTGGGAAGCGGCCCTGCTCGAGGAGCAGTACCGCGAGCACGTCACCGGCTGGGACCACTTCCTGCCCCGCCTCGTCCTGTACGTGGCTCGGCTGGTGTCGACGCCATGAGCGTCACCGTCGACGACGCGGTCTGGTCTGCGGTGGGGGACCCGATCCGTCGTCGGATGCTCGACCAGCTCCTGAGCGATGGCGGCGGCACGGCCACCACGCTGAGTGAACAGCTGCCGGTGACGCGGCAGGCGGTCGCCAAGCACCTCGGCGTACTCGACCGGGTCGGACTGGTCCACGGCGCGCCGTCCGGCCGTGAGCGACGCTACGAGGTGGACGAGGCCCAGCTCGCACGAGCGGTCGCGCAGCTGTCGTCGGTGGGCGCTGCCTGGGACGCCCGGCTGCATCGCATCAAGCGGATCGCCGAAGCAATCCAGCGCGGCAACGAAGCCTGACCGCCACGAACACAGCGTCGCCACATCGGTGGTGGCGCTACCAACCGAGCCCGCATGCGGACTCTGACGAGAAGAGGTAGCGAAATGGTGGACATCCTGCACAGGATCGGAATCGAGTCGTCTCCCGAAGACGTCTCCACGGCCCTGACCACGGTCGACGGGCTGGCGAGCTGGTGGACACAGGACACGACCGGCGACGGCGACGTCGGGGGCGTACTGCGTTTCCGATTCGAGCCCGGTGGGTTCGACATGAAGGTCCTCGACGTACGGCTCGGCGAGCTCGTCCTCTGGGAGGTCGTCGACGGCCCCGAGGAGTGGATCGGAACGCAGATCCGCTTCGAGCTCAAGCAGGAGGATGGCTTCACGATCGTCTTGTTCCGCCACGAAGGCTGGAGGGAGCCGGTCGAGTTCATGTCCCACTGCAGCACCAAGTGGGCGACCTTCCTGATGAGCCTCAAGTCGCTGGTCGAGACCGGCAAGGGTGAGCCCGCACCCCACGACGTCAAGATCAGCAACTGGCACTAGGCCCTGCCAGGACACCGGGCCGGCGCTCGGCATAATCGCCTCCGTGCGAGCTTTCGATGACCTGGTGAGCGAGGCCGAGGAAGCCGACGTCACGGGGTGGGGCTTCGGCTGGCTGGAGGGAAGGGCCACGGAGGAGAGGCCGCCGTGGGGGTTTGCCCGCATGCTCGCGGGCCGGCTGGCGACGGCGCGGGCGGCGCTCGACATCGACACGGGCGGCGGAGAAGTGGTCGCCGAGGCACCGACCCTGCCACCGCGCATGTGTGTGACCGAGGCCTGGCCCCCGAACGCGGCACGCGCACGAGAGCTGCTGGAACCTCGAGGTGTGGAGATCCATGAAACACGAGAGGGCGAGCACCTACCGTTCCCGGACGGGTCCTTCGACCTGGTCACGTCTCGGCACCCGGTCCGCCCGGACTGGGAGGGGGTCCATCGGGTGCTGTTGCCTGGCGGCATCTACTTCGCCCAGCACGTCGGACCTGCATCGGCCTTCGAACTCATCGAGTCGTTTCTCGGTCCGCTACCCGAGCTCCGGGGAGGCAGAGACCCGCGGCACGAGAGGGATGCCGCCGAGAAGGCCGGCCTCACGGTCCTGGACCTGAGGACCGCCCGATGTCGGATGGAGTTCTTCGACATCGGTGCGGTGGTGTGGATCCTGCGCAAATGCGTCTGGTGGGTGCCCGACTTCGACGTCGAGCGCCACCACGACACGCTCGTGGAGATCGACGCCGGCATCCGCACGCACGGAGCGTTCGTCGCGAACTCGACTCGACACCTGATCGAGGCTCAGCGGTGCGGCGCCAGGGGCTCGGGGTCGGAGTCGACCCGCTGACGGCGGCGTCGGCTCAGCAGCGCCGCACCGGAGAGGCCGACGAGAGCACCGCCGAGCGCTGCGCCGACCAGCACGGCCCGGGCCCTGGTCTGACACCTGGCCGCTACGGCCTTGGCCGCTGCGGTGTCCTGCGCGGTCGGCTCGCCCTCACCGCTGTTGTACGAACCGACCAGGGCGACCCGCCCGGTGATGCCGCCGCAGCTCTGGTTCCCGTCGATGTGCAGCGGGTAGAGGCTCACCAGCGCCACCAGGACCACGGCACACACCAGTGCGGCCACAGCGTGTGTGCGCGTCACGTCGACCCCCTGGAGCCGGCTACGGAGGCCCTGAGACCCCATCGGTACGGAGTCAACTGACGTGCACGACCCACGTCAACATCTTCGACCGTGTCGTCACGTCACGCTCGGTCCAGTAGCCCCAGTTCCACGGCGCGTAGTCACGGTCGTGGGTGTGCTGGCTCATGTAGTCGCCCAAGCCGCCGGTGACGCTGCGGTAGTTCTTGGCCTTGCCCGAGTCGTAGTAGTCCGCGAAGTCACCCCACCCGGAGGACAGGGACACGTGGTCCAGATGGCCGTCGTCGTCGCCCCACTCGTAGGCGTACACGTCGCCCTTCCGGGCGCTGGTGTATCGGTCGGTCATGTTGTGCGACAAGGAGTCGACCGTGCCACGACCGGATCCCTTCAGGTAGTTCACCAGGTCGAGGGCGACGGTCCACGACGTGGTGTGCGTGTCGCCGTACCAGTGGCTGTTGTAGGACCACACGTTGCCGCCGGAGGTGTCGTTGGGCATGCCGCCTGCTCGCAACGACTGAGAGACGAAGTTGGCGCAGTCGTTGGAGAACTTGTCGTAGTCGCCGTTACGGAGCGTGGACGTGTTCGAGGACCACTTGTGCGCGTACGACGCGGCGTTGGTGCCGTTCCAGGTGTACGCGAAGGCCGCTGGCGCGCAGACCGCGAAGCCCGCGGCACAGGCGATCGTGAAGACGGCGACGCGCTTGAGGAGTCGGGTGGCAATCATCGTGGTCAGTTCCCTTCCGACTCGTTGAACAGAACGCTCTTGTCGAGCATCTGCCAGCCGCTCGGACCGTTGCCGGTGCGGGTGAGCTTGATCTGGATCTGGCTCTCGCGGCCGGAGGTCCAGCCCTCACCGGGTGCCCGGAACTCGTTGTGCCCGAGGACGGTGGCCTCGGCGGATGTGCCGTTGACCGTGACGCCCTGCCACCGTGTGACGACGAACCTGGCGTCGCTGTAGGCGTCGTACCGGGGATCGGCAGCGGCCGCGTCGATGGCCTGCTGCAACTCGGCGCTGCGCGCGTGGGCGACGGCCGGGGCCCAGATGGTCGCCTCGGTCTTCGCCAGCGCCCGGTGTCGGTCCGCCGACTCGGAACGACGCTGCGCGACTGACGCCGGCATCGCGGCGGCCCGTAGCTCAAGGCCCAGGATGCTGCTGACCGCCTGCTTCAGCCGGGCGACGTCGCCAGGTGCGCCCGAGTCGGCTGATGCCTGGCGCCAGGACGCCTTGCGGCCACCTGGTTCGTTCACGTCGGACCGTGGTCCGGCGTTCTTGACGGCGTGGGCCTTCTCGGCAGGCAGGTCGGAGTCGGACTGGGCGTGGACCGCCACCATCCCGAGACCCGACAGCGAACCGATGAGGAAGCCCGCCACGATGGTGCGGCGCATGTGAACCCCCGTTCGAGCTCGCTGCACTCTGCACCGAGTCGTGGGAGAGACCCTGGGGCCTCCAGGGCTGGAGGTCAAGCCTCCACGCGTACGACTCGTGGCGCCGACCGTGGTTTTACTCGTTGAGTCGTCTGCCTATCCTTCTCCAAGGAATCATGGAGTACTGGAGAACTCGGCCAACGAGCAGTGAGCAAGGTGGGAGGCAGCCGTGGGCGACCGCACGACGGTGTTCGAGCGGCTGGCCGTGGTCGGAAAGGCGTTCGCCAGCCCGAAGCGGCTGGAGCTGCTGGATCTCCTGGCGCAGGGGGAGCGCACCGTCGACTCCCTCGCCCGCGAGACCGGCATCGGTTTGACGACCGTCTCCGCGCACCTGCAGATCCTCAAGTTCTCGAACCTCGTCACCACCCGCCGCGAGGGCACCCGGGTGTACTACCGGCTCGCCGGTGACGACGTCCTGGCGCTGTACGTCACCGTCCGCACCGTGGCCCGGGAGCACTCCGCCGATGTCGACCGGGCGCTCTCGGCGTACCTGAACGACACCGGCATCGACGACGTCGAGCAGGTCACCCGCGAGGAGCTGGTGCCGCGACTGGGCAGCCGGCAGCTGCTGCTCCTCGACGTACGACCGGTCGAGGAGTACGCCGCGGGCCACATCCCGGGCGCACGATCGGTGCCCTTCGGGGAGCTGAGCGACTCGCTCATCCTGGGCGGGCACAAGCAGGTGGTCACCTACTGCCGGGGCGCCTGGTGCGTCATGGCCCACGACGCCGTACGGCTGCTGCGTGCCCGTGGCACGCACGCGCGACGCCTCGAGGACGGGATGCTGGAGTGGCGCAGTCACGGCCTGCCCGTCGAGACCGTCTCGTGAGGCGCGACGGCCGATGGATCGGGCCGACGCTCGTCGGGGTGAGTGTGACCGTGCTGTGCATCGTGCTCGTGGCGGTCCCCACCGACCTCATCGACACGCCCCTGTTCAGCCGGGAGATTCCGCCGACCTGGTGGGCCTGGCCCGGCCTCTTGGCCTCATCGGTCCTGGGTGGGCTCATCGCCGCCACGTACGCACCGACCGTCAGCCGACCACCCCGAGCCGAGCGTCCGGCCACCCGCTCCACCTCTGCGGCAGGCCTCCTCACCTTCCTGGCCGTGGGCTGCCCGGTCTGCAACAAGCTGGTGCTGGTCGCGATCGGCTCGGCCGGCGCCGTGACCTGGTTCCAGCCGTTTCAGCCGCTGCTCCAGCTCGTCGCCGTCGTGCTCCTCGGCTGGGCACTGACCCGGCGGCTGCGCGAGCGACGTCAGTGCCGCCTGCCTGTCAGCAGCACCACCGTCCCCGACGGGTCCGCACCGAGGCCCGACAGGAGAGATCTCTCATGCCCGTAGACCAGCGACCCACGAACCGCCCGATCCCACCTGCATCGCCCCGCGCCGAGCCCGCCAAGCGTCGTTCCGCAGCAGTCCCGTGGACAGTGGCCGCGGTCGCCGCAGTCGTCACCGTCGTCGCGCTGGTGGTCCCGCAGCTGGGCGGCGAGAGCCGCGGGTCCGGCTCGGCCTCCTCGAGCGCCGGGGCCGGCTCGTCCAAGGGTCCGGACACCAGAGCGGTCTTCGGAGGGCGGACCACACCGGGGGACCCGACCTCGCTGGGTCGACGTGACGCGCCCGTGGTGATGCTGGCCTACTCCGACTTCCAGTGCCCCTTCTGCGGGAAGTTCGCTCGCACCACTGAGCAGACCCTGGTGAAGAAGTACGTCGACGCCGGCGTGCTTCGCATCGAGTGGCGTGACTTCCCGTATCTGGGCAAGGAGTCGAAGACCGCGGCACTGGCCGCCCGTGCCGCCGCGGCGCAGGGCAGGTTCTGGGCGTTCCACGACGCGCTGTACGCCCACCAGTCGCCGCCGAACAGCGGGCGCCTCACGCCGGACTACCTTCGCGGGCTCGCGCGTGACATAGGGCTGGACATGAGCGAGTTCAACCGTGAGATGAAGGGCCCGTTGGCGGCCAAGCTGGTCCAGCACGACTTCAACGAGGGCCTTTCCTCCGGGCTCACCGGCACACCGTCGTTCCTCATCAACGGTGAGCCCGTCATCGGAGCCCAGCCGGTGTCGGAGTTCGAGTCGGTCATCGAGGCCGCTCGTCGGCAAGCCGACCACTGATGGGCGGGGTCGGACTCCTCGTCGCGTTCAGCGCGGGCGTGCTGGCGCTGCTCTCTCCGTGCAGCGCGCTCCTGCTGCCGTCGTTCTTCGCCTACGCGTTCGCGTCGCGGACCATGCTGCTGCGCCGGACCCTGGCGTTCTACGGCGGCCTGCTGCTGACGCTCGTGCCCCTCGGAAGCGGTGCCGGTTTCGCGTCCTCCCTGTTCTACGGGCACCGCACCACACTGATCGCCCTCACGGGCTGGACGCTGGTGGCGATCGGCACCTTCCAGGCTCTCGGCGGCGGCTTCGCACTGCCGTTCGCGAGCAGGCTGCAGTCGCTGACGGCCCGGGTCGGGGGGACCGGAACGGCGTCGCTCGTGGTGCTCGGTGCGGTGTACGGACTGGCGGGGTTCTGCTCCGGACCGGTGCTGGGGGCCATCTTGACGATGGCCGCCACCACGTCGGTCCTCGGCGGGGCGGTGCTGCTCGCGGTCTACGGGCTCGGGATGAGCGCACCGCTGTTCGTGCTGGCCGCACTGTGGGACAGGCTCGACCTCGGCAGGCGCCGATGGGTCCGCGGCCGAGAGTTCCGGCTCGGCCCGGTCCGCACCCACACCACGTCACTGGTGGCGGGTCTGCTGTTCATCGGCATCGGCTGGCTGTTCCTGCGTTACGACGGGACCGCGGGCGTGACCGGACTCCTCGGCCTCGGCGACACCACCGACCTGGAGACCCGCGTGCAGGACCGGGTCACGGACTGGGTCGGTGCGGTGCCGGTGTGGGCGATCGCCGCGACGGTGGTCGTCGTGGCCGTCGTCGTCGCCCTGCGACGCGGTTCCGGAAGGGACCAGCACACCCAGGTGCCGTGACCCAGCCGCGCTGATCGGCGCATGACAGGATCACGGCGAGAGGAGAGCGGTCATGGCCGAGTATCCCCAGCTGCTGCACACCGCGCTCGACACCACCGATGTCCGTGCGCTCGCGGAGTTCTACCGTCGCCTGTTGGGGCTGCAGTACCGACCCGGCGACGAGCCCCCCGCCGATGGCGTCGAGGACGACGCGGACTGGCTCGTCCTGGTGGACTCCGAAGGCGCCCGGAAGCTGGCGTTCCAGCAGGTCGAGCGGCTGGAGCGGACGACGTGGCCGTTGCACGACGTCCCGATGCAGCTCCATCTCGACTTCACGGTCCCGAGCATCGCGGAGCTGCGGCGGCAGCGGGAGCGCGCCGAGTCGCTCGGCGCGAGGCTCCTGCTGGACCGCACGGACGAGACGGACGAGCCCCTGTACGTCCTCGCCGACCCCTCGGGTCATCCGTTCTGCCTGCTCGTCGCCTGACCCTCGACCGATGCGTCTTCACGCCCCTCTCGCTCGAGCGCAGTGATCGCAGCCACGCCGGACGGGAGCCCCAGCGGACCGCAGTGACAGGTCGATGCCGGTGCAGACGGAGCGTGCCCGACGGGCGCAAATGATGCGTGAGTTCCTCGCTGCAGGACGGTTAGGGTGCTGGTTCCCGCGATTCCGCTTCGCAGGAAGCGCGACACGTCCAGCATGGGCGTTCGTGATCGCGGCCGACGAGCACTCCACAGGACGCACCAGGGAGGTCCCGATGTCACCATCGTCCGAGCGTGCTGGCGCCGCGTCGGGCCCACGCCGGATCGTGATGGTCCTCGGCCCGGGAAGAAGTGGCACCTCGACCGTGGCCGGGCTCTTGCTCGATGCGGTTGGGGTGTCCCCGGACGGGCGATACAAGGCAACCCGACCAACCCAGAGGGGTTCTACGAGCCTCGGTGGGTGGTCGACTTCCACCGCAGATGGCTCGACCAGAGGCACGTCGGGACCACCGACACGTCGCCCGGCGCCCGTCGAACGGTCGCCAAGGCCGTCTCGGTGCATCCCGACGCCCGAGCTGAGCTCAGGGAATGGCTGGCCAGCCAGCTGGCTGCGCAGCCCCGCCTGGTCATCAAGGATCCCCGCGGCTTGTGGTTCCACGACGTGTGGGTCGACGTCATGCGCGAGCTCGATGTGGAACCAGGTTTCGTCACCATGCTGCGCCACCCGGCGGAGGTCTCGGCCAGCCGACACAAGTCGTACCGGGACGCCGAGGAACCACCGACCCGGGACCTGCAGATTCGACGTACAGCCGGCTGGATCAACGCGGTGCTGACCGCGGAGGAGATGACCCGGGGGTCGCGTCGGGTCTGCGTCCGCTACTCGGACCTCCTCGCCGACTGGCGAGGCGCCCTGGGCCGCATCGCGCACCAGCTCGACCTTCGCTACGAGCCCGCGGTCGGTGCGGCGGGCCACCCAGTCGACGACTTCATCGACCCGTCGTTGCGCAGCGTGCACCTGGATCGAGCGAAGAACGACCTGCCGGGCGACCTGCGCGTTTCTCAGCGACGAGGTCTGGGAGACCTTCTCAGAGATCGCAACCGGCGGAGACGCCGCAGCTTCGCTCGAGCGGACCGATCACCTGCGGCAGAGGTACCACCGGCTCACCGACGACGCGGCCGCGCTGATCTACGACGGCAACAACCGTCGACGGGAACAGGCAAAGGCACGTGCGTACGTCAGGGGACTCAAGGAGGGCCGGAAGCAGGCACGGGCGACGGTCGAGGCGCCGTCCCCGCAGCGAAGGCTGCTCGATCGCCTCGCAAGGCTCAAGCGCTGAGACGCCCGATCAGCTTCATCGCGTCGTACGGCGCGTAGCCCTTGATGTCGTTGTCGAAGTAGACGAACACGTCGAGTCCGTCGGCGTCCCAGGCACGGCACTGCGCGGCCCAGTCGTCGAGTGCCTCGTCGCTGTAGCCGCTGGCGTAGAGCTCCTTGTCGCCGTGGAGCCGCAGGTACATCACGTCGCTGGTCACCTGCTCGACCTTCGGCCACCTGCCCGCGGTGTCAGCCAGCACGCAGGCGACGCCGTGACGACGCAGCACGTCGTAGGCCTCCTCGGTCGCGAAGCTCGGGCTGCGGAACTCGAGAGCATGCCGCAGAGGTCGCTGGTCCTCAGCCGTGGTCAGCGAGCGTCCCTCCTTCACCTTGTCGTCGTGGTCGCGCGCCATCGTGGCGGCCTCGGTGGTCGTGCGCGGCAGCAGCGAGAAGAACCGGTCGAGCACGTCGGCGTCGAACCCGAGGTTCTCCGGCAGCTGCCACAGCAGCGGCCCGAGCTTCGGGCCGAGGGCGAGCACGCCCGAGGCGAAGAAGTTCGCGAGCGGCGTCTCGACGTCGACCATCCGCTTCAGGTGGGTGATGAACCGGCCGCCCTTGACGGCGAACACGAAGTCGTCGGGGGTTTCCGCGCGCCAGGCGGCGTACGACGACGGCCGCTGCAGCGAGTAGAACGAACCGTTGATCTCGATGGACGTGACCTGGCGGGAGGCGTGCTCGAGCTCCCGCCGCTGCGCGAGCCCGGTGGGGTAGAAGTCACCGCGCCAGCCGGCATAGCGCCAGCCCGAGATGCCGACCCGGATGCTCACTCAGGCCCCGAGATCCTCCAGCGCGACGGCCTCGTCGCGCAACCGGTCGGCGGACAGCTCGGAGCCCACCAGGCGCCTCAGGTGGTCGCTGGCGTCCCAGAGGTTCGCGTGCATGCCGGCGACCACGCGACCGCCCCTCACCCAGAACGCGGTGAACTCGCGAGCCGCGGTGTCCCCGCGCAGCACGACCTCGTCGTACCCGTCGGGGCCGACGCTGCCGACGTACTCCATGCCGAGGTCGTACTGGTCGGTGAAGAAGTACGGCAGCCGGTCGTAGCGCACGTCCTGGCCGAGCATCGCGTGCGCGGCCGTCTCGCCCTGCCCGATCGCGGTGTCCCAGTGCTCCACACGGACCCGTCGACCGAGCACCGGATGCTGCGCGTTGGCCACGTCGCCGGCGGCGTACACGTCGGCGTCGGAGGTGCGCAGCTGCTCGTCGACGAGGATGCCGTTGTCGACGTCGAGCCCGGCGGCCTCGGCCAGCGCGACGTTGGGTACGACGCCGACGCCGACCACGACGAGATCCGCGCGGACCCGGTCGTCGCCGAGGTGGAGGACGGCGCCGCGGCCGTCACGCTCGACGCCGGAGAGGTGCACCCCGGTGCGCAGGTCGACGTCGTGCTCGCGGTGCAGGGCGGCGAAGACCTCGGCGACCTCCGGTCCGAGCACGCGCAGCAGCGGCGCGTCCAGGGACTCCAGCACGGTCACCGGCGATCCGGCCTCGCGAGCGGCGGCTGCCACCTCCAGCCCGATCCAGCCTGCTCCGACGACGGCGACGGAGAGTCCCTCGGCGAAGGACTCCTTGAGACGCTGGCTGTCCTCGATGGTGCGCAGATAGGCGACCGGCGCGCCGGAGTCGTCGGCCATCGAAAGTCGCCGGGGCGACGCGCCGGTGGCCAGCAGCAGCTTGTCGTAGCCCTGCTCGACCGCTCCGGCCCGCACCAGGTGCGCTCCGGGCTCGACCGCGGTGACCACGGTGCCGAGCCGCAGGTCGACGTCGTTGTCGTCGTACCAGGCGGGGTCGTGCACGAACGTCGAGTCCAGCTCGTCGCTGCCCAGCAGGTAGCCCTTCGACAGGGGTGGTCGCTCGTAGGGCAGGTGGTGCTCCTCGCCGAACATCACCACCTGACCGTCGTACCCGGTCTCGCGCAGCGCCTCGACGGCCTTGGCCGCTGCCAGTCCTGCGCCCACGACGACGAACGTCATGTGTCCTCCCCGAAGTCGAAGTCGATCCAGGACGACACTACGACCCGCGTGGGTCGGGCGAGGTCAGGCGGGGTGGCGCAACCGACCGGCTCGGACGGGCAGCGCGGCGACGACCTCGAGCACGCCGTCGCCGCGGGAGGTCGCGCAGTCGAGCCCGGCTCGGCGGACGGTCCGTTCCACCGAGTCGTTGTCGGGCTGGGTGAGGCACACCAGGGTGGAGTAACCGCGGAGGGAGGCCTCGAGCGCCAGCTCACGAGTCATCCGGGCGCCGATGCCGGTGCCCTGGTGCGCGTCCTCGACCAGCAGCCCGACCTCGACCACGCCGGGGGCCAGCGGTCCGGCGCAGGCCAGACCGACGAGGTCGTCGCACTGCTCGGCCACCACACTCCAGCCGTCGAGGGGGGTGACCAGCTCCTCGACGAGCCGAGCGGAGACCTGGGCGACGGGCGTGTGGAAGCGGCGGCGCAAGGTGTCGGACGAGCAGCGACCGTGCATCGCGACAAGCGCCGTCACGTCGTGCGCCGTCGCGTGCCTCGTCCTGACCAGCGAGGTCGTCATCGGACCGGTTCCTTTCCTGGTGGGTGCCGCTCCAGCGTGGCCCTGGTTGGTTTCGGGTCGGCCACACCTGTGTTTCGCGGACACGAAGTCTTCCTTGTCTTCGGCACGTCGCGGCCCTTGACGCTGCCTGCGAGACTGTGTCGGTGAGCACGTTCGAGGGCGTCCACGAGCCGCTGGCGGCCCGCGACGTGCTGCTCGGCCGCACCACGCACGTGCGGCGCATCGTGCCGAACAAGGGCCGGCGGATGATCGGCGCCTGGTGCTTCCTGGACCACTACGGACCGGACGACATCAAGACCACGGGGGGCATGTGGGTGCCGCCCCATCCGCACACCGGGCTGCAAACCGTCACCTGGCTGTTCGAGGGGCTCGGACGCCACACCGACAGCCTCGGCTCGGACCAGCTGATCCGACCGGGCCAGCTCAACGTGATGACGGCTGGCCACGGCATCTGTCACGCCGAGGTCTCGCCCCCGGAGGCACCGCCCCGGCTGCACGGCGTCCAGCTGTGGGTCTGCCTGCCGGATGCCGTGCGCGACAGCGCGGCTCCCGACTTCACGCACCTGCCGGAGCTGCCGACGTACGACGAACCGGGTGTGCGGGTCCGGTTCCTGGTCGGAGGGCTGGGCGGCGAGGCGTCGCCCGCGCCGACGTACAGCCCGCTCGTCGGCGCCGACCTCACCTTGGCTCCCGGTGCCAGCACCACGGTGCCGCTCGACCCGTCCTTCGAGCACGCTGTCCTGGTGGCCCAGGGAGCCGCGCACGTCGACGGTGTGGAGATCGAGCACAACGCGATGAGCTACCTCGGCTCCGGCCGCCGCGAGCTGACGATCACGGCAGCGATCACGGCGGGGGGCGAGGAGACCGTGCTGATGCTCCTCGGCGGCGAGCCCTTCGCCGAGGACATCGTGATGTGGTGGAACTTCATCGGCCGCAGCCACGACGAGATCGTCGAGCAGCGGGAGGCCTGGAACGGCGACGGCCTCGAGCACCGGCCCGCGCGCTTCGGCAGCGTCGAGGACTTCGACGGCGACCGGCTGCTGGCTCCGCCGATGCCGAACACCCGGCTGAAGCCCCGGGGGCGCGCCGGCTGAGCCGCGTCCCCAGCGCAGGTCACAGGTAAAATTGATGCAATTGTGGCGCATGTGCTCCCTGGTGCGTCACAATGGAGATCACAACTGCACATCGTTCGTGGGGCTCGGACCCTCTCGATCCGCGGAGACCGCTGGGGAAGGCGTATCTCGACGCCGGATCTAGGAGGCCACGGTGACCACACGAACTGCGACACGGACCGGCACGCGGGCGACCACCCGAGGCGTGCTCTACGTCCACTCGGCGCCGTCTGCGCTGTGCCCGCACATCGAGTGGGCAGCCGGCGGTGTGCTCGGCAACGCCGTCAGCCTCGAGTGGACGCCGCAGCCTGCCCAGGCGGGCGCCTACCGCGCGGAGTTCTCCTGGACCGGGGACGCGGGCACCGCGGCCGCCATCGCCTCGGCCCTGCGCGGCTGGGGGCACCTCCGCTTCGAGGTCACCGAGGAGCCGACCGCGTCCGGGCAGGGCGGCACCGAGGGAGCGCGCTACTCCTGCACGCCCGCGCTCGGGGTGTTCCACGCGGTCACCGGCGTGCACGGGGACATCATGATCCCCGAGGACCGGCTCAAGGCGGCCGTCGTGAGGTCTGCGCTCGGTGAGACGGCGCTCGAGATCGAGATCGACAAGCTGCTCGGCAAGCCGTGGGACGACGAGCTGGAGCCGTTCCGGCACGCAGGCGAGGGTGCCCCGGTCCGCTGGCTGCACCAGGTCGTCTGACCCGCGCTACCGCCTGCCCCACACCCGTCGGCAGCTTTGTGTGGCTGATCCACATTGAGCATGTCGGGCGAAACGGGGAACTGTGACGCTATGCACCTGCGTTCTCGGACCCTGACGACCCAGACGACCGCCCTCTGCGGGCTCGCCCTCCTCGTGGCGGCGACTGGCACGCTGGCTGCCGCACCGGCCCAGGCCTCCGGTCCGTGCGCGCACCAGGCACGCATCGACGTACCGCGGGCGCAGATGCAGAAGAAGGCCTGCCTCGACGACCTGACCACGAAAGGCACGCTCGTCAGCGGCCACACCAACATCGACGACTGGAACGGGCTGCACGCGGCGGGAACCAGGAACCCGTCCGGCGTGCCGGGGATCCAGGTCGACGGCTACTTCCCGGACACGTCGACCTCGAACACCAACAACGGCTGGAAGCACGACTCGCAGTTCGTGGTGCGGCTGCCGGCGAAGTGGAACGGCAAGCTGGTGATCAGCGGGGCCCCGGGCACCCGGCGGCAGTACGCCAACGACTTCATCATCAGCGACTGGGTCCTGGCCCACGGCTATGCGTTCGCCTCGACCGACAAGGGCAACAACGGCACGTCGTTCTACGACGACGGGTCGAAGCCCGGCGGGTCCGTACGCGAGTGGAACCGGCGCGTCACCCAGCTGACGAGGGCCACCAAGACCGTCGTGCGGCAGCGGTACGGCCACGCTCCGCGTCGCACGTACATGTTCGGCATCTCCAACGGCGGCTACCTCACCCGCTGGCAGCTCGAGAACCATCCGCGGATGTTCGACGGCGGGCTCGACTGGGAGGGCACGCTCTTCCGCGCCGCGGGTCCGAACCTGTTCACCTACCTGCCGCGTGCGCTGCGGAACTACCCGTCGTACGCCGCGACCGGTGACCGCACCGCCCACCAGCGGATGATCGACGCGGGCTTCGCGAAGGGCTCGGAGTTCTTGTGGAGCTACCACTACGCCTACTACTGGGACCTCACCCAGCGCCTCTACCGCGAGGAGTTCGACCCCGAGTACGACGGCGCCCTGAAGGCGGGCGTGCCCTTCTGCCGGAGCGGAACCCCGGGCTGTGACACCGACTACCGCTACAAGCGGCGACCGCAGGCGGTCAAGGACGCGGTGCGGTCGGTGCAGCTGACCGGACGGATCCAGAAGCCGATGATCACGGTGCACGGCACCCTCGACACGCTGCTCCCGATCCGCACGGACTCCAACCCCTACGACCGGTTGATCGACCGCGTCGGTCACGGTCGCAAGCACCGGTACTACAAGATCGAGGACGGCACCCACGTCGACGGGCTCTACGACACCAACCGCAACCGGCTGCGCCCGTTGCTGCCCTGCGCCCGCTCCGCCTTCACGAAGCTGACCCACTGGGTCGAGCGCGGACAGAAGCCGCCCCGTGACGGCTACTACCACCGCCCGACCAGCGGCGACCCACGCCAGACCTGCCGCCTCTGACGCCGCACCGCACGGTGACGCGGGAACTCCTCAGAGCGGGATGTTGCCGTGCACCCCGCGGTGCACGATGCCGGCCTCGGCGATCGCGCGGGCCAGCGCCGTGCGCGTGAGAGCGGGCTCGACCACCTCGTCGACGACGCCGATCTCGACGGCCTTGTCCACGCCGCCCGCGAGCCGCTCGTGCTCGGCTGCCAGCTCGGCCTCGACCTGCGGACGGATCTCCGGTGCGACCTCGAGCAGCTTGCGCCGGTGCAGGATGCGGATCGCCGCCACGGCCCCCATCACGGCCACCTCGGCGCCTGGCCAGGCGAACACCTTGGTGGCCCCCAGCGAGCGGGCGTTCATCGCGATGTAGGCGCCGCCGTACGTCTTGCGGGTCACCAGCGTGACCCGGGGCACGACGGCCTCGGCGAACGCGTGCAGCAGCTTCGCGCCGCGACGTACGACGCCGTCCCACTCCTGGCCCACACCGGGCAGGTAGCCGGGCACGTCGACGACCACGACGAGCGGGACGCCGAACGCGTCGCACATCCGCACGAACCTCGACGCCTTCTCCGCGGACAGCGAGTCCAGGCAGCCGCCGAGGCGCAGCGGGTTGTTCGCGATGACTCCGACCGTGCGGCCGCCGAACCGGCCGAGGGCGGTGACGATGTTCGGCGCCCACCGGGCGTGCAGCTCCTGCGACGTGCCCTCGTCGAGGATCGCCTCGACGAGCGGGTGCACGTCGTAGGCCCGCTTCTTGGACTCCGGCAGCATCTGCGCGAGGTCACGGTCCTCGACCAGGCCGAGCTCGATGGTCCCCTGCGCGCCGAGCAGCGACGCCAGGCCGCGTGCCCGGTCGATGGCCTCCTGCTCGCTCTGGGTCAGGATGTGCACGACCCCGGAGCGTCGGCCGTGCGGCTCGGGACCGCCGAGCCGGAGCATGTCGACGTCCTCGCCGGTCACCGACCGGACCACGTCGGGCCCGGTCACGAAGATCCGGCCCTCCGGGCCCAGGATCACCACGTCGGTGAGCGCAGGTCCGTACGCCGCGCCGCCGGCGGCCGGGCCGAGCACGACCGAGATCTGCGGGATCTTGCCGGAGGCCTGGGTCATCGCGTGGAAGATCTCGCCGACCGCGTGCAACGAGAGCACGCCCTCGGCGAGCCGCGCGCCGCCGGAGTGCCAGAGCCCGACGATCGGGGCCAGGTCGGCCATCGCCCGCTCGTAGGCGTGCACCACGACCTTGCAGCCGACCTCGCCCATCGCGCCGCCCATCACGGTCGCGTCGGAGCAGAAGGCCACCACGTGAGTGCCGTCGACCTTGCCGACCGCGGCCAGCATCCCGCTGCCGTCGTCAGGGGTGATCAGCTCGAGCGTGCCCTCGTCGAAGAGCGCCGCCAGCCGGAAGTTCGGGTTGCGCGGATCCTCCTCGCGAGGGAGCTTCGGCTTCTTGGCCGGCTGGGCGCCCTGGGCGGGGACGGTGGCGGCGGGGGCCTGGGTCATGCGCTGCTCCAAGATCTGCGCCTCAGGCGCTGCGGAAGGCGATGGCGACGTTGTGGCCGCCGAAACCGAACGAGTTGTTCAGCGCCGCGAGGTCGCCCTCGGGCAACGCACGCTTCTCCGCGGCGACGTCGAGCCCGATGTCCTCGGGGTCCTCGAGGTTCACCGTCGGCGGGACGACCCGGTCCCGAAGCGCGAGGACGACCGACAGCGACTCGAGAGCCCCGGCGGCGCCCAGCAGGTGGCCGGTCATCGACTTGGTCGAGGTCAGCACCACGGACTCGGCGGCCTTGTCGCCGAGGGCGTTGCGGATCGCGAGCGCCTCGGCCAGGTCACCCTGGGGGGTGGAGGTGGCGTGCGCGTTGATGTGCACGAGGTCGGCGGCGTCGAGGTCGCCCTCGCGCAGGGCCAGCTTCATGGCCCGGGTGGCACCCATGCCTGCGGGGTCCGGCTGGGCGATGTCGTGGCTGTCGGCGGTGATCCCGGCGCCGGCAGCCTCGGCGTACACCGTGGCGCCGCGGGCCTTCGCGTGCTCCTCGGACTCGAGCACCAGCACCGCAGCGCCCTCGCCGAGCACGAATCCGTCACGCCCCTTGTCCCAGGGCCGGGAGGCGCGCTCGGGCTCGTCGTTGCGCCGCGAGAGCGCCATCATCTGGCCGAACGCGGCCATCGGCAGCGGGTGGACGGCGGCTTCCGTGCCGCCGACCACGACGACGTCGGCGCGCCCGAGCCGGATCATGTCGATGCCGAGCGCGATCGCCTCGTTGCCGGACGCGCACGCCGAGACCGGCGTGTGCACACCGGCGCGGGCGCCGATGGCCAGCCCGATGTTCGCGGCGGGGGAGTTGGGCATCAGCATCGGGATCGCCAGCGGCGAGACCCGGCGGGGACCCTTCTCCTTGAGCGCGTCGTAGTTGGTGAGCAGCGTCTGCACGCCACCGATGCCCGAGGCCATCGCGACCCCGAGCCGCTCGCCGTCCACCTCGGCGTCGGCGAGGCCGGAGTCCGACCAGGCCTCGAGCGCGGCCACCAGCGCGAGCTGGCCGGACCGGTCGAGCCGGCGCGCCTTGACCCGCTCCAGCACGTCGCCGGGCTCGACCGCGACCTCGGCGGCGATCTGGGTGGTCAGCTGGTCGGCCCAGTCGTGCTTGATCGGCCGCACCCCGGACTGGCCCGCGAGCAGGGCAGCCCAGGTCGTGGGCACGTCCCCGCCGACGGGGGAGGTCGTGCCGAGTCCGGTCACGACGACGCGAGTGGCGCTCATGTCTGCTTCACCTCAAGGTTTGCGGGTTCGCGGCGTGCTCTCGGCCGCGGGTGTCGTTCGGTGGTCAGCTCCGGCACCGGGCCGAGGTCGGCGTCCGGTGCCGGAGACGTGACGTGGGGCGGTCAGCCGTTCTGGGCGCGCTCGATGAAGGCGACGGCGTCGCCGACGGTCTTGAGGTTCTTGACCTCGTCGTCGGGGATCTTGACGTCGAACTTCTCCTCGGCGGCCACGACGACCTCGACCATGGACAGCGAGTCGACGTCGAGGTCGTCGACGAACGACTTGTCGAGCTGGACGTCGTCGGCGGGGATGCCGGCGACCTCGTTGACGATCTCGGCGAGGTCTCCGCGGATTTCCTCAGTGGTAGCCATGCGGGGGAGCTCCTTCTTGGTTGCGGTCAGGTACGAAACTGGTGTGGCAGGTCAAGCAAGTCACGCTGGTCACGCTGGATGGTGAGGGGTGCTGCGTCCGGGACGCGGGTGCGTCCCCGGAGTTCTAGGGGACCTTGACGACCTGGGCGGCGTAGGCCAGCCCGGCGCCGAAGGCGATGAGCAGGGCCAGGTCGCCGCTCTTCGCGTCGCCCTCGGCGATCATCCGGTCGAGGGCGAGCGGGATGGAGGCCGCGGAGGCGTTGCCCTGGTCGGCGACGTCGCGGGCGATCTTGACGTGCTCGGGGAGCTTCATCGAGCGCGCCATCGCGTCGATGATGCGCATGTTGGCCTGGTGGGGGACGAACACGTCGAGGTCGTCGACGCTGATGCCTGCTCGGTCCAGCGTCTGCTGGGCCGTCTTGGCCATCTCGTAGGCGGCCCAGCGGAACACCGGGTTGCCCTGCATCACCAGGTGCGGCATGCGGGGGTTCTCCTGCTGGAGCACGTCGCGCCAGTCCTCGCGCTGCCGGATCAGGTCGAACTGCTCGCCGTCGGAGCCCCACACGACCGGGCCGATGCCGGCCTCGTCGGAGGGTCCCACCACGGCTGCTCCGGCGCCGTCGGCGAAGATGAACGCCGTACCGCGGTCCCCGACGTCGGTGAGGTCGGAGAGCCGCTCGACGCCGATCACCAGCACGTGCTTGGCGCTCCCGCCGCGGACCATGTCCGAGGCCATCGCGATGCCGTAGCAGAAGCCGGCGCAGGCGGCGGAGATGTCGAAGGCGGCCGGCCGGTCGGTGCCGAGCTCGTGGGCGATGGCGGTCGCGATGGCCGGGGTCTGGAACATGTGGGACACGGTGGCGACCACGACGGCGTCGACCTGGGCCACGTCGATGCCGGCGTGCTCGATGGCCTTGCGCGAGGCCTCGACCGACATCGACTGGACGGTCTCGTGAGGCGCGGCCCAGCGGCGGGTCTTGATGCCCGACCGCTGCTGGATCCACTCGTCGCTGGAGTCGATCGCCTCGACGATCTCGGCGTTGGGGATGACCCGGCTGGCGCGGTAGCTGCCCAGCCCCAGGATGGCGGCGTGCGTGGTGCCGGCGGAGGTGGCGAGCGCGGTCATGACGAGACTCCCTCGGGGTGGAGACGGATGAGTGGCTGACCGGGCGAGACGAGGTCGCCGTCCTCGACGAGCCACTCGACGATGGTGCCGCCGTACGGCGCGGTGACGTTGGTCTCGTCAGCGCGGCTCTGCACGGCGCCGATGCGTGTGTCGGGCTGCAGGGCAGCTCCCTCGTGGAGGTTGTCGGCCTGGTGGAACGTGCCCTTGGACGGGGACACCAGCATCCGCCAGGTCGGGTTGGCGTCGATCTGTGAGGTCTCGCCGTGCTTCTCGATGAAGGCGCGGGCGTCGTCGAGCTGGTCGGGGGTCTTGAGGGCGAAGGTCTCGACGCCCTTCATGGCCCGGCGTGCGATGCCGGTCAGCGTGCCGGCCGGCGGCATCTCGAGCATGCCGGTGACCCCGAGGTCGAGCATCGTCTCCATGCAGAGGTCCCAGCGCACCGGGCTGCGGACCTGGTTGACGATGCGGCGCAGCACGTCGTTGCCGTCGTGGACGACCTGACCGTCGCGGTTGGAGATGATGGGGGTGCGTGCGTCGTGCGTGGAGACGGAGCGGGCGAGTCCGGCGAGCACGTCGACGGCGGGGGCCATGTGCTCGGTGTGGAAGGCGCCGGCGACCGAGAGCGGGGTCAGGCGGGCCTTCTCGGGAGCGTCGTCGGCGAGCGCCTGCAGCTGCTCGACCGTGCCGGCGGCCACGATCTGGCCGGGTCCGTTGTCGTTGGCGGGGGTGAGCCCGTGCTGCTCCAGCTTGGCGAGCACCTCGTCCCGGTCGCCGCCGAGCACCGCGGTCATGCTCGTGGGGGTAGCTGCGGCGGCGGCGGCCATCGCCTTGCCGCGCTCGCGGACCAGCACCATCGCCTGCTCGGCGGTGATCGCGCGGGCGCCGGCGGCCGCGGTGAGCTCCCCGACGCTGTGCCCGGCGACCGCGCCGATGCGCTCGAAGGCGTCCGCCGGGTGCGGGAACAGCTCGAGGGCAGCGAGCAGGCCCGAGGCGACCAGCAGGGGCTGGGCGACGGCCGTGTCACGGATGGTCTCCGCGTCGGCCTCGGAGCCGTAGTGGACCAGGTCGAGACCGCTGACGGCCGAGAGCCACCCGAGGCGTTCGGAGAAGGCCGGGTGGTCGAGCCAGGGGGTCAGGAAGCCGGGGGACTGGGCCCCTTGTCCAGGGGCGACGATGACGAGCACAAGACCCACTCTGACGGGTACGGCGCCCGCAGGCGTGCTCGACGCACACGAAGATTGACCGGGTTATCTTGTAGGAACCCTACAAAGGAAGGCTTTACAGAACTGGTGGCGAAGTCGAATCGGGAGCGGTCAGCCGCCCGAGGGTGAGCGCCACCCGGTAGGTGTAGGCGTGCCGGGCGTCGGTGGGGGTGAGCCCGGTCACGTCGGCGGCGCGCCGGAGCCGGTAGCGCACGGTGTTGCCGTGCACGAACATCGCCCGGGCGGTGGCCTCGATCGACCCGCCCTGGGCGAGGAACGACGACACCGTGTCCAGGATCGCCGGGCCGGCCTCGACGAGCGGCCGGTAGACCTCGTGCACCAGCTGGCGACGCGCGTGCCCGTCGCCAGAGAGCGCCCGCTCGGGCAGCAGGTCGTCGCTGGTGACGGGACGGGGCGCCTCGGGCCAGCCCGGTGCGGCGCGCAGCCCGGCGGTCGCGGCCCGGGCGGAGATGCTGCCGTGCAGCAGGTCCGGGACGACCGGCCCGACCACCACCGGGCCGTCGCCGAAGTGCGGTGCCACGGCGGCGCCTGCCTTGTCGGGGTCGTCGACGCCGCCGAGCACCACGACCATCCGGTCACCCTGCACCGCACACAGCGCATCGAGCCCGATGTGGTGCGCGGACCGGCGTACGTCGTCGATGATCGACTCGCGTGCACCGGGGGTCTCCCGAACGTGTCCCAGCACGACCGCGACGTCGCCCTTGGACTCCCAGCCCAGCGCGCTCGCGCGCGACCGGACGGTCTCGTCGGCCTCGGCGCGGAGCACGCTGTCGACGACCAGCGCCTCGAGTCGCGCGTCCCACGCGCCGCGCATCTCCGCGGCGCGTGCGTAGACCTCCGCGGTGGCGAACGCGACCTCCCGCGCGTAGCGCACGATCGACTCCCGGACCGAGGGGGCGTCGGCCTCTCCGACGGCCTCGACGATGTTCTCCTCGACGACCTCGATGGTCAGGCGGACCATCTCGACGGTTTGTTGAAGGTTCACAACCCCGGTGAGGGTGCGGGGGGCGACGCCGAAGACCTCGGCGGTGACGGGGGAGGAGCCGCCGTCGGGTTCCTCGTACCAGGAGACGAACGCCTTGATGCCGGCCTGCACGATGAGCCCGATCCACGAGCGGTCCTCGGCCGAGAGGTCGCGGAACCACGGCATCTCCCGCTCCATGCGGGTCACCGTCGACGTCGTGAGCCCGCCGACCGCGCGCTGCAGCTGCCGTGCGATGGCCGCGCGCTCGGGGTCGCCGCCTCCCGCTCCCGCCATGCCCTCGACCCTAGCCCGCCCGCCCGGACCCCGCCGAGGCGTCCGGTTCTGCGGGGCGAACCCGGCCGAGGCGTCTGGTTCTGCGGGGCGAACCCGGCCGAGGCGTCTGGTTCTGCGGGGCGAACCCGGCCGAGGCGTCTGGTTCTGCGGAGCAAGGCCGGGACGAGCCGGAGCTAGGCGATCTCGGCCTGCGGGGAGGCCGGGGCGACGGACGCCGGCAGTGGAGTCTGCGGGCCGTTGCGGAGCAGCCGGCGCCAGCGTCCCCGGTGGTACGACGCCGAGGGATGGGTCCGGATGAACTCGTCGACTATCTTGACGAACCGCTGCGGGTGGTCCTTGTGCGGGAAGTGACCGGCATTCGCGATCACCTCGACCGTCGCGCCGGGGGCGAACTCGGCCGCGATGCCGGCGTGCCTGACCGGGATCACCGCGTCGTCGGTGCCCCAGATGACGCACATCGGCATCGCCTGGGTGAGGTAGGCACGGTCGACCATGGTCACGACCTGGCCGCGCCAGTCGACGACGGCCGAGACCACGTGCCGGATCGCCCGGCGCGATCGCGGGTCCTTGAAGGAGTCGATGATCTCGGCGACCTCGTCCAGGTCGCGGGTCTGCGAGACGCCCGTGGTCGCGAGCAGCCGCAGCCCGGCCATCGTGAGGTGCCGGATGCCCGGCAGCGTCAGGAGTCCCATGGTCTGGTGGAACCCGGGCACCGTGATGGCCCGGATCGCGGGCGAGACCTCGGGGCCGAGCCCGCCGGTGGCCACCAGGACCATCCGCTCGGTGCGCTCGGGGAACTGGTAGGCGAACTGCATCGCGACGCCGCCGCCGAAGCTGTGCCCGACCACGGTCACCTTGTCGACCCCGAGCACGGTGAGCAGGTCGCGCATACCGTTGGCGTAGCCGCCGACGCTGTAGTCGGCGCGCGGCTTCGCGGACCTGCCGTGGCCCAGCAGATCCGGAGCGATCACGGTGTAGCGCCGGGAGAGGGCGGCCACGACCGGCAGCCAGGTGGTGTGGTCGCACCCGAGGCCGTGCAGCAGCAGCAGCGCGGGACCGGACCCGACTTTGACGAACGCGCGCCGGTGGCCGTGGATGGTGAGGTACTGGACCTCGATCGGCTTCGGCATGAGGCTCCTGGTGGGATGCGTGCGCAGAGCCTAACCAGAACAACGTGCGAATGCCGCGTGAACCCAGGCAAACGCGCCAGACCTGGCCGAGGGTCAGGCGTCCCCGCCCTCCTGCTTGACGCCGCGAACGGCCGTCGGGTCGTCGATGCGGTACTTGTCGAAGGCCTCCTGGACCACCTCGGGCTTCACCTCGCCCCGCTCGGCGAGCGCCTGCAACGCCTGTACGACGACCGACTGGGCGTCGATGTGGAAGTAGCGGCGGGCGGCGGGCCGGGTGTCGGCCAGGCCGAACCCGTCGGCCCCGAGCGCGTGGAAGTCCCCGGGGACCCACTTGGCGATCTGGTTCGGCACGGCGCGCATGTAGTCGCTGACCGCGACGAACGGCCCGTGCGCCTCCTTGAGCTTCTCGGTGACGTAGGGGACCTTCGGCGACTCGGAGGGGTGCAGGAGGTTCCACTCCTCGGCGGCCACCGCGTCGCGCTGGAGCTCGTTCCACGACGTGACCGACCAGGTGTCCGCGGCGACGCCCCAGTCCTCGGCGAGCATCTGCGCCGCGTGCGTGATCCACGGGAAGCCGACGCCGGAGGCGAGCAGCTGCACGTGCGGGGTGTCGCCGTTGCCGCCGACCTCGGGAGGCTCGGCGACGTGGTAGATCCCCTTGAGCAGCCCCGCGACATCGAGGTCGGCGGGCTCCTTGGGCTGCACGTTCGGCTCGTTGTAGACCGTCAGGTAGAAGATGACGTCCTCACCTTGCGGGTGACCCTCGCTCTCGCCGTACATCCGGCTCAGGCCGTTCTGCACGATGTGGCTGAGCTCGTAGGCGAACGCCGGGTCGTAGTGCACGACCGCCGGGTTGGTCAGCGCCAGCAGCGGTGAGTGCCCGTCGGCGTGCTGGAGCCCCTCACCGGTCAGCGTCGTGCGACCGGCGGTGGCGCCGACGAGGAAGCCGCGCGCGAGCTGGTCGGCCATCGCCCAGATCGAGTCGCCCGTGCGCTGGAACCCGAACATCGAGTAGAAGAGGTAGAACGGGATCATGTGCTCGCCGTGCGTGGAGTACGTCGACCCGGCGGCTGTCGCGGACGCCATCGCCCCGGCCTCGGAGATGCCCTCGTGGAGCATCTGGCCCTGCTGGGACTCCTTGTAGGCCAGCAGCAGCTTGCGGTCCACGGACTCGTACTGCTGCCCCATCGGGGAGTAGACCTTCGCCGTCGGGAACATCGAGTCCATGCCGAAGGTGCGGTACTCGTCGGGGGCGATGGGGACGATCCGGTGGCCGATCTCCTTGTCCTTCATGAGGTCGCGCATGAGCCGGACCAGGGCCATCGTGGTGGCGATCGCCTGCTTGCCGGACCCCTGCTTGAGCTCGGAGTAGACCTGGTCCCCGGGCAGCTTCAGCAGCTTGGAGCGGACCTCCCGCTTGGGCAGCGAGCCTCCGAGCTGGTGACGGCGCTCCCTCATGTACTCGATCTCGGGGGACTCCACGCCCGGGTGGAAGAACGGTGCAATCTCGGCGCCGTCGATCTCCTTGTCGCTGATCGGCAGGTAGAGCCGGTCGCGGAACCGCTTGAGGTCCTCCTTGGTCAGCTTCTTCATCTGGTGGGTGGCGTTCTTGCCCTCGAGGGCGTCGATCGTCCAGCCCTTGATGGTCTTGGCCAGGATCACCGTGGGCTGTCCCACGTGCTTGGCGGCCGAGTCGAACGCGGCGTACACCTTGCGGTAGTCGTGGCCGCCACGCGGCAGCTTGCGGATCTGCTCGTCGCTCATGTGCTCGACCATCTTGCGCAGCCGGGGGTCGCTGCCGAAGAAGTGGTCGCGGATGTAGGCGCCTTCCTCCACCGAGTACGTCTGGAACTGCCCGTCGGGGGTGCTGTTCATCCGGTTGACGAGCACGCCGTCGCCGTCGCGCGCGAGCAGATCGTCCCACTCGCGACCCCAGACGACCTTGATGACGTTCCAGCCGGCGCCACGGAACGTCGACTCCAGCTCCTGGATGATCTTGCCGTTGCCGCGGACCGGCCCGTCGAGCTGCTGGAGGTTGCAGTTGATCACGAACGTGAGGTTGTCGAGCTCCTCGCGGGCGGCGATGCCGATGGCGCCCAGCGACTCGGGCTCGCCCATCTCGCCGTCACCGAGGAACGCCCAGACGTGCTGCTGGCTGGTGTCCTTGATCCCCCGGTTCTGCAGGTAGCGGTTGAAACGCGCCTGGTAGATCGAGTTGAGGGCGGTCAGACCCATCGACACCGTCGGGAACTCCCAGAAGTCCGGCATCAGCCGCGGGTGCGGGTACGACGACAGGCCCTGCCCGACGCCGTGCTGCACCTCCTGACGGAACCGTGAGACCTGCGTCTCGTTGAGCCGGCCCTCGAGGAAGGCGCGGGCGTAGATGCCGGGAGAGGCGTGGCCCTGGATGTAGACCTGGTCGCCGCCGCCGGGGTGCTCCTTGCCGCGGAAGAAGTGGTTGAAGCCGACCTCGTACAGCGAGGCGGACGACTGGTACGTCGCGATGTGACCGCCGACCTCGAGACCCTTGCGGTTGGCCGTCGACACCATCACGGCGGCGTTCCAGCGCAGGAACGCCCGGATGCGACGTTCGATCTCTTCGTCGCCGGGGAACCACGGCTCGCGCTCGGGAGGGATGGTGTTGATGTAGTCGGTGCTGCGCAGCGCCGGGACGCCGACGCTCGTCTCGCGGGCCCGCTCGAGGAGCCGGAGCATCACGTACCGCGCACGCTCTCGGCCCCGGTCGCCGAGCATGGCGTCGAACGAGTCCAGCCAGTCCTGTGTCTCGTCGGGATCGATGTCCGGCAGCTGCGTGGGGAGTCCCTCGTGGATGACGGGGGGACGTCCGGAGCGCGCGTCTTTTCCTGTGGCCACGAAACCATCGTGTCACGCCCGCGGCGCACGCGAAATTTACTGTCCGGTAGCGCCATGCCTCGGTGCACTCCCCGCTGGCGGCTCTCACTGGCAGGATCGCAGGTATGGTCGGCACGCCGCTCACCCAGTACTACACCGCCACCACGCTGGACGGCTTCATCGCCGACGAGCGCAACTCCCTCCAGTGGCTCTTCGATGTGCCCCGTGCGGATGTCGGGGACCGCGCGTGGGACGCGTTCATCGGCGGTGTCGGAGCGATGGTGATGGGCTCGACGACCTTCGAGTGGGTCATCGAGCACGAGCACCTCCGCGAGCATCCCGAGAGGTGGAACGACTTCTACGCGGGCATCGCCTGCTGGGTCTTCACCCACCGCCGGCTGCCGAAGCTGGAGGGCAGCGACATTCGGTTCGTGAGCGGTGACGTGGGGCCGGTGCACGCGCAGATGGTGCAGGCGGCGGGCGCACGCAACATCTGGATCGTGGGCGGTGGTGAGCTCGTCGGCCAGTTCCACGACGCCGGCCTGCTCGACCAGGTGATCGCGGGCGTCACCCCCGTCACCCTGGGGGCGGGGGCGCCGCTCCTGCCGCGGCGCATCGAGGGGATGCGGCTGGTCGACGTGCGCCAGGACGGCCAGATGGTGAGCCTGACCTACGACGTGCCGCATCCGCGCTGACTCCGGTCAGACCGCCATGGGCGAGCGTCCGACGAGGCCCGGTCGACGCCGAGAACCGCTACCGGCGTCGCGGCCGGTGGGCGAGCCGTTAGCCTGACTCGCGTCCGCCGACCTTGCGCCGGGGGTCTACTTCCGATGAACTACGCGCAAGGCAAGCAGCAGACCGGTGACCGCAGGTGACCGGAGACCAGATCTGGAGGAGCTGACGTGAGCGCGACCTCGGGTGGCCGCGATGGCACCGTCACCCAGAACGCCGGGGAGCGGCTGGGACTGACGACCGGCATGGTCGTGCAGGAGCTCGGCTGGGACGACGACGTCGACGACCAGCTCCGCGTCGAGATCGAGAACACCATCGACGCCGACATGGTCGACGGCGACTACGGCAACGTTGTGGACGCGGTCCTGCTGTGGTGGCGCGACGAGGACGGCGACCTCGTCGACACGCTCGTCGACTCGCTGACCGACCTGGTCGCCGGCGGCGCGATCTGGCTGCTCACCCCCAAGGTCGGACGGCCCTCGGCCGTCGACCCCGCCGACATCGCCGAGGCTGCCCCTGTGGCCGGCCTGTCCACGACCACCAGCGCCGCGGTCAGCCGCGACTGGGCCGCGACCCGTCTGGTCGCGCCGAAGCCCGGACGCTGAGCCCTCGCACACCGGCTCCTCCCTGGGTCCGCGGCCAGTCCGTGGACCCGGCGTAGCCCGTCCGTCGGCGGCTCGTTACCTTTCGGTAACCCCACCCGTCTCGTTCCCGGAGGTCGCGTTGCCCGACGTCGCGAAGACCCTCGGCCTGGTCGGTCAGGCCCCCACGATGCTGCGCGTGCTCGCGTCGGCCGGCATCGTGCGGCCCTACGCACCGCACAAGCTGGCCAAGCTGAGCCTGACCCTCGCGAAGTGGGGGACCGGGCCCGCCGGCGGCTTCGCGGCCATGGCGATCCTGGAGCCGCGTCGTACCGCCCTTGCGGACGAGCTCGGCGAGCTGACGTTCGGGGAGCTGCACGAGCGCAGCAACCGGCTCGCCGACGCCCTGCGAGACCGCGGGGTCGGGCCCGGAGACGGGATCGCCATCATGTGCCGCAACCACCGCGGGTTCGTCGACGCGAGCATCGCCGCGGCCAAGCTCGGCGCGGACATCCTCTACCTCAACACCGCGTTCGCCGGACCCCAGCTGGTCGACGTCCTCGACCGCGAGAGCCCGAAGGTCGTGGTGCACGACGAGGAGTTCTCCGAGCTCCTGGACGAGGCCGACACCCACGACCGGGTGCTGGGCTGGGTCGACGACTCCGAGGACAACACCAGCGACTCGGCCGACACCGTGGAGTCGTTGATCGCGAAGGGGTCCCCGCAGGAGCACCCGGCACCGGACAAGCCGAGCCGGGTCATCATCCTCACGTCCGGCACCACGGGCACGCCCAAGGGGGCCCCGCGCAGCGACGCCGGGATCGAGGCCGCGACGGCCCTGCTCTCCCGGCTGCCCCTGAAGTCGCGGTGGCGCTGCCACATCGCCGCGCCGCTGTTCCACACGTGGGGGTGGGCGCACTTCGCGCTCGCGATGCTGCTGGGCTCGACGATCGTGCTGCGCCGCAAGTTCGACCCGGAGGGCTGCCTGCGCACCCTGACCGAGGAGGACTGCGACTCGCTGGTGGTGATCCCGGTGATGCTGCAGCGGATCATGCAGCTGGAGCAGAAGGTGCTCGACTCCTACGACCTGTCCAAGATCAAGGTCGTGGCCGCGTCGGGCTCCGCACTGCCCGGTGACCTCGGCGACAACTGGATGGATCAGTTCGGCGAGAACCTCTACAACATCTACGGCTCCACCGAGGTCGCCTACGCGACGATCGCGTCACCGGCCGACCTCCGCGAGGCCCCGGGTACGGCGGGCAAGCCCCCGTTCGCCACCGTCGTGAAGATCTTCGACGAGGACGGCAAGGAGCTCCCCCACGGCGAGGCCGGTCGCATCTTCGTCGGCAACAGCATCCTGTTCGAGGGGTACACCGGCGGCGGCAGCAAGGACCTCATCGACGGGCTGATGGCCACCGGGGACGTCGGCCGCTTCGACGACGGCGGCAGGCTGATCGTCGAGGGCCGCGACGACGAGATGATCGTCTCGGGCGGCGAGAACGTCTTCCCCAAGGAGGTCGAGGACTGCCTGGCGCGGCACGAGGCCGTCTCGGAGGCGGCCGCGATCGGTGTCGACGACGAGGACTACGGCAAGCGGCTGAAGGCCTTCGTGGTGCTCTCCGACGGGGCCGACGCGAGCGAGGACGACCTGAAGGGCTTCGTGAAGAAGAACCTGGCGCGCTACAAGGTGCCGCGCGAGATCGTCTTCCTCGACGAGCTGCCACGCAACGCCACCGGCAAGGTCCTCAAGCGAGAGCTCGCCGACGACTCCGACGATTCCGACGACTCCGACGATTCCGACGACTCCGACGACTCCGACGACTCCTGATGCCCCTCGAGACCGGTGCGGCCGCCCCGGGCTTCGAGCTGCGCGACCAGCACGGCGCGACGGTCAGCCTGGCGTCGTACCGCGGGGAGAAGGCGGTCGTCGTGATGTTCTACCCGTTCGCCTTCAGCGGGGTCTGCACGGGGGAGCTGACGGCGGTCCGGGACAGCCTCGCGACCTTCGAGTCCGAGGATGTGCAGCTGCTCGCCGTCTCCTGCGATCCGGTCTACGCACTGCGGGCGTTCGCCGAGCGGGACGGGCTCACCTTCCCGCTGCTCTCCGACTTCTGGCCGCACGGCGAGGTCGCGACGGCGTACGGCGCCTTCAACCAGGCGCGCGGCTGTCCAGACCGCTCGACGTTCATTGTCGACAAGGAGGGTGTGCTGCGCTGGAGCGTGCGCAACGCGGCGCGTGAGGCTCGCGACCTCCAGGAGCAGGCGACGGTGCTGGCCTCGCTCTAGATGACTTGGGGCGATGTGGGGCTGCTCATCCCCGGGCGACCCGGTGGTCGGGCCGGCAGGTTCGTCGGTGGGCGCAGCAGGGATCGAACCTGCGACCACCTCCTTGTAAGGGAGGTGCTCTACCGCTGAGCTATGCGCCCCGGGTCAGCCGGTCCGCGGGGCGCCCGGCACAGCGCGACAGCCTACGCGAGCCCGGAGGGCGCGGCCCTGGGCGTCCGTGGGCACATCGTGTGAGGGGAAAAAACAACGACCGCTGGCGTCTCGGGTCACCAGCGGTCGTTGCACGCCCATTCAACTACCTCGACCCAAAGATGTCAGAGATTTCAAGGGAAAATTCCGAGAACTTTTGCCAACCGGAGCCACGTCGACCTCCCGGCGTGCAGCGACCGTCAAGATCGCGATACGGCCGGACCGTACGACGCCACGCAGCCCTACTAGGCTCCCGGCCATGAGTCTGGCTCTGCGCGACGTCGTCGCCCTCCTCGACGGGTGGTACGACCCGTCGTGGGCGGAGAGCTGGGACGCCGTCGGGCTGGTCTGCGGCGACCCCGCCCAGCCGGTCGGCAAGGTGCTGTTCGCCGTCGACCCGGCGCCGTCGGTGGTCGCCGAGGCCGTCGACTGGGGTGCCGACCTGCTGGTCTGCCACCATCCGCTGCTGCTGTCCCCGGTCCATGGCGTCGCCGCCACCACGCCGAAGGGCCGCGCGGTCCACCGGCTCGTGACGGCGGGGGTGGCGCTGCTCACGGCGCACACCAACGCCGACGTCCCCGCCGACGGCGTGAACGAGTCCCTTGCCCGAGCCGTCGGCGTCCTCGACCCCGAGGTCGTGGTGAGCAGCGACGACGACGACGAGGCGCTGGACAAGCTCGTGGTGTACGTGCCGCACGAGCACGCCGACGCCGTACGCGCCACCATCACCGCGGCGGGCGCCGGCGCCCTCGGCGACTACGACAGCTGCACGTTCACCTCGACCGGGGAGGGTCGGTTCCGTCCGCTCGAGGGCGCGCGGCCCGCCGTCGGCGCAGTGGGCGGTCTCGAGGTGGTGGCCGAGTCCCGGGTCGAGTCGGTGCTGCCGCGACGGCTGCGTGGACGGGTGGTGGAGGCCATGCTCGGCGCACACCCCTACGAGCAACCTGCCTACGACGTCCTCGAGCTCGCCGCGGTCCCCGGGGCCCGCCCCGCCACCCGGGGTCACGGACGCATCGGCCGGCTCGCCGAGCCCACCACGCTGCGGAGCTTCGCCGAGCGCGTGGCACGGGTGCTGCCGGCCACCGCCCACGGCGTGCGCGCCTCGGGCGACCCCGACCGACCGGTCGAGACGGTCGTCGTCGCCAGCGGCTCGGGCGACTTCATGCTCGACACGGTGCTCGACACCGACGCGGACGTGTACCTCACCTCGGACCTGCGGCACCACCGCGCCGGCGAGTTCCGCGAGCACGACGGGCCTGGCCTGGTCGACGTCGCCCACTGGTCCGCCGAGTGGACCTGGCTCCCCGTCGTGGAGCGCAAGTTGACCGACGCCGTCCGGACGCGGGGGGCTACGGTAGAGACCCGAGTCAGCCGCATCGTCACCGACCCGTGGACCTTCCGCGTCGACACCTGAGCAGCTGCGGGTCCCTCACCCACCCTTTTCGACCGACGAACCAGGAGCACCCGCTGAAAGCCGACGCCTTCGCGCAGCTCAAGCTGCTCGACGTCCAGGAGCTCGACTCCACCCTCGACCGGCTGCGCCACCGCTTGGCCCACCTCCCCGAGACCCAGCAGCTGCAGGAGCTGGCCGCCGAACGGGCCGAGGTGGACGGCCAGGCTCGGGACGCCCGGATCCGCGTCGACGACCTGACTCGCGAGCAGCGCAAGGCCGACGGGGACGTCGAGCAGGTCAAGGGCCGTCGGGTTCGGGACCAGGAACGGATGGACCAGGGACTGATCACCAACCCCAAGGACCTGGAGCGGATGCAGCAGGAGCTGGTCTCGCTGAACCGCCGCATCTCCAGCCTCGAGGACACCGAGCTCGAGGTCATGGAGCAGCTGGAGACCGCCGAGCGGGAGCACGCCGCGCTGACTGCGCGGTTGGCCGAGATCGACACCCTCGCCGACGAGCTCACCCGCAGCCGCGACGTCCGGGCGGGGGAGGCCACCCGGGAGATCGAGACCGTGGCAGAGCGACGCAAGGTGACCGCCGAGGACCTGCCCGAGGACCTGCTCGCGCTCTACGAGCGGGTCCGCGCGCAGAAGGACGGGGTGGGCGCCGCGGCCCTGCGGCAGCGGCGGTGCGGCGGGTGCAGCCTGCAGCTGACGGCGGCCGACCTCGGCTCGATCGCGAAGGCGTCGCCCGACGAGGTGCTCCGCTGCGAGGAGTGCAACCGCATCCTGGTGCGCACCGGCGACTCCGGGCTCTGATGCCGGCCCACCGGTCGGTGCAGATCGAGGCCGACGGCGGCTCGCGCGGGAACCCGGGCGCCGCGGCGTACGGCGCCGTGCTGTTCGACGCCGAGACCCGAGAGGTGATCGCCGAGCGGGCCGAGACCATCGGGGTGGCCACCAACAACGTCGCTGAGTACCGCGGGCTGATCGCGGGCCTCGAGCTCTACCAGGAGCACACCCCCGAGGCCGGGCTCGAGGTGCGGATGGACTCCAAGCTCGTCGTCGAGCAGATGTCGGGCCGCTGGAAGATCAAGCACCCGGACATGGTGCCGCTGGCCGACCGGGCCCGCACGCTCGCGCCCTCCGGCACGACGTACACCTGGATTCCGCGCGAGCAGAACAAGCACGCCGACGAGATCCTCAACGCGGCGCTCGACGCCGCCGGCAGGGCGGCCCCGACGACCGGCTCCACCACGGGCGCGACCACGGGCTCGACACCGGCCCGGGGCTGGCACCCGGACGCCGCGGCGACGACGCTGATGCTGGTGCGTCACGGCGTCACCGGCCACACCGTGGAGAAGCGGTTCTCCGGCGGACTGGAGGGAAGCAACCCTGGTCTCGCCGAGGAGGGTCGTGCGCAGATCCGGTCCACCGCCGACTGGCTCGCCCCCCTCGCCGACCGGATCGACGCCGTGGTCACCTCACCGGTGCGGCGCACCCGGGAGTCCGCGGAGATCCTCGCGGCGAGGCTGGACCGTTCGTTGCTGAGCGAGGACGGCCTCGCCGAGATGGACTTCGGCAGCTGGGACGGGCTGACGTTCACCGAGATCCGGGAGCGCTACCCCGACGAGCTCGACAGCTGGCTGGGGTCGCTCGACCACCGTGCAGGTGGCGGGGAGTCGTTCCGCAGTGTGCAGGAACGGGTGCTGAACAGCCTGGGGCGCCTGCTGAAGGAGCACGCCGGTCGCACGGTGCTGGTCGTCAGCCACGTGACGCCGATCAAGGTGCTGGTGGCCCATGCGCTCGGTGCGCCGCTCGACGCGGTCTACCGCATGGAGATGGCCCCGGCGTCGGTGAGCGTGGTCTCGTTCTTCGAGGACGCTCACGCGGCGCTGCGGATGTTCAACGCCCGCCCGACCGACGCGATCCTCGAGTAGCCAGGCGGTCACGCGTTCACAGGTCGGCGACGACGACGTCCAGCTGGGCCCCGTGACGTGCGCCCGGTCCCTCCTCGACCTTCCAGCCGAGGGCTGCGAGGTGGTCGGCGAAGCGGGCCGGTGACCGGGGTGCGCCGCCGTCCTCCAGCAGGCTTCGGACCAGGCGACCCTTGGTGGCCTTGTTGACGTGCGAGACCACGGTGCGGGTGCCCGCGACCTCGTGCAGCACACGCAGCGTCACGACCCGTCGCGCCAGGTCGGGGCCGGGGCGCCAGAACGACGCGTACGTCGACGAGCGCAGGTCGACGACCAACCCGCCGCCGGCTGCCTGCCGGACCGGGTCGTCAAGCCGCCGGGCCCAGAACGACGAGACGGACCCGACCCCGGGCAGTGACACGTCCCCGGACAGCCGGTAGGCGGGGATCCGGTCGGCCGGGCGCAGCAGCCCGAACAGCCCCGAGGTCACCGCGAGCCAGGAGGTGGCCCGCCGGCGCGCCGGCGCGGCCAGCGAGCCCAGGTCGAGCGACTCGTAGAGCACCCCGCTGTAGACCGCGTCGGCGCGGGCGGTCGGAGCGGAGGCCAGCCGCGCGTCGGCGCCGACCTCCGCCGTCTGCGTCGGGCCGAGCCCGAGCACCTGGGCCGCCACCGCCGGTGGCTGCGCCGTACAGAGGTGCACCAGCGCGTCCAGCACCCGCGCCCGGTGCGGCTCGAGGCCGGGAAAGGACAGCGACGAGAGGTCCAGCGATCTGCCCCGGCGCGGCGCCGTCTTCCCCTCCGACGGGGGCAGCAGGATCAGCACGCGCTCACCCTATGCTGGCCCGAACCGACCAGCAGGAGGGGTGACGTGCCGTGCCGAGACGCGTCGTGAAGGTGCTGTCCACCCAGGACGGCGGAGCCGTGTCGAAGCAGGAGCGCACGCTGACCCACGGCATCCAGGCGGTGCAGCACGAGATGGAGCTCTCGCCGGAGTTCGACGAGGAGGTCGAGCGCACGGCCCGTCAGGCGGCCGGCATCCCCAGGCTCCCGGCACTGGATCGCACGGACATCCCGTTCGTCACCATCGACCCCACGAGCGCGCGCGACCTCGACCAGGCACTGCACCTCGAGCGGTCCGGCGACGGCTACGTCGTGCGCTACGCCATCGCCGACGTGGCCGCCTTCCTGACACCGGGCGACCCCGTGGACGAGGAGGCGCACCGACGTGGAGAGACGCTGTACGGGGCTTCCTCGAAGATCCCGCTGCACCCGACCGTGCTCTCGGAGGGTGCCGCGTCCCTGCTGCCGGACACCATCCGCCCGGCTCTGCTCTGGACGATCCACGTCGACGCCGAGGGCGAAGGCACCGACGTGCACGTGGAGCGGGCGCTGGTGCGCAGTCGCGCCAAGCTCAACTACGAGCAGGTGCAGCGCAGTCTCGACGACGGCACCGCCGACGAGGCGCTGCAGCTGCTCGCCGAGCTGGGCCGGCTGCGCAAGGAGCGGGAGGCCACCCGTGGCGGGGTCTCGTTACCCCTCCCCGAGCAGGTCGTCGACATCACGGACGACGCGTGGACGCTGAGCTTCCGCAAGATGCTGCCGGTCGAGGAGTGGAACGCGCAGATCTCGCTGCTCACCGGCATGGCCGCCGCGTCCCTCATGGTCTACGCACGCGTGGGACTGCTGCGCACCCTTCCGCCACCGGACCACCGTGACGTCCAGCGGCTGCACCGCACGGCGAAGGCGCTCGCCATCGAGTGGCCCGCCGAACAGGTCTACCCCGACTTCATCCGCTCGCTCGACCCCGACAAGCCCCAGCACGCGGCCATGGTGGTGGCCTGCACCCGCCTGCTGCGCGGGGCGGGTTACGTGGCCTTCGACGGCGAGACCCCGGAGCAACCGGAGCACGCCGGCCTGGCGAGCGAGTACGCGCACGTCACGGCGCCGCTACGTCGCCTCGCCGACCGGTACGCAGGCGAGATCTGCCTGGCGCTCTGCGCCGGCGAGAAGGTGCCCGGGTGGGTGCTCGACCGGCTGCCCGAGCTGCCGAAGATCATGCAGTCCTCGGCCCACCGGGCGCACCAGTACGAGAAGGCCGTCCTCGACCTCGTGGAGGCGGCCGTGCTCGAACCGCACCTGGGCCGGACCTTCGCCGGGGTCGTCGTCCAGGTGAACGAGGACGACCCCGACCACGGTGACCTCGTGATCGAGGAGCCGGCGATCGAGGCTCGCGTGAGCGGCGCGGGTCTCGCCCTCGGCAGTGAGGTCGAGGCCAGGCTGGCCGAGGCCGACGTGCGCACCCGCACCGTCCGCTTCGAGGTCTGAGCAGGTCCGCAGCGGCCATGCCTGTCGTGACCGGCCCGTTGCGCCCTACACTGCTCACGGATGAGCCGGCCGGGCGGCCGCGGCGGGGAGACCCGTCGAGGAAGGTCCGGGCTCCATAGGGCGAGGTGGTGGGCAACACCCACCCGGGGTGACCCGCGGGACAGTGCCACAGAAAGCAGACCGCCGTCCGTCGGCCACGCCGGTGGACGGTAAGGGTGAAACGGTGGTGTAAGAGACCACCAGCGTTCCGGGCGACCGGAGCGGCTCGGTAAACCCCACCTGGAGCAAGGTCAAGAAGAGTGCCGGGGAGACCCGGCACTCGCGCGAGTGTTCGAGGGCGGCCCGCCCGAGCTCGCGGGTAGACCGCACGAGGCCACCGGTGACGGTGGTCCTAGATGGATGGTCGCCGACCGTGCCGCCGCGAGGCGCACGGAGACAGAACCCGGCCTACAGGCCGGCTCATCCCTCGCATCCCTCCGCGGGCCGCTGTCTCACCGGGGGTGAGGGCCTCGATCGGGTGCTGGACACTCACGTGGGCATCGACAGACAGCGTTGACGCTGAAAACGCACAATCATATGATGTCTGAGTGCTTCAGTCGTTCTTCCTCTCGGCTTACCGCCCGAGCAGCGAAGGGTGACAACCCCGGGTCCGGCTCGGCGAGACGCCCCCTTCGTGGGTGGGCCGACCGGTTCTTCGACCAACCCGGACCGTCGTCCGCGTGCCGGGCAGAGCGTCACCGAGACCGCGGTCTTGAAGATCAAGCGGTTGATCCTCGACGGTGAGCTGTCACCGGGCGACCGGCTACCCCCCCAGGACCGGCTCGCCGCCCTGCTCGGCCTGTCCCGGAGCTCGCTTCGGGAAGCGGTCAGTGCGCTGACCCTGCTCGGGGTGCTGGAGCCCCGTCAAGGTGACGGGACCTATGTCACCAGCCTTCGCTCGGACCTGTTGGTCAGCGTGCTGGGGTACGCCGTGGACCTGCTGGGAGACCACCAGGTGCTGGAACTGTTCGAGATCCGTCGGGTCCTGGAACCTGCGGCGACCGCTATGGCCGCCACTCGAATGACCGAGGAGGAACTGGCGGGGGTTCTGGAGTGCCTGACCCGGATGGAGGGTCTCGAGGACCCGGAGGCGTTCATCGAAGCGGACCTGGAGTTCCACAACCGCATTGCACAAGGCTCCGGGAACGCTACCCTCGCCTCTCTCGTGCGGGGGTTCTCCCAGCAGACCGGTCGGGTGCGGGTCTGGCGCATGGCGGCAGTTGCCGGTGTGCCGGAATGGACGCGCTCGCAGCACCGGGCGATCTACCGCTCGCTCATGCAGCGAGACGGCCTTCTGGCCATGGCGGTGGCCACCTCCCACGTCGCGGAGAGCGAGCTGTGGCTGCGGAGATACCTCGACAGCGACGACGAGGTTTAGACACCGCATCGAGAATTCGTCGGATGAATGTCTTGACCCTCCAGTGGGTCCTGCCTAGGGTCGGGAAACCGCGCGTGGCAGAGCAGCTCGATATCGACGTGGCCCCGAAGGGCGTAGACCGTCGCGACGACGGGGTGATCAGCGCCGTGGCGAGTCTCGGCACGCCGACGCCGCGCCGAGTCGTGGGTCCGTGCGGTCGCGTCCTGACAACAGACCAAGGAGCAAGATGCCCGGGAAACCGATCCTCAAGACACTTGGTGTGGGACTGGCGGCCGTGCCGTTGTCCCTTGCGGCCGCCTGCGGTGGCGCACCGGCACCGACCACCTCCGGCGGATCCGGCAACGGCCAGGTCCAGAAGAATGACTCCGGCAAGGTCATCTGCAAGACCGGCTCGCCGGGTGTCACGGGCAAGGAGCTGCGTTTCGGCGTGAACGCCGAGCTGACCGGCGAGGCAGCCCTCTCCGGCGCGATCGCGAAGCGGTCGCTCAACATGGCTGTCGACGACATCAACAAGGACGGCGGCATCCTCGGCAAGCAGGTCAAGGTGGTCTATGAGGACAACCAGTCCTCCAACACCGGCGCCGTCAACGCCATGAACAAGTCACTCACGCAGGACGACATCTTCGCGCTGATCGGTCCCATCCGCTCCACCCAGGTGCAGGCGATGGAGGAGACGATCAAGCAGCAGAAGGTCCCGATGATGGTGGGCGGCACCAACGCGGCCCTCACCAAGGACGGCGAAGGGATGATCTTCCGCTTCCGCCCGCCGGACTCGCTCACCGGCGCCGCCATCGCTGCGTACGACATCAAGGAGTACCACGCGAAGAAGATCGCGATCCTGAACGACTCGGATGCCTTCGGCTCAGGGGGCGCGACGATCGTGAAGAAGGCCGCCAAGGACGCCGGCGTCGACGTGAAGCAGGCGTCGTACACGACGGGCGACAAGGACTACACGGCTCAGCTGTCCACGATCAAGCGGTTCAACCCCGACGTGATCACGACCTACGCGACCAACTCCGAGGACGTCGCCGTCTTCGCGCGCCAGATGCAGGAGCTGGGCATCCGCACCCCGGTGGTGGGCGGTCCCTCGATCACGTCGCAGGTCACCTACGACCTCGGCAAGCAGTACATCCAAGGCTGGCGTGCCGTGGTGGACTTCCGACTGAACTCCAACCCCGCCAACACCTCCTGGGCCAAGGAGTACGAGCAGCGCTACCACTCCAAGCCCGACCTGTTCGGGGCGTGGCAGCGGGACTCCCTCTACTTCATGAAGGCCGCACTGGAGAAGTCCGGTTGTGACCGGGACGCCTTCCGGAAGGCGATGCACGAGGTGGAGACGGACGGCGTGCAGGGCCACCTGACGTCCGACGAGCTCGGCGACGTCAACAGGAACCTGCTCGTGGTGGAGGTCACCGGCGAGACGACCAAGCTGATCGAGGACGCTACGAAGCTTCTGCCGTCCTCCTAGTACGTCGCTGGTAGCGGTCAGGTCCCTGGTCGCCACGCCGGTCCCTCTTCCCGCACCCCAGTCACTTCGGAGGCGAACCGATCGATGGGCACCTTCATCCAGCTCGGCGCGGCCGGTCTAGCGATCGGCATGATCTACGCGTTGGTGGCGCTTGGTTTCGTGATGATCTTCAACTCTGTCAACGTGGTCAACTTCGCGCAGGGGGAGTTCGCCATGTTCCCGGCGTTCGTCGTCTCCTTCCTGCTCACGACCGGTGGACTGCCGATGTGGGTGGCCATCATGGGCACCCTGGTGTTCGCGGCGCTCTTCGGCCTCGTGTTCAACCGACTGGTCTACCACCCGCTTCGGAACCGCTCCTTCGTCCCGGTCATCATCGCGACGATCGGTGTCTCTGTCTTCCTCAAGAACATCGCTCTGGTGCTCTTCGGCGCGGACCCGCGCAAGGTGGAGCCCCTGGTGCACGGGGTGGTGAACGTCTTCGGCACCCGGATCAATGCGCAGTACCTGCTGATCATCGCGGTGACCGCGGTCCTGCTCGTGGGCCAGTACCTCGTCTTCGACCGCACCCTGCTGGGCAAGCGTCTCCAGGCCACGGCGCAAAACCGGGAGATGGCCTCCCTGCTCGGGATCAGGACGCACATGATGATCGCCGGAACCTTCGCCTACAGCGCGGTCCTGGGTGCCATCGCGGGGATCCTCGTCGCGCCCCTGTTCGGCGTGACGACCGAGGTGGGTTCGCTGATCGCTCTCAAGGCCTTCGCGGCCACGGTCATCGGCGGATTCGGGTCGGTACCGGGTGCGGTGGCCGGGGCAGCGTTCCTCGGCCTCGTGGAGATCTTCGGTGCGGCCTACATCAGTGCCGACTACAAGGACGCGTTCGCGTTCGTCATCCTCATCGCCGTACTGATCCTGCGCCCCCAGGGCTTGTTCGGCGAGAAGATCGGGCAGAAGGCCTAGAGAAGAGGAAGCACGCCAGTGTCCAGTAGCACTGAACCGGCCGACCGGACCGAGCCCGCCTCGGGCGGCAAGCCCGTGCCAGCGGTGCAGGTCAGCAAGTTCATCGAGAAGCCGTACGCGCTCATCGTCCTCCTTGCGTTCATGGCGACCCTGCCCTATCTGGTCAACCCGTTCTACCTCGGGGTGGTCGTCCTCGGCGCCATCTACGCCATCGCCGTTCTCGGGCTCTTCTTCGTCATGGGTCTCAGCGGCCAGCTGTCCCTCGCCCAAGGGGCCTTCTTCGGGGTCGGCGCCTACACGGCTGGCATCCTGTCCACCCGCTACAGCTGGCCGTTCCCGGCAACCATGTCCGCGACGGTGCTGGTCGGCATCGTGGTCGGGGTCTCGCTCGGCTATGCCACGCTGCGGCTGACAGGCCACTACCTGGCTCTGGCGACCATCGGCTTCGCGGTCATTGCCAACATCGTCTTCCTGCAGCTGAAGGAGGTGACGGGCGGCCCCGACGGGATCGCCGGGGTCAGGCCGCCGAGCATCGGCAAGTTTCTACTGGTGCAGAACTTCTACTACTACTACGTCGTACTGGCCTTCCTCATCGTCCTTGCAGCGGTCGGCTGGCGGGTCAAGCGCAGCCGGGTGGGCCGGGCTCTGCTTGCCATCCGGGAAGATCAGCTCGCCGCTTCCACGGTCGGCATCAACACGCTGAACTTCAAGGTTCTGGCCTTCACGCTGTCCACGGTCTACGGCTCGATCGCCGGAGGGCTCTACGCCCACGGGCTCACGCACTACATCAGTCCGGACAACTTCGTGTTCGAGCTGTCCGTCACGATGCTGGTGATGCTGCTGCTCGGCGGGCAGGGGACGGTCCCCGGCGCGATCGTCGGCGCGATGCTGGTGACCGCTCTTCCGGAGACGTTGCGCTTCCTCAACCAGTACTATCTGGCGGTCTACGGCGTGGCCGTGATCCTGCTCGTCATATTCCTCCCCCAGGGACTGTGGGGCTGGCTTGAGTCGGTGGTGCGTCGGCGCAGCGCCGGCGCAGAAGTGGAGCGGGCGACGACCGCCCTCGGCGAGTCGGAACAGACAGGCGAGACATCGTGACTGTGTTCCACCCCAACGCCGACATCCCACCCCAGGCGGCGGCGGGCCGCACCGGGGAGCCCGTCCTCCGGCTGAAAGGCCTGTCGAAGCACTTCGGCGGTGTGAAGGCGTTGGACGACGTCACCTTCGACGTGACAGCCGGGCACATCCACTCGCTCATCGGTCCCAATGGATCCGGCAAGTCCACGATGATCAACGTGTTGACGGGCCTGTACACGCCGACCCACGGGACCGCCACCCTCCACGGCAGTGACATCACGCGGCGTCGGCCCGACGAGCGAGTGAAGCTGGGCCTGGCCCGGACCTACCAGAACATTCGCCTGTTCAAGGACCTGTCCGTGCTCGACAACGTGATGTCCGGACAGCACTGTCGGACCTCCTCGGGGTTCTTCCGGGTGCTGTTCAGTCCGGGGGCCCGCCGTGAGGACGCCGAGACCAGGGAGCGGGCCCAACGGGAGCTGGAGTTCGTCGGCCTCCCCGACGTGGGACCGGTCCTCGCTGGTGGCCTCTCCTACGGCCGGCAGCGGCTCGCCGAGATCGCGAGAGCGTTGGCCAGCGACCCGGAGATGCTGCTGCTCGACGAGCCGGCCGCGGGCCTGAACGCTCACGAGACCGAGCTGCTCGACGACATCCTGCGACAGATCGTCGCTCGGGGCATCACCATCCTGCTCGTGGAGCATGACATGAACCTCGTCATGGGGATCAGTGACCACATCACGGTCCTGAACTTCGGCAAGAAGATCGCCGAGGGACCGCCGCGGACGGTCCAGGCCGACGCCGACGTGATCGCTGCGTACCTCGGCACCGAGGAGGAAACCAATGCTGAGGGTTAGAGACCTGGACGTCCGGTACGGCGAGATCCGCGCACTGCGCGGCATCTCCTTCGACGTGAACGACGGCGAGGTCGTCACGCTGCTCGGCGGCAACGGCGCCGGAAAGTCGACGACCCTGCGCACCATCAGTGGCCTGCTCTCCCCGAACGGCGGGAGCGTGACCCTCGACGATGAGTCCATCGTCGGCAAGTCGCCTGAGGAGATCGCCCGGCTCGGCGTGGTGCACGTACCGGAGGGACGGCAGGTGATCCCGGGGCTCAGCATCCTCGACAACCTGCGGTTGGGCTCGTCCAACGGCCGGATGAAGAGCCAGGAGGTCTCGGCGGGCCTCGACCGCGTATTCGATCTCTTCCCAAGGTTGCGCGACCTGCAGAACCGGATCGGTTGGAGCCTCTCGGGGGGCGAGCAGCAGATGCTGGCCATCGGTCGCGGTCTCATGATGAACCCCCGTCTGCTGATGCTCGACGAGCCGTCACTGGGCCTGGCGCCGCTGATCGTCCGTGAGGTCTTCCGGATCATCCGGCAGGTGCACGAGGCGGGGATGACCGTGCTCCTGGTCGAGCAGAACGCCTACCAGGCGCTGAAGGTCGCGGACCGCGGTTACGTCGTCGAGACCGGGCGGTTGGCGCTGGAAGGGCGCGCGTCCGACCTCCTCGAGGACGAGAGCATGCGCGAGGCCTATCTGGGCAGCAAGAGCAGCGGCGGGCAGGCCACGTCGGAGGGCGAGCAGGCCGCGCCGAAGGGCCCTCACGTCGGCTCCACCCCCAGCCCGGCCCCTGGGCACGAGGACGAGGCGCCGTGACCGTGCCCCGCACCCCGGTGCTGCGACGACTCGCGGTTGTCGCGGACGACCTCACCGGTGCCGCCGACGCCGCGGCGCCGTTCGCGTCGCGCGGCGCCCGGGTGAGCGTGCCGCTGGCTGGCGATCCGGCCGTCGACGTGGACGTACTGGCGTTGGTGAGCGACTCCAGGTGGCGTACGGCTGCGGCCGCGGCGACCCAGGTGACGCGCCTCGTGGCTCTGGCTCGGGACTGGGGGGCCGAGATGCTCTTCGTCAAGGTCGACTCCACCCTGCGCGGCAACGTCCGTACGGAGGTCGGGGCTGCGCTCGGTGCATGGGGCAGCACACGGGCGCTCGGGACCCCCGCCTTCCCCGCGCAAGGCCGACAGGTCAAGGACGGTGTCCTCGTTGTGCACGGAGAGCCGCGCAGCGACCTCGTGGCGGCCTCGTTCCCGGCCGAGGTCACCGTGATCGACGCCGTCTCCGAGGACGACCTGGCCCGGCTGGCTGCTCGCGTTCTGGCGGAAGGAGACGTCGCTGTGGGCTCGGCAGGACTGGCCCGCTCGCTGGCCCGGCTCCTCGTTCCCGTGGCGGCCACCGCCTCCCTGCCGGCGCGCGAGGTCACCGGGGTGCTGGTCGTCGTGGGCAGCCCCCACCCCACGACCGCGGCCCAGGCCAAGCTGCTCGCCGGCACCTGCGCCTCCCGACTCACGGTCGGGGGCGGCGCTCGGCCCGACCTGGACCACGCCACAGCGACGCTGCGGCACGGCGGACGGGTGCTCGTGACCACGCAGACCGCAGCCGATGCTCTGGAACAGGAGAGCGCCGAAGCCATGTCTTTCGCCGACCGGCTGGGGGACGTGGTCAAGACCTTGTGTGACTCGGCTTCGAGCGTGGCGCTCGTCCTGACGGGAGGCGCCACGGCACTCGCCGTGGCCGGCGCCTTGGGGGCCCGGCAGCTCAGGCTGCTGCGCGAGACCCGACCCGGCATCGTGCTGGGTGAGCTGGAGCTCCCCGACCGCACCATTGCCACGATCACCAAGTCCGGCGGCTTCGGCGCCCCCGAGGCCCTGCTCGATGCCGTCAACGCACTGGAGGCCTGCGCATGACCCCCTTGATCGGCCTGACCGTAGGTGACCCGGCCGGCATCGGTCCGGAGATCACCCTCAGGGCGGCGAGCGATCCCCGGTGCCGATCGGCTCGTCTTGTCGCGATCGGCAGCATCCATGCGCTTCGATCCGCCTGCCAGGTGGTCCCGGACCCGCCGAGGCTGCGAGCGGTCGCGCACCCCCGGGAGGCGACGTTCGAGCCGGGCCTCCTCGACGTGGTACCGGTACCCTCCGACGAACCTGTGGCGTTCGGCAGCCTGTCGGCAGAGGCCGGGCAGATGGCGTTCGAGGCAGTCGAGATGGCGGTGGACATGGCCGTCGCCGGCGACATCGCCGCGATCGTGACGGCGCCGCTGAACAAGGAGGCCATCGCGCTCGCCGGGCACCCATACCCGGGCCACACAGAGATCCTCGCGGACCTGACCAGAACCAAGGACTTCGCGATGATGCTCACCGCGCACAAGCTGCGCGTGGTGCACGTCACCACGCACGTGAGTCTGAGGCAGATGCTGGACCGGGTGACCACTCAGCGGGTGCTCACCACCATCCGCCTCGCCGCCGCGGCGCTCCACGAGCTGGGTATCGCGTCCCCCTCCGTTGGGGTCGCGGGCCTGAACCCGCACGCCGGTGAAGGCGGCCTCTTCGGCGACGAGGAGGTGCGGGTCATCACGCCGGCGATCGAGCAGGCACGGGCTGAGAAGATCGATGCCACAGGTCCGTGGCCGGCCGACACGCTCTTCGGGCGCGCTGTGGCCGGCGACTTCGACGTCGCGATCGCGATGTTCCACGACCAGGGTCACATCGCGATCAAGGTGCTCGGCTTCGAGACGGGCGTGAACGCCACCATCGGCCTGCCGATCATCCGCACGAGCGTCGACCACGGCACGGCGTTCGACATCGCCGGCACGGGCAGAGCGGCTCACGACAGCCTCGTCGAGGCGATCCGGGTCGGGGTCGACATGGCGAACGCCCGTGCGGCAGCGGGTACGGCACAAGCGCAACGACCTGCGACCGAGAAGTGGCGATGACCAAGTCCCACCACACCCGAACCACGCAGAGCCGACGGGGCCCGCACCGCATTCGGTGCGGGCCCCGTCGCACGGGCGGTCCGGCAGCTACCTGCGCGCCGCGGCACCCGCCCGGGGGGCGGACGTGCGCTTGGACGCACCGGCCTTCTTGGTTGCCGACTTGGTGGCCGCTGACTTCTTGGCCGGCGCCCTCTTGGCGGCACTGGTCGTGCGGCTCGTGGACTTCTTCGCGGCCTTCTTGGCCGGCGACTTCTTGGCGCCGGCCTTCTTCGCAGGAGCCTTGGCCGTCGAGGTCGCCCGCTTGGCCGTCTTCTTCGCCGAGGACTTCTTCGCCGGCGACTTCTTGGTGGCGGTCTTCTTCGCGGCCGTCTTCTTGGCGCCGGCCTTCTTCGTGGTCTTCTTCGCAGCCGACTTGGTGGCCGACGTCTTCTTCGCCGCCGTCTTGCGGGCCGGTGACTTCTTGGCGGTGGTCTTCTTCGCCGGCGACTTCGCCGTGCGGACCGCCTTCTTGGCTGCGCTCGACGTCTTGTTGACCGCCTTCTTCGCCGCCTTCTTGACCGGTGACTTCTTCGCGGTGGTCTTCTTCGCCGGCGACTTCTTGGCCGTCGCCTTCTTCGTTGCAGCCACGTGGGCCTCCCGTGTCATCTGAGCCGAACTGGCGTCGGTCTTCATCAGGCGTGGACGGCCCTCGCGGTCGCCCACGCATATGATCTTGGCAACATTGCGCCTCGAAGTGAATCAATTCGACAAACTCGGTGTGCGTGTCGTCGTTGCGCAGTGCCCAGGTGTCACTTAACGCGCGGCCTCGCGAAGTTCTGGAGTCCCTTGTCCTACAGGGGAAAGTCACCTCACGTCACACCGGAAAGGGGATGCGCGCGGTGCCACACGACTTGCGTGCGTCGGGACCGTTTATCGGTGCCGGCGGCATGGCGGTGTCGCTGTTCCTCTACGGCTACGCCGCGATCGCCCTGCCGAGCCTGATGCACAGCGTGGTCATGCCGGCGCTGTGGCTGGTGCTCTTCGCGGTCTCGTGCCTGTGGTTCACACGCCGGCCGAGGGCCGTGGTTCTGCTGCCGGTGCTGACCGTGGCGCTGTGGTTCGCGCTCCTGCTCGGCCCCGCGCACGGTGAGCAGGATCAGAAGGTGTGCTCGGGGCCGGGGAAGGTACCGGCCGCGACGTCGGCCGCGTACTGCTGCGCGGCCGAGAGGAGAACGCCGTGCAGATCGGCGTACTGCTTGACGAAACGGGGGAGGCGACCGGTTCGCAGACCGGCCATGTCCTGCCACACCAGCACCTGGGCGTCGCAGTCGACACCCGCGCCGATGCCGATCGTCGGGATCGACAGAGTCTTGGTGATCTCGGCCGCGACGTCACCCGGCACCATCTCCATCACACAGGCGAACGCCCCCGCCGCCTCCATGGCCTGCGCATCGGCGAGCAGCCGACGGCCGGTCTCACCCCGACCCTGCACCCGGTAGCCGCCGAGGTTGTGCTCGGACTGCGGGGTGAACCCGATGTGGGCCATCACCGGGATGCCGGAGCGAGTCAGGAGCTCGACCTGCGGCGACATCTCGGCGCCACCTTCCAGCTTGACCGCGTGCGCGTTGGCCTCCTTCATGAACCGGACCGACGTGTGGAACGCCTGCTCGGGCGAGGCCTGGTAGGAGCCGAAGGGCAGGTCCGCGACGACGAGCGCACGCGTCACCGACCGGGTCACCGCGCGCACCAGGGGGATGAGCTCGTCGACGGTGACGGGCAGGGATGTCTCGTTGCCGTAGACGTTGTTGGAGGCGGAGTCGCCCACCAGCAGCACCGGGATCCCCGCCTCGTCGAAGACCTGCGCGGTGTACATGTCGTAGGCGGTCAGCATCGGCCACTTCTGGCCCTGCGCCTTCATCTCCCGCAGGTGATGGGTACGGACCCGCCGTACCGGCTGCGCGTCCGACGCCCCGGCGCCGCCGCCGTACGGCGCAGTGGTCTCGCTCATGGCGACCTCCGATGTCCAGCTGCTCTCGAGGCTCCCTCGTGGAGTCCCCGGACCGCCTCTCAGGCTAGACCTGAACCGACCGGCAGGTGAGTGTGGCAGTGGTCACGCCAGCACCGCGGCGAGCGGTTTGACAGACTCATCACGTGGACTTCGACTCCGTGTACGACCAGGGCTTCGCGCGCGTCGCCTCCTGCACGATCCCGACCGCGATCGCGGACCCGCGAGCGAACGCCGCCACCGTCCTCGCCCAGGCTCGTGAGTGCGACCGGGAGGGTGTCGCGGTGGCGTTGTTCCCGGAGCTGTGCCTGACCGGCTACGCCATCGACGACCTGCTGCTCCAGGAGACGCTGCTCGACGAGGTCCAGCAGGCCATCGCAGAGATCGTCGCCGCCTCCGCCGAGCTGCGCTGCGTGGTCGTCGTCGGAGCGCCGCTGCGGCAGGGTCACCGGCTGCTGAACGCCGCCGTCGTCGTGCAGGGCGGTGTCGTGCTCGGCGTGGCGCCGAAGTCCTACCTGCCGACCTACCGCGAGTTCTACGAGCGCCGCCACTTCGCCCCGGGGGACGACCGGTCCGGCTCCACCATCGAGGTCTGCGGCGCCACCGTGCCCTGCGGGCCCGACCTGCTGTTCCGGGCCACCGACGTGCCGGGGATGGTCCTGCACGTAGAGGTCTGCGAGGACATGTGGGTCCCGGTGCCGCCCAGCGCCGAGGCCGCGCTGGCCGGAGCGACCGTGCTGCTGAACCTGTCCGGGAGCCCCATCACCGTCGCCCGCGCCGAGGACCGCCGGCTGTTGGTGCGCTCGGCGTCGGCACGATGCCTCGCGGCGTACCTGTTCGCGGCCGCAGGTGAAGGGGAGTCGAGCACGGACCTGTCCTGGGACGGCCAGACGATGGTCTACGAAGTGGGCGAGCTGCTCGCGGAGACCGAGCGCTTCCCCGAGGGCCCTCGCCGGTCGGTGGCGGACGTCGACCTGATGCGCATCCGGCAGGAGCGGCTGCGGCAGGGGACCTTCGACGACAACCGTCGCACCTGGCAGGACCGCGTCGGGGCCGAGGCGTTCCGCACCGTCGACTTCGAGCTGTCCCCGCGCACCGGCGACCTCGGGCTGCGGCGTCGCGTGGCCCGCTTCCCGTTCGTGCCCGACGACGCCGAGCGGCTGGCCCTCGACTGCTATGAGGCCTACAACATCCAGGTCTCGGGACTCGAGCAGCGGCTGCGCGCGATCGGCGACCCCAAGGTGGTCATCGGGGTCTCCGGTGGCCTCGACTCCACGCACGCCCTGATCGTCGCGGCCCGGGCGATGGACCGCCTCGGTCGGCCCCGTAGCGACATCCTCGCGTTCACGCTGCCCGGCTTCGCCACCAGCGAGGGCACCAGGAAGAACGCCACCGAGCTCTCGAAGGCGCTCGGGGTGAGCTTCGAGGAGATCGACATCCGGCCGGCGGCCGAGCAGCTGCTGGGCGACCTGGGGCACCCGTTCGCCGGGGGCGAGCCGGTGTACGACGTGACGTTCGAGAACGTGCAGGCGGGGCTGCGCACGGACTACCTCTTCCGGCTCGCCAACCAGCGCGGCGGCATCGTTCTCGGCACCGGCGACCTCTCCGAGCTCGCCCTCGGCTGGTGCACCTACGGCGTGGGCGACCAGATGTCGCACTACGCGGTCAACACCGGCGTGCCGAAGACCCTGATCCAGCACCTGATCCGCTGGGTCGCGAGCACGGACCAGTTCGACGTTCAGACCAACCAGCTGCTGTACGCGATCGTCGACCAGGAGATCACCCCGGAGCTGGTCCCGGTCGGCGAGGGCGAGCGGCCGCAGAGCACCGAGGACACCATCGGCCCCTACGCGCTGCACGACTTCGCGCTGTTCTTCGTGCTCCGGTACGGCTTCACGCCCAGTCGCATCGCGTTCCTCGCCCGGCACGCCTGGTGCGACGTCGACGCCGGCGCCTGGCCCCCCGGGTTCGACGAGGAGCAGCGCACGTCCTACGACCTCGCCCAGATCCGGCAGTGGCTCGAGGTGTTCCTGCAGCGGTTCTTCGGCTTCAGCCAGTTCAAGCGCTCCGCCCTGCCGAACGGTCCCAAGGTGGTCGCTGGCGGCGCGCTGTCACCCCGCGGCGAGTGGCGCGCCCCCTCCGACGGCAACGCCCGCGCCTGGCTCGACGAGCTCCACCGCAACGTCCCCCTCCGCTGAGGCGTCTCGTTCTGCGCCCGAGATGCCGCTGAGGCGTCTCGTTCTGCGGCCCGGTAGCGTCGCACCATGGCTGACGAGCTGCTCGAAACTCTCGAAGAACTCGAACGGCGCGGGTGGGACTCGCTGTGCGACGGGACCGCCAGTGAGGTCTACGGCCAGCTGATGACCTCCGACGGGCTGATGGTGCTGGCGAACGGCGCCGTCATGACCCGCGACGACGTCGTCTCCGCGCTGCGCGATGCGCCGCCGTGGAGCGGGTACACGCTCGCGGAGGTGCGGCTGGTGACCACGGGCCGTGACAGTGCCGCGATCGTGTACCGGGGCTCCGCGGAGAGCGACGGGGCGGAGGCGTTCGCCGGCGCGATGACCAGCGTCTACGTCGAGGTCAACGGCAGCTGGCGGCTCGCGCTGTACACCCAGACACCGATCGCGGGCTGACCCGCCCACCGGGCGGGGAGGGCATCGCTTTACGCCTGCGAAACATGCGACAGTCAGACTGAGCCGGCCGGCCGGCGGCGGCTTCGGGCACCGGTGTGGCACAGCGGAAGGGAAGACCTGGATGGGCAAGCAGGAAGACTTCGTGCTCCGAGCGCTCGAGGAGCGCGAAGTCCGGTTCGTGCGGCTGTGGTTCACCGACGTGCTCGGCTACCTCAAGTCCGTGGCGATCGCCCCCGCCGAGCTCGAGGGGGCCTTCAGCGAGGGCATCGGCTTCGACGGCTCGGCCATCGAGGGGTTCGCCCGCGTCTACGAGGCCGACATGCTCGCCAAGCCCGACCCCTCCACGTTCCAGATCCTGCCCTGGCGTGGCGAGGGGCCGAGCACCGCTCGGATGTTCTGCGACATCGTGATGCCCGACGGCTCACCGTCGTACGCCGACCCGCGCTACGTCCTCAAGCGCATCCTGTCGCGCGCCGCGGAGAACGGCTTCACCTTCTACACGCACCCGGAGATCGAGTTCTACCTGTTCAAGGACACCCCCACGCCCGGCGGTGAGCCCGTTCCGGTGGACCGCAGCGGGTACTTCGACCACACCGCGCAGAGCATGGGCTCGGACTTCCGACGCGAGGCGATCACGATGCTCGAGGCGATGGGCATCTCGGTGGAGTTCTCCCACCACGAGGGCGGTCCCGGCCAGCAGGAGATCGACCTGCGCTACGCCGACGCGCTCTCGACCGCCGACAACATCATGACCTTCCGGACCGTGGTGCGGGAGGTCGCGCTGAGCCAGGGGATCTGGGCGACGTTCATGCCCAAGCCGTTCACGACCCATCCGGGCTCGGGCATGCACACGCACGTGTCGCTGTTCGAGGGGGACCGCAACGCGTTCTTCGCGGCCGGCGAGGAGTACCAGCTCTCGAAGACCGGGCGGCAGTTCATCGCCGGAGTGCTCAGGCACGCCTCCGAGATCGCGGTCGTGACGAACCAGTGGGTCAACTCCTACAAGCGGCTGATGTGGGGCGGCGAGGCGCCGTCGTACATCTGCTGGGGGCACAACAACCGCTCGGCGATGATCCGGGTGCCGATGTACAAGCCCAACAAGGGCCAGTCCACGCGCATGGAGCTGCGCACGATCGACTCGGCGAGCAACCCCTACCTCGCGTTCGCGGTGGTGCTGGCCGCTGGCATGAAGGGCATCGAGGAGTCCTACGAGCTGCCGCGGGAGGCAGAGGACGACGTGTGGTCGCTCAACGAGCGCGAACGCAAGTCCCTCGGCCTCGACCCGCTGCCCCGCAACCTCGCCGAGGCCATCGCGGTGGCAGAGACCTCCGAGCTGCTCGCCGAGACGCTGGGCGAGCACGTCTTCGACTTCTTCCTCCGCAACAAGCGCGCCGAGTGGGACGAGTACCGCGTGCAGGTCTCGTCCTTCGAACGTGATCGCATGCTGCCGCTGCTCTGAGGCCTGCGACGGGAAAGGTCGGGCGGTAGGTTCGGGCCCGTGAGCACGCATCCCCTCCTGGTCGTCGAGCACGAGGCGCAGTGTCCGGCGGGCTGGATCGGTGAGTGGCTGCTCGAGGCTGGCGTGGACCTCGACGTACGACGCCCGTACGCCGGTGACCGGCTGCCCCGCGACCTCGCCGGCCACGGCGGGATGCTGGTGCTCGGCGGTGAGATGGGGGCCTACGACGACGCTGACTTCGTCTGGTTGGCCGACGTGAAGGGGCTCGTTCGCGGCGCGATCGAGGACCGCACGCCGGTGCTGGGGATCTGTCTCGGTCACCAGATCGTGGCGGTGGCTCTCGGCGGGGCGGTGGCCGCCAACCCGTTCGGCCAGCAGATCGGGGTGCTCGGGGTCGGCTGGACCGACGAGGCACGCGACGACCCGTTGCTGGGCCCGGTCGTCGGCCGCGGCCGCGACGTACCCGCTGTGCAGTGGAACAACGACGTGGTGACCCGGCTGCCGCGAGGTGCGGTCGACCTGGCACACACCGAGCGGGGCGAGCTGCAGGCGGCCCGCTTCGGACCCGCGATCTGGGGGGTGCAGTGGCACCCGGAGGCCGGCGAGGAGATCATCCGGCCCTGGGCGGACCACGACCGGGATGACGCCGTCGAGCGCGGAGTGGACGTCGACGCCTACGTGCAGGACGTGGTGGCCGCACGGGACGGGCTGCGGGCGACCTGGCGGCTGCTGGCCGACGGCTTCGCCCGGGTGTGCGCCCAGGGCGTGGAGGCGACCATCCGGTGAGCGACGGACGGGTCACGACCGCGTCGGGCCGGCTGGCTCGCATCGGCTTCGCGGACGCCGAGCGCGCCGGCCGCTGCCTGGGGCGACTCGGCTCCAGCGCGCAGGAGATCGTGCACCTGCTCGCGGCCACGGCCGACCCCGACCAGGCGGTCGAGTACCTCGCGGACCTGGCCGACCGGGTGGAGGACCGCGACAGCCTGCTGGGCGGCCTCGTCGACGACGAGGGCACCGCGATGCGGCTGCTGTGCGTGCTCGGCGCGAGCGCCGCGCTCGGCGACCACCTGCTCCGGCATCCCGAGCACTGGCGTGACCTCACCGACCCCCTGCTCGGGTCGACGCGACCGACGGCGTGGTCCATGCGGGCCGACCTGTTGACAGCGGTGGGCGCCGACCCCTCGGCCGAGGCACCGGTGGCGGCCGGGGACGACAGCGGGTGCGTCGACGCGCTTCGGGTGGCCTACCGCCGGCTGCTGCTGCGGCTGGCCGCCCGCGACCTCTCGCACGACGTCGGCATGGACGACGTCGCGGCCGAGCTCTCCGACCTCGCCGCCGGCACGCTCGATGCCGCGTTGGCCGTCGCCCGGGCGCGGGTCGGTGAGGCCGCCGCAGGGACCCGGCTGGCCGTCATCGCGATGGGCAAGTGCGGCGGTCACGAGCTCAACTACGTCAGCGACGTCGACGTGATCTTCGTCGCCGAGGCCGCGGTCGGTTGCGACGAGCAGCCGGCCATCCCGACCGCGACGCAGCTGGCCGCGAACCTGATGCGGATCTGCTCCGACCACACCGGCGAGGGCACGATCTGGCCGGTCGATGCGAACCTGCGCCCGGAGGGCAAGTCCGGGCCCCTGGTGCGCACGTTGGCCAGCCACGAGAGCTACTACCAGAAGTGGGCCAAGACCTGGGAGTTCCAGGCCCTGCTGAAGGCCCGTCCGGTCGCCGGCGACCTCGCCCTCGGTCAGGAGTACGTCGAGCGCATCGCGCCCATGGTCTGGTCGGCCTCACAGCGTGAGGGCTTCGTGACCGAGGTGCAGGCGATGCGGCGTCGCGTGCTGGACCACATCCCCGCCGCGACGGCGGCCCGGCAGATCAAGCTGGGTTCCGGTGGGCTGCGCGACGTGGAGTTCGCGGTGCAGCTGCTCCAGCTGGTGCACGGCCGCGCCGACGAGGCCCTCCGAGCGCCGACGACGCTGTCGGCCCTGGCCCATCTCACTCGGGCCGGCTACATCGGACGAGAGGACGGGGCCGCGCTCGACGCGGCGTACCGCTTCCTCCGCACCCTCGAGCACCGCATCCAGCTGGCGCGGCTCACCCGCACGCACGTCCTGCCCGACGACGAGCCGGCCCTGCGCCGTATCGGCCGCTCGATGGGGCTGATGCGCGACACCGTCGACGAGCTCGACAAGCAGTGGCGCCGGCACAGTCGCGAGGTGCGGCGGCTGCACGAGAAGCTCTTCTACCGACCGCTGCTCACGGCCGTCGCCAAGCTGCCGACCGATGAGGCGCGGCTGTCCCCGGAGTCGGCCCAGCAGCGGCTCGCCGCCCTCGGCTACGAGGACCCGGTCGCGGCGCTGCGGCACCTGGAGGCGTTGACGGCCGGGGTCTCGCGCACCTCGAACATCCAGCGCGCACTGCTTCCCGCAATGCTGGGGTGGTTCGCCGACGCTCCGAACCCCGACGCCGGCCTGTTCGGCTTCCGGCAGATCTCGGAGGCGCTCGGGTCGACCCACTGGTATCTCCAGACGCTGCGCGACGAGGGTCAGGTCGCGCAGCGACTGGCGACGCTGCTGGCGTCGAGCCGCTACGCCACGGACCTGCTGCAACGGGCGCCCGAAGGTGTACGCATGCTGGCCAGCGACGAGGGCCTCGAGCCGCTCGGACTGGCGCCGCTGCGCAAGGAGATGACGGCTGCGGCCCGCCGTCACCAGGATCCGGTCAAGGCGGTGACCGCGGTGCGGGCGATCCGCCGGCGTGAGCTGTTCCGCATCTCGGCCGCCGACCTGTTCGGCCTGCTCGACGTCGCCGCAGTGGGCTATGCACTGACAGATGTGATGACCGCGACCCTGGACGCCGCGCTGGTGGCGGCGACCCTGGCGATCGAGGCCGAGCGCCGCGAGCCGCTACCGACGCGGATGGCGATCGTCGCGATGGGCCGTTTCGGTGGGGACGAGCTCGCCTTCGGCAGCGACGCAGACGTGATGTTCGTGCACGACCCCTTGCCCGAAGCGGCCCCCGAGGATGCCTCCCGCGCCGCGCGCGACGTCGCCAACGAGTTCCGCCGACTGCTCTCCCTGCCCGGCACGGACCCCGCGCTCACGGTCGACGCCGACCTCCGGCCCGAGGGCAAGCAGGGCGCGCTGGTCCGCACCCTCGAGTCCTACGCCCGCTACTACGCCACCTGGTCCGTGGTCTGGGAGGCACAGGCGCTGCTGCGGGCCAAGGCGAGTGTGGGCGACGAGGATCTAAGGCGACGGTTCACCGAGCTGATCGACCCGCTGCGGTTCCCGGCGGACGGCATCAGCGAGGACGACGTACGCGAGGTACGTCGGATCAAGGCGCGCGTCGACGACGAGAGGCTGCCGCGCGGCGCCGACAAGGCCACCCATCTCAAGCTCGGCCGCGGCGGCCTGGCCGACGTCGAGTGGACCGTCCAGCTGCTGCAGATGCAGCACGCCGGCAGGGTCGCCGACCTGCGCACGACCCGCACCCTCGACGCCCTCGAGGCGGCGGTGGGGGCCGAGCTGCTCGACGCCGACGACGCCCGTGCGCTGTCGACGGCCTGGCGGGCGGCGAGTGCGCTGCGCAACGCGATCACCCAGGTGCGCGGCCGGTCGGCCGACTCGCTGCCGCGCGACGCCCGTGAGAAGGCCGCCGTCGCGCACATCCGCGGCTACGAGCCGGGGCGCTCCGAGGACCTGGCCAACGACTACCTGCGCGTGGCGCGGCTGGCTCGCAAGGTGGTCGAGCGGGTCTTCTGGGGCTGAGCGCGCGGGGCTTGCTGATTACCAGGGGATGCAGGAGAACTGAGCCCGCCCACGGGTTGCAGGCCATGGGGAGCATCAGTTCCCCATGGGCAGAAGCCGCTGCCTGTCCTGGATGAGTCCCGCCAGGACGACGTTCAGGCTGCCGTCACCTTGCCGGCGTTGACTGGGATCGTGGCCACCGCCCTGTCCGCACCGCCGATCGTCAGGCTCTCGTCCCGCCGTTTCGTGCTCCTCATCGCGGTGGTCGTCGCGGTGGTGCGCACCTCCAGGGTGTCGGGACCGCTGTTCTCGGACGAGGCGGGCTATCTCCTGGTGGCGCGGGGCTTGCGCGCCGGCGGCCCGAACCTCTACGGCCACTACTTCGTCGACCGCCCGCCGCTTCTGATCGCGCTGTACCGGGTCGCGGCGCTGACCGGGTGGCCGCAGAGCATCCGGGTGCTCGCGCTCGCGTCCGCCGTGGGGCTCGTCCTGGCGGCCGGCTGGGCGGCGCACCAGGTGGCCGGCGACCGCGGGGCCCGGTGGGCGGCCCTCGCCGCAGGCGCGCTGGTCACCACTCCGCTGCTGCTGGCGCGTGAGGCGGACGGCGAGATCTTCGCCGCCCCCCTCGTCATGCTGGCCATCGCGCTGGCCCTGCTCGCCGTACGACGAGCAGGCCGCGGCCCCTTCCTGCCGGCAGTGGGGGCGGGCGTCTCGGCCGGTCTGGCGGTGATGGTCAAGCAGAACTTCGTCGACGGCGCGGTGTTCGCCACCGTGCTGCTGGCAGCTGCGGTGCTCCAGCACCGCCTCACGCGGCGCCAGGCCCTCGGTGTCGCCGGCGGGGGACTGGTGGGCGGGGGACTGGTGCTGGCGGGAACAGCGGCGTTCGTCGTGTGGTCGCGGGTGGGCATCTCTGTGGCTTGGACCGCCGTCTTCGGGTCGCGCAGCGCCGCCCTCGACGTGATCGAGGACCACAGCCTCCATGCGCCGCTGCTGCGGGCTGTCGAGCTGGTAGGTCTCGCGGTGGTGACGGGCCTGTTGCCGCTGCTCGCGGTGCTCCTCCTCCACGTCGTGCGGTTCCGGCGACGCGGCGCTCCGGTGGCCTGGGCGGTCGGCGTGACGGTGCTCGTCGAGCTGTCCAGCATCGCGATGGGTGGCAGCTACTGGGCTCACTACCTGCTGCAGCTGGTGCCCACGCTCGCGTTGGCGGCCGGCCTCTGGGCACCTGGCTCGGTCCCGGTGCGCCAGGCGGTCGCGTTCGTGGTCGCCTCGAGCGTGGCGGCCAGCACGGTGCTGCTGGTCTCGGGCGCCACCCCGGGGCAGCGCGCCCAGGACGTCGGGGCCTGGCTGCGGCGTTCCGGTCGGCCCGGTGACACCGCGACCGTGCTGTTCGGCAACGCCGACGCGCAGCTGACCTCGGGGATGGCTTCGCCGTACGACGAGCTGTGGACGCTTCCGATGCGGACCTTCGACCCACACCTGGCACGGCTGCGGGCAGTGCTGCGCGGGAACCATCCCCCGACCTGGGTGGTGGCGACCGGCGGCCTCGACCCGTGGCACATCGACGCGCGCGATCGGCTACGGCACGAGCTCGAGTCTCGATACCGGCTGGTCGCCCACGCCTGCGGTGCCCGCGTCTACCTGCGCGACGGTGTGCACCGGCCGCCCGCTCCCGCCGGGTGCCCGCGGCAGTGACGAGCCGCGGGGTTGAGATCAGCCGTGGGGGGAACAACGAAGAGATGATCACCGTCACCCTCGGCGCCGTCCTCGGATCGGGGCTCCTGCTCGCACTGATCGCCGACTGGTTCTCGCACCCGGACATCGAGGTCCGGCCCGTCGAGATCGAGTCGGTCGACGACCCGCGTCGTCACGGTCGCGCCTGACCCACAGGACGAGGCCCCCAAGGACCCGTGCTATCCGTCGGGGAGTGAGGTACCGTCCCAGACAAGGCCCCGCCATCGGACGCGGGGTCGGTGATCATCACCCGGGACCCCGGTGACTCGAACTGAGTGAGCCGAGGTCCCTATCTCTGTCACGGTGAACGGCGCCCCCGAGGACTCGATCCTCCTGGAGCTCGCACGGGCCGGAGACGTCTCCGCCCTGGGTCACCTCTACGACCGCTACGGGACGACGCTCTACCGCTTGGCCCATGCCCTGACCCGCAACGCGGACCAGGCGGAGTCCGTAGTCCTCCAGGTCTTCACCGACGCGTGTGCAGCGGGATCACTGCCGACCCCTCGACCCGTGAGAGCCGAGCTGACGCACCTCGTCCTGGTGGCGTATCTCGGTTTCGTGACCTCGCACGACCTCGCGGCCGAAGTGCCGGGATCGAGGCTCTCCCGTCGGGAATGGGCGCTGGTGGGGCTCACGCTGCACGGGGACCACACCTACCGTGACGCGGCCGCGGTCCTCGAGCTCGACCCCGCGGTCGCCGCGGAGACCCTCAGCAGCGCCCTCAGGGCGTGGGCCGCCCCTGCTCGCCCCCTGACCGAGCGGGAGGAGGCATGACGACAGGTCCTTTCCCTGGTCCTCGTGGTCACACGTCGTCGAATGGGCTAGACCGGAGTGCTCGCAAGAGCGAAAGGATGGACAGCCCCTTTCGCTATGCCGCCGAGCGTGTTCTGCTGGAATCAGTCGACATGCATCTGGACCTCGTGCACTCCCGATCAACGGAGTCGCCGGGGTCTTTTCACGTATCCGGCGGGTTCCGTGGGTTCGCGCCGGTGGCTGGCAGCCCCCCACCCCAACGCCGGTCGTGGCGCCGGACCCGCTCCCTGCCCGGTGATGCCCCCACCCGGGCGGGGAGCCCCTCCCCTGCCGGACCAGCGCGCCCGGGCATCACGGCTAGTCGCTCCCGGTGACGAACGCGGTCATCCGGATCGAGACGAGTACGCCGGGGAGCTCGACGCCGAGCCTGGCGACGTAGCGCGCCGGGGGGTCCTCGGGGAACCACCTCGTCCACTCGTCGTTGAAGCCGGCGAAGTCCGTGGGATCGGCCAGGAGCACGCCGACCTCGACGATGTCGTCGTTGCTCGCCCCGCCGGAGGCAAGAACCGCCCTGCAGTTGGCCAGGGCCTGGCGGGTCTGCTCCGCGATCTGCGAGCCGGCGAGCTGGCCGGTGGCCGGGTCGATCCCCACCATGCCCGAGACATGGAGGTGGCCTCCCGCGACCACACCCTGGCTGAAGTACGGCGACGCGGGTGCGGCGGTCGTTCGAAGAGTCTGTCGGGGCATCAGGTCTCCAAGCGGTCGAGCTTCAGTACGGCGCCGACGGTGTCGAGCGCGGCGAAGACGTCGTCGTGCCAGGCGTCCCCGAGCAGCAGCATCGACTCGCCGCCCATGAAGGCGAGACCGACCAGCGTCGCGATGCTGCGCGGGGTGAAGGGGCCGAGGTCACCGAGCTCGTCCGCCGCTCGGGTCACGACGTGCTCGAGGAGGTCGAACCAGCCGCGTAGGAGTCGGGTCACCTCGACACCGATCGCGTCGTCGGTCCAGCCGGCGGCGATCATCTCCTGCAGCATCCGCACGTAGCCGGAGTCGAGGTCCGCCTTCAGCAAGGCGCAGGCCTGCTCGTAGCGCTGCCACAGCGGCAGGTCCGTGCCGTACATCGCCTGCTGCCGCTCCAGGAGCTGGTCGTTCTGCTGGGCGAGCAGGGCCAGGACGAGGCCCCGCCGGCCGCCGAAGTGGTAGTGGATCTGGCTCAGCGGGACGCCGGCGCGATCGGCGACGCGTCGTGTCGACAGCTGGGCGTGCCCATCGGCGAGCAGGCATTCCCCCGCGGCATCGATGAGCCGCTCGCGGGTCTGCGCCGCCATGATGTCCTCCTGCCGTCGTCCTCTTGTCGGTCGATCGACCGAATGTTAGCGTAGCACCCTGTTTCGGTCGACCGACCGAAACAACTGAGCACCGACGAGGCAGCCCGGTCGGAGGCGTGGACGATGAGCACGACCAGCTGGACCAGGGCGGGCAGCCGACCGCGCCGGGCGCTCTACCTGTCCTCGCCGATCGGTCTGGGCCACGCCCGGCGGGACCTGGCCATCGCCCAGGACCTCAGGGCGCTGCACCCGGACCTCCAGATCGACTGGCTCACCCAGCATCCGGTGACGCGGGTGCTCGAGGACGCTGGTGAGCGGGTGCATCCGGCGTCCGCCTGGCTGGCCAGCGAGTCGGCGCACATCGAGGCCGAGTCCGGCGAGCACGACCTCCACGTCTTCCAGGCGATCCGGGAGATGGACGAGACGCTGGTCAACAACTTCATGGTCTTCAACGACGTGGTCGAGGAGACGTCGTACGACCTGGTCATCGGCGACGAGGCCTGGGACGTCGACTACTTCCTGCACGAGAACCCCGAGCTCAAGCGCTTCTCCTTCGCATGGCTGACCGACTTCGTCGGCTGGCTGCCGATGCCCGAGCTCGGCGAACGTGAGGCGCTGCTGACCGCGGACTACAACGCGGAGATGCTGGAGCAGCGAGCCCGCTACCGGCGGATCCGCGACCGTCAGGTCTTCGTGGGCAACCCCGACGACGTGGTCGCGGAGTCGTTCGGACCGGGGCTGCCGAGCATCCGAGAGTGGACGATCGCCAACTACGACTTCGCGGGATACGTCACCGGTTTCGAGCCGCCGACGGCCGACGAGGTGGCCCGGTCCCGCCGCGAGCTGGGCTACGGCGCCGCCGACGTGCTGTGCGTCGTCGCGGTCGGAGGTTCCGGGGTCGGTGAGCCGTTGCTGCGGCGGGTCCTCGACGCCGTGCCGTTGGCGCGGGCTCGGGTCCCCGAGCTGACGTTCCTCGTCGTCACCGGGCCCCGGATCGAGCCGACGTCGCTCCCGTCGGTCGAGGGTGTCGACCTGCGCGGCTACGTGCCCGATCTCTACCTGCGCATGGCCGCTGCGGACCTCGCCCTCGTCCAGGGCGGTCTCACCACGACGATGGAGCTCGTCGCATCCCGGGTGCCGTTCCTGTACGTGCCGTTGCGCCACCACTTCGAGCAGAGCTTCCACGTCCACCACCGACTCCAGAACTACCGCGCCGGACGGCGTGCCGACTACGACGACGTCAGCGACCCGGAGTGGTTGGCCGACGCGATCGTCAAGCAGATCGGCAGCGAGGTCGCCTCGCTGCCGGTGGAGCCAGGCGGCGCAGCCCGCGTTGCCGCGATGCTGGGAGAGCTGCTGTGAACGACGAGGACGCGGTCACCGCTACCGCACTGGACTACTTCGAGGGCTGGTACGACGCGGACCTTCCGCGGATGGAGCACGCGCTGCATCCCCAGCTGGTCAAGCGCTCGCCTGCCCAGGTCGACGGCGCGAACCCGAGCGTGACGACGAAGGAGCGGATGCTCGACCTCGTCCGCGGCGGCGGTGGAGCCGAGGACAAGACGGACCACCCGATCGAGGTCACCGTCGTCGACGTCCACCACGACATCGCTGCGGCCGTCGTGCGGTCCGCGCAGTACCGGGAGTACCTCCATCTGGTTCGCACTGCGGAGGGCTGGCGGATCGTCAACGCCTTCTGGCAGCTCACGGAGCCTGAGCCAGGGGCGCCGGCGTGAGAGTCCTCGCCCCCGACGCCGAGGGGTACGTCGAGAGCGACGGGGTCCGCATCCACTACGAGGTCTGCGGCGACGCGGGCCCGACGATCCTGCTGCTGCCGACGTGGACCATCATCCACAAGCGGCTCTGGAAGGCGCAGGTGCCCTACCTGTCGCGGCACTTCCGCGTCGTGACGTACGACGGACCCGGCAACGGTCGCTCCGACCGACCACTCGACGCCGCGGCCTACCACCACGACGTCGAGGTCCGGCACGCCCTGGCGGTGCTCGACGCCACCGGCACCGACCGCGCCGTCGTCGTCGGTCTCTCCCAGGCGGGCGGCTGGGCTCTGCAGCTGGCCGCGCAGCACGGTGACCGGGTGCTCGGGACGGTCTTCATCGGCCCGGCGCTCGCTCTCACCGACGGCCATCCCGCGCGCCTCGCCGGAGGCGACCCCGCGGACCTGCCGGCCTCGCGCGTCCCGTTCATCGAGCGCGACCCGCCCGAGCACTGGGCGAAGTACGACTCGGCCTACTGGCTCGGCCACCACGAGGACTTCCTGTGGTTCTTCTTCGGCATGTGCTTCCCCGAACCGCACTCGACCAAGCAGATCGAGGACTGCGTTGGTTGGGGGCTCGACACCACCCCCGCGGTGCTCGTCGCGGAAGCCGGGCCGGCAAAGCCGGACCGGCAGACGCTCGAGGGGTGGTGCGGCAGTGTCGCCAGTCCCGTGCTGGTGATCCACGGCGACCAGGACCTGATCAGCCCTCCGTCGCGGGGCCGGCGGATCGCCGAGCTGACCGGCGGCGAGTACGTCGAGATGGAAGGCGTCGGCCACATCCCGCTGGCGCGCGAACCGGTGCGGGTCAACCTGCTGATCCGCGACTTCGCACGCCGGTTCCGCGCGATGTAGCGATGTAGTGGGCGACCCTACGTACGCCCGACCAGAAACGGCGTCGGCAGGTCCGCCGTCTCGCAGCGGACCTCGGCGTCGTACTGCTCGCTGGTCAGACGGGCGGCCGCGGCGGTCGTACGCAGCAGGCACACGTCGGTGATCGGGCCGACTCCGCCGGGCACCGGCGAGATCGCCTCGGCGACCGACCGGATCTCGTCGAAGGCCAGGTCCCCGACCAGGCGGGTCCAACCGGTCGCCGGGTCGGTGACCGGGTTGATACCGACATCGACGGCGATCACCCCGGGCTTGACGTGCTCGCGCCGGATCAGCCCCGGCACCCCGGCGGCCGAGACGAGGATGTCGGCCTGCCGCGTGCACTCGACGAGGTAGCCGGCCGCGGACGTGAACTCGTCGCAGGCGAGCACCGTGGCGCCGCGGCTCAGCCCCAGCAGGACAGCGGGCTTGCCGACGTTCAGCGACCGCCCGACGACGACCAGCCGGCTCCGGCGGTAGAACTCGTCGGGGTCGCGCCCGGTCGAGACCAGATACCGGTCGATCAGATGGAACACCGATGCCGGGGTCGAGGGCACGTACCGGGGGCGGCCCAGGGCCAGCAGACCGGCGTTCACCGGGTGCATCGACTCGATGTCCTTGAGCGGGTCGAGGGCGCGGTAGAGGGCCACCTCGGAGATCTGCGGTGGCATCGGGCGAAGGATCACGATGCCGGACACGCGGGGATCGGCGTCCAGCAGTCCCACCCGGGCCACGGCTTCGGCCTCGGACGCGTCGCTCGCCAGCCGTTCGCACTGGTAGCCGCAACCCAGCTCCGCGGCCAGTCGGCGGAGCCGACGCTCGTAGGCTGCTGCGGCGTAGTCGTCACCGACCATCAGCGTCGCCAGCCCGACGTGCACACCCTGGGCGTGCACCTCGGCCACCACTCGTGCGGTGATCTCCTTGAGGTCGGCGGCGTACGCCGCCCCGTCGATGATGCTGCCGGTCACTGGTTCTCGCTCTCCATCTCGTCGATCAGTCGACTCGTCTGCCGCACGAGTGACCTCGCCTCCTCGGCGGGGCGCCGATCCTCGGCCTGACGCGCGTTCAGCTCCACCAGCCGTGCCGCACCGCGGACGCCGGCGGACGCGAGCTGCGCGGCGGTGAAGGCGTCGCCTCGCAGGTCGCGCTTGCCCTCGCTCGCCAGCCAGACCCCCTGGCGGGCGATCTCGCTCCCGAGCCGAGCGATCCGCAACGGCACTCCGCAGGCGCCGAGAGCAGCCGCCGCGACCCGCTCGCGCCGCTCGGGGTCGTCGGGGGACCGCTGCCATGCGTCGAGCAGCGCCCCGTAGACGTCGGCGTCCTCGTCGGCCAACCTGTGCAACTCGTCGATGGCGGCCTCGGCCGAGCTCCGGGCCGGATCGGCGACCGTCCCGGTGTACCGGGCTGCCATCGCGACCAGGGCGGCCGCCGACGAGCATGCCATCGCGGCTGCCGCGCCTCCGCCCGGGTAGGCGCTGTGCTCCGCCGTACGACGCACGATCTCGTCGAAGGGCAGGCTGAACAGCGGGGGAGAGCTCATCGTCGCCTTCCTCGCACGCCTAGGAGAGCCCCACGATCTCACCGTCGTCGTCGAGGTCGATCCGGGTGGCGGCCGGCTCGGCACCGAGCCCCGGCATGGTGCGCATCTCACCGGCCAGGGGGTAGATGAACCCCGCGCCGACCGAGGCGCGGACCTCACGGATGGGCAGCCGCCATCCCCGGGGCGCACCGGTGAGCTTCGGGTCGGAGCTGATCGAGAGGTGCGTCTTGGCCAGGCAGATGGACAGCTGCCCGAAGCCGGCCCGCTCGTAGCCGGCGAGCTGGCGATCGGCCAGCGCGCTGTAGTCCACGCCGTCGGCGCCGTACACCCGGGTGGCGATGGTCTCGATCTTCTCCTTCAACGTCGCGTCGGAGGGGTAGAGGAACGAGAAGTCCGACGGCTCGTTGGCCGCGTCGCGCACCGCCTCGGCGAGCTCGATCGCGCCGGCCCCGCCGTCCCCGAAGTGGTTGCACACCGCGACCCGGGCACCCGCCTCCTCTGCGATCTGACGGATCATCGCGTGCTCGGAGGCATGGTCGGTGGGGAAGGCATTGATCGCCACCACCGGTGAGACCCCGTGCAGCCGGATGTTCTCGATCTGCTTGACCAGGTTGGCGGCGCCGGCGGCCACGTCGTCGGGCCCCTCGGCGAGGAGCTCGTCCGGCAGCGGCTTGCCGGCCACGATCCGGAACTTGCCGGAGTGCGCCTTGAGCGCTCGGACGGTGGCCACGACCACGGCCGCGTCCGGGCTCTCTCCGGAGACCCGGCACTTGATGTTGAAGAAGCGCTCGGCGCCCATGTCCGCACCGAAGCCGGCCTCGGTGACCACGAAGTCCCCGCTGCGCAGAGCCACGAGGTCGGCCACCACCGAGGAGTTCCCGGTCGCGATGTTCCCGAACGGTCCGGCATGGACCAGCACCGGTGTGTTCTCCAGCGTCTGCATGAGGTTGGGCTTGATGGCGTCGCGCATGATCACCGTCATCGCGCCCGCTGCTTGCAGCTGCTCGGCCGTGACCGGCGTGCCGCTGCGGTTGTAGCCGATGACCACGCGTCCGAGCCGGGCGCGCAGGTCCTTCAGGGACGTGGCGAGCGCGAGGATCGCCATCACCTCGGAGGCCGGGGTGATGTCGAAGCCGGTCTGCCGGGGGTAGCCGTCGGCCTTCGCGCCCAGCCCCGTGACCACCTGTCGCAGCGAGCGGTCGTTCACGTCGAGGACGCGGCGCCAGGTGATCTCCTGGAGGTCCAGATCCAGGGCGTTGCCCTGGTGCACGTGGTTGTCGACCATGGCGGCGAGCAGGTTGTGCGCTGCGGTCACCGCGTGGAAGTCCCCGGTCAGGTGCAGGTTCAGCACGTCCATCGGGACCACCTGGCTGTAGCCGCCGCCCGCGGCGCCGCCCTTGATCCCGAACGTCGGACCCATCGAGGGCTGCCGGATGGTGACGACGGCCCGCTCGCCGATGTGCTGGAACGCCTGGCCGAGGCCCACTGTGGTCGTGGTCTTGCCCTCGCCGAGCGGGGTCGGGGTGATCGCGCTGACCACCACGTACTTGGCGCGCGGACGATCGGCCAGCTGCTCGATCGCGTCCAGGCTGACCTTCATCACGTGGCGGCCGTAGGGCTCGAGAAGGTCGGGGCTCAGGCCCATCTCCTCGGCGATGGAGTCGATCGGCTTCAGCGTCGCTGCACGGGCAATGTCCAGGTCGGACCTCATGGAGGCTCCCCTCGATGGTGGGTGTGATGGGTCAGTTCGGGCGATCGTCGAGGCTGCCGGTCCACGCGGGCTCGTCGCCGCCGTACAACCGGCCACCGAAGTCGGCGCCCGCGGCGAGCAGCGAGTCGAGCAGGTACCGGCCGCTGGAGCGCTCGCAGTGCACCAGGTACGACGGTTGACCGTCGAGGTCGTCACGCACCACGTCGGTGACCACCCGCGCCAGGCTGGTGCGCAGCGCCGATCCCTGCGGCACGAAGCGGTCGTCGAGGTCGAGCGCGGTCAACCGGCTGAGCACCGGGAGCGTCGCCTCCCCGCTGATCCGCAGCAGCGCGCGCCCGTGGGTCAGGTCCATGACGGTGGTCAGTCCGTCCGTCACCGGCTCCAGCACGGACCGGTAGTGGTCGACGGTGGCGGCAGCGGTGCCGACAGGTGCCAGCACCAGCCACTCGCCGGGAGCCGCGCCGGTCACCAGCCGGTCCCCGTCCCACGCCGCACGGCCGAACCGGGCACCCAGCGCTGCCTCGACCTCTGGTCGCAACGGTGCCTTCACCAGCACCTTGGCCACGGCACTGAGGTCACCGAGCGCGAGCCTGCCCGGGGCGTGGCCGTCGGGCAGCTGCCAGCCGTGGACGGTTCGGGTGCTCGTGGTGGCGCTGATGAAGGCGCTGCGCGCCACCGGGCTCGTCTCAGGCACGGGCTCGCACTCCCTCAGCGTCGACGTGGGCGAGGTCGGCGCACACCCGCGCCTCGATGACTCGTCCGTCGGGCTGGAGCACCCGGACGATGTTGTCCGCCACCGCCTGGTCGGCGCGCACCTGAGCCAGGCAGATCCCCCGGTTCAAGGTGGGGGAGTAGCGCGAGGAGGTGATCCGGCCCAGGATCTGGCTGCTGGCCGTGATGATCTGGCTCGCCTCCGGGGGGACCACGTCGACCTCCACCGGCTGGAGGGCCACCAGCTGCATCTGCGGGCCGTCCTCGCGTTGCCACCGCAGCTCGGTGGCGCCGACGAAGTCGGGCTTGTCGAGCTTGACCGCCCAGTCGAGGCCCGCGCTGAAGGCCTGGGTCAGCCCGTCGGTGTCCTGGCCCACGATCGCGTGCCCCTTCTCGAGCCGCAGGATCCGCTGGGCCTCGACACCGAAGGGGCGCACGCCCAGGTCCGCCCCCGTGCTGATCAGCGCGTCCCAGACGTGCTGGCCGTACCCGGCCGGCACGTGCAGCTCGTAGCTGAGCTCACCCGTGAAGCCGATCCTCCAGATCACCACCTCGGGCACCCCGGCGACGGTGGCCGTGCGCACGTTCATGTAGCCGAAGGCCTCGGGATCGAGATCGAGGTCGGTGAGCCGGGAGAGGAGCTCGCGTGAGCGCGGTCCGGCGCAGTTGATGCTGGCGTAGGACGTCGTCACGGGCACGCAGTGCACCTGCCAGTCGGGGTGGCTGGTCTGCAACCAGTTCTCCACCCACTCCCACACCGTCGCCGCGCCCCCGGAGGTGGTCGACATCAAGAAGTGGTCGGGGCCGAGGTGGCCGGTGACCCCGTCGTCGAGCACGACGCCGTCCTCGGCGCACATGACGCCGTACCGGACCTTGCCGATGCCGAGCTTCTGCCACTTGTTGACGTAGAGCAGCTCCAGCAGTCGCGGCACGTCGGGGCCGCGCAGGTCGAGCTTGCCGATCGGGGTGACGTCGATGATGCCCACCCCCTCGCGGACGTTCCGCGCCTCGGCCTGGGGGTCGCCGTAGTGCTCGGGGCGGATCCAGGCACCGGCCACGAGGGGGCGTGCGCCGTGGGCGACGTGCCAGTCGTGCATCGGGGAGTAGCGGACCGGTTCGAGCGACCGGCCGGCGAGCGCACCCAGCGTGGTCGGGGCGTACGGCGGCCGCCACACCGTCGTACCCGTGGCCTGGATCGTTACGTTGTTGGCCTCGGCGATCACGGCGACGGCGTTGATCGTCTCGAGCTTGCCCTGCAGCGGCCCCATCGTCGCGGTGGTGTAGCGCTTGGCGAGCTCGGCGGAGTCGTAGCCCTCCGCGACGGCGGTGAACAGGTCCTTGCTGGAGACGTCCTCGGAGAAGTCCACGAAGCCGTGGGTGCTTGACCGGAACAGCTCGGGATGTCTCACGCGCGGCAACGCGGGCACCTCGATCGGCTCGTCCTCGGCGGTCAGCGGTGCGGCGTCGTCGGCACGGGTCGGCAGGTGGGTCGACCAGGATCGGGCGGTCACGGTGCTGCGACGAGCAGCCTCGCGTCCGGTCTGCTCGGCGTGCAGGAGCAGCTGCTCGGTGGACCCGTCACCGGCCAGTCCGCCGGTGACCAGGACGTCGTCGGGAAGCGTCGAGGGGAAGAACCGGGCGGCGACCGGGTCGTAGACAGGTCGGTCCCCGGCCATGTTGACCAGCGAGGTGGGTGCCGTCCAGCCGGACGCCACTACGAGCAGGTCCGCCGCGATCGTGCGGCCGCCGGTGATCTCGACCGAGGCAAGCTCCCCGTGGCGGGCGTTCGCCCGCACCACGCGCTCCTGGGTGCGTCCGTCGACCGTGGCAACGACGTCGACGCCGGCCCGGGTGAGGTCCTGGACACAGGCGTCGCCGTGCGCGTTGGCGGTGAACACCACGGCACGTCGGCCCGGGCGCACGGCGTACATGTTGACCAAACGCCGGACCGCGGTGCCCAGCACCACCCCCGGGAGGTCGTTGCCAGCGAAGACATAGGGACGCTCCACCAGACCCGGCGCGACGACCAGGCTCTTCGCGCGTACCTTGACCAGTCGCTCCGAACCGTCCGGGTGGCGGACGACGACCCCCAGCCAGTTGCCGTCGTAGCGGCCGATCACGACCGCGTTGGTCAGCACCTCGATCTGTGGGGTGGCGGCAACCTGTCCGCGGAGGTCCTCGAGTCGTTCGCGATGCTCGTCTCCGGCCCAGCGCCAGTGCCCACCGATGCTGTGCTCCTCCTCGACGAGCAGGACCCGCGACCCGACCTCGGCGGCAGCCAGGGCGGCCTGGATGCCGGCCGGCCCGGCGCCGGCGACCAGCACGTCCGGGTGGGCGTAGGTCTTGTCCAGCTCGAGCCGCGGAGTGTCGAGGTCGACCGCGCCGGCGTGCACGAAGCGCTGGAGCACCGCCTCGTAGGCCGGCCACAACCGCTGCGGCTTGATGAACGTCTTGTAGTAGAACCCGGGAGCGAGGAAGCGTCCGAGCCTGGCGTTGACCGCCTTGACGTCGTACCTCAAGGACGGCCAGGCATCCTGGCTGCGCACGTCCATCCCCTGCGTGACCAGCCGGTGGCCGCCGCGCACGTTGGGCTCGTCGCCCACCTGCATCATCAGGTTGGGGTCCAGCCAGCCTGCCGTCATCAACCCGCGCGGGCGGTGGTACTTGAAGCTGCGGTTGAAGATCCGCACCCCGCCGGCGGCCAGGGCCGAGGCGATGGTGTCACCCTCGTAGCCCTGGAAGACGGCACCGTTGAACGAGAAGGTGACCGGCTGGTCACGCGAGATCACCTCGCCCGGCACGGGCGAGAGCCGGCAGTCCGGGCGTTCGGCGCTCACGAGTCGGCTCCTGTGGATTCCTGGCCGAGTCTCCACGTGGAGAGCACGGTGTTGTCCCGGGTGTCCCGGTCGGCGTCGAAGTAGCGACGACAGCCGGCGCGGTGGAACCAGCGCTCATGGACGCGGCCGGCCGTGTTGTTGCGCAGGTAGAGGTAGGCCCGCCACTCCGATCGGGTGGCGGTGCTCGGGTCGGGGCGGTCGAGGACCTCGCCCAGGGAGTGGAACTCGGTGACGTTGCGCGGCCCGCACCACGGGCACTGGAGGATGATCATGACGGGGCACCCTCTCTCGGAGACGACCTGCGCTCAGTGGCCAACGGAGGCCGCCCCCTTCTCGCCCACGAGTCCGCCCGACAGGAACCGCTCGATGCCGAAAGGCTCGATCAGCGCGGGCGGCTTGCCGTCGGCGATCAGCAGCGCCATCTGCTCGCCCGAGACTGGACCGGCCTTGAAGCCGTACGTGCCCCAGCCGATGTCGACGAGGAAGCCCTCCACCTCGGTCGGGCCCATGATCGGGCTGTAGTCCGGGGTCATGTCGCACAGGCCGCCCCACTGACGCAGCAGCCGCATCTTGGACAGGCCGGGCATCAGCTCGAGCACGTGCCCCGCCAGTCCCTCGATGAAGTCCAGAGACCCGCGCATCGAGTACTGCGCGAACGGGTCGACGCTGGCACCGAAGACGAGCTCACCGCGCGCGGTCTGGCTGACGTAGACGTGCAGCGTGCCCGAGACGACCACCGGGTTGAGGAACGGCTTGACCGGCTCGGTCACGGCTGCCTGCAGTGGCGCGGTGACGATCGGGGTCTTGACGTCGACCATGTCGTTGATCAGTGAGGACCATCCCGCCGTGCAGTTCACGACGGTCCCGGTGGCGATCCGACCGCGCGAGGTCTGGACCGCGCTGACCTTTCCGTGCTGGGTCTCGATGCCCACGACTTCGGTGTTCTGGTGCAGGTGCACGCCGTACAGGTCCGCGCCGCGGGCGTATCCCCACACGACGGCGTCGTGCCTGATGATGCCGCCTGGCGGGTGGTGAAGCGCACCCAGGATCGGGTACCGGGGATGCTCGGAGACGTCGATCGCCGGGGCCAGCTTCTTGATCTCGTCGGGGGAGATGACCTCGGAGTCGACACCTTGGACCTTGTTGACCTCGGCCCGCCAGCGCATCGTGCGCAGGGAGGCGTCGCTGTGCGCGAGGGTGAGGTGCCCGCGCTGCGAGAACATGATGTTGAAGTTCAGCTCGGCGGCCAGGTTCTCGTACAGCTTCAACGAGCGGTCGTAGAAGGCGACCCCCTCGGGGGTGAGGTAGTTCGACCGGGCGATCGCCGTGTTGCGGCCGGAGCCGCCGCCGCCCAGGTAGCCCATGTCCAGCACGGCGACGTTGGTGATTCCGTGGCGGGACGCGAGGTAGTACGCCGTGGCGAGCCCGTGCAGCCCGCCACCGATGATGACGACGTCGTAGCCGTCCTTCATCGGGTGTGCTCGCCAGGCCCGCTTCCACCCCGGCGTCTTGCGCAACCCCTCGCGCATCAGTGAGCCTGCTGAGTAGCCCGAAATCTTGGTCGAGGGCCTTCCCCCGACCGGCGACCCGGAACGGGCCTGCCGACGTGTCATCTACGAGCTCCTGTTCGTCACCTGCTCCGGGGAGCATACGGTGACGAGGAAACCTCGTCTACCTCCAGTGGATCGGTTTGAGGGTGTGTTCTCCGTCAGCTCGTTCAGGAGCCGCCGGCCCCGGGGGAGCCCGACGTGACCGCCTTGAGGGAGAGCATCTGGACGGGGAGGTCGATGGCCCGCACCGGTCCGTGCGGCACCTCGCCCAGGAACTGCAGGGCGTCTCCGGGCTCGAGCAGCACGGTCCGTCCGGCGTACCCGTACTCCAGCGTGCCGCTGATCATGAACAGGAACTCGCTGCCGCCGTGCTGGTAGAGGGGGAACGGCTCGGCGTTGGACTCGATCGTGACCAGCGTCGGCTCCAGGCGGTCGTGCGGGAACCGCATCCTGCCGAGCAGCTGGTAGCGCTGACCGGCGCTCGAACCCCGGTGCTGGATGTCGAGCCCCTGCCCTGCTTTGACGTGCAGCAGGTCGTGCTCCTCGTCAAGGCCGCGGAAGAAGGCGGTGACGGGCACCGAGAGTGCGAGCCCGAGGCGAGCCAACGTCGCCAGGGTCGGTGTGGTCTGGGCGTTCTCGATCTTCGACAGCATCGCCTTGGACACGCCGCTGCGTCCGGCGAGCTGGTTGAGGGTCCAGTCCAGGTGCGCCCGGTACTCTCTGAGCCGCTGCGCCACCACCGAGCGGAGCGCGTTCTCCGTCTCGTCGACGTCGGCTGAGGGCCTGTCCGAGCGGTCGCGCGGCTGCGATGTCATCACTGAACCACCTCCGTAGCGGAGTGTATGGCGCCCTACGATGGCTTTCGTGGTCTCTCCGGTCCTCACCTCCGACGTCGTGGCCGCTCACCTCCGCCAACGCATCCATGCGGGGGAGTTCAGCCCCGGGGACCGGCTTCCCGCGCAGCGGGACCTCGCCGAGCAGCTCGGCGTGGCCCGGGTGAGCGTGCGTGAGGGGATCAGGCAGCTGGTCGACAGCGGGTACCTGGACGTCCGCCGTGGCGCCTCCGGCGGCGCTTTCGTGACCCAGCTCTCGCGTCCGCTGGAGGCCTGGCGTCAGCGTCTGCGCAGCATGGCCGGCGAGCTCGACGAGCTCATCGACTTTCGCAGCGCGGTCGAGGCCAAGGCCGCCAGCCTGGCCGCCGAGCGGGCGAGTCGGGCCGAGCTGGCCGAGATGCGAGCGGCGATGAAGGCGATGCGCGCACTGCGTTCCCCCGGACGGGAGCCGCGGACCGCGTTCCGGCAGGCGGACGGCCTGTTCCACGACGCCCTGAGCAGGGCCGCACGGAACCGACGGCTCGAAGCCGTGATCCGCGAAGCGCGGATCGAGCTGTTCACGCCGTACGACCTGCTCACCTTCGATGAGCCCCTCAAGCCCGTCATCGACGACCACCAGGCCATCTATGAGGCGGTCCGCGACGGCGACAGCGTCCGGGCGGCGCTGCTGATGTCCGAGCACGTCGAGCACACCCGCCTTCAGCTGCGCTCCTTCGTGAACGACCCGCGCTGAGCCGTCACGACGCCGTCGCGTGGCGGTGATCCCGACGATCGGCACGGAGTCTTGACACGCGCTCCGCGGCGGTGTTGCATCACGGTGTGACATTGGGTCCCCGATAGGGCCAATGAGGTGTCGACTGGTCCCCAGCCAGCCCCGACCTTCCTCACCTCACCATGCGTCCGTCTGGGAGACGGAAAGGGGCAGCTATGTGCGGCATCGTCGGTCTGCATCTGAAGACCCAGCAGCACCGGGACGTGCTGGGCCGACTGCTGAGCCCCATGCTGGACTGCATGGAGACCCGCGGTCCCGACTCGGCCGGGCTCGCGATCTACGGGGAGGGAGTGGCTGCGGGCCACTTCCGCTACTCGGTCCGTTTCGGGCCGGCGGCCCCGCTGGACGAGATCACCTCCGACGTTGCCACGCTCGTCCAGGACCTCTCCCGCGACCTGGGCTCCACGGTGACCTGCGAGCGGGTCCGACCCGACGGCGCCGTGCTCGTTGCGACCGACGACCTGGCGCGCGTGACCTCCGCCCTGGCCGAGCGGCGTCCCGATGCCACCGTCGTCGGCTTCGGCCGCCACATCGAGGTGGTCAAGGATGTCGGCAGCCCGCTGGAGATCTGCCGACGGCACGACATCGCGAACCGCGCCGGTTACCAGGGGATCGGACACACCCGCATGGCGACCGAGTCGGCCGTGACGACCGACCATTCCCACCCGTTCGCGCCGTACCCCGATCTCGGCCTGGTGCACAACGGCTCCTTCTCCAACCACGCCACCGTGCGTAGGCGGCTTGCCAAGGAAGGCATCGAGTGCGTGACCGACAACGACTCCGAGGTGGCCGCGAGGCTGATCGGCCGTGAGCTCGGCACCGGTGCGCCGTTGGAGACGGCGCTGAAGAACATGGCGCACGAGATGGACGGCTTCTACACACTGCTGATCGCCACCGGCTCGGAGTTCGCCGTCATCCGGGACTCGTTCGCCTGCAAGCCGCTCGTGGTCGCGGAGACCGACGAGTACGTCGCGGTCACCTCCGAGTACATCGCCATGACCAGCCTTCCGGGCATCGAGCGCGCCCGGGTCTACGAGCCCATGCCGGGTGAGATCCACGTGTGGGGGAGGTGAGCGTGGTCAACGTGGTCCCGGAGACCCAAGAGGCACCTATGGTCACCGAGCTCGACTGTGCCTCTTTGACGACTCGGGAGGTCAACGCCGCGCTCCGCGAGCTTCCGGCCGGGTCCGGGGTCCGGTTGCTCAACCCCCGCGGACGGCACAACCTGGCGGTCGGCCTGTCCCACGAGATCGACATCGAGATCGACGGTCACGCCGGTTACTTCATCGGTGGTCTGAGCGACGGTCCTTCGATCACGGTCAACGGCTTCGTGGGGTGGTCGCTGGCCGAGAACCTGATCTCCGGCACCGTGCGCGTGCGCGGCAACGCGTCGGAGTGCTGTGGAGCCACCAGTCACGGTGGCACGATCATCGTGCACGGCGACACCTCGTCGCGGGCCGGGATCTCCCTGAAGGGCGCCGAGCTGGTGATCGGCGGCGATGTCGGACACATGAGCGGTTTCATGGCCCAGGCAGGCACCATGCTGATCGGAGGCAACGCCGGCCATGCACTGGGTGACTCGCTGTACGAAGCGGTGATCTACGTTGCCGGCTCGATCGCCTCGCTGGGGTCGGACGCCCGGGTCGAGGAGCTCTCCGAGCACGACGTCGCGACCGTGACCGCTCTCGTGGAGCGCGCGGGCTTCGACCACATCTCTGCGGAGAACGTCACCCGCGTCGCGTCGGCCAAACAGCTGTACAACTTCGACGCGCTGAGGGAGCAGAAGTACTGATGTCTGACGAAGCCCACGAGGTGCACCCCGTGGAGCCGCTCCTCGTTCCCGAGGAGCTGCTGCGGCTCAGCGCCACCTTCCCTCCGCAGACCATCGCGCAGGTGCACGAGATGGCCCGCACCGGCCGCTACGAGATCCGCGGTGGCGGAGCCCAGCGCAAGGTGCCCTCCTTCGACGACCTGACCTTCCTCACCGCCTCCGCGTCCAGGTACCCGTTGGAGGGCTACCGGGAGCGCTGCGACACCGAGACGGTGCTGGGCACTCGCTTCAGCGCGAAGCCGCTGGTCCTGGACATCCCGATCACGATCGCCGGGATGAGCTTCGGTGCGCTGTCCGCGACGGCGAAGGAGTCACTGGGCCGGGCGGCGACGGCGATGGGTACGACGACCACCACCGGTGACGGGGGCATGACCCCCGAGGAGAGGGAGGCCTCCAAGAGCCTGGTCTACCAGTGCCTGCCGTCGCGTTACGGCTTCAACCCGGCTGACGTCCAGCGGGCCGACGCCATCGAGGTGGTGATCGGCCAGGGCGCGAAGCCCGGTGGTGGGGGCATGCTGCTCGGGCAGAAGGTCAGCGAGCGGGTCGCCGCGATGCGAACCCTGCCGCCAGGCATCGACCAGCGCTCCGCCAGCAGGCATCCCGACTGGACCGGCCCCGACGACCTGCGCATCAAGCTCGAGGAGCTCCGTGAGGCGACCCAGTGGCAGGTCCCGATCTACATCAAGGTCGGCGCCACCAGGGTGAGCAACGACGTCAAGCTCGCCGTCGAGGCCGGCGCCGACGTCGTCGTGGTCGACGGCATGGTGGGCGGGACCGCGGCGTCCCAGGACGTCTTCATGGAGCACACCGGAATCCCCACGCTGGCCGCCGTACGGCTCGCCGCCGAGGCGCTGCGCGACGTCGGGATGGAGGAGAAGGTCCAGCTCATCGTCTCCGGCGGGATCCGCACCGGTGCCGACGTGGCCAAGGCCCTGGCCCTCGGAGCGGACGCCGTCTCGATCGGGATGGCCGCGCTGGTGGCGCTGGGTTGCAACTCCTCCTCCGCGCTGATCGACGGCGTCGAGGTCGACGTGACCGAGGACTACGCGCGCCTGGGGACCGCGCCGGGCTACTGCCACCACATGCAGACCGGTCGGTGCCCGGTGGGCATCACCACCCAGGACCCGGTCCTCGAGCGCCGGCTCGACGCCGAGGTGGGGGCACGGCGGGTGACCAACTACCTCAAGACCCTCGTCATGGAGCTCACCACGCTGGCGAGGGCATGCGGGAAGTCGAACGTGCACAACTTGGAGCCAGAAGATCTCGTGGCGCTTAACGTCGAGGCTGCGGCGATGGCAGGAGTGCCACTGGCGGGTACCAGCTGGATCCCAGGACACGAGAGAAGGTAGGCACAGATGACCACGACTCCGGACGACCACAAGGACTGGCTGCGCGAGCGAGCAGCCGCTGACGGGATCAAGTTCTTCTTGGCCATGTTCGTGGACATGCACGGCAAGCCCTGCGCCAAGCTGGTGCCTGCCGCCTCCCTGGAGATGCTGCTCGGCCCGGGGGCAGGCTTCGCCGGCTTCGCGGTGGGCGACATGGGCCAGTCCCCGGCCGACCCGGACCTGATGGCCATCCCCGACCCGAAGTCCTACATGCGGCTGCCGTGGAAGCGCGAGGTAGCCGTCCTGCACTGCGACCCGCACGTGGACGGTGAGCCCTGGCCCTATGCGCCCCGGGTGATCCTGGGCAACCTGCTGCGGGAGGCACGCGAACAGCACGGCTGGGTGTTCAAGACCGGGGTCGAGGCGGAGTACAGCCTGCTGCGGCGTGACGAGCAGGGCCGGATCCAGGTGGCCGACCCCCTCGACACGAGCGCCAAGCCCTGTTACGAAGCCAAGGGGCTCAGCCGGATGTGGGACCACCTCATCCGGGTCTCGGAGTACGTCAACGAGCTCGGCTGGGGCAACTACGCGAACGACCACGAGGACGCGTGCGGCCAGTTCGAGCAGAACTTCGAGTACGACGAGGCGCTGATCACTGCCGACCGCACGATCTTCTTCCGCTACATGATCCACATGCTCGCCCACGAGGCCGGGATGACGGCCACCTTCATGGGCAAGCCGTTCAGCAATCTCACCGGCAACGGACTGCACACTCACATGAGCCTGTGGTCCACCGACGACAAGCCCCTGTTCGAGGGCGACGACGACCCGCACGGGATGGGTCTGAGCACGATGGGCCGGCAGTTCCTGGCCGGCCAGCTCGACCACGGTCTCGCGATGTCGTCGCTGATCTGCCCGACGGTCAACTCCTACAAGCGCATCGGAGTCGGGGCGCCGACCTCCGGCGCCACCTGGGCTCCCGGCTACATCAGCTATGGCGGGAACAACCGGACGGTGATGTTGCGCGTCCCCGAGGGTGGGCAGATCGAGCACCGCGGGGTGTGCGGCTCGGCGAACCCCTACCTGTCCACCGCTGCGATCTTCGCGGCGGGCATGGACGGCATCACACGTGAGCTGGAACCGGGCGCACCGGTCGAGACCGATCTGTTCGCACTGGACACCAACGCGATCAGCGAGATGGGAATCAAGAGCTTCCCCGGCACGCTCGGCGATGCGGTGTCCCTGTTGGCGAACGACGACGTCCTCCGGGCCGCCTTCGGCAAGGTCCGCGACGGTGACTACGTCGACTACTACGCCCAGGTCAAGAGAGCAGAGTTCATCGAGTACCACGCGGTGGTCGGCCAGTGGGAGGTCGACAGGTACCTCACCCTGTTCTGATCATCAGCGGTACGGCGGCGCACGTGGGAGGGCGCCGGCGGGGACTCAGCTCTCGGCGTCCGCCTCGTCGTACGGGGCGAGCCAAGCCAGGGTGTCGTCGAGGTAGCGGCTCAGACCCTTGTACTCGGCCAGCTCCGGAGGCAGTGTCCTCAGGACCCGGTGCAGCCGCTGACCCCACCCCGGCACGGTGACCAGGTCCTCGAGGCTGATCAGGTAGCAGCGGATCGGGAAGACGATCGCGTTGGAGCGCGGTAGCCGGAAGAAGGTCTGGAGCTCCACCCGCAGGTGGACCTTGGTCCCGGCGTTCTCAGGCGTGACGGTGGCCCGGTCGCGACCCCAGCGATGGTAGTTCTCCGGGCTGGTATCGAGCCGCGGGTTGATCGTCATCGTCCAGTTGAGCCGTCGCGCCCCACGACTCTGCTGCAGGTTCAGCAGGTACTTGATCGCCCGGTCGAAGACCCCCATCTCGTGCGCCAGCGGCACCGGGCCGTGCCACTCGAAGAAGTTCATCCCGATGTCGAAGTCCAGCGACCAGTCGGCCTGCGTGGTGACCATCCCCGCGTCCATCCAGAGGTTGTCGTCGCGTTGGTCGAGGATGCAGAAGTCGCCTTGGCTCTGTCGCGTCACGTACTCCATCGGGCCCATCGGCTCGGGGTCGCCCCCCTCCGAGCCGTCACCGGACGCACCCGGACGCGGAGGGAGGGTCGTGGTGTCACCGAAGGTGAAGGTGTCGTCGATCCCCAGAGGACGGTTGATCCAGCGCCAGCGGTCTCCGACGCGGTCCAGGGTGAAGTGCTCCGGGTAGTCGGTGGCCATGCTGGTCGTCAGGAGCTCGAGCAGGTCCCAACCGGCGAGGTCCATGTGCGGCAGCGACTGGCAGCGCAGCGGGTCCTCGGCAAGCACAAGTGCCCGGTCGTGCATCTCCGAGACGTAGTGCTCGTCGACGTCGATCGGGAACTCGTACACCGAGCCGACGGCGCCGCGGGTGTGCGTCTCGAGGTTCACGCTGTACATGTAGGCGTCTTGGTCGAACGGGAAGGGGAAGCGGCGGATCGCCTCAGGACTGTTGTAGAAGGTGAAGTCGTCCCGGAACGTCTCCACATGGAAGTCCAGCGTCATGGTCGCGCTCCCTTTCTTCGGCGTCGTACGCGAGGGGTCCAGAACAGCACTACAGGTCGAGGAGCAGGTCCTCGCCCTGGAACCGCGACATGCAGATCATCAGCCGGGTGCCGTCCCGCTCCTCGGGTGTGAGGTAGTGGTCGTTGTGCTGCAGGACGCCCGCGCAGCTCAGCACGCGTGTCTCGCACTGTCCGCAGACCCCGCCCCGGCACAGGTACGACGGCTCCACACCCGCAGCCTCGACGGCCTCGAGGATGCTCTCGTGCTCCCCGACCGGGACGTCGATCTTCGAGCGCGCCAAGCGGACCGTGAAGGGGTCGCCCGCCGGGGGTGCCAGGAACCGCTCGCAGTGCAGGCTGCTCTCCGGCCAGCCGGCCTGCCGGCCGGACTCCAGGACGAAGTCGATCAGCCGCTCGGGGCCGCAGACGTAGAGATGGGTGCCGATCGGCTGCTCCACCAACAGCTCAGCCAGGGGAATGCGCTCGCCGAGGCCGCTCCGGTACAGCTGGACGCGATCCTCGTGCCGCTCCTTCAACGTCTTCGCGTACGCACCGCTCTGGTCCGTGCGCATCGCGTAGTGCAGCTCGAAGTCGTGGCCGAGCCCGGACAGCTGGGAGGTCATCGCGACGAAGGGAGTGATGCCGATACCCCCGGCGATCAGGAGGTGCTTGCGCGCCAAGGCGTGTGCGGGGAAGAGGTTGCTCGGCTCGTTGATCGAGAGCTCGGTGCCCGCGGAGACCCGGGAGTGCAGGTAGCGCGACCCACCCCGCGAGTCCTCGACCAGCAGAACACTGATCTCGTACGCCTCCGTGCGGTCCGGAGAGCTGGTCAGCGAGTACGTGTTGCGGATCCGCCGGTCGTCGTCGTCGATCAGCACCGTGATGTGCGCCCCACCTGAGAAGCTGGGGAGCCGATCCCGGTCCATCGGGACGAGACGGAAGCGCTTGACCCGGTCCGCCAGGTCGCAGACGTCGTCGACCCGGACGCGGATCTCGTCGGGGGGTCTCACGGGTACAGCGCCTCGCTCGGTGGGCGTTCGCTCGGGTCCTCGGCGTTGACGCAGACCCCCTGGAACGCAGCCAGTCGTCGCGAGTAGTGGTCGCGGACGAACAGCAGCGTCCCGCAGCCAGGGCATTCGAAGACGGACAGCGTGACCTGCTCGGTGGTGTGCTTGCAGTGCACGCACTGGACCCGACGCGCCAGAGACCCGAGGAGCTCGGTCACGACCGTGTCGTGCTCGATGCCGTGCCGGACCGCGAGCTGCACCACGCGGCCGAGAAAGCTCTCGCCCCCCGCGGCGTACAGCCGGGTGCCCATGGCGGCCTCGTCCAGACACCGGTCCAGGAGCCGGAGGGCCTCGTCGGCGTCCTCCAGCTCGTCGATGGCACCGGCGTTGAACTCGCGCAACCGGTCGAGCTCGTGGGGGAGGGGGACGCCGGCGTGAGCATGCAGCACGCGCGTCCGACGGGCGAAGCCGGACGGAGCGTCCGACATCATGCGGACGACAGCCCGGATCCCTTCACCTTCGGCGGCGACCAGGTTCGTTGCCGCGCTCGGAACCGCCTGCAGCCGCTGGTACTGCGGCCTGCTCTTGATCGTCGGGGTGGACATGGTGCTGTTCACCGCCTCCGTTCAGCCACGCGCGAGTCGCTTCTTCTTGTCCGGGTCGTCGAACGGGAGGGTGTGGGCGATCGCCGGGCCGGTGACGGATGCGCCGCGCACCTCGAGCGGCGTGCCGTGCACGGCCACGTCCACGTCGAGGCGGGCGATTGCCATGGATCGGCGCGTCAGGGTCGAGTACATGGCGCAGGTGATGACGCCCACCCGCCGGTCGCCGGAGTAGAGCAGGTCCCCTTCCGCGGCCGGCTCCTCGCCCTCCACGAGGACACCGAAGATCTTGAACCGCTCCTTGCCCTGCCGCCCGTAGTGCGCCTCGGCCCCGCGGAAGCCGACCTTGCCCGGGCTGACGGTGAAGTCCAGACCGAGCTCCCACAGCGAGTCGCCGGGAAGGTCGTGCTCGAACGGGTACATCTCGGAGTTGTCATAGGGGTAGAACAGCAGGTAGCTCTCGACCCGCAGCATGTCCAGGACCGTGAAGCGGCAAGGGATGATCCCCAGATCCGCTCCCTCCTCCAGGATCGTGTCCCAGATCAGCGGTGCGTCGTCGCCCTTGCAGAAGATCTCGTACCCGCGCTCGCCGGTGTAGCCGGTCCGCGAGATCGTCACCGGTCGGCCGAACAGCCGCGTGGCCATGTGGTGGAAGTAGGGCAGGTCGCGAATGCCAGGGACGTGCCGCTCGAGGTAGTCGACCGCGAGCGGCCCCTGCAGCGAAAGGTCATGGAGGTCGTCATCGAACACGACGGCGACATTGCGTCCCGCCGTCGAGCGGGTGATCTGCTCGTGCCCGGCACCGGTGCCGTGCACCACCATCCAGGAGTTCGGGCCGGTGCGGTACAGGATGCAGTCGTCGATGAAGAGGCCGCGGTCGTCGAGCATGCAGGCGTAGGACGCCTTGCCGGGATAGATCTTGGAGACGTCCCTGGTCGTGGCCTGGTGTAGCACCGCGTGGGAGTGCGGCCCGACGAGGTGGAGCTTCTTGAGCCCCGAGACGTCCATCAGCCCGGCCTTGGTGCGGATCGCCACATGCTCTTCGTGCATGTCCTTGTCGTAGGTCCACGCGGTGGGCATCCCGCCCCAGTCCTCGAGCTGGGACCCCAGGGCACGGTGCCGGTCAGCGAGCGCGGAGGTTCTCCAAGAAAGCGTCAACGTGCACTCCAAATCCTCGATGGCTCGTGGGGAGCAACGGTCGCCGGCAGGACATCGCGCTCTCAGTCCGCGGGAACCCTGCGCCGCATCGCGACTGACACCACCCAAGCAAGGCGATCTGTCGTGGGCATTCTATGCGCCAAGGTCCACTGGAAGGAAACACCTCGACACCATTGATTTGCCGTTGTCGAGCGAGGCTGCGCCGCTCAAACCAGACGGACGCAAAGGAATGGCGGACGAACCATAGCCAGTGGGCGACCGCGCTGAGTAGTCTCCACGGCGTAGACCACCCACGTCATCTTCCTTGCCGGGAGGCAGCGATGTCCAAGGTCGTCCGATCCTCAGGCGTCGCACTGCACGAGCGGCCCGACGACCCCGGCATGCAGCGCTCCATCGGGTGGACGGGAGGCTTCTGGATCGCCAGCGGGGTGCCGGCGCTGGTGCTGTTCTCGATCGGGTCCATCGCTGCCACGGTCGGAGCGATCTCCCCGTTGGTGTGGACCGTGTCTGTGGGGCTGGCGCTGATGCAGAGCTTCGTCTTCGCCGAGATCGCCGGCCTGTTTCCCCAGAAGTCCGGCGGGACGTCGGTTTTCGGTGCGCTCGCCTGGGCGCCGTACTCGAAGTTCGTCGCGCCGATCTCGGTGTGGTGCAACTGGCTCGCATGGTCCCCGGTCCTCACGATCGGCTCGGGGCTGGCCTCCGGGTACCTGCTCACAGCGCTGTTCCCGGCTGACGCCGCGATCAATACCTGGTCGATCACGCTGGCCGACCTCGGCTTCCTCAAGGGCGGCCTGGAGCTGCGCTTCAACGCGACCTTCCTGATCGCGGCCGCCCTGCTGCTGCTCGTCTTCGCGCTCCAGCACGGCGGGATCCTGCGCGCCGCGCGGGTGCAGACCGTGATCGGTCTGGCCGTGCTCGTCCCCCTGCTGGTCGTCGGGGTCGTCCCGCTGATGACCGGGGACGTCACCTCGAGCAGCTTCACCCCCTTCGTCCCGCTCAGCGGCGCCTGGGACCTTGACGGGTTCACGCTGATAGCGGGCGGTCTGTTCCTCGCCGCCTGGTCCGCGTACGCCTTCGAGACGGCGATCTGCTACACCTCGGAGTTCCAGGACCCCGGTCGGGACACGCCCAGGGCCATCTTCTCCGCGGGGTTGCTCTGCCTGGTCGCCTACACGCTGGTGCCCTTCACGTTCCAGGGCGCGCTGGGGGTGGATCGGCTGAGCTCCCCGGGCATCGTCAACGGCAACGGTGTCGGCTCGGCGATGGCCAAGATGGTCGGCGGTGGGGTGATCGTCGGCAACCTGTTGGTCGTGATGCTGGTCCTGGCCTTGCTGCTGACGATCATGACGACGATGGCCGGCTCGTCGCGCACCCTCTACCAGGGGTCCAAGGACGGGTGGCTGCCCCGCTACCTGGGTCACACCAACCGCAACGGGGCCCCGACCCGGGCCATGTGGACCGATCTCCTGTTCAACCTGGTCCTGCTGCTGATGAGCGACTACATCTTCGTTCTCGCGGCCTCGACCGTGTGCTACATGATCTTCAACTTCCTCAACCTGAACGCGGGCTGGATCCACCGCATGGATCGCGCCGACACCCCGCGGCCCTGGCGGGCGCCGACCTTCATGATCGCGATCGGTGCTGTTCTCGCGTTCTTCAATGCTCTGCTGCTGGGTTGGGGCGTCAATGTCTGGGGAGGGGGCGCGCTCGCCACCGGGCTGGTGGCCGCCGCTCTGATCATCCCCGTGTTCGGCTACCGGCACTTCGTTCAGGACCACGGCGTCTTTCCGGCATCGATGTACGACACCGGCGACGAACGGGACGTGGTCGCCGCCGGCGGTGCGGGTAGCCCGTCGCGTGCCGGCGCGGCGACCTCGGGCCCACCGGTGAAGCGGGCGGGGGTCCTGCCCTACCTCACGCTGGCCGGGGGTGCCGCCGTGGTCGTGGTCGGCCAGGTGCTCGCGGGTATGGCGCACTGAGATCGGTCGTCCCGCTCCGGCCGACGCCTTCGCAGCGGAACGTCCGGCTCAGGTCGCTCGGGTCACTCGGGACGAAGCTCCCACCGCGGGAGCTCGCCCAGCGCCGCGGCGTACCGCCGCCGGTGGATCGGTCGCACCAGCATCCCCCAGGCGACGAGAGCGAAGGGGAGCAGGATGAACAGCGAGAACGAGTTGCCGGTGAGCAGGAAGAACAGCGCCAGCAACGAGGTGGCCAGGCCGATGCAGACCGGGAGCACCCGGAAGCGCAGCTGGACTCGGCGCAGCCGCGCGTACTCCTCGGCGTCGATCTGGGCGGTGTTCCATCGCCGACCACACGTCGGGCACGCCCACACCTCGCCATAGGCGAGGCTGCGTCGCTCTCCACACTCACAGCGCACCGTGATCGGCGGGCCCTTGAGCACGGTATTCGGGCGTTCATGGCCGGCCAGGCGGGTTCGCAGGGGTGTGGCGGGCAGCCGCTGCTGCGTGGATCTCACGCCTCATGCCTCCCTGTCCCTGCCGGCTGGCCCGGCGGGACCGGCGGGGTGTTCTCGCGCCACTGGATCGTGGTCTTGTCCTCGACGATGCGGCGGTAGAAGTACAGCACCAGCGCGAGCACCAGGACCGAGCCACCGATCAGGGTCTTGCTCAAGCCGTATCCGTACTGGTTGGCGAAGATGAAGCCGCCGGTGACGACGAACATCAGGTTGGCGGCGGCGAGGATGCCCGCGATCGGCACCCAGACGGCCGAGAGCTTGATCGGGCGGGGCCAGTGCTTGCGGTCACGGCGCAGGAGCACGAAACCGCTCAGCGCGAAGACGTGCGCCAGCATGTAGCCCAGGTTCCCCGCGGCCAGGATCTCGATCGCCGAACCGAAGAACAGCACCAGGAAGATGTTCATCACGGCGTCGATCGCCATCCCGCGGCCGGGGACGTTGAACTTGTTCAGGTGGTCGAACCACTTGATGGTCATGCCGTCCCTCGCGATCCCGTACAGGGCTCGGGACCCGTCCAGGGTCGCGGTGCTCATGGTCAGCACGATGCCGCCCACCATGCACATCACCAGGAGTCCACCGCCGAAGCTGCCCGCGATCCGGTCCAGCACGTCCTTGTAGAAGACGATGAAGGTGGGGTCGGCGGCCACCGCCTTGGTCCCCAGTGTGCCGCCCGCGCCGAGCGGCAGCAGCGCGTAGACGAAGACCGAGAAGGCCGCCGCGCTGCGCAGCGCCTTGGGGGTGTCGGTGGCGGTGTCCCGGTACTCCGGAGCCACCGTCGCGCAGGCCTCGAAGCCGTAGGCCGACCAGCCCATGAAGTACAGCCAGGTGAGCGCCAGGCCCACGCCACCGTTCTTCCCGATGTCCCAGCTCATGTTGGAGGCCTGCCAGTCACCGGTGAAGTACGGCACCAGCATCATCACGAGCAGCGGGATCATGAGCAGGATTCCGGTGACGTAGGAGAACCACACCGTCGAGCGGATCCCGCGCGCGTTGAACGCCCACACCAGCAGCAGCATGCCGATGGCGATCAACACCGGAGCGTTGACGGTGAAATGAGCTGCGGTGGCCGAGAACGTCGTACGGGGGAAGAACTCGGCGACGATCAGGGTGCCGCAGATAAGGCCGCTGATCGACAGGACCGTCGACCAGGCGAACCAGTAGCCGAACGTCGCCACCGCGCCGATCGGGGAGAAGTACTTGCGCCAGGCCTCGTGGGCGTAGACCGAGATGCCACCGGACTTCTCCGGGAACATCGTGGCCAGCTCGGCGTAGATGTTGTTCTGCAACGTTCCGATCAGCACGGACACGAGCCACAGCACCAGGGCACCGGTCGTGCCCAGGCTGGCGATCGAGCCGCCGAGCGCGGCGATCAGGAACCCCGGGTTCGCCAGCGCGATCATGAACCCGTCCCACCAGGACATCGCCTTGAGCAGCTCGCGTTCCTCTACCTCCGCGGACGCCCGGCCGCCGCTGGTGTGGTCGTCCGGTCCGGAAGCTGCCATCGGGTCTCTCCTCGTTCCATTGACAGCGACACGCGAAGCCTGTCCCCGACATTCACGGATCCTCATGGGCGCGCTGCCCGGCCGTCGTGTCGAGTCGACGACTTGGAAGTCCGTCTGCTGTGCCGCTGATCCTTTCGTAGAGCGGCGCTTGATGTAAACCCTCTTGGCCGACGTCTCTTGTTGCCGGCTTCGACGGCGTCGTGCGCGCGACTGCCGGGCGGGCGACGGACGCACTCCGGGCCTTCCCGAACGCATTTCACAGTAGTAAACTCCGTCTCCCCGACACGGCACGTGACCGTTCGGCGACGTTCCCGGAGGTAACCCAGTTGACGGTGTCGGCATCGCCACCGGGCTACTGGCCCGCCCGGCCCCTGCTGTCCGGGCTGGTGGCTCCCGATCCCGGTCTCGAGACCTACTGGGTGCGGCCGGGAGGGGTCACTGCCCTGCGGTTGCTCGCCGGGGACGAGCTGACGGTGGTGGACCGGTTCGGCCGGCAACGCGCCGAGCTGACCGTGATCGCCCCCGACGGCTCGGCGGACGGCGCTCCCCTCGGCGTGGTGCTCGATGCTCCCGCCAGCACCCTCGAGACGCTCTCCCTGTCGGAAGGCGTCGTTGAGCCGGTGCTTGCCGACCTGCTCGCGGCGGGGGTCTCGCCGGACGCCCTCCGGGCGGTGGAGCTGTTCGGAGAGTGGTCGCCGGCGGGGACCCGCCAGAGCTTCTCGGTGGCGGAGCCGGCCACGGCCCTCGTCGCTGCACCGACCCGCAGGATGCGAGTCGACGAGGAGTCCGCCAACCCACCCTCGGATCTGCTCCTCGAGGTGCGACGAGGGACCCTCGCGCCACCGACTGAGCTCGTTCTGCCTGCCCCGTTGGCGGACCCGGTGCTCGACCTGCGGATCGACAGCTCCACGGCCAGCTCGTACGAGGTCAAGGCGGGTCAGTACATCCAGGTGATCGACGTCGAGGGCAAGCAGTGCTCGGACTTCCTGGCCTTCGGCGCGCACGCGCTGGATCAAGGCCTCGAGCGTGGACTGGACGGCTCGGTCACCCGCTCGTTGATGGGGAACGCATACCCGCAGCCGGGACTGCAGGGCAAGTTCTACGACCAGGACATGCAGCCGCTCGTCGAGATCGTCCGTGACACGGTCGGCCGGCACGACACGTTCGCGCTTGCGTGCTACGCGAAGTACTACGAGGATCTGGGCTACCCCGGCCACGTCAACTGCACCGACAACTTCAACCGGGTGATCGCTGCCTACGGGATCGCCGCGCGAAGCGGATGGCCCGGACTGAACCTCTTCTACAACACAGCCTTCGACCAGCACAACCTGCTGGTCGCCGACGAACCCTGGTCGCGGCCGGGTGACTACGTGCTGATGCGGGCCATGACTGACCTGGTGTGCGCCAGCTCGGCATGCCCCGACGACATCGACCCGTCCAACGCCTGGGTGCCCACTGACATTCACGTTCGTGTGTATGACTCGAAACGGAAGTTCTCCATGGCAGTCGCTTCTCGGGTGACCCCGGCCTCCGCGCCGCAGCTCACCAAGGAGACCGGGTTCCACCCTCGTACCTCAGCGTTGACCAAGCAGTTCGCGGAGTACCGCGGGTACTGGCTGCCGACGAGCTACGAGGGCTACGGCGCGGTCGAGGAGTACTGGGCCTGCCGGGAGCGCGTGGCGGTCATGGACCTCTCGCCGCTGCGCAAGTTCGAGGTTCTGGGCCCGGATGCGGAGGCCCTGCTGCAGGCCACGGTCACGCGCAACATCCGCAAGCTCTCGCACGGTCAGGTCGTCTACTCCGCACTGTGCAACGAGACAGGCGGGATGATCGACGACTGCACCATCTTCCGCTTCGGAGACGCGAACTTCCGCTTCGTGGGCGGTGACGACTATGACGGGGTCTGGCTGAGCGAGCAGGCCCAGCGGCTCGGACTGGATCGCGTCTGGATCAAGCCGTCGACCGACTCGATGCACAACCTGGCCGTGCAGGGCCCGGCGAGCAGGGAGCTGCTGAGCACACTCGTCTGGACCCCGCGGACCCAGCCTTCCTTCTCGGAGCTCGGTTGGTTCAGGTTCTGCATCGGACGTCTCGGTGACGCCAACGGCGTACCGCTGGTCGTCTCCCGCACGGGCTACTCGGGGGAGCTGGGCTACGAGCTGTGGTGCGCCCCCGACGACGCGTTGGCGGTCTGGGACGCCGTGTGGGAGGCGGGCGGGCCCTTCGGACTCCGGCCTCTGGGTCTGGAGGCGTTGGACATGCTGCGCATCGAGGCGGGTCTCGTCTTCGGCGGCTACGACTTCTGCGACCAGACCGACCCGTTCGAGGCCGGCATCGGCTTCACGGTCCCGCTCAAGACCAAGGACGCCGACTTCGTGGGACGCGAGGCGCTGGTGGCGCGGAAGGCGAGCCCCCAGCGGAAGCTGGTCGGGCTGGAGGTCGCCGGCAACGAACCGGCCGCGCACGGCGACGGTGTCTACGTCGGCCGGTCGCAGGTCGGGGTGGTCACCAGCGCGACGCGCTCCCCGCTGCTGGGCAAGAACATCGCGTTGTGCCGACTCGCGATGCAACACACGGACCTGGGCAGCAGCGTGGAGGTCGGCAAGCTCGACGGCCAGCAGAAACGAATCCCGGCCAGCGTCGTCCCGTTCCCCTTCTACGATCCGGAGAAGACCCGCGTTCGCGCCTGACCGAGTCGCCGCGCGCCCCTCACACTCGCCCCTCACACACGAGAGAAGTCATATGACACGTGTCGCCGTCATCGGCGCCGGACCGAGCGGTCTGGCTGTGCTGCACTCCTTCGAGCAGGCCCGCCAGCGGGGCGCCGACCTACCTGACATCGTCTGTTATGAGAAGCAGAGCGACTGGGGCGGGCTGTGGAACTACACCTGGCGCACCGGGCTGGACGAGCACGGGGGACCGGTGCACGGCAGCATGTACCGCTACCTGTGGTCCAACGGCCCCAAGGAGGTGCTGGAGTTCGCCGACTACACCTTCGAGGATCACTTCGGCACACCGATCCCGTCGTTCCCGCCGCGAGAGGTCCTCCGCGACTACATCACCGGTCGCGCCGAGAAGGACGACCTTCGCCGCTTCATCTCGTTCAACACCACGGTCCGCTGGGTCGCCGACAGCGCGGATGGCGGCTTCGACGTCACCACTGAGTCCTTGCCGGACGGCAGCACCACCGTCGAGCAGTTCGACTACGTGATCGTGGCCACCGGACACTTCTCGAGCCCGAACGTCCCGGCCTACGAGGGCTTCGCGACCTTCCCGGGCCGGATCCTGCACTCGCACGACTTCCGGGACGCGAAAGAGTTCGCCGGACGCGACCTGCTCGTCATGGGCAGCAGCTATTCGGCCGAGGACATCGCGTTGCAGTCCAAGAAGTACGGCGCCAACTCGGTCACCATCACCTACCGCACCGAGCCGATGGGCTTTCCGTGGCCGGAAGGGATCGACGAGGTGCCGTTGCTGACGAAGGTCGAGGGCAGTACCGCGCACTTCATGGACGGCAGCACCCGCGACGTCGACGCAATCGTCCTCTGCACCGGCTACCGCCACAGCTTCCCCTTCATCGACGAAGGACTGCGCTTGCGGACCGCGAACGAGCTCTACCCCCCGGACCTCTACCGAGGCGTCTTCTGGCTCGACAACCCCAAGCTCATGTACCTCGGCATGCAGGACCAGTACTACACGTTCACGCTCTTCGACGTGGAGGCGTTCAACGCCCGTGACTTCGTGCTGGGTCGGTTGTCACTGCCGTCTCGGGTGGAGATGGCAGAGGACGTCGAGTCCTGGCGCGCCCGGCAGGCGACTCTCAGCAACCCCTTCGAGGAGATCGACTTCCAGGCCGACCACCTGCTGGAGCTCAGCAAGGACGTCGACTACGCGGCATTCGACCTCGACCTCACCCGTGAGCAGTTCCGTCGATGGGAGCACGACAAGACCGAGGACATCCTTCGCTACCGGGACAAGAGCTTCGCCTCGACGGTCACGGGAACGCCGTCGCCGGTCCACCACACCACCTGGTGGGAGGCCTTCGACGACTCGATGGCGACCTTCATGGGCGACGGAGCCGAGCAGGCCGTCCCCGAGCCTGGGTCGGCTCCGTAGCTCGGACCAGAGTCGGGACGAAGGCGCGCCCGTCGCTCAGCTTTCGCTCCCGGCGGTCGGCACACCACGACCGCCCGTCGCGCCCACTCGTATGCCTTCGGTCAGCTCGCAGACCGCGTCCAGGATGGCGTCGAGCTCCTCGACGCTCAACGTCGCGCTGAACTTGGAGCGCTTGACGATGCGGTAGTGGCCGAGCTCCGCTCGGGCGAGCTGAATGATGAGGCGGGCGCCCGTCGGAGTGAGCAGCACGTCCTTGGTGCGCCGGTTGTGCAGCAGGGGCAACACGGCGGAGAGCTCGGGGAGGTCCGGCATGCCTCCCTCGGGTGTCGCCACCCGGATGTGTGTGGGCCAGTCCGGCGGGGTGGGATGTTGGGCGGGGAACCGTTCCCCAGGCGAGACGATGTCCATCGGGCTCGGTCGGAGCAGCATGTCGACGGGGCCGGTCAGCGGTAGCGCCTCGCGGCGCGTCACCGAGAGCCACAGGGTCGGGAGCTCCCGCAGCTTCAAGGTGTCCACGATGACGGCGACGGTGACCGGTGCTCCTCGGTGGGTGCCGGTGAGGACGGGATAGTCGATCCCCTGCTGCGCCAGCTGAGAGTGCTCCAGCACGCTCCGCACGTTGGCAAGGAGCGCGCGGCGTTCGTCGGCGACGCGGCGTACATGCCTCGTCTGCAGCCCGACCAGCAGGAGGCCGGTGGCCACGATGATCGCACCCAGCAGTACGTCCACTAGGCCTCCGCGGCAGTCGGGACCGCGGCGTGGAAGGGGCCGCCGACCATCTGGTCAGTAGCCCCTCGGCCGGGGCCACGGCATGGTGAACTGCTGCCCCCTGCGGACGTACTTGTAACGGAACAGGACGAACCACACCGACGCGATCAGGTAGAAGATGATCATCGTGACGAGGGTCGTGCCGTACCCCAGGAAGGTGGCGAACAGGACCAGCACCGCGATGGCGCCCAGGGTGATCGCCGGCAGCGGGTGCAGAGGGTGGGTGTAGCCGCGATGCAGGACGCCGACCGGCCAGAGCTTCCGGAAGCGGAACATGTTCGGAACCATGAAGGTGTACATGAGGAGCGCCGACAGGATCGAGAAGGTGATCACTGTCGCGAGGAGCTCCGGCTTGTTCAAGAGAACCGGAAGGATGGCGAAGGCGATCGCTACGGGCACCAGGAAGAGGATGGCCCGGAACGGCGTCCGGTAACGCGGGTGGATGGCACCGAACCAAGCGGGCAGGTAGTTGTCCCTGCCCATCGAGAACCACGCCCGGGACGCGTCGTTGATGCAGCCGTTGGCAGAGGCGAGTGTCGCGAACACCGTGCCGACCGCGAGCAGCGTCGCGACTGCCCCACCGGCGCTGACCAGGGCCGTGTCGAAGAGCGGTGTGATCGATACGCCCAGGTACTGCCACGGAAGTGTCCCGGCACAGACGTACCAGGTGAGGACCGCGGCGATCAGCAGGGTGATGATCCCGGTCATCGTGCCGAGCGGGATCGAGCGCGCCGCCGACCGGCACTCTTCCGCCGCCTGACAGGTGCCCTCGATGCCCAGGTAGTACCACATGCCGAACTGGAACGCGGCCAGCACGCCGAGCCATCCGTAGGGCAACGCGTTGTCGGGCGACGAAGCCAGACCGGCGAAGTGCAGCTCAGCGCCCGGATTCCACCCCTGGGTCGCCAGGAACAGCACCACGATGGCGATCGCAGCGATAGCCGTGATCACCATGTTGATAGAGAGAGTGGCAAGGACCCCGCGGTAGTTGAGGAAGGCGAGGACCATGATGGCGAGGATGATGAAGGCATACTGGTTGACGCTGCCGGTGTAGCCGAGGTGGGTGGCGATCGTCGACACCAGGTAGCTCATGACGTTGGCGTCGGCCGCCGCCAGCATCGTGTACTCGAGGACCAGGAAGAGGCCGACGTTGAAGGCCATGAGTGGCCCGATCATGTGCTTCGCCTGGGTGTACTGACCACCGGCGGCGGCTACCGTCGAGGTGACCTCCGAGTCGATCATCGCGACGCAGGTGTAGAGGACGCCGACGACCCAGGCTGCGATCAGGGCCCCGAACATCCCGCCCTTCTGGACGGAGAAGTTCCAGCCCATGTACTCCCCGACCAGGACGATCCCGACTCCCAGCCCCCAGATGTGAGCGGGACCCAGCACCTTCCTGAGCGCCAGACGGCTGCCTGGGCCCTGCGCATCGGCGCCCGCACGGACTTCCTCCGGCCTGGGGCCGGGAACCACGCTCGTCACGCGGTCTCCTCGGTCGGGTCCAACATCTGCTCGGCAGCAGGAGACGTCAGCAGCTCATCGGTGCCCTCCACCGACGTGGTCAGAAACTCCTCGGAGTGCTCACGGGAGACCTTCACCGCATCGAAGAGCATCCAGGCGCCGAGAAGACCGCTGATGGTCCAAGCCAGGTACTCGGCCACATGCACGATCATGCTGCACCTCTTCCGGACGGGGACGGTGTGGAACCGGGCGGCGGCCCGAACTTCTCTCGGATGACCTCTCGATACTCACGGAAGGACATCACGTAGACGAACAGCAGGTAGGCCGCGATCACCCCGAAGGTGAGGAGCAGCGCCAGAAAATTGATCGGGTACTGCTCCGAACCAGACTTGGGGGTGCTCGCCGCCACTTGGTCGTTGACGCCCTGGAGGTCGACGAGATTCTCATCGATCGCCTTCTGGTACTGCTCGCGCTCCGTCTGCGTGATCGGCAGCTGCGCCAACGGCTTTGCCGCCGGCGTGGTCGGCGCTGCGGCGGAGTTGCTGTAGTACGTCACGCCGAACAGCACCGCGAACAGCAGCGCCAGGATGAACACCGAGTCGAAGACCTGGCCACGCTTGCTCTGCTTCGGCGGAATGTAGGTGCCGGCCCCAGGACCAGTACCAGTGCTTATACCAGTGCTAGATGCTGTCGGTTCGGTGCTCATGCCGAGGCTCCCCCGCTCTTCTCCAGACGCTTGGCCACCTTCAGCTCACGCAGGTGCGCGACATCCCGCCGGTAGATGAAGTCCTTGTCACGGCGGTAGTTGCGCACCAGGGACAGCATCGAGGCGATGTTGTAGATGAGCAGCACGAGAGCGGCAGCGACCAGCAGGACCTTCGTCCCCGCATCGGGCATCACCGACCACAACGCGATGACCATGAAGGGCAGGACAACGAGCAAGCCGACCACGAACACGGTCGCCATCGCCAGGTCGCGTTGGTACAGCGACGTCATCTGAGCGCGCACGCTCATCTCTGCGGCGTCATCCTGCGGCTCGAAGACCGACTCAGCCGCTGCGACCACCTCAGCCGGCAGCGGTGCTTCCTCGTCCTCCATCGGAACCCCTCCCTGCGGGACTGGGAACAGCGACCGGACCAGGCGGCGCGTCATGTTGGGCTCGGGGGTGCCGTCGGCCTGCCGGGCAGTCTGCTGCCATTCCACACGCGGCGCAACCCCTCGCAGGAAACCTGATCCACTGGTGACCCGACTGGGCCATGGGACGCTCGAAGGGTCAATCTGGTGCGAGAACTCCTTCGATACTTCGAGCCCCGTGGTCACCAGCCGGGGTTCGCAGTCAGCGTCAGCCTTTGCCCGCAGCGCGAGGGGCGGACAGAAGTGGGATGACACTCGCCCATGGACGGGCGGACTCGAGCTGACCGGCCAGCCGGAACAGGGTGGCCTCGTCGCCGTACCGCCCGAGGAAGTGGACGCCGATCGGGAGGCCGTCGGCATTCCACCACAAGGGCACCGACATCGCCGGGTTGCCGGTGATGTTCGCGACCACGCCCGCGTATGCCACGGTTCGGCCACCGTTCTCCAGGGCCCGGAGAGGGTCTTCGGCCGTGGAGGTGATCTCGCCGAGCATCGCCGGGGGGGTCGACAGGGTGGGCGTGAGCCAGACGTCGATGCCGCTGAGGAAGCCGGCGACGGCCCGCGCGAACCGCTGCGTCTCCTCGATCGCCCGCAGGTAGTCCGCGCCAGTCACTCCCAGCCCGGCCTCCCAGAAGGCGCGAGTCAACGGCTCCAGCTCGTCATCTGCGGGGGTGCGACCGAGGCGACGGATCCAGTAGTCCACGATCCAGGCGGTGGTGGCGTTGAAGACCGTCCCGATCGCGCCCCCGACCTCGTGGGTCAGTCCGGGCAGGTCTGCCTCGAGGCAGGTGTGGCCCAGCTCCGTGCACAGCCCGACGGCATCCTCGAGTGCTGCGATGCAGTCCGGATGCCCCACGCCGCCGTCGGCAGTGCGGGAGGAGAAGCCGATCCGCAGCCGGCCGGGGTCGACGCCGACCTCGGCGGCGAACGCCCGGTCCGGACGTGGAGCCGGGTAGGGATCGCCGACCGCGGGCCCGCTGGTGGCATCGAGGAGGGCGGCGCTGTCACGCACGCTGAGCGTCAGTGCGTGCTCGCATCCCCAGCCGTTGGCGATGTCGCCGTACTCGGGACCGACCGGGTTGCGGGCGCGCGTCGGCTTGAGGCCGAAGACCCCGCATGCCGAGGCTGGGTAGCGGATGGACCCGCCGAGGTCGTTCCCGTGCGCCATCGGCACCATCCGCGCGGCGACCGCTGCGGCCGAGCCGCCGCTGGAACCGCTGGTGGACCGGCGGGGATCCCAGGGGTTGCGTGCGGCGCCGTGGAGCACCGACTCGCAGGTCGGCACCATGCCGAACTCCGGGGTGTTGGTCTTGCCGAGGACGACCAGACCCGCGCTGTGCTGTCGGCGGACGAGCTCACTGTCGTAGCCCGACACGAGCCCTTGCAGGAACCGCGACCCCTCGGTGAAGCCCACGCCGTTGACCTCGGTGATGAGGTCCTTGACCAGGAACGGCACCCCCGCCAACGGCGCATCGGCGGAGACCGTGGCAGCCTCGGCGAGAGCCCGTTCGTACGACGGGTGGACGACCGCGTTCAGAGCGGGGTTGACCTGTTCGATCCGCTCGATGGCCCACTCGGTCAGCTCGACCGCCTTCACCTGACCCGACCGGACCAGCTCGGCCTGTCCGACAGCGTCCAGCTCGGCGGTCTCGCGGGCGCTCATCGGGCCCCCTCCGTCGGTCGCACGATCGCTTGGGCGACCTCGCCCAGCGGCTCGATGGTCGGCGAGGGAAGCCCGGCGTCGGCGATCGCCGTCAGGAAGGTCCGGCTCGTGCTGAACTCCTCGAACACGGCACGGCTGGGGCAGGCGTCCAGGACGGTGATCGAGTGCTCGGTGGCGACGACGATGTGCAACTGGACGTCCTCGGCGGGGAGGGCGGACAGCAGCTGGGCGTGACCCCGGGTGAGCTCGGCGGGGTCCCCGCGGAAGTGATAGGCGGTCAGGTACATGAGTCGACTCCTTCGTTCGTCGAACCGTCCGGGTAGGACACCTGATGGGCGCGAGATCGGATCTCGCGGCCCGCGAGGCCGGATCTCGCGCCCATCGCTACGAGTCGATCGACTCACTCGAGATCACGGACCAGGAGGCAGACGATGAGCACCACCGACACGATCGACCTGGAACAGGCAGCGGAGCAAGAGATGGGCCGGCTGGTGTCCGACCTTGCCAGCGGACTGGAGATCATGCTGTTCTCGCTCGGCACCCGCAGCGGACTCTGGTCAGCGCTGGCCGGCTCCGGACCACTCACCAGCGACGACGTTGCCGCGAAGGTCGCCGTCGACCCGGCACTGGTGAGCGAGTGGCTGCGCTCGCAGGCGGCCGGCGGCTACCTGGAGTACGACGCGGCGAACGAGACCTTCCGTCTCACGGATGCCGCGGCGGTGGTCTTCGTCGACGGACCGGCCGGACCGCTTGTCGAGGCGTGCCTGGAGATGGTGCGATCGATGGCCAGCTGCTACGACGACTTCAGCACGGCCTTCAGCAACGGGCAGGGCTTCGGCTGGCACCAGCGCACGCACCAGCATTGGCATGGCTCCGACGGGTTCACGCGGATCGCCCTGCCGGCCGAGCTGATCGCCGCCACGATCGAACAGCTCTCCGGCGTACGGCAGGCGCTCGACGCGGGCGGCTCCGTGCTGGACGTCGGCTGCGGCTACGGCACACCGACTCTCGCGATCGCCCAGCACCACCCGAGCGCGCAGGTGATCGGTGTCGACTATCACGACGTCTCGATCATGCAGGCGCGGGACGCCGCCGCCCGGGGCGGGGCGACCAACGCGCGCTTCGAGGTCGCATCGGCGGCTGCTCTTCCGGGTGGCGGGTATGCCCTGGTGACCTTCTTCGACTCCCTGCACGACATCGGTGATCCCAGGGGTGCCCTGGTGAGCGCCCGCGAGGTGGTCTCCGAACATGGGGCCGTGCTGCTCTTCGAGCCCCTCGGTGCCGACAACGTGGCCGACAACCTCAACCCGAGCGGCCGGATGTTCTACTCGATCTCCACCCTCGCCTGCACCCCGAACGCGGTGTCCCAACGGACCACCAGCTCCTCGGAGCCACTGGGTGCCCAGGCGGGGGAACAGGCACTGCGCAAGGTCGCGGCCGATGCCGGGTTCACCCGGGTACGTCGCCTCGATGTACCGGCACCCATGAACCTGGTCTTGGAGCTGCGACCCTGACCGAGGATCATGACGTCCATGGCTGGCCGTGAGTGGCTCGTCGGCCGCGGGCAGGCCCGCATGGCGCTCGCGGACGCGCTCGAGGCCGCCCAGGCCGGGGCGGGCGGACTGGTCCTGGTCAGCGGCGAGCCGGGCATCGGCAAGAGCGCGCTGCTGTCGTGGATCACCGAGCGGGCGGCAGTCGACTTCCGGGTGCTGCGCGGGTTCTGCTGGGACAGCGCCGGCGCGCCGCCGTATTGGTTGTGGACGCAGGTCCTCCGCGCGTCCGGTCTCTCCCAGGCTGCTCTCGGCGAGGCGGCGCTGTTGCTGGCACCCGTCGACGCAGGCGAGCCGCTCTGCCCCGGGGATGGCGACCCCGGGGATCGGCTCGCCGCGGCCGACGCGCGGTTCCGGCTCCTCGACGCGGTCGCGCGCGCCCTGCAGGCACTGGCCTGCCGTAAACCGGTCGTGGTCGCGGTCGACGATCTGCACTGGGCGGACGACGCCTCCCTGGAGCTGCTGTCGTTCGTGGCCCGCGCGACCGCAGCCCACCCGGTGCTGCTGGTGGGTGCCTACCGCGACGCGGAGGCCCCTCCCCGGCTGCGAGCCCTGGCCGCCGACGGCCGCGATGTCGCGTTGTTCGGAATGAGCAGAGAGGAGGTCACCGCGCTGGTGGAGGCGATGCCCGGGCACCGACTCACCCCTGCGGTGACGAACGAGCTCTGGGAGCGCAGTGGGGGGAACCCGTTCTTCGTCCAGCAGCTCGCGCGGCTGGTGAAGGCGGAAGGGGCCGACCATCCGCCCAGCCATCTGCCGGCGGGGGTCGTCGAGGCGGTGCGTCAGCGGCTGGCCCGGCTCTCGACCGACTCCGTGCGGCTCCTGGACTGGGCCGCTGTGGCAGGACGCGAGATCGAGGTGTCGCTCCTGGTTGCCGCGGGCGCCGTGACCGATGAGGCTGCCGCCTGGGACTTGCTCGGGCAGGCACGCCGGGTCGGTGTGGTGACCGCGGACGACCCCCCGCGCTTCGCCCACGACCTCTACCGGCAGGCGATCGTCGAGGCGCAACCGGCGCTCCTCAACGCAAGCATCAACCTCGAGGTGGGGAGGGCGATGCAGGCACGCGGTGGGCCAGAAGAGGCGGCCCGGATCGCGTCGCACCTCCTGCGAGCCGGCACCGCGGTCAAGGACGAGGCGGTCGACTGGTCGTTGCGTGCGGCCCAGGAGGCGACGGCTCGACTCGGCCATGGCGACGCCTGCCGGCACTTGGAGCGGGCCCTGGAGCTGACCGACCCGGCCGACCCGCGGCGGCTACGGATCCTCCTCGACCTCTCGGCCGCGCTGGCCCGCACGGAGGGAGCCGAGTCGGCGCGGCTGCACTACCTCCGGGCCGCCAAGCTGAGCCGCCGGCACCACGATGCCGGGCGGCTGGCCGAGATCGCCCTCGGTGTCCAGTCCTTGGGCCAGCGGTCCCGGGCCCAGTATGTGCAGGCACTTGACCTGCTGCGAGAGGCTGAGACCCTGCTGGAGGCTGAGCACGGTCCGTTGACCTTGCGTTCCCGGGTCGCGGCCGCGACCGCGGTGTGCCTGCGGCACAGCAAGTACGGCAGTGCCGATCCCGCCGTCCGCGAGGCCGCCGACCGGGCGGTCGCGCTGGCCGAGGAATCCGGCGACCACGCGGCGCGAGCCGCCGCGAGACTGGCCCTCCACGACGCGATCTGGACACCCGGCGGAGCAACCGAGCGGCTCGCAGTTGCCCAGGAAATGCTGAGTGCAGCCGAGCAAGCACACGCAGCGGACCTGGTCGCACAGGCGCACCTGCTCCGGGCGACAGCGCTGCTCGAGCTCGGTGACGCCGCCGGTCGCGACGAGCTGCTCACGTACGTGCGGCTTGCCGACGGGCTCGGACACGCGCGTGGGCGGTGGGGCGCGCTGTCCCGCCAAGCGACGTACGCCCAGATCGCCGGTCGCGCGGAGGAGGCCGCAGCCTTGGGTGAGCAGGCGCTGGAGCTCGGCCGGTCGATCGGGGAGCCGGATGCCTTCGGTGTCTTCTCCACCCACCGACATGCGCTCGTCGCCCTCGGCATCAACGAGCCCCTCGGGAGCCTGGACGACGGGGACCCGATGTGGCCGCTGCGCCCGCTGGTCTCGGCCTGGCCGCACGCCGCGCGCGGCGACCCGACCACGGCAGCCTCGGTTCTCGGCGACTTCAGCGTGCTGGACATCGCGGTCTCGACCAGTCTCGAGGCTCCGGCAATCGCAGCGGTGGTCTTCGCCGTCGCGGGCACCGACGAGCAGCGCCGGTGGATCTACGACCTCATGCTGCCGTTCGCCGGGACCCATGTCGTCGTCGGCGGCTGCGCCTCCTACCACGCGGCGGTCGATCACCATCTCGGCATCATGGCCGTGGCGCTCGGCGACCGGACCGCTGCCGAAGCCCACCTGCGCACGGCGCTGGACATGCATCAGCGCCTGGGAGCCGCTGGGTGGGCTAGGTTGACCGGACAGGCGCTCGAGGCGCTGACGTCGGACACCGGCAACGAGTTCCGGCGGGACAACGACGGCTGGATGCTGGCGTTCGACGGCCGGCAGATCCGCGTGCCCGACGCGAAGGGCCTGCACGACCTCTGGCAGATCCTCGGCGCCCACGGTGCCGACGTGCACGTCCTGGCTCTGATCGGGATCGCGGACCAGCACGTCCCCGCGGGCGCCGATCCGGTCCTGGACGCGCGGGCCAAGGCCGAGTACAGGGCACACCTGGCCCACCTGGACGGCGCGATCGACGATGCCGAGGAGCTCGGCGACGTCACGCGGGCCGATGCACTGCGCGCCGAACGGAGCGCGATCCTCCGTGAGCTCGCCGCTGCGACCGGACTGGGCGGCCGAGACCGTCGGCTCGGTGCGGAGACCGAGCGGGCCCGCAAGACGGTGAGCGCGCGGGTCCGAGACAGCCTCAGCCGGATCGAACGGGTCCACCCCTCTCTCGCCGCGCACCTGCGAACCTCGGTCCGCATGGGAACGGCATGCGCATATCACCCGTCCGACCCGGTGCCCTGGCGACTGTCGTGACCGACTGCCGAGGCGCCCGCGTGGACACCGTGTGCGATCGCGACCCTTTCGGCGAAGGCGGCGAACGGTGTCGCCGGACGGCCGAGCAGCCGTTCCGTCGTGGCGAGGTCGGCAGCCGAGGTCGGCACTGCGAGGCGCCGGAGCAGCCGGAAGGACGCGAGCCAGTCGTCAAGACGATGACCCTGCAGGGTGGCCCGCAGGGCGGCCTCGAGCACGGCGTCGTCGTCACCGGCGTACCTGACGGGCGTGCCAAGCACCTCGGCCCAGGTCTGGGCGCACTCCGGACCGGTCAGGGACGTCGGACCGACGACCGGGTAGGTGCCCTCGGGGAAGTCGGGGTCGAGCAGGGCGGTGGCGGCGATGTCGCCGAGGTCGCGCAGGTCCAAGAGCCTCGCCTCCGTCGGTCCGCTGTTCGACTTCCTCGCCTCGGTGAGCGCGGTCTACCCAGCACTGACCGAGGCGTTCCGCGGCGGTGACGGCGTCCCGTACGCCGATTACGCCGTGCACGACGCGCAGGGCAACTTCAATCGTCCGGCGTACCTGGCCTTGCTGACGACCGAGTGGCTTCCCGCTGTGCCGGGAGTCACCGGCATCTTCGCCACAGGTGCTCAGGTCCGGGTCGCCGAGATCGGATCGGGCGAGGGGTGGGCGGCAATCGCGATTGCCAAGGCGTGGCCCCACGTGCACGTAGACGGCTTCGACGTCGATGAGGCGTCAGTCGCGGCGGCCCGGAGGTACGCCGCCGAGGCCGGGGTCAGCGACCGGGTTCGGTTCGAGGTGGCCGACGTGGCCGACACCGCATCCTTCGACACCGCTGCCGGGTCGTACGACGTGCTGCTGGCCTTCGAGATGGTCCACGACCTGGCTCGCCCGGTCGAGGCCCTGCGCACTTTGCGCCGGCTCGGCAAGGCGGGCGCGGTCTTCCTGGTCATGGACGAGAGGGTGCGGGAGGAGTTTGACCCGAGCTCGGAGGACCCGATGGAGCGATTCTTCTACGCGGCCAGTGTGCTGCACTGCCTGCCGGTCGGGCGCAGCGAGTCGCCTTCGGCGGCCACTGGCACCGTCATGCGCCCTGCGACCTTGCGTCGCTACGCCGCCGAAGCAGGGTTCTCCGACACCGAGGTGCTGCCGATCGACCATGATCTCTTCCGCTTCTACCAGCTGGTGGCGCCGTGACCCAAGATGCTGCGGCCACGACCCTGCTCGGGCGCGAGGTGGTCGAGCGCTCCTTGCTCGACGGCCACGACGGCCGGTCCGGGGCTCGGCTGGAGCGGGTCCGGCTGGCCGACGGGCGGGTGCTTGTCGTGAAGACCTCCGACCCCTCGACGGACCTGACCGTCTTGATGAGCGGCGTCCAACATGAGCCGCTCCTGTGGGCGAGTGGCGCCCTGGACCGACTGCCCCCCGGGCTTGGGCATCCGATCCTCGACATCTGGGACGACGGCGCCTGCACGGTGACGGTGATGCGCGACCTGGGTGACGCAGTGCCTGGTTGGAGTCGTGTGATCACCGCCGATGAATGCCTGCGGATCCTTGATGCACTCACCGCGATGCACGCGACGTTCCTCGGCCGGGCACCAGACGGACTCTGCCCGCTCGAGACACGACTGACGCTTCTCTCGCCCCAGTCCGTCGATCGGGCGCCGGCCGATCAACCACTCGCGGTCTTGGTCAAGACAGGGTGGGAGCACTTCGCCGATCAGGTCGCTGCCGACGTCACCGAGGCGGTCTCCGCGATCCATGCCGAACCCGCGCCTCTGGCGGTGGCGATGCGACAGTCCCCGACAACGCTGCTCCACGCCGACCTCTGGCCGGTCAACCTCGCCCTGGAGGAGGATCGTCTGGTCGTCCTCGATTGGCGATTGCGACCGACGGACCGCCGGCCCTGGACCTCGCCGTCTTCCTGACGGGTGCGGCCTCGCACGTCGAGCTCAGCCGTGAGGAGCTGATCGACGCGTTCATGGCCAGGAGTCCGTCGACCGATGAACGTGCCATTGACCTTGCCTTGCTCGCGGGTCTGGTCGACCTGGGCTGGAACAAGGCCTTGGACGCGGCCGAGCATCCGAACGCCCAGATGCGGGAGCAGGCGGCATCCGACTTGGACTGGTGGGTGACCAGAGGTAGTCGCGGACTCGAGTGGCTTTGAACCTCCGTGCTTGGCGTGGGACCGGCCCTAGACTCGAGCCGTGACGGAGACTCCCGTCCGGGTCCGGCTCGCCGAGCTCGTGGCGACCATCTCACTGGGCACGGATCTCGGGCTTGGCCAGCCGATGGAGCACGTCATCCGTCAGACGATCATCGCGCTGCGCCTGGCGGATCTGCTCGACCTCGACGACGCCGAGCGCAAGGTCGTCTACTACGCCGGTCTGCTCGCCTGGGTCGGCTGTCACACGGATGCCTATGAGCAGTCGAAGTGGTTCGGCGACGACATCGCGATGAAGCGCGACGCGATGTTCGCGTCGTGGAAGGGCGTCGGCCCGGCCGTGTTCCTCGCCGGCCACCTCGGTGCCGGGTCACCACCCCTCGAGCGGGTCAGGACCGGCATCGCCTTTCCGCGAGAGGGGCTGCGCTGGTTCTCGTCGCTCCTCCACACCCATTGGCAGGCGGCCGACCTGTTCGCGGAACGGCTCGGTCTGGGCGAGGACGTACGCCGCAGCCTTGTCGAGTCCTATGAGTGGTGGAACGGGAAGGGCGCGGCCGGGCTCGTCGGCAAGGAGATCCGGCTCACCTCTCGCATCGTCTACCTCGCCGATGTGATGGCGGCGTTCGAGCGGAATGCGGGCTATGACGCCGCACTGGCCTGTGCCCGGGACCGCAGCGGATCGCAATTCGACCCCGACCTGGTCGAGCTGCTGTGCCGCCATGCCCCCGACGTCCTCGCCGGCCTGGACGCGGAGAGCCATTGGCCCGAGATCCTGGCCGCCGAGCCGGGCCTCGAGCGGGTCGTGGACGACGTGGGCCTCGACGAGGCGCTCGCGGCGATGGGTGACTACGCTGACCTGAAGTCGCCGTACTTCATCGGTCACTCGCGCGACGTGGCGGAACTGGCCGGGTCGGCCGCGGACACCCTTGGGCTGCCGTTGGACGAGGTCCGGGCCATCCGTCGGGCGGGACTGGTGCACGACGTCGGCCGGCTCGGTGTCTCCAACGCGGTGTGGGACAAAGCCGGACCGCTCACCCTGACCGAGACCGAGCGGGTGCGGATGCATCCCTATCTCACCGAGCGGATGCTCGCGTCCAGTCCGGCGCTCGCGGGCGTAGCCGCGATCGCAGTCCTGCACCACGAACGTTTGGACGGCTCTGGCTATCCCCGCGGCCTATCCGGCAACGCGATCTCCACCAGCGGCCGCGTCCTCGCCGCGGCGGATCGCTACGTGACGCTGACGGCGGAGCGGCCGCACCGCAGCGCGCATTCCGCGGACGCCGCGGCGACGCTGCTCCGTGAGGATGTCCGTGCCGGGCGCCTCGACGGTCCCGCGGTCGATGCGGTGCTGACGGCTGCCGGCCATCGGGTACGGCGGCGCTCGGCCTGGCCGGCCGGGTTGACCAATCGTGAGGTCGAGGTGCTCCGGCTGCTCACGCTCGGCCTCACGAACCGCACGATCGCCGACCGCCTGCACGTTTCGCCGAAGACGATCGGCGCCCACGTTGAGCACATCTACACGAAGACCGGTGCGACCAACCGTGCGACCGCCGGGCTGTTCGCCATGCAGCACGGACTGATGTCGACCCACGGGTGACAGAGTCGAAAGATCGGGTGTTCACCCGATTCGCGCACGCTGCTCGCTGCCTAGCGTCCATTGCATGACGACGACCAGCACTGAGCGGAAGTCCGCGACCGTTCCCGCCAACGGGATCGACATCCACTATGTCGAGGCGGGCTCACCCGACCTGCCCGACCTCGTCCTCCTCCACGGCGGGATGGTCAGCACCAGCCCGGTATGGGACCGCACCCCGGTCTCCTACGGCACCCATCTCGATGCGCTGGCGCAGCAGTTCCATGTGATCGCACCCGACCAGCGCGCGTCCGGGCGAACCGGGCACTCCGGCGGGCAGGTCTCGCTGAGCCTGCTGGCCGACGACGTCGCCGCGCTCATCGAAGCGCTCGGCCTCGAGCGTCCGGCCGTCGCCGGCTTCAGCCTCGGCGGCATGGTCGCCACCATCCTGGCGATCCGGCACCCAGGGACTGTCGGCGCGCTCGTCAACGACGCCGGGTGCGACGCCTTCGACCCCGAATCGCCCACTTTCCCCATGACCCGCAAGGTCTTCGGCGGTTCGGAGGACGCCACCGAGGCCGCCCCGGCCGCGATGGAAGCCTTCTTCGGCGCGGACCCGCACATGGCGGTCGTGCTCGAGCTGATGAAGGCCGACCAGGACGCGGCAGGCGGACCCGGCGCCTGGACGACCTATCTCCGGCACTTCTTCGAGGCGGGATCGGTCTGGCCCGGATATGGCTTCCCCGACATCGCGCGGATCGAGGTACCCGCCCTCGTCCTCGGTGGCGATCAGGACTGGATGTCACGCCCCGAAGATGCCGTGCGGACCTATCGCGCGCTCCCGGCGGGCGAGCTCGCGATCCTGCCGGGAACCGGTCACGAGATCAGCGCAGCGAAGATCGCGTTCATGGTCGAGTTCCTCCAGCGGGCCGTCTGACTCGGCGCGGAGCTGCCTGCTGGCTCATCGGTACTCTGGGTTGTCCCAGTCGAAACGGGTGCCGGCGTTCCACTCCGAGCGCTCTCGGAGCCACCGCTGCCGGGGTCGAGGTACGACGGGCCGGGGCCGGCCTCGACGATCCAGCCGGCGTCGCCGTTGGGCGGGATCGTGAGCCGACGTGCTGGAGGGAGTAGAGGACGTTCTGTGCGCAGTGCTTGATGCCGTCCTCGTTGCCGGTGATCAGGCAGCCGGCGACGCGGCCGTAGAAGAGGTGCTGGCCCTTGTCGTCGAGCCAGCTGCTCAGGGAGTAGATCCGCTCGATAAGCACCTTCATCTGGCTGGAGTTGTCGCCCAGCCAGATCGGGCCCGCGGCGACCAGGATGTCGGCGTCGAGCAGGCGCGGGTAGATCTCCGGCCATTCGTCGCTCCCCCAGCCGTGCTCGCGCATGTCCGGGTAGACACCGGTAGCAATATCGTGGTCGAGCAGGCGGATCGTCTCCACCTCGACCCCGGGCTTGCGCATGATCGCTGCGGAGGCGTCGACCAGGCCCTGGGTGTGGCTGGGTTCGGGGCTGCGCTTGAGCGTGCAGTGGATGAACATGGCGCGCGGTCCGGTGAGCCCCAGTCCGCCATCGTGTCTTTTTGATGGCGAGGGTGAGGGCGTCTTCGTCGGTCCACCATCCGGTGATGGTGAGGCCGGCGGCCTCGAGCTCGGTGCGAAGTCGTTCTCGGGTGAACTCGGTGGAGATCTCGACGCGGATCTCCTCGCCGGAGGCGAGGTCGAGCTCGAGGTCGGCCTCGGTCGCCGGGGGCGACCTCCTCGCGGAGGCCACCGACGGCGCACGGGCCGAGGACCTGGCGCACGCCGAGCGAGCGCAGCGCCCACAGGTTCGCGCGATAGTTGATCAGGTGCGGCGGGAAGTCGTGGTGGCGGCCGTGCCGCGGCAGGAACGCCACGCGCCTGCCGGCGACAGTGCCGACCGTGAGCGGCGCCGACGGAGCGCCGTACGGCGTCTCGGGCTGGTGCTCCTCGACGTCCGACCCACTGACTCGAAGAAGGAGTAGAACCCCGTGCCCCCGATAATGCCGACCTCTGCCCACGCATCTGTCACTCGATCACCCTGTCAGATCATCCAAGGCGATGCGCTCGGTGGGGAACGACAAAGGCCCCGGGAGACGCCCGAGGCCTTTGTCTTCGAACATCGAGTTCGAGTACTACGTGCGCAAAAGACTAGATGTCGTAGTAGAGCTCGAACTCGTGCGGGTGCGGCCGCAGCTGCACCGGCAGGATCTCGTTGGTCCGCTTGTAGTCGATCCACGTCTCGATCAGGTCGGGGGTGAAGACCCCGCCGGCGGTCAGGAAGTCGTGGTCGCGCTCGAGGTTGTCGAGCACCGCGTCGAGCGAGGTCGGCACCTGCTCGATCTCGGCCATCTCGTCCGGCGGCAGCTCGTAGATGTCCTTGTCCACGGGCGTGGGCGGCTCGATCTTGTTCTTGATGCCGTCGAGACCGGCGAGCAGCAGCGCCGAGAAGGCGAGGTACGGGTTCGCCGAAGGGTCGGGGCAGCGGAACTCGATGCGCTTGGCCTTCGGGTTCGCGCCGGTGATCGGGATGCGCACGCAGGCCGACCGGTTGCGCTGGCTGTAGACCAGGCTGATCGGCGCCTCGAAGCCGGGCACGAGACGGTGGTAGGAGTTCACCGTCGGGTTCGTGAACGCGAGCAGCGAGGGGGCGTGCTTGAGCAGGCCGCCGATGTAGAAGCGCGCCATGTCCGAGAGCCCGCCGTAGCCGGTCTCGTCGAAGAACAGCGGCTCGCCCTCGTTCCAGATCGACTGGTGGCAGTGCATCCCGGAGCCGTTGTCGCCGAAGATCGGCTTGGGCATGAACGTCGCGGTCTTGTTGTTGCGCCACGCGACGTTCTTGACGATGTACTTGAACTTCATCACGTCGTCGGCGGCCTTGAGCAGCTCGTCGAACTTGTAGTTGATCTCGGCCTGGCCGGCCGTGCCGACCTCGTGGTGGGCCCGCTCGACCTGCATACCGGACTTCTCGAGCTCGATCACCATCTCGTCGCGGAGCTCGCCGAAGTGGTCGTACGGCGCGACCGGGAAGTAGCCGCCCTTGTACTTCACCTTGTAGCCGCGGTTGTCGCCCTCGGCCGAGCCGGAGTTCCAGGCCCCGGCCTCGGAGTCGATCTCGTAGAAGCCGGTGTTCTGCTTGGTCTCGAAGCGGACGCTGTCGAAGACGTAGAACTCGGCCTCCGGAGCGAAGTACGCCGTGTCGCCGATGCCGGTGCTGCCGAGGTAGGCCATCGCCTTGCGGGCGATGTTGCGCGGGTCGCGGCTGTAGGCCTCGCTCGTGATCGGGTCGTGGATGAAGAAGTTGACGACCAGCGTCTTCGCAACGCGGAAGGGGTCGATGTAGGCCGTCGTCGGGTCCGGGAACAGCGACATGTCGGACTCGTGGATGGCCTGGAAGCCCCGGATCGAGGACCCGTCGAAGTTGAGACCGTCGTCGAAGACCGACTGGTCGAACGACGAGACGGGAACCGTGAAGTGCTGCATCACGCCGGGAAGGTCGCAGAAGCGCACGTCGACCATCTCGACGCCCTCGTCCCTGACGTACTTGAGCAGCTCGTCGCTGTTAGCGAACATTCGTCCTCCTTGGCCACCAGGGGCCGTGCTTGTCAACGTCTGGGGTGGTGCTCAGGCGTGCGCGATCCCCCGGCACCCCTCTGTCTGCACGCTATGCAGGGGCAGTTTCTCGACCGTAACCGGTTTGTTTCGTGCATGTAACAGACTGATCGGCTGCCGAGCCCCACGGGGGAGGGTCCCCGACGAGCGTGCCGGTGCCCGACTTCGCCGAGCCCGCTAGCGTGGCCCGGTGAGCTCCCCGACCCCCGCCGGACGACCGGCCCCGCCGGGCCCGTCGACGTACGCCGGCCAGCGGCTGGGGCTGCCGCCGGACGGGCGCGGCAGCGCCGCCGGCTGGGGCCGCCGGATCGTGGCGCTCTTCGTGGACTGGATCGCCTCGCAGCTGGTCGCGAGCCTGGCCGTGGGGCCGGCCGCGGTGAGCGGGCACGGCTGGGAGACGTGGCTGCCGCTGCTGGTGTTCTGGCTGGAGGCAAGCGTGCTCACGGCGCTGGTCGGCGGCTCCTTCGGGCAGCTGTTCACCGGGGTCGCCGTGGTCCGCGTCGACGGGCGCCCCGTGAGCCTGTTCGCCGCGCTGGCACGCACACTGCTGATCTGCCTGGTCGTGCCGCCGGTGATCTACAACGGCGACCGCCGCGGACTGCACGACCTGGCGACCCGCACCGTCACCGTCCGGCGCTGAGGCCCGGGAGGCAGCGGGTTGTCGCTCAGCGCTCCATGCGGATCTGGGCGACGTCGAGGTAACCGGTGCGGAAGCCGGCCTCGCAGTAGGCGAGGTAGAACTCCCACATCCGGAAGAACCGGTCGTCGAAGCCCAGCTCCTGCACGTGCTCCCAGTTGGTCAGGAACTTCTCGCGCCACAGCCGGAGCGTGTGCGCGTAGTGCGGACCCATCGGGCGGATGTTGGTGATGTGCATCGACGTGTGGCGGCGCAGCACCCGGCCGATCGCATCCGTCGAGGGCAGCATTCCTCCCGGGAAGATGTACTTGTGGATCCAGGTGTAGGTGTTGCGGGTCGCCACCAGCCGGTCGTCGGCCATCAAGATGGCCTGGATGGCCGCCTTGCCACCGGGCGCGAGCAGCGAGTCGATCTTCTCGAAGTACGTCGGCCAGTACTCCTCGCCGACCGCCTCGACCATCTCGACCGAGACGACCGCGTCGAACAGGCCCTCCTGGTCGCGGTAGTCCCGCACCGCGATCTCGACCCGGTCGGCGACGCCGGCCGCCTCCACCCGCTGCTGTGCCAGGTCCGCCTGTTCGACCGACAGCGTCACGGTCGTGACGGTCGCGCCTCGCTCGGCGGCCCTGATGGCCAGGCTTCCCCAGCCGGTGCCGATCTCCAGCACCCGTGAGCCCTCGACCACGCCTGCGCTGTCGAGGATCGCGTCCGTCTTGTGCAGCTGCGCGCGCTCGAGGTCGGGCAGGGCCGGGGCCGGCTCGAGGGTGTCGAACAGCGCCGAGGAGTAGGAGAGCGTCTCGTCGAGGAACTGCCGGAACATGTCGTTGGACAGGTCGTAGTGCGCCTCGATGTTCTTGCGCGCGCCGTCCAGGGTGTTGGCCGGGTTGAGCCCGCGGGGAAGCACCGTGTGGCGGAGCTTGTAGAAGACCGGCTTGATCAGGTCGGTGAGCTTCTCCGCGAAGGGGGCGAGGGCGTCGGCGAGGTCGGTGCCGTCCGCCACGGTCCACTCGCGCGCCATGTAGGACTCGCCGAGGCCGATCATCGGGCTGTGGGACAGCCGCGCGAAGAACGCGCCGGGCTGGTCGATCTGCAGCAGCGGTCGCCCCTCGGCGAGCGGCGCTCCCCAGAGCTCACCGTTGGCGAGGCGGGCGGAGACGGGGACGCCGCGCAGGATGCGGCGCACGACCTGGCGGGCGATCTTGGCGCGCACGCCGTACGCCGGCGGCGCGGGCAGCAATGCGGAGGTCGAGGTCACCCGCGGTTCGAGTGTGGTGGTCATGCCATTCCTTTCGGGGCCTGGTGCGGGCGACGGGGGACCACCGGCAGACGACGCAGCCAGAGCTTCACGCCGTGCCAGCGGATCAGCGCGGAGACGCGCTGGGAGGGGAGGGGGTTGCGGGCCACGGCGCGGAGCACGCGGCCACGGGTGGCGGGGCGGAGCTCGCCGTCGACCGAGGCGGTGAACACGGTCTCCTCGCCTTCGGAGGTGGCCTGGGTGAGGGAGATCGCGACCGCGACCCGGTCCCCGGTGAGCCGGGTTCTGATGTCGTAGCGGCCCTCCACTGCGAAGAACGGAGAGACGTAGAACTCCTTGTCCACGGTCGCGGGTGCGCCGGGAAGGGCCATCAGCGGGTAGCAGTGCCGCTCGCCGTAGGTGTTGTGCACCTCGGCGAGCACCCCTTCGAGGTCACCGGCGGCGTCGAAGCAGAAGTACGTCGTCAGCGGGTCGAACACGTAGCCGAGCGAGCGGGCGTTGGAGAGCATCAGCACCTGGTCCGCGGTCCATGGGACCTCTTGGGCGTCGAGGTAGTCACGGATCTTGCGGGGCAGCGGACGGGGGTCGTCGGCTGCGAAGTGGTCCTCGCTGCGGATCGAGGCCACCCGCCGCAGCCAGCGCGGGAATGCCGCGTCGGGCTCCGTGACGTCGACCAGCCACATCGGCGTGGTCGTCTCGAAGGCGTAGGTGAACGGGCGCGTACGACGGTGGGTCACGGCGGCCCGCACGAACGCGGGAGTGGAGGCGCTCACCACGAGACCCCCAGCGACTCGGCGGCTGCGACGCCCGAACGGCAGCCGTCCTCGTGGAAGCCCCAGCCGTGGTAGGCGCCGGCGAAGGCGATCCGGTCGGTGCCGAGCGAGGCGAGCTCGCGCTGCGCGGCGACGGACGCGGCCGTGTAGGTCGGGTGGAGGTAGGTCATGGTCGCGACCACGCCGGTGGGGGGAGCGGACTCGTCCGGGTTGAGCGTGACGACGAGCGGATGCACCTCGGGGTGCCCCTGCAGCCGGTTCATCCAGTAGGAGACCTTGCTGCGGTCGGAGACGGTGCGGCAGCCCTCGAGCCGGTAGTTCCAGCTGGCGCGACCGTTGCGACGGGCCGGCAGCACCGACTCGTCGCTGTGCAGGGTCGCGACGTTGGTGGAGTAGGCGAAGGCGCCCAGCAGCCGCTGCTCGTCGTGGCCGGCGTCGGTGAGCAGGCGCAGCGCGTCGTCGGCGTGCGTGGCGACCACGACCTTGTCGAAGGCGTGGTGGGCGCCGTGCTCGTCGTCGAGCTCGACCGACTCCGGCTTGCGGCTGACGGCGGTGATCCGGGTGCGGGAGCGGACCACGTCGAGCTGCTCGGTCACCGCACCGACGTACGTGCGGGAGCCGCCGACGACCGTATGCCAGGTGGGGGCGTCCCCGAGCACCAGGAAGCCATGGTGCTCGAGGAACGCGAACAGGTACGCCGCCGGGTAGGCCAGTGCCTCCTGGTGGCCCATGGACCACACGCAGGAGACGATGGGCAGGGCGTAGTGGTTGACGAAGTACTCGTCGAAGCCATGGTGCTTGAGGAAGTCGCCGTAGCTCGTCGAGCTCTCGGGCTCTTCGCGCAGCAGGGTCAGCGCCGCCTTCTGGAAGCGGCGGATCGAGAGCAGCAGCCGCCAGAAGCGGGGACTGAGCAGCCGTCGACGCTGGGCGAAGATGCCGGACGCACCCCGTCCCCCCACGAAGTTCAGGCCGCACTCGTCGCAGGAGATGCTCATGGTCATCTCGGTCGGCCGCGTGCGCACGTCGAGCTCACGGAAGAGCCGCTGCAGCAGCGGGTAGGTGCGGTCGTTGAGCACGATGAAGCCGGAGTCGACGGCGGCGGAGCCGCCGTCCGGGAGCGGTACGTCGTGGGTGTGCGCGTGCCCCCCGATCCGGTCGTCGGCCTCGAACAGCGTCACGTGGTGGGTGCGCTGCAGCAGGTAGGCTGCGGTGAGGCCGGACACTCCGCCGCCGATCACGGCGGCGGTGGGGCGGGCTTGGGTGGAGTCCGTCATGTGAGGGGTTCGTCCTCGGAGTCTCAGCGGATGGGTGCCCTGGTGGTGCGGAGTCGTGGGGCGCGTCACTCCGGGGCGGGGCGGCTGACCGGGTCGTGCACCTCGAGGCGGACCCGCTTGTTGCCCTTCCCCTTGGACTCGGTCCCGGTCACGCTGACGGTGCCCACCTCCGCCGTGGACAACACGTGGGTGCCGCCGTCCGCCTGCTTGTCCAGACCGACGATGTCGATGACCCGCAGCGGGTCGATCTCGCGTGGGATGAGGTGCGCCGCGGTGCGGATCAGGGCGCGGTCCTCGTCGGCGACCTCGCGGCCGACGAACTCGACGAGGATCTCGTGGGCTGCCGCGATCTCCTCGTTGATGCGCACCTCGACCAGGCGTCCGAACTCCACCGACATGGACGGCAGCGGGAAGTCGAGTCGGCCCTTGCCGGGCTCCATGTTGCCGCCGGTGACCGCGACCCCGTGATCGGCCCACATGACCCCGCAGAGGATGTGCAGCGCGGTGTGGGTGCGCATGGTCAGGTGCCGGCGTTCCCAGTCCAGAAGCCCCTCCACCACCGTGCCCGGTTCGGGTAGTGCGGCGACGGGGTCGAGCCAGTGCCAGATCCGGCCGGCGTCCCGCTTCACCCGGGTGACCGCGGTGGCACCGTCGTCCCAGGCCAGCGATCCGAGGTCGTGGGGCTGACCCCCGCCTCCGGGATAGAACGCGGTGCGTCGCAGCGCCACCCGGTGTCCCTCGTGGTCCACCTCGTCGACCACGGCCTCGAACTCGCGCAGGTAGGCGTCGACCGAGAAGAGCTCGGTGGCAGCCAGGTCGGCGGGCGCGTCGGCGGGGACCCGGCGTCCGGGAACCGCCATCCTCAGCGGCCGCGCATGTTCTGGCGGGAGCCCTTCATGCTGGTCGGCACCGGGCCCTTGGGGATGGGGATGTTCGAGCGGCTGGCGTCGAGCGCCTTGAGCCGCTGCAGCACGTCGGTCATCTCGGCGGGCTTCACCGCGCGGCCGAGCTTGGTGACGTGGCGGGTGAGCTTCGGGATGGCAACGGCGCCCTCGGCGTTGCCGGCGAGGACCTCGTGGATCGGCGTCTCGGAGGCCACTCGCTCGTGCTTGCGGCGCTCGTTGGCCATCAGCGTGCGCAGCCGGTGCGGGTTGCCCTCGCCCACGAGCACGATCCCGGGCGGCCCCACCACCCGGTGCACCAGGTCCTGGTTGCGGTTGAAGGCGATCCCCGGCTCGACCTTCCAGCCGCGTCGCAGCTGGTTGAGCGCGGCCGCGGCAGCGCCCGGCTGACCCTCGATCTGGGCGTACTGCGAGCGCTGGGCGCGTCGCCCGAACACGATCATCACGGCGAGCAGGCCGAGCAGGACCGAGGTGAGGATCGGGAGGTAGACGGTGCCCCCCAGCACCAGGAACAGCAGGACGAACGCGAGGCCGGCGACCGCGAGGAACACCCCGCCCAGGACCAGACCGATCCGCGGATCGGTCTTCTTGGTCATGGAGTAGACCAGGGCCATCTGCTTGAGGCGGCCGGGCTTCTTCTCCGCGGACTTTTCCTTCTTGGCCATCAGTGCGCCTCTGCTGTTCGTCTCACGTCGTCGGTAACGGTGGCATTCTCGCAGCCCGGTCCCCGTGGCGGGCGGTCAGGCCGACCTGTCGGACGCTTGCGTCTCGGCGAGCACGGGCCGCTCGCCGCGTGCCTCCATCGCCTGCTGGTACAGCCGCCCGGCACGGTACGACGAGCGCACCAGCGGCCCGGACATGACGCCCGCGAACCCGATCTCGTCGGCCTCGTCCTTCAGCTCCACGAACTCCTCGGGCTTCACCCACCGCTCCACCGGGTGGTGGCGGGGTGAGGGCCGGAGGTACTGGGTGATCGTGATCAGCTCGCACCCGGCGCCATGAAGGTCACGCAGTGCCTGCGAGACCTCTTCTCTCGTCTCGCCCATGCCGAGGATGAGGTTCGACTTGGTGACCAGACCGAACGCGCGTGCCTGGGTCAAGACGTCGAGCGAGCGGTCGTAGCGGAAGGCCGGGCGGATCCGCTTGAAGATGCGCGGCACGGTCTCGACGTTGTGGGCGAGCACCTCCGGCCGGGACTCGAAGACCTCCCGCAGCAGGTCGGGCTTCGCGTTGAAGTCGGGGATGAGGTTCTCCACGCCGGTGCCCGGGTTGAGCTCGTGGATCTGCTTCACGGTCTCGGCGTACAGCCACGAGCCGCCGTCGGGCAGGTCGTCGCGGGCGACGCCGGTGATGGTGGCGTAGCGCAGCCCCATGGTGCGGACGCTCTCGGCGACTCGGCGCGGCTCGTCGCGGTCCAGCGGCTGTGGGCGCCCGGTGTCGATCTGGCAGAAGTCGCAGCGCCGGGTGCACTGGTCCCCGCCGATGAGGAAGGTCGCCTCGCGGTCCTCCCAGCACTCGAAGATGTTGGGACAGCCGGCCTCCTGGCAGACCGTGTGGAGTCCCTCGGACTTCACCAGGCCCTGCAGCTCACGGTACTGCGGGCCCATCGTGGCCTTGGTCTTGATCCAGCTGGGCTTCTTCTCGATGGGGGTCTGCGCGTTGCGGACCTCGAGCCGGAGCAGCTTGCGGCCCTCGGGCGCGAGCGCCCCGCTGCCGTCCGAGGGCGCGCCGGACGAAGGGTGGGTGGGGGCTTGAGTCACTGGGTCACTGTACGCCGGGGCGCCGGACCGCCCCAACCGAGTCGGCGGCCGCCGACGCACCCGGGGGAGGGCCGTCAGGGGACGTCGCGCCGCCGGAACGCGAGCGTCGAGACCACCAGCGTGGCCACCAGCAGCGTGCCGAGGTAGACCGAGCCGTGGGCCAGCGAGACGGTGTAGGTCTGGTCGCACAGCGGCTCGCGCGTGCTGCACACCACGGTGCCGTCGAAGACCCGCACGCCGTCCCGGATCCAGGCGAACACGTTGTTGGTCAGGCTCCACATCCCCGACCGGGGCACGGGGGACAGCGCCAGCAGCGCCTCCCCGCCCGCGGCGTACGCGAACAGCAGCGCGAGCGTCCCCACGGTGCTGCGCAGCAGCATCGTCAGTGCGTAGCCGCCGAGCCCGACGAGCGCCGCCAGCGTCACGCCGCGCGCGACCATCCACACGACCTCACGCTGCACGCTCACGGGCGTCTGGATGCCTCGCGACTGCGCGACCAGCAGCAACGTCACCCAGAACACGGCCAGCAGCACGGCCGAGACGGTGGCGCTGGCCAGCGTCACGCCCACCGCCTTGGCCGTCCACACCCGCAGCCGTCGCGGCTGGAAGATCAGCTGGTTGCTCATCGACCCCGTCGCCCAGTCGCCGCCCGCGAACGTGGTGCCGGCGATGATCATCAAGGCGGCGAGGATCACGACCAGGGCGAGGCCGCCGCTCTCGCGCTGACGGTCGAGGGAGAGCGGCTCTCGGCTCAGGAACTGCTGGGGGGTCGGGGTGAGCTGGGCCTCGCAGTCCCCCTTCCCGGCGCCGGGGCCGAAGAACTGCTCGGGGTTCTGCTCGCAGCTGGCCAGGTCGCGCTCGAACTGCGGAGAGTCGAGCTGCTCCTGGACCTGCGCCCGCGCGGCCGCCTGCTCCCTGGCGCTGACGGGTCGGGTGTCCGAGACCGTGGTGCCGGTGACCAGGACGGTGAGCAGACCCGCGGCGACCAGCAGCAGCACGATCGCGCGTCGAGAGAAGTAGCGGGAGAGCTCGACCCGGAGCTGTCTCATGACTCCTCCCTGTCGCTGGCTGGGTCGGGGTCGGGGAGCGACGCCGGCCGTCCCGGAAGCATCGCGTCGTCGCGCGTGAGCCGGAGGAACACCGACTCCAGGTCGGTCTCCACCGGACGGAGCTCGCGGAGGTAGATCCGCTGGTCGGCGAGCACCTTGGTGATCGCCTCGCCGACATTGTCGGGGCCGTCGGCCGCCTCGACGGTCAGCGTGGCGTCCGTGCGCCGCACGCGGTAGCGAGCCCGCGCGAGCACGTCGGCGGCGCGGGACGGATCGGCGACCCCGACGGTGAAGGTGCGCACGGTGCTCTCGCCGACCAGCTCCGCGACGGGGCCGGAGGCCAGCATGCGGCCGTTGCCGATGATCGAGACCGCGTGGCAGACCTGCTGCACCTCGGCCAGGATGTGCGAGCTCAGCAGCACGGTCACGCCGCTCTCGCCGAGGGTGCGGATCATGGTGCGGATGTCGCGGATGCCGGCCGGGTCGAGGCCGTTGCTCGGCTCGTCGAGGATCAGCAGCTGGGGGGAGCGCAGCAGCGTCGCGGCGATCGCGAGGCGCTGCTTCATGCCGAGCGAGTAGCCCTGGACGTTCTCCTTCTCGCGCCCCTGGAGACCGACCTGGGCGAGCGCGGCGTCGACGGCGGAGGAGGGCATCCCGACCGATCGGGCGAGCAGCAGGAGGTTCTTGCGCGCACCCATGTGGGGCGCGAACTTGGGCTGCTCGACGACCGCGCCGATCCGGGAGATCACCTGCGGCAGCCGGTGCGGGACCGGTTCGCCGAAGAGCCGCATCTCGCCACCGCTGGCCCGGGCCAGGCCGAGCAGCATCCGGATGGTGCTGGTCTTCCCGGCGCCGTTGGGACCGAGGAACCCGTGCACGCCGCCGGCCGGGACGGCCAGGTCGAGCCCGTCGACGGCGACTACCCGGCGGCCCCGCCGGGTGCGGAAGACCTTGCGCAACCCCGAGGTCTCGATGACCAGGTCCCCGTCAACAGCCATCCGGCAAGTCTCCTCGCCTGACTCGACCGGACGGCCCCGGACACGCCGCGGCCCCTCAGCCTCCGGGGGTGAGAAGGCGTACGCGGCGTCCCGGGTCGGGCTTCGCGGGGTAGTCCGGCGTCGCGTCGTACGGCGCCCACGCGAGCAGCTCACGCAGGTGCCGCTCGGCCACCGGGGCCACCTCCTCGACCGTGACGTCACGCCCGAGCTCGGCGGAGAGGCTGGTCACGCCGGCGTCGCTGATGCCGCACGGCACGAAACGGTCGTACCAGGCGAGGTCGACGTCGCAGTTGACCGCGAACCCGTGCATCGTCACGCCGCGGCTCACGCGGATCCCGAGTGCCGCCACCTTCCGCTCCGGGCGGCCACCCGGGACATCGTCGGCGGCGATCCAGACCCCGCTGCGGCCGGGCACCCGGGCGGTGACGACGCCGAGCTCGGCGCAGGTGTGGATGAGGGCCTCCTCGACGCGGCGCACGTAGTCGACGACGAGCACGTGGTCGGGCAGCCGGACGATCGGGTAGCCCACGAGCTGTCCCGGGCCGTGGAAGGTGATCTTCCCGCCGCGGTCGACATCGATGACCGGGACGTCGTCACCGAGTGGTCGCTCGTGGGGCTCGGTGCGCTTGCCGGCGGTGAACACGGGCGGGTGCTCGAGCATCAGCACGGTGTCGGTGCCGCCGTCGCTCACGCGGGCGTGCTCGGTGCGCTGCAGCTCCCAGGCCTCGACGTACTCGACGGCGCGGTCGCCGAACCCGACGGTGCGGAAGTCGATCGTGCTCATCTGGCGAGCCTACGCCGCGCCTGTGGACGAGCGGCCCCGCCGTCTCGCCGATCCGGGAGAGGCTGGCCCGGTGTCCCGAGCCCGCGCCGTCGCCGTCCTGCTGGCCGCGTCGGCAGTTGCGGCTGCGGGGCTGGTGGTGGTGCTGCTGCGGGCCGGGACCACCGCGCCGCCCCGGCCTCCCCTCGAGCCGGCTCGTCCGGAGTCGTCCGCGCTGCGGGTGCTGCACCAGTGGGACGCGCGCCGGGCGAACGCCTGGGCCGCCGGCTCGTCGTCGCGGCTGCGGGCGCTGTACGTCGAGGGCTCCGGCGCGGGTGTCACCGACGTGCGTCTGCTGCACGACTACCGCACGCGCGGGTACCGCGTCACCGGCCTCCGGATGCAGGTGCTGGCACTGCGGGTCCTCGAGCGTCGCGACGACCGGTGGCGCCTCGAGGTGACCGACAGGCTGGCCGCCGGCGAAGCGGTGCGCGGCACGGAGCGGGTTCGGCTGCCTCGCGGAGCGGCCCGCACCCGCCGGGTCACGCTGATGCGCCGGTCGGACGGGGGCTGGCGGGTGGCCTCGGTGCGAGCCGGGGCGGGGTCGCTCAGCGCAGAGCAGCGGTGAGCCGCGCCTCGATCGTGGGGTGCTCGAACGTGAACCCCTCCGTGAGCAGCCGCGCCGGCTCGACACGCGTCGAGTTCAGCAGCTCGGAGGACACGGTCCCGGCCAGGGTGTTCAGGACGAACGCCGGCACCGGCACGGCGGAGGGCCGGTGCAGCAGGCGACCGAGCTGCCGGCTGAACTCGGCATTGGTCGACGGGTTCGGACCCGAGACGTTGTAGACGCCGCGGGCGTCCTCGTGGGTCGCGAGACGGGTCGCGGCGCGAAGCCAGTCGGTCAGCGAGATCGAGGGGAAGTACTGCTCGCCCGACCCGACCGGTCCGCCCAGGCCGGCCTTGAAGAGGGGGAGCAGCATCTTCACCGGCCCGCCCCGACGGTCCAGGACGACCCCGCTGCGCATCACCACGACGCGGGCTCCGGTGTCCTGGGCGGGACCGGTCGCTGCCTGCCACTGTCGGGAGACCTCGCCGACGAACGTGTCGGCGTCGGTCGCGGCCTCCTCGGTCAGCACCCGCTCACCCTGGTCGCCGTACGCGGAGATGCCGTTCTGGGCGACCAGCGCCGGCTTGCGGTCCGAGGCCGCCACCGCCTCGGCCAGCGTGCGCGTGGAGGTCACCCGGCTGGCGGTGAACGTCTTCTTGTAGGCCTCGGTCCACGGCCAGTGCGCCAGCGGCGCCCCGGACAGTGTCGCGACCACGTCGGCGTCCTCGATCACGGCGCGGTCGACCTCGCCGGCGTACGGGTCCCAGTGGGACTCGTTGGCCGAGAGCGCCTCGCCCCGGACCAGGCGCACCACCTCGTGCCCCTCGCGAGCGAGCAGGTCACGCCAGGCGGTGCCGAGAAAGCCGGAGCCACCGGCGAGCACGAGCTTCATTCCCCGCCTGTACCCACCCCCCCGCCGGGTAGTCCGTGACGAAAAGCAGCGTTTAGCGCCTTAAAAGAGTGCTTTTCGTCACGGACTATCCGGGTTAGACCTCGAAGGTGCCGGTCTCCAGGCGTTGCTTCACGTCGCTGAGGAAGCGGGCGGCGTCCGCGCCGTCCACGATCCGGTGGTCGTAGGTCAGCGCGAGGTAGACCATGCGGCGCACCGCGATCGTCTCGCCGAGGTTCGCGTCGTCGATGACCACCGCCCTCTTCACCACCGAGCCGGTCCCGAGGATGGCGACCTGCGGCTGGTTGATGATCGGGGTGTCGAAGAGCGCGCCGCGACTTCCGGTGTTGGTGAGCGTGAACGTGCCACCGGCGAGCTCGTCGGGGCCGATCTTGTTGTTGCGCGTGCGGTCCGCGACGTCGGCGATCTTGCGAGCCAGACCCGCGATCGACAGGTCCCCGGCGTCCTTGATGACCGGGGTCAGCAGGCCCTTCTCGGTGTCCACCGCGACCGAGAGGTTCTCGTGGTCGTAGTAGGTCACCTCGCCCTTCTCGGTGTCGATGGCCGCGTTCAGGGACGGGTGCGCCTTCAGCGCGTCGATCGCGGCCTTCGCGAAGAACGGCAGGAACGACAGCTTGACGCCCTCCCGGGACGCGAAGTCCGCCTTCACGGAGTCACGCAGCCGCGCGATCGAGGTGACGTCCACCTCGACGACCGTGGTCAGCTGCGCCGAGACCTGCAGCGACTCCACCATCCGCTTCGCGATGACCTTGCGGAGCCGGGTCATCGGCTCGGTCTTGCCGCGCAGCGGGCTCGGCTGGGCCGCCGGGGCGTCGCCGCGTCCCGAGGCGGCTGCCTTCTGCGGCTCGGCGGGCTGCTGGCCGGATTCCTTCTGGGCGGACTCCTTCTGGGCCGACTCCTTCTGGGCGGCGGCCGCGTCGAGGACGTCCTGCTTGCGGATGCGTCCCCCCACCCCGCTGCCCTCGAGCGAGGAGAGGTCCACCCCGTGCTCGGACGCCATCTTGCGGACCAGCGGCGTGACGTACGGACCGCTGTCGCCCGACCCGGAGTCTTGGCGTCGCGCGCTGCCGGCGTCCTCGGAGCGCTGCTGTCCCGGAGTCGGCTCCTGCGAGGGGACCGGCTCCTTGTCCTTCGGCTCCTCCTTCTCGGGCTCCTGCTGGGGCTCCTGCTTGGGCTTCTCCTGCACCTGCTCCGGCTCAGGCTCCGGCTCCGGCTCCGGCTCGGGCTCGGGCTCCGGCTCGCTCGGCTCCGGCTCCGGCTCGTCACCGCCACTGCTCGCGTCGCCCGAGCCGACGATCGCCAGCTCGGCGCCGACCTCGACGGTCTCGTCCTCGTCGACCTTGATCTCCAGCAGGGTGCCCGCGACCGGCGAGGGGATCTCGGTGTCGACCTTGTCGGTCGACACCTCGAGCAGCGGCTCGTCCACGGCCACCTCGTCGCCGACGCTCTTGAGCCAGCGGGTCACGGTGCCCTCGGTGACGGACTCGCCGAGCGCCGGCAGCGTCACCGGCGTGCCGGAGGCCTTCCCGCCGCCGGTTCCCTGGACGGAGGCCTCCGCCTCGGGCTTGGTGTCGGAGGAGGAGGGCGCGGTCTCCTGGGCGGGAGGCGCCTCGTCGGTGCCCGCGGCCGGTGGGTCCGTCTCCGTCTCGGTCTTGCGGTCGCTGTCGCGCTCGTCCCCTGAACCGGAGTCATCCGAGTCAGTGTCACCGGAGTCATCGGTGTCGTCGTCGGCGGACTCGGCACCCGCGTCCGGGTCGACGTCCGCACGGCCCTCCTCCTCGTCGGTGCCCCCGGCGTCGGAGCCGCCGGACTCGCCCTCGTCCCCGATCGTGCACAGCTCGGCGCCGACCTCGACGGTCTCGTCCTCCTCTGCCTTGATCTCCAGCAGGGTGCCCGCGACCGGCGAGGGGATCTCGGTGTCGACCTTGTCGGTCGACACCTCGAGCAGCGGTTCGTCCACGGCCACCTCGTCGCCGACGCTCTTGAGCCAGCGGGTGACGGTGCCCTCGGTGACGGACTCGCCGAGTGCGGGGAGGGTGACTGGAGTCGCCATTGCGTTCGTTCGCTCCTTGGGTGGCACGGGTCTCTGGGGGTGTTCTGGAGGTGGTCTGGGCGGTGGTCTGGGGTGGAGTCTATGAGTGCGCGTGCAGGGGCTTGCCGGCCAGCGCGAGATGGGCCTCGCCGAGGGCCTCGTTCTGGGTGGGATGGGCGTGCACGAAGGGTGCCACGTCCTCGGGGTGGGCCTCCCAGTTGTAGATCAGCTGGGCCTCGCCGATCAGCTCACCGGCGCGGGCACCGACGATGTGCACACCGACCACCGGACCCTCGACTCGACGGACCAGCTTGACGAAGCCCTGCGTCCTCAGGATCTGGCTCTTGCCGTTGCCGCTGAGGTCGTAGGTGAGGGTCTGCACCGCGTCGTCGCCGTACGTCGTGCGAGCCGCGGACTCGGTGAGGCCGACCGAGGCCACCTCCGGGTCGCAGTAGGTGACGCGGGGGACACCAGCCTCGTCGAGGGGTGTCGGTGCGAGACCGGCGATCTCCTCGGCCACGAAGATGCCCTGCTGGAAGCCGCGGTGGGCGAGCTGGAGCCCGGGAACGATGTCGCCGACGGCGTAGACCCCCTCGACCCCCGTGCGCAGTCGCTCGTCGGTGAGGACGAAGCCACGGTCGGTCTTCACGCCCTGCTCCTCGTAGCCGAGTCCGGAGGTCGACGGGCCACGGCCGACGGCCACCAGCAGCAGCTCCGCCTCGAGCGGCTCGCCGTCGCGCACGGCGACCCGGACCCCGGTGTCCGTCGGGGTCACGGACTCGAAGGCGGAGCCGACCCGCACGCCGATCCCGCGCTTGCGGAAGACACGCTCGAGGACCTTCGAGACAGCCTCATCCTCGGCGGCCACGAGCCGGGGGAGGGCCTCGACGATCGTGACGTCGGCGCCGAAGGAGCGCCAGACGCTCGCGAACTCGCATCCGATCACGCCCCCGCCGAGCACGATCGCGGAGGCCGGCACGTGGTCGAGGGCGAGGGCGTGCTCGGAGGTCAGCACCCGGTGACCGTCGACGTCGAGGCCGGGCAGCGACCTGGGGTAGGAGCCGGAGGCGAGCACGACGGCCCGGCCGTCGTACCGATTGCCGTCGACCTCCACCGTGCGCGGGCCGACGAGCCGTCCCGCACCCTCCACCACCGTGATGCCGCGACCCTTGATGAGACCGGTCAGCCCCTGGTGGAGACGGGCGACCACACCGTCCTTGTACGTGTTGACGCCGCCCATGTCGATGCCCTCGAAGGTGGCGTTGACACCGAACTGCTCCGAGTCGCGGGTCGCGTCGGCGACCTCGGCGGCATGCAGCAGCGCCTTGGTCGGGATACAGCCCACGTGCAGGCAGGTGCCCCCGAGCCGATCCTTCTCGACGAGGGCCACGGTGAGACCGAGCTGGGCCGCGCGCAGGGCGCAGGCATACCCGCCGCTGCCCGCTCCGAGCACCACCACGTCGAAGCCGTCCGCCACCGATGCCCTCCGCCCGCTCGTCCGCAACCCTGCCGACCCGTCCGGTGAGCCATCTTCGCACCCTGGCGGCAGGTGTCCACCCGGGGTCCGGGACGGCCCACCCCGCGCGGTTTCAGCGAATCCTCAGAGCATCCGGGCACACTGGACCCATGGGTTGGATGAACCGTCTGCGGCATGGGGGCCGAGTGCGGCCGCGCCGAGGCGCCCGATCGGCGCCCGGGACGGTGCGGGGCTCCGATGGCGCGGACGAGCAGCACCTGCGTGAGTTCGCCACGAGCCGGCGCGGCGTGGAGGGGTTCGTGGAGCCACGCACCGCCATCACCGACGTCACCCTGATGCTGGTCGCGCACGACGGCGAGTGGACCCGCCGGCGGGTGCCCTCGGTGGACTGGGCGCACCGCTTCGCCAACCAGCACGGCGTCCCGTCGTACGACGCTGCGGTGATGGGCTACCCGACGCGGATGCGGGAGTACAACCGTCGCAAGAAGCTGGACGGCTAGCCCGCAAGGTCGGCGGCGAGCTCCACGAGCGTCGCCACCGAGAAGCCGGTGCCGCCGCTGGAGACGTGGCCGTAGGGGCCGCGGCCGTTGAACCCCGGCCCGGCGATGTCGAGGTGCGCCCAGCGGTGGTCGCCCACGAACTCCTGCAGGAAGGCGGCGGCGTAGAGCGCACCCCCGTGCCCGTCGATGTTGTGCTGCATCAGGTCCGCGACCTTGCTGTAGGTGCGGACCTTCTCGGGCATCTCCGCGCTGATCGGCAGCGGCCACAGCACCTCCCCGGCTCGCGCGCCGGCGGCGATGGCCTGCGCGACCAGTGCGTCGTCGTTGCCGAGGATGCCGGCCACCCGGTCACCCAGGGCCGTCTCGCACGCACCGGTCAAGGTGGCGACGTCGACGACCAGGTCGGGCTCGGCCTCGGTCGCGAGCACCAGGGCGTCGGCGAGCACCAGCCGCCCCTCGGCGTCGGTGTTGAGCACCTCCACGGTGGCGCCGCCGTACATCGTGAGGACGTCACCGGGACGCGTGGCCGTGCCGGAGACCATGTTCTCGGCCATCGGAGCCAGCGTGGTGACCCGGACGGGCAGGCCCAGGTCGGCGATGGCGAAGGTCGCCGCCACCACGGCCGCCGCCCCGGCCATGTCGCACTTCATGGTCTGCATGCTCGTGCCGGGCTTGATGCTCAGGCCGCCGGAGTCGAAGGTGATGCCCTTGCCGACCAGCGCCAGGTGGGCCTTGGCGCCGCGGGGGGAGTAGCTCAGCCGCACCAGTCGCGGCGGGTTCGCCGAACCCTGGCCGACCCCGACGATGCCGCCGAAGCCTCCCTCGCGCAGCTCCTGCTCGGCCAGCACGGTGACCTTCACCTTGGTGCCCTTGCGCGCCTTGGACTCGGCGTGCACCGCCTTCGCGAAGATCTCCGGAGTCAGGTCCCCGGCCGGGGTGTTCACCCAGTCGCGGGCGAGCGCGGTCGCGTGGCCGATGGTCAGGGCGACCTCGACCGCCCGCTGCGCGGCCTTGGTCCGGGCGGTGTCGGTGAGCACCACCACCTCGGCGGGCCCCGAGGGCTTCGTGCCCGACTTGTAGGTGGAGTAGGAGTAGCCACCCAGGATGCTCCCCTCGACAGCGGCGCGCACCTGCAGCTCGTCCTGCGCCGGGAGCGCGAGGGCGACCGAGGCGGCGTTCGGCGCCGAGCGCACCGCCAGCCCGGCAGCCCGGCGCACCGCGGAGGGGTCGACCTTCCCGGTGTCGCCCATGCCGACGAGGATCAGCAGCGGCGACTTGATGGTTCCGCCCGTCGGCACCTTGGCGACCTCGTCGACGCGGCCGGTGAAGCCCACCGTGGCCAGCAGCGGCGCGAACCGGCGACCGTACGCAGAGGCGACCCGTTCGCCGCCGGGAGCCGGCTGCAGGCCCTTGGCCGTGCGCACCATCCCGACCACGACTGCATCGGCCCGGGTCTTCTCGGGGGATCCCTTCCGCAGCGTGTAGCTCGTCACCGGACGCGGCTCCTTCGGGTCTGCGGCATCAGGCCTCGGGCAGTGCTCAGGCCCGCACTCTAGCCCGCGCGGCTGGGTGCTCGTGCTGCGGTAGGTTCGGCGCCATGAACGACCTGCTGACCTCGCCCCTGCACGAGCGGCACGTCGCCCTCGGTGCCAAGCTGGCGGAGTTCGGCGGCTGGTCGATGCCGCTGGAGTACGCCGGCTCCGGCGTGGTCAAGGAGCACACCGCGGTGCGGAGTGCCGTGGGGGTCTTCGACGTCAGCCATCTCGGCAAGGCGACGGTGCGTGGACCGGGGGCGGCGGCGTACGTCAACGCCACCCTGAGCAACGACCTCGCCAAGATCGCGCCGGGCAAGGCGCAGTACACCCTGTGCTGCGACGACGACTCCGGAGGCGTGGTGGACGACCTGATCGCCTACCTGCGAGGCGACGACGAGGTCTTCCTGGTGCCGAACGCCGCGAACACCGGCGAGGTGCTGCGCCGGCTCTCCGCGCAGGCGCCGGAGGGCGTCGAGGTCGTCGACCAGCACCGCGACCAGGCGGTGCTGGCGGTGCAGGGACCGAAGGTCGACGAGGTCCTCGCGAGGGTCGGGCTGCCCCATGGTCACGAGTACATGTCGTTCGCGGAGGCGACGTTCGAAGGCGCACCTGTCGTGGTGTGCCGCACCGGCTACACCGGCGAGCGCGGCTACGAGCTGGTGTGCGACAACGCGACCGCGCCCGCGCTGTGGGACGCCTTGCTGGCCGCCGGGGAGCCGGTGGGGATGCTGCCGTGCGGCCTGGGTGCGCGCGACACGCTGCGCACCGAGATGGGCTACCCACTTCACGGTCAGGACGTCAGCCTCGACGTCACCCCCGTGCAGGCGCGCCTGGGCTGGGCGGTGGGCTGGAGGAAGGACGCCTTCTGGGGCCGTGAGGTGCTCGTCGCGGAGCGGGAGCGGGGCGCCGATCGGGTGCTGCGTGGTCTGGTCGCCACCGGCCGGGGCATCCCGCGTCCCGGCATGGAGGTGCTCGCCGGCGACGACGCCGTCGGCACCGTGACCTCCGGCACCTTCTCGCCGACGCTGCGCAAGGGCGTGGCGCTGGCCCTGCTCGCGAAGGGGGTCTCCGACGGTGACGAGGTCGCGGTCGACGTCCGCGGCCGTCGCGAGGTCTTCACGGTCACGAGGCCGCCGTTCGTGGAGTCGAGCACGAGCGGGTCCTGACCCGTCGGGGTCAGCAGTCCGTGGCCGAGTCCCGTAGGTCGTCCCCGGTCTCGACGTCGCGCACGAGCTCGGTCGCGGACCGCAGCGTGGGCACGTGTCCGTTGACGGCGGTCAGGAACGCGTCCCGGTGCAGTGCGTACGCCGTGACCGGACCGGTCGTGACCGCGGTCGCGGTGCGTCGCCCCGACCGCAGCAGCGCCACCTCGCCCAACCCGTCCCCGCGGCCCAGCGTGCGCACCGTCTCGCCGTTGCGGGAGATCGTCATCTCGCCGTCGACGAGCGCGTAGTAGTGGTCCCCCTCGTCGCCCTCGCGGATGACCACGGTCCCGGTCGGCCACTCCAGCCGTTCGAGGGCCCGCGCGAGCCCCTCCAGCGCGGGACCCGGCAGGTCGCGGAACAGGGACATCGACCGCAGCAGGGAGATCTCCACGACCGGGACCAGGGCGTGCTGGTCGATCCGTCGCAGCAGCCGCACCCGGGAGAGCACCAGCAGCGGGAGAACCAGCGCCACCCCGACCAGGGCGAGCCGGCCACCAGCGAGCTCGACGAGTGCGGGCGCGAGCACCGACCCGAGGGCCAGCCCGGCCATGCTCAGCCCCTCGGCGAGCCCGAAGATGCGGGCCACCATGTCGGCGGCCACGGCTCGCTGGAGGAGCGCCCGCGCACCGAGGTCGAACAGCGCCCGACCTCCTCCGGCCACGGCCAACAGCGCGCCGGCCACGACCGGCGTGGGGGCGACCGAGGTGAGGGCGATCGCGATCGAGAGACCCAGGGCCGTGGTGAGGATGACCGGTCCGAGCCTGCGTCCGACGAGCAGGACGGCCAGGCTGCCGAGCACGACCCCGCCGGCGCCGTACGCCATGTTCAGGTAGCCGACCCAGGGCTGTCCGGCGTGCAGCACGTCGACGGCCATCACGACGAACAGCACGTCCAAGGCCCCGACCACCACGAACTCCGCACCGAGCAGTCCGACCAGCAGCCGCGCGGGCGGACTGCCCCAGACCTCCGCGACGCCTCGGCCCAGTCCGTGGGCCGCCTCGTCGTCCACGCGGACCTCGCCGCGCCGCACCTTGCGGTGCAGGGGGAACACCAGCCAGGTGGCCGTGGCGAGCAGCACCGAGCCCGCGAGGAAGACCGAGCCGATGCTGCCGAACGCCAGCGCGAGACCCACGAACCCGCCGGCGGCCAGCACGCTGACGCTCTCCACCCAGCCGACCAGGACGTTGGCGGCCGTCAGCTCGCGGACCTCGCGGGTGAGTGCGGGCACCAGCGCCGCCTGCGCGGGCCGGCTGGTCGCGACGGCGGTAGAGGCGACCACGGCCGCGGCGTACGCCGGCAGCGCGATGTCGAGCAGCACGAAGCCGGCGGTGGCAGCCAGGGCGACGGACTGCACGGCGTACCCCCCGGCCAGGGTCACCACCGGGGAGCGGCGGTCGGCCACCGGGGCCACCAGGGGTGCTGCGACCGCGGCAGGGACCAGCTGGGCCAGGGCAACCAGCCCGGAGGTCACCACCCCTCCGTGGTTGAAGGCATAGACCAGCATGGCGATCCAGACGGCGTACTCGGTGACGATGAAGCCGCCGAAGGCCGCCACCACCCGGCGCAGGTCGCGGTTGCGTGCCACGTCGCCGAAGACCCGCCACGTCGCGCCCATCGCGGCCACGTCGCCTAGATGCGCCCGGAGCGACGGCCGGCGACGGCGCGCACCCGGCTGTCGACCAGGGGGACGGCGGCCATCAGCTCGACCAGCTCCGCGTCGGTGAGCACGAGGAGCTCGAGGTCGGTGCTGGCGCGCACGGTCGCCAGCCTCGGGTAGCCGAAGCTCGCGCCCCAGTCCATCGCGGCCAGCTCACCGAAGAAGTCTCCGGCGTGCATCGTGGCGAGCAACCGGTCCTGGCCGAGCACGTCGGCCTCCCCGGACAGCAGCAGGTAGAAGTCCCGGTCGACCTCCCACTGCCGCACGACCGTCTCCTCGGCCCGGACGTGTCGTCGCCGGCCGACGGTGGCGACCCACCGGACCCAGTGGTCGTCGACGCCCGCGAGCAGCGGCACGTCCCGGAGGCCGTCGAGCGAGGAGGCGGGGACGGCCGGCCAGCCGGCGGTGACGTCCGCTGTCCTCGGGTACGGCGGGGGCGCGGCGCGCTCCTCGGCGAGCGGTGCCTTCTCCAGCCATCCCAGCACCCGCTCGACGTCGGCCGTCGTCGTGCTGTGGTTCAGGATGCAGGCACGGACGGCGTACCGGCCGGACAGCCGGGTGGAGGACACCAGGCCCTCGCCACTGTCGGCGAGCGCACGCACGAGGGCGGTGTTCACCTGCTCGAGGCGCTGCTCGTCGTCCTCCTCGGGTGGGTGCCTGCGGAAGCAGACCACGCCGAGCGTGGCCGGCGCCATCAGCTCGAGCGAGTCGGAGGCCTCGACGTACGCCTGGGTGTGCTCTGCCAGGTCCAGCGCGTGGTCGACCGCCGCCACGAAGGCGTCCAGACCGAAGTACTGCACGGACATCCACACCTTGAGGGCGTGGCTCGTGCGGGTCAGCTGGAGACCGTGGTCGGCCAGATTGACCTCCGTGTCACGCACCTGCGTGTCCTGGAGGTAGTCGGGATGGATCGCGAAGGCCTCGCGCAGCCGGTGCCCCTCGCGCACGAGCAGCGACCCGCACTCGAACGGCTGGTAGAGCCACTTGTGGGGGTCGAGGGTGACCGAGTCCGCGAGCTCGATGCCGGCCAGGCGGCGGCGGCCCCGCTCGGTGATCGCCGCGAAGCCGCCGTAGGCACCGTCGACGTGCAGCCAGACGCCGTGCCGGCGGCACAGCTCGGCGATCTCCGGGAGCGGGTCGATCGCGCCGGTGTTCGTGGTCCCGGCGACTGCCAGGACGGCGAGCGGACGACGACCGGCGGCAAGGTCGGCGTCGACCGCGGCGGAGAGCGCGTCGACGCGCATCCGCAGGGCGCCGTCCACCGGCAGGACCCGGACCTGCTCGGGACGGAAGCCGAGCGTGCGTGCCGCCCTGGCCAGCGAGGAGTGACCCTGGTCCGACACGTAGACGACCAGGTCGTCGCGCATCGACCCGACGCCCGCCTCCCGTGCGCAGGCCAGGGCGGTGAGGTTGGCCGCGGATCCGCCGGAGACCAGGATGCCGGCGCTGGTGGCGGGGTAGCCGATCCACTCCGCGAACCAGCCGAGCACGGTGAGCTCGAGGTGGCTGGGCCCCGCGGACTCCATCCAGTTGCCGGCGTCGATGTTGTAGCTGCTGGCGATCAGGTCGCCCAGGGCTCCCGGCCAGGTGCCCTCGCCGGGGACGTAGGCGAGGTAGCGCGGATGGTCGATCCGGCTCCGGAACCGCAGCACGTCCTCGCCGAGCAGCCTCAGGATCGGCTCGAGCTCCTCTCCGTGCGCGGGGGCCTCGCCGGGGACACGTCGCGCGAGGTCGGCGGGCGAGCCCTCCACGAGCACCGGCTCCTCGCGGCGACGAGTGGCGCGCTCGACCAGCCAGTCGACCGTCTGGTACCCGAGCCGCCTCATGGTCTCGGGGTCGAGGTCCAGCGGGTCGTCGTCCATCAGCCGTCCCCGATCCACGTGAGCCCCCTCCGCCCGGTGCGAGTGCGCTTAGCGTGCCCGCAGGTGCGGCCGCTCAGCAAGGAACACGAGCGAGACCTACCCCAACGCGAGGACCAGCAGGCTGGACGTGAACGCGACCTCCACCCCTGCGCCGAGCACATCGCCGCTCACGCCGCCGAACCGGTGCACACAGCGGCGGACGAACAACGCCGTGACCACGAGGGGCAGCACCGCGGCGGCCACCGCAGCCACGGGGGCGAGCCGGTCTCCCGGGCCGAGGGCGGTCACCCCGGTGAGCAGCAGGCACACGGCGACCCCGCCCAGTGCCAGCGCGGCCGCGGCGAGGAGCCCGAGGCGCGACACCGATCCCACGACGGCGTGGCCGAGCCCGTCGCGGCGCGCGGCAGGGATCCCGTGCAGGCACATCAGGGGGATCGCCAGGCGGCTGAGCACCAGGGCGGCGCCGAGCGCGGCGACCCCGTGCTCCCGTGCCAGCACGGAGCCGAGTGCGGTGACCTGGACGAGGAGCACGAGCACCAGGGTCGCGGTGCCGAAGGGTCCGACGTCGCTTCGCCGCATCACCGAGAGCGCCTCGTCCGCCTCCCTGCCCGACCCCAGACCGTCGGCGGTGTCGGCGAGCCCGTCGAGATGCAGTCCGCGGGTCAGCAGCGCCAGCAGGCCCAGCACGAGGGCTGCCCCCAGCAGTGACGGGACCCCGGCCGGACGCACTGTGGCGGACCCCAGCAGCCACAGCACGGCGGTCACCGGGCCCGCGAGCACCAGTCCCACCAGCGGCGCCAGCACCATCGCCCGTCCCGCCGTACGACGGTCGACCTGCGCGGGTGGGCGCACCGGCAGGACCGTGAGCGTGCCGAAGGCCAGCCGCAGCGCGTCCCTCACGTCGGCGGCCCGGTCTGCCTCACCGTCCCGGCCACGCACCACCTGACGTCCTCGGTCTCCGCGGCGAGCCTGGTGTTGAGCAGCCCCATCAGGTCGCGGAACCGCCGACCCGAAGCCGTGTCCGGCACCACTCCCTGGCCCACCTCGTTGCTGACCGCGACGACCCGGCGACCGGTGGCGCGCCAGGCGGCGACCAGCGCGTCGATCTCGTGCCCCACCGCCTTCTCGCCGGTCGTCGCCCAGGTCTGGGCGTCCCACGCGTCGTGGCGGTCCAGCACCCGAGTCAGCCACAGCGTGAGGCAGTCCACGAGCAGTGCTGGGCCGTCGGCGTCCAGCAGCGGCACCAGGTCGATCGTCTCCACGGTGGCCCAGTGGGCGGGTCTGCGGCTGCGGTGCAGCCGCACCCGCTCCGACCACTCGTCGTCGTGGTCGGCGGGGTAGGCCGTCGCGACGTAGTGGACCTCCTGCGAGGTCGCGAGCAGCCGTTCGGCCTCGCGGGACTTGCCGGAGCGGGCGCCGCCCAGCACCAGGGAGCGCCCGTGGGGGCGTCGGGGCGCCCGCACGCCCAGGGTGGTGCCGTCCTCGACCGCCCGGGCACCCCAGTCGGCGAGCCGTCGGGAGAGCTCGGGCTCGGGCGGGTTGCGGTGGGAGAGGTGGACGGCCACCACGTCGGTGCTGTCCGTGACGGCCCCGACCTCCCGGAGCCGGCGCAGCTGGTCGGGGAAGGTGCTGAGGTCGAGATGGTCGGTGGCGTGGGTGAGGTGGTCGCCGAAGGTCTCCTCCAGCAGCACGACGTCGAAGGCCGCGCCACGGGTCCGGTCGACCGACTCGGCCGGCAGCGGGCCGGTGTCGGTGGCGTAGAGCAGCCGACCCCCGGGGCCGGAGACGTCGAAGAGCACGCCGCCCTCGTGCCGCGCCTCGAGCACTCGGACGGTGTGCTCGCCGAGCGGCACCGTGTCCCCGGGGACGACGGCCACGAACCTCACGGTGGACTCGGGGGCCACCCACATCCGCGCCTGCTCGATGACCTCCGGCGGTCCCACCACGTCCAGGGGCTCGTCCGACACCCACGACCGGAACAGCAGGAACGCCGGGGCGCAGTGGTCGGGGTGGGCGTGGGTGATCAGCACGTGGCGCAGCCGGGTGAGGTCCAGCCCGGCGCGCTGCGCTGCCTCGGGCGTGGACGGTCCGCAGTCGAGGAGCAGCACCTCGTCGAGCAGTGCCGAGGTCTGTGAGCGCAGCAGGCCCGCCGAGCGGGTCGACGTACAGGAGGGGCAGGCGCAGTGCGGGTTCGGCCAGCCGTCCGCCGAGCCGGTGCCGAGCACGGTGAGGTTCACCGCCGGAACTCCGCGACGGCGTCGAAGGCGGCCCGGCGCGACGCACGACGCAGCGCCCGCAGCAGCGCGGTCCCCGCGAGCGCCATGACCAACGAGGAGAGCACCGCGCGGCCGAGGTCCCAGGGCAGGGAGGTCGTCACGTAGAACAGGAGGTAGCGGGTGAGGTTCGCGGAGAAGGCGTCGCCGGCGACGAACGACGTCTCCGGGCCGTAGGAGGCGAACGGCCAGAACCACAGGTTCATGATCATGCCGAAGACCAGCCCGACGACGAAGGAGTACGTCGCCAGGGTCGCCACCTCGACCGGCCCCCGCGAGCGCGGCAGGCAGCCCGCGAAGAAGCCGACCCAGCCGGCCGCGATCATCTGGAACGGCAGCCAGGGCCCGACGCCGCCGGTGAGCAGCGCACCGGTGAAGAGCGTGAGGGCGCCGAGCACGAAGCCGAAGCCCCGGCCGAACACCCGGCCGCCGAGGATGATGACCACGAAGCTGGGCTCCAGGCCCGCGGTGCCCGGGCCGAGCGCGCGCAGCGCGCCGCCGAGGGCGGCCAGCATGCCGAGCATCGCGACCGCCTTCGCGTCCATGCCGCCCGACGTGAGCTCGGCGAGCACCACCGCCGCGAGCAGGGGCAGGACCAGCACGAAGACCATCGGTGCGTCCCCCGAGTGCGAGGTGTCCAGCGCCGACCCGGGGCGGGTGAGGAAGGGCCACCCGAACGCCACGATGCCGAGCGCGAACGACGCGGCCAGTGCGAGGCCCGAGCGGAGCCGGAGGGGGACCAGGACCGGGGTGCTCACGGCGTCACCGGCTCGGAGGCCAGCGCGACCGCGACCTCGGTCGGGGTCAGCCATCGCTGCGGCGCCAGCACCTTGGCGACCTGGGGCGCGAACGCGGGGGAGGACACCACGACCTCGGCGGTGGGGCCGTCGGCCACGAGCTCGCCCTCGGCCATCACCAGCACCCGGCTCGCGACCTCGGCGACCAGCTCCACGTCGTGGGTGGCCAGCAGCACGGCGTGACCTTCGCCGGCGAGGTCACGCAGGATCTCCACGAGACGGTGCTTCGCGGTGTAGTCGAGCCCTCGGGTCGGCTCGTCGAGCAGCAGCAGCGGGGGCCGGGCGGCGAGCACGATCGCCAGCGCCAACGTGAGCCGCTGGCCCTCGGACAGGTCGCGCGGGTGCCGCTCGACCGCGACGCCGGGCGAGAGCCGCTCGAACAGCTCGCGGGTGGTGCCCGTGACCACCCGGGCGTCGTGGTCCGCCTGCTCGCACTCCCGCGCGACCGACGAGGAGTAGAGCAGGTCGGCCGGCACCTGGGGCACCATCCCGACGTGCCGCAGCAGCGCGGACGCCTTGAGGTCGGCCGGGGCGAGGCCGTCCACCTCGACGGTCCCGCTCGTGGGTCGCTTCATGCCGACCAGGGCCCGCAGCAGGGTGGACTTGCCCGCTCCGTTGCGGCCCATCAGCGCCACGACCTCACCGCCGGCCAGCCGCGCCGAGACCCCTCGCAGGGCGGGGACCCGGCCGTAGGAGACGACGACGTCACGGACCGAAGCCACCTGGTCCCCGGCCGACGTACTGCGCCGCGGCGGCTCCAGGGAGGTCAGCCGCTGCCGCAGCGGGGCGGCGCGCCGACGGGCGTCGCGTACCGAGAGCGGCAGCGGGTGCCAGCCCGCGACGCGTCCGAGCTCCACCACGGGCGGGGCGACGGGGGAGTCGCGCAGCACCTCGACAGGCTCGCCGTGGACCACCGGGCGACCCCCGCCGGGCACCAGCACCAGCCGGTCGGCGTACTGGACGACGCGCTCCAGCCGGTGCTCGGCCAGCACCACCGTCAGACCCAGGTCGTGCACCAGACGCTGCAGCGTGGACAGCACCTCCTCGGCCGCCAGCGGGTCCAGCGCCGACGTCGGCTCGTCGAGCACCAGCACCCGGGGGTGCGTGGTCAGCACCGAGCCGATCGCGACGCGCTGCTGCTGCCCCGACGAGAGGTCGGCGACCGGGCGGGCACGCACGTCGGCGAGCCCCAGCAGGTCGAGGGTCTCCTCGACCCGCTTGCGCATCACCTCGGCGGGCAGGCCCAGCGACTCCATGCCGTAGGCGAGCTCGTCCTCGACGGTGTCGGTGACGAACCCGGCCAACGGGTCCTGGCCGACGTAGCCGACGACGTCGGCGAGGTCGCGGGGCCGATGCGTGCGGGTGTCGCGGCCGTCGACCACGACCCTGCCGTGCAGCGTGCCGCCGGAGAAGTGCGGCACCAGGCCGTTGAGGGCCCGCAGCAGCGTGGTCTTCCCCGAGCCGGTGCGGCCCACCACCAGCGCCAGCTCGCCTTCGGGGATCGTCAGGTCGACGCCCGACAGCACCGGCTCCGCGGCGTCGGCGAACGTCACCCCCATGCGGTCCAGCTCGATCACGCCGCCACCTCGATCGTGCCGGCGGCCGCGGTCGTGGTGGGCGCCGCGGGCTCGGGCACCGGGGGAGCCACGAACGCCGGCAGCACGGCGACCAGGATCCCCGCACACGCCAACAGCGGAACGGGCGGCGTCGCGGTCACGCTGGCGAGGAAGAAGTCGCGGGGCGAGAGGTGCACGGCCACCAGGACGGCCGCGGCGGCCACCGCGCCGGAGCCCGCCACCAGCCACTCGGGCAGCAGCCAGGGGTCGGGGCGGTAGCGCGTCCGAGCCGTACGGCGCCCGCCCACGTGCAGTCCCGCTCCGCTGACCAGCAACCCCCCCACGAGCATCGGGGTGCCGAGCCAGGCGCTCGCGGTGCCGTCGAGCAGACCGTAGACACCGACGCAGACGCCGAGCAACCCGCCGAAGACCAGCCCGGCCGTGAGCCGTCGCGACACCCGGCCTGCGTCCGTCGTACGGCCGTAGCCGCGGGCGTCCATGGCGGCGGCGAGGTCGACCGACCGCTCCAGCGCGCCTTCGAGCACGGGCATCGCCAGGCGCCGGAGGCCGCCCGGCCCGCCGCCCTGGCCTCGCAGCCGGTGCGCCGCCCGCACCCTGGCCGCGTCGCTGACCAGCTGCGGCGCGAAGGTCAGCGCCACGACGCAGGCGACCCCGACCTCGTAGAGCGCGCCGGGGACGTAGCGCAGCAGTCGGCGGGCGCTGCCCAGGGCGTTCGCGGCTCCCACGCAGCACAGGATGGTCGCCAGCTGCAGCCCCTCGTACGTCGCCTGGAGCACCGCCTCCACGCTGACGTCGCCACCGAGCTTCAGACCGCTGCCCGCGGGCATCGGCAGCGAGGGCAGCGTGACCAGCACGGTCGGCCCCTGCGCCCCGGTCGAGAGCAGCGACTGGAACGCGATGCGCACGACGATGACCACCAGCGAGAGCTTCAGGAACGCCACGTAGGAACGGGCCCAGGGGGCACTGCTGCGGCGGGCGGCGACCACGAACGCGGTGACGACCAGGATCAGCAGCAGCGGCACGGGGTTCTGCGTCCGACTCGCCGCCGCGGCCAGCGCGATCGCCCAGACCCACCAGGCCCCCGGGTGGAGGGCCCGGGGGAACGTCAGCTGCTGCGCGGGGCGCACGGTGGACCTTCTCGGCTTGGCGGGGACGGACAGGGTCAGCTGGACCGATTGCGTCGGGTCAGCGCAAATGCCCCTGCGCCGAGCAGCACGACGACCACGATGACCCCGATCAGCGGCCAGGAGATGCCCCCGCCCTGGCGCTCGGCGTCGGACTTCACCGGCTTCGTCGACGAGCTGGCCTTCTGTGCCTTGGCGGGCATCGCGAACTCGACGTTCTGACCCGGGCTCGCCGCAGGTGCGTTCTTCACGGTCACCGAGCAGGTCTTGACCGGGTACCCGTCGATCCCGCACAGGAACGACTTCTGCATCCGCACGTCCGCCACGTCGTCGAGCACCTGCTGGCCGGTCGCGTTCTTCGGCAGCACGGCACAGGCGCCGCGCGGCTTCGGAGGGGTCTCGCCACCGGCGGCATCCGCGGCGGTGCCGAAGTCGAGCAGCACCCCCACCCGCTTCTGGCCGGGCTTCAAAGTCGTGCCCGCGCACAGGTCGTCGAGCGTGTACGTCGTCGGGTCGGTGCGCGGCTGCAGGCCGTCCGCCGACGAGGTGACGCCGTACCGGTACGCCTCGATCGACCCCGGCTTCGGGACGTAGTCGGCGGGGCCGCTCTTGGCGAAGGTGTACTTCGCGCCGGTGACGTGGAAGTAGTTCCAGTACTTGTAGCCGTCGGCGGCCTGGGCGGAGGTGGCGCCGGCCACGACGAAGAGCCCCGTCAGGACCGGCAGCAGCAGGAGCGTGAGCAGCGAGCGGGCGGGGCGGGTGGGCACGGCGGGCATGTGGGCCCTTTCGATGCGGCGGTGCACAGAGGAGGCCGGACCGCTGGTGCTCCCGGGGGAGGCGTTCCGGCTCCGTCCCGTAGACCTCGACGGTTGGAGTGGAGCCGCTGCCGTCTCGGTGCTCCGGCTCACCGTGCTCGCGCACGGCCCACGGTTGCGGGTCAGCGCCGGAGTCGGACCGGCTTCCCCGAGTGACAGAGGCCCACACGGTCCCACGCGCTAGCGGACAGGTCAAAGTCCTCGGGCGAGAGCGGTGGCCTGGGGTGGCTAGGCTCGCCCCATGACGAACTCCCTCGAGCCCTCCTCGAGCTTCAGCAGCGGCGACTCCGCACCCCGGACGAGCTGGCACTGGCGGCTCGAGGACAGCGCCGGGGCCGAGGTGTCGCCTCCGGAGGGCGGCGCGGCGGACGGGGCCCGGGGCTTCCCCTCGCAGAGCGACGCGGAGTCCTGGGTCGGCGAGGTCTGGCGCGACCTTCTCGACGAGGGGGTCGACCAGGTCACCCTGTTCGAGGCCGACCGCGAGGTCTACGGCCCGATGAGCCTGCACGCCTCCGCCTGACCATCGCTGGGCGCCGGATCAGTCAGCGGAAGTCGCGCTTGGCCGGTGACTTCGTCTTCGCCGGGTCGCGCTCGACCAGGTCGCCGAGGGCGGTGTCGATCCGCTTCATGACGTCGTCGTCGAGCCGCACCCCCGCAGCCTTGACGTTCTCGGTGACCTGCTCGGGGCGGGAGGCTCCGATGATCGCCGCCGACACGTTGTCGTTCTGCAGCACCCACGCGACCGAGAGCGCGGCCATCGTGAGGTCCAGCTCGTCGGCGACCGGCTGCAGCTGCTGCACCGCCTCGAGCACGTCGTCCTTGAGCCAACGCTGGATCATGTCGGCCCCGCCCTTCTCGTCGGTGGCGCGCGACCCCTCGGGGTGCGGCTGTCCCGGCTTGTACTTTCCGGTCAGCACGCCCTGGGCGATCGGGGAGAAGACCACCTGGCCGAGTCCGAGCTCCTCGCAGGTGGGGACCACCTCGGGCTCGATCACCCGCCACAGCATGTTGTACTGCGGCTGGTTCGACACCAGGGGGATCCGCAGCTCGCGCGCCAGTGCGTGCCCGGCCCGGATCTCGTCGGCCCGCCACTCCGAGACGCCGATGTAGTGCGCCTTGCCGGAGTGCACCACGTCGGCGAAGGCCTCCATGGTCTCCTCGAGCGGCGTCTCGTAGTCGAAGCGGTGGGCCTGGTAGAGGTCGACGTGGTCGGTGCCGAGCCGCTCGAGGGAGCCGTTGATCGACTCGAGGATGTGCTTGCGGGACAGGCCGTGGTCGTTGTGCTTGCCGGGACCCGTGGGCCAGTAGACCTTGGTGAAGATCTCGAGGCTCTCGCGGCGCTCGCCCTGGAGGGCCTTGCCGAGCACGCTCTCGGCCACGGTGTTGGCGTAGACGTCGGCGGTGTCGAAGGTGGTGATGCCCTCGTCGAGCGCCTGCCGGACGCACGCGACCGCGGCGTCCTCCTCCACCTGTGAGCCGTGCGTCAGCCAGTTGCCGTAGGCGATGGCCGAGATCTTGAGTCCGCTGCTGCCGAGGTTCCGAATCTCCATGGCCTCGACCCTAGCGGCGTCCCGGTGACCGGCCGGTGACCGGCTTCAGTACCGCTCGGGCAGCTTGGCGCCGAGCTTGACCTTCTTCTTCGGAAGTCGCAGCCAGCGCAGCTGGAGCGAGCGCAGCACGGCGTACCCGACCGCTCCCTTCGTGCTCTGGTCCGAGAAGCGCCGTCGCAGCTGTCCGCGCAGCCGGACGACGAGCAGTGTCGTGTCCAGCGCGACCAGCAGCAGCGTCACGCTCCAGAGGCTGCTGGACAGCCGGGTGGCGAACGACTGGGTGACCATGATCAGCACCAGCAGCGGCAGCAGCATCTCGGCCATGCAGAGCCGGGAGTCGACGTAGTCGCGCACGAAGCGGCGGACCGGGCCCTTGTCCCGAGCCGGCAGGTAGCGCTCGTCGCCGGTCTTCATCCCCTCGCGCATCTTGGCGTTGCTCTCGGCCCGGCGCTGCCGCAGCAGTCGGGCCGCCTCCTTCTTGTCCGCCGGTCCCTTGGCCCGGGCTCGCGCGGCGGCCTCGGCCGTCCTCCGGGACGGGGTCGGTCGACCCTTGCCGCCCTCCTTGAGGGGCGCGGGGGCGGCGGTGGTCTCGGCGGACTTGCTGCGACGGAACAACGGGTCGACTCCCTCAGGCGGGACGTGGGAGCACGGCCTGGGACGGGGCGTGCTGTGCGGCCCACGATAACCGCGGGCAGACGGTTCCTGCGGGCGGGGAACCTCCTACGGCGCCGGACCGTTGGCCCGTAGGGTGGAGGGGACTCCGCCGACCGCATCATCGAGGAAAGAAAAGGGGGCCGGTCCTCCATGAGTCTCATGAAGCGCATCAGCCTGATCTTCCGGGCCAAGGCCGACAAGGCGCTCGACCGCGCCGAGGACCCGCGCGAGACCCTCGACTACAGCTACAAGCGCCAGCTCGAGCTGCTCACGAAGGTGCGCCGGGGCGTGGCCGACGTGGCCACCAGCCGCAAGCGGGTCGAGCTGCAGCAGGCACAGCTCCACCAGCAGGCGGACAAGCTGACCCAGCAGGCGCAGAAGGCGCTCTCGATGGGACGCGAGGACCTGGCTCGCGAGGCGCTCACCCGCAAGTCCGCCCTCGGCGGCCAGCTCTCGGACCTCGAGCAGCAGAAGGCGCAGCTGCAGGGGGAGGAGGAGAAGCTGACGCTGGCCTCGCAGCGGCTCCAGGCGAAGGTGGAGTCCTTCCGCACGCAGAAGGAGACCATCAAGGCCAAGTACACCGCCGCCGAGGCGCAGACGCGGATCAACGAGGCGTTCTCCGGCATCTCCGAGGAGATGGGCGACGTGGGGATGGCGGTGCAGCGGGCCGAGGACAAGACCGCCCAGATGCAGGCCCGGGCGGGTGCCATCGACGAGCTGATCGCCTCGGGGGCGCTCGACGACGCCAGCTCGCTGAACCGCGGCGACGACATCTCCCGCGAGCTCGACGCGCTGTCCTCGGAGTCCGACGTGGAGTCCGAGCTGGCCGCCCTGAGGTCCGGGGTCACCGAAGGCTCCGCCACCCAGGCGCTCGAGTCCGGTGACACCACTCCGCCGGCCCAGGCCGTCTCGGAGCCACACAAGGAGGAGGGGTCCGCGTGATCGTCCGCATTCTGGGAGAGGGCCAGTGGGACCTCGACGAGGCTCACATGGACGCGCTCAACCGCCTCGACGCCGAGGTGGAGGCCGCGGTCCAGGAGGGGGACCGGGAGACGTTCTCGCACTCCCTGGACGCACTGCTGGCCGCTATCCGAACCACGGGGGAGCGGCTGCCCGACGACTCGCTGACCGACTCCGAGCTGATCCTGCCGCCGTCCGACGCCACGCTGGAGGAGGTGCGGGAGCTGCTCGGTGACGACGGGCTGATCCCGGGCTGATGGCCTCCACCCGGTTCCTCCAGGACCGTGGGCTCACCGCTCGGATGACCCTGGTGATGTTCCTGCTGGGCGCCCTGTTCGTCGCCTTCTTCGTCGTCCTGATGGGGGTGGCCGGACAGAGCGGGAACGGCGCCCTCATCCCTGTCATCGGCCTCGTCGGCATCGGCATCGCCTGGTACCAGTGGTACAACTCCGACAAGCTCGCGCTGAAGGCGATGCGGGCCCGGGTCGTCTCCCCCGAGGAGGCGCCCGAGCTGCACGGCGTCATCGACCGGCTCTGCGCGCTCGCCGACATGCCCAAGCCGCGCGTCGCGATCGCCTACACGAACATGCCCAACGCCTTCGCGACCGGCCGCTCGGCCGACCACTCGGCGGTGTGCGTCACCACCGGCATCCTCGACCTGCTCACCGCCGAGGAGATCGAAGGGGTGCTCGCTCACGAGCTCTCCCACGTGGCCCACCGCGACGTGCTGGTGATGACGCTGGCCGCCTCGGCCGGCATCGCCGCCGGGATGCTGACCCGCGGTGCGCAGTACGGCATGCTCTTCGGCGGCGGAGGGCGGGGTCGCCGCGACAACAACGGTCCGCCGTTCTGGCTGATCGCGCTGGTCATCAGCCTGGTGGTGTACGCGATCAGCTTCTTCCTGACCCGGTTGCTCTCGCGCTACCGCGAGCTGTGTGCCGACCGCTCGGGCGCCTACCTCACCCAGAAGCCGTCGGCGCTCGCCAGCGCGCTGACCAAGATCAGCGGCGACGTCGCCGCCATCCCGAACAAGGACCTCCGCGAGGTGCAGTCGCTGAACGCCTTCTTCATCACCCCGGCGATCAGCGGCATGACCATGAAGACCCTCACCTCCACCCACCCGAGCCTGGAGCAGCGGCTGGAGCAGCTGGCCCGGGTCTCTGCCGAGCTCGGCAAGCCCATGGACGGCGGCTTCCGCCCCCCCGGTCCCGGCAGCTGAGGGTCCGGTCCGGATGGGACTCTGGGACTCCTTGACCGGCCGGAGCAAGCCGGTCCGCGCCAACCTCGACGCGTTGTTCTCGCTGCCCTCGGCCTCGATCACGCTGCAGACCGCGGCCGGCTTCACGCCTACCGGCGCCGGGTCGGTCTGCTACCGGGCCGCCGAGGGCGCCGCCTTCGCGCAGACCCAGCGCGACGTGATCACCCTGCTCGACAACGACGACGACCCCGACGTGGAGCAGTCCACCGACCCGTTCGGGTTCAGCTGGCTGCTCGCCCGGCAAGACCCCGACGACCTCCCGGCACTGGTCACCGACCTGCACACGGTCAACACCTCCCTGGAGGCACAGGGGTTCGGGCCGAGCCTGCTGTGCTCGCTGGTCGGCTTCACCGACCCTGCCGGCCGCACGCTCGGACTGGTGTACCTCTACAAGCAGGGCACCTTCTACCCGTTCGCACCGCGCGGGCCGCAGCAGCGCGACAACCTGCTCGAGATCCAGGTCCGCGACCTGCTCGCCGGCGACCTGCCGGTCGAGCCCTCGCTGAATCGTTGGATGCCGCTGTGGGGCGCCCCCGGTCTCTGAGACACTGAAGGCTGTCGCATGTGTGCCAGACGTCTTGGGAGGACCGGCGATGCAGTCCGATGCCGTCCGTGACGAGGAGCGCACCGAGGAGATCGCGAAGTACGCCGTCCTCGGTGACCCGCCGCGGCGTGACCTGCAGGCGCTCGTCTCGCTGGCCGCCCAGGTCTGCGACGTGCCGACCGCCGTCATCAACCTGATCACGGCATCCGAGCAGGTCCAGATCGCCGCCGTCGGCATCGATCCCGCGGTCTGCTCGCGCGAGGACTCCATGTGCGCCGCCATCCTGCACGACACCGAGCCGGTCGTCGTCCCGGACGCCCGCAGCGACCCGCGGTTCGCCGCCAACCCGTTCGTCACCGGCGAGATCGCCGAGGTGCGGTTCTACGCCGCGAACCATCTCATCACCCCCGACGGGGTGGCCATCGGGACGCTGTGCGTCTTCGACGTCGACCCCCGCGCGATCGATGCCCAGCAGCAGGAGGCGCTGCGGATGCTCGCCGACCGGGTCGTGGACCTGCTCGAGCTCGGGCTGCGGACCCGGCAGCTCGAAAGGTCCCTCGCCCAGCTCCGGGAGACCCGCGACGAGCTGCGCCGGTCCAACGAGCAGCTCGCCAGCTTCGCCAGCCAGGCCGCCCACGACCTGCGCAACCCCCTCACCGCCGTGACGATGTCGCTGGAGATGCTGCGGGAGCAGTCGTCGACGGAGGCCGACGAGGAGGCTCGGTGGATGGTCGACCGGGCGCTGAGCGGCGCGGTCCGGATGGACCAGATGATCGAGGCGCTGCTCTCCTACGGCCGCCTGGGCGGGGAGCTGCGGCACGACGCGGTCGACCTCGACGAGGTGATGGCCGACGTCCGGATGGACCTGACGGGCGAGCTCGAGGGCGCGGACCTGACGGTCGACCCGCTGCCGCAGGTGTACGGCGACCGCACGCAGCTGCGGGCAGTGATGCAGAACCTGGTGGCCAACGCCCTGAAGTTCACCCGACCCGTCGCGCCCCCACGGGTCCGGGTGACCGGGCGCGACTGCGGCACGGGCTGGCGGATCGAGGTCGTCGACAACGGCCCCGGGGTCGCGCCGGAGCATCGCGAGCGTGTGTTCGAGCCGATGGTCCGGGGCAGCGCCCAGGCCGAGGGCAGCGGGCTGGGCCTGGCCATCTGTGCGCGGGCGGTGCGGGCGCACGGCGGCTCGATCGGGCTCGACGGAGGGCCCGGCGGAGGAGCGCTCGTGTGGTTCGAGCTGCCCCGCCCGCAGGCGGCCTGAGCCTCCGGCTGGTGGGGGGCTAGTCCGCGGTCCGCGCCGGCAGGTCCAGCATCCGCTGCAGGGCGAGCAGCGCCCACCGCTCGGTCTCGGGGTCGACCTCGATCCGGTTCACCACCCGGCCCTCGACGAGGTTCTCCATGGCCCACACGAAGTGCGGCAGGTCGATGCGGTTCATCGTCGAGCAGTAGCAGACCGTCCGGTCCAGGAAGGTGATCTGCTGCTCCGGGTGGGCGTTCGCGAGCCGCTGCACGAGGTTGAGCTCGGTGCCGATCGCCCACGAGGACCCGGGCGGGGCCGCGTCCACGGTCGCGATGATGAACTCCGTGGAGCCCACCAGGTCTGCCCGGTTGACGACGTCGTGGGTGCACTCGGGGTGCACCAGCACCTGCACGCCGGGAACCCGCTCGCGGACCTCGTCGACGCACTGCACGGAGAACCGGCCGTGGACCGAGCAGTGGCCCTTCCACAGCAGCACCCGGGCCGCGCGCAGCTGCTCGACCGTCAGGCCGCCCCCCGGCTTGTGGGGGTCCCAGACCACGCACTCCTCGAGCGGGATCCCCAGCTCCAGCACCGCCGTGTTGCGACCCAGGTGCTGGTCGGGCAGGAAGAGCACCTTGGCGTCCGGGCGCTGGGCGAAGGCCCACTTCAGGGCCACCTGCGCGTTCGAGGAGGTGCAGACCGTGCCCCCGTGGCGCCCGCAGAACGCCTTGATGTCGGCCGAGGAGTTCATGTACGTCACCGGCACGACGTCGTCGGCGATCCCGGCGTCGAGCAGGGCGTCCCAGGCGTCCTCGACCTGCGAGAGGGCCGCCATGTCGGCCATCGAGCAGCCGGCGGCGAGGTCCGGCAGCACCACCTGCTGCGCGGGGGAGGTGAGGATGTCGGCGGACTCGGCCATGAAGTGGACCCCGCAGAAGACCACGAACTCGGCTTCCGGTCGGGCCGCGGCCTCCCGGGCCAGCTTGAAGGAGTCACCCGTGACGTCGGCGAACTCGATGACCTCGTCGCGCTGGTAGTGGTGGCCCAGCACGAAGACCCGCTCGCCCAGTGCGCGCTTGGCCGCCCGGGCACGCGCCACCAGGTCGGGGTCGGAGGGGGTCGGCAGCGACCCGGGACAGTCCACACCGCGCTCGGACGCCGGATCCGCTCCGCGACCCAGGGCCAGCAGGGGGAGGTCAGTTGTTGTCACAGCGACATCCTTTCACAGCGACGGCCGGGACAGCAGGCTCAGAGCAGCTGTCCGCTGTGCAGGTACGGCGCCGGCGGCTTCATCCCGCGCAGGCCGAGGTAGCCGTCGGTCCACAGCTGCAGCCGGGCGGCCATGCCGACGTCGACGGCCCACTCGTTGACGGCGGTGAGGTGGCGGACCGTCACCGGCTCGTCGGGCGACGACGCGGCCAGCGCCTCCCACAGCAGTGAGGTGGCGGTGCGCCGGTTGGTGGCCGCCAGCAGGTAGGTCCCGCCGCCGGGTGCGACGTACGCGTATCCGGAGCCGGTGGGCCGGTCGACGACCACCAACCGGTACAGACCGGCCAGCAGCACGTGGTCGGGGCCATGGGCGGCGCCGCGCACCCGGCGATCCACGGAGTCCATCAGGTCCACGTCGCCCACCGACCCCTCGCGTACCCGCTCGACGATCGGGATCGCCGCGCGCAGGACCGTGCCGCGCAGCAGCATCGACGGGTGCAGCGTGAGGCCGGCCAGTCGGTAGCGGCGCAGCGCGAGCGGGTCGTCGGACGAGGCGAGCATCCCCCGCAGGCAGCCGGCGCCGTAGCCGAGCGAGGCCTCCAACAGCTGGCGGCCGACGCCACGACCCTGCAGGCCGGGTCGCACGGCGTAGCTGGCCAGCAGCCAGGTCAGCTCGCGTCTCGACGAGACCGCGGTGCCCAGCACCCCGCTCGTGTCCTCGGCGACCCAGCAGCCGCGCGGGTCGGTGTGCACGAGGTGCTCGACCCGTCGACGCCACATCGTCGAGTCCTGCTCGGTGCGCCGCTCCGGCTCCGGCCAGCCGACCCGTCTGGTGCGGACCGCGGCGTCGAGGCAGGCCTCGGCCGTGAGGCGCTCGACGGCGGGCACGTCCGCAGCGGTCATCGGTCGGACGAAGTAGTCGGCGGGCATCGCGCTCATCCCATCACGAGTCCCCCCACCCGGGGCCTCTCGTCGCTGCTGTTGGATGGGCCTCATGCGCGTGCTGATCGCCCCAGACAAGTTCGCCGGGACCCTGAGCGCCGTCGAGGCTGCCGAGGCGATAGCCGACGGGTGGCGCCGCCGCGCGCCCGACGACGACCTGGACCTCGTGCCGATGGCCGACGGGGGGCCGGGGTTCGTCGACGTGCTGCACGCGTCGATCGGAGGTGACCTGCTCGCGGTCACGGTGTCGGGTCCCTACGGCGCACCGGTCCCCGGGTCGGTGCTGCTCGCCGACGGCACGGCGTACGTCGAGAGCGCTCAGGCGTGCGGCCTCCATCTGACCCCCGAGGCCGAGCGACGCCCCGAGGACGCCACGACGTTCGGCGTGGGTGAGCTGGTCCGGGAGGCGGTCACGGCCGGCGCGCGACGCGTGGTCGTCGGGCTGGGCGGGTCGGCGACCAACGACGGCGGCGCCGGCCTGCTCGCCGCCCTGGGGGCCACCTCCCACGAGCCGGACGCGCTGACCCGCGGCGCGACCGGGCTGGCGGACCTCGAGACCGCCGAGCTGGCCGCCGCGCTGGCCGCGGTCGAGGGCGTCGAGCTGGTCGCCGCCAGCGACGTCGACAACCCGCTGCTCGGCCTGCGGGGGGCCGCCAACGTCTTCGGCCCCCAGAAGGGGGTTGCCGCTGACCGGCTGCAGGCGGTCGACGCGCTGTTGCAGCGGCTCGCGAACGCCACCGACCGCAAGGTCGCGCTGGGCAGCGGTGCCGGCGCCGCCGGCGGGCTCGGGTTCGCGTTGCTGCTGCTCGGGGCCGCACGCACGCCCGGAGTCGAGGTGGTCAGCGACGCCGTCGGGCTGGCCGAGCGGGCCCGGCGCGCCGACCTGGTGGTGACGGGTGAGGGCGCCTTCGACTTCTCCTCCAGCGGGGGCAAGGTGCCCCACGGTGTCGCGGCTGTGGCCGCCGAGGCGCTCCAGCCCTGCATCGCGCTGGCCGGGAAGGTGCTCGTCGGCTCCCGGGAGATGCGGGCCCTCGGCATCGAGTCGGCGTACGCGGTCGTCGACCTGGTCGGCGAGGAGGCCAGCTTCGCCGACCCGGCGGGCAGCCTCGCCACGCTGGCCGAGCGCACGGCGCGCACCTGGTCGCGATGACCCGACTTCCGTGCTTGGGAATAGCCTGTGGTGTGCGACCATTGAAGAGATCGTTGAGCACGACACGCCGCCGATTGCGCCGATTGCAGGGAGTACATCGATGACCGAGCAGGTCGACACCACCACCGAGACGAAGATCCGCCCCGACGCCATCAACGTCAGCGACGCCGCGGCCTCCAAGGTCAGGAACCTCCTCGAGCAGGAGGGTCGCGACGACCTGCAGCTGCGCATCGCCGTGCAGCCGGGTGGCTGCTCCGGGCTGCGCTACCAGCTGTTCTTCGACGAGCGGACCCTCGACGGCGACCTGGTCACCGACTTCGACGGCGTCGCCGTGGTGGTCGACCGGATGAGCTCGCCGTACCTCAACGGCGCCGTCATCGACTTCGTGGACACCATCGAGAAGCAGGGCTTCACGATCGACAACCCCAACGCGACCGGCTCCTGCGCCTGCGGCGACTCGTTCCACTGAGTCCCCCCGGCACCCGGACACACGAGACCCCCGCAGCCCTGCTGCGGGGGTCTCGCCGTTCCTGACCGGTCTGACCGCAAGGGAGGGCCTGTGCCGGTGAGCCGGGAGGCTCAGTCGAGGTAGGTCGGGATCGCCGCGGCGAGCAGCGAGGCTGCCTGGCTGACCTCGATCGCCGGCTTCGCGACCTCACGCGGGTAGTCCTCGTAGCGGATGCTCGGCGCCGCACGGGTGGCCGCCCGGGCGGCACGCTCGGCGGGCGTCGGGCGTGCCGGCAGGCGCATCGTGGACCCCACCGCACGGCAGTCGGAGCTCATCTCGGTGGCGGTGGCGGCGTCGTCGTAGGGCAGGCGGCGCGCGGCCGGCGGGGTGCTCATGTGTCTCACGGTAGGAGCTACTGCGCGGTATCCCCACGAGTACCGACCGGTAGTCTCGTTGCTCGTCTTGCTCGTCGTCGTCGCCCCCGGACCTGCCCCTCCCCACCGTGAGGACCCCCACCGTGTCTCTGCTCGTGACCGGCTCCATCGCCACCGACCACCTGATGACCTTTCCTGGGAAGTTCTCGGACTCCCTGGTGGTCGACCAGCTGGACAAGATCGCGCTCTCCTTCCTGGTCGAGGACCTGGAGGTACGCCGCGGCGGCTGTGCCGCCAACATCGCCTTCGGGCTCGGCAACCTCGGGCTGCGGCCGGTGCTGGTCGGTGCCGTCGGCGAGGACTTCGTCGACTACCGCTCCTGGCTGGTGAGACACAACGTCGACTGCGACTCCGTGCACGTCTCACAGACCCGGCACACCGCCCGCTTCGTGTGCACCAACGACTCGACGATGGCGCAGATCGCATCGTTCTACGCCGGGGCGATGAGCGAGGCCCGGGAGATCGAGCTGTCCCCGATCGTGGACCGTGTCGGCGGGGCGACGTACGTGCTGATCGGTCCCAACGACCCGGAGGGCATGCTCCGGCACACCCGCGAGTGCCGTAAGCGCGGCTACGCGTTCATCGCCGACCCGAGCCAGCAGCTGGCGTTCGGGGACGGGGAGATGATCCGCGAGTTGATCGACGGCGCCTCGATCCTGTTCAGCAACGAGTACGAGTCGGCGCTGATCGAGAAGAAGACCGGGTGGTCGGCCACCGAGGTGCTGGACCGGGTGGGCACTCAGGTGGTCACGCTCGGCGCCCAGGGCGTGCGCATCGAGCGCACGGGGAAGGAGCCGATCGTGGTGCCGGCGGTTCCGGAGATCGCGAAGGTCGAGCCGACCGGCGTCGGGGACGCGTTCCGGGCGGGCTTCCTGGCCGCCCTCGAGTGGGACCTCTCACTCGAGCGGGCTGCCCAGCTGGGCTGCCTGCTGGCGGTCTACGTGGTCGAGCAGGTCGGCACCCAGGAGTACGCCCTACAGCAGCAGGCGTTCGTGCGTCGGTTCGCCTCGGCCTACGGCGAGGACGCCGCGGCCGAGATCGCCGCGCACGTGCGCACGCCCCGCCCCTGACCGGGAGCCGGTCTCACCCCGGCCCGGCCACCCATCACCGGGTCCGGCGTAGGACGAAGCGGGGGACGCCGTCGCCGCTGAGGTCCTCACCGAGGAACTGGTGGCCCCGCATGCGGCACCACGCCGAGATGTCGGGGCGGGCGGCCGGGTCGTCGGCGACCACCGCCAGCGTGCCGCCGACGGTGACGTCGCCGATGGCTTGGGCCAGCCGGATGACCGGCAGCGGGCACCTCAGGCCGCGGCAGTCCAGCTCGAGATCCACGGGGTCGGCGCTCACGCGCACAGGATGCCAGGTCAGCGCGAGCGCAGGTCCGCAACGACGAGCGGGAGGGTCGCGAGGAACCGATCCACCTCCAGGGCCGTGGTCTCCCGTCCCAGGGACACCCGCACGTTGCCGTGGGTCAGCCGCCCCATCGCGGCCAGCACGTGCGAGGGCTCCAGGCTGCTGGCGGTGCAGGCCGAGCCCGAGGCCACCGCGAACCCACGGCGGTCGAGCTCGGTGACGAGTGCCTCGCCCTCGACGTACAGGCAGGAGAAGGCGACCACGTGGGGGAGCCGCTCGTCCGGGTGGCCGACCACCTCCACGTCGGGGATCCGGGCCACCGTCGAGCGCACGGTCTCGACCAGTGCCCGTTGCCGGGCCGCGACCCGGTCCCGCTCGGCGCTCACCGCCTGCAACGCGGCCGCGGCGGCCAGTGCGGCCGGGACGTTCTCGAACCCCGAGACCCGGGGGTCGGTGCGGTCGTCGGTCGGGAACGGCGCCCGCCACCGCGCTCCCTTGCGCACCAGCAGCAGCCCGACGCCGGCCGGCCCGCCCCACTTGTGAGCCGATGCCGCCGCGGCCGCCCAGCCCTCGGGCAGGTCCGCATGCCCCGCCGCCGCGGCCGCGTCGGCGAACAGTGGGACGCCGTGGCGCTCCGCGAGCGCGCGGACGTCGGCGAAGGGCTGCAGGGTGCCGACCTCCGGGTTGGCCACCTGAACCGCTGCCACGCCGGCGTGCCCGTCGTCCAGCGCCTCCCCGAGCGCGTCGAGGCGCACCCGGCCGAACTCGTCGACGGGCACGCTCGTCGACGAGCCATCGAAGTGACGCGTCCACCACGCAGCGGCGGCCATCACCGCGGAGTGCTCGACAGCGGTGTGCACGAGACGGGGGCTCACTCGCCGCCGGCCGAGCAGCAGTCCGAGCACGCCTTGGTGAACGGCCGCGGTCCCCGACGAGGTGAAGGAGAGCTCGTCGGTGCGGACGCCCAGCAGGCTCGCCAGGACCTCGCGGGCATTGTCGAGCAGCAGTCGTGCTCGGCGGCCGGAGGAGTGCAGCCGGAGCGGGTCGGCGTACCCCTGCTCGAGGGCCGCGAGCAGTGACGCGCGGGCGGCCGGGTGCAGCGTCTCGGTGGAGATCGCGTCGAGGTAGACGGGTCCCGTCGCGGGTGTCACAGGACGAAACTACCGCCCCGGACGTCCCCCTCGACACCGCGCCGTGGCCTACCGGTCGATCCCGGGCATCCCAGTAGTAACCTTCTGCGTGACAGCGGTCCCCGGGCCGTGATCTGGTGTCGCACAGGTTGCACAGAGAGGCTCACACGTTGCGTCTGCATCTCGCGAAGCGCGCGCGCAGGGTCGGCCTGATGGCCGCACTCTCGGCGAGCCTGGTGCTGCTGGGTGGCTGCTCCACGGCCGAGCAGGAGTCGATCAAGCGTCTCGCCGAGCCGGAGGGCATCACCGATCGCAGCCAGACGCTGCACAACCTCTGGATGGGCTCGTGGCTCGCGGCGCTCCTCGTCGGCGTCGCGGTCTGGGGTCTGATCGGATTCGCCTGCATCAAGTACCGCCGCCGCAGCGACGACGAGATCCCGGTGCAGACCCGCTACAACCTGCCGATCGAGATCCTCTACACCGTCGCGCCGGTCGTGATGGTGCTCGTGCTCTTCTTCTTCACCGTCAAGGCGCAGGACACCGCGCTCGCCGACGCCGGGCCGAACGGTCCTGACCACACCGTCACCGTGGTGGGCCAGCAGTGGTCGTGGACGTTCAACTACGACAAGGACCAGGCCCTCGACGGCAGCACCACGGTGTACGACGCGGGCACCACGGCCAACCAGCCGACGCTCTACCTGCCGGTCAACAAGAGCGTCGAGTTCCAGCTCCGCTCGCCCGACGTCATCCACGACTTCTGGGTGCCCGCCTTCCTCATGAAGATGGACGTGGTGCCAGGTCGCGACAACCACTTCTCGTTGACGCCGACCCGCACGGGCACCTTCAAGGGCCGTTGCGCGGAGCTGTGCGGCGTCTACCACTCGCGCATGCTCTTCGACGTGAAGGTGGTCAGCGAGAGCGACTACGCCGCGCACCTCAAGCAGCTGCAGGCGAAGGGCAACATCGGCCCGGCCCTGGGCGGCTCCGAGGTCACCAAGCAGGCCGGTGTCGAGGAGTCGACACCTTCCGACGAGACGGGAGCGGGCCAGTGAGCACCACCGCTGCGAGGGGCGACCGCGACCAGCGCGCGGCAGCGCGTCCGAACACGCTGGGTCAGCAGATCGTCAAGGTGCTGACCACCACGGACCACAAGGTCATCGGCAAGCTCTACCTCGGCACGTCGTTCGCCTGGTTCCTGATCGCCGGCCTGATGGCCATGCTGATCCGCTCCGAGCTGGCCTTTCCCGGCCAGCAGGTCGTGAACGAGGAGCTGTACAACCAGCTGTTCACGATGCACGGAACGATCATGCTGCTGCTGTTCGCGACCCCGCTGTTCTTCGGCTTCGGCAACGTGATCATGCCCCTGCAGATCGGCTCACCCGACGTCGCGTTCCCGCGGCTGAACATGTTCAGCTACTGGCTGTTCCTCTTCGGCGGCATCATCGCGGGCTCCGGCTTCCTCACCCCGCAGGGCGCCGCGGACTTCGGCTGGTTCGCCTACACGCCGCTCTCGGACGCCGTGCGCAGCCCGGGGGTCGGCGGTGACCTGTGGATCATGGGCCTGTGGCTGGCCGGTCTGGGCACCATCCTCGGTGCGGTCAACTTCATCACCACGATCATCTGCATGCGCGCGCCGGGGATGACGATGTTCCGGATGCCGATCTTCGTGTGGAACACGCTGGTCACCAGCCTGCTGGTGCTCATCGCCTTCCCGATCCTCGCGGGTGCGCTGCTCTCGCTGGAGGCCGACCGGCAGTTCGGTGCGCACATCTTCGACGCGGCCAACGGCGGCCCGATCCTGTGGCAGCACCTGTTCTGGTTCTTCGGGCACCCCGAGGTCTACATCATCGCGCTGCCGTTCTTCGGCATCATCACCGAGATCCTGCCGGTCTTCAGCCGCAAGCCGGTCTTCGGCTACGTCGGCCTGGTCGCCGCGACCATCTCGATCGCGCTGCTGTCCGTGGCGGTCTGGGCCCACCACATGTTCGTCACCGGCGCCGTCGACCTCCCGTTCTTCGCGGGCATGACCTTCCTGATCGCGGTGCCGACGGGGGTGAAGTTCTTCAACTGGATCGGCACGATGTGGGGGGGATCTCTGTCCTTCGACACCCCCATGCTGTGGGCGGTCGGCTTCTTGACGACGTTCCTGTTCGGCGGTCTGACCGGCATCATCCTGGCCAGCCCGCCCCTGGACTTCCACGTCTCGGACTCCTACTTCGTGGTGGCGCACTTCCACTACGTCGTGTTCGGCACCGTGGTGTTCGCGATGTTCGCCGGCTTCTACTTCTGGTGGCCGAAGATGACCGGGCGGATGCTCGACGAGCGGCTCGGCAAGGTGCACTTCTGGTTGCTGTTCATCGGCTTCCACACCACCTTCCTGGTCCAGCACTGGCTCGGCGTCGAGGGCATGCCCCGGCGCTACGCCGACTACCTCGCCTCAGACGGGTTCACCACGTTGAACCAGATCTCGACCATCGGTGCGTTCCTGCTGGGCGCGTCGACGCTGCCGTTCCTGCTCAACGTCTACAAGTCGGCGAGGTCGCCCGTGGTGGGGATCGACGACCCGTGGGGCTGGGGCCGCTCGTTGGAGTGGGCCACCTCGAGCCCCCCGCCGCGGCACAACTTCGTCTCGATCCCCCGGATCCGCTCGGAGTCACCAGCCTTCGACCTGCACCACCCGGAGGTCGCGGCGATGGAGATGGGCGAGGGCGACGGACTGGCGAACGAGGAGGACGGCGTGGACGCCCCGAGCATGGGTGGTCGGCAGGCACATCTGGACCAGGTCCGCCGCTCCGGCGATGACGGACAGGGGACCGCACGATGAGGGCCGAGGCCTGGATCTTCGCGATCTGCACCTCCTTCTTCCTGCTGGTCGCGCCCGCCTACTGGTTCATCACCTACGACTGGACCGGCACCTCCGCGCTGACGATGACGTTCCTGCTCAGCCTGCTGGTGACCTTCTACCTCGGCTTCCACGCCTCCAAGATGGAGGCCCGCCCCGAGGACCGGCAGGACGCCGAGATCGCGGACGGCGCCGGTGAGCTCGGGTTCTTCCCGCCGTACAGCTGGTGGCCGATGTGGTGCGGGCTGGCGCTCGCGAGCGCCGTCTTCGGCATCGCGATGGCCGCCTGGTGGATGTTCATCATGGGGATCGGGATCGGCGTGCTGGCGCTCTGCGGCTGGATCTACGAGTACTACCGCGGAGAGCACGCCCACTGACCCGCTGCCCTGCTCTGGGCCCCGGGACGGCCCCCATGTCGGCCCGATGTGCCCGGTGTGCGTCGTGATGTGAACGTGACGGTTCACACCCCGGCGTGCGTCGGGATCGGCGCCGTGCGGTTGTTACGCTGACAGCGATCGTTTTACTTTCGCGAGGGGAACCCATGTCCGACCGTCAGGGCGCCGTGCCGTCCCACCGGGTACGCCGGCGTACCGCCACGCTCGCCAGCGTGCTAGCCCTCGGTGTCGTCGCCACCGGCTGCTCGTCGTCCGCACCGGAGACCTCGTCCGCGCGTGCCGACGGCGGCACCACGACGAGCGCCGACGCCTCCCCCTCGGCCCGACCACGCTCCGCCGCGACCATCGCCAGCAACGTCGCCGCGCGTGGCGTCAAGGTCGACAAGACCCTGACGCTGACCGCCGAGGACGGCACGTTCCGCAAGGTCGAGGTCTTCGCGGGCGAGAAGCGCACCGTGAAGGGCACCCTGTCCGCTGACAAGGCCACCTGGACTGCCCAGCAGCGCCTCGAGCCTGGCCTGCGCTACCGGGTGGTGGCGGTGGCCGTGGACAGCGACGGGGTCGCGACCACCAAGCGCACCTCCTTCCACACCCAGCCGCTCTCGCTCGATCAGCAGACCTTCCCGAGCTTCGCCCCGGTCTCCGGCTCCACCGTCGGTATCGGGATGCCCGTCATCGTGCGCTTCGACGTCCCCGTCAAGAACCGGGCGAACATCGAGAAGCACCTCTCCGTGACCAACTCCTCAGGCCAGAAGGGCGCTTGGCGCTGGCTCAGCGACTCCGAGGTGCACTGGCGCCCCGTGAAGTACTGGAAGCCGGGGACGGACGTCACGGTGAAGGCCGACATCAACAGCATCCCGGCCGGAAACGGCGTCTACGGGCAGCTGAGCCGGAAGTCCACGTTCCATGTCGGGGACTCGGTGGTGAGCAAGGTCAACGCACAGACCCACCAGATGCGAACCTTCGTGAACGGCAAGCTCGCCCGCACCACGCCGATCACCACGGGCCAGCCCGGCTTCATCACCCGCTCGGGCGTCAAGGTGATCGTCGAGAAGTTCCGTCGCAAGCGGATGAACTCCGAGACGATCGGCATCCCCAACAGCGACCCGAACGGCTACAACCTCGACAACGTCGAGTACGCCATGCGTCTGACCTACTCCGGTGAGTTCCTGCACGCCGCGCCCTGGTCGGTCGGGTCGCAGGGTGTCGCCAACGTCAGCCACGGCTGCACCGGCATGAGTACGGCGGCCGCCGCCTGGCTCTACAACATCAGCAAGCAGGGCGACGTCGTCGAGTACACCGGCACCAACCGGCCGATGACCGCCGACAACGGCTACGGCGACTGGAACCTTCCCTTCGCGCAGTACAAGCAGGGCTCCGCCCTGCGCTGAGGTCCGGTCGAGGATGAGGCCCCGTCCGGCTGGTTCGGACGGGGCCTTCTCCTCGGTGCTCGCTCAGTGCTTGCGCAGCTCGTCGCCCTCGATGTCGTGCCGGCCGTCGTACTGGTGGCCGTCGGCCGGGATGCCGTCGAGCTCGTAGTCACCGGAGTAGTCGCCCCCGGAGAGGTGCTGGTGACCGTCCTCGTGCACCGCCAGCTCGTGGGTGGCGTGCTGGCGGGCCTCCTCGAGCTCGGTCCGGGTCGGCTTCTGGATGTTCTTGCCGAACCAGAACTCGGACGCCTTGGCTCGCAGCCTCATGAGCTTGACCTTGCGGTTGGCCACGCCGTTCTCGTCGGCCTCCGTCGGCATCGGCAGGATCTGGTCTCGGTCCCGGGCGGTGAGCGTGTAGGCCTCGTCGATCGAGATCGGCACGTGCTTCTCCGCATAGGCGCCGTCGGGGGAGCGCATGATGATGCCGCTCTCGTAGCCGTGCAGCAGCCGGGCCTGGTCGGCGCGCTGCAGCGAGATGCACCACCGTCGCGCGATCCAGAAGGCGATCACGGGCCCGATGAACACCAGCACCCGGTTCACGTAGGTGATCGTGTTGATGCTCGCGTGCAGCTTGATCGCGATGATGTCGTTGCCTCCGGCTTCCCAGAGGATGCCGTAGAACGTCATGAGGGCGACCATCGTCGCGGTCCGGTTCGGGGCGTTGCGCGGACGCTGCAACAGGTGGTGCTCGCGCTTGTCGCCGGTGATCCACGCCTCCACGAACGGAAGCATCAGCAGCACCGTGAACACCAGGCCCGGAAGCACGATGATCGGCAGGAAGACGTTCCAGCTCAGCGTGAAGCCCCACAGGTGGGTCTCCCAGCCGGGCATGATGCGCAGCGCACCGTCCGGCCACCCCATGTACCAGTCGGGTTGTGAGCCCGCCGTCACCTGGGAGGGGTCGTAGGGACCGTACGCCCAGACCGGGTTGAAGGTCATCAGCCCGCCCATGAGGGCCGTGATCCCGAACACGATGAAGAAGTAGCCGCCGGCCTTCGCGGCGTAGATCGGCAGCAGCGGGTAGCCGACCACGTTGTCGTTGGTCCGGCCGGGCCCCGGCCACTGGGTGTGCTTGTGGAAGACCAGCAGCAGCATGTGCACGCCGATCAGGGCGAGCAGGATCCCGGGGATCAGCAGGATGTGGGCGCTGTAGAGCCGGGGGATGATCTGGTCGCCGGGGAACTCTCCGCCGAACAGGAAGAACGACATGTAGGTGCCGACCACGGGCATGGACTTCATGAAGCCATCGGCGGCGCGGATGCCGGTGCCGGACAGCAGGTCGTCGGGCAGCGAGTAGCCGGTGAACCCCTCGAGGGTGCCGAGCAGCAGCAGCAGGGAGCCGACCACCCAGTTCAGCTCACGGGGCTTGCGGAACGCGCCGGTGAAGTACACCCGCATCAGGTGGACCAGCATCGCCGCGACGAACAGGGACGCGGACCAGTGGTGCATCTGACGCAGCAGCAGGCCGCCACGCACGTCGAAGGAGATGTGCAGCGTCGAGGCGTAGGCCTCGGACATCGTGACGCCCCGCAGCCTGTCGTAGCTGCCGTTGTACACGGTCTCGCCCATGCTCGGCGTGAACCAGAGCGTGAGCAGGGTGCCGGTGAGCAGCAGGACGACGAAGCTCCACAGTGCGATCTCCCCGAGCATGAACGACCAGTGGTCCGGGAAGACCTTGCGCACCTGCTTCTTGGCCAGCGTCGCCAGACCGGTGCGCTCGTCGGCCCAGGTCGCGACCTCCGCGATCCGGTTGGGCTTCGGCGCCTTCGCGGCCTTCTTGCCGTTGGTGGTGGCTGTGCTCATCGGTGTCACCCACGTTCCCAGTAGCTAGGTCCGACCGGCTCGGTGAAGTCGCTCTGGGCGACCAGGTAGCCTTCGCTGTCCACCGTGATGGGCAGCTGGGGCAGTGATCGGGCCGCCGGCCCGAAGATCACCTTGCCGTTGTCCGCCAGGTCGAAGGTCGACTGGTGGCAGGGACACAGCAGGTGGTGCGTCTGCTGCTCCCACAGCGAGATCGGGCAGCCGACGTGGGTGCAGATCTTGGAGAAGCACAAGATGCCGGAGACACCCCAGTTCTCGCGTCCCTTCGCCGGGGTGATCTCGTCCGGCCGCATCCGCACGATGATGATGGCGGCCTTGGTCTTCGCCTGGTTGAGCGCGGTCCCCTCGTAGCGCGGCTCGCCCTCGGAGTCCTCCTCGTAGAACACGGCCGGCTCGCCGTTGACCAGCTGGCCGATCTCGACGTCCTCCGGCTTGATCGGGGTGCCGGCCACGTCGTTGGTCAGCCGCATGCCCTTCTTCCAGACCGTATGGGCCAGGGCCGAGCCGGGCAGCGGCCCGAGGTCGCGCAGCACCACGACGAGGGGGAGGGCGATCGTGCCCATCGCGCCCAGCAACGAGTTGCGGATCAGCGGCCGGCGCCCGATGCCCGAGTCGCTGACGCCCTGGTTGAACGCCGCTACTGCCTCCTCGCGGTCGGCGTCGCTGGAGGCCGCCGGGTGCCGCATCTCCACGATCTCCACGTCGCTCATCAGCTTGCGGGCCCACTGGATGGCGCCGATGCCGATGAACAGCAGCGCGAGGCCCAGGGTCAGGCCGAGGGCGATGTTGGAGACGGCACGGTTGGCGATGACCGTCGGGTCACGACCGATGTCGAAGACGAAGTAGGAGACGATGAAGAGGATCGCGAAGACGCTGGAGAGGCCGAAGAGAGCGGCGATCTGGCGCTCCGCCCGCTTCTCGGCCACCTCGTCGATGTCGGTCGGCCGGGGCTCGTGCGCGTGCAGGCCCGGGTCGGCGATCGGGTCGCCGTCCTCACCCTGGTCGCGCCGGACGACGTCGCGGGAATGGTCGAGGTCGCTCACGGCTTGACTCCCTTCTTGGAGCGAACCGAGTGCGAGGCGATCCAGACGGCGAAGCCCACCAGAGCGCCGATGCCGAGCACCCAGGTGGCCAGGCCCTCGGTGACCGGTCCCAGGGAGCCCAGGTCGGAGGCGCTGTACGCCGGCCCACCGGTGATGCTCTTGACGTAGGCGATCACGTCGCGCTTCTCGGTCGGCTCGAGGACCTTGTCGGAGAAGACCGGCATCTGTTGGGGGCCGGTGAGCATGGCCTCGTAGATGTGCTTCTCGGTCACCCCGCTCAACCCCGGTGCGTACTTGCCACCCGGGAGCGCACCGCCGGAGGCGGCGTAGTTGTGGCAGGCGGTGCAGTTCGTCCGCCAGAACTGGCCGCCGCGGGCGACGGCTTCCTGGCTGACACCCTCGGTGTCGTACTGCGACTTCGCGGGGACCGCGGGTCCGGGGGCCAGCGAGGCGACGTACGCGGCCAGAGCCGTGATCTCGTCGGGGGAGTAGATGACCTTCTTGCGAGCCGCCTGAACGCCCGGACGGGCCATCGGCATGCGTCCGGTGCCGACCTGGAAGTCGACTGCGGCCGCCCCGACCCCGGCTAGCGGGGGACCGTACTGCGTGCCGCGCTTGGTGCGGATGCCCTCGCCGTTCTGACCGTGGCACGACGCGCAGCCGACGAGGAACAGCTGACGACCCTGGGCGACCGTGGACTGGTCGGCCTGCTGCGTCTGGGCGTTCGCCGGCGCCAGCACCGCCCACACGCCGCCGGTGAGCAGCAACCCCAGCAGCAGCACCACGAGCCCGGCGTACCGGCTACGTCGCTTGGCTGAGAGTCGAGCGGTGAGGAGTCGCAAGGGATGTCCTTCGGGGTCCGTGGGCCTGGGGTCCGAATCCGGGGGGCTGCGGCTACTGGATGAGGTAGATGGTGGCGAACAGGCCGATCCACACCACGTCGACGAAGTGCCAGTAGTACGACACGACGATGGCGCTGACGGCCTGCTCGTGAGTGAACTTGCGGGCGATGAACGTGCGTCCCAGCACGAGCAGGAACGCGACGAGGCCACCGGTCACGTGCAGGCCGTGGAATCCGGTGGTGAGGTAGAACACGGAGCCGTAGGCGGAGGAGGGGATCGTCACCTGCTCCTCGATGAGCGAGACGTACTCGGTGGCCTGGCCGGCGATGAAGATCGCCCCCATGAGGTAGGTGAGCACGAACCACTCACGCAACCCCCAGCCCTTGACCTTCAGCACGCTGCCGGTGCGACCGACCTGGCCCCGCTCGGCCGCGAAGACGCCGAGCTGGCAGGTCAGCGACGAGAGCACCAGGATGGTGGTGTTCACCGTCGCGAACGGCACGTTGAGCTTGGCGGTCTCCTGCGCCCAGAGCTCGGAGGAGACCGCACGGATCGTGAAGTAGCTCGCGAACAGTGCCGCGAAGAACATCAGCTCGCTGGCAAGCCAGATGATGGTGCCGACGCTCACCATGCTCGGCCGGTCGTGGTGCCCGTGCAGACGGGACGCGGGAATCGCGGTTGCAGTTGAGGCCACGGGATCATTATGTCTGCTGGACGCCCCGCTGCCACCCCGACCCCCTGTGGATTCCGGCACGTGTTCGTCGCGTCCTGGCGACCGGGCGGGCCTGCCTCGGTCTCCCTCCCTACTCTGGGCGTGTGCTGTCCTCCCACGGGCCCGAGACGCAGGCCGGGCCGCCGCCGTTCACGTGGGGCCGCGCCTTCACCGCCTGGGAGATCGACCCGGTGCTGAGCGTGGTCGCCGCGGCGGTGGTCGGCGTCTACCTGTACGGAGTGTGGCGCCTCCACGCGCGGGGCGACCACTGGCCGGTGGGGCGCACGGTCAGCTTCGTCGTGCCGGGCATGGGCGGCCTGTTCTTCGCCACCTCGTCGGGGCTGGGCGCCTACGACACCACCCTGCTGTCGGTCCACATGGTCCAGCACATGCTGCTGTCGATGGCCGTGCCGCTGTTCCTGGCGCTGGGCGCTCCGGTGACCCTGCTGCTGCGCACGGCGCGCCCCCGCCCGCGCCGCTGGGTGTTGGGCCTGCTCCACTCGCGGGTCGCCGCCGTGCTGACGTTCGCGCCGCTCACCTTCCTGCTGTTCGTGATCAGCCCGTGGGCGCTCTACTTCACCTCGTGGTACGACGCGTCGCTGCGCTCGGACTTCGTCCACGAGGCGATGCACCTGCACCTGGTGCTGGTCGGGTCGCTGTTCTTCTGGCCGCTGGTGGGACTCGACCCCGTTCCAGGCCGGGTGGCCTACCCCTTCCGGCTGCTGCTGATGGTCCTGACGCTGCCCTTCCACGCCTTCCTCGGGGTCACGATCATGAGCCAGGAGACCTTGATCGCCGGCTCCTGGTACCGCTCGCTGCCGATGTCGTGGCTGCCGTCGCCGGCGGCCGACCAGCACCTGGCCGGCGGCATCCTGTGGGGGACCGGCGACCTCGTCGGGCTGGTGTTCGGGGGAGTGCTCTTCGTCCAGTGGGTGCGCGCGTCGACGCGGGAGGCGGAGCGGGAGGACCGCCGCCTCGACCGGCTCGAGGCGCAGGCCACCCCACGGGACCCCTCCCGGTAGAGTCCTCCGCGTGACGAACGCCTCCCACGACGACCCGGCCGACGCGCCGCTCAGGATCCTCGTCTACAGCGACGACGCCGACACCCGGTCGCAGGTCATCCTCGGTCTCGGACGCCGTCCGCACCCGGACCTTCCCGAGGCGGAGTACGTCGAGGTGGCGACCGAGCCGGTCGTGCTGCAGCAGATGGACGCCGGAGGCATCGACCTGGCCATCCTCGACGGCGAGGCCGTCCCGGCGGGCGGTCTCGGGATCGCCAAGCAGATGAAGGACGAGATCTACCGCTGTCCGCCGATCCTGGTCCTCACCGGGCGGCCGCAGGACGCGTGGCTGGCGACCTGGTCGCGCGCAGACGGAGCCGTGCCGCACCCCCTCGACCCGCTGCAGCTCGCCGAGACGGTGCTGCGGCTGCTCCGCGTGTCTCGGGCGCGGACCGCCGCGGGCGCCTGAGCGAGCGGATGACCGTCGCGCAGTCGTGGCCCGAGGTGCTGTCGGGGCTCATCCGCGGCGCGGACCTGACCTCCGGCCAGGCGTCGTGGGCGATGTCGGAGATCCTGGCGGGCGAGGCGACTCCCTCCCAGATCGCCGGCTTCGCCGTGGCCCTGCGGTCCAAGGGCGAGACCATCGAGGAGCTCGAGGGTCTGGTCGCCGCGATGTACGAGCACGCAACCCCCCTGGTGGTGACGGGCCGGGTGCTCGACGTCGTGGGGACCGGGGGTGACCGGTCGATGTCGGTGAACATCTCGACGATGGCGGCGATCGTGGCTGCCGGCGCGGGAGTCCCGGTGGTCAAGCACGGCAACCGCTCCGCCTCCTCCAAGGCCGGGTCGGCCGACGTGCTCGAGGCGCTGGGCATCCGGCTCGACGTGCCTGCGGAGACCGTGGCACGCATCGGCGAGGAGGCAGGCATCACCTTCTGCTTCGCGGCCGCGTTCCACCCGGCGCTGCGGCATGCGGCCGTGCCCCGGCGCGAGCTCGGGGTGGGGACCACCTTCAACTTCCTCGGGCCCCTGGCGCACCCGGCGAAGCCCGAGGCGCAGGCGATCGGCTGCGCCGACCCGCGAATGGCGCCGCTGATGGCCGGTGTGTTCGCCCGCCGCGACGTGGACGCCTGGGTCTTCCGGGGTGACGACGGGCTCGACGAGCTGACCACGACCACGACCTCCCGGGTGTGGGCCGTCCAGGACGCCACGGTCACCGAGTTCGGCATCGACCCGGTGCGGTTCGGGCTGGGCGGCGGCACGCGGGAGGGGCTGCGCGGACGCGACGCGTCGTACAACGCGGAGGTGGTGCGCCGGCTGGTCGCGGGCGAGCCGGGGCAGGTGCGCGACGCCGTGCTCCTCAACGCCGGGGCGGCGTTGGCCGTGCACGCGGGGGAGAGCGGTGGCCCGGACGAGCGGCTCGGTGCCGGGATCGACCGGGCTCGGGAGGCGCTCGACACGGGTCGCGCGCAGGCGGTCCTCGACCGCTGGGTCGCTGTCAGCGCGTCCGCCTGACCGTCGCCATCGCCCGTCGCCGCCGGACCGAAGCGCGCCCACGGGGGCACACTGGGGAGATGGACGCCTCCGAGCTGCGCGCGCTGCAGGCACCGCTGCGCCAGAAGTACCAGGACGACCCGGCCACGGCACGCACCCCGCTCCACGCTGCCGCCGACTTCTCCGACGGTGGGGTGACCGCGACCGTCACCGGGTGGGCGGGTCCCGTGCGGGCGGGTCTGCACCCGGCCACCGGGGGCGACGGGTCGGACGCCTGCTCCGGTGACCTGCTGCTGGAGGCACTGCTGGCCTGCGCCGGGGTCACCCTGCGCAGCATCGCCACGGCGATGTCGCTCGAGGTGCGATCCGCACGACTCACCGCCACCGGGGCCTTCGACGCGCGCGGCACGCTGGGCCTCGATCGGGGCACACCCGTCGGGGTGACCGACGTCGTGGTCACCGCGGAGCTCGACACCGACGCCGACGACGCCCAGCTGCAGCGCCTGGCCACGAGCACGGAGCGCTACTGCGTCGTCGGACAGAGCCTGGCAACGCCACCGCGCGTGGTGGTGCGCCGCGGCTCAGCCGCCTGACCCGGGGGCGGTCAGCGAGCCCGCACCCGCCAGGGGGTCGCGGCGAGGCTGTTGCCCGCCCTGTCCTTGATGGTGCTCGAGAGCTTCACCGTGTAGTACTTGCCCACCTTCAGGTTGCGCGACGGGTTGAGGGTGGCGCGGCGACCGTCGCCGCTCAGGGTCACCTTCGCGCGCAGCGCGGTCGCGTAGCCCGTGCGGTAGATCCGCATCGAGCGAGCGCTCACCCCGGTCACGCGTTCGCTGAAGCGGGCGGTGAAGTTGGCGGTCCGGTAGGCCCGGGTGGTCGGCGTCTTCGACGTCACCGTCGGGCGGGTGGTGTCGACCGTGACGGTGCGGACGCTGAAGGGCCGCCACCCCGTGCTGGAGATCGGCTTGCCCGCGGCGTCGAGCGAGGTCACCCGCCACTCCCAGGAACCGTCCGTGATGACCTTGGTCGTCGCCCACTGGGGGGAGACGGTGGTCACGGACTCCAGGGCGTAGGTGTCGCCACTGCGCCGTCGCTCGAACTTGTACGACGCCGCAGTCGCACCGGCCTGCCAGGTGAACAGGGCGTCCGAGCCGTTCACGACGCCGCTCGCGGCAGGGGCGATCAGCGTAGGTGCGCTGCCGCCCACCCGGAAGGTGCCCCAGTCGCTCCAGGCGCCCTTGCGGCTGGTCGCGTCGACCCGCCGCACCCGCCAGACGTACGGCGTGTCGGCGGCAGGCAGTGGAGCGGCCATAGTGTAGGCGGCCTGCTTCACCGAGTTCGCGGTCAGCACCCGGTTCGCGCTGGAGCCCGTGGTGTCCGCGTTCTTGTAGACCTCCAGGTCGTAGCCCGCCGCGTAGGCCCGCGCGCTCCAGCGGAACGGCTGGGTGCCGTCGATCGGCGTGCTGGTGCCGTCCGGGGACATGAGGCTCACCCTCGGCGACTCCTTCGTGAACGGCATCGCGTCGGTCCACGACAAGCCGTTCCCGCTGCCGTCCACCGCCTGGATCCGCCAGTACAGCTGGCCCTCCGGATAGGTCGTGTCCCATGCCGTGTACGTCGTCTGGTCCACGGTCACGTCGTCGACCACCGTGCTGAACGCGGGCGTCGTACCGACCTGGAGGTGGTAGCCGCGGGCCGCCTGGTCCGGCCGCTCACCCGTCTGGGGGTCGCGGTGCGAGCGGACCTGGTGCGAGCCGGGCTCGTCCTGGTTGACGCTGAGGTAGTCGTCCCAGCTGAACTGCACGTCGTCGGCCACCGTGGCCTGAGCCGCAGCGGGATCGAAGCGGGCCGGGGCCGGCTCCGGGGAGGCGGAGGCCGTCACCGGGGCGTACGGCTCGACCCTGTTGGACTTCTTGGCGAACGCGTGCGTCGCCTCCGTGGGGTCCGGTGAGCAGTGCGACGCCGTCTTGCACGGCCGGACGTACCAGTAGTAGGCCACCCCGGCCTGGCTGTCGGGCAGGGTCTCGGTCGGGGTCCACCGGCTGTTGTAGGTCTGAGGCAGTGACTTCGGGTCAGAGAGCGTGCCGTAGACCATATTCTGGAAGTAGCGGTTGCGTGAGACGTAGACGAGGTAGACGCCGGCGTCCTCCACCGGGGACCAGTCCAGCACCGGTGTGGCGGTCAGGTCCTCGCAGACGGCGCTGCCCACCGACAGGGACGAGGTGCAGGGAGTGCCGCCGCTGTCCAGCCCCGCCCCGGAGAGCGCGACACGCTGCCCGGAGACCGGGGCGAGGTCGCGGATGCGGAACCGGGAGGAGCTCCCGGAGCCGATCTCGGTGCCGGTGGCGCTGTACGCCTTGACGAACCAGTCGTAGGAGCCAGCGTCGAAGTAGCTGCTGGACAGGTCGGTGGCCGCCGGGTAGGGGTACTTGTCCGGGTTGGTCGACGGTCCGAGTGCGCTGAAGAAACCGCTGCCGGCCGAGCCCGCGTACACACGGTAGTACGCGGCCCCCGGCTGCGGCTCCCAGGTCAGGGAGGGGAACCGGACGGAGCTGGCGGCGGGTGCAGGAGTCAGCGGTGTGAGCGCGGCCGCACCGGTGCTGGGGTCTGCACCGGTCAGCGAGAAGCTCCGCCAGGGACCGAGCGACAACGCGGTCTTAGCGCCCGTCACGCTGATGCCCTGCACCGTCCAGCTGAAGGGACCCTTGCCGGCGTCGAGCTGCTTGGCGCCCGTGTAGGTCCAGGACGTGGAGTACGTCGTCGCCGTGGTCGTGGTGCCGCCGTAGCGCATCGTGACCAGGTACTTCTCCGCGCCGGCGACCGGCGCCCAGCGCAGCGTCGGGGTGTCGACGGTCGCGCCGTCCACGGGTGCGATCAGCGGGACCTGCCCCGGGTTGTAGACGAAGGTCCGGATCGTGGAGTAGACGCCGTTCACCTCGGGGTTGCGCGGCCCGTCCAGCGCCTTGACCCGCCAGAAGTAGGTGACGCCCGGGGAGGGCGCGCAGGCGTCGGTCTGGGGCGACTTGGCGAAGAACGGCGTGTACGTGGTCTGGGTCACCACGCAGGAGTGGAAGCTGCCCGGCGAGAAGCTGCGGTCGGTGCCGACGTCGAGCCGGTAGTGGGTGGCCAGGTGCACCGGGGTCCACTGGTAGTACATGTCGTCGCCCACCGAGGGGCTGACGGTGTCGGCCGGGTAGGTCAGGCTCGGTCGGTCCACCCAGTCGCGCCGGAACGTGCGGATGCGCACGTCGTTCCACTCCTGCGCCTTGCCGAAGACGTTGCGGGCTCTGACCTGCCACCAGTAGTCGTCCACGTTGTAGGTGATGGTCGGGGAGTACCGGGTGCCGAGGACCACGGGGTGGTCGATGACGTCGTTGAAGGAGTTGTCCGTGGCGACCCGGAGGTCGTAGGAGACCGCGCCCTTCACCGGCGCCCAGTCGAAGACCACGTCGCTGACCGCCGCGCCCTCCAGGGGCCGGGTGATGGTGTCGGTGGCAGCGAGGTCACTGGGACCGATGACCGGCAGCGCGCCCACCACATAGGAGCGCTCCTGGGAGGGCAGCGTGCTGATGCCGGCCCCGAGCTGGGCCCGCACCCGCCACCAGTAGACGCCGTTCTCCTGAGGGTCGGGCACCACCAGCGAGGTGGTCTTGGTGGTGTAGGTCGTGGTGTCGACCCAGTCGGCGTCGGCGCCGTCGATCTCGACGGAGTACCCGGTCGCGCCGGGCACGGAGCGCCACATCAGCAGGGGCGGCTGGTCGGGCTGTTGAAGGAGTGCGCCGTCCTCGGGCGCCAGGGGCGCCGGGCCGCTGCCGACGTCGCGGGTGAAGCCGGCCGTGGCCCAGTTGCTGACCCCGCCCGCGGTGCGGGCACGGACCCTCCAGAACAGGGCGGCGGCGGGGAGCTGTGCGGTGGGGGTGGCGCGGCGGTTGACCGTCGTGACCTTGTAGAGCGTGGTGTCGAAGCTCGCCGAGGTGGAGAGCTCCACGTCGTACGACGCTGCGCCTGCGACCCGGTCCCACTGCAGGACCGGGTTCTCCACGGTCGACGACCCCTGCGGGGTCAGGCCCGAGGGAGACGCCGGCGCGGCGGCCGCGGGAGCGGCGACCAGCACGCCGAGGGTGACCACCACCGCCGCCAGCAGTGCGGTCCAGCGGTGTCGGGCAGGTGCAGGCTCTCTGGTCACGCGGTTCCCCCTGGTGGTCCGAGTAGGATCCCGACGAGGGTACAAAAAGACTATTTGGGATATTCTGTGATCAGCCGGAAATAGCCCCAATGGACTAGTGCCGCCGGGAAACGGTCAGTCGAGGCCGAGGGAGAAGGCGGACTCCAGGTCGTGCTGCGAGTAGGCGCGGAAGGCGATGTGCGTCTCGGTGGTCTCGACCCCGGACACCTTGTTGAGCCGGTCGGCGACCACCTCCGCCACGTCCTCGTGGCTGCGCACCCGCACGAGCGCGATCAGGTCGATCTGACCGGTCACGGAGTACACCTCGCTGACGCCCTCGAGGGCGGCGATCTCCTCGGCGACCTGCGGGATCCTGGCCACGTCGGCCTTGACGAAGACGATGGCGGTGATCATGGACGTCACGCTAGCGGACCCTCGATCAGCGGACCGGCCGGTGCACCGGCCGGATCGAGCGCCGGTCATCGAACGGCACGAGCTCCTGACGTGACTGCTCGACCCGGTCGTGGACCAGCAGATGCTTGGTCGCACCGCCCAGTGGGCAGGTCCACTCGCCGTCCACGTGCACCAGGCGCACCCCCTCGGACTCCAGCCACCGCAGCAGCTTCTCGGTCTCCTCGGCCGTGGTCGCCGGGGTCGGACCGGGGCCGGCGACCACGGTGTCGGCCCCGGTCCGCAGCCGGCGGACCCACTCCCCGGCGTGCTCGCCGGGCGGGATCACCCCGGCCGCTGCCAGCCGACCGTGACGGACGATGTGCACCGCCCACCTGCCGTCCTCGCGCCGCGCCGCCACCACCTCTGGACAGCGCGTCAGCGCCCGGAGCCGCTGGGTGCGCGCCGCGCCGCGCAGGAACGAGCTGAGCCGGTCGCGCCACGACCCGGCGTCCTCGAAGCGGCTCGCGGCTGCCAGCGTGGTCATCCGTCGGGTGACCGAGTCGACGACGGCGTCGGGCCGCGACACCAAGCAGACGCGGAGCTCGGCGACCACGGTGGCGTAGTCGACGGCGCTGACGCTGCCGTTGCACGGCGAGAGGCACTTGCCCATCTCGGCCAGCACGCACGCGCTCAGCGCGGGGACCTTCGGCATGGCTCCCGTGCACTGACGGATCGGGAAGGCCTCGTGCAGCGCTGCCACCGCGCGCTCGGCGACCTTCCTGGAGGAGTACGGCCCGAGGTAGTCGGCGTCGTCGTCGAGGACCCGACGCACCAGCGAGAGTCGTGGCCACGGCTCGCGGGTCAGCTTGATCCAGTGCACGCGCTCGGGGAACCGGGAACGGCGGTTGTACGTCGGCTTGTGCTCGGCGATGAGCCGCAGCTCACGAACCTCTGCCTCGAGCGGGGTCGCGCACTCGATGCCCTGCACGGTCGTGGCCAGCGTGACCATCTCCCCCATCCGCGAACGGGTCTCGGAGGCGGTGAAGTAGGTGCGGACGCGGGTGCGCAGGTCCTTGGAGGTGCCGACGTAGAGCACCCGGCCACGATCGTCGCGGAACAGGTAGACCCCCGGCGCGTGCGGGAGCTGCTCGGCGAGATGACGCTTGCGACGCTGCGCCGAGGAGACCCGGGAGCTGAAGGTCTGGAGCTCCTCGAGCGTGTGCACCCCGAGGTTCCCGAGCCTGGCGACCAGTCCGTGCAGCACGTCGACGGTCGCGCGCGCGTCCGAGAGAGCCCGGTGGTTGGGGGTGGTCGACGACCCGAAGGCGGCTGCCAGCGAGCTCAGCTTGCAGTTGGGGGCGTCGTCACGGGTGATCACGCGGCGCGCCAGCTTGGCGGTGTCGAGCACCTCGAAGCGGGGCCACGGTCGGCTCTGCTGCTCGGCGAAGTGGCGCAGGAAGCCGACGTCGAACGGCGCGTTGTGGGCGACCAGCACGCACCCCTGGGCGAACTCGAGGAACTGGGGCAGCACCTGCTCGATCCTCGGGGACGTCGCGACCATGGAGTCGGTGATGCCGGTGAGGACCGCGATGAACGCCGGGATCGCCTGATGCGGGTTGACCAGCGTCTGGAACTCTCCGAGCACCTCGCCGCCGCGCACCTTGACGGCGCCGATCTCGGTGATCATCGACCCCGCCGCGGCAGACCCCCCGGTCGTCTCGAGGTCGACCACGCAGAAGGTGATCTCGTGCAGCGGACGACCCAGCTCGTCGAAGCTGCGTTGCGAGTCCCACCGCGGAGGCTGGGCCGGGGCGGGGGTCGCCGTGGGGGTCATGAGGCCGACGCTAGGGCCGGGCGCCGACAGGAACCGGCCGCCACGCGGCATTACCCTGGACCCTGCCCGGCTTCGTCGCGGAGCCCTGTGCGATCCGGAGGTACGACGTGGCGCCCTCGCTGCCCGATCCCAGCACCCGTTGGCGGTGCGGCGGCTGCGGCAACCTGACGCGCTTCGACGTCACGCGCACCCGACGTACCACGGAGTACTGGCACTTCGACCTCGCCGGCGAGCATCGAGTGGAGAGCTCGACGACCGACCAGGAGGTCGTGTCGGACGTGACCTGCCGCTGGTGCGGGCGCTCGGACGCGGTCGAGCTGGTCTCCCGGGCGAAAGCAGACACCCCGGCCCCGTGAGGATCCGTGAGCGGGGCGCACGAGGTCGCAGCGACCGGTCCGGCCCGCGGAGGCCACCGAGCCGAGGTGCCGCAGCCCGATCCCGCCGCGTGAGGACTGGCGGAAACTGTCGGAGCCGGCTGTCAGGGTCGTGGTCGTACCGGACGGACGACTTGGGGAGGACCCGATGAGCGTGCACATCGACTGCGACACCTGCGAGGTGCGTGGGCTGGCCTGCCACGACTGCGTGGTCACGGTCCTGCTGGGGCCACCCCCCGAGCTCGGGTTCGACGCCGACGAGCAACGTGCGCTCGACGTGCTGGCGGAGTCCGGGCTGGTCCCGCCGTTGCGGATGGTGGCCCCGGTGTCTGGACCGGACGTCGCCTCGGCGTGAGCCCGACCCTGGAGGCGTGGGGCCGGTGGGTCGTGGAGGGACTGCTGTGACCAACGAGACCCGACGCGTCGGCGTGTCGCCCGACGTGACAGGCGCCACTCCACCGCACCCGCGCCCGGCGTTTGCCCCCGACCCCCGAGCGCGCCTAGCCTGAGGAGTTGATGCCTGCACAAGGCGGCCAGACCGGGTCGTCTCAGGCATCGCGTCGAGTCTGGGCGAGGGTCGGGGGCCAGCGTCCGGAGCCGGGGAACCACGTTCCTTGGGGTTAATCGCGAGCACGTCGAGGGCTGATCCGCCTCCGGCGCGCATGCGTAGGGTTTCTTTGCCGCCCGCACCCGTCAGCTAACCCGGTAGGCGTCAGACAAAGAGGAGCCCGTCCGCTCGTGAACGACGGCCGAACACGCACGTCCCGAATCCTCGCCACCCTCGGCGCCGCAGCGATCAGCAGCTCGATGCTCGTCGCTGCCCCGACGCAGGCCGCCCCGGACATCGACGGGGTCCAGAACCGAGTGGAGAGGCTCTACCACCAGGCCGAGCAGGCCTCCGAGCGCTACAACAACGCGCGGATCGAGCTGACGAAGGCGACCAAGAGGCTGCGCACCCTGCACACCGACCTCGGGCGGCAGCGCTCGAAGGTCTCCACGCTCCGTCGCCAGGTGGCCTCGGACGTGGTCGCGCAGTACCAGGGTCAGGCGCTGAGCTCGACCACCCAGGTGCTCACGGCCGCCGACCCGGACTCCTTCATCGACCAGCTCACGACGATCTCCCAGTTCAACGACCAGCGCGCCCAGATGATGGCCGACTTCGCCGTGCAGGCCAAGCGCCTCGAGGGCCGCCAGGCCGACGCCAGGCGTGAGGTCTCGCGGATCGCGGCGACCAAGAAGAAGCTCGGCGTCGAGCAGGCCCGCATCGACGAGAAGGCAGCGGAGGCCAAGCAGCTGCTCGGGCGACTCAAGGACCGTGCCGCCGCCCGGGCCAGCCGCTCCCAGGAGCGCACGTCGTCGACGCCCACCGCCGCGACTCCCGCGCCTCCCGCGTCGGGGCGCGCCGCCGCCGCCGTCCGCTACGCGCTCGCCCAGGTGGGCAAGTCCTACGTCTACGGCGCAGCGGGGCCGAGCGCGTTCGACTGCTCCGGCCTGACGATGATGGCCTGGCAGCAGGCGGGCGTCAGCCTGCCGCACTCCTCCGGCGCGCAGATGGGCTCCGGCACCCCGGTGTCGCAGTCCCAGCTGCAGCCGGGCGACCTGGTCTTCTACTACAGCCCCGTCAGCCACGTGGGCATCTACATCGGCAACGGCCAGATCGCGAACGCGCTGAACCCCAGCTCCGGCGTTAGGATCTCGGGTGTGAACTCGATGCCGTACTCCGGTGCCGTCCGACCCGGCTGACCCACCCGTCGAGGCCGGTCGTCCACGTTGGTGGGTGGCCGGCCTCGTGCTCTGCCTGCTGCTCGCGCTCACCGCGGCGACGCTCATCCTCGTCCGGCAGCCGCCGCACCAGGCCGTGCTGCCGGGAGATCGCTCGTCGACCCCTTCCTCGGCCCAGGACTCCTCGAACGCCGAGGCAGACGCCGCGAGCGGCCTCCTCAAGAGGCTCTCGGACCGCCTGCAGCACGGAACCCGCGCCCAGGTGGTCTCGCTGGCCGCCGCCGGAGACGGTCGCGCCGCACGGGAGCTCGCCACGCTCCGCCACAACGTCCGGTCGCTCGGCATCACCGGGCTCGCGCTGCGCTACATCGACACGCAGGAAGGTGCGCTCAGCACGGCCCGCCAGCGCGCGCTGGGCGGGGACGCCTGGGTCGGACAGGTGCAGATGTCGTGGCGCTTGAAGGGATTCGACCGGCACGACAGCGTGCGGGAGGTCGCCCTCACCTTCGCGCGCAGCGACGGTCGAGCCGGCTTCGTCAGCGCGCGGCGGGGGTCGGGAGGAGCCACACCGTTGTGGATGCTCGGCAAGGTCGCGGTGCGTCGCACCGCCGTGTCGTTGGTGGCCTCCGCAAGGCCCGGCCGGACCAACCGTTTCTCCCGGCTCGCCGACCGGGCGGTCGTCGACGTCCGCAAGGTCCTTCCCGCGTGGCGGGGACGGCTCGTGGTGGAGATCCCGGCGGACCAGCGCGCACTCACCCGGGTGCTCGGCTCCGAGCCCGGCGCCTACCGCGAGATCGCCGCGGTCACCACCACCGTCGACGGAACCCTCGCGCGGCACACGCCGGTGCACATTTTCGTCAACCCGCAGGTCTTCGACCCCCTCGGCGCCCGAGGCTCGCAGATCGTGATGAGCCACGAGGCCACGCACGTGGCCGTGGGGGCCGCCTTCTCCACGATGCCGACCTGGCTGCTGGAGGGTTTCGCCGACTATGTCGCACTGGCCCACGTGGATCTGCCGGTCTCGGTCACGGCGAGCCAGATCCTGGGCAGGGTGCGCAAGAAGGGACCGCCGACCCACCTGCCCGGGAGCTCCGAGTTCGACGCCGCCAACCAGGCGCTGGGCGCCTCCTACGAGTCCGCGTGGCTCGCCTGCCGACTGCTTGCGGACACGTACGGCGAGCGGCGCCTCGTCGCGTTCTACCGCGCCAGTGACCGCGTCTCCTCAACCAACGCGGCCTTCCGCCGGCTGGGGACCGACCGACGCAGCTTCACGCGTGCTTGGCGTGCCGAGCTGCGCCGACTCGCCCGATGAGCCTCACGAGCCCCCGGGGCCGCGTGCTGGTCGTCACCAACGACTTCCCCACCCGGATCGGCGGGATCGAGACCTTCGTCCTGTCGCTGTGCCGACACCTGCCCGCCGACCGCCTCGTGGTGTACACCGCCTCCATGCCGGGGGACGCGGCCTACGACGCCGCCCTGCCGTTCCCCGTCTACCGCGACCCGGCGACGATGCTGCTGCCGACGCCCGCCGTGGCGCGACGGGTGGTGGACGTGATGCGGCGGCACGGCTGCGACCGGGTCGTCTTCGGGGCCAGCGCCCCCCTCGGGCTGCTGGCTCCTGCGCTGCGCCGGGCCGGCGCCGCCCGCATCGTCGCGCTCACCCACGGCCACGAGGCGTGGTGGGCCCGCGTGCCCGTGGCGCGCCTGCTGCTTCGTCGCATCGGCGAGACGACCGACGTGCTGACCTACGTCAGCGAGTGGTGCCACGAGCACATCGCCCCCGCCCTCTCGCCGGCCGCTCGCGGGCGGATGCGCCGGCTCTCACCCGGGGTGGACACCGCACGGTTCCACCCCGGCTGCGGGGGTGAGCGGATCCGGCGTGCACTGGGCCTGGCCAGCGAGCGGCCGGTGGTGGTGTGCATCGGGCGTCTGGTGCGCCGCAAGGGCCAGGACACGCTGGTGCATGCCTGGCCGCAGGTGCTGCAGACCCACCCCTCGGCCGTGCTGCTGCTGGTAGGCGAGGGTCCGCAGCGACGCCGGCTGGAACGGCTCGCCCGGCTCCGCGGTGTCGCCGAGCAGGTGATGTTCGCCGGGAGTGTGGCCAGCGCCGACGTCCCGGCGTACCTGGACGCGGGCGACGTCTTCGCGATGCCCTGTCGCACCCGGCTCGCAGGGCTCGAGGTGGAGGCCTGGGGCATCGTGTTCCAAGAGGCGCAGGCGTGTGGGATGCCCGTGGTGATCGGCAGCTCGGGCGGGGCTCCCGAGACTCTCGCTCCCGGAGCCGCCGGGCGGGTGGTCGGCCCCGGTGAGGTCGGTGCCGCGCTCGTCGAACCTGCTCGGGACGGCTCGGGAGCGATCGCGACCCGTCGACGTGGTGACGTGGGACTGGGGTGTGGTGGCGGGTCGGTTGCTCGTGCTGCTGCAGGACCGGCCGGACCCGCGCGAGGATCAGCAGGTGGCGCCGACGGTGTAGTCCGGCACCGCCTCGCAGGTGTCGTGGAACATCGCGACGGTGGTGGTGCCGAGGAAGGTGACCGCCGTGACGATGACCACCGCGATCAGCACCATGATCAGGGCGTACTCGGTGGCCGACGAACCGGTCTCGCTTCGGCGGCGCCGCTGGAGAGGGAACATCGCACACCTCGGGTTAAGCGAAGAGGTGGTCGTCACGCTGTGCGTGACGACCACCTCTTCGAGGAACAAGGTCGATCAGGGCAGGGCGGCGGACGAGGAGTCGAAGACGCCCGACAGCTTGGAGCCCAGGGTGGTGACGGCCACGATGATCGCGACCGCGATCAGCGCGACGAGCAGGCCGTACTCCACGGCGGAGGCGCCGCGCTCGGTCTTGGCCTTGGCGGTCAGCGTGATGCGGAGGTAGTTGACGAGGTCGTACATGAGGTCTCCCAAGGATGAGTCGTGATGCTGGTCCGTCCAATGGATCCAACAAGCACAAGTCTGCCCGCTGGGGACGTGCTGCGAATCGGGCGAATGGCCCTGAAACGGACGACAGTCGGTCGAGAACCGAACCACCCGAAAGGGCTATCAAGTCCGGTTGCTCAGTCCTGCAGGTCGTCGGCCAGCAGTCCGCTGCGCACGGCCTTCATGATCGCGTCCGCGCGGTTGGAGGCACCGAGCTTCTCGTAGATCTTCGAGATGTGGGTCTTCGCCGTGGAGTCGCTGACGAAGATCGACCGGGCGATGGCGGAGACGCTGAAGCCGCGCGCGAGCAGGCTCAGCACCTCGGCCTCGCGCGCGGTGAGCTGGGGTCCGGCGGGAGTCATCTTGCGCCGCATCGCGCCGGCGAGGTCGGCTGCGGTGAAGGACCGCGGCGAGACCAGCGCGTGGCGAGCGGCGGCGACCACCTCGTCGGCGGGGGCGTCCTTGGCCACGAACGCCGAGGCGCCCGCCTCCAGTGCCGCGAACAGCTGCTCGTCGCCGGCGTACATCGTCAGGACGACGACACCGGTCTCGTTGTCCTGCTTGCGGATCTCGCGCACGAGATCGAACCCCAGGCCGTCGGGAAGGCGTACGTCGGTGATGACCACGTCGGGACGCAGCGAGGCGTACTGGCGGAGTCCTTCGCCGACGGAGGCGGCCTGCCCGCACACGCTGAAGTCGTCCTGGCCCTCGAAGGCGCGAGCGAGTCCCTGCCGGATCAGGTCGTGGTCGTCGATGAGGAGCACACGCGTCGGCGCTTCTTGCGTCATTGGCTAACGACCTTCGGGAGTCAGGGCACCTTTCTGGGCCACGGTAACGCTCACGACCGTTCCCCGTGTGACTTCACCGGTGGTTTCGCTGTCGATCTCCAGCGTGGCGTCGATGCGGCTCGCACGCTCGCGCATGATCGAGATGCCGTAGGAGTCGTCCCGTCGGCCGTTGATGCCGTGGCCGTCGTCGCGGACCGTGAGGCTGGCCTGCGGGGGGCTGGTCCAGCAGTCCACCCAGAGGTTCTGCGCCGACGCGTGCTTGCGGGCGTTGGTGATGGCCTCCTGGGCGATGCGCAGCAGCTCGCCCTCGACGGCGGGGGACAGGCGGGTAGGTGCCTCGTTCAGAGTCAGGTGCACGGTGAGCTCCGACTTGGCACCCACCTGCCGGACGTAGTCCGACAGCGCCGATCCGAGGCCGTTCGTGGTCGAGACGTCGCTGCGCAGGTCGAAGATGGACAGCCGGAGGTCGGCGACCACGCGCGAGAGCTCGCCGCGCAGGTCGCGGAGACCCTGCGCGATGACCGGGTCGCGCGTCGAGGAGGCCAGGTGGTCCACGACGTAGCCGAGGGAGGCGACCTCCTGGGCGATGCCGTCGTGGATCTCGCGTGCCAGTCGCTGCCGCTCGTCGGCGGTGGCCATGGTCCGGATCTCGTCGAAGACCAGGGCGGTGTCGAGCCGCAGCGAGTGGGCGTCGACCTCGTGCATCAGCTCCTGGATCGTGGACTCGGTGGTCGCCGTCGCGGACGAGGAGACGGCCACCCCGATCATCCGGTTGCCCACCCGGAGCGGCAGGACGACACGGTGGCGAGCCTCGCGGTTGCCGGAGGGGACGACGCCCACCACCGGCTCCATCTCGGCCCAGCAGCGTTCCACCATCGGGTCGTTGGGCAGCAGCAGCTGCTGGGCACCGAGACCGCGGTAGGCCAGCGGGACGAGCACGGAGCCCTTCATCTTCGCGAAGACCGCGGCATAGCTGTCGTCGAGGTGCTCCTGCATGGTGACCATCAGCTGCGCGGCCATCCCGTCCGAGTCGAGCCCGGCCGAGAGCCGCCGGGTGACGGCCCGCAGCTGGGTGAGCAGCTGGCGGGCGGACTCGTAGTGGCCTGCGGCCCGGTCGGGCTGCTGGGAGATGCCGAGGCTGCGGGCCCAGACGCCGAGCAGACCACCGCCGAAGGTGGTCAGCAGCCACGGCGCCACGGCCAGCGCCCGGGGCGCGACACCTTCGAAGCCCGCCGTGATGAGCGGGCACGACGATCGTGGCCAGGACCTGGGCGAGCATCGTGACGGTGACGCCGGAGAAGCCGCAGAAGAGCCCGGCGAGCAGCGGCAGGACGACGAGGTAGGGCATCAGCGTGACGGACTCGGGGAAGGTCAAGCCGATCAGCAGCCCGACCAGCAACGACTCCGCGGTGAGGGTGACGAGCGTGGTGCGGCCCAACGCGTAGGAGATGTAGGCGGACATGGCGCCGATCACCGCGACGGCGACCACCGCCTGGAGGACGTGCGGGTCGCGCGAGACGAGGGAGAGACCAAGGATCGCAGCCAGGCTGAAGACCCGGCTGGTGATCGCCACCTGCTCCCGCTGCGTCAATTGATCCCGCTCGAGCCGAACGCACTCATCATGCCGATGACCGCCGGACCGATCACCGCGATGAACAGGCAGGGCAGGATGAACAGCACCAGGGGGATCATGATCTTCACCGGGACCTTCTGGGCCTGCTCCTCCGCGCGCTGGCGGCGCTTCAGCCGGATCTCGTTGGACTGGACGCGGAGCACCTGGCCCACCGGGATGCCGAAGGCATCGGCCTGCACCATGGCCGAGGTGAACGAGCGCAGGTCCGCCAGCACGCTGCGCTCCCCCAGGGCGCGCAGGGCAGCGGACCGGCCGAGACCGATCTGCATCTCCTGGAGCACGCGCGCCAGCTCCTGCGATAGCGGGCCGTCGGTGTTGCGGGCCACCTGGGACAGGGCCGCGTCGAAGCCGAGACCCGCCTCCACGGAGATGGAGAGCAGGTCGAGAGCGTCGGGAAGCTCGCGCTGCATGGTCGCCGTGCGGTCGTGACCCTTCTGGTAGAGGTAGAGGTTCGGGCCGTAGTACCCCGCCACCGCGCCGAGCCCCGCGACCAGCACGCCGCGGACCAGGCTCCAGTCGAGGAGCAGGGCGAACAGCGCGCCGGCGACGGCGCCCACACCGATCCCGATCACCTTCAGCGAGACGATGCGGTCGACCGTCCAGCCGGGCGGGTTGCCGGCCACGTCGAGCTTGCGCTGCACGCGTGCGGCGTAGTCGTTCGGTGTCAGCCGACGTCCCAGACCGACGAAGCGGTCCAGCACCGGGGCGAGAACCCGGTCGTTGAAGGAGGGGTCGAGCTCCTGCTTCATCGAGGCGGGAGCGGCCGAGAACGCCTCCATCACGGCCAGCGACTTCGAGACGCCCCGCACCTCGTTGGTGAAGACGCCGATGGCGGTGAGCGAGAGGAACACGCCGACGAAGATTCCGCCGATGCCGATCAGCATGATGAGGCTCGTCATGTCCTCAGACCTCCACCTTGATGAGCTTCTTCATCGTCACCGATCCGAGCAGCATCAACATGACCATCACGCCGAGTAGGACGTAGCCGAGGGGCGTGCTGACCAGGGGGTGCAGGTACGTCGGGTTGGAGACCATCAGGTACAGAATGATCACCGGGGGCAACGCCAGCAGGATATACGCCGAGAAGCGGCCCTCCGCCGACAGGCTCTTCACCTGGCGCCGGAGGTACTCGCGCTCGCGCAGCGTGCCGGCCACGTTCAGCAGCAGCTCGGCGAGGTTGCCACCGACCTCGCGCTGGATCCGGATCGCCATCACCGTCCACTTGAAGTCGTGCACTCTCCATGCGCTCGCTGATCGACTCGAGGGCGGTCTCGATCGGCACGCCGAGCCTGGTCTCCACGAGAGCCCGGCGGAACTCGCCGGCCAGCGGTTCGTGACCCTCCCGCACGACGGTGTCGAGTCCCTGCGCGAGGGACAGGCCGGCCTGGAGGCTGCCGGCCAGCAGCTGCAGGCAGCCGGCCAGCTGGCCGTTGAACGCCCGCAGCCGCCGTGACCGCTTGATGCCGAGCCACATCCAGGGCAGCACGCCTCCTGCGACGAAGCCGAGCAGGCCGACGAGCACGTTCCCGCTGGAGAACAGGTAGGCGACGGCTCCGGCTGCCAGGGCGATCGAGGTGTGCACCAGCAGCCACTCGGCGGGCTTGAGCGAGACCGCCGCTGCGTCGAGGCGGTCTCCGAGCCTGGTCTCGAAGCCGCGGTTGCCGGCCAGCGCCCGGTTGGCCATGCCGACGGCCTGGGCCGCGACGCCGCCGGTGACCGCCACCTGGCTGGCCTGCTTGTCCTGTCCCTGCTGCGTGTAGGCCTCGATGCGGCTCTCCAGCGACTCCTTCCGGCGACCGCCGCCCCAGAGGAGCCCGAGGACGATGACCAGCACGGAGAGGCCGGCGGCCGCCAGGCCGCCGTACATCACCTTCGGCGAGAGGGCCAATCCTTGCGGTGCCGGCGCGAGCTTGGGGGCGACGGACTTCGAGACTGCGGGCGTCGCACTCTTCAGCGTGACGTAGGCACTGTCGGTGAAGGTCTGACCGCCGGCGTCGACGGAGACCTCGAGGGTCCCCTCCCGGGTTCCTGCCGGCACGTCGGCGGTCACCTGGATCTGCTTGGCCAGCGACTGGGCCTCGGACGCGAACACGGCGCCGAGCGCCTTCGGGTCCTTGGCGTCGATCACCGAGCCACCACCGGTCGCGAGAGGCTCCAGGAGGCGCTGGTCCCGTCGTGACTGGTCGAGTGCGACGACGTCGACCTTGACGTCCGCCTTGGTCAAGGCCCGCGTGACGGCGCTGAGCTTCGTGCGTGACTGGTCCCGTCCGTCCGAGAGCACGATCACACTGCGCTGGCCCGTCGTCACCCCGCTGCTCACCGCCTGCTGGAGACCGTCGTAGAGCCGGGTCCCCGCGGAGAGGCGGAGCTTGTTCAGCACAGCCACTGACGCCGACCGGTCGAGTGTCGGACGCTGCGCGACCGTCACCGTGCCCGCGAAGGTCACGATGCCGACGTACAGGTCGTCGGGTGCGGAGTCGACGAAGATCTGCGCGGCCCGCTTGGCCTCGGTGAACTTGTCGTTGGCCTTCATGCTGTTGCTGACGTCGACAGCCAGCACGGCGGTGCGTCGCACCGCGTCGGTGGCGTCGGAGGCCAGCGTCGCCTGTGCGTCGAGGCGCTGGTCGCCGACGCGGACGTCGAGCGAGCCGAGGTCAGGGCCGGCAGAGGTGGAGGCCGGCAGCGAGTACAGCACCTGGAGCTTGCCGTTCACGTTCTGGACGTGGTCGATGCTGCCCTCGGCGGCATACGCGGGCGCTGCGAGCATCGACACAACGGCGGTCACGAGCAGAGCCGCGAGGCGAAGCGGACGCCGCCCGTGCCGGTTCCGGCGAAGCGACATGGCTCAGGCCCCGTCCATCGCGAAGATCATCGGGTCGACGTGGACGTTCGCGTGCGACAGCTTCTCGAGGAACTTGGGACGAAGCCCGGAGGCACGCAGCCGACCGAGGGTCTTGCCGTTCTCGTCGAAGCCGAACGAGTGGTCGTAGACGAACACGTCCTGCAACGTGATCACGTCGCCCTCCATGCGCTCCACCTCGGTCACGTGCGTGATCTTGCGGGAGCCGTCCTTGAGCCGGCTCTGGTGCACGATCACGTCGACGGCCGAGGCGACCTGCTCACGGATGGCACGGATGGGGAGGTCCATGCCGGCCATCAGCACCATGGTCTCGATGCGGGACAGCGTGTCGCGAGGACCGTTCGAGTGCACCGTGCAGAGCGAGCCGTCGTGACCGGTGTTCATCGCCTGCAGCATGTCGAGCGCCGAGGCGTCGCGGACCTCGCCGACGACGATGCGGTCGGGCCGCATGCGCAGCGCGTTCTTCACCAGGTCGCGGATGTCGACCGCGCCCTTGCCCTCGATGTTGGACGGGCGGGACTCGAGGCGGAGCACGTGGTCCTGGTGGAGCTGGAGCTCCGCGGCGTCCTCGATCGTGACGATGCGCTCGTCGGTGGGGATGAACGAGGAGAGCACGTTCAGCGTGGTGGTCTTGCCCGAGCCGGTGCTGCCGGAGACCACGACGTTGAGCCGGCCCTTCACGCACGCCTCCAGGAACTCCGCCGTGCGCTGGGAGTACGTCCCGAACGCCACCAGGTCGGAGGAGGTGTACGGGTCGGCGGCGAACTTGCGGATGGTGAGCAGTGAGCCGTCGACAGCAAGCGGGGGGATCACGGCGTTCACGCGGCTGCCGTCGGGGAGACGGGCGTCGACCATGGGGCTCGACTCGTCGACGCGTCGGCCGATCCGGGAGACGATCTTGTCGATCGTGCGGCGCAGGTGCTGCTCGTCGGTGAAGTGACCTTCCACCTTGACCAGCCGGCCGCTGCGCTCGATGTAGATGCTGTTCGGCCCGTTGACCATGACCTCGGTGAGGTCGGGGTCGCGCAGGAACGGCTCGATCGGTCCGTAGCCGAGGATGTCGTCGGAGATCTCCTGGGAGATGCGGGTGCGTTCGCTGGTGGGCAGCAGGATGTCCGCGGCCTGCATGGCCTCCTGCAGGGCGCCCTTGACCATGTGCTCGAGCTCGGTCTGGGTCAGCTCGGCGTCGTACAGCTTGGGGCCGAGCTGGTGGAGCAAGGTGTTGTGGACCTGCGACTTGAGGTCGGCGAAGTCGTTCTCGCCCTTGCGTTCGGCGCCACCGCGGCGCTCCGACATCGTCGACATCGCGTCGTTCGTGGCGGGTGGAGCGGTGACACGGTCGCGGGAGGCCGCGGCCAGGCGGTCGGCGAGGCTGCTCATGACTACCTTCCGTTTCTGCGCAGGAGGGAACGCTTCGGGGTGGCGACGTGGCTCTTGCCGCCCGAGGCCCCGTTCAGGCCCGAGGACGCCTGGGGTGTGGAGAGGGACTTGGCCAGGGCGTTGATCGCCTGGCTGACGCTGTGCTTGGGGTGGGTGCTGATGATCGGCTCGCCGGAGTTGGTCGCGTGCGCCACCGCGGTCGACGTCGGGATCGCCGCGTCGATGGGCATGCCGAGGGTGCTCTCCACCTTGTCGGCGGTGAGTCCCACCTTGTCGTCGGCGCGGTTCAGCACCAGGTGACGTCGCGGCCGGGGGAAGTTCAGCAGGTCCAGCGTCTCCACGGCCACCTTCACGTTCTTCAGCGTCGGGACGTCGAGCGTGGTGACCAGCAGCAGGTCGTCGGTCTCGTCGAAGGCCTGCAGGACGAACTCGTCGAACGCCGGCGAGGTGTCGACCACCACGTGGTCGAAGTGCGACTTCAGAAGGCTGAGGATGCGTCCGACCAGGGGCGCGGGGATGCCGTCCTTGGCGTCCGGCTGGACCGGGGCCACGAGTGCCGACAGCTGGGCGTGGTACGTCGTCAGCAACGGCTCCAGCACCCCGAAGTCCAGACCGCTCTCCAGGTGCACGGCATCCGCGATCGTGCGTGCGGGGAACAGCTGCAACGTGATGGCCACGTCGCCGAAGGCCAGGTCGAGGTCGACGACGCACACCTTGCGCGAGCCGCCCTGTGAGAGCGCGAGTGCCAGGTTCACCGCCAGGGTGGTCTTGCCCACTCCGCCTTTCGGGGAGAAGACGGTGACGAGCCGACCCCGGCTGCCCGTTCCGCTCACGGTCGCACCACCGTTGAGCGCCTGCCAGACCTCGCGCGCCCGGTTCACCGCCGAGCCCAGACCGGTCAGGTCCCGCTCGTCGACGACCTCGCGCATGCCGCTGCGCAGCGCCTCGGCGAGGACACTGGTGTCCACGCGTCGACGGATCAGGATCACGCTTGCGGTCGGACGGGTGACCCGCAGGGTGTCGGCCAGCGCGGCCGCGGCCTCGAGGTCGACAGTCGGCCCGAGGATGATCGCGTACTCGTCCGGGGAGTCGGTCAGCAGCCGCTTGAGCTCCTCGAGGCTGCTGACGACATGGGAGTCGCTGCCGGTGACCGAGATGAACAGGTCGGAGTTGGACTGGCTGTTCTCGACGATGATGGGCATTCAGATCACCGGAAGAGGTTCTTGGGCTGGACGCCCTCGTTGGGCTTGATCTTCGACTTGTCGTTGAGCAGGGCGAAGGACAGATCTCCTCGGCTGGCCGCGAACGTGAGCTTCTGCGCGTCGTTCTGCGAGAGCGCCAGCGTGAACAGCGTCTTCGGCAGCTCCTCGATGGTCTTGTCGCCCGTCTCGGTGGTCTTGGTGGTCGACACCACGGTCGTGTCACCGACCGCGATCACCTTCGCCTTGCTGAGCAGCAGGCGCGTCGCGTCGGGAAGGCTGTTGTCGTCGTGCGTGGTCAAGAAGATCGCGACCTCGGCACCCGGGCTGACGAAGCCCGCCACCCGTCCGGTGTCGGAGAGGTTCACCGATGTGGCGACGTTCCCGTCGGGGATCGTGAGGTTCTGCTGGTCGCCGGCCGAGCCGAACTTCGCGCTGATGATCTGCTCGTTCGGGTAGATGGTGCCCAGCGCCACCTGCTTCTCCAGGCCGGAAGCCGAGTTGACCGCGCCTGGCAGGACCTGCACCTTGGGCACGTTCCCGAGCTGGATCTTGCCCGCGGCCTGGGCGTCGGCCATGGTCTCTCCCGGCTCGATGCGGGCCACGGCCTTGAGGACCTGAACCGGCTGCTGGTTCGCCTCGGCACGGCTGTCCGCGCCGCGGACATAGAGGAAGACCATGCCGGTGCCGAGCGTCGCGATCAGCGCCGCCACGATCAAGAGAGCTGTTCTGCGTCCCATGCGTCGTCCTTGGTTGCTCCGTCCACAGGGAGGGCAACCAGGCTCGACGAGGCGTCCTGTGCGGCTGTTCTCCCAGGGGGGCTTGCTCAAGCCCACGAGTTAAGGTTTGCCCACGCGCCGGGCCCGCGTCTCAGGAATGGGGTAAATAGTCCGGATCAATCGGACATAGCGCACCGGCCGCAGCCGGGCGCCCTACCGGTCGTAGAGCGCCTCGATCTCCTGCCTGAACTGACGCGTCACCACGCTGCGCCGGAGCTTCAGCCCGGGCGTGAGGTGACCAGCCTCCTCGGTCCAGTCCTCGGCGAGCACCCGGAACGCCCGGATCGACTCCGCCTGCGAGACGCCCCGGTTGGCCGCCTCCACCCCGGCGCCCACCTCGGCACGCAGCTCCTGGTCCTCGACGAGGTCAGCCACCCGCTGGCTGCGTTTCGCGTGCGTGCGTGCCCATCGCGCCACGGCCTCCTCGTCCAGGGTGACCAGGGCGGCGACGAACGGGCGCTTGTCGCCGACCACCAGGCACTGGCTGACCAGGGGGTGTGCCCGGACCGCGTCCTCCAGAACGGTGGGTGCCACGTTCTTACCGCCGAGCGTCACCAGCAGCTCGTTCTTGCGGCCGGTCACGCGAACGAAACCCTCGTCGTCGATCTCTCCGAGGTCGCCGGTGCGCAACCAGCCCTCGTCGTCGAGCACCTCGGCGGTCGCCGTGTCGTCGTGCCAGTAGCCGGAGAACAGCTGCCGTCCGCGCAGGTGCAGCTCCCCGTCCTCGGCGACCCGCACGGTCGTCCCGCCCAGGGGTCGGCCCACCGAGCCGATCTTCACCGCGTCGGGCAGGTTGAGAGTGACGGCAGCGGTGGTCTCGGTGAGTCCGTAGCCCTCGAGGATCGTGACGCCGATGCCGCGGTAGAAGTGGCCGAGTCGCTCGCCCAGCGGGGCGCCCCCGGAGACGGCGAACGTGCACCGACCGCCGAGAGCCGAGCGCACGGAGCGGTAGACGAGCCGGTCGAAGGCGCGGTGGCGGGCCCGCAGCACGGGTCCGGGCCGACCGGACTCGCTGGCCCGGCTGAAGTCGATGGCCACCTTGGCGGCGCGCTCGAAGAGCCGCGAGCGGCCGTCCGCCGCAGCCTGCTGGCTGGCAGTGTTGAAGATCCGCTCGAAGACCCGCGGGACCGCCAGGACGAACGTCGGTGCGTACGTCTCCAGGTCACGACCCAGGTGGGTGACGTCGGCGGCATGAGCCAGCCGCGTCCGGGTCCGCACCGCGCCGATCTGCACCACCCGAGCCAGCACGTGCGCCATCGGCAGGAACAGCAGGGTCGACGACCCGACGTCGAACAGCTCGTCGAGCGCCTGCACCGTCACGTCGATCTCGAACATGAAGTTGCCGTGGGTGAGCATGCAGCCCTTGGGACGACCGGTCGTGCCCGAGGTGTAGACCAGGGTGGCGAGCGTGTCGGGACCGGCGGCACGGCGACGCGCCTCCAGCTCGTCATCGGGCACCGAGGCACCCTTCGCCGTAAGCTCGCCGACCGCGCCTTCCTCGAGGCACCACACACGCTCCACGGACCTCCCGGCCGCGGTGCCCTCCACCAGGAGCCGGTGCTCGACGGTTTCGACGACGGCGTGGGTGACGCCGGAGTCCTCGAGGACCCAGTCGACCTGCTCTGCCGGGGAGCTGGCGTAGACCGGGACCGACACCCCACCCGCGAACCAGATGGCGTAGTCCAGCAGCGTCCACTCGTAGCGGGTGCGCGAGAGCAGCGCGACCCGCTCACCGGGCCGGAGCCCGGCGGCGAGAAGCCCTTTGGCCACGCCGGTCACCTGGGCCAGGAACTCCACGGCGGTCAGGTCCTGCCATCCGTCGTCGCGGCGCACCGAGACGACGACGGCCCCCGGGGAGTCGGTGGCGTTGCCGACGACGTCGTCGGTGAGGTTGCCTCGGGTCGGTGCGCGGTAGGCCGACGGTGTGGCGAACTCACGCATGCGTCGTGCCTCCAGCAGGCTCCTCGAAGGCCCTCACGGTAACCGCTGCCGCGGGATCGCCCGTGCGAGGAGGGGCGAAGGCCGTCGGAAGGGGGGAGTGGCCCCGGGTTTTAAGTCTATTTGGGACTTTTCGCCCCCCTTGGGGTGCGACCATGATGCAGTGCATCTGGTCCGGCTCGTCGCGTCCCGCCAACCTGCCGGGGTCCCTGGCCGGGCCCGGCGTGATGCTCAGGACGGGGCAGCCGCCGTCGAGTTCGCGCTGGTGGCCTCGGTGATCCTCATCCCGCTGCTGTTCGGGATCATCGGCTTCGGCTTCGCGTTCACCCAGAAGCTGACCCTGACCAGTGCCGTCCGCGACGGTGCCAGGTTCGGGTCCGTGGGCCTGTACGTTGCCCAGACCGGCACCCCGCGCACCTGCGGGGACGTGCTCACGCAGACCCGGAATGGCGCGCAGACCATCGGGATGACCTCGGGCAAGGTGAGCGTCACCGTGAGCAGGGCAGGCACCGAGGTCTGCAAGGTGACCGCGAACGCCAACGGCACCTCGACCTCGAGTGGTGCGCTGACGCAGAGCCCGTGCAAGGGTGCCGGAAGCAACGACAACCTGTCCGTCAAGGCGACGTTCCCCGGCAAGATCACGATCCCGCTGGTCATGACCAAGAATGTGACCCTGACCAGCACGGGGGTGTACCGGTGCGAGTACGACTCCTGATCCGCCGGTCCAGGCCCCAGAGGGGACGGCGGGGCGAGCCTGCGGAGGAGCGCGGGGTCACCGCGCTGCTGGTGGCCCTGCTCGCCATCGTCCTGATCGGCGTGGTCGCCTTCGTGACCGACTACGGGCTCGCCTACGCCAACAAGCGGTCACTGCAGAACGGCGTCGACGCCGCCGCGCTCGCGGTCGCCCGTGAGGTCGGCAGCCAACCCGGGGACTGCGGCGCCCTGAAGACCCTGGCCCTGACCAAGCGTCCCACCGCTGAAGGGATCTTCTCCGCGAACGCGCCCGCCTCCGGGGCAGCGCTGAAGGGCGGCACCGCCGGTTTCAGCGCCACCTGCGCCGGTGGCCGGCTGTTCATCTCGGCCTCGTCGGCCCAGACCTCCCCCACCTTCTTCGGCAGCATCTTCGGCGTCAGCGGTATCCACGTCGCCAAGTCCGCTCAGGCGGTGGTAGGTCCCGGCACACCGCTGGGACTACGGCCGTTCGCCATCTGCCGCTCCGACGCGCAGGCTCTCCAGGCCAACCCGGCGATGGCGCGCACCCTGGTCTTCAGCAGCCAGGGCAGCGGCAGCACCACCGGCTGCGGTCTGGGCCCGGGCAACTGGGGGTTCGTCCAGCTCGACAACGTCCAGGGCGGGGGCAACGCCGACATCGCCCGATGGATCCAGTACGGCTTCGCGGGCGAGATCCTGCAGCCGGCCGACGTGCTGGCGAAGACCGGGGCCTTCGGCGGCGGGCTGAGCGGGGAGATGTCGGCGATCCTCGGCCAGCAGATCCCGCTGCCGGTCTACACCTCCTTCACCGGCAACGGCGCCAACAGCGCGTACCACGTAGCGGGCTACGTCATGGTGCAGGTGTGCGCCTACGACTTCGGGGGTGGCTCCCAGGGCGTGGCCGCCTGCGTCGACCAGCCCTCCTGGAGCACGCGCACCGTGACCTCGGCCCTGCCCGCGGTCGGCGTGAACCGGGCGCCCTGGTTCGCGGCGGCGCCCGAGGTGCGGGGCGCCGTACCCGAGGTGGTCACGACCTGCAACGTGCATGCGAACGGCAATGCGTGCCCGTCAGCCACGCCGACGCCCACCCCCACCCCGACACCCACGCCCACGCCCACGCCGACGCCCACGCCGACGCCCACGCCGACCCCCACCCCGACGTGCAACAACGGGGGGCAGCACTGCACCACCACCACCCCCACTCCGACTCCGACTCCGACCGGGACGGCGACCGCGACGGCTACCGCGACGACTACCGCGACGGCTACCGCGACGACGCCAGGCAACGGCAACGGGAACGGCAACACGAGCTACCTGCAGCTGCGCTTCGTGAAGGCGATCGGGGTGGGTCACCTCGACGACCACTGTTCGCTGGGCGACTCGACGTGCGACTTCACCAGCCGGGTCGTGAAGCTCGCCGACTAGAACCCGCTGCCTGGTCTCGCACTTCGGTTACGCTTCCGTCTGTTCCCCGGTGACCCCCCGTGACCCTCGGGGCCCCGTGACCCGCGCAGGCAGGATTGATGTCCCGACATGGCTGAGCAGACCACCTCGAGCATCGTCATCTCCGCCGATCCGGCCGAGATCATGGCCGTCATCTCCGACTTCGGGTCCTATCCGGAGTGGGCGCAGGGAGTGAAGCGGGCCGAGCCCGTCGAGCAGGGCGGCAACGGTCGGGCTGAGCAGGTCTACTTCGAGCTGGACGCCAGCCCCATCAAGGACACCTACACGCTCAGCTACGACTGGAACGGCGACGAGTCCGTCACCTGGACGCTGGTCGAGGGCCACATGCTCAAGACCATGGACGGAGCCTACGAGCTCGACGACCAGGGCGAGAGCACCGAGGTCACCTACCGGTTGGCGGTGGAGATCTCCATCCCGATGATCGGCATGCTGCGGCGCAAGGCCGAGAAGGTCATCATCGACACCGCTCTCAAGGGGCTCAAGAAGCGCGTCGAGTCACTGCGCTGACCTCCCCGTGACTTCCCCCGTGAGCTCCACCGTGAGATCCACCGTGCGGATCATTCTCTTCACCGGCAAGGGCGGGGTCGGCAAGACCACCGCCGCCGCGGGAACCGCCGCGGCCGCCGCCGCGTCCGGTCACCGCACCCTCGTGCTCTCGACGGACGCCGCGCACTCGCTGGCCGACGCCTTCGCCGTGCCGATCGGGGCGGATCCCACTCCCGTCGGCGGTCGCCTCTACGTGCAGCAGGTCGACGTGCAGCAGCGGTTCGAGCGTTCCTGGAGGGAGATCCAGGGCTACCTGCTCGCCGTGCTCGATGCCTCGGGGGTCGACCCGATCACCGCCGAGGAGCTGACCGTCGTCCCGGGGGCCGAGGAGGTGCTGGCACTGCTCGAGCTGCGCACCCAGGTGCTCTCGGGGGAGTGGGACGTGGTCGTGGTCGACTGCGCGCCCACGGCCGAGACGCTCCGTCTGCTGGCCCTGCCCGAGGCCCTGGGCTGGTACATGGACCGGGTGTTCCCGGCGGAGCGCCGCATCGTCAAGGCCCTGCGACCGGTGCTCGCCCGGGCAGCCGGTGTGCCCATGCCGCACGACGCCGTCTTCGACGCGGTCGAGCGGCTGCACCGTGACCTCGAGGAGGTGCACGCGCTGCTCACCGGCGATGCCGCCAGCGTCCGGCTGGTCCTCACCCCCGAGCAGGTGGTGGTGGCCGAGGCCCGCCGGTCGCTGACCACGCTGTCGCTCTTCGGCTACCGGGTCGACGGGGTGCTGGCGAACCGGGTGTTTCCCAGCGAGGGGGCCGACGAGTGGCGACGTCAGTGGGCCGCGGCCCAGGCCTCCGTCCTGGCCGACGTGGAGAGCTCGTTCACCGGGCTGCCGGTGTGGAGGTCGTCGTACCAGCCGTCGGAGCCGGTCGGCGTGGTCGCGCTGACCGCGTTTGCGGCCGCGGCCTACGGCGGGGACGACCCGCTGGCCCCTCCGGTGGGCAGGCCACCGATGTCGCTGTCGCGCACCCGCACGGGAACCCTGCTGCGCATCGCACTACCGTTTGTGGCCAAGTCCGAGATCGACGTGGCGCGACATGGAGACGAGCTCGTGGTGACCGTGGGTTCCTACCGCCGGGTGATCGCGCTGCCGGCTGCGCTGGGGCGCCACTGCGTGGCAGGTGCCCGTGTCGAGGCCGGGGAGCTGCGGGTCCGCTTCGCGCCGGTGGAGAACGAGGACAGGGCATCGGCCGGGGGGCAGGCATGAGCGTCGAAGGTGACCCCCCGGTCGGGAGCATCGGCGAGGAGGCCGCCAAGCTGCTGGAGGCGCTGCAGGAGTGGGCCCGGGAGAGCGGCCACGAGTATGCCGGGGCGGCGGCCGGTGCGGCGGAGGGCGCGGCATCGACCTTCCAGCAGGTCAACGAGCACCTGGCGACCGGTGGCGCCGACTGCCGCTACTGCCCCCTGTGCCAGGTGATCGCGCTGGTCCGGAGCACGAGCCCGGAGGTGCGACACCACCTCGGCGCCGCCGCGAGCTCGTTGCTGCAGGCGGCGTCGGGCGTGCTGGCGACCAGCGTGCCCGACCGGCCGAGCCGGCCGCAGGGCGGGTTCGAGCACATCGACCTGAGCGACGAGCCCGATTCTGATCTCGCTGACCCGGAGCACGATGCCGCCGACGCGGGAGAGGTGGACTGATGGGACTCTCGGTCGGCATCGACGTCGGGGGCACGAAGATCGCCGGGGGTGTCGTCGACGAGGCCGGCCGGATCCTCGCCACGGCGCGCCGGGAGTCACCTGCCACCGACACGGACGCCATCGAGCGCACCATCGAGGCGCTCGTCGCGGAGCTGCGTGGCACCTTCGACCTGGTCGCCGTCGGCGTCGGGGCTGCCGGATTCGTCGACTCGACCCGCTCGGTGGTGATGTTCGCCCCCAACCTGGCCTGGCGTGACGAGCCGCTGCGAGCCGATCTCGAGAGGCGCATCGGGCTTCCGGTCGTGATCGAGAACGACGCCAACGCCGCGGCCTGGGGTGAGTTCACCTTCGGTGCGGGCGAGGACGTCTCCGACTCCCTGCTGGTCACGCTCGGCACCGGCGTCGGCGGCGGCATCGTCCTGAACGGCGAGCTTCATCGTGGGGCCTTCGGCGTCGCCGCCGAGATCGGCCACATGCGCGTCGTACCCGACGGGCGGCTGTGCGGGTGCGGCAACCGCGGCTGCTGGGAGCAGTACGCCAGCGGCACCGCCCTGGTGCGCGACACCAGGGACCAGGCACGCCAGGGGTCCCTCATCGCCCGGACGCTCGTCGACCGGGCCGGCGGGGACATCGAGCGGATCACGGGGCCGTTGATCACGGAGGCCGCGCGGGACGGTGATGCGTTCGCCCGGGAGCAGCTAGCCGCGCTCGGACGCTGGGTGGGGGAGGGCATCGCCAGCCTGACCGCGGTGCTCGACCCGGCCGTGGTGGTGCTCGGCGGGGGTGTCTCGGAGGCCGGCGACCTGCTGCTCGACCCGGTGCGCGCCCACTTCAAGGCGAACCTCACCGGCCGGCACTACCGGCCCGAGCTCGAGGTACGGGCGGCGCTGCTGGGAAACAAGGCGGGGATGATCGGCGCGGCCGACCTGGCCCGACGGCCCTGAGCGGCCCTCAGCCGGCCCTGGGTAGCCTGGGTGGGACTCAACGCACCAGCTGGAAGTCCTGCAGGCTGGGCAGGCCCACCGCGTTCTGGGGGTCGACCTTCATGGTCAGCACGGCGCCGCCGGCGACCGCGAACGACGTCGCGATGAACTGCGAGTTGGTCAGGTCGATGTTGCCGCCACCGCCGAGGGTGAACGGTCCGGCGTTCGGCGTCATGAAGACGCCGTTCACGTGCAGGTTCGTCCCGCCGGTCATCTTGTAGGTCGCTCCGCTGCCGTAGGTCTCGGTCCACAGTGCCAGGTCCTCGCCCTGGTCCCACAGCACGTGCTTCTGGGTCTCGTTGAGGTACCCCGCGGCGGGGAGGCTCGTGTAGGCGTTGGGAGCCGTCCAGTCGGTGGCCCCACCCAGAGCGACGATGCCGTTGCCGGCGGTGGTCGAGGCGTCGGTGCAGGGAGTGGCCGTCGGCGGCGTCCCGTTGGTCGAGGGCAGGCATCCTCCCGGGTTGCCCGTGGTGCCGTTGCCCAGGCCGCCGCCCTGCAGGATGGCGCGGGTGTTGCACATCCGCAGCAGGCCACCGTTCGTGTCGATGCTGCCGCGGCGGATCATCAGCGTCGCGTTCGCGGTGACGCTGCCCGTCGGGAGGTTGGAACAGGTGCCGAGTCCCAGCGTGTCGCAGAGCAGGGCCCGGACGCAGAACCCGGCGCCGGCCTGCGTCAGGCTGATCGCCTGCGTGGAGATCCGGGCGCCGCTGTCGTCGGTGTTGTCGACGTAGACGCTCCGGGCGTTGGGCAGCTTCAGGTTGCCGTTCTTGATCCAACCGTGGAAGTAGACCGTGCCGGCGCCGATCGTGCCGCTCAGCGTGATCCCCGAGTTGCCGGGGCAGTCGATGTAGACGCTGCTGCTCGCGGTGAGCAGGCTCATCGCCGTCATGTTGGCTGCCGTCGGGCAGCCGTACCTGGTGAAGCCGGGAGGTGCACTGTGCGACATCGACCACTTGGCGTAGGCGGCCATCGTGGCGGCCTTGACCCCGGGCAGGTACCTCTTGTCGACGGGTCGGCGCGTGACGGGTGTGCGTCCCACCACGGGCGAGACGACCCCGGTGACGGCTTCGTTGAGGGCCGTGGTCCCGTACACGTTCAACGGGTTGTCCGCCACGACGTTGGTGGGCTTGCCGAGGGCGGTGGCCACCGTGCTGATCGACCCCGGCGCCCCGGTGGTGCTGCCGTAGGCGACGATCGCGTCTGCCTGCTTGCCCTGGATGAGCTGCTGGCCGCTCCCGCTCCCACAGCTGCTGTCGGCGGCGTCGGAGTCGACGTGGATGGTGGCCGGTGTGGTGAGGGAGCCGTACACCTTGATCCGCGAGGCCGAACCGGCCGAGCCCACCGAGAGGACTCCACACTTGTGCGGCTCGATCAGGAGCAAGGCGGGTGGGAGGTCGTCGGTGTTCACCTTGACCCGGGCCACCGAGCGCACCCGGGTGACGAGGTCGTCGTTGTGCACCAGCTTTCCCAGCCCGGGCTTCGTCCACTGCTTGATGACGACGCCGACCTGGTCGCACCCCGACTGGGCGGGATCGCCCTTGTCCGAGGAGAGCGTGCTCGTGCTGGTCTCCTCGGGAAACGCACCCCCCATGCTGGTGTCCGCCATCGTGTAGGGGGACTTGATCCAGACCTCGTATCGGGTCGTCCCTGACGTGGTCGTCCCGTGGTACGACATGTCGGTGCCGGAGTTCCCCGGGACACAGGTCTGGGCGGGGTTGACCACCGCGCACGAGTCGACGGGGAGCCCGGAGAGGGCGGGACGGCTGGCCTTGAGGAACTGGTAGGCGGTGCAGACGGCGGTGCCGTTCGAGATGTCGCCGGTCACGCTGTTGGCGGCCTGCAGTCCGGCCGCGACCGCGGAGTCGGCAGCCGTCTTGTTGATCTGCCGGTTGTACCGGACCAGACCGAAGTCGAGAACCATCGCACCCGTCACCAGCAGCGAGAGCATGCACAGCGTGACGATCACCGCGACCGCCCCGCGCTGCTCGCTGCGACGACCGCCGAGGCGCGGCGTCAGCATGTCGTTCTCTCGTACCGCGCCACCGAGCCCCGCTTCATGGTCCCAGCGAAGCCGGGCACGACGCCGAGGACGATGGAGTACTTCCGCGCCGCCAGCACCCGGACGACACAGGTGCCGGCCGTCCCCGTGGTCGGCTGGGCGGGCACGACCGGGTAGCTGTCCTTGCCCGGCATCGTGAGCGCCGGCGCCCCCGGGGCGGGGGTGCTCGCACCGGCGGAACAGGTGGACTTGACCGCGGACCCGGCGTTGGTCCCGGGGCCGGTGTACTTCCAGAGCTGCACGCACACGGAGGTCATGGACGAGCCTGCGCTGGCGGAGTCGTCGAACTGGGTGGTGCGGGTGCGGGCGGCGACGTCGCTCGCCCACGACGCCGACGTCGAGTCACCGGTGGCCCCGAAGCGCGCACCCTCGCGGACCGCGTTCGCCAGGCCGACGCCGTGCGTGTAGCTCAGGCCAGCGGTGACAATGCCGAGCAGCACCATCACCAAGATGGGCATGGTGATGGCGAACTCGACCGCTGTCGCACCCCGCTGGTCACGCGGGATGCGACAGGCACGGTGCACGTCCGGCATGGTGTCCTCGCCCCTGAAGTCGACTGCTGACACAAAACTAGGGGTGAAATGTCCGAGTTGGTGCCGTATTGGCGAAATTGACCCGGACGGACTACTCACCCGGAGGTGCCGTGCCGCTGCAAGAGAGCCTGACGATCGGGGTGGACATCGGGGGCACCAAGGTGCTCGCCGGGGCGGTGGCCGCCTCCGGTGAGGTCCTCGGTCGGGTGCGACTGCCCACCCCGCACCGAAGTACGGCGCCGGAGGTCGTGGAGGACCTGATCCTGGTCGCGGTCGACCAGCTGCGGTCAACGGTCGCACCACAGGCGGCCGCGGTGGGCATCGGCGCCGCCGGCTTCGTCGACGGCCAGGGGCGGGTGGCGTTCGCGCCGCATCTGTCCTGGCGCAACGAGCCCCTGCAGCAGGCGATCGGCGCCAGGCTCGAGATCCCGGTGGTCGTGGACAACGACGCCAACACGACCGCCCGGGCAGAGCTGCGCTTCGGCGCCGCCCGCTCCATGCGGCACGTCGTGTGCCTCACGCTGGGGACGGGCATCGGCGGGGCGCTCGTGTGTGAGCGGAAGGTGCTCCGGGGCGCCCACGGCATGGCCGGCGAGTTCGGGCACATGCAGGTGGTGCCCGGTGGGCACCGCTGCGAGTGCGGCAACCGTGGCTGCTGGGAGCAGTACTCCAGTGGCAACGCGCTCGTGAGAGAGGCCCGCGAGCTGGTGCTGCAGCGCTCACCCGCCAGCACCCAGCTCCGCGCCCTGGTCGACGACGACGCGACGCGGCTGACCGGGTCGCTGGTCACCGAGGCCGCCCAAGCAGGCGACGAGAGCGCCCGCGCGCTGCTGCACGAGGTCGGCACCTGGCTCGGGGTGGGCCTCGCCGGCGTGTGCGCGGGCTTCGACCCGGAGGCGATCGTGGTCGGCGGCGGTGTCTCGGACGCCGGGGAGCTCCTGCTGGCGCCGGCTCGTGAGGCGCTCGGGCGCACCCTCACCGGACGCGGCTACCGGCCGCTCCCGGCGGTGCTGCGAGCCGAGCTCGGGCCCGACGCCGGCTTCATCGGTGCGGCCGACCTCGCCCGCGCCCACCTCAAGGGAGAGGCTTGACGGGGGAGACGACGGACGACGGCGGACGAGGCGGACGACGGCGGACGACGGCGGACGACGGCGGACGACGGGGGAGAGCCTCAGGTCCAGGAGCGCTTGGTGGAGTAGTCCTCGAGCAGCTCGCCGGCCAGCTGCTCGAGGAAGAGCCCCACGTCGGTGACGATGCCGCGGGCCTGGGAGGAGCCGCGGTCGGCGAGCTTGGTGACCGTGGCCGGGTTGATGTCCACGCAGACCAGCGGGATCGAGGCGGGCAGGATGTTGCCGGTCGCCACCGAGTGCAGCATCGTCGCGACCATCAGGCAGAAGCCGACGTCGGTCAGCTTGGCCCGCATCGCGCGCTGCCCCTCGATGACATCGGTGTACACGTCGGGCAGCGGGCCGTCGTCGCGCACCGACCCGACCAGGACGAAGTCGTTGCCGCGGGTGACCAGCGCGTGCATGATGCCGCCGGTGAGCACGCCGGTGTCGACCGCCGCCCGGATCGAGCCCGCCTTGCGGATGGTGTTCAACGCGCGGATGTGGTGCTCGTGGCCGTGCTCGACCCCGCGGCCCTGCGCCAGGTCGACGCCCAGGGAGGTGCCGAACAGCGCCGACTCGATGTCGTGGGTGGCCAGGGCGTTGCCGGCGAAGAGCACGTCGACGTAGCCGGCCTGCACCAGCGCCACCATCGCAGGCGCCGCCCCCGTGTGGACGACGCCCGGCCCGCCCACCCAGAGCACCTTCAGGCCGTCGGCCTTGGCCTGGCGCATCCCCTCCGCGACCTGGCGCACCAGCACCGCCTGCGGCTTCTCGCTGGACACGTCGGACTCCATGAAGCCGAAGGAGCCCTCGGCCTTGGTGAGCACGGGAGGGTCCACCCGCAGCCCGGAGGCACCGCAGACGACGGTCATGCCGGCCTTCACGTCCGCCATGGGAAGAGTGAAGACGCGCAGCCTCTCGCCGGAGTCGTCGATGATCAGGCCGCAGTCCATCTCGGGGTTCTCCACCGGCACCCACCGACCCGACAGGCGCACCCGGGTGGCGAGGTTGGTGGTGGAGTAGAAGAAGTCCGGGAAGACCCCGTCGACCTCGCACGGCGACGTCTCGGCCTCGCCCGGGTCGACCTGGTTCACGCCGCGGCTCTGCAGCCGCATCAGCAGGCGCTGCAGCGCCTCGTCGTCGTCGTGGGAGAGGGTGATGGTCGCGCTGGACAGGTCCGCCGCCTCACGGCCGACGTCGAAGCGCTCGATGACCCAGTCGCCGGCGTACTCGCGGACGTCGTCGAGCACGCGCGACAAGATGCCGGTGTCGATCAGGTGGCCGGATATCTCGACGGTCTCGCTGACGTGCACGGTGGTCCTCCGGTCGGTGACGACGGGCCGCGCCCGCCGCGAAGGAGGCTACACAACCGCCCCGTCGCCGTCGTTGTCGCCGCGGTCGCCGGGCATGGTCGCGACCAGGAACACGAAGCCGCCGACGAATCCGGCGACGAGGAGCAGGGACACCCACTCGGGGTAGGCCCAGCCGAACACCACGGCGGCCAGCATCAGCATCGGCGCCACGAACAGCCCCAGCCAGGCGAGCCGACGGGTCGGAGTGGCTCGGGGGACCGGTGGTGGGGCCGGCGGGACGAAGTGCTCCTCCTCGCGAGGGGCGACGGGCAGCGTCGGCTCGAGGTGTCCCGTGTCGAACAGCCGGGGGTCCACCACCGGCTCCTCGACCGCTGCCGGCTCGGGCTCGGGCGCCGGCTCGACCGGTGCCCCGAGCGTGGGACGCTCACCGTAGTTCTCGACGATCGCCCGGAAGGCCGCGTCGAAGTCGGTGGGCACGCCCGGGCCGGCGTCGCTGTCGGAGGAACCGGCGTCGTCGCGGTGGCTGTCGTCTGGAGGGATCATGGTCCGGTCACTCGTCGCACGAACTGGGAAGACTCCTCGAAGATGGTCGGGGCGTCGTTGTCGAGCGTAGCCACGTGGTAGCTGTTCTCAAGCATCCGTTCCGTCAGGTCCCGCGAGGAGACCGTCGCGCGGATGACCGACCCCGACGAGGGGTCCACCACGTGGTCCTCCACCGAGCGGAACATCAGCAGCGGCTGCGTGACCTTGGGCAGCTCCTGCCGCAGCTGCTTCCACGCCGTCATCATCGAGTGCGCCGCCTTCAGCGGTGTGCGGTGGTAGCCGTGCTCGTGGACGCCGCTCTTCTTGATGTCGTCGGCGATGCCCGGGAACGACGGCACAAGGTGCTTGAGGACGGGGAGCGCGAGCACGTCGAGGCGTTCGGTGCTCACCGCCGGGTTGACCACTACGATGCCGGCGACGTCGCGGCCATGCTCGGCAGCCAGCTGGAGGGCTAGGCCGCCGCCCATCGAGAGCCCGCCCACGACGACCTGGTCGTTGTTGGCCCGCAGCTTCTCGAACCCTCGCTCGGCCTCGCCGTACCAGTCGGCCCAGCGGGTGCGGTTCAGCTCCTGCCAGCTGGTGCCGTGACCCGGCAGCCGGGGGGCCGAGACGCCGAAGCCCTGGTCGGCGAGATGTCGTGCCCAGGGCACCACCGAGGCGGGCGTGCCGGTGAAGCCCTGCAGCAGCAGCACACCGACGCGCTGCCCGTCCCGTGCGTTCGGGACGGCGTCGGCGTGGAACGGCTCCGCGGCGGGAGGGAGGGACACGGACGGCTCCTGGACATGCACCGGGGAGGGGCGCTGCAGTGGTGTTGAATGAGCGAGACCGCGTCCGACCCGAACGTGGTGCTCGACCGAGGTACGAATCGTCGCACGCGCGCCGTCGCGAGGGCTAGGGTTTCTCGGGGGCTGACCGGCAGCGGAGGAGGTCCGACGGTGTTCTACTGGTTGCTCAAGTGGGTCTTTCTCGGTCCCGTCCTCAAGCTGGTGTTCCGCCCCCGCACCGAGGGTGCCGACCACGTGCCCGCGGAGGGCGCCGCCATCCTGGCGAGCAACCACCTCTCCTACGCCGACTGGCTGTTCATGCCGCTGACGCTGCCGCGTCGGGTGACCTTCGTGGCGAAGGCGGAGTACTTCACGACGCCCGGGATCAAGGGGTGGCTCCAGAAGAAGTTCTTCTCCGGCTCCGGCCAGGTGCCCATCGACCGGTCCGGCGCCACGGCCGCCGAGGGCGCGATGAAGGCCGCCATGCGGATCCTGGAGGAGGGCGAGCTCTTCGGCATCTACCCCGAGGGCACCCGCTCACATGACGGTCGGCTGTACCGCGGCAAGACCGGGGTCGCCCGCCTGGCCCTCGAGACGGGGGTCCCTGTGGTCCCGATCGCCGTCATCGGCACCAACACGATCGCACCGCCAGGCAAGAAGTTCGGCTCCCTGACCCGACCCCTGGTGCGCTTCGGGGAGCCCTTGGACTTCTCGCGCTACGAGGGCCTGGAGAACGACCGCTTCATCCTCCGGTCGATCACCGACGAGATCATGTACGAGATCATGCGGCTCTCCGGCCAGGAGTACGTCGACACGTACGCCTCGCGTGCGAAGGCGCTCGACAAGGAGGCGAAGAAGCCCTCGCCCGAGCCCGACGTCGACCCCGGGAGCACCGAGCTCAGAGCCTCCTGAGCGTGGCACTGTCCCGGCTGCCGCGAGCAGTCTTCCGTCCAGGGCTGCTGGACCCCGTCGCCGAGCAGGTCACGACCACACTGTTCCGGGCCGTGGCCGTGCTGCGGTTCGTGGTTGCGGCCTACGCCGTGGTGCTCAACGCGCTGCGCTGGCGCGGGTTCGACCACCCGGTCGCCGGCTGGTCGGTGGTCGGGGTGATCGTGCTCTGGACCGTCTTCGCCGCCTGGGCCTACGACGCCCCGCGGCGCCGCGGGCTGCCGCTGCTCGGCGCCGACCTGCTGGTCGCCGCTGCGACCCTGATGGCCACGCCGTACGTCGAGAGCGACCTCATGCTGGCGCGCCACGCCTCCACGATCCCGTCGTTCTGGGTGATGGCGGCGGTGCTGGCCTGGGCGGTGGCGCGTGGGTGGCCAGGTGGCATCGGGGCGGCCGTGCTGATGTCGGTGCTCGACCTCTCGGTGCGCACCGAGCCCACCGGCACGACCTGGGGGAACATCTTCCTGCTGCTGCTCGCCGGGGGCGTGGTCGGCTACTCGTCCGGCCTGATCGACGAGGCCACGGAGGCGAGGGTCGAGGCGGAGCGGGTGGCCGCGGTGCTGGCCGAGCGCGCCCGGCTGGCCCGGGCGGTGCACGACGGGGTGCTCCAGGTGCTGGCGCTGGTGCAGCGCCGCGGCGAGCTCGGCGGCGAGGCCGAGGTGCTGGGCCGGCTCGCGGGCGAGCAGGAGGCGGCGCTGCGCGCGCTGGTGCAGGCGGACGCCTCGCTGCCCGGCGGGTCCGCGTCGTCCCGGCGCGACCTCCGTGAGGCGGTGGGGACGCTGGCGTCGCGGACGGTCACGGTCTCGGCCCCCGCGGACCCGGTGCTGCTGCCGGCTCGGGTGTGCGGTGAGCTGACGGCCGTGGTGCGGGCGTGCCTGGACAACGTGGCCCGGCACGCCGGCTCGCAGGCGCACGCCTGGGTGCTGGTCGAGGAGGTCGGCCAGGAGGTGCTCGTCACGGTCCGCGACGACGGGCCCGGCATCGCACCCGGCCGGCTGGAGGAGGCCGAGGAGGAGGGCCGGCTCGGCGTCAGCGAGTCGATCCGGGGCCGGATGCGCGACCTCGGTGGCCGGGCGGAGGTGACGACGAGCCCCGGTCAGGGCACGGAGTGGGAGCTGGGCGTCGCCCGCGGGTCCGGTCGCGGCTGAGGGCCGGAGCTGAGGGCCGGGGCCTGCGTTCAGTCGGCGAGCTCGGACTCGCGCATCCCGACCAGGTCCTCGCGCATCCCGACGAGGTCCTCGCGCATGTCGACCAGGTCCTCGCGCATGTCCTCCTTCATCGCGGAGGGTGCGCTGACGGGCGTCCACTCGAAGTGGTTGTCGAGGTCGTCCACGTCGGTCAGCGCGAAACCAAGACGGGTGTAGAACTCCGCGGCGCGGCGGTTGCGGCGCTCCACCCGCAGCGTCACCGACAGGCCCTCGTGGGCGGCGCCCTCGAGCAGGTCGCGCAGCAGCCGGGTGCCGATCCCGCGACAACGGAACTCCGGCATCAACGTCAGGTCGACGACGTGCACGCTCAGCCCGCTCTGGTGGACGTAGAGGCGGCCGGCGTCCTGGCCCTCGTGGCGGACGACGTACCGTTCGTAGTCGGGGAAGCGACCGGCGAACCGTCGCTCCTGGGCGATGTGCTGGATGCGCAGCACGTGCTGGGCGAGGTTCTGGTTCGGGAGGGCCGCGACCTCGCTCTCCCAGGTGGTGGAGAACACGGCGTACAGGAAGGCGTCATCGGAGGCCTGGCACGGCCTCAGATATCCCAGTCTTCCCAGCGCTGTCATCGGTCCCCACTCCCTCTCGATGCCAAGTATCGGCTGCTGTTACCCGGAAACTGAACAGATCTCAGGGATGAAAGGGAAAATTTGCGTGGCAGCGGGTGGAAGCACCCGCCCCGGCCCCCCTCTACGCTGCGGAGCGTGACCATCCACCCCGACCACCCGTTCGCCGAGCCGGAGTCGCGGCGTGACCCGGCACGGCGGCTCCGGGGCCGGCTGGGAGGTGCGGTGACCCTCTGGACGACCGGCCAGGAGGGCTCGCGGGCCGGCCTGACGGTCTCGTCGGTGCTGGTCGCGCCCGGCGAGCCGGCCCGGGTGCTCGGCCTGGTCGACCCCGACTCGGACCTCGTGGACGCCGTCCGGGAGTCGGGTACGGCGACCGTGCAGCTGCTGCGATGGGCCGACCGGGACCTCGCCGATGCCTTCGCGGGGGTCGCACCGTCGCCGGGCGGACCGTTCCGGACAGGTAGCTGGCACGAGACGGCGTGGGGGCCGGTGCTCGAGGGCGTCCCGGCCTGGGCCGGCCTGCGGATCGGGGGGCCGGGGCACGAGGTCGGCTGGTCGGTGCTGCTCGACGGGGTCGTGCAGCACGTCGAGATCGACCCCGGGGACCCCGGCGAGCCGCTCGTGCACCGGCGTGGACGGTACGTCCGCCCGCCCGAGCGCGGATAGCCTGCCCCGGTGAGCGAGGACGCCGACGGGGGGCTGACCGTGATGGTGGTCGACGACCACCCGATGTGGCGGGAGAGCGTCGCCCGCGACCTCACCGAGGCCGGGTTCCGCGTCGTGGCCACGGCGTCGACGGGCAGCGAGGCCGTGACCCGCGCGAGCGTCGTACGCCCGCGGGTGGTGGTGCTCGACCTGCAGATCCCCGCCCCGGACGGCGTCGAGGTGACCGCGACCCTGGTCAAGGCGGACCCGACCGTGCGGGTGCTCATCCTCTCCGCGTCGGGTGAGCAGGCCGACGTGCTCGAGGCGGTGAAGGCGGGGGCCACGGGCTACCTGGTGAAGTCCGCCTCGCGTGCGGAGCTGCTGGCGGCCGTGGCCCGAGTGGCGGCGGGGGACACCGTCTTCACCCCGGGGCTGGCCGGCCTGGTGCTGGGGGAGTACCGACGGCTCTCGGACACCCCCGCCTCCTCGAGCACCGGGCACGCCCCGCGGCTGTCCGACCGCGAGACCGAGGTGCTCCGGCTGGTCGCCAAGGGCCTGTCCTACAAGCAGATCGCCGAGCGGCTGTTCCTCTCCCACCGGACCGTGCAGAACCACGTGCAGAACACCCTGCGCAAGCTGCAGCTGCACAACCGGGTGCAGCTGGTGCGCTACGCGATCGAGCAGGGCCTCGACGACGAGGAGTAGGGCAGACTCGGGGGGTGGCCGATCCGCTGCTGAGCATCGCCGAGGAGCTCTACTCGCTGCCGCCGGGCGAGTTCACCGGCACGCGCAACCAGTGGGCGAAGCAGACCCGGACCGACGGTGACGCGGACCTGGCGAAGCGGGTGAGCGAGCTGCGCCGACCTTCGGTGGCCGCCTGGGTGGTGAACATGATGATGCGCCACCAAGGCGAGCAGATGGCCCAGGTGCTCGACCTCGGCGACGCGCTGCGAGCGGCCCAGTCCGACCTCGACGGCGACGCGCTGCGCGACTTGACACGGCAGCGCCGCCAGCTGACCACGGCGGTCACCCGGCAGGGACGTGAGCTGGCGGCCGAGCTCGGGCAGAAGGTCACCGAGGCGGTCGCCGACCAGGTCCAGGGCACCCTGCACGCAGCGATGGTCGACGAGGACGCCGCCTCGGCCGTGCGGAGCGGGCTGCTCGTGACCGCGCTGGCGGCCACGGGGGTCGGTGCCGCCGACGTGGTGGACGCCGTCGCGGTGCCGGCGGCGATCGGCATGACCCCGCGTCCCCGGCCGATGCCGGAGCGCAAGCGCGCCGAGCTGGCCGCCGTACCCGACCCGGAGCCGGCGCCCGACGAGGAGGCGCAGGCGCGCGCGGCGGAGCGCAAGGCGGCGGAGGAGGCCGTGGAGCGTGCCCGGGGAGCGGCCGACGACGCGCGCAAGAGGCTCCGCAAGGCTCGTCGGCGGGTGGAGAAGGTGCAGGCGCGCACGCTGCAGACCGCCGAGGAGCTGGAGGAGGTCAGGCGCCGGGTGGCCGAGCTCGAGCACGAGCTGGAGACCCTCGACGACGAGGCGGTCACGGCCGACGAGAAGGCGGAGAGGTCCGAGACGAGGTACGCCGAGGCGCAGGAGGCCCTCGAGCAGGCCCAGTCCGACCTCGCCGACAGGTGACGCCCCACTTCAACCCGGCTCGAGGAACACTTCCTCCCGGCTCGAGGAACGATTGCCCCCGGGTCGGCGGTCAGTCGGCCCAGCCCTTGGCGCGCTCGACGGCGTCGCGCCAGCGGGCGTGCGCCGCGTCGGCCTGCGTCCGGTCGGCCTTCGGCTCGAAGCGCCGGTCGAGCTGCCAGGTCTCGCGCAGGTCGTCGTGCGAGGCCCAGACCCCGGTGCCGAGACCGGCCAGGAAGGCAGCCCCCAGCGCCGTCGTCTCGACGATCCGCGGCCGCTCGACGGGGACGCCGAGCACGTCGGCCTGGATCTGGCAGAGGAGGTCGTTGGCGCTGGCTCCGCCGTCGACGGTCAGCGACGTGAGGGGGGTCTGGGAGGGCAGCGTGTCGACGACGTCGCGCACCTCGAAGGTGATCGCCTCGAGCGTCGCCCGCACCAGGTGGGCCCGGGTGGTGCCGCGGGTGATCCCGATGATCATCCCGCGGGCGTGCGGGTCCCAGTCGGGGGCGCCGAGGCCGGTGAGCGCCGGCACGAACACCACCCCCTCGGAGTCCTCGACCGTCGAGGCCACCGCGGCGGTCTCGGCGGCCGAGCCGACGATCTGGATGCCGTCGCGAAGCCACTGCACGGCGGCCCCGGTGACGAAGATGGCGCCCTCGAGCGCGTACGTCGTCTCGCCCTCGGGGGAGCGCCAGGCAGCGGTCGAGAGCAGCCCGGCGTCGGAGCGGACCACCTCGGTGCCGGTGTTGGTGAGGATGAACGACCCCGTGCCGTAGGTGCACTTGGAGTCGCCGACCTCGTAGCAGGTCTGTCCGAACAACGCGGCGTTCTGGTCGCCCGCGATGCCCGCGATCGGCAGCTCGAGGCCCAGGAACGACCGCGGGTCGGTGGTCGCGATCTCGCCCCACGACGGCACCACCTCGGGAAGCGCGTCGCGGGGCACGCCGAACAGACCGCACAGCTCGTCGCTCCACTCGCCCCCCTCGAGGTCGTAGAGCAGCGTTCGCGAGGCGTTCGAGACGTCGGTGACGTGCCAGGTCCCGCGCGTCATCCGGGTGATCAGGTACGAGTCGACGGTGCCGATCGCGTAGCGACCGTCCTGGACCAGCGCCCAGGTGTTCGGCTCCTCCTCGGCCAGCCAGACCAGCTTGGTGCCGGAGAAGTACGGGTCCAGGCGCAGGCCGGTCAGCTCGGTGACGCGATCCTCGTGCCCCTCCTCGCGCATCCGCTGGCAGATCGCAGCCGTCCGGCGGTCCTGCCACACGATCGCGCGGCGCGGTGATCCCAGCGTCTCGCGGTCCCACAGCAGGACGGTCTCGCGCTGGTTGGTGATGCCGATGCCGGAGAGGTCGTCGTCGCCGTACTCCTTCAGGGCGGCCCGGGTGGCCTCGATCGTGGCCTGCCAGATCTCCTCGGGCGAGTGCTCGACCCAGCCGGGCCTGGGGAAGTGCTGCGCGAACTCCTGGTAGCCCTTGGCGGCGATGGCGCCCTCGGTGGTGACGACGACCGCCGTGACCCCGGTCGTCCCTGCGTCGATGGCCAGCACGCTCATGCCCGGCATCCTCGCAGACCCTCCCGGTGGGATCCCGGACCCTCAGAGGAGCGGCATCGTGAAGTGGTGGCGCGCGGCCAGGCAGCTGATCCTGACGTGCTCGACCTGTCCCGAGGTGGAGCTCAGGTCGAAGCGGTCGAGCACCTCGGCGGTCTCGCCGCACTCCGGGCAGATGGTCAGTCCCACGGGCCCCAGGTCCAGGTCGCCGTCGACCCCGGTCGGCAGTGTGGGGGACGGCGGGGCCCCGGTCGGGGAGTCGATCTGAGGCTGAGTCATGGCCCGGTTCCTCTTCCTTGGTCGTGCTCGGAACCTAGGACCGTGGGCGTTCCCGCAGCGTTCTGCCGCCGGCGCGGGCCGGCGAACGCTTTCCCCCGGTACGGATCGCGACCGGCGGCGTCGATAGGCTCAGGTCCACGGCAAGCGGCTACGTCCGGACACGTCCGAAGGAGCAGAGCGACGATGCGTGTAGGAGTGCTGACCGGTGGAGGCGACTGCCCCGGTCTCAATGCAGTCATCCGGGCGGTGGTCCGCAAGGGCGTCGCGGAGTACGGCTTCGACTTCGTCGGCTTCCTGGACGGGTGGCGGGGTCCACTGGAGAACGTGACCACGCCGCTCGGCGTCGACCAGGTCCGGGGCATCCTGCCGCGCGGCGGGACGGTCCTGAAGTCCTCGCGCACGAACCCGTTCAAGATCGACGGTGGCGTCGAGAAGATCAAGGAGAACCTCGCGGCGAACGGGGTCGACGCCCTCGTCGCGATCGGCGGCGAGGACACCCTCGGCGTCGCGACCAAGCTGGCCGACCTCGGCGTGAACGTGGTCGGCGTGCCCAAGACCATCGACAACGACCTCTCGGGCACCGACTTCACCTTCGGCTTCGACACGGCCGTCAACATCGCGATGGAGGCCATCGACCGGCTGCACACCACCGCCGAGTCCCACCACCGCGTGCTCGTGGTCGAGGTGATGGGCCGGCATGCCGGCTGGATCGCCCTGCACTCCGGCATCGCCGGCGGTGCGAACGTGGTCCTCATCCCCGAGATGCCCTTCGACATCGGCAAGGTCTGCGACTACGTCGAGAAGCGCTTCGAGTCCCACTACTCCCCGATCATCGTCGTCTCCGAGGGAGCCGTCCCGGTGTCCGGAGGGGACATGACGCTGGTCAGCGGCGAGAAGGACGCGTTCGGACACGTCCGGCTCGGCGGCATCGGGGACCGGCTGGCGAAGGAGATCGAGGACCGCACCGGCAAGGAGGCGCGGGCCGTCGTTCTCGGTCACGTGCAGCGCGGCGGCACCCCGACCGCCTTCGACCGCTGGCTCGCGACCCGGTTCGGGCTGCACGCGATCACCGCGGTCGCAGAGCAGGACTACGGCACGATGGTCGCGCTGCGTGGCACCGACATCGTGCGGGTCCCGCTGGCGGAGGGCACCGGCGAGCTGAAGCTCGTCAAGCCGGAGGCCTACGCCGAGGCGGAGGTGTTCTTCGGCTGAGCAGGTCGGCTCCGAGGCGTCGGATGTCGGCCCGGGTGCCTACGGTGGGCCCATGCCGACCTCCCTGCACCCCCTGACCGACGCGCGCGGCGAGGTCGCCCAGCGCGTCATCGGCGCGATGGCAGGCCCGGAGGCCCGGCTGCGCGACGACCAGGCGGTGGCCGTGGGTGCCCTGTGCGAGGACGGCGCCCGTGTGCTGGTGGTGCAGGCCACCGGTTGGGGGAAGTCGGCGGTCTACTGGGCCGCTACGGCCGTACGCCGCTCGGAGGGCGCCGGGCCGACGCTCGTCGTCTCCCCGCTGCTCTCGCTGATGCGGGACCAGGTGGCAGCCGCGGAGCGGGCAGGGCTCACCGCGGCCACGCTGAACTCCTCCAACATCGACGAGTGGTCGTCGGTGGAGAGCTCCCTGCGCTCCGGGGCCCTGGACGTGCTGCTGGTCTCGCCGGAGCGGCTGGCCAACCCCGGGTTCGGACGGCGGGTGCTCGACGGGCTCGCGGGCCGGCTGGGGCTGCTGGTCATCGACGAGGCCCACGCGGTCTCCGACTGGGGCCACGACTTCCGCCCCGACTACCGCCGGGTCTCCGACGTGCTGCAGCGGCTGAACCCCAGCACCCCGGTGCTGGCGACGACTGCCACCGCCAACCAGCGGGTCACCGACGACGTCGCCCAGCAGCTCGGGGAGGCGACGATGGTGCTGCGTGGCCAGCTCGCCCGGGCCAGCCTCGAGCTCAGCGTGGTGACACGGCTCTCGCCGCTGGAGCGCTACGCCTGGGTCGTCGACCACCTGCCTCGGCTCGAAGGCTCCGGGATCGTCTACACGCTCACGGTGGCCGACGCCGAGCGGCTCGCCCGGGCCATCCACGAGGTGCACGGTGAGGCGGTGCCGGTCGCGGCGTACACCGGTCAGCTCGAGGCGTCGCGGCGTCACGAGCTGGAGGACGCCCTGCGCGACAACCGCCTGAAGGCGCTGGTGGCCACCTCGGCGCTGGGGATGGGGTACGACAAGCCGGATCTCGGCTTCGTCGTGCACGTGGGCGCGCCGCCGTCACCGGTGTCGTACTACCAGCAGGTCGGGCGCGCCGGGCGCGCGATCGAGCACGCACACGCCGTCCTGCTCCCCTCGGAGGCTGACGCCGGGGTGTGGGAGTACTTCGCGACCGCCACGATCCCGGTGCCCGAGCAGGTGCGGGCCGTGCTCGACGTGCTCGACCGGTCCCCGGGTGAGCCGTTGAGCGTGGTCGCCGTCGAGGCCCAGTCCGGCGTACGTCGCGGACGGGTCGAGCTGATGCTCAAACAGCTCGCGGTCGACGGTGTGGTCGAGCGCGTCGAGGGTGGCTGGCTCGGATCGGGCGCCGCGTGGACCTATGACGCGGAGCACTACGACGGCGTGGTGGCCGTGCGCCGCCGCGAGGCCGACATCATGCGCGCCTACGTCCGCGGCGAGCGCTGCCTGATGGAGCTGCTTCAGGAGTCGCTCGACGACCCGGCGGCGCGGCCCTGCGGGCGCTGCTCGGTGTGCCGGGGCGGGCTCCCCGACGCGCTTCGGGGGAGTCGCCTCTCCCGAGACGGTGCGCACCATCACCGCGCTGCTGCGCGGCCAGGTGCACGTGCTCGAGCCCCGCAAGATGTGGCCCGGCGGTGCCTTCGGGTCCCGCGGCCGGATCCCGACCGAGGAGGCGCACGCGCCGGGGCGGTCCCTGGTCTTCGCCGACGCGCCCGAGTGGCGCGAGACCGTCGCGGCGATCTTCGCGCGGGACGCGCCGGCCCCGCCCGAGGTCGTCGAGGCGTGCGTCAGGCTGCTCGCGCAGTGGCGGTCGTCGTGGCCGTCGCGCCCCGAGGTGGTCGTCGACCTGACCACCACCGGGTCACCGCAGCTGACCGGCTCGGTGGCCGACCACCTCGCCCAGGTGGGCCGGCTGGACCGCGGGACGATGGCGGGTCCCTCGGCCCCGCCCGACCTGCGCGAGCTCAGCTCGTCGGACGAGGCGGCGTTCTGGCGCGACCACCTCGACGCGGCCCCGCTCGCCCCGGCGGTCGAGGGGCGGTCGGTCCTGCTGGTCGTGGACGCGTCGTCGTCGCTGTGGCCGGTGACCGTCGGCTCGGCGCTGCTGCGCCGGGCGGGCGCCTCCGTCGTGCTCCCGCTGCTGCTGCACCGCCGGCCCTGACCCGACCCGTCGCAGCACTCACGGCGATGTCAGCGGGGCTTGAGAGGGCATCACAGGGAGAGTCGGCGGGCCACCCGGATCGACGTGGCTGCCGTGCGGTAGCCGAGCCGCTCGTTGACCGCCAGCATCGCGACGTTCGTGGAGTCGTTTCCCGTCCACGCCTCGCCCACCCCCGCCTCGGCGAGCCCGTTGAGCATGCGGTGCTTGACCCACTGCGCCAGCCCCTGCCGGCGGTAACCCGGATGCGTGGCCGTCATGCTGCTCCACGAGCGGCCGCGCTCCCGGTCGACCTGGACGCTGGTGAACGCCGCGAGCAGCGGACGAGGCGCGGCGTCGTCGATGAGCCCGTAGGAGAGGCTCGGCGCGTTGTCCGGGCTGTCCCACCACTCCGCGCGCAGCTGGTACATCGTGTAGCGGCGCATCATCGCGCTCGGGTCGTCGACCGCGGCCAGGTTGTAGGTCTCCAGCAGCATCCGCAGGTCGGGGAGCGCCTCGAGGGTGACCTCCCGCAGGGCGAAGGGAGCCGGACCCGCGTCGTCCACGGAGGCGGGGTCCACGAAGCAGATGCGGCGCTCGCCCTCGGGCAGGAACCCGTTGCGGACCGCGAAGGCGAGCGAGATCGGGTCGCCGTTGCTGACCGACCGGATCTCCATGGTGCCGGGGAAGGCGCTGGCCGCGGTGATCAGGAGTGCGGTGCCGACGCCGCAGCTGCCGTTGTCGGGGTGCACCTCGACCGTGACGAACACGTCGTGCTCGCCCAGCTGGCGAGCGGTCGCGGTGCCGGCGACCACTCCGTCGAGCAGGCCCACCCACCGACGGCGTCGCAGGGTCCTGTCCTCGCGCATGTCGGCGGCCGCTCGGGCGGCGGTTCGCACCAGGTACGGGACCGAGGAGGACCAGATGTCGCCGATCGCGAGGGCGTCGCCCCGGTGTGCGTCTCGCACGGTCACCTCGGCCACCGCTGGAGCATAGCGGTCGTCGTAGGCTGGGACGGTGAGTCAACCGTTCGTACCGGACCTGGCGACGCTGCACGCCCGCGGCGCCGCGCAGCAGCCCCGGTGGCCCGACCCTTCCGCCGTCGACGCAGCCGTGACCAGGCTGAGGGCCGTACCGCCTCTGGTGTTCGCCGGTGAGTGCGACGAGCTGAAGGGCAAGCTGGCCGACGTGGCGCGGGGGGAGGCGTTCCTGCTGCAGGGCGGGGACTGCGCCGAGACGTTCGCGGGCGTGACCGCCGACAACGTCCGCAACAAGCTGCGGGTGATCCTGCAGATGGCCGTGGTGCTCACCTACGCCGCCTCGGTCCCGGTGGTCAAGCTCGGCCGGCTCGCGGGACAGTACGCCAAGCCGCGCTCCTCCGACGAGGAGACCCGCGACGGCGTGACGCTGCCGGCCTACCGGGGCGACGCGGTCAACGGCTTCGACTTCACCCTCCAGGCCCGGGTGCCCGACCCGAGCCGGCTCGTCGAGGTCTACCACTCGTCGGCCTCCACCCTGAACCTGGTGCGCGCGTTCGTCACCGGAGGCTACGCCGACCTGCGCCAGGTGCACACCTGGAACACCGACTTCGTCCGCGACTCCCCGGTGGGCGCGCGCTACGAGAAGCTTGCGCAGGAGATCGACCGGGCACTGACCTTCATGCAGGCCATCGGCGCGGATCCCGACGTGTTCCACCGCGTCGACTTCCACTCCAGCCACGAGGCACTGATCTTGGAGTACGAGCACGCGCTGACCCGGGTCGACTCGCGCACCCAGACGCCGTACGACGTCTCCGGCCACTTCGTGTGGATCGGCGAGCGCACTCGTCAGCTCGACGGCGCCCACGTCGAGCTGCTCTCGCACATCCGCAACCCCATCGGCGTCAAGCTCGGCCCCGGCACCAGCCCCGACGACGCCATCGAGCTCGCCGAGCGGCTCAACCCCGACAACGAGCCCGGCAGGCTGACCTTCATCACCCGGATGGGAGCGGGCAGGATCCGCGACCGGCTGCCCCACCTGGTCGAGAAGGTCAGCGCCGCGGGCGTGGTCGCCGCGTGGGTCTGCGACCCGATGCACGGCAACACCTTCGAGGCGAGCTCGGGCTACAAGACCCGCCGCTTCGACGACGTGATCGCCGAGGTGCAGGGGTTCTTCGACGTGCACCGTCAGCTCGGCACCTGGCCCGGCGGTGTGCACGTGGAGCTGACCGGCGACGACGTGACCGAGTGCGTCGGTGGGGGAGAGGCGTTGCTCGAGGGGGACCTGGGCAACCGCTACGAGTCGGTGTGCGACCCGCGGCTGAACCGGGTGCAGTCCCTGGAGCTGGCCTTCCTGGTGGCCGAGATGCTGCGCAACGCCGCCCCGACCAACGTCCCCGCTGCATGATCGACCTCCGCAGCGACACGGTCACCCGCCCCACGAGGGCGATGCGTGCTGCGATGGCCGACGCCGAGGTCGGCGACGACGTCTACGGCGAGGACCCGACGGTCCGGGCGCTCGAGGAGCAGGTCGCCGGCCTGCTGGGCAAGGAGGCCGCGCTCTTCACCCCGACCGGCTCGATGGCCAACGTGCTGGCCGTTCGCTCCCTGGTCGGCGTCGGCGAGGAGGTGCTCTGCGAGAGCTCCGCCCACATCGCCCGCGCCGAGCTGGGGGCGCACGCCGCCTTCATCGGGCTGACCATGCGCACCTGGGTGGGCCGGCCGGTCGAGCTGGGCCAGATCGAGACGATGTTCGCACCGGACATGGGTCCCTTCTTCGTGGCCACCCGGGCGGTCTCGGTCGAGAACACCCACAACTTCGGCGGCGGAGCCGTCACCCCCCTCGCGGAGATGCAGGCGGTGCGACGGTTCGCCGACGAGCGCGGGATCGGCGTGCACGTCGACGGCGCCCGGCTGTGGAACGCCCACGTCGCGACCGGCACCCCGCTCGCGGCGTACGGCGCGACCGCCGATGTCCTGGCGGTCTGCCTGAGCAAGGGGCTCGGGGCTCCTGTGGGCTCGCTCGTGGTGGGTTCGCGGGCCGCGATGGATGACGCCCGGGTCTGGCGCAAGCGGATGGGGGGCGGGATGCGTCAGGTCGGGGTGCTGGCCGCGGCCGGCCGGTACGCGCTCGACCACCACGTCGACCGTCTCGCCGACGACCACGAGCACGCGCGGCTGCTGGCGGACGCCTGCGGCGTCGACCCGGAGGCGGTGCACACCAACATCGTCGTCGTCGACGTCCCCGACGCCCCGGCGGTGGTGGCGGCGGTCCGTGAGCACGAGGTGCTCGTGTCGGCGGTGGGCCCCCGGGCGCTGCGGCTCGTGACCCACCTGGACGTCTCCCGTGCCGATGCCGAGACCGCGGCGGCCGTGCTGTCGAAGGTGCTCGGCTGAGGCGACGGTACCCGGGGCGGGTCAGACTCGGGTTCGAGAGCAAGACCGAACGCGCACCGCTTCGGAATCGGCACGCCTCTCGGTTCATGTGCGTCGATGGAAGGCGATGGTTCTGTTCGCGAGGGTGGTGTGGGTGTAGGCGGGGTCGTGGATGCGGCGGTGGTGGTGTCCGCACAGCAGGCGGCCGTTCGCGAGCGAGGTGGGGCCGCCGGCGCTGAACGGGGTGTCGTGGTGGGCGTGGCACATGGCGGGTGGGACGTCGCATCCCTGGGCGGTGCACCCTCGGTCTCGCAGTCCCATGAGGATGCGTTGGGGCTCGGTGTGGAACCTTGCCTTGGTGCCGGCGTCGAGGATCACTGACTTCGCGCCCAGCACGACGGGGATGATCCCCGCGCAGCAGGCGAGCCGGCGGGCCTCTGCGGCGGAGATCTGGCCGCCGGTGTCCATCGTGCACGCCCCGGCCGCGTCGAGCCTGCCGATCAGCTGGTCCAGGGTCATGGTGACCACGACGGTGGCACCCGTCCCCCGTGGGTCGGCAGCCACGAGGCGTCGATCGCCTCCAGGATCTCGCTGAACGCGACACCGTCGCGGACGGCGGATGGCAGGTCGGGGTCGATCGGGCTTCCTGCGGTGGTGCCCACCCGGGTCGGGTTGGTCAGCGACTGGATCGCCTTGCGCAGCATCTGTGCGTGCCGGGCCGGGATCTCGAACCTGCCATGAGCGACCCCCTGGTCGTCCTCGAGCATCGTGAACGTCGTCTTGCGAGCGGCCCGGGCCTCCTCGGCCTCGAGCTGCTCGCCCTCGAACGCGTCGACCAGGTCGGGGGCGATGACCTCGAAGATCCGCCGGCCCAGGACACGCAGCTCGTCGGCGTCGTGGTGCTCGGCCAGCGAGACCAGGTGCTTCTCGGCCCGGGCGCGCTGGTCCGCGTCGACCCCGAACTGACCGGCGCGCGGCAGGATGCCCAGCGCCGCGACGATGACCCTGGCCTGGGCGGTGCTCACGTGGCCGGCGGCCATCGCCTCGGCGAGCACCGGGTGGTGCTCGAGGGCAAGCGCCAGCGCCAGGTCGGATCGGGCGGCTCGTCGGGTGTGCCGGGTCTGCACGGCCACCCAGGCCGAGACGGACGCGGCACCGGTCTGCGTGCAGGCACCGCTGGTCTCGGCATCCGCCAGCAGCCGCAGCCTCAAGGCCGCCAGCTTGGCCTCCGCCCTGGCGATCGCCACCAGCCCGTGGCGCTTCTCCCGCGCGCTCATCGACAGCAACGCCGTGGTGGCGAGGTCGTCCAGAGCGGTGTTGAGACGGTCGGCGAACCCCGAGACCGGGTGGGTGCCCGGGGCGGTGTCGTCGGTCGAGCTCATACCCGAATCCAACCAGGGACCACCGACACAAGAGCGGATCTGACCTGCGCCTTTGTCCAGATGGTGGTCTCGGATCAAGACACCCGGACGGGCGGCGCCGACCGACCAGCCCGCCCCCGTCAGGGGAGGGCGGCCGCCCGGGTGCGGGTGGCGGCGTCGACGCGCCCCACCGCCGGCGGAAGCTGCCGCACCGCCTGGGCCAGCGCGCGGAGGTCGGCTCCGAGAAGCGCCTGCGGCCCGTCGCAGAGCGCGGTCTCCGGGTCGGGGTGGACATCGACGATGACGCCGTCCGCGCCGACCGCGATCGCAGCCCGTGACAGCGGCACCACCAGGTCCTTGCGGCCGGCGGCGTGCGACGGGTCGACGATGATCGGGAGGTGGCTGGTCGCCTGCACGACCGGCACCGCCGAGATGTCCAGCGTGTTGCGGGTCGCCGGCTCGAAGGTACGGATGCCGCGCTCGCACAGCACCACGTCGAGGTTGCCGCGCTGCGCGACGTACTCGGCGGCCATCAGCCACTCCTCGATCGTCGCGGTCATGCCCCGCTTGAGCAGCACCGGCTTGCCCGCGTCGCCGACGGCCTGCAGCAGCCCGAAGTTGGCCATGTTGCGGGTGCCGACCTGGAGCATGTCGGCGTGCTCGGCCACGACGGGCACGTCGCGGGCGTCGACGACCTCGGTGACCACCGGCAGCCCGGTCGCCTCCCGCACGGACGCGAGGATCTCGAGACCCGCGACGCCCAGGCCCTGGAAGGCGTACGGCGAGGTGCGCGGCTTGAACGCGCCCCCGCGCATCAGCGTGGCCCCGGCGGCCTTGGCCATCTCGGCCGCCTCGAGGGTCTGGCCCGGGGACTCGACCGCGCACGGGCCGGCGATGAACGTGAAGGTGTCCGGACCGATCGGCACGCTGTGTCCGGGACCGCCCACCCAGACGGTGCTGCGCCCCGAGTGGTGCTGGCGGCTGACCAGCTTGTAGGGGTCGGAGATCCGGTGCACGTCACCGACTCCCTGCATGCTGCGCAGGTTGAGGTGGTGGAAGGACGCGATGTCCCCGACCAGGCCGATGATCGTGCGCACGACGCCCTTGCTGACGAAGGCCTCCCCGCCGACGCTCTCGACCTTCTCGACGACGCGCGCGACGTCCTCGTCGGTGGCCTCGGGTGTCATGACGACGACCATGGTGTGTCTCCTCTGCTCTGCCCCGACTGGCGTCGGCGCACAAGAAACGCCCCCGCCGTGTGGGCCGGGGGCGTCCGTTGTCTGGTGTGGGGGGTCGACCTAACCGACGACCCGCTCGGATGCCCCGGGCGAGCAGCCGAAGAAATAGGTCCAGGTCTGCCGCACGGGTGCAGCGTAGCCGCACGGTGTCCGACCCGCGGATCGGATATCCAGGATGCGGACCTCTCAGACGGCGATGTGCGGCACCTCCGCCTCGATCCGCCGCCGCGGGGTGAGCTCGACGACCACCATCGCGGTGAGCACCATCAGCCCACCGACGAGCATCCGCGCGGTCGCGGACTCGCCGCCGAGCAGCACCGCGAAGAACGCTGCGAACACCGGTTCCATGCTCATGATGATCGCCGTCCGGGTGGGGGGCAGGTGCGTCTGCGCCCAGGTCTGGCCGGCCATCGCGAACGCCCCGGCCACCATCGCCATGTAGAGCACGCTGAGCCAGTCCCGGCCGGAGGCGGGCAGCACGATCCCGCCCGGCAGCGTGAGCACGCAGCACAGCAGCGCGATGGCGGCCAGCTGCACGATCGCCATGCCCGCCACCTGGTCGACCCGGCTCCAGGCGCCGAGCCCGACGATGTGCAGGGCGTAGAGCAGCGCCGAGACCAGGGTGATGGCCTCGCCGTAGCCGACCGAGAGCCCGCCGAGCGTGAGCACGCCGAGGCCCGCCATCGCCAGCAGCACGGCGCCCCAGGTGACCGCCGTGATCCGGGTGTGGAGCAGCAGCGCCGCGAAGATCGGAGTCGCCACGACGTAGGTGCCGGTGATGAAGCCGGACACGCTGGCCGGGGTCTGCGCCAGCCCCGCGGACTGCAGGATCTGCGCCACGCCGTACAGCAGCCCGAGCGCTGTGGCGTGCCGCAGTGAGATGCGGGTCAGCCGGCCGAGCGCACGCGGGAAGATCGCCGTCAGGGCGACCGCGGCGATCGCGAAGCGCACCGCGAGGAAGTCCAGCACCGGCACCCGGTCGAGCAGGTCCTTGATGAGGAAGAACGTGGAGCCCCACGCGGCGGTGATCGCCAGCAGCACAAGCGTCGCCAGCAGGGAGGTACGTCGCTCGCTCACCGCCCGCGCATCTCCTGCAGCAGCCGGATCTGGGGGTCGTCGGTGTCGCGGGAGCCCGGCGTCTCCAGCACGAACGGCACGCCCGCGGTGGCCGGGTGTGCGAAGAGCTCCTCGAACGCGCCGAGCCCGATGTGGCCCTCCCCGAGCCGCTGGTGCCGGTCCTTGAACGCGCCGCGCACGTCCATCGAGTCGTTGGCATGCACCAGCCGGAGCCGACCAGGCCCGCCGATCTCGACCAGCCGGTCCACGGTGGCGGTGGTGCCGCCCGGCTCGTCGAGGGGCGCCCCGGCCGCGAAGACGTGACAGGTGTCGAGGCAGACCCCGACGGCCGGGTGGCCCTCGAGGGCGGCGAGGTAGGGCTCGAGGTCGTCCACCCCGGCGCAGAGCGAGCGCCCCTGCCCCGCGGTCGGCTCGAGCAGCAGCGACGGTCCGTCGGTGCCGATGACATCGAGGACCGGCAGCAGCCCCTCGCGCACCTGACGCATCGCTGCCTCCACGGTCCCGTCGTCGACGCACGAGCCGGTGTGGACGACGACCCCCTCCGCGCCCAGATCGAGGGCGCGACGCAGGTTGTGCACGACGGTCGCCACCGAGCGCTCGTACGTCGCCGGCGTCGGCGACCCCAGGTTGACCAGGTACGGCGTGTGGATCACGACCCGTCGCCCCGATGCCTGGTTGGCCGCACGGAAGGCCGCATCGACGACCGGGTCACCGGGCGAGCTGGCCCAGCCACGCGGGTTGCCCGCGAAGACCTGGACGACCTCGGCACCGAGGGAGTCGGCGTCGGGCAGCACCGCTCGCACGAGTCCCTTGCCCACCGTGAGGTGGGTGCCGACGGGGTTGCGCAGACCGGCGTAACGGGAGGCCGTGGGCGCTGGACTCGTGGGCATCGGGGCAGCCTACGGTCGACGTACCGCTCGACCCGGGCGCGGGGCGCCTCGTGTCGCCGGGTCGCTCAGACGACCGAGATCGTGATCGTGCTGCCCTTCGGGGCTCGCTCACCGGACCCGGGGCTCTGCTGCACCACCACGCCCAGGCCGATGTAGAAGCTGGTCCGCACCACGCTCACGGAGAAGCCGGCGGCCGCGAGCGCCGCGGTGGCGTTGTCGACCTTCATCCGGCGCACCTCGGGCACGTCGACGAGCACCGGCCCCTGGGAGACGACCAGGTTCACCGTGTCGCCGGGCAGCAGCTTGCCGTCGGAGGGGTCCTGCGAGATCACGTCGCCCCGGTCGACCTCGTCGCTGTGCTCACGGGTGGTCTCCACGTCCAGGCGCAGCTTGCGCAGCGTCGTGGCGGCCTCGTCCGCCGCGTCGCCGGTGACGTCGGGCACCTTCACCGGGCGCGGACCCCTGCTCACGACCAGGTCGACTGCTGCGTCGCGGCGCAGCGTGGCTCCGGGCTTCGGGTCCGTCCGCAGCACCGAGCCCTGGGGGACCTTGGCGGAGAACTCACGGCTGGAGCGCCCGTAGCTCAGCCGGGCGTCGGCGAGCGCGGCCTGCGCCGCGTCGACGGAGCGGCCCCGGACGTCGGGCACGTCGTGCCGCTCGGGTCCGCGCGACACGACCCCGGTCACGGTGCCGTGCCGGGTGACGTTCTCACCGCCTGCGGGATCGGTGCGCATCACGGCGCCCGCGGGGACGGTCTCGGACCAGGCGCGGCCGCCGACCCGGAACTCGAGCCCCGCCGCTCGGAGCTTGGCATCGGCCGCCTGCGCGGACAGGTTCACCACGCCCGGCGTGGTGGCGTAGCGCCCGGCGCCGAACCACCAGCCTCCCGCGCCGGCGGCGACGGCGAGCAGCAGCACGAGGACCAGCAGCACCGGTCCGCGGCGCGAGCGTCGCGAACGGGGCTCCCCAGCTGGCTGTCGGGGTGGCTGTCGGGGTGCGGGCCGGGCGGACGGACGTGGACGTCCTCCGGGGGGCCTCGCGATCACGTCCGTGACGTCGTCCGCACCGATCCCGCCGGTGTCGTCCACCTCGAGGTCGAGTGCCTCGAGGCCGGGGGCCTGTCGGGCGCGGGGCGCGCCGGTCACCGCCGCCTGGGCCGGGGAGAGGATCGTGCGCACGTCGTCCTCACGCACGTAGTCGATGTCGTCACCGGGTCGCTGCACCGGCACGGTGGGGGCGAGGTCGGAGGTGAGGTCCGGGTCGTCGAGGATCCCGTGGTCGAGCGCGGCGCGCACCCGCCGCACCTGGTGCAGCATGACGCGGGCGTCGGCAGGGCGCAGCTCACGGTCGCGGGCAGTCGCCCGGGCGACCAGCGCGTCGACGTACGGCGGGAGGCCGGCGACCTGCTCGGAGGGGGCCGGGACGTCCTCGTGCACGTGCTTGTAGGCGACCTGGATCGGCGAGCCGCCCTCGTGCGGCTTGCGGCCGGTGAGCATCTCGTAGAGCACCACACCGGCGGCGTAGACGTCGGAGCGTGCGTCGGCCCGGCCGTCGACGACGAGCTCGGGGGAGAGGTAGGAGACGGTGCCGATCAGCACGCCGCCGGTCTCGGTGTGCTGGGTCTCGGCGCTGACCGCACGGGCCAGTCCGAAGTCGGCCACCTTGACCCGGCCGTCGTCGGCGAGCAGCACGTTCTCGGGCTTCACGTCCCGGTGGATCAGCCCGGCCTGGTGCGCCGCCGCCAGGGCGGAGAGGACGGGGTCGAGCAGCGCCAGCGCCTTCCCCGCCGCCATCGGGGACTCCTTGCGGATCAGGTCGCGCAGCGTGTGCCCGGGGATGTACTCCATGGCCAGGAACAGCGTGCCGTCGTCGTCGCCCTGGTCGAAGACCCCCACGACGTTCGGGTGCGAGAGGCGGGCCGCCGAGCGCGCCTCGCGCACGAAGCGGCCGGCGAAGTCGTCGTCGTCGCCGAGGCCGGCGTGCATGATCTTGAGGGCGCAGACCCGATCGAGGCGCAGGTCGACTGCTTCGTAGACGGTCGCCATCCCGCCGCGGGCGATGCGGTCGCCGATGCGGTACCGGCCGTCGAGCACGCGGCCGATCACGGGGTCAGCGACAGTCCGGTCCACGACGGTTCGTCCTCCGTTGCGCGCCGGGCGAGGGGAAGGTACCCGGCTCGTCCCCCGAGTCTAGGTGGACCCGGTCGGGATTCACGGGCCGTTCGCGGGCGTCGGCGTGGCGGAGAACCGCCTGGTCAGACCGGGCGCCAGCCGTGTCGCAGCGCTCGCCGCAGGGCCTTGACGTTGCGGACGTAGTGCTTCGTCGACGGGTACAGGCCGCGCTTCCGGACCGAGCCGAGGCCCTGGTAGTAGGCCGCGATCGACCGCTTCACGGTGGTCTCGCGGCGCAGCACCTTGAAGAGCACGACACCAGCGGTGACGTTGTCGCGCAGCGAGTAGATGTTCAGCCGCCGGCCGACGTAGAGCGACATCCACCGGCCGGTGGCGGGCATGATCTGCATCGCGCCGATGGCCCCCGCGGACGAGCGGCGGCGCTGCTGCCACCCGGACTCCTGCCAGGCGATCGCGAGCAGGGTGCTCGGCTTGACCCGGTGACGTCGGGCCGTGCGCACGATGATCCTCCGCACGGTCGAGCGGCGGGCGTCGGCCATCCGCCAGGGGTGGTGCCGGGCGTGGTGCCGCTTGGCGTGGTGCCGCTTGGCGTGGTGCCGGGCGTGGTGCCGGGCGTGGTGCGGCGGTGCGTGGTGCCGGGCGTGGTGCCGGGCGTGGTGCCGGGCGTGGTGCCGGGCGTGGTGCCGGGCGTGGTGCCGCTTGGCGGAATGCCGGCGTACGGCGGAGAGCACGACGGGGATCCGTACCGTCCTCCCGACGTAGAGCGTGGAGCGGTGTCCGAGCCGGTTGACCCGACGCAGCTCGTCGGTCCAGGCGTGGAACCGCACCGCCAGCCCGGTGACCGTCTCGCCGGGCCGCACCCGGTGGCGGACGAGCCTGCGACCGGGGTGGCCGGGCCAGCGGTGGCGCTGGGCCGAGACCAGCCGCAGCGAGGGGTCCGCCGTCTCCGCTGCCGTGGCTGGGTCCATGACGGCTGCGGTGGTGGCCGTGGTGCTGACCGGCGCACCGAGCAGCAGCACCCCGCCGGCGGTCGTCGCGGTGACGGCGGTGGTGACACGTCGGCTCCAGACCCGGCCCCGGCGCCAGGCCCGGTCGGGGAGGCTGCCGGTGGGGCTGCCGGTGGGGGAAGTCACCTGCGAGGTCCCTTCATCGTCGGCGGGCGCCGGGGACCCCGAGTGGTCCCGAGTCGAGCCCGCCGTGACCAGTGGTGTTCCTGAGCACCGGTGCAGACGACTGTGGCTCATGTGACCGATGTGGTCAAGGCCGAGGGACGGTGCGACCCAGGCTCGGGCGGGTGCCCGTGACAGAGTGGCCGCGTGGATCGCACGAACGCCCCGGAGTCCCCGCACCAGCTCGCCCAGCTCGTCGAGCACTGGCTCGACTGGGGCGAGGCGGGCCAGCTGCTGCAGGTCAGCGTCAGCAAGGTCCGACAGCTGATCCGCGAGCACCAGCTCGCCGCGGTGGTCCCGGTCCCCGGCGAGGGGCAGAAGGTGCCGGCGGAGCTGATCCTGGACGGCCTCGTCGTCAAGGGCGTGCCCGGTGTGCTCACCGTGCTGCACGACGGCGGCTACGACGACGCCGAGGCGCTGACCTGGTTGTTCACGCCCGAGGAGACGCTGCCCGGCCGCCCCATCGACGCGCTGCGCGACAACCGCGGGGCCGAGGTGAAGCGGCGCGCCCAGGCCATGGCCTTCTGAGCGGGCGTCACCTCGGTGACCTCGACGTCCCCGATGATCCTCCGACGACCCTGGTGGCGCGCGCCGCCCGGGGCTAGCCTCGGACGGGTGAAGGACTAGCGGGTGTCGCCGGTGGGTCCTCACACCGTTGCGCCGCCCCTGGTCGACGACTCGACACCCAGGGATGGCAATGAGCGGACTCGCAGCACTCCTGGCGGGGCACAACCCGCCGGACCTCTACCAGTGGCACAGCGCCGCACACGTTCCCGACGTCCAGCACGCGGTGGAGCACGCGGGCTGGGAGTTCGTCTACCTCGACGGTTGGACCATCGAGGACAAGGAGTCGTTCCTCAAGGCCGCCGCGCACGCCTTCGACGCCGAGGACGACCGAGGCGCGAGCTTCGACACGCTCTCGGACTGCCTCGGCGACGTGGACACCCACGACCACGAGGGCGTCGTGCTGCTGTGGGACGGCTGGAGCCCGCTGGCCCGCCACGACGAGCAGGCGTTCCGGGTCGCGCTGAGCGTGCTCGGAGGCCGGGCGAACGCCGACCGCGGCTGCAAGTTCGCGGCGCTGCTGCGGGGAGAGGGTCCACCGATCGACGTACCCGAGCTGCCCGCGAAGGCCTGATCGGGCCGCTGGGCCGCCGCTGGGCCGCCGTTAGATCGTGCGCTGTGTGGCGGCGGTGGCCAGCTCGCGCAGCGCCGACCTCGCCACGTCCGTGACCGGAGCCGCCTCGAGAGCCGCGAGGGCCTCCGCGGTCAGCTCGTCGATGCGCCGCTCGACTTCCGCATGCGCCCCCGACGACTCGATGACGCCGCGCAGGCCGGCCACCTCCTCGAGGGTCAGCGCGGTGCCGAGCGAGGCGTCCAGTCGCTTGGCGTCCTCGGGAGGCGCGGCGCCCAGCGCCAGCGCGACCAGGACGGTGCGCTTGCCCTCGGTGAGGTCGTCGCCGGCCGGCTTCCCGGTCACCGCGGGGTCTCCGAACACCCCGAGCAGGTCGTCGCGCAGCTGGAACGCCTCACCGAGCGGCAGTCCGAACGCGGTCAGCCCCGCGAGCACGTCGCGCCCACCTCCCGCGAGTGAGGCGCCCACGTGCAAGGGCCGCTCGACGGAGTACTTCGCGGACTTGTAGCGCAGCACCCGCATCGCCTGCTCGACGTCGGAGGTGCCGCGGGCCTGCACCGAGACGTCGAGGAACTGCCCCGTGATCACCTCGCTGCGGGTGCTGTCGAAGAACCCGAGCGCCTGCTCGACGCGGGCCCCGTCCAGGCCGCAGGTCCGCAGCCGCTCGTCGGACCACGAGAGCAGCAGGTCGCCCAGCAGGATGGCCGCGGACGCGCCGTACTGCCGCGGGTCGCCGGCCCAGCCGTGGTCTCGGTGCACCGCCTCGAACGCCTTGTGGGTCGCGGGCCGGCCTCGACGGGTGTCGGAGGCGTCCATGTAGTCGTCGTGCACCAGCGCGCTGGCGTGCAGCAGCTCGAGGGCCGCGGCGGCCCGGGTGAGCGCGGCCTCGTCGGGACCGCCCGGTGCCACGGGCCGCACGGCGCGGTACCCCCAGTGGCAGAAGGCGGCTCGAAACCGCTTGCCGCCGCGCACGGCGTCCCGGGCCGCGTCGACCAGCCGCTCGGCGTCGTCCCCCAGCGGGCGGAGCCGGGTCCGCTGGGCGTCGACGAACTCGTCGAGCGCGGACTGCACCGCGTCGCGGAAGGCGTCGGCATCCCAGGCGTGCGTCACAGCACCGAGCCTACGGTCGGGGGCACTGCGGCCGCGCCCGGGAACGGACAGCGGGACCGTCGTCGCCCCGGGCCCCCTATGCTGTTGCGTATGGCGCTCGGAACCTCCTCGACCTCTCCGGCCGACGGCGCTCCCGGCGTCGGCGACCTGATCGCGGCCGGCGAGCGCTCGATCTCCTTCGAGTTCTTCCCCCCGAAGGACGAGCCGGGCGAACGGCAGCTGTGGACCACGCTGCGCGAGCTCGAACCGCTCCACCCCACGTTCGTCTCGGTCACCTACGGTGCCGGCGGCTCGACCCGGGACCGCACGATCCGGGTCACCGAGGGCATAGCCGCGCAGACCACGCTGACCCCGATGGCCCACCTCACGTGCGTCGGCCACTCGCGCGAGGAGCTGCGCCGGGTGATCGGCTCCTACGCCAACGCGGGCGTGCGCAACGTGCTGGTGCTGCGCGGCGACCCGCCCGAGGGGCCGACGGCGCCGTTCGTGCCGCACCCCGAGGGGCTCAACAACGCCGTCGAGCTGGTGCAGCTGACCAAGGAGCTCGGCGACTTCAGCGTGGGCGTCGCGGCCTTCCCGGAGATCCACCCGGCAGCCGAGTCGGCCGACAGCGACGCCCGCTACCTCGCGGCGAAGGCGCGGGCAGGCGCCGAGTTCGCGATCACGCAGCTCTTCTACCGCCCGTCGGACTACTTCGCCCTCGTCGAGCGCGTGGCGGCCCTGGGCGTCGACATCCCGATCATCCCGGGGATCATGCCGATCACGAACCTCGGGCAGATCACCCGGATGGCCGAGCTCTCCGGTGCGCAGCTGCCCGCCGACGTCGTCGAGCGGGTCGCCCGCTACGACGGCGACCCGGCCGCGGTCCGCGCCGAGGGCATCGCCGTGGCGACCGAGATGTGCGACGAGCTGCTCGCCGGCGGCGCGCCCGGGCTGCACTTCTACACGTTGAACCGCTCGAAGGCGACCCGCGAGATCTACGCCGGGCTGCGGACCACGGTCGGCTGAGCCGGTCCCCGTCCGGTCAGGACGAGGACGCGGTCGCCGTCGCGACCGACGACGGGGCGGTCGCTCCGGAGCTGGACGTGTCGACCTCGACCTTGGAGCACTCCGTCACCAGAGGGCGCGTCCGACGGTCGAGCTTCTCCAGCCGGTTCAGCAGGTCGACGATCTCCTGGGCGTCGAACGTGCGGAACGACTCGACCGACGAGCGAAGCAGCGTCGTCGCGGTGCGCAGGTTCTCCGAGGCCTGCCGGCACGCGGCGGGAACCGTGACCACGACGTCTCCGGTGGCGGCCGACGTGGGGCTCCCGGCGCTGACGCTCGGGGTGGCCGATCCGTTGGGGGTGCTCCCGCCGTTCTGGCCCACCGCGACGACGACCGCCCCGATCAACAGTCCGAAGAGGAAGCTTGCGGCCGGGATCAGCACTGCGGCCCGGCTACGGCTACGGCGGGGGTGGTGGCTGGGGTGCTCGGACTGCTGGGCCTGGTCTGCCATCCGGGTCTCCGACCTCGAGGGGCCCGTCCTCCCACGGTCGCTGCAGGGGCGCGGGCGATCTGGTAGTAACGGGTGGTGCAGACGACCATACGGGCCATGGACCGATCGACCCTGCAGACCTGGGACGGTCTGGTGCTGCTCTGGGTGGTGCTCTGGGCGGCGTTCGGGGTGTGGACGGGCGTCACCATCTGGCAGGTCGCCGACACCGGGGACACCATCACCAACTCGGGCGAGGCGCTGCACTCCGTCGGCAACGGCCTGGAGAGCCTCGGGGGCGTCCCCGTCATCGGTGACCGGCCGGCCGAGATCGGTCGCGAGGTCGGCGGCGCCGGCCAGGACATCGCGGTGCGCGGCCAGCAGATCAAGGGCCAGCTGCACCGGCTCGGCCTGCTGCTCGGCATCGCCGTGGTGGGCATGCCGGCCGCCCCGGTGGTGGGCCTGTACGTCCCGCTGCGGCTCTCGCGGCGACGAGACGTGGTGCAGCTGCGTCGCCAGCTGCGGGACCGGCCCGACGACGCCGGGCTCGACCGCTACCTCGCGGACCGGGCCCGCCTGACGCTGCCCTACGCCGCTGTGACCGCGATCGCGGACGGGCAGCCCGACGAGTCGGAGCGCGCCCGCGACCGGCGGCTCGCGGACGCCGAGCTCGACCGGCTCGGCATCCACCGCCCTCCACGGTCCTGAGCCGTGCGCCTGCGCGGTCGCAATCGTGAGCGACCCGTCTCCGGGCGGGCCGCCGCCTGGTTCGCCCGCACGATCGTCGCGCTGCGCTGGTGGATCATCGGGTTCTGGGCGGTGGCGACGCTGGCCTCCGTCACGGTTCTGCCGAGCTTCGACGACTCCGGCGGCGGCGGGCTCAAGGGCATCCTGTCCTCGGACACCCCGGCCGTGCGCACCGAGAAGCGGTCCGTGGAGCTGTTCGGCTTTCCGCTCATCGGTCGAACCCTGGTCGTGCAGCGCGACGAGGCGGGGCTCTCGCCGTACACCCAGGCCCGGACCGTGGTGCGGGCGGTCGCGGTGGACCGTGGCAAGGCCGGCGACGTCGCCCCGGTGCTCGGGGCGCTCCCGGTCACGAACACGGCCGGGCTCTTCCCCGGCGCCGCGGAGAGCAGCACCACGGCCCTGACCTTCCTGCTCTTCAAGCCCGGCACCTCGCTGGGGGCGCGCACGCGCGCGGCGCGGAGCTACGCCGACGAGTTCTTCACCGAGCGTGACCATGTCGTCGGGGTCACCGGGACTGCACCGGCGCGCGCCGAGCAGGGCGGGATCATCTCCGACGCGCTGCCGAAGGTCGAGATCGCCACGTTGCTCGCGGTGATGCTGATGGTGGGCCTGGCCTTCCGCTCACTGGTCGCCCCGGTGATCACGGTCGTCACCTCCGGTCTCGCCTACCAGGCCACCACGCACCTGTCCTCGGCGAGCGCGCAGATCTTCGACCTCCCCAGTCCCGACGAGCTGAAGCCGGTGGTGGTCGCGTTGCTGCTCGGCGTCGTCACCGACTATGTGGTCTTCCTCTGCTCGGCCCTGCGCGAGGTCGAGTCCCGCGCCGACAGCCGCGCGGCGGCGGTCGTGGCCATCACCCGCTCGGGACCGATCGTGGCGGTGGCCGGCCTGGCGGTCGCGGCCGGCACCGCCACCCTGCTGGTGGCCGACTCACCCTTCTTCCGCGCGCTGGGCCCCGCACTGGCCTTCACCGTGCTGGTCGGGATGCTGGTGTCCATCACGCTGGTGCCCGCGCTGATCGCGGTCCTCGGCGAGGCGATGTTCTGGCCGGGGCGGCGGCTCGGCAGCGGTGCCTCGCACGTGGGGGCCCCGCTCTGGCCGGGGGTGCTGGTGAGGCGGATCGTGGAGCGTCGGACCGTCGCGTTCGGCGTCGTGGCGGTGTGCGTGGGTGGGATGCTGCTGGCGGCCAGCCCGGCGCTCCGTCTGCAGCTGGGGGTCTCGTTCGTCAATGCGCTGCCGCCGCAGGCCCCGGTGCGGGAGGCCGCCGCCGCCGCCCAGGAGGGGTTCGCCCAGGGCATCCTGTCGCCGACGGTGGTGCTGGTCGAGGGGGACGACGTCGGCTCGCAGCGCGCCGCGCTGGCCCGCCTCGGGCGGATGCTGTCCAGCCAGCCCGACGTCGCGGGTGTCCTCGGCCCGGGATCGCAGCCGCTGCCGGTGCAGACGGGGCTGCTCGTCACCCGCGGGGGCGGGGCCGCCCGGTACCTCGTGGTGCTCGACCAGGAGCCGCTCGGCGCCTCCGCCGTGAGTGCGGTCGACCGGCTGCAGCGCAGGCTGCCGGCGATGCTCGAGGCGAGTGGGCTCGACGACGCCACCCTCGCGCTCGGGGGTGACACGGCGACCGCGTCGTTCATCGTGCACCAGACTGAGAGCGACCTGCTGAGCATCGCGTTGGCCGCGATGGCGGCGAACCTGCTGATGCTGCTGGTCTTCCTGCGGGCGCTGGTGGCCTCTCTGGTGCTGTTGGCCTGCTCCGTGCTGTCGCTGGGAGCGACCATCGGGATCACCACGATGGTCTTCGAGTGGTGGAACCCCGGGCAGGGGCTGACCTTCTACGTCCCCTTCGCGACCGCCGTGCTGCTGCTGGCGTTCGGGTCCGACTACAACATCTTCACGGTGGGGCACGTCTGGGAGGCGGCGCGGAGCGTCTCCCTGCGGAAGGCGCTGACCTCCGGGCTGCCCTCGATCGTCCGGGCGGTCACCAGCGCCGGCCTGGCGCTGGCCGCGAGCTTCGGACTGCTGGTGCTGGTGCCGCTGCTGCCCTTCCGGCAGCTGGCCTTCGCGATGACGCTGGGCATCGTGATCGACGTGTTCGTGATCAGGCACCTGCTGCTGCCCTCGCTGCTGACGCTGCTCGGGCCCGTGAGCGCCTGGCCCTCCCGGACGCTGCGTCACGAGGAAACCGGACCGGGCGCGGCGGCCGTGACCCCGGCCAGCCGGATGGCCGACCGGCTCAGCCGGGTCCGATCCGCTCGGCGGCCACGGCAGCCGCCAGCCCCGTGAGGGGCAGGGTCGCCCCGGCCGCGGCATGCACCCCGGCGGCGTACACGCCGGCGACGGGGGTGCTCGCGAGCTTGCGGTCGATGGTCGCGCGACCCTGCCACAGCACGCCGTACGCCGACCCGGCCAGCTCCTCCACCTGGTCGCGAGGGGACCGGTCCACCCGGACCTCGACCTGCTTGCGCACGTCGATCCCGCTGCGCGCGAGCGCGGTGACGACGTCCTCGGCGAGCCGGCCGCGGCCGAGCACCGTCCACGCGGCGGCACCCTCGGGCGCCCAACCGGGGGTGCCGTGGGGGGTGCCGTGGGTCCGCACCACCAGCGTCGGGTCGCCGTGCAGCACCACCTCGTGCGGCAGGTCGGGCAGCTCGCCGACCAGCCCGAGGTGGCAGACCACCGGCGGGATCGCGGGCATCGTCCGCTCGACGTAGCGGGCCAGCGAGGGCAGCCCGCGGGGATCGATGGCGACCACGACCACCTCGGCGTCGACGGCGCCCTGGTCGGTCTCGACCGCGACGGCACGGCCGGCCTCGACCCGTACGTCGCTGGCCCGGGTGCCCACCAGCACCGAGACACCGCGCTCGTCGAGCCGCTTGGTCATCGCGGCAGCGAGCAGCCCCATCCCGCCGGGAACCGTCCAGACCCCGAAGTTCTGCTCGACGTAGGACCACATCCCCGCCCACGCCGGCACGTTGCGCGGGTCGTGACCGTCCATCACCGTCTGGTGGAGCGCGAGCTCGCGCAGCCGCTGGTCCTTGAAGGTGCCGGCGACCACCTTGTGCAGCGTGGTGCGGGTGCGCAGCAGCGCCTTCGTGGCCCGGTCGACGTGGTCGGGGGACCACGGGTGCTCGAGGTAGGCGCGGCGCAGCGTGTCCCACGTGTCGGCGAACCCGTGCACGTAGTCGACCCACCTCTGGCCGAGGCCGCCCCCGAGTGCCGCCTCGACCGCGTCGAGCTGGGCGGCGCGGCTGCCCGACGGCAGCGACAGCGTGGTCCCGTCGGCGAACCGGTGCTCGCGCATCGGCTCCACCGGCACCAGCTCCAGCTCGCGCTCGAGGGGTCGTCCAGACTTGCGGAACAGGTCACGGACCACTGCCGGCAGCGCGGTCGAGCTTGGCCCGGCGTCCCATCGGAAGCCGTCCTGCTCCACGAAGCCGACCGCGCCTCCGAGCCGGTCGCGCCGCTCGACGACGGTGACCTGGTGGCCCTGCTTGGCGAGCCGGGCCGCGACGGCGGTGCCTCCGAACCCGCCTCCGACCACCACCACGCGCGACATGCGCCGCACCCTAGCCGTCGGACCCCTAGCCGTCGGGCGGTGCTCGTTCCCCCGTCAGTCCTTCGCTCGGTCCTGCAGGCGCTCCTGCAGGTGCACGCTCACGGTGTCGCCGGCCTCCTTGTCGATGGCGCGGCGCACGTCGGCCCTGACCGGCAGCTTGTGGGTCCCGTCGCCGAGGGCCATGAAGGAGCTGGTGAAGGGGTGTCCGTCGACGGTGCCTCGGACCTTCACCAGACCGCGGGTGCCGAAGTACTCCGCGGACCGCGGCCACACGACGTAGGTCCAGCCGCCCTGGGCGGGGCTCTTCTCCAGGGTCGCGGTGAACTGCTCGTCGACGTCGGTCGCCTGGGTGACGTCGTGCTGGTCGTTCGTCTGGTTCGGGCCGTTCATGGCGCCGCCTCCTCGTGTCGTGGCTGCTGAGGGTGAGGACCTCAGGTGGGGCGGGGACTCATCGCTCGCGGTCGGCCGGCACGGAGCGGACTACTCCACCTCGGTCTCCACCGCTCCCGTCATGGTGACGAGCTCGGTGAAGGTCGTGGAGAACACCGCGGCGGGGTGGCCGGCGGCGGCCCACACCACGTCGTGGCGGCGCAGCCAGGGGTCGATGTAGGTCGCCACCGGCACCGGGTGACCGAGGGGGGAGACGCCACCGATCACCTGGCCGGTGTGCGCACGCACGAACTCCGGCGTGGCGCGCCGCAGTGCGGGGACGCCGATGCCCGTGGCGACCGTGGTCGTGTCCACCCGGTGCGCGCCGGAGGTGAGGATCAGCACCGGTGCACCGTCGGCGTCGAAGAGCAGGCTGTTGGCGATCGCGCCCACCTCGCAGCCCAGCGCCGCCGCCGCCAGCGCCGCGGTGTGCACCGAGTCCGGGAGCACCACGATCTCACCGGTGCCGCCTCGGGCCTGGAGCGCCGAGCGGAACCGGGTGATCGCCGCGTGCTCGCCGGGAGACCTGCTCATGGAGCCGACCCTAGGGGACCGGACCCGGGTCTTGACGGGCAGCCGGAGGGCGGGTGTAGGTTGGTGTCATTCGAACAGGTGTTCGAATGACACCGGCGGGGGTGACCTCGACCCCACTCCCGCCGGGGTCCGGGGAGCTCCGAGGGTCGTCGGCGGGGTCGACCGAGCGAGAGGCGAGTGGGATGCGACGGTACGACGACCCCGTGGACGTGCGCCGGGGACGGGTCGAGGGCACCGGAGGCGCTCCGGTCGAGGGACCGGAGCAGTTCCTGTGGCGGGGCCGGCTGTGGAAGGTGCACACCGTCCTCGCCCAGTGGGTGGAGACCGGGCCGTGGTGGCAGTCGAGCGACGTGCACGCGGTGCTCGGTGCCGAGGACTGGACGGACCCGGCCCGCCTCGGGGGACCAGTCGGGGGGCCAGTCGGGGGACCAGTCGGGGGAGCACTGCAGACGATCACCCGCACCGAGCTGGCCGCCGAGCGGGAGGTCTGGCGGGTCGAGGCATCCCGCGGGGCGCTCACCGGCCGCGGGGTCTTCGACCTGGTCCTCGACTGGACCGACGGCGGCTGGCGGCTCACCCGCTGCCTGGACTGAGGGAGGCTCCCATGACCCAGCAGATGACCCAGCAGATGACCCAGCAGATGACCCAGCAGATCCCGACCGGCCCCGGGCGGGCGCCGTTCGACCTGCCCGCCGCGACGCACTCCTACCTCACCCGGGCAGCGGCCTCGCTGCGGGAGGCGGTGGCCACCTCCGAGATCCCGCTGCGCTACGCCTGCGCCCACGTCGCCGCGCTCCGGGCGACCGCGGCGCTGCTGGCCGCCCGGGCCACCCCGGTGGTGCCCCCGAAGCGGGGGAGGCAGCAGAAGAACGCCTGGGTGCTGCTCGCCGAGGTCGCCCCCGAGCTCGGGGAGTGGGCGTCGTTCTTCGCGGCCGGGGCGGGCAAGCGGGCGGCGGCCGAGGCGGGGTCGCGCCGTGCGGTCACCGAGCGGGAGGCCGACGACCTGGTGCGCGACGCGGACCGCTTCCTCGGACTGGTCGAGGAGTCCCTCGGCATGACCCGCCACGTTCCGGTCCAGGAGCACCTCCCGAGCGTCTCGAGCCGATCCATTGCCTGACCCGTTCGTCCATCTGCACGTGGCGTCGGGCTACTCCCTGCAGTACGGCGCCTCCCACCCGCACGTGCTCGTCGAGCGGGCCGTCGAGCAGGAGATGGACACCCTCGCCCTCACCGACCGTGACGGCGCCTACGGTGCCGTCCGGTTCGCCAAGGCCTGCCTGCAGGGCGGGGTGCGGCCGGTCCTCGGGGTGGACCTCGCGCTGGCTCCCACGCTGGCTCCCGCGCTGGCTTCCTCCCGGCACGCGGGTCCGGTGCCGCGGTCGCGCACCCCGGTCCGCGGGGGTGTGTTCCGCGACGCGCAGCTGCCGCGGGCGACGTTCCTGGCCGGCAGCCGACGCGGCTGGGCGGCGATCTGCCGGCTGATCTCGGCGACCCATCTGGCCGGTGAGCGCGGTGAGCCGGTGAGCTCGCTCGACCTGGTCGCCGAGCACGTCGGCAGTGGGCTCACGGGAGGGCTCACGGGAGGGCTCACGGGAGGGGACGTGCTGGTGCTGCTCGGCCCCGGCTCCGAGGTGGGGTGGGCGGTGACGCAGCGCCGCGACGACCTCGCGCGGGCCGCGCTCGCACCGTGGCTCGAGGTGGTCGAGCGCGCCGACCTGCTCGTCGAGCTGGTCTCGCACCGGCTGCCCGGGGCGGGGCCGGGCTCGGCGCCGCACGCCGCCCGGATGGCGGGGCTGGCCCGCTCGACCGGCCTCGGTGCGGTGCTCAGCAACGCCGTCCGCTACGCCGACCGGGCCGACGCGCCCACGGTCGACGTCCTCGACGCCGCCCGCCGCCTGGTCCCGCTCGGCTCGGCTGATCTGCGGCACGTCGGCTCCCTGTCCCGAGGCAACGCCGAGGGCTTCTTGAAGTCCGGCAAGGAGATGGCCGAGGTGGCCGAGGAGGTCTGCCGCTTCGCGGGGCTGGGGGACAGCGAGCGGGAGGCCCGGCTGCTGCTCGCCCACACCCGGGCCGTCGCCGACCGCTGCGCGCTCGACCCGCGCTCCGACCTGGGCCTGGGAGAGGTGCACTTCCCCGAGTTCAGCTTCGACCGGGGCGCGGTCAGCGGGGAGGATGCCGTCCGGCACCGGACCGCGGACGGGGTGCTCCGGGCCCGGTGCGAGGCGGGCATCGGTCGCCGGTTCGGCAACGCCCCACGGCAACGGATCTGGAAGCGGCTCGACGACGAGCTGCAGATCATCGGCGGGCTCGGCTACTCCCCCTACTTCCTGACCGTCGCCGACGTCACCGACCTGATCAGGGACAGGGGGGTGCGCTGCGCGGCCCGCGGGTCGGGGGCGGGCAGCCTGGTCAACTACCTGCTCGGGGTCTCCGGGGTCGACCCGCTGCGCCACGACCTGCTGATGGAGCGGTTCCTCTCGCCGCTGCGTCGAGCACTGCCCGACATCGACGTCGACGTGGAGTCCGCGCGTCGGCTCGAGGTCTACGAGGCGATCCTCGACCGCTACGGCGGCGAGCGCTGCGTGTGCGTGTCGATGATGGACACCTACCGCGTCCGGCACGCGGTGCGCGACGTCGGCGCCGCGCTCGGCATGCCGGTCGGTGAGATCGACGCGATCGCCAAGGCGTTCCCCCACATCCGGGCCCGGGACGCCCGGGTCGCGCTGCGGGACCTGCCCGAGCTGCGGGCGTCCGGGCTGGGGGAGCAGCGGCTCGACCTGCTGTTCCGTCTTGTCGAGCGGCTCGACGGGCTGCCCCGCCACATCGCCGTCCACCCCTGCGGCGTGCTGCTCTCCGACGCGACGCTGCTCGACCGGACACCGGTGGAGGCGTCGTACGCCGGCTTCCCGATGAGCCAGTTCGACAAGGACGACGTCGAGGACCTCGGGCTGCTCAAGCTCGACGTGCTCGGCATCCGCATGCAGTCGTCGATGGCGCACGCCGTCGACGAGATCGAACGGCTCGAGGGAGTGCGGATCGACATCGACGACGAGGCGCAGGTGCCCTTCGACGACGAGCCGACCTTCGAGATGATCTCGCAGTCGAAGACCCTCGGCTGCTTCCAGATCGAGTCGCCGGGCCAGCGCGAGCTCGTCGGCAAGTCCGGCATCGAGTCGTTCGAGGACATCATCACCGACATCTCGCTCTTCCGGCCGGGGCCGGTCAAGAGCGACATGATCACGCCGTACCTCGACGCCAAGCAGGGGTGGCGGATGCCCGGCTACCTCCACGACGACCTGCGGCCGATCCTCGGTCCGACGCACGGCGTGGTGGTCTTCCACGAGCAGGTGATCGAGATGATCTCCCGGTTCGCCGGCTGCTCCCTCGCCGAGGCCGACGAGGCCCGGCGGGCGCTCGGCGACGTCGAGGGGATGGCCGAGACGAAGCTGTGGTTCTTCCCCCGGGCGATGGGGCTCGGCTACCCCCGCCGGGTCGTCGAGGAGGTCTGGAAGATCCTGGCGGCGTTCGCGTCGTTCGGCTTCTGCAAGGCCCACGCCGCGGCGTTCGCGCTGCCGACCTACCAGTCAGCCTGGCTCAAGGCGCACTATCCCGCGCACTTCCTGTCCGGCGTGCTCACCCACGACCCCGGCATGTACCCCAAGCGGCTGATCCTCGACGACGCCCGGCAGTTCGGCATCACGGTGCTCGGCCTCGACGTGAACACCAGCGAGAAGAGGTTCGTCGCCGAGCGCGTCGAGGACGCGGTCAGCGGCTACGGCATCCGGCTCTCGCTGTCGGAGGTGAAGGGCATCTCCGAGGCCGAGGTGGACCGGATCGTCGCGGCCCGGCCCTACCAGTCGCTCACCGACTTCTGGCACCGCGCGCAGGTCTCCCGTCCGGTCCTCGAGCGGCTGGTGCTCGCGGGCGGGTTCGACTCCGTCTACGGCATCGGCTCGGGGAGCGGCGGGCTCGGCGTACGCCGCCGCGGCACGGTCACCCGACGCGACCTGCTGCTCCAGGTGGCCGACCTCGACCGGCACACCCGGTCGGTCGACCGGGCCGGCAAGGGCCGTGGCCGGGGACTCTCGAGCCGGGGTGCGCCGGCCGGTGGCCGGGTGGCCGCGGTCGAGCGGGCCGCCGACGCAGCCGGACGCAACAGCTCCGACGCCCTGGTCCGCGACCGGCAGCGCGCTGCCGCGCCGCGTCACGACCAGCGACCCGGGCAGGACCGCGGCCAAGGGCCGCAGGGCGAGGTGCCGTGGGCCCCGCGGTCGGCGATGCACCCCACGAAGGCACAGACCGGTGTCTGGGAACAGGCCTCACGGCAGTCCCAGGCGACCCGCACCCCGACCCCGGTCACGTCCGTGCAGCTCGCCCTCGACCTCGGGGACGCCCCGGTCGACGGCGAGGTCAACGGGCTGCCCGAGATGAACGACTCCGAGCGGGTCCGCGCCGAGCTGGAGATCCTCGGCCTCGACGCGAGCCGGCACGTGGTGCGGTTCTACGACCCGTTCCTCGACGCGCTCGGGGTGACCCGCGCCGCCGACCTGCTGCAGCAGCGCAGCCGGTCCGAGCTGCTGGTCGCCGGGGTCAAGGTCGCCACCCAGACCCCGCCGATCCGGTCCGGTCGCCGGGTCGTGTTCCTCACCCTCGACGACGCGACCGGTCCGGTCGACGCGACCTTCTTCGAGGACGTGCAGGGCCCCTACGCCGCCACGGTCTTCCACTCCTGGCTGCTGGTGGTGCGGGGCGTGCTGCGGCGCACCGGCCGACGGGGCCTCTCGCTGCGGGCGACCGGCTGCTGGGAGCTGCCCACGCTGCACGACGCCTGGCAGCGCGGCGGACTCGACGCGGTCCACGACCTGATGGCGACGTTGCCGGAGGGGTTCGGGTCGGTCGGCGACGGCGCGGTGCAGGGCGCGGCCGAGAGCCGTGCCACCCGACCGGTGATCGCCAAGCCGCCCGACCTCGGGGACGGAGAGGCCGGCGACCCCTCGAGCGCGGCCGGGGGCATGGGTCGCCGGCGGGTGCTGGTGCACTCGAGCGGGTTCACGATGTCGCCGTACGCCGACATCAAGCCGGCCGGCGAGGACACCAAGTCCGCGGCTCGCCGGTCGCTGTCGGGGGCGCCCCGCAAGCTGTGGCACTCCTCCCCGGGCAGCTCCGGTGGCTAGCCCGCCGGGGGCGGGTGGGGCGGCACTAGGGTGTCAGCCATGTCCGCCAGCTCAGCCGAACCGCGTCGGGGCAGCCGCCGGCGTCGCAGCGCTGCCCGCACCGCCGTGGTGTGGAACGCACTGCGCGAGGTGCTCGACGCCGGCCCGAGTCCGGCCTCCGTGGTCGACATCGGGGGCGGCACCGGCGGGTTCGCCGTCGGGGTGGCCGAGCTCGGTCACCGCGTGGTGGTCGTCGACCCCAGCCCCGACGCGCTCGCCACGCTGTCCCGGCGGGCCGACGAGAGTGGGGTCGCCGACCTGGTCACCGGCCGTCAGGGCGACCTCGACGACCTCGACGACCTGCTCGAGGAGCCTGCCGACGTCGTGCTCTGCCACGGTGTGCTGGAGATCGTCGACGACCCGGCCGCGGCACTGGCCGTGCTCGCCGGGGTGCTGCGGCCCGGCGGCACCCTCAGCCTGCTGGTCAGCCAACGGCACGCCGGCGTGGTCGCCCGGGCGATGGCGGGCCACTTCGCGGCGGCCCGCTCGCTGCTCGACGCGACCGGCACGGGAGGCACGGGAGGCGAGGCCGGCGAACCGGGCTCCGGTGCCCCGCACCACCGGTTCACCGCCGACGAGCTCGCCGCGATGCTCGACCGGGCCGGGCTCGACACCCGCTCGATGCACGCGGTCCGGGTCTTCGTCGACCTGGTCCCCGGCTCTCTGCTGGACCTCGAGCCCGGAGCGGCCGAGGCGCTGGTCGAGCTCGAGCACGCCGTCGCGGCGCGGCCCGAGTACCTCGCCCTGGCCACCCAGGTGCACGCCCTGGCCACCCGCCGCTAGCGGCCGGCCCCCGGCCGGGGGCCGACGGTGACTCCCGACCAGGCCCGTGACCAGGCCCGTGAGCAGGCCCGTGAGCAGGCCTCGTGGGAGTGCCCGATCCTGCACGTCGACATGGACGCGTTCTACGCCTCGGTGGCGATCCGCGACCGGCCCGAGCTGCACGACGTGCCGGTGGTGGTCGGAGGCGGTTCTCGCGGGGTGGTGCTCTCGGCCAACTATCCCGCCCGTCGCTACGGCATCCGCTCGGCGATGCCGATGACCCGGGCTCGTCGGCTGTGCCCCAACGCCGTGGTCGTCTCGCCGGGCTTCGAGACCTTCGAGGTGGTCTCCCGCTCGGTGATGGAGAACTTCCGGCAGGTCACCCCGCTGGTCGAGGTGCTCTCCCTCGACGAGGCGTTCCTCGACGTCTCCGGGTCCGTACGCCGCCTCGGGTCGCCGTACGCCATCGCGGAGCGGCTGCGCGCCCGCATCTACGACGAGCAGGGCATCACCTGCTCGGTGGGGATGGCCGGCACCGTCGCGGTGGCCAAGCTCGCCAGCCGGCGGGCCAAGCCCGACGGCGTGGTGGTCGTCCCGCCCGCGGCGGTGACCAGCTTCCTGCACCCGCTCGACGTCGGCGAGCTCTGGGGTGTGGGGGAGAAGACCACCGAGCTGCTGCACCGGCTCGGCCTGAGGACGGTCGGCGACCTCGCGCACACCCCGCTGGCCACGCTGCAGCGGGCCGTCGGCGTGCACCTGGCGACGCAGCTGCACCGGCTCGCGTGGGGGGAGGACACACGGGTGGTCACCGCCCGACGGGGTGGCGACGAGCCCGACAAGAGTATGGGGGCCGATGAGACCTTCGGTCGCGACACCGACGACCGGGACGTCGTGCTGCGCGAGGTGCTGCGGCTCTCGGCGAAGGTCGCCGGCCGGATGCGCACCGCCCGGGTGGCCGGCCGCACGGTCACGCTGAAGGTGCGGTTCGCCGACTTCACCACGATCACCCGCTCCCGGACCCGGGGCGAGGCGACCGACGTGACGCAGGAGATCTACCGCACCGCCGGCGAGCTGTTCACCGGGCTCGGACTGCAGCGGGCCCGGATCCGGCTGGTGGGGGTGCGGGTCGAGGGTCTGGTGCCGCGGGCGACGGTGCAGCGACAGCTGGTGCTGGGGGAGCGTGAGCACGGGTGGTCGGAGGCCGACGTGGCTGTCGACCGGGCCGCCCGGCGCTTCGGGGTCGCGGCCGTCCGCCCGGCGACCCTGCTCGGGAGCGACCGCGGACCCTCGCGCAGCCGCCCCAGCGGACCGTCGCCACTCAGACATAGCGGCCCAGACAGAGGGCCAGACAGAGGCCAGACATAGCGGCGGCCCCAGGTCCGGGGTGAGGACCGAGGGCCGCCGAGGCCGGGACATCCGGGGGGAGATGAACCGGCTCCGCGAAGGGCCGGGGGGACTGCCATCCGCGGTGGTCGTGCTGCCCAGACGAGCCGTCTCCCAGGAACGGCACGTCTGCGCGAGCATTCACCAGGAGTGTCGGCACCCGACTGGGCCAGACTTGATAGCCCGGACGGACTATTTGTTGCCCGCTTTTCGGCTTGTTTCAGCGTGCGGAACCTGTGAGAAGCCAGCAATCTCGTTACGACACCCCGCAGGACGGTTGATGATGAGACGGTAAAGAGCGCTCCCGGGGATCTCCGGGGCGATCCGCACTACGGAGATGTCGTCTGATGAGCTCGTCCGGAGACAACGGCGGAGGCCTGGCACTGGCCGACGTCGCGGCTCCCCCCGACGCATGGGCGGAGCTCCCCCTGGCAGACCTGCGGCTCTACCGCAAGCGGCTGGCCAGCGAGGAGGAGAAGATCTCCTACTGGCGGCGGCTGGTGCACGCCCGCATCGACGTCCTCGAGGCCGAGGCCCACCACGAGCGCCCGCTCCGGCTCGACGAGCTGATCCGCGTGCTCGGTGACACCGGCACCGGACGCGCCCGGACCGCGCTGGTCAGCGTGCGTGCGGCCGAGGACCTGCCCGAGCTGCCCGCACTGCACGACATGTGGGTCACCGAGCTCGACCCCCACGACACCGCCGAGGTTGCCGACGCCGTACGCCGGCTGCGGGCCGCCGAGGTCCAGCTCACCGACTACCGGCGAGCGCTGCACGAGCGGCTCGACGAGGCCACGAGCGAGCTGATCGCACGCTACCGGGAGGACCCCGCCAGCGCGCTGGTGGCCTTCCGCGCCCCGCACACCGGGGCCGGCCGGAGTGCCGGAGGCCCCCAGTGAGCCCGAGCGAGGACCTCCAGCAGATCTGGCACGAGTTCCGGGCGACCAAGGACCCCGGTCTGCGCAACCGGCTGGTGCTGCAGTACGCCCCTCTCGTGAAGTACGTCGCCGGCCGGCTCCGCACCCGGATGCCCGACTCGGTCGACCAGGACGACCTCGTCTCCGACGGCGTGCTCGGACTCATGGACGCGATCGAGCGCTTCGAGCCGGCCCGCGGCCTGTCGTTCCAGACCTTCGCCGTGCCGCGCATCCGTGGCGCGATCATCGACGGGATGCGCTCGATGGACTTCGTGCCCCGATCGGTGCGCGACAAGCTCCGCCTGGTGCAGCGCGCCCAGGTCACCCTCGAGGAGCGGCTGGGCCGCGTCCCGGAGGACACCGAGGTCGCCCGGGAGATCGGCATCCCCGTCCAGCAGCTGCGCGACCTCACTCGGCAGGCGAACTCCAACCACGCGAACCTCGACGACTTCGACCTCGCGGACGAGCTGACCTTCGCCGCCGACCACACGGTCGAGCAGGGCGACGTCAACGCCTCGCTGATGCGCGTCGTCGACGAGCTCGGCGAGCGTGACCAGGTGATCATCGCGCTCTACTACTTCGAGGGCCTCACCCTCGCCGAGATCGGTCGGGTCCTCGGCGTCACCGAGTCCCGGGTCAGCCAGGTGCACCGGCGCGCGACGACGACGCTGCGCCAGAAGCTCGTCGATCTCGAGTCCGTCTGACCCCTCCGCGCGGGGAGATTTCTGGTGGATTTCCAGGGCTCGGGTACCGGTTGCCAGGAGTGCTGCCTAGACTGGCGTTCAGGACTTGTTGGCGGGAGGACACAGTGCCGCTCTCGGAAGAAGAGATTCGTCTGCTCGAGCAGATGGAACGCGCCCTCGTCGCGGAGGACCCCAAGCTGGCCTCGGCGATGCGTGGCACCACGCTGCGCGTCAGCGCCCGACGCCGCGCCGTGGCTGCCGCCGCCGTCTTCCTCGTCGGCATCGTCGTGTTGATGACCGGCGCCATCACCCAGGTGATCGTCGTCGGGATCGTCGGGTTCGTGGTCATGCTCGTCTCGGCGTACGTCGCTCTCAGCTCGTGGAACGGCCAGGACCATGCCCCCGAGCCGCAGCCCGCCGCCGACGCGGGGGAGCACGCGACGTTCAGCGTCATCGACGGTGGTCGCACCCGCAAGCGCACACCGCGCGCCTCCCGCGGCAAGTCGACGCCGCGGGGCTCGATGATGGAGCGGTTCGAGGAGCGCTGGCGTCGCCGACGCGACCAGAACGGCGGGTACTGAGCTCCTGCTCGGTCCTGCATCCTCCCCGGCCCCGGCCCCGGCTGCGCGGCCCTCGGCTCACACGGCCCGGTCGACGCCCGGCTCGCCGACCAGCAGCCCCCCTCGTCGACCCGAGGTGCGACGCCCCGTGCGGCTGGGAGCCAGCACGGACGCCGGCAGCCAGGTCGCCCGCCACCGGGCCCGTCGGCCGGCCGCGGCCCGGAGCGCGGCGACACAGGTGTCGACGTCGTCGCGCACCTGCTCGATCGTCGTCGCGTCCGGCGGCAGCGACCGGGCGTAGCGAGCCCGCTCCAGCAACCCGACCAGCCGGGTGAGGGACTCGGTGGCCCCCGGGGCGCCCGGTGCGCCGAACGAGCCGGTCAGCGCACGGGCGGCCGCGCGGAGCGTGACCCGGTCGTCCCAGGGCACCCGGAGGTCCACAGCGGTGTCGCGCAGCTCGCGCCAGCCGGCCTCGACCCAGTCCGCCGCGGACCCGACGTCGAGCCGGCCGTGACGGCGCACCCGCGCCCGGGCGAGGCGCGGGCCGAGCAGCAGCAGGACGACGACGAGGGGCAGGCCCACCCAGCCCGCCAGCCGCCCGGGGGTGAGCGTCGGTCCGTTGCCGTTGCTGCCGGCCGAGACGGCTGCGTCGCCACCCTTGTCCGCGCGGCCGCCCGAGGGCGCCGCGAACGGTGAGGCGCTGCTGCTGGCGTCGGGTGCCTGCGGCACCTTCTGGGTGGTGTAGGCCGGCACGCCGCCGGTGCGCTCACCGGGCGTGGGCTCGAAGCGCACCCAGCCGACGCCGCCGAAGTACATCTCGGGCCAGGCGTGCAGGTCGTGGGTGCTGTAGACCCAGGTGCGGTCCGAGACCCGGTCGGGGTGGAGGAACCCGACGGCCACCCGTGACGGGATGCCGAGCGTGCGGCCCAGCACCGCCATCGCCGCCGCGAACTGCTCGCAGTAGCCGACCCGTCCGTTCTCCCCGGTGCCCAGGAAGGCGACCAGGTCGTCGGTGCCGTTGCCGGCCGAACGCTCCAGCGAGTAGCGGAAGCCGCCGTCGACGCGGAACCACTGCTGCAGGGCCACCGCCTGCTCGAACTTCGTGGTCCGGCCCGAGACGACGACCTTGGCCAATCGCCGCACGGAGGCCGGGAGGCTCCGCGGCAGCGCGGTGCCGGGCGTGAAGACCGAGGTCGGGGCCGGGAGCGCGTTCGCGAGCTGTCGGGCCGTCGGGCTCAGCCGCAACGAGGTCAGCCGGTAGCTGACCCCCGCGGTCGTCTGGCTGTCCGCGGCACTGATGAAGTCCATCGTCGAACGGTCGAAACGCCAGTCCCCGGGCACGTCGAGCGAGGTGAGCGGGTAGGGCGTCGGCAGCCAGCGGGACTTGAAGAAGGCGTTGACCCGGACGCTGGCGCGGTCCTGCTCGGTCCGGACCGTCGACTGGAGGCCCGGCGCGGGCGGCAGGTTGCCGTCGGCGCGCTGGGTGACCGGGATGTTGCGCCCCGCGGGACGCCACGCGTGGCCGTCGAAGGAGTTGAGCACCGAGACCCTCAGGTACGACGGATCCGGGTCGGTCGTCTCGATCCTCAGCAGGTCGACGTCCGCACCGCGACTGAGGTCGCGCTTCAGGTCGACCATCGGGTTGGAGATGTTCACGGAGTCTCCGCCGCCACCGCCACCGCTGCCCCCTCCGAACAGCGTGGTGGTGAACGTGGGGACGAGCAGCGGCGCGACGACGGCGAACGCTGTCGTGGTCAGGCCGATCCTGCGTGCCGACGACCAGATCGCCGGTCCGGCCACGACCGAGCTCCGGGTCTCGAACGGGCCGCCGCGGGGAGTGAGGTGGTGACCCCAGTGCGAGAGCCGCTGGTCCTCGCCGGCGGTGAGGAGGAAGAGGAAGCACAGCGCGGCGGCGGCGAACTTCAGCCACGACACCCCGCCGTCGAGGATGCTGACCGGTGCGGTGTAGGCAGCCAGCAGCGGCAGCCCGGCCAGCGGCGCCCGGCGCAGCCCGACGGCGAGGAAGTCCACCATGACCGCGGTCGAGGCACCCGCCACGATCAGCAGGGGGTAGAACTCGGGGACCGTCCGGGGCACCGGCGCGGAGAAGGTCTGGGCGGCCACCCCCGACTGCCGGACCGCGTCGAGAAGGACTCCGACCGACTCAGGGGTGGGGAGGAGGCCACCCAGGGCCTCGCCCCCGGCCAGCCGGTGGTGCAGCCAGAGCAGCAGCACCAGCAGCTGGATCAGGGCCACCACGGGGGCGGGCACGCGCACCGCCCGCATCAGCATCCCGGCGACCGCGACGACCAGGCACGCGGTCAGCAGCGGCACCATGAAGCCCGCGGGGAACTGCGCGAACCCCGTCCACGCCAGCAGCGTCACCCAGGTGGTCAGCCCTGCCAGCAGCGAGATCGTCGCGGTCGGCGGCCACAGCTCCCGGTGCCGCTGCGAGAGCGTCAACGGGGCCCCGGCGGGCCTCGGGGACGGTTCCCGGGAACTGATGACGCTCATGACACCCATGGCGTGGCCTCCGCCGAGGCCTGCGGCGCCGAGCGCTGCCGGCTGGTCGCCGTACGCGCCACGCTGCCGAGCTCCTCCCAGGTGGCGGACAGCGGGTCCCGCGGGGCTGCGGCCACCGCGCGCCAGCCGTGCGCACCGAGCCAGGCGGTGTGCCGCGCGGTGGGCAGCGCTCCGGGGGAGGAGCCGCGAGCCCAGGCCGGGACGTCGAGCACCACGGCCAGCGCGCTGGCCGCGTGGTGCTGCATGCGGATCAGCGCGGGCGAGTCCCGCTGATCGAGGTCTCCGAGGACGGCGACCAGCAGGCCCGAGTGGCCGCCCTCGGACAGCCAGCGGGCGTCGAGGTGCTGGCGGTCGCAGAGGTCGAGGACGGCCAGCGACTCCAGCAGCGGACCCGTCTCGGCCGCACGGTCGTGCTGGTGCCAGCCGGCACCGTGCTCCTCACCGGTCGCGGTCACGAGCCGGAGGCTGAAGCCCCGCTGCACCAGGTGGACCGCGACCGAGGCGGCGACCGAGACGGCGTGCTCGAACGAGGAGGCGGCACCGGTGCCGCGGTGGGCGAAGCGGCGGTTGTCCACGAACAGCGTCGCTCGTGACTGCCAGGGCTGCTCCTCCCGTCGCACCATCAGCTCCCCGGCGTGCGCGCTGCTGCGCCAGTGCACCCGACGCAGGTCGTCGCCGCGTCGGTAGTCCCGGACCGTCACGTCCTCGGCGCTGCCACTGGCGAAGGCGCGCGGACGGTTGTCGCCGGATCCCGTCCACGCGCCCGAGAGCGGCACCGGCGGAAGCGGTTCCACCCGGGGGGTGACGACCAGCGTCGACCGGCTCGAGAAGGTGCGCTCCAGCTCGACCAAGCCGAACGGGTCGCTCAACCGCACCTTCATCGGGCCGACGTCGAACCGACCCCGGACGTCGGAGCGGACCTGGTAGTCGACGTGGCGCCGCCACTGCGACCCCATCCGGTCCACCACGAAGCGTGGCCGCGTCCCCAGCACGTAGGGCACCTGGTCCTCGAGCAGCAGCACACCGGTCGGCAGCCGGCCGTCGTTGCTGAGGTCGAGCCGCACCCGGGCCTGCTGGCCGGCAGTGACCTGGGTCGGCGACATCGTGCGCACCAGCCCGAGCCGGTAGCGGCTCCGGCCGAGGAACCAGGCCGTCGCCAGCGGCAGCGCCAGCAGCAGGGCGCCGACCCGGACCAGCTCGTCGTGGCCCAGGAAGAACGCGCACACGAAAGCGGTCCCTCCCGCGGCCAGGAACGCGCGGCCTCGGATGGTCAGCGCCCGCAGTGCCTCCCGCATCGCCGAGTCACCACCCTGCCGGCTCAGCTCGAGCCGCGCGAGCCCTCGGGCATCGCGACGTCGGCGACGACCCGTCGGGTGGCTGCCTCCGGCGTGCGGCCGCTCATCGAGGCCTCCACGGTGGTGAGCATCCGGTGGGAGAGCACCTGGACGGCAAGCTCCTGCACGTCGTCGGGGATGACGTAGTCGCGACCGGAGATCGCCGCCGAGGCCTTGGCCGCCCGCACCAGGTGCAGGGTGGCGCGGGGGGAGGCCCCGAGAAGCAGCTCCGCGGAGCGTCGGGTCGCGGTGCTGATGGCAACGGCGTAGCGCTGGACGGCCTCCGAGACGTGGACCTGACCGACGATGTCGATCAGCTTGCGGATCTCGGCGGCGTCCGCGACCGGTTCGAGGTCGTCGAGCGGGTTCGCGTGCGTGTGGCTGTCGAGCATGGCGATCTCGGCGGCCTCCACGGGGTACCCCATGGAGACGCGCGCCATGAAGCGGTCGCGCTGGGCCTCGGGCAGGGCGTAGGTGCCCTCCATCTCGATGGGGTTCTGGGTGGCGATGACCATGAACGGCGAGTCCAGGTAGTACGTCGTCCCGTCGACGGTGACCTGCTGCTCCTCCATGCACTCCAGGAGCGCGGACTGGGTCTTGGGGGAGGCGCGGTTGATCTCGTCGCCGACCACGATGTTGGCGAAGATGCCGCCGGGCCGGAACTCGAACTGGCGGGTGTCCTGGTTGAACACCGAGACGCCGGTGACGTCGGAGGGCAGCAGGTCCGGGGTGAACTGGATGCGTCGCACCGTGCAGTCGATCGAGCGGGCCAGCGCCTTGCTGAGCATGGTCTTGCCCACGCCCGGCACGTCCTCGATCAGGAGGTGACCCTCGGCGAGCAGCACGACCAGGGCGAGCTTGGCGACCTCGGGCTTGCCCTCGATGACCGTCTCGATGCTCGCGCGGATGCGACCGGTGACACGCGCCAGCGTGTCCAGGTCGGCGGTGCCCGAGGAGCTCCGGGGATCACTGTGCGGGGCTGAGCTCACGCTGTCCTCTCCTCTGGGCGCGTCTGCCCGGTGCCGCCAAGTCAACCGCATCGGCCAAGGGGTTGCCCGCAAACCAGTGCTCGTGGAGGGTGGTGATGGTTGACGGTGGTGGATAGTGGAGTAGAGTGGAGTGCAGTGGAGGAAAGGACGCTCCCTCGGTCGGACAGCGGAGGTGCCGGATGTTCTTCGGCACCTACACGCCGCGGCTCGACGACAAGGGACGGCTCTTCCTCCCGGCGAAGTTCCGGGACGAGCTGGCGGAGGGACTCGTGGTCACTCGAGGGCAGGAGCGCTGTCTGTACGTGTGGTCCCTCGAGGAGTTCGGCACGCTCACCGAGCGGCTGCGCGAGGCGCCGGTGACCAACAAGGCGGCTCGGGACTACGTCCGGATGTTCTTCGCCGGGGCCTCCGACGAGACACCTGACAAGCAGGGCCGGATCACGGTCCCGCCGATGCTGCGCGAGTACGCGTCGCTGACCCGGGACTGCATCGTGATCGGCGCGATGAACCGGGTCGAGATCTGGGACGCCGCCTCGTGGCAGACCTACTCCGACCAGCAGGAGCAGGCGTTCGCCGACCTCTCGGACGAGGTCTTCCCCGGAGTCTGACCCACAGCACCCAGCAGCACCCAGCAGCACCCAGCAGCACCCAGCAGCACAACTCCAGAGTCGGATACGTCGGACGAGGTCTCGCGTCCGCTTCCCGCCGCCCCGTCTGGCACACCTTCCCCGGTGCCAGAAAGGGCCTCCGGGGGAGCGGGCCGGGACCTGGCCCGACGAGCCGGACCCCGGCACACCGCCCGCCGCACGTTCCCGAGAGGTCAGGGTCGAACCTCATGAACGGCACGCTTCCCCACCAGCTGTCCCGCCTCGCGCGCAGCCTGCCCGCCGACCCGGTACGCGCCCCGGCCGCGCCCGCGGGTCCCGCAGGTCTCGACCGGCCGGTGCGCCGCGTGCGTCACGAGGTGCGCGACGGCTTGGCCGTGGTCGCGTTCTCTGCGCTCGCCTCCACCGGCGTCGCCCTCGCCCTGCTCCTCCTGGTCCGCGTGGCGGGCTAGGACGGTCGTGCCCGAAGACCGGTCCGCGCGCCATGTCCCCGTCCTCCTCGACCGGGTCGTCGCCCTGGTGGCGCCGCCCCTCGAGCAGCCCGACCGGGAGCACACCCTGCTGGTCGACGCGACGCTCGGGCTCGGCGGCCACACCGAGGCTGTCCTGCAGCGCTGTCCCCGCGCACACGTCATCGGCATCGACCGGGACGTGCACGCGCTGGAGCGCTGCCGCGCCCGGCTGGCGCCGTACGAGGGGCGGGTGCGGTTCGTGCACGCGGTGTACGACGAGATCGCGGACGTGCTCGACGAGCTCGGCCATCCGCACGTCGACGGCGTGCTCTTCGACCTCGGGGTCTCCTCGATGCAGCTCGACGTCCGCGAACGCGGCTTCGCCTACGCCGAGGACGCGCCGCTGGACATGCGCATGGACGACACCGCCGGGCCGACCGCCGCCGACGTCCTCAACGAGTACCCGGTCGACGAGCTCGCGCGCATCCTCCGGCTCTACGGCGAGGAGCGGTTCGCCCGGCGGATCGCCCAGAGCGTGGTCCGCGAGCGGGCCCGCCAGCCCTTCACCCGGTCGGCTCGGCTCGTCGAGCTGCTCTACGACGCCATCCCCGCGCCCGCCCGCCGGACGGGAGGGCACCCGGCCAAGCGCACCTTCCAGGCGCTGCGGATCGAGGTCAACGACGAGCTGTCGGCGCTGCGGCGAGCGCTGCCGGCGGCCGTCGCGGCGATCGGGGTCGGGGGTCGGGTGGTCGTGATGTCCTACCACTCGCTCGAGGACCGGATCACCAAGCAGGTCTTCGTCGAGCACACCCGCAGCCACGTGCCGCCGGACATGCCGGTCGTGCCCGAGGGCCACGAACCGGCCCTGCGCCTGGTCACCCGGGGCGCCGAGAAGGCCTCCAACGAAGAAATTGTCAACAATCCACGTGCTGCTTCGGTGCGCCTCCGCGCCCTCGAGCGGGTGCGGGCAGGAGAGTTCGCATGACGAACCAGAGGGGAACGCAGATGAGCTCGATGTTGAACGAGGCGCGGAGCCGGCTCCCGCGCTTCGCCGAAGCGGCGGTGGAGCGGGCCCGGCTCACCGTGGTCCCGCGTACGGTGACCCACCGCGCGGCCCGCGTGCCGTTCGTGACCCTCGTCTCGCTGCTGCTGGTCGCCGGGGTCGCGGGCCTGCTGTTCTTCAACACCTCGATGCAGCAGGTGTCGTTCACCGCCACCGCGCTCGAGCACAAGGCCCAGGTCCTCGACGCCGAGCGCCAGGGCCTCCAGATGGACCTCGACTCGCTGCGCAGCCCACAGCGGGTCGCGCAGCAGGCGAAGCGGATGGGCATGGTCCCGGCCGCCAGTCCCGCGTTCCTGCGGCTCCCGGACGGGAAGGTGCTCGGGGAGCCGGCCCCCGCCACCTGGGAGGACGCCGTCAAGATCAAGCCGATGCCGACCCGCAAGCCGCTCGACCTCCGTCCGCCGCCCCGCACGGTGATGAAGCGCCTGCCCGGCACGGGCACGGCTACAGGAACCGGTTCACGGGCACCGGCACGGGCACCGGCACGGGGGCAGCCCTCGGGGCTCCTGACGCGGGAGCCCACAGAAGGTAGCGGCCGGCGGCGCGGCACCCCCAGCAGCGCGGTGGCCGACGGTAGAAAGAAGACCCACCACCGCGATCCGAGGAGAGCGCTTCCTTGTCCAGTCGCAGCCGCAGCCGCAGTCGCAGCCGCAGCCGACCTCGCCGAGGGCAGGGTCGACCCCGGGTGCGTGCCCTGCGCCGGACGTCGTTGCTGCGGCTGCGGGTGGGTTTCTTGCTGATCACGATGATCGTCTCGATCTTCGCGGTCCGGCTGTTCCAGCTGCAGGGCATCGACGCCCAGGCGTACGTCGCGAAGGCCCGCGCCGAAGGCGTGGTGACGGTGAGCCTGCCGGCGACTCGCGGCACGATCACCGACCGCAACGGGGTGCCGCTCGCCGACTCCGTGGACGGGCTGATGCTGGTGGCGGACCCCTCCTTGACCAAGAAGCACGCCAGCCAGATCGCGACGATCATCGCCCAGCGGCTCGACGTCGACTACTTCGACGTGCTGCAGCGGCTGAGCAAGCCCAGGACCCACTTCCAGTACATCGCGCGCCGGGTTCCTGCCAGCGTCGCCCGCAAGGTGGTCGCGGCCATCGATGCCCTGGGCTACAAGGGCATCGACACCCGTCGCGACCCGGTGCGGTCCTACCCCGGCGACGACGTCGCGGCGAACCTGGTCGGGTTCATGAACGCCGAGGGTGACGCCGCCGAGGGCGCGGAGCTGATGTTCGACACCCTGCTGTCCGGCAAGGACGGCTCGGCGACGTACGAGGTCGGCGGCGGCAACCGGATCCCGCTCGGCGAGAACAGCACGGTGCCGCCGCGCAGCGGCCACGACGTCCGGCTCACGATCGACCGCGACGTGCAGTGGTACACCCAGCGGGTGCTGCGCAACGCCGTCCAGAACGTCAACGGCGAGTCCGGGTCGGCCGTGGTCATGGACACCAGGACCGGGGAGCTGCTGGCCCTGGCCGACTTCCCCACCTTCGACGCGAACGCGCCGTCGAAGTCGCGCGATCGCGACCTCGGCACGCGAGCCCTCCGCGACGTCTACGAGCCCGGGTCGGTCGAGAAGGTGCTGACCCTCTCCTCGCTGCTGGACGCCGGCAAGATCACCCCCCGCACGAAGGTCGTGGTGCCGCCGGTCCTGCCCTCCAACGACCGGATCATCCACGACGACGTGGAGCACGGCACCCTGCACCTCACGATGACCGGCGTGCTGGCGAGGTCGTCGAACATCGGCACGGCGCTGGCGGACCGTCAGTTCACTCCCCGGCAGCTCTACGACTACCTCGACGCGTTCGGGCTGGGCCGTCGCACCTCCCTCGGGGTCAACGGCGAGGCTCCGGGCGTGCTGTCGGACCCGTCGACCTGGGTGCAGGTCAACCAGGACAACATCGCGTTCGGGCAGGGGGTCTCGGTCAACCTCGTGCAGATGGCGGCCGCGGTCAACACCATCGCCAACAGCGGCGTCTACGTCGCCCCGAGCATCGTGAAGGGCCGGGTCACCACCTCGGGCGGCCAGGTGGTGGGCTCCGACACGAGCGATCGTCGGCGGGTGGTCAGCAGGAAGGCCGCCGACCAGATGCGCCGCATGATGGAGTCGGTGACCCAGGAGGGTGGCACCGCCCCCAACACCGCGATCCCCGGCTACCGGCTGGCGGGCAAGACCGGGACCGCGCAGCGGGTGGGCAAGACCTGCCGCTGCTACGACGGCACGCGCACGGTCTCCTTCATCGGGGTCGCCCCGGCCGACAAGCCGCGCTTCCTCGTCTACGCGATCGTGCAGAACCCCCGCAACGGCGGGTTCGGCAGCACCACCGCCGGACCGGTGGTGCGGCAGGTGATGACGTACCTGCTCCAGAAGTACGCCGTGCCGCCCGACGGCACCGCGGCACCCAAGCCGACACTGACCTGGTGAGCGCGACCGGTACCCTTCCGGGCGTGTCCGCCGTCCCTGCACGCCCCGCCCGTCCGGTGGAGACCCCGCTGGCGGAGATCGTGTCGTGGCTGGCCCCGTTCCGGGTCGACCGGCACGCCGCCGACCAGCCGACCCGGTCCGATCCGGTGGTCACGGGGGTCTCGATCAGCTCGCTGCGGGTCCAGCCCGGTGACCTGTACGTCGCACCTGCGGGGGCGCGGGCGCACGGCGCCAGCTTCGCGCCGCAGGCGGTGCAGGCCGGCGCCGTCGCCGTGCTCACGGACCCGGCCGGGGCGGACGTGCTCGACGAGCTCGGCGTGGACGTGCCCACGATCGTGGTCGAGCGACCGCGCTCGGTCGTGGGCGACCTCGCGGCGCGGGTCTACGGCAACCCCGCCGGCCGGCTGCGGCTGGTCGGCGTGACGGGCACCCAGGGCAAGACGACCGCGACCCGGCTGGCCGAGGCCTCGCTGACCACCGCGGGGGTCAGCGCCGCAGTGGTCGGCACCGTCGGCACCCGGGTCGGGGGCATCGACGTCTCGTCCTCGCTGACCACCCCCGAGGCGCCGGACCTGCACGCGCTGTTCGCCGTGATGGTCGAGCGCGAGGTGGTCGCCTGCGCGATGGAGGTCTCCAGCCATGCACTGGTGATGGGGCGCGTGGACGGCGTGGTCTTCGACGTGGCGTGCTTCACCAACCTCGGACGTGACCACCTCGACTTCCACGCCGACACGGAGGACTACTACACGGCGAAGGCGTCGCTGTTCACCCCCGAGCGTGCGCGTCGGGCACTGGTCAACGTGGACGACGCGCACGGTCGCCGCCTGGTGAGCGAGGTCGCCATCCCGGTGCGGACCTACTCCGTGACCGGGGACCACGCGGACTGGCACGTCAGCGACGTACGGCTGCGGCCCACGGGGTCCACGTTCGTCGTGCACCCGCCCGCGGGCGCGCCCTTCCCGGCGACGGTTCCACTGGCCGGGGACTTCAACGTCTCCAACGCCCTGTGCGCGATCGCCGCGCTCGGCGAGGCGGGCTTCGACGCCGCCGCTGTGGCCGAAGCCATGGGGCGCTCGGGCGGTGTGCCCGGTCGCCTCGAGCAGGTGCGGGCGGGGCAGGACTTCCTCGCCGTCGTCGACTACGCGCACAAGCCCGATGCCGTGACGGCGGCGTTGGCGGCCCTGCGGCCGCTGACGGAGGGCCGGCTGATCGTGGTCCTGGGCGCCGGCGGCGACCGCGACCCCGGAAAGCGGCCGCTGATGGGCGAGATCGCGGCCCGGCTCGCCGACGTGCTGGTCGTCACCGACGACAACCCGCGCAGCGAGGACCCGGCCGCCGTCCGCGCCCAGGTGCGTGCCGGGGCCGAGGCCGTCGAGGCAGCCGACCGCGCGCAGGTGCACGAGGTCGGTGACCGTCGCGACGCCATCCGGCTGGCCGTCGGCCTGGCCCGCGCGGGGGACACCGTCGTGGTCGCCGGCAAGGGCCACGAGACGGGTCAGATCGTGGGCGGGACGACCCATCCCTTCGACGATCGCGACGTGCTGCGCGAGGAGCTGGCCGCCCGATGATCGCGATGACCCTCGCGGAGATCGCGGCCGTCGTGGGTGGCGTCCTCACCGACGACGCGCACGCCGGCGTCACGGTGACCGGTCCGGCCTTCGTGGACAGTCGTGTCGCTGAACGCGGCGGACTGTTCGTGGCCGTGGTGGGGGAGCGGGTCGACGGGCACGACTACGCCGAGGCGGCGGGGGAGGCCGGTGCCGCAGCGGTGCTGTCCACGCGGGCCACCGACCGCCCCGGGGTGCTCGTCGACGACCCCGTCGCAGCGCTCGCCCGCCTCGCCCACCACGTGCTCGCCCGGCTCACCGACGTCCGGGTGGTCGCGCTCACCGGCTCGCAGGGCAAGACCAGCACCAAGGACGTGCTGGCCCAGGTGCTCGGCGCCTCCGGCCGGACCGTGGCGACGTACGGCTCCTTCAACAACGAGCTGGGACTGCCGCTGACGGTGCTCCGGGCGAACCCGACGACCCGGTACCTCGTGCTCGAGATGGGTGCCCGCCACCTCGGTGACCTCCGCGCCTCCTGCGCGGTGGCCCCACCCGACCTGTCGCTGGTGCTCAACGTCGGGAAGGCGCACCTCGGCGAGTTCGGCTCGCAGCAGGGCATCGCGCAGGCCAAGGGTGAGATCGTCGAGGCTCTGGGACCCTCCGGCACTGCGGTGCTCAACGCCGACGACCCGCTGGTGGCCGCGATGGCGGTGCGCACCTCGGCCCGGGTGGTCACCTTCGGCGTCGCCCCGGGAGCCGACCTGCGCTTCGGCGAGGTGACCGTCGACGACCTGGGCCGGCCGTCCTTCCTGCTCGCCCACGACGGCCGCGAGGCCCGGGTCTCGATGGGACTCGTCGGGGAGCACCACGCCGGGAACGCCGCGGCCGCGGCCGCGGTGGCGGTCTCCCTCGGCATCGACCTCGGCGTCGTCGCCGACGCCCTCGCGACCGCGACCGCCACCTCACGCGGCCGGATGGAGGTGCACGAGCGCGGCGACGGGGTGACCGTCATCGACGACGCCTACAACGCCAACCCGGACTCGATGCGCGCCGCACTCAAGGCGCTGGCAGCCATCGGTCGCGGTCGCCCGGGAGCTCGCACGGTGGCGGTGCTCGGAGAGATGCGCGAGCTGGGCGCATCGGCGCACGAGGAGCACGACGCCCTGGGCAGACTGGCCGTGCGCCTGGACATCCACCAGCTGCTCGTGGTCGGTGAGGCGGCGAAGTCGATCCACCTCGGGGCCTCGCTGGAGGGGTCCTGGGGCCATGAGTCGGTCTTCGTCGCGGACGCCGACGAGGCGCTCGGCTGGTTGCGACGCGAGCTCGTCCCCGGCGACGTGGTGCTGTTCAAGGCGTCCAACTCCGTCCGGCTGGGCCGGGTCGCGGCCGCGGTGCTCGAAGGCGACGGCACGGGCCGACCGGCCGACCAGGGCGCGTCCGCAGCCAGGGAGGAGGACGGTCGATGAGGGCGATCCTGCTCGCGGGCGGCCTGTCCCTGGTCTTCACGCTGCTCGGCACCCGGTACGCCATCCGGGTGCTCACCACCAAGGGCTACGGCCAGCTGATCCGCGACGACGGCCCGACCACGCACCACACCAAGCGAGGCACGCCCACGATGGGCGGCCTGGTCATCATCCTCTCGGTGGTGCTGTCCTACTTCCTGGCCAAGCTCATCACCCAGGACGTGCCGTCCTGGTCGGGCCTGCTGCTGCTGTTCCTGCTCGTCGGGCTGGGCACGGTGGGGTTCCTCGACGACTACATCAAGATCGCCAAACAACGCAGCCTGGGCCTGCGCAGCAAGGCGAAGATGGCCGGCCAGACGCTGGTCGCGGTCGTGTTCGCCGTACTCGCGCTGATGCTGCCCGACTCGAGAGGCCAGACTCCGGCGTCGCTGCACTTCTCCTTCATCCGCGACTTCGACAGCCTCACGCTCCCGGCCGTCGTCGTGGTGCTCCTGATCCTGGTGATGATCTCGGGGTCCAGCAACGCGGTGAACCTCACCGACGGCCTCGACGGTCTCGCCACCGGTGCCTCCACGATGGTCTTCGGTGCCTACACGCTGGTGAACATCTGGCAGAACAACCAGTGGTGCGCCCTGAACCCCGGCAACAAGTGCTACGACGTGCGCGACCCGCTCGACCTCGCGGCCATCGCCGCCGCCCTCACCGGCGCGTGCTTCGGCTTCCTGTGGTGGAACGCCTCTCCGGCGAAGATCTTCATGGGCGACACGGGCTCGCTCTCGCTCGGCGGAGCACTGGCCGGCCTGGCCATCCTCACCCGCACCGAGTTCCTGCTCGCGGTGCTCGGCGGTCTCTTCGTGATCCAGACGCTGTCGGTGATCCTGCAGGTCGGCTACTTCAAGGCCACGCGCGGCAGACGGATGTTCCGGATGGCGCCGCTGCACCACCACTTCGAGCTCAAGGGGTGGGACGAGATCACGGTCGTGATCCGCTTCTGGATCATCACCGGCATCTGTGTCGCCGCGGGCCTGGGCATCTTCTACGCCGAGTGGGTCACCGGGGCGTGAGCAGATGAGCCTCGGCGACCTCGACGGGCTGGGCCGTCACACCTCCTGGGCCGGGGTCCGGGCCGTCGTCGTCGGCATCGGCGCCTCCGGCTTCGCCGCCGCCGACAACCTCACCCATCTCGGGGCCTCGGTGACCGTGCTCGCCGAGTCGGCGAACGACGAGCAGCGCGACCGGGCGCACCTGCTCGAGGTGCTCGGCGCCCAGGTCCGCATCGGGACCGGGGCGACCCGCGAGCTGCCCGAGCAGGTGGACCTGGTCGTGACCTCGCCCGGGGTCCCACCCACCGCCCCGCTGCTGCGGGCCGCCGACGAGCGCGGGGTCCCGGTCTGGGGCGAGGTCGAGCTGGCCTGGCGGCTGCGCGACCGCGAGCACCCCGGTCGGTGGCTGTGCGTGACCGGCACCAACGGCAAGACCACGACCGTGCAGATGCTCGGGAGCATCCTGCGCGCCGCGGGCGTGAGCGCCGTCGTGTGCGGCAACGTCGGGCTGCCCCTCGTCGAGGCGGTGATGGACCCCGAGCCCTACGACGTGTACGCCGTGGAGCTCTCCAGCTTCCAGCTGCACTACACCTCGTCGATGGCCGCGCACGCGGCGGCGGTGCTCAACGTGGCCGAGGACCATCTCGACTGGTACAGCTCGATGGCCGACTACGCCTCCGACAAGGGCCGGATCTACGAGCGCGTGACGACGGCCTGCGTCTACAACGTCGCGGACCCGGCGACCGAGCAGCTGGTCCGCGACGCCGACGTCATGGAGGGCGCGCGGGCCGTCGGGTTCACGCTGGGCACCCCCGGCATCGGCATGCTCGGCGTCGTCGACGACGTGCTCGCAGACCGGGCGTTCGTCGACGAGCGCGAGCACAGCGCGGCCGAGCTGTGCACCGTGGCCGACCTCGCCTCGCCCGCGCCGCACGTCGTGGCCAATGCACTCGCGGCCGCGGCGCTGGCCCGCTCGGTGGGCGTCCCCGCCGCGGCGGTCCGCGAAGGACTGCGGTCGTTCCGGCCCGACGGTCATCGCATCGCCGACCTCGGACAGGTCCGTGAGGTGCGCTACGTCGATGACTCGAAGGCCACCAACCCGCACGCCGCCATGTCGTCGCTGCAGGCCTACGACCCGGTCGTCTGGGTGGCGGGCGGACTGGCCAAGGGGGCTCGCTTCGACGACCTGGTCAGAGCCGTGCGGGCCCGGCTGCGGGGCGTGGTGCTCCTCGGGCGCGACCACGCGGTCATCGCCGACGCGCTCGCGCGACACGCGCCCGATGTCCCGGTGATCCACGTGGAGGACGGGGAGACTTCGGTCATGGACCGCGTGGTCGGAGCGGCCGCGGAGCTCGCCGAACCTGGCGACACCGTGCTGCTCGCCCCGGGGTGCGCATCCATGGACATGTTCGCGAACTACGGCGCTCGCGGGGATGCCTTCGCCGAGTCGGTCCAGCGTCTCCGGGACCGTTGAGCGCCTCGGCGACCGACAGCCCCGCCCGAGGAGGACTGCGCGTGACCACCACGGCAGGGGAGCAGCGTCGGCCCGTGTCGGGCTGGCTGGCCGGGGTCCGCGACTCCGTCGGCCATGTCCTGGACCGGCCCCTCACGTCGTACTACCTCCTGCTGAGCGCGACCACCCTCCTGGTGACGATCGGGCTCATGGAGGTGCTGAGCGCCTCGAGCGTCTACTCGTACCGGAACTACGACCACAACAGCTACTACGTCTTCCTCAAGCAGCTGACCTGGGTGCTCCTCGCGCTGCCGGTCGCGTTCGCCGCCTCGCGCACACCGCACCGGCTGATGCGGCTGCTGGCGTGGCCCGCGCTGCTGGTCTCGGCGCTGCTGATCTACCTCACCGGGACCTCGCTCGGCTTCGCGGTCAACGGCAACCGGAACTGGCTCGCGCTCGGACCGGTGACCGTGCAGCCCTCCGAGCTCGCCAAGCTCGCCATCATCTTGTGGTGCGCGGATCTCTACGCCCGCAAGGAGAAGGTCCTCGGGGACTGGAAGCACACGCTGATCCCGATGGTGCCGGTCACCGGCATCGTCACCGGTCTCGTCGTCATGCAGGGCGACCTCGGCACCGCGTTGGTGCTGATGGCGATCATCTTGGGGATGCTGTGGGTGGTGGGCGCTCCGGCGAGGCTGTTCGCGGGCTCCCTGGTCACGGTCGGCGTGCTCGCGCTGTATCTCGCCGCCACCAGCCAGGAACGGATGGATCGGCTCACCAACTTCGCCGATCCGTTCAAGGACTACCAGGGCGCCGGCTGGCAGCCCGCCCACGGCCTGTTCGCGATGTCGAGCGGCGGCCTGTTCGGCAAGGGCATCTCCGCGAGCCAGCAGAAGTGGGGCGCGCTTCCCGAGGCCCACACCGACTTCATCTTCGCGGTGCTCGGCGAGGAGCTGGGACTGGTCGGCACGCTGCTGGTGCTGGCGCTCTTCCTCACCATCGCCTATGCCGGCATCCGGGTCGCCACCCGCACCAGCGACCCGTTCGTCCGGTACATGGGCGCGGGGATCACGATCTGGCTCACCGCGCAGATGATGATCAACGTGGGCATGGTCCTCGCTCTGCTGCCGGTCATCGGCCTGCCGCTGCCGCTGGTCTCCTACGGCGGGTCGGCGATGGTGCCCTCGCTGCTGGCGCTCGGGCTGCTGGTCTCGTTCGCGCGCTCCGAGCCGGGGGCACAGGCGGCACTGCGGGCCCGGCGGCGGAAGCGGTCGGCGGCCGGTGTCACGGCCGGTGCTCTCGCGAGGCGCCGGCGATGAAGGTCCTGCTCGCTGGCGGCGGCACTGCGGGGCACACCTCCCCGCTGCTCGCCACCGCCGATGCGCTGCGCCGTCTCGACCCGTCCGTGGAGGTCACGGCGCTCGGCACCCCGCGCGGGCTCGAGGGCCGGGTGGTGCCCGAGGCGGGCTACCCCCTGGAGCTGATCGCGCCGGTGCCGCTGCCCCGGCGCCCGAACGCCGACCTGCTTCGGGTCCCGACGCGGCTGTGGCGTGCCGTGACGGGCGCGCTCGAGGTCATCGACCGGCTCGGCCCTGCGGTGGTGGTGGGCTTCGGCGGCTACGTCTCGGTGCCCGCCTACCTCGCGGCTCGACGCCGACGGGTGCCGATCGTGGTGCACGAGGGCAACGCACTGCCGGGGATCGCCAACAAGCTGGGGGCCCGCCTCACCACGCACGTCGCCACCAGCTTCCCCGACACCCCGTTGCGGCACGCGGAGTACGTCGGGCTCCCGATCCGCCGGATGATCTCGACGCTGGACCGGCCGGGGCTGCGCGCCGAGGCCCGCAACGCCTTCGGCCTCGACCCCGACCGGCCGACCGTGCTGGTCACGGGTGGCTCGCAGGGCGCCCGGCGGCTGAACCAGTCCGTGTCCGCGGCCGCCGCGTCCTTCGCGGCGGCCGGTGTCCAGGTGCTGCACGTGGTCGGCCCGAAGGGGGAGGCATCGGTGCCGCGCGAGGCCGGGCGGCCGCCGTACGTCGTGCTGCCGTACGTCGACCGCATGGACCTCGCCTACGCCGCCGCCGACCTGGTGGTCTGCCGCGCCGGCGCCAACAGCGTGACCGAGGCCGCTGCCGTGGGGCTGCCTGCGGTGTTCGTCCCCCTGCCCATCGGCAACGGCGAGCAGGAGCTGAACGCCCGCCCCGTGGTCGACGCCGGTGGCGGACTGGTGGTGTCTGACGCCGCGTTCACCCCCGAGTGGGTCGCCGGTACCGTCCCGTCGCTGGTCATGGATCCCCAGCGCCTCGCGAGGATGTCGACGGCGGCGGCGGCGTTGATCCCGCGTGACGCCGACGAGCGGCTCGCCCGCATCGTGCTCGGGGCGGGGCGGACGCCATGAGGGTCCCGGTCCCCGACGAGCTGCTTGCGGCCGACCAGCTCGGACGGGTGCACTTCGTGGGCATCGGCGGCGCGGGCCTGTCCGGCATCGCGAGGATCATGCTCGCGCGCGGCATCCCGGTCAGCGGCAGCGACGCCAAGCAGTCGCGCGCCATCGACGCCCTGGAGGCCCTGGGCGCGCGCTGCTTCGTCGGTCACGACGCCTCCCAGCTGCAGGGCGTCGACACCCTGGTGGTCTCGACCGCGGTCCGGGAGGACAACCCCGAGGTCGTGGAGGGGGTACGGCGGGGCCTGCGGCTGCTGCCGCGCTCCGCCGCCCTCGAGGCGGTGATGCGGGGCAGGCAGGTGGTCGCGGTCGCCGGCACCCACGGCAAGACCACGACGACCTCACTGCTGACGGTCGCCCTCCAGCACTGCGCGGCCGACCCGTCCTTCGCGATCGGCGGGGAGCTCAACGAGTCGGGGTCGAACGCCCACGACGGCTCGGGACGGATCTTCGTGGCCGAGGCCGACGAGAGCGACGGGGCGTTCCTCGTCTACTCGCCGTACGGCGCCCTGGTGACCAACGTCGAGGCCGACCACCTGGACAACTACGGCACCGAGGAGGCCTACCACCAGGCGTTCACCCAGTTCCTCGACCGCATCGACCGCAACGGCTTCCTCGTCGTCGTCGTCGACGACGCCGGCGCGGCCGACCTCGCCGCCCAGGCCCGTGCCAAGGGGCTGTCGGTGGTCGGGGTCGGGGAGTCGGCGGCGGCCGACCTCCGCGCCGAGGACCTTCGCTTCGAGGGGGCCACGTCCCGGTTCGTCGTGGTCGACCGCGGCCGGCGGCTCGGCGAGGTGGCGCTGCGCATCCCCGGCCGGCACTACGTCCTCGATGCCCTCGCCGCCCTCGCCGCGGGCCTCCGGCTCGGCTTCGGCTTCGACGACCTGCGCCGGGGGCTCGAGGCGTTCAGCGGCACCCGCCGGCGCATGGAGCTGAAGGGGGCCGTCGGCGACATCCGCGTCTACGACAGCTACGCCCACCATCCCAACGAGATCGCGGGCGACCTGCAGGCGGCGCGGTCGCTGGCCGGTGAGGGCCGGGTCGTGGTCGCCTTCCAGCCCCACCTGGTCTCGCGCACCAGGATCTTCGGTCCGGCGATGGGGGAGGCGCTCGGCGCGGCCGACGAGGTCGTGGTCATGGACGTCTACGTCGCCCGCGAGGACCCCGAGCCCGGTGTGAACGGCGAGCTGGTGGCCTCGCACGTGCCGCTGCCGCCCGAGCACGTGCACTTCGAGCCGTCGTGGTCGGCCACCCCGGCGGCGCTGGCCGACCGGGCCCGGCCGGGCGACGTGCTCCTGACGCTCGGCGCGGGTGACGTGACCCTCGTCGGTCCCGAGGTGCTGGAGCTGCTCCACGAGCGAGCGGAGGCAGAACGATGAGCCTGTTCACCCGCAGCGGTCCGGTCGTCGAGAGCGACGACGCCGATGACCAGAGGCCCGGTGAGGAGAGGACCGTGCGGCTGGTGCGCCGGCGGTTCGCACGCCGGCAGTGGGCCCGCCGCTGGCTGGCCTGGCGCCGGGTGCTCGTGGCCGTGCTGGCCCTGGCGCTGCTCGTCACCGCAGGGTGGCTGGTCTTCTTCTCCTCCGTGCTGGCGGTCGCGGGTGTGCAGGTGGTGGGCACGTCCCGGGTGCTGACGTCCGACGGGGTGCGGAGGGCCGCCGACGTCCCGCTCGGGGGACCGCTGGCCACCGTCGACCTGGGCGCGGTCCGCGCCCGCGTCGAGCGACTGCCCGCGGTCCGCACCGTCGACGTCTCGCGTGCCTGGCCCGACCGGGTGCGGGTCGAGGTCACCGAGCGCCGCGCCGTGGCCGTGGTGGCAGGTCGCGCCCCCGACGGCCCGCTGCGGGGCACCGATGCCGAGGGCGTCCTCTTCCGGCAGTTCGCGACCCGCCCCCCGCACCTGCCGATGATCCGGACCGCGGCCCGGACCGGCTCGACCGCACTCGCCGAGGCGGCCACCGTCGCCGGGTCGCTGCCCCCGGCGCTGGCCCGGAAGGTGGGGTACGTCGAGGTGCGGACCATCGACACGATCTCGCTGGTGCTGCGCAGCGGACGCGTGGTCCGCTGGGGGAGCGCCGACGACTCGGCCACCAAGGCCGAGGTGCTGGTCGCCCTGCTGCGCGAGAAGGCCTCGTTCTACGACGTCAGCGTCCCGGGCCAGCCGATCATCAAACGCTGAGCCCGTCGGCGTGGATCGCTTTCCCATGGGATCGGGGTTTCGCGCCACCTCCCACACCGTATGTCGGTCCGGAGGCGGCGGGTTCCTGTGGGCGATGGGACGACCGGCGTACGACGTGCCGTCGACGGACCTCGCCCCGACCATGTCGCCCCACCACGCCGACCGCGTCGACCCACGCCTCGGCCACGTCGCCCCACCACGCCGCAGGAGATTTCGAGAAACCCGTGGCGCGCCGCGTGTCTGCGCCGATCACGCCACGAGGTCCCCTACGTTCTTCATCAACGCGAGGTTGACATAACTATAACCCTCTACTTGAGGGTGAGGGTTATCGGGAGTCGAGCTCGCGGCTTCCCCACACCGACATACACCCAGCCTGCTCCACCGGACGTCCGTCCCGGACCTCCGACCAGGGGCAGCCAAGCAGCGAGAGGCACTGCCGTGGCAGCACCGCAGAACTACCTGGCCGTCATCAAGGTCGTGGGTATTGGTGGAGGTGGAGTCAACGCCGTCAACCGGATGATCGAGGTCGGCCTCAAGGGCGTCGAGTTCATCGCCATCAACACCGACGCCCAGGCTCTCCTGATGAGCGACGCCGACGTCAAGCTCGACATCGGCCGAGAGCTCACCCGCGGACTCGGCGCGGGCGCCAACCCCGACGTCGGCGGCCAGGCCGCCGACGACCACGCCGAGGAGATCGAGGAGGTCATCAAGGGCGCCGACATGGTCTTCGTGACCGCCGGCGAGGGAGGCGGCACCGGCACCGGCGGCGCCCCCGTGGTCGCCCGGATCGCCCGATCCCTGGGCGCACTGACGATCGGCGTCGTCACCCGCCCGTTCGCGTTCGAGGGTCGCCGTCGCGCCAACCAGGCAGAGGAGGGCATCGCCGGGCTCCGCGAGGAGGTCGACACCCTCATCGTGATCCCCAACGACCGACTGCTCTCGATCAGCGACCGCAACGTCTCGGTGCTCGACGCGTTCAAGCAGGCCGACCAGGTGCTGCTCCAGGGCGTCTCCGGCATCACCGACCTGATCACCACCCCCGGGCTGATCAACCTGGACTTCGCCGACGTGAAGTCGGTGATGTCCAACGCCGGCTCGGCACTGATGGGCATCGGCTCGGCCCGAGGCGAGGACCGCGCGGTGGCCGCGGCCGAGATGGCGGTCTCCAGCCCGCTGCTCGAAGCCTCCATCGACGGCGCGCACGGTGTGCTGCTCTCGATCGCCGGCGGCTCCGACCTCGGACTGTTCGAGATCAACGAGGCGGCCGCGCTGGTGTCACAGGCGGCGCACGCCGAGGCGAACATCATCTTCGGTGCGGTCATCGACGACGCGCTCGGCGACGAGGTGCGGGTCACCGTCATCGCCGCCGGGTTCGACAACGGGATGCCCAAGCGTCGCGAAGGGGGCAACGTGCTGCGGCGGGAGCCGCAGCAGACCCAGGCCGAGACCCGGGCCGCCACCCAGCAGTACGGCGCCCCCGTCCCGCCCCAGCCGAGCACCCCGCAGCGGATGCCGGTCCCGGTCGGCGCGGCCCCCGCAGGTCGCCCGTTGACGGGCTCGCCCGCGGCGCCGCTCCGTCAGCCCGAGCACGTCGGGGTCGCAGCGGCCCCGTCCGGTGGCCCGAGCGGCGAGCAGCCGGTGAGCCAGCCGGTGCGCCCCTCGCGTCCGCACTACGACGACGACGAGCTGGACGTGCCCGACTTCCTGAAGTGACCCACGCGACCCGGTGCCGGATCGTCGGCACCGGGTCCACCCACGAGGAGTACGACGCGCCGGTGTTCGCCTTCCAGGACACGCAGGGCTCGGTAGAGATCGCGTTCACGGACCGCCACGGGGGAACCAGTGGCGGTCCGTTCGCGTCTCTCAACCTGGCCTCGCGCAGCGACGACGACCCGGCTGCGGTCGTGCGCAACCTCGACCTGGTCGGGGAGGCGTTCACCCGCGGCGCCGGTCCGCGACGTCTCGTGCTGATGGACCAGGTGCACGGCCGCGACGTGCACGTCGTCGACGAGGAGTCGCTCGGCTCGCCCACCACGCCCACCGCCGACGGTCTGGTCACCGGCCTTCCCGGTGTCGTGCTGGTCGTGCGGGTGGCCGACTGCGTGCCCGTGCTGCTGGCCGATGCGGCGGCCGGCGTGGTCGGCGCTGCGCACGCTGGCAGACCAGGTCTGGTCGCCGGGATCGTGCCCGCCGTGGTCGCGACGATGCGGGAGCGCGGGGCCGTCCGGCTGCGCGCCTGGGTCGGCCCGCACGTGTGCGGCTCCTGCTACGAGGTCCCCGCCCAGCTGCGTGACGACGTCGCGTCCGTCGTCCCCGTGTCCCGAGCCGAGACCTCGTGGGGGACCCCCGCCCTCGACATCGGCGCCGGGGTGCGCGCCCAGCTCGCGGAGGCCGGGGTCGAGGTCGTCGACGCGGCTCGCTGCACCATGGAGGAGGACGACCTGTACTCCTACCGCCGCCAGGGCACGGCCTCCGGGCGGTTGGCCGGCCTGGTGTGGACGCGTCCGTGAGCACGCGTCGAGACGAGGTCGCGCGCAACCTCGAGCAGGTCCGGTCGCGCATCGCGGGCGCGTGCGGGCGGGCGGGCCGATCCGTCGACGAGGTCACGCTCACCGTGGTCACCAAGTTCTTCCCCGCCTCCGACGTGCGCCTGCTCGCCGAGCTCGGTGTGCGGCACGTCGGCGAGAACCGCCACCAGGAAGCCGCAGCCAAGGCCGCCGAGTGCCGGGACCTCGACCTGTTCTGGCACTTCGTCGGCGGGCTGCAGAGCAACAAGACCGCGGCGGTGGCGTCGTACGCAGCCGTCGTGGAGTCGGTCGACCGCGCGAAGCTGCTGACGGGTCTCTCGCGCGGCGCTCACGAGCACGACCGCACGATCGACGTGCTGGTGCAGGTCAGTCTCGACCCGCCCGGCTCGAGCGCCGCACGTGCGGGGGTGGACCCGAGCACAGCGGTCGATCTCGCGCAGCGGGTCGTCACGTCGGAAGGGCTGCGGCTGCGTGGGGTGATGGGCGTCGCACCGCTGGGCGCGGACCCGCGGCCCGCCTTCGCGAAACTGGCAGAGGTTGCCGCGCAGCTGAGGCTCCTCGACCAGGGTGCGACCTGGGTCTCGGCAGGCATGAGTGACGACTTCGAGGTCGCGGTCGAATCCGGCGCGACACACGTGCGGATAGGCAGCGCGGTCCTCGGTGAGCGACCCTCCGGACGGTAGTGTCAGGCACGCAGGAGCGCGTCCCAGCAGGGGGCCCGCAGAGGTAGCGGAAGGCAGAAGCATGGGCAGCGCGATGCGCAAGATGGGTGTCTACCTGGGCCTGCTGGAGGACACCGACCGCTACGGCGAGGAGTACTACGACGAGTACGACGGTGCCGTCGACGAGTCGCAGCCGCAGCGGGCTCGTCCCGAGGAGCCCCGGCCGGCGCCGGTCGCGAACATCTCCGAGCGCCGTCGTCCGCAGGCCGCTGCGGTGCACGGCGCTCCACACCCGGCATCACCGGGCGTGGTGGCCGAGCTCTCGCGGATCACGACGCTGCACCCGCGCACCTACAACGAGGCGCGCACCATCGGCGAGAACTTCCGCGAGGGCGTGCCGGTGATCATGAACCTGTCCGACATGGACGACTCGGACGCGAAGCGCCTCGTCGACTTCGCCGCCGGCCTGGTCTTCGGCGTGCGCGGCACCATCGAACGGGTCACCAACAAGGTCTTCCTGCTCTCGCCGCCGAACGTCTCCGTCGCCGCGGAGGACAAGCAGCGCATCGCCGAGAACGGCGGGTTCTTCAACCAGAGCTGAGTCCCGCCGCCGTCCCCTCTCGCTGAGGCGTCTCGTTCTGCGCAGAACGGGACGCCTCAGCGGCGTGGGGGCGGATGACGTGCGGGGGCCTGGCTAGACTCCGGCACTGTGCAGCTCGTCGGTGCCTTCCTCGTCCTCCTCCTCAACATCTTCTTGGGGCTGATGCTCGTCCGCCTGGTGGTGGACTGGGTGCAGGTGTTCGCGCGCTCCTGGACACCGAAGGGTCCGGTGCTGTTCGTGCTGGAGGTCGTCTACAGCGCGACGGACCCGCCGATCATGTTCGTCCGGCGCTTCGTCCCGCCGCTTCGGCTGGGCTCGGTCGCGCTGGACACCAGCTTCCTGATCGTGCTCGTCGCGGTGTACCTGCTGCGCACGCTGGTGGGCCTCGTCTTCTTCTGACGTCTGACCCTCCCGGCTGCCGTTTCAAGATACGGTTGGCCTGCTCCACCGACGTACACGACATCAACACGATCGAACAGACAAGGGTGAGGTCATGCCGCTGACGCCTGAGGACGTGAGCAACAAGCGCTTTACTCCCGTCCGTCTCCGCGAGGGCTACGACATGGGCGAGGTCGACCAGTTCCTCGACGAGGTCGAGTCCGAGCTGGCACGCCTGACGCGGGAGAACGAGGAGCTGCGCGGCAAGCTGGGCGTGGCGCAGCAGGGTGACTCCACCACGACTCCCGGGGACACCACCGGTGAGAAGACCGGGGACGAGCCCGAGCAGAAGACCGAGGACAAACCCGCCGAGACCGTCGCGGCCACGCCGGAGCCGAAGCCCGAGCCGGCTGCGGTGAAGCCCGAGCCCGTTGCCCCCGCCGCGCCTCCGCCGCCGTCCGAGCAGCTCAAGGTGACCACGGTCGCCGACGCCTCGAGCGCCGCGGCCCGGCTGCTGGAGATCGCCACCCGCAACGCCGACGAGCTGGTCACCGAGGCCAAGGAGCAGGCCGACAAGGTGGTGGGCGAGGCCCGCACCCGCGCGGAGCGCCTGGAGGCCGAGAGCAAGGAGAAGGCCGACCGGCTGGAGTCGGACGCCCGCACCCGCGCCCAGATGCTCGACTCCGAGACTGCGGAGCGTCGCCAGCAGCTGTTCGGCGACCTCGAGAGGGACAAGGAGAAGCTCAACGTCGAGGTCGAGAACCTGCGCTCGTTCGAGCGTGAGTACCGCTCGCGGCTCAAGAGCTACTTCGAGCAGCAGCTGTCAGCCCTCGAGGGCAGCGGCGAGGGCGGTCTCGCGAGCGGCGACGAGCACGCCCCGAAGCGGCTGAGGTCGCTGCTTGCCGAGGACGGCGAGCAGCAGGAAGGCTGAGCGCCGACCCCGACAGTGCCGTCGACCCGGACCCCGATGGGGTCCGGGTCGACGGTCGTCAGCGGCGGGTGAGCGAGAAGGAGAGGCCGAGGTCCTCGTCGCGTACGACGGCAGCGTCGTGGCTCGGGTCCCCCTCCCGCATCTCGGTGGCCAGCACCTCGTCGGCGACCCACCCACCGTGCGCGCGCAGTGCGGCCGCGGTCTCGTCCGCGGCGCGCCAGACCAGCGTGATGCGGTCACTGACGTCGAACCCGGCGTTCTTGCGCGCCTCCTGCACCTGCCGCACGACCTCGCGCGCCACCCCGGACCGCACCAGCTCGGGGGTCAGCTCCAGGTCGAGCGCGACGGTCTCGCCCTGCTCGTTGACCACTGACCAGCCCTCGCGCGGGCGTTCGGAGACGACGACCTCTTCGGGCAGCACCTCGATCTCCTCCCCGTCGACGGTGACCGAGGCCCGACCGTGCTCGCCCAGCGTCTCGGAGAGCGCTGCCGCGTCGGCGGAGGCGATCGCTGCCGCGACCAGGGGAGTCCGCTTGCCGAACCGCTTGCCCAGGGCACGGAAGTTGCCCTTGGCCGTGTGGTCGACCAGGTCGGCCCCCGCGGCGGACAGCGGCTCGAGCTCGCCGACGTTGAGCTCGTCGGCCACCTCGCGCCGCAGCTCCTCCGACAGCCGGGCCCAGGCGCCGGAGCCCACCAGCGCCCGGCGCAACGGCTGCCGGGTGCGCACCTTCGCGTCGGCCCTGGCGGCTCGGCCCAGCTCGACGAGCCGGCGTGCCAGCGCCATCTGGGCTCGCAGCTCGTCGTCGACCAGGCCGCCGTCCGCGCTCGGCCAGCGTGCCAGGTGCACCGACTCCGGGAGGTCGTCTGAGCAGGCGCGGAAGACGTCCTGCCACACCCGCTCGGTGATGAACGGGACCAGGGGCGCCATCAGCAGGGTGACGACGTGCAGGCACTCGTGCAGCGTGGTCAGCGCGGCGACGTCCCCGGCCCAGAAGCGGCGCCGCGAGCGGCGGACGTACCAGTTCGACAGGTCGTCGACGTACGCCGCCAGCAGCGTTCCGGCCCGCTGCGTGTCGAAGGCCTCCATGGCCTCGCTCACCTCACCGACCAGCCGGTGCGCCTCCGCCACCGCCCACCGGTCGAGCACCGGCCGCGCGCCGAGGTCGGGAGCGGGGTCGCCGAAGCTCCAGTCGGAGGTGCGGGCGTACAGCACCTGGAACGCCACCGTGTTCCAGTAGGTCAGCAGCACCTTGCGGACCGTCTCCTGGATGGAGGCGTGCCCGACCCGCCGGGCGGCCCACGGCGACCCGGAGGCCGCCATGAACCAGCGCACCGCGTCGGCACCGTGCTGGTCCATGAGCGGCATCGGCTCGAGGATGTTGCCGAGGTGCTTGGACATCTTGCGACCGTCCTCGGCCAGGATGTGACCCAGGCACAGCACGTTCTCGTACGACGACCGGTCGAAGACCAGGGTGCCGATGGCCATCAGCGTGTAGAACCAGCCGCGCGTCTGGTCGATCGCCTCGCAGATGAAGTCGGCCGGGTAGGCCTGCTCGAAGCGCTCGACGGAGCCCGGCCGGTGGGGGTAGCCCCACTGCGCGAACGGCATCGAGCCGCTGTCGAACCAGGCGTCGATCACCTCGGGCACCCGCTGTGCCTGCGCGCCGCAGGTCGGGCACGCGAACACCACGGCGTCGACGTACGGGCGGTGCGGGTCGAGCTCGGACTGGTCCGTGCCCGTGAGCTCGGACAGCTCGGCGAGCGACCCGACCAGCGTCTGGTGGCCCTCGACGCACCGCCACACCGGCAGCGGCGTGCCCCAGTAGCGGCTGCGGGAGAGCGCCCAGTCGATGTTGTTGGTCAGCCAGTCGCCGTAGCGGCCCCACTTGATCGTGGCCGGGAACCAGCTGGTGCGCTCGTTCTCGCGCAGCAGGGCGTCCTTGACCTGGGTGGTGCGCACGTACCAGGACGGCTGGGCGTAGTACATCAACGGGGTGTGGCAGCGCCAGCAGTGCGGATAGCTGTGCTCGTAGGCGACGTGCCGGAACAGCAGGCCCCGCCGCTGGAGGTCGTCGACGAGGTCGGCGTCGGCGTGCTTGAAGAACTGGCCGCCGACCAGCGCCACGTCGTCGCCGAAGTGACCGTCCGGCCGCACGGGGACCACGACCGGCAGCCCGTACGCCCGGGCCACCTGCATGTCGTCCTCGCCGAAGGCGGGGGACTGGTGGACGAGCCCGGTGCCGTCCTCGGTCGTGACGTAGTCGGCCAGCACGACCAGGTGCGGCTCGCTGCCGCCGGCCTCGACGGGTGGGAACTGCACGAGGTCGAAGGGCCGCTGGTAGGTCCAGCGCTCCATCGTCTCGCCGTCGAAGCGCTCCTGCACCGTCCAGCCGTCGCCGAGCACCGCCGCGAAGAGCGGCTCCGCGACGACCAGCGTCTCGCGGCCGTCGGTGGCCGCCACGTAATCGACCCCCGGCTTCACCGCCACCGCCGTGTTGGACACCAGCGTCCACGGCGTCGTGGTCCACACCAGCAGCGAGGCGCCGTCGGCGAACGGCCCGGAGGTGAGCGGGAACCGGACGTAGACACTGGGGTCGGTGACGGTCTCGTAGCCCTGGGCCAGCTCGTGGTCGGAGAGACCGGTTCCGCAGCGGGGACAGTACGGAGCGACGCGGTAGTCCTCGACCAGCAGGCCTCGCTCGTGGATCTGCTTGAGCGCCCACCAGACCGACTCGATGTACGACGGCTCCATGGTGCGGTAGGGGTCGGAGGTGTCGACCCAGTAGCCCATCCGCTCGGTCATCTCCTCGAACGCGTCGACGTGGCGCAGCACGGACTCCCGGCAGCGGGCGTTGAACTCTGCGACGCCGTACGCCTCGATGTCCTGCTTGCCCGAGAAGCCGAGCTCCTTCTCCACGGCGAGCTCGACGGGGAGCCCGTGGCAGTCCCAGCCGGCCTTGCGCTCCACCAGGTAGCCCTGCATGGTCTTGAACCGCGGGAAGACGTCCTTGAAGACACGCGCCTCGACGTGGTGGGTCCCGGGGCGGCCGTTGGCGGTCGGCGGGCCCTCGAAGAACGTCCAGCGCGGCCGGTCGGCGGCACGGGCCAGCGAGGTGGCGAAGGTCTTGTTCTCCCGCCAGAGCTCGAGGATCCCGTGCTCGAGGGCGGGGAGGTCGACCTGGGGTGGGACGGGGCGGTACGCACTCACGGCGGTTTCCTTCGGCCTGCTGCTGGTCGGCTGGGCTGAAGGGACGAGGCGAACCCCGCGGTACCACCCTCCTTGACGGTCCGGTCTGACCGGAACGCCCGCTCGTGGTCACCGCTGCCGGGTCTACCCGCCGCACCGTGGTGCGACGCTCTTCCGGCGGCTCGGGGTGATCTTCGCTCCGGACAACACCCCCGGGCTTGCACCGTCCCCGGGTCGCTGTCGGCTGTGCTCGGAGCTACTCGTCCCGTCGATGCCGTGCGGTGCCTCCAGTCTGCCAGAAGCGAGCGCACGGGTTCACCCGGGTTTCGCGGTCGCCAGGGGCGCCGAGCGGGGTCCGGTGCCGAACCGTAGCGGGAAAGTTACCTCGTCGTGGGCGCGCTCTGTTGTCTCGTGCGTCGCGGCGGCATATCCTCGCGGCACGCGTGTGGCGGTCCTCTCATCGGATCAGCCACACGCTTCCTTGATGGACCGGACGGTGAGGGGGTCACGGGCTCATGGCACGCACCACTCCACGCAGCATCGCCGGCCGCGCGGTCGAGGCGGCGCGGCGCGCGACCGGCTCGGCGACCACCGCCTCCGCGAAGAAGGCTTCCGCGAACCAGGCTTCCGCGAAGCAGGCCCCCGCCAAGAAGGCCCCCGCCAAGAAGGCGCCTGCGAAGAAGGCCGCCACCAAGAAGGCCCCCGCGAAGAAGGCCCCCGCCACCAAGAAGGCGCCTGCGAAGCAGGCCTCCGCCAAGAAGACCGCTGCCAAGAAGACCCCCGCCAAGAAGACCCCCGCCAAGAAGACCCCCGCCAAGAAGACCCCCGCCAAGAAGACCCCCGCCAAGAAGACCCCCGCCAAGAAGACCCCCGCCAAGAAGACCCCCGCCAAGAAGACCGTGGCGAAGCAGACCCCGGCCAAGCGGACCGCGACCACGCCCACGGTCAAGAAGCCAGCCAGGAAGCCGGCCTCGAAGGCCGCCACGAAGGCCGCGCCGCGTCGTCGTCTCGCAGTCAAGTCCGACGAGAAGCCGTGGACGAAGGCGGAGCTCGACGAGGTGCGCCGCGAGCTGAACGCCGACCGCGCCCGGCTGCGGCGCGAGCTCAACCTCGCCGAGCACGAGGTCCACGACCTGATGCGCGACGCCGGTGACGGTGCGGGCAACGATCCCGCCGACGTCGGCTCCGCCACCTTCGAGCGCGACCACGAGATGACGCTGGCCAACAACGCCCGTGAGATGCTCGCCCAGACCGAGCGGGCGCTGCTGCGCATCGACGACGGCAGCTACGGCGTCTGTGAGAGCTGTGGGCAGCCCATCGGCAAGATGCGGGTCATGGCGTTCCCGCGTGCCACACTGTGCCTGTCATGCAAGCAGCGCGAGGAGCGTCGCTGAATCCCAGCGACCCGACCCACTCCACGGCCGACGAGCCGGTGGACCCGGGCCGAGCGGCTGGCACCCGTGCCCGGTGCCTGATGCTGTTCGCCGGCGTCGCGGTGGTGGGGTACGTCGCGGACGTGGTCAGCAAGGTGGTCGCGGTCGCCGAGCTCACCGACCGGCCGCCGGTGCCGGTGCTCGGCAACGTCCTCACCCTCTCGCTGGCCCGCAACCCCGGTGCGGCGTTCAGCACCGGCACGTCGTTCACGCTCGCGCTCACCTGCGTCGCCCTCGGGGCCGTCGTCGCCGTGCTCGTCTTCGCGCGACGGCTGGGAAGCGTCGGGTGGGCGATCGCGCTCGGGTTCCTGCTCGCCGGTGTGCTCGGCAACCTCACCGACCGGATCTTCCGGTCGCCGGCGCCGTTCCGCGGCCATGTGGTCGACTTCCTGCAGCTGCCGCACTGGCCGATCTTCAACGTCGCCGACATGTGCATCAACGTCGCCGCCGTCCTGATCGTCGTGCAGGCGCTGAGGGGCGTCACCCTCACCGGTTTCCGTTCACGCCCCCCACGCACGAGCGACCTCCCGTCGCACCCCTCGGACCCGTCGGCATCACCGTGAGCGAACCCCTGCTGTGCACCGCCGGTCCCGGGGACCACGAGCAGCGCACCGTGACCGTGCCCGACGGCCTCGCCGGGGAGCGGGTCGACGCGGCCATGGCGCGGATGTTCGGGCTGTCTCGCACCCGCGCCGCCGAGCTGATCGCAACCGGGCACGTGAGCGTCGACGGGCACCCGCCGGCCAAGTCCGACCGCGTGGAGACGGGCGCGATGCTCGAGGTCTCCCTCCCGGCCATCGTGGACCCGGTCGCCGTCGTCCCGGAGATGGTCGAGGGCATCAAGATCGTGCACGACGACGACGCGCTGGTGGTCATCGACAAGCCGGTCGGCGTCGCCGTCCACCCCAGCCCCGGCTGGAGCGGTCCGACCGTGGTCGCGCACCTGGCCGCCGCAGGCTTCCGGATCTCGACGAGCGGAGCGTCCGAGCGGCAGGGCATCGTGCAGCGTCTCGACGTCGGCACCTCCGGCGTGATGGTGATCGCGAAGTCCGAGCGGGGCTACTCCGTGCTGAAGAACGCCTTTCGTCATCGCACCGTCGACAAGACCTACCACGCGCTGGTGCAGGGCCACCCTGACCCGCTGCAGGGGACGGTGGACGCCCCGATCGGGCGGCATCCCAAGCATGACTACAAGTTCACGGTGATGGCCGACGGCAAACCGAGCGTGACGCACTACGAGACGCTCGAGGCGCACCGGTTCGCGAGCCTGCTCGAAGTGCATCTCGAGACCGGGAGGACCCACCAGATCCGGGTCCACATGGCCGCGCTCAAGCACCCCTGCGTCGGCGACCTCACCTACGGCGCCGACCCGACGCTGGCGACCCGGGTCGGGTTGTCCCGGCAGTGGCTGCACGCGGTCCGGCTCGGCTTCGAGCATCCGGAGAGCCACGAGTACGTCGAGTACGAGTCCGCCTACCCCGACGACCTCCAGCTCGCGCTGGACGCCCTCCGCGATGCCGTCTGAGGGGTCGCTGACCGTCCGCCCGGCCACGATCGACGATGCGGACGCCCTGGCCTCGCTCTACCTCGCCGCGCGGGAGGCGTCGTACCCGGCGATGCCCCGTCCGGTCCACCCGGCCGACGACGTGCGGCGCTGGATGCGGGCCCGCTTCGACACCCCGGGGTGCGCGGTGTGGCTGGCCGAGGCCGCCCAGCACGGGGACAGGGACGAGTACGGGGAGGGGCTGCTCGGGCTGCTGCTGCTCGAGGACGAGTGGTTGCACTCGCTGTACGTCGCCCCTGGGCGCACCGGCGAGGGGGTCGGCGCCATGCTGCTCGACCTGGCCAAGAGCCTGCGCCCGCGGCGTCTCGGGCTCTGGGTGTTCGAGAGCAACGAAAGGGCCCGGCGCTTCTATCGCCGACACGGCTTCGTCGAGCTGCGGCGCACCGACGGGTCGGCGAACGAGGAGCAGGCCCCGGACGTCGAGATGGCCTGGCCCGACCCCGCCTCGCTGGCGGGCCTTCGGGGCCGCGTCGACGAGCTCGACGACCGGCTCGCCGCCCTGCTCGCGCAGCGGGCGGTGACCACCGCCCGCATCCAGCAGGTCAAGGAGGTCCCGGGACCGGCCGGCCGCGACGCGACCCGGGAGACCGAGATCGTGCGACGGATGGCTCGCCTCGCCCCCACCCTGGGCGAGGAGCGGCTGCACCGGATCATGCACGTGATCATCACCGAGAGCCTGGGCGCCGCGGAGGCGGCAGGACCCGACCAGCCACCCGACCAGCCACCCGACCAGCCACCCGACCAGCCACCCGACCAGCCACCCAACCAGCCAACCGACCAGCCAACAGGAGATCCATGAGCACCCCACCCTTGCCCGACGACGTCCGTGAGCTGCTGGCCAAGCCGAACCCGGCGGTGATCACCTCGCTGCGTCCCGATGGTCAACCGGTGTCGGTGGCCACCTGGTACCTCCTCGACGGGGACCGTCTGCTGGTCAACATGGACGAGTCTCGGAGGCGGCTGGACTATCTGCGGCAGGACCCGCGCGTCTCGCTGACAGCGCTCCACGAGAGCGACTGGTACACCCATGTGAGCGTGCAGGGACGGGTGGTCGAGTTCGCGGACGACCCGCACCTGGCCGACATCGACCGGCTCTCGCGCCACTACCGTGACGAGCCCTACCCGACCCGGGACCGTCGCCGCGTCTCGGCCTGGATCGAGGTCGAGACGTGGCACGGTTGGGGCGCCGTGCAGAGGTAGGCGAGGAGCTCAGGCAGGACCCCGGACCGTCGGAGGGTCGTGCCACCATCGGGGCTGTGGGTCGCGTAGGGTGAGCGCTCTTCCCCCCGCAGCACCGGCCGTGGCCCTCCGCGGTCCCGATCGGCGCGCGCCGTCGCAGGTCCTCACAGAAGGGGCGATCACCGCTTATGTCAGCCGGGTCCAGCGACTCGTTCGTCCACCTCCACGTGCACACCGAGTACTCCATGCTCGACGGTGCCGCCCGGCTCACGGAGATGTTCGACCGCACCGCGGAGCTCGGCATGGACGCCATCGCGATGACCGACCACGGCAACGTCTTCGGCGCCTTCGACTTCTACTCCAAGGCCAAGGCCGCCGGCGTGAAGCCGATCATCGGGATGGAGGCCTATCTCACCCCGAACACCTCCCGCTTCGACCGCAAGCGCGTCCGGTGGAACAACGGTGGCGACGACGACGTGTCGGGCAGTGGCGCCTACACCCACATGACGTTGCTCGCCGAGGACACCCGGGGGATGCACAACCTGTTCCGACTCTCTTCCCGCTCCTCGCTGGAGGGCTTCTTCTACAAGCCGCGGGCGGACCGCGAGTTGCTGGCCGAGCACTCCGCCGGCCTGATCGGCACCACCGGCTGTCCGTCGGGTGAGGTGCAGACCTGGCTCCGCATCGGTGACTACGACAAGGCTCGGGCGGCCGCCGGCGAGTTCCAGGACATCTTCGGCAAGGACTGCTTCTTCCTCGAGCTGATGGACCATGGCCTGTCGATCGAGACCCGGGTGCGGGACGGACTGCTGCGGCTCTCGAAGGACCTCGGCATCCCGCCGGTGGCCACCAACGACTCCCACTACACCAACCCGGCCGACGCCACGGCGCACGAGCACCTGCTCTGCGTCTCCTCCGGCAGCACGATGGCCGACCCGAAGCGCTTCAGGTTCAACGGTGACAGCTACTACATCAAGTCGCCCGCGGAGATGCGCGAGCTGTGGGCCGACCGCAACGGACTGCCCGAGGCCTGCGACAACACTCTGCTCATCGCCGAGCGCTGCGAGGTCGAGTTCGACGAGTCGGCCAACTACATGCCCCGGTTCCCCGTGCCGCAGGGCGAGACGGAGGACTCCTGGTTCGTCAAGGAGGTCGAGAAGGGGCTTCGCTACCGCTACCCCGACGGCATCTCCGACGCGGTGCGCACGCAGGCCGACTTCGAGATCGGCGTCATCACCGCGATGGGCTTCCCGGGCTACTTCCTCGTCGTCGCCGACTTCATCAACTGGGCGAAGAACAACGGCATCCGGGTCGGTCCCGGGCGCGGGTCGGGCGCCGGGTCCATGGCGGCGTACGCCATGCGGATCACCGACCTGGACCCGCTCCAGCACGGTCTGATCTTCGAGCGCTTCCTCAACCCCGACCGCGTCTCGATGCCCGACTTCGACATCGACTTCGACGAGCGTCGGCGCGGTGAGGTGATCCGCTACGTCTCCGACAAGTACGGCGACGACCGGGTCTCGATGATCGTCACCTACGGCACGATCAAGGCCAAGCAGGCCGTGAAGGACTCCTCCCGGATCCTCGGCTACCCGTTCGCGATGGGCGACCGGATCACCAAGGCGATGCCGGCCTCGGTGATGGGCAAGGACGTCCCGCTCAAGGAGATCTTCGACCGGGAGCACGGTCGCTTCGGTGAGGGGGGCGAGTTCCGCGCGCTCTACGAAGCCGACACCGACGTCAAGAAGGTCGTCGACACCGCGATCGGCATCGAGGGTCTCAAGCGGCAGTGGGGGGTGCACGCCGCGGGTGTGATCATGTCCAGCGAGCCACTGCAGGACGTCGTCCCGGTGATGAAGCGGGAGCAGGACGGCGCGATCATCACGCAGTTCGACTACCCGACCTGTGAGCGTCTCGGCCTGATCAAGATGGACTTCCTGGGGCTGCGCAACCTCACCATCCTCGACGACGCGCTGGTCAACATCACCAACAACCGCGGCGAGAAGGTCGTGCTCGAGGAGCTCACCCTTGACGACCCGGCGACCTTCGCGCTGCTCGCCAAGGGCGACACCCTGGGCGTCTTCCAGCTCGACGGCGGTCCGATGCGGGCCCTGCTGCGCAGCATGCGACCCGACGTCTTCGAGGACATCTCGGCGGTCGGCGCGCTCTACCGGCCGGGTCCGATGGGCGCCGACTCCCACAACAAGTACGCCCGCCGGAAGAACGGCCGCGAGGAGGTCGTGCCGATCCACCCGGAGCTGGCCGAGCCGCTCGCCGACATCCTGGGGCAGACCTACGGCCTGATCGTCTACCAGGAGCAGGTCATGGCGATCGCCCAGAAGCTCGCGGGCTACTCGCTGGGACAGGCCGACCTGCTGCGTCGGGCGATGGGCAAGAAGAAGAAGGCTGAGCTGGACAAGCAGTTCGAGGCCTTCTCGGCGGGCATGCAGGAGCGCGGCTACTCCTCGAACGCCGTGCAGACCCTGTGGGACATCCTGCTGCCGTTCTCCGACTACGCCTTCAACAAGGCCCACTCCGCGGCGTACGGACTGGTCTCCTACTGGACGGCCTACCTCAAGGCGAACTACCCGGCCGAGTACATGGCCGCCGTCCTCACGTCCGTCAAGGACGACAAGGACAAGATGGCGATCTACCTCAACGAGTGCCGGCGGATGAAGATCCAGGTGCTGCCGCCCGACGTCAACGAGTCCGAGGCCACGTTCACTCCGGTCGGGCACGACATCCGCTTCGGCCTGAGTGCGGTGCGCAACGTCGGGATCAACGTCGTCGACGCCGTGGTCGCCGCGCGCCGCGAGCAGGGACGCTTCGCCGACTTCGCCGACTTCATGGACAAGGTCCCGACGCTGGTGTGCAACAAGCGCGTCGTCGAGTCCCTGATCAAGGCGGGCGCCTTCGACTCGCTCGGCCATCGCCGGCGTGCCCTGGTCACCATCCACGAGACGGCCGTCGACCAGTACGCCGACATCAAGCGCAACGAGGCCATCGGGCAGGACTCGCTGTTCGGGGCGCTGGACGACGATTCGGGCGGGTTCGGCGTGGCCATCGCGGTGCCGGACATCGAGGACTGGGACAAGCAGACCCTGCTCGGACACGAGCGCGAGATGCTCGGGCTCTACGTCTCGGACCATCCGCTGAGGGGGCTCGAGCACATCCTCTCCGTGGGCACGGACTGCACGATCGGCCAGCTCCTGCTCGACGAGGAGCGCGCCGACGGCACCTCGGTGACGGTCTCCGGTCTCATCACGGCGGTGCAGCGCAAGATCACCAAGCGAGGCGACGCCTGGGCGATGGTGACGCTGGAGGACCTGGAAGGCGCGGTCGACGTGCTGCTCTTCCCGAGCGCCTACCAGCTGGCCAGCACGCTGCTGAACGAGGACGCCATCGTGACGGTCAAGGGGCGCCTCTCGCGCTCCAAGGACCAACCGGAGCTGCACGGCCAGGAGGTCAGCGTCCCTGATCTCTCCGACGGGCCGTCGGGACCGGTGGTGGTCTCGATGCCCTCGACGCGCTGCACGATGCCGGTGGTGGAGCAGCTCAAGGAGGTGCTCGGCACACACCCGGGGGTGACCGAAGTACGGTTGCGCCTGATGACCAGGACCTCCACGACCGTGCTGAAGCTCGACGACCGTCTTCGCGTCTCGACGAGCCCGGCGCTCTTCGCCGACCTCAAGGCGTTGCTGGGGCCGAACTGCCTCGTCGGGTGAGCGCGCGGCCCGGTTCACCGTCGGCCAGCCCACCGTCGGCCAGCCCACCGTCGGCCGGCCCACCGTCGGCCGGCCCACCGTCGGCCGGCCCACCGTCGGCCGGCCCACCGTCGGCCGGGGGCGCACGACGCCGCGACGTGACAGTCGTGCTCACCACGCTGCTCGTGCTCGGAGTGATCGGCGGCCTGCTCTGGGTGCTGGTCGTCGAGCCGGCGGAGTTCACGAAGACCGCACAGGGTGGTGCGATGGGGGAGAACGACCTCAGCAAGCGCTTCGACGCCGATGCCTGGTTCGTCGTGATCGGGGCGGGCCTCGGGCTGCTGGGAGGGCTGGTGCTCTCCGTGTGGCGGGCCCGGGACCCGCTGCTCACCAGCGCGCTGCTGGTGCTGGGCTCGGTCCTCGCCGCGGGCGTCATGCTGCTGGTGGGCCGAGTGCTCGGGCCGCACGGCACCGAGGCCGCGCTGCGGGCGGCGACGGTCGGCACGAAGGTGCCCGAGCCGCTCGGGGTCGACACCCTCACGGTGCTGCTGAGCTGGCCGATCGGGTCGCTCGCGGGCGCGATGTTCCTGCTGCTCGGCAGGCCACTGGAGACCGTGGAGCGGCCGACGAGGCACGACCCGCCCTCGGCAGCGGGCTAGACCGAGTCCTCTCGCGTCGGCGAGCCGGGACCCGCCGCTTGTGGGGCGCTCGGGCCGGGGGCTACGCTCCTCTAAGTATTGCGTATCGCGAAATGAGTTCCTTAATGCGCAACAAGACCCATGGCGCGTTCCTGGCGGACATGCTCAGCTCGGCTCGCTACGAGGTGCTGCCCACGGGCACCATCGAGCAGAAGGTCCTCGACCATCTCCCGCTCGACCGCACGGTCACGGTGACCGCCTCCCCGGCCAAGGGCATCGAGGCCACACTCGCGCTCACCGAGCGACTGGCGCGGCACGGCTACGCCGCGGTGCCGCACCTCGCGGCGCGCATGATCAGTGGACGGGACGAGCTCTCCGAGATCTGCGCCCGGATGACCGAGGCCGGAGTCCACACCGTCTTCGTGCCCGGCGGCGACCAGGACCCACCGGCGGGCGACTACCACTGCGCCCTCGACCTGCTCGAGGACCTGACGGCGATCGGGTCCCCCTTCGCCGAGGTCGGCATCACCGGCTACCCCGAGTCCCACCCCACCATCAGCGACGACCTGACCGTGCAGGCGATGTGGGACAAGCGCCGGTACGCCACCCACGTGGTCAGCAACCTCAGCTTCGATCCTGCGACCGTCCGGACGTGGCTCGACCGGTTGCGGGCCCGCGGCATCGCGATGCCGATGCTGCTCGGGATCCCCGGCCCCATCGACCGTACGAAGCTCCTGGCCATGGCCACCAAGATCGGTGTCGGCGACTCGACCCGGTTCCTTGCCAAGCACAAGGGGACGTTCGCCCGGCTGGCCGCGCCCGGTGGGTTCACTGGCGAGCGGTTCCTCGAGCAGTGCGCGCCGGTGTTGGCGCGACCCGGGGCCCACGTCACGGGACTGCACGTCTACACCTTCAACCAGGTCGCCGAGACCGAGGCCTGGCGGCGGGCCTACCTCGACCGACTCGTGAGCGTACGCACCTAGACCCATCCCACGGACGGTTCGTCATGGCTGCGAAGCCGCCCCGAGGAGTAGGCTGTCGACGACAGGGGCCGTAGAGATCTGAGTGGGGACCACATGATGCAGGGCCACCCGGTCGCGTCGGCACACCATCATCACCAGGTGGGCTTCTACGACGCCGACAGCGAGCTGGTCTCCGTCCTGGCGGGCTACGTCGCCGACGGGCTCGCCGCGGGAGAGCGGGTCGTCGTGATAGCGACAGCCGCACACCGCCACGCCCTCGACGAGGCGCTCGCCTTGCAGGGGACCGATCCCCGACGGCTGCGTGCCTCCCGCCAGTACCTGACCTTCGACGCGCAGCGGACCCTCGACGCGTTCATGGTGGAGGGCCTTCCGGACCGTGGGCGGTTCGTGTCCCAGGTTGCTCCTCTCGTGGCCGTCGACCCCGCCGGCGTGCAGCGGGTGCGCGCGTTCGGGGAGATGGTCGCCCTGCTCTGGGACGGCGGCAACGTCACCGGTGCGCTCGCCCTCGAGTCGCTGTGGAACGACCTTGCCCAGCACCACGCCTTCTTGCTGCTCTGCGCCTACTCCACGACCGTGCTCGACGCCAGCGCGCTCGCGGACGTGGACGAGATCTGCGGGCTGCACTCCAGCGTGCGGCCGCCCGTCAGCTATGCCGCCGGCAACGGCGCGGCCCCGGCGGGCGAGGGCTTCCAGCGCTCGTCGGTCTTCGTCCCGGCTCCCGACGCGATCGGGGCCGCCCGGAGGTTCGTCACCGGCGCGCTGCGGTCATGGGGAGAGCAGCGCCTGCTGTGGGAGGCGGCCCTGGTCACCTCCGAGCTGGCCACCAACGCGGTCCGGCACGGGCACTCGCCGTTCCGTGCGAGCGTCGGCCGCACCGACGGCGTCGTACGCATCGGCATCGAGGACGCCCGCAGCGGGCTGCCGCAGCTGCGCCGGGCCGAGCTCGAGGACACCGGCGGCCGGGGCGTGGCGATCGTGGAGCACCTCTCCGACCGGTGGGGCTGCGACGAGCTCGCCGAGGGCAAGGTCACCTGGGCGGAGCTCACCTCGACCTCAGGCGACCGCAAGACGCCGGCCCCGTAGCCGCTACCGCCCGCCGCGAGATCCTGCACCGTCCGGCAGCAGTGCCTCCAGTGCGCGCTCCAAGCCCGAGTGACCGGTCGGTACCTCGGTCAGCGGCAGCCCCACGCGCTCGGCCGCCCGCTGCGCGAGGACACGAAGCTCCTCATCGGGCTGCTGGGCCAGCCACACCATCCGGGTGTAGTGCGCGAAGTAGTCGTCGCGCAGCTCGGGGTGGCGGTCCAGGCCCAGCTCCGCGACGACGGTGCGGTCGAAGGAGCGCACCAGGAAGTCGGTGAGCACGTAGGTCCCCGGCTGCGCCTCGAACATCGCGGTCAGCCGCTCGGCGCCGCCGTACACGTCGTAGCAGTGCAGCCCCGGCAGGCGCGCGAGACCGAGCCGGTCGCAGACCGCGTCGAGCGCGCCGTAGGTGCCGCAGTCGGCGTATCCCACGGCGACCGCCGCGTAGCGCGACCGAAGCTCGCCCGCCAGCTCCTCGACGAGCGCCGCGATGCGCTGAGGGTGGTTGTGGAGCAACGGGGGCAGCGGGTGGACGTCGACCGGCCAGTCTCGCCGGCCGACGACCTCGAGCGCTGGTTGCGCGATCGCCCCACAGGCGACCAGCGCGACCCGGTCGTGCTCAGCCCGGGAAGGCGAGTAGGTCGACGAAGCGGTCGTTGAAGTCGGTGCGGTCGGAGAGCTCGACATAGGACACCTCCTCCAGCAGCCTCAGCGCGCCGGCGCGCTCGCGCACGCTCAGCAGGCTCATCTTGGCGCCCTCGCCGGCGACGTTGCCGGCGGAGACGATCCGCAGCACCGGGATCCGCGGCACCAGCCCGATCCGGACGGCGGCCGCCGGGGAGAGGTAGCTGCCGAAGGAGCCGGCGAGCAGGACCTGCTGGACGTCGGACTCCTCGAGCCCGAGCTGCTCGAGGAGCAGGCTCCAGCCGGTGGCGATCGCCCCCTTGGCGAACTGCAGCTCGCGGACGTCGCGCTGGGAGAGGTAGACGCAGTCCTCGGGCGGGCTCGTCGGCTCGGGGCGGTGCAGCACGAAGACCCGTTCCTGGCCCACCGCCGTCAGCCGCTCGGCGAGGTGTGGCGCGATCTGCGCGGCACGCTCGGCGGTGACGAAGCGACCGGTCGCGTCGAGCAGGCCGGCGCGCACCAGCTCGCTGACGGCGTCCACGAGACCCGATCCGCAGATGCCCTGCGGTTCCACGTCGCCGATGACCTGGAGCTCGACCCCGCCCTCGACCCCGCCGTTCCCGCCGCCCTCGATCGTGGTGTCGATGCGGACCACCTCGACGGCTCCGTCGGCGGCGCGCATGCCGCAGCGGATGGCACCACCCTCGAACGCGGGGCCGGCGGGGGCGGCCGTGGAGACCACCGTGTCGCCGTCGCTGAGCACGATCTCGCAGTTCGTGCCCACGTCGATGAACAGCCGCACCCGCTTGTCCCGGTCCATCCCGGTGGCCAGCATGCCGGCGACGATGTCGCCGCCGACGTACGCCCCGAGCGCCGGGAAGACCACCGCACGTGCCTGCGGATGCAGCCGCAGGCCCAGCTCACTGGCCAGCACCGGCGGGAGGACCGCCGTGGACATCACGAACGGGGCGACCCCGAGCGGCTCGGGGTCGATGCCGAGCACGAGGGCGGTCATGGTGGCGTTGCCGGCCAGTGCCACCTCGTAGACCTCCGAGGCTTCGACGCCCGCCTCCTTGAGCACGTCGCCGGTGAGCTCGTCCAGGGTCTCTTGAGCGAGCAGCCGCAGCCGGGGCAGCGCCTCCGGGTCCATCATCGTCGCGCTGATGCGGGTGATGACGTCGCCACCGAACGGCTGCTGCTTGTTGAGCATCGAGGCCACTGCCGCGGGGGTGCCGGTCGCGGTGTCGAGCAGTGTCGCCACCACGGTGGTGGTGCCGAGGTCGAAGGCGATCGCGAACCGTCGCCCCCGGGTGTCGCCGGGTTCCACGTCGATCAGGGTCTCGTCCACCACGACGGCGGTCACCTTGTAGTCGGCCTGCCGCAGCACCGAGGGCAGCCGCCGCAGCACGTGCAGGTCGGGGGTCAGCTCGAGGTCGGGGATCGCGTCGTAGACCCGCTGCAGGTCAGTGCGCTGGTCGGCCAGCGTCGGTTCCGAGAGCTCGAGGTAGCGCTTCTGCAGGGCCGGACGCAGGATGACCTGGCGACCGACGCCGAGGGTGGCTGCCTTGGGGCGGGTGGTCAGCGGGGGGACGTCGACCGAGAGGTTCTGCGTGGCCTGCGCCAGACAGGCCAGGCGCCAGCCCGCCGCCAGCTGGTCGGCGGTGAAGGACCGCGCGTCGAGACGGTGCACCGGCGTCGTGCCCTGGACCAGCTGGATCTTGCACTTCTTGCAGGTGCCGTGTCCTCCGCAGGTCGAGTCGATCGCGATGCCGTTCCAGCTGGCGGCGTCGAAGACGCTGACCCCCGGGGGCACGCGCACCTCCCGCCCTGAGGGTGCGAAGGAGACCTGCACCCGTCCCGAGCCGTCGTGCGGCTGTCCGCCGGGCCCGTCGGGCGGGTTGATCAGTCCCTCGCGCCGGAGGGCGTCGACCTCGAAGTCGGGAGCCTCGTAGAAGCGGTCGTCACTCATCAGGCGGACGCGGCCTGCTTCCTGCGGTGTGCGGCGATCCAGCTCATGCCCCAGTCGTCGTGACCGAGCAGCAGGTCTGCGGCCTTCACCGCCTCGACGATCTGGGGCGTGCGGGTGTCCATGATCGCGCTCGTGAGGCCCGCCGCCATCGCGATCGGCAGGAACGCGGAGCCCAGCGTGTGCCGGTCGGGCATGCCGAACGAGACGTTCGAGGCGCCGCAGGTCATGTTGAGACCGTGCTGGTCGCGGATCCGGCGCATCGTGTCCAGGGTGGTGTTGACCACCGAGGTGTCCGCACCGATCGGCATCGCCAGCGGGTCGATCACGATGTCCTGCTTGGCGATGCCGTACTCGCCCGTGGCGACGTCGACGATGTGCTGGACCAGCTCCAGGCGGCGGTCGGCCTCCATGGGGATCTCGTCGGCGTCGTTGGGCAGCGCGATGATCGCCGCGTCGTACTTCTTGACCAGCGGCAGGATCAGCGCCATGCGGTCGTCCTCGGCGGTGACGGAGTTGACCAGCGCGCGGCCCTGGTACGCCGCGAGGCCCGCCTCCAGCGCCTCTACGACCGAGGAGTCGATGCAGATCGGCTTGTCGGTCAGCGTCTGGACGAGCGTGACGGCTTTCGCGAGCAGCTCCGGCTCGTCGGTGAGGGGCACCCCCATGTTGACGTCGAGCACGTCCGCTCCGCCGGCCACCTGGGCGTGCACGTCACGCTCGATCGCCGACAGGTCACCGGCGCGCAGCTGCTCTTGGAAGATGCGTCGTCCCGTGGGGTTGATCCGCTCACCGATCAGGCAGAACCGGCGGGTGTGCCCGATCACCACCTCGGCGCTCGCCGAGCGCAGGGTGGTCTCCATCAGCTCCGCGCTCATGCGTCGATCAGCGCCCGCTTCTTCTGCAGCAGGTCCTTGGCGCGCTTCACGGTGGCCGAGGCGTCCGGGGCGTAGCCGTCGGCGCCGACCGCGTCGGCGTACTCCTGGGTGACCGGCGCGCCGCCGACCATCACGATCACGGAGTCGCGCAGGCCGGCCTTCTGCAGAGCGTTGAGGTTGGCCTTGAACATCGGCATCGTCGTGGTCAGGAACGCCGAGAAGCCGACGATGTCCGGCTGGTGCTCGAGGATCTTCTCCACGAACTTCTCCGGGGCCACCTGGACACCGAGGTCGATCACCTCGAAGCCGGCCCCCTCGAGCATGATGTTGACGAGGTTCTTGCCGATGTCGTGCACGTCGCCCTTGACGGTGCCCATCAGGAACTTCCCGATGGTCTGCACGCCGGTCTCGGCGAGCAGCGGTCGCAACACCTCCATCGCACCGGCCATCGCCCGCCCGGCGATGAGCATCTCGGGGACGAAGAAGTCGCCGCGCTCGAAGCGCGCCCCGACCTCCTCCAGGGAGGGGATCAAGGCGTCGAAGAGCAGGCTCTGCGGCTCCATCTGCATCTCGAGAGCCTGGTGGGTGAGGGCGAGCACCTCGGGGGCGTTGCCGCTCAGCGTCTCGTCGTACAGATGCTGGAGGATCTCTTCGGGGGTCATGCCGCGCCTTCCTTGGTGGGTCTGTCTGAGGGGATGCCGGGGGCAGGGGGTGTGGACGTGCGGGTGGTACGGCGGCCGAGCAGGTCCGACAGGGACTCGGACTGCGCGACCAGCAGCCGACCGATGTGGTCGGCGCGGTCCTGGAGCCGGGCGGTCGGCCCGGAGATGCCGATCGCGCACATCACGCCGTCCTTGCCCTCGACGGGCGCGGCGATCGCGCTGAGCCCGGTCTCGAGCTCGTCGATGGTGATGGCGTAACGCTTGAGCCGGATGGCCTCGAGCTCGGCGGTGAGCGCCTCGCGGGTGGCCACGGTGCGCTCGGTGCGGCGCTCCAGCCGTCCCGGCGGCAGCGGCAGCACCTTGAAGGCGTAGAGGACCTTGCCCAGCGACGAGCAGTGGGCGGGCACCTCGACCTGGTTCCAGTCGCGGGCCGAGAGCAGGAAGGTCGACTCGACCTGACCGATGTGCACCACGCCCACGCCCCGGGCGACGCCGAGGTGGACGGTCTCCCCGGTGCGCGCGCCGATCTCCTCGAGTACGGGCCGGGCGATGCGGGCCACCTGCGGCCACGGGTCGTGGATCGCCGCGTGCAAGGCGAACAACGGGCCGGCGACGTAACCGCCGGAGGGGTCGCGCTCGAGCAGCTCGGTGCGCTCCAGGGCGGCCAGCAGCCGTGACGTCGTGGACCGCGCGAGCCCGGTCTCGTCGGCCAGCTCGGTGAAGCTGACCGGGTCGGGGGCGCGGACCACGAGGTCGATCAGGGCCGCGGCGCGGTCGACCGCCTGGGTGCCGGACGGAGGGGGGGAGCTCATGGATCCTCGTTACGAAATGGTTTCATCATGTGGAACTGACTTCCACATGATGAGGCTAGGATGCCGATCGGCGCGGGTCAAGCACCGCTGCTACGTTCGCCTGAACGACATGTCGCAGGTTCCTGCTAGGAGGTCGGATGTTCCGCAACAAGATGCCGAGGTACGAGATCCTCTCGGAGGACGCGATGGCCAAGCTCGACGCCGGGTGGCGTCGGCTGGTCACCGAGATCGGCGTGGAGTTCGACAGCGACCGGGCCCTCGAGCTCTTCCGTGCGGCGGGTCAGCGGGTCGAGGACCAGAAGGTCTTCCTCGACCCCGAGTTCGTGCTCGAGCAGGTTGCCAAGGCGCCGCGGGAGTTCGACGTACAGGCGCGCAACCCCGAGCACAACGTCCACATCGGCGGGGACTCGATGGCGTTCGCCGCGGTCTACGGCCCGCCCTTCGTGCGCGAGGGCGACGTCCGCCGCGACGCGACCATGGACGACTTCGAGCGGTTCGCGAAGCTCGCGCAGACCTTCCCCGTGCTCGACTCCGCCGGAGGCGTGATCTGCGAGCCCAACGACACCCCGCTCGACTCCCGGCACCTGGACATGACCTTCGCCCTGCAGACGCTGACCGACAAGGTCTACATGGGCAACGTGGTCTCTGGGGTCAACGCCGCCGACACGATCGCCATGGGCGAGATCCTGTTCGGCGGTCGCGAGGCCATCGAGAAGACGCCGGTGTCGATCTCGCTGATCAACTGCAACTCGCCGCTGCGCTGGGACCAGCGGATGCTGGAGTCGCTGTTCGAGTACACCGCTGCGGGTCAGCCCTGCGTGCTGACGCCCTTCATCTTGATGGGCGCGATGTCGCCGGTGACGATCCCGGCCGCGCTGGTGCAGCAGATCGCCGAAGCGCTCTCGGGGATCACGCTGGCGCAGCTGATCAACCCGGGTGCGCCGGTGATCTTCGGGTCGTTCCTCTCCAACATCGACATGCAGTCCGGCTCACCCACGTTCGGCACCCCGGAGTCCGGCATCGGGCTGCTGTGCACGGGCCAGATCGCCCGCCACTTCGGGCTGCCGTTCCGCTCCGGTGGCGGGCTCACCTCCTCGCAGGTCGCCGACGCGCAGGCGGGGTACGAGGCGCTGATGACGATGCTCCCCACGTTCCTGGCCGGCGCCAACTGGGTGATGCACTCGGCCGGCTGGCTCGAGGGCGGCCTGGTGGCGGGCTTCGAGAAGTTCATCGTCGACGTGGAGCTCCTGCAGATGCTGCAGGCCGAGTTCCGGCCGTTGGAGATCGACGAGGACTCGCTCGCGTTCGGGGCTCACGAGGAGGTGGGGCACGGGGGCCACTTCCTGGGCGCGATGCACACCATGGAGCGCTTCCGGACCTGCTTCTACCGGCCGATGCTCTCCTCCTCCGACAACTACGAGCGCTGGGTGCGCAACGGCGGGCTCGACACCAACGCCCGGGCGACGCGGATCTACCAGAAGCGCGTCGAGGAGTACGTCGCGCCGCCGCTCGACGACGCGATCCGGGCCGAGCTGGAGGAGTACGTCGTACGACGGCGTGCGGAGCTGGGCGACTGAGGGCCCCCTGATTACCAGGGGATGCCGGCGAACTGTTGCTCCCCATGGCGTGCACCCCATGGGGAGCAACAGAACACCTGCATCCCCTGGTAATCAGCAGCCCCATCAGCGGAAGACGACGGTCTTGTGCCCGTTGAGCAGCACCCGCGACTCGGCGTGCCAGCGGACGGCTCGGGAGAGCACCTGGCTCTCCACGTCGCGGCCGGCGGCGGCGAGCGCGGCCGCGTCGAAGCCGTGGTCGACGCGCATCACGTCCTGCTCGATGATCGGACCCTCGTCGAGGTCCGCGGTCACGTAGTGCGCGGTCGCGCCGACGAGCTTGACGCCGCGGTCGAAGGCCTGGTGGTAGGGCCGGGCGCCCTTGAAGCTCGGCAGGAACGAGTGGTGGATGTTGATCGCCCGGCCCTCCAGCGCCCGGCAGGTGTCGTCGGAGAGCACCTGCATGTAGCGCGCGAGCACCACCAGGTCGGCGCCGAGCGAGTCGACGAGCCCGAGCATGGCCTCCTCCGCCTCGGCCTTGGTGTCGGGGCTGACGGGGAGGTGGTGGTAGGGCACCCCGTAGGAGTCCGCGAGCGCCTGGCAGTCGAGGTGGTTCGAGATGATGCCGACCACGTCGATCTGCAGCGACTCCCTGCTCCACCGGAACAGCAGGTCGTTGAGGCAGTGGCTGAACCTCGAGACGAGGATGATCGTGCGGAACGGCGCCGCCGCCTCCCACAGCTCCCAGGTCATCGCGAAGCGCTCCGCGACCGGGGTGAATGCCGCACGCAGCGCCTCGAGCGACGAGCCGCCCCCGACGGCGAACTTCACGCGCATGAAGAACCGGTCCTCGGCCAGGTCGTCGTACTGCTGGCTCTCCAAGATGTTGCCGCGCTGCTCGACGAGCAGCCCGGACACCGCGTGCACGATCCCGGCTCGGTCCGGGCACACCAGCGTGAGGACGTACGACGAGGGGGAGGCCGACGGCGCGGTGGGCTCGCTCATGGCGACGAGTTGTACTCCCGGGCAGACGTTGCGTCAACCGAGACACGTCCTGTGATACGCAACACAGATGCGTTACCGTCGGGCCATGTCGAACGACGTCGTGGCGGCCCCGGGGGTCCAGTCCGTCGACCGTGCGCTGACGATCATGGCCATCCTCGCGCGGCTCGGCGAGGCCGGCGTCACGGAGATCGCCGGGGAGCTCGGCGTGCACAAGAGCACCGCGTTCCGGCTGGTCGCCACCCTCGAGTCCCATGGCATGGTCGAGCAGAACGAGGAGCGGGGCAAGTACCGTCTCGGCGTCGGCGTGCTTCGGCTGGCCGGGGCCACCACCGCTCGGCTCGACGTGGTGCAGGAGGCCCGTCCGATCTGCCGCAAGCTCGCCGCCGACTCGGGGGAGACCGTGAACATCGCGGTGCTCTCCGACATGTCCGCGCTCTACCTCGACCAGGTCGCCGGCCAGTCCGCGCTGCAGTCGCACAACTGGGTCGGCCAGCACATCCCGCTGCACGCCACGTCGAACGGCAAGGTGCTGCTGAGCGGACTGTCCGCCGACGAGGTCGACAACCGGCTGCCCCGGTTGACGTCGTACACCCCGTCCACGGTCACCACCCGTGCCCGGCTGCGGCGCGACCTCGCCGAGGTGCGCGAACACGGGTACGCCGTTGCCGTCGACGAGCTCGAGGTCGGGCTGACCGCGATCGCCGCCCCGGTCAACAACGCGCACGGCGACGTGATCGCGTCGCTGAGCGTGTCCGGGCCGACGTTCCGGCTGACCGAGCCTCGGGTCAAGGAGCTGGTCCCGGTCGTCGTCGACGCGGCCGAGGAGATCTCGCGCCGACTCGGCTACGGCTCCGGGTAGGTCCTTGACGACACGCGGCGAAGCGGCAATTGTGTTGCGTGCAGCACATTGAGTTGCGGTATGCGCAACTCACCGGGACCCGAGCGAAACGGACAGATCTCGTGCCTCAGCTCTACGTCGGGGGGCGTTGGGAAGGTGCTCGCGCGGGCGAGCGTCGGGAGATCCGCTGCCCGGCCGACGGGTCCCTGGTCGCCGAGGTGGACGAGGCGGGGCCCGAGGACACCCGGGCGGCGATTGCTGCCGCGAGGGCGACGTTCGACGAGGGCAGCTGGCCCGGCAGCTCAGCGCTCGAGCGCGGCGCCCTGTTGCACCGCGTCGCCGCCCTGCTGACGCGCGACAAGGACGTGGTGGCCCGCGCCGAGTCCCTCGACACCGGCAAGCGTCTGGTCGAGAGCGAGTACGACGTCGACGACGTGGTCGGCGTGTTCCACCACTACGGCAACGTCGCGGCCGAGGAGTCCGGGCGCGTCGTCGACACCGGACAGGCCGATGTTCGCAGCCGGGTGGTGCACGAGCCGGTGGGCGTGTGCGGCCTGATCACACCCTGGAACTACCCCCTGCTGCAGACGGCCTGGAAGGTCGCGCCGTGCCTGGCGGCCGGCAACACCTTCGTGCTCAAGCCCAGCGAGCTCACCCCGCACACCGCCGTGCTGCTGATGGGGTTGCTGGAGGAGGCGGGCGTCCCGCCGGGCGTCGCCAACCTGGTGATCGGGGCGGGTCCGCGGGCCGGTGCGCCGCTCAGCGAGGACCCGCGCGTCGACCTGGTCTCGTTCACCGGCGGCCTGGAGACCGGTCGGCGCCTGATGGCCTCGGCCGCCGCGACGGTGAAGAAGGTGGCCCTCGAGCTCGGGGGCAAGAACCCCAACGTGGTCTTCGCCGACGCCGACCTGGAGACCGCGCTCGACTTCGCGCTGACTGCGGTGTTCCTGCACTCCGGGCAGGTCTGCTCGGCCGGGGCCCGCCTGGTCGTCGAGGAGTCGGTCCACGACGAGTTCGTCGACGAGCTCGTGCGCCGGGCAGAGCGGATCCGGCTCGGCGGCCCCTTCGACGAGGATGCCGAGAGCGGCCCGCTGATCTCCCAGGAGCACCGCGCCAAGGTGGAGGAGTACGTCGAGCGCGGTCTCGGGGAGGGGGCCGTCCTGCGCTGCGGCGGCGCGCGGCCCCCCGGCCTGGAGCAGGGCTTCTACTACCTGCCGACCGTCCTGGACGGCTGTGACGGCAAGATGTCGGTGGTGCACGACGAGTCCTTCGGGCCGGTCCTCACCGTCGAGACGTTCCGTGACGAGGAGGAGGCCGTGCGCATCGCCAACGACAGCATCTACGGTCTGGCAGGCGCCGTGTGGACCCGGGACGGCGGGCGGGCCGAGCGGGTGGCTGCGCGGTTGCGGATGGGCACCGTCTGGATCAACGACTTCCACCCCTACGTCCCGCAGGCCGAGTGGGGCGGCTACAAGCAGTCCGGCATCGGGCGTGAGCTCGGCGTGGCGGGGCTCGACGAGTACCGCGAGACCAAGCACGTCTGGCACAACGTGCGGCCCGTGCCCCAGCGCTGGTTCGACGGCAGGTGAGGGGAGTGGTGTCGGTGGGCGGCTCGCGCGCGAAGGCGTGGTACGACGTCGTCATCGTCGGTGGCGGCTCGGCCGGATCCGCGCTGGCCAATCGGCTCAGCGCCGACCCCGGCACGTCCGTGCTGGTTCTCGAGGCGGGCCGCTCCGACAACCGGCTAGACCCGTTCATCCACATGCCGGCGGCGCTGCCCTACCCGATCGGCAACCGTCTCTACGACTGGAAGTACGAGTCGGAGCCGGAGCCCCACATGGGCGGCCGCACCGTCTACCACGCCCGCGGCAAGGTGCTCGGTGGGTCCAGCAGCATCAACGGGATGATCTTCCAGCGCGGCAACCCGCTCGACTTCGAGCGATGGGCCGGCGACAAGGGGATGGACAGCTGGGACTATGCGCACTGCCTGCCGTACTTCAAACGGATGGAGACCTGCCTCGCGGGCGCCGACGAGTGGCGTGGCGGGAGCGGGCCGTTGGTCCTCGAGCGCGGTCCCGCCACCACCCCGCTGTTCGGCGCGTTCTTCGAGGCCGTGCAGCAGGCCGGCCACCCGCTCACCGACGACGTCAACGGCTACCGGCAGGAGGGCTTCGCGCCGTTCGACCGCAACGTGCACCGGGGTCGTCGGCTCAGCGCGGCCCGGGCCTACCTCCACCCGGTCGGCGGTCGACCGAACCTCACCGTCGAGACGCTCGCGATGGTCACCGGGACTGGTCCTCGACGGCACGCGTGTCACCGGGGTCGACTACCGACGTGCGGGTCGCGGCCAGCGCCGCGTGCACGCCGGGGAGGTGATCCTCTGCGGCGGCGCGATCAACTCACCGCAACTGCTGCTGCTCGCCGGGATCGGGCCGCGTGCGGACCTCGAGCGGCTCGGGATCCCGGTGGTCGCGGACCTGCCGGGGGTGGGCAGCAACCTGCAGGACCACCTCGAGGTCTACATCCAGTACGCCTCCAAGCAGCCGGTCTCGATCGGTCCGTGGCTCAAGCACCGGCACAAGCCGCGCATCGGTGCCGAGTGGCTCTTCCTGCGTAGCGGCGTCGGGTCCTCGAACCACTTCGAGGCCGGTGGCTTCATCCGCAGCAACGACGAGGTCGACTACCCGAACCTGATGTTCCACTTCCTGCCCATCGCGATCCGGTACGACGGCTCTCGGCCGGCTGCCGAGCACGGCTACCAGGTGCACATCGGGCCGATGTACTCCGACGTACGGGGGAGCGTGACGCTGAAGTCGCGCGACCCCTACGAGCACCCGGCGCTGCGCTTCAACTACCTGTCGACCGAGAACGACCGCCGCGAATGGATCGAGATGGTGCGCGCGGCGCGGCACATCCTCAACCAGCCCGCGTTCGCGGTCTTCAACGCCGGCGAGCTCTCGCCCGGGCCCACGGTGGAGACCGACCAGGAGATCCTCGACTGGGTGGCGCGGGACGCCGAGACCGCGCTGCACCCGTCCTGCACTGCGCGGATGGGGCTCGACGAGATGGGCGTGCTCGACCCCGACTCGATGCGGGTGCACGGCGTCGACGGGCTTCGCGTGGTCGACGCGTCCTCGATGCCGTACATCACCAACGGCAACATCTACGCCCCCGTGATGATGCTCGCCGAGAAGGCGGCCGACCTGATCCTGGGCAACACGCCCCTGCCGCCGTCCACCGCGCCGTTCTACCGCTACCGCGAGGACGACCCGCTGTCCCCGCCAGCCTCGAGTAGAGAGGGCACCCGATGACCCAGACCACCATTCCCGCGAAGGCGGAGCAGGACGGCGCAGGCCGCCCGGCGCTATCCGTGAAGAACCTCTGGAAGGTGTTCGGGCCCCGCGCGGAGCAGATCATCGGCACGCCCGACGCCGAGCTGAGCCGACCGGAGATGCTCGAGAAGACCGGCTGCATCGCGGCGGTCAAGGATGTCTCCTTCGATGTCCATCCCGGTGAGGTCTTCGTGGTCATGGGGCTCTCCGGCTCCGGCAAGTCGACCCTGGTGCGGTGTCTGACCCGCCTCATCGAGCCGACCGCCGGCACGGTCGAGATCGGCGACCGCGACGTCGCCGGGATGTCGACCAAGGACCTGATGGACGTGCGGCGTAACGAGGTCGCGATGGTGTTCCAGCACTTCGGGCTGCTGCCACACCGTCGGGTGCTCGACAACGTGGCGTTCGGCCTGGAGATCCGCGGCGAGGACAAGGACAAGCGCTACCAGCGCTCGCGCGAGGTCATCGACCTGGTGGGGCTCCAGGGTTACGAGAACCACTATCCGGACCAGCTCTCGGGCGGCATGCAGCAGCGTGTCGGACTGGCCCGCGCACTGGCGGTCGGCCCCAAGCTGCTGCTCTTCGACGAGCCCTTCTCCGCGCTCGACCCGCTCATCCGCCGTGACATGCAGAACGAGGTGATCCGGCTCCAGGAGGATCTCGACACCACCATGGTCTTCATCACCCACGACCTGCAGGAGGCGCTCAAGCTCGGTGACCGGATCCTCATCATGCGCGACGGAGAGGTGGTGCAGATCGGCCGGCCCGACGAGGTCATAGGCTCACCGGCCGACGCCTACGTCAAGGACTTCGTGCAGGAGGTGCCGCGCGCTCACGTGCTGACGCTGCGCTGGGTGATGCGCCCGCCGCGGCCCGACGACAGCATGGACGGCCCGGAGATGGACTGCGACACGATCGTGCAGAGCGCGGCCCGTGCCGTGCTCGAGTCTGCGCATCCAGTGCGGGTCACCGAGAACGGCGACCTGGTCGGCATCGTGGACGACGAGGACATCCTGCGCGTGGTCGTGGCCGAGGAGGAGCTCCCGGGGCGGGAACACTCATGACCGCCCTCGCGGAGCGGGGCCAGGCCGAGCCGGAGCCCGACACGTCCGAGGGGTCATCTCCGGCGGCCGGCATCGGTCGACGGCTCGGACGTGGCTGGCTGGCGCTCGGCGTCCTCGTCGTGTGGACCGTGCTCGCGGTCGCCTTCCACGGCCGGGCGACACTCGCGATCGGAGGCGCCGAACAGGTCGGCGTGCAGAACTGGCTGGGCGATCGTGCCAACGACGTGCTGACCGCCGGCGACCACAACGTGCTCGTCTCGATCAGCTCGGGCCTGGCCGACGCGCTCAACGCGGTCATCGTGTGGCTGCAGCTGCTGATCAGCGCACCCGCCTTCCCCAGCCCCTACCCCTACATCGGCTTCCTCGGGGTCCTTGCGGTGGCCTGGTTCTTCACTGCTCTGGTCGCCGGCTGGCGGATGTCGATCCTGACGGCGGTCAGCTTCTCGCTCTTCTCGCTGCTCGGGTTCTACGAGGACAGCATGGACCTGCTCATCGTCACCTTCCTGGCGGTGGGCCTCTCGGTGGCGATCGGTCTGCCGCTGGCCATCTGGATGGCGCACAGCGCCCGCGCCCGGGCCGTGCTCACGCCGATCCTCGACGTCCTGCAGACCCTGCCGTCGTTCGCGTACCTGCTGCCGCTGATGATCCTGTTCGGCATCGGGGCGGCGGCTGCCGTGGTCGCCACCTTGATCTACGCGCTGCCACCACTGATGCGGATCGCCTCGCACGGCCTGCAGAACCTTCCGACTACCGCCCTGGAGGCCACCGACTCGATGGGTCAGACGGCCTGGCAGCGGCTCACGAAGGTCGAGCTGCCGCTGGCCAAGCGCACCATCATCGTCGGTATCAACCAGACCACGATGGCGGCGCTGTCGATGGCCACCATCGCCGCGTTCATCAACGGCCCCGGCCTCGGTCAGCCGGTGGTGCGGGCCCTGAACGCGTTGCGCGTGGGGGATGCCTTCGTGCCGGGGCTGTGCATCGTGCTGATGGCGATCATGCTCGACCGGGTCACCACAGCTGCCAGCGAGCATGGCGAGAAGCTGCAGCGCGGCCAGTCCGGTGACATGTCGCAGCGGCGGACGGTGCAGCTCATCGGGGCCGCCGGTGTCGCCGTCATCTGTGTCTACCTGAGCCGGCACTACACGTTCGCCGCGAAGCCGTGGGAGTCCTCGTGGGGAGACGACCTGGCCAGCGGCGTCCAGACGGTCGTCGATTGGATCTCGACGCACTGGTCGGGTGCCACGTCCGCCGTCGCCAACGGCGTCACGGACGCGGTCATCAACAAGCTCCAGTACGTCCTGGCGGGTTCACCCTGGTTCGTGACCGGGCTGGCGATCCTGGCGATCGCGGTGATCGTGGGGGGCTGGCGCGCCGGGGTGGCTACGGTCGTCTGCCTGGCCGGGCTGCGCTGGCTCGAGCTGTGGAACAACGCGATGATCACGCTGACCGCGACCCTGGTGGCGGCGATCGTGGTGATGGTTCTGGCAGCGGTCCTCGGGGTGTGGATGGGACGAAGCGGGCGAGTCGACGGGATGATCAGACCACTGCTCGACGCTGGACAGACCCTGCCGCCGTTCGTCTACCTGATTCCGGTGCTGGCCCTGTTCGGGCCCACCCGGTTCACGGCGATCGTCGCGGCGATCGCCTACGCCGCCCCGGCCGCGATCAAGATCGTGGCGGACGGCATCAAGGCGGTCTCGTCGACCACGGTCGAGGCGGCTGAGTCGGCCGGTGCACTCACGATCCAGATCATCACCAAGGTGCAGATCCCGATGGCCCGCTCGGCGTTCACGGTGGCCACCAACCAGGGGCTGCTCTACGTGCTGGCGATGGTGGTGATCGGCGGGCTCGTAGGCGCCGGGGCGCTCGGCTACGACGTCGTCGCCGGCTTCAAGCAACTCGACACCCAGGGGCGCGGTCTGGCAGCCGGCTTCTCGATCGTGCTGTTGGGTGTGATGCTGGACCGGATCACCACGTACGCAGCACGTCGGGGGGAGGGGAGGTCTACATGAGGCTGCAAGGCTTGGTCGCTCCGCTGGCCGCGGTCGGGCTGCTGGTGGCTGCTGTGCTCCCCGGGGTCGGCAGCACGATCCCGCAGGCCGATGCCTCCTCGCAGACCAAGTGCGGCGAGGTCAGCATCGCGGTGAACAACTGGGTCGGCTACGAAGCCGATGCTTTCGTGGTCGGACAGGTCGCCCACGACAAGCTCGGCTGCATCGTGAACTACGTGTACGTCGACGAGCAGATCTCCTGGCAGGGCTTCGCCAGCGGTCAGGTGGACGCGGTGCTGGAGAACTGGGGGCATCCGGAGCTCATCGATCTCTACGTCAAGAAGCTGCACGTTGCCCAGGACGCCGGCAGCATCGGCATCACCGGGCAGATCGGCTGGTACGTCCCCCCGTGGATGAAGAAGAAGTACCCCGACATCACCAGCTGGAAGAACCTCAACAAGTACGCCAAGCTCTTCCGGACCTCCGAGTCGGGAGGCAAGGGCCAGCTGCTCGACGGTGATCCCGGCTTCGTCACCAACGACGAGGCGCTGGTGAAGAACCTCAAGCTGGACTACAAGGTGGTCTTCGCGGGCAGCGAGGCGGCGCTCATCCAGGCCTTCCGCTCGGGGCAGAAGCGGAAGAAGCCGGTGATCGGCTACTTCTACTCGCCGCAGTGGTTCCTCTCCGAGGTACCGCTGGTCAAGGTCAACCTGCCGAAGTACAAGCCCGGCTGCGATGCGGACCCTGCCAAGGTGAACTGCGACTACCCGGACTACCCGCTGCACAAGATCGTCAGCACGCAGTTCGCAAGCTCCAACTCCACCGGCTACCGGCTCATCAAGAGCTTCACGTGGTCCGACGACGACCAGAACACGGTGGCGAAGTTCATCACCGAGGACGGCATGGCTCCCGAGGACGCCGCGCAGAAGTGGATCGACGCCCATCCGGGCAAGGTCGCCTCCTGGCTGAAGTGACCCACCTGCGAAACCCGGATGCCGACCCACTCCCTGCGCGGCAACGCCGCCTCCGAGGATTCGCGGCTGGAGTGGGCGACCGCCGCACGCCGCTGACCCCGATCTCCCCCGTCGCGCCTGGTTGACAGCCGCGGCAGGGGAGACGCATGGTTAAGCCTGTCTCATATAGCGCACAGAGTTGCGCAAGACGCAACTACCGAAGGGAGGCCGCCATGGCCTCGGTCCCGTCCTCCGCCCGCGTCGTGGTCATCGGCGCCGGCATCGTCGGCAACAGCCTGGTCCAGCATCTCGCCCGGCTGGGCTGGAAGGACATCGTCCAGCTCGACAAGGGGGCGCTGCCCAACCCGGGTGGCTCCACCGGCCACGCCTCGAACTTCATCTTCCCCGTGGACCACAGTCGTGAGATCACGGACCTGACCCTCGACTCCGTCGAGCAGTACAAGGAGATGGGGGTCTTCACCGAGTCCGGCGGGTTCGAGGTGGCGCGCACGGAGGAGCGGATGGAGGAGCTGCGCCGCCGGATGTCCTCGGCCAAGGCCTGGGGCATCGACGCCGAGCTGGTGACCCCTGACGTCGTGACCGAGCGGGTTCCGTTCCTCGACGCCGACCAGATCATCGGCGCCTTCTGGACCCCCTCGGTGGGCGTCGTGGACTCGCTGCGCGCCGGCACCATCATGCGTGAGGAGGCGATGGCCTCCGGTGCGCTCACCGTGGTCCCCACCGTCGAGGTCGTGGGCCTCGACGTCGAGGACGGCGCCATCCGACGCGTCCGCACCACCGGTGGCGACATCGAGGCCGAGACCGTGGTCATCGCGTGCGGCGTCTGGAGCCCCAAGATCGGCGACATGGCCGGCATCAGCATCCCGCTGACACCCGCCGTGCACCAGATGATCAGCGTCGGGCCGTGCCCGCAGCTCGCCGGTCACGAGGGGGAGATCTCCTTCCCGATCGTGCGGGACATGGACGCGCTCTGCTACGAGCGCCAGCACGGTGCCGACATGGAGGTCGGTTCCTACGCGCACCGGGCGATCCTGCACGAGCCCGAGGAGATCCCCTCCGTCGAGCAGGCCAAGCTGTCGCCGACCGAGATGCCCTTCACCTCCGACGACTTCGACCCGCAGCTGGAGCAGGCCTTCGAGCTGATGCCGGAGCTGCTCGGCGCCGACGGCGCGGAGATCCGCTACGCCATCAACGGGCTGCTCTCGCTGACCTGCGACGGGAGCCCCATCCTCGGGGAGAGCCAGGTCGCGGGACTCTGGACCGCCTCCGCCGTCTGGATCAAGGAAGGTCCCGGCGTGGGACGCGCGGTCGCCGAGTGGATGACGTACGGCCAGTCCGAGATCGACGTCTCCGCCTCCGACATCGCCCGGTTCTACCCGCACCAGATGCGCCGCGAGCACACCCGGCTGCGCACCACCGAGTCGTTCATCAAGACCTACGGCATCGTGCACCCCGCCGAGCAGTACGAGTCCGACCGCGATCAGCGGCTGTCCCCGATGCACGACTCGCAGGTGAAGCTCGGTGCCCGGTTCTTCGAGGCCGTCGGCTGGGAACGTCCGCAGTGGTACGAGTCCAACGCCGACCTGCTCGAGGTGTACGGCGACGCCGTGATGCCGCGCGAGCACGAGTGGGACGCGCGCTGGTGGAGCCCGATCATCAACGCCGAGCACCTCCGGATGCGTGAGGCCGCCGGCATCATCGACCTGACCGCCTTCGCGATCTTCGACCTCACCGGCCCTGGGGCTCTGGACGCGGTGCAGCGCACGTGCGTGGCGCAGTGCGACGTCGCGGTGGGCAAGGTGATCTACACGCCGGTGCTCGACCACAAGGGCGGGTTCCGCTCCGACCTCACGGTGATGCGGCTCGGCGAGGACCACTTCCGCGTCGTCACCGGAGGCGCGCACGGGATGGCCGACCGCAAGTGGTTCGCCGACCAGCTGCCCGCAGACGGCTCCGTGGAGCTGACCGACCGCACCGACGAGCTCTCCACCATCGGGCTGTGGGGCCCGCGCGCACGCGACATCCTCGCCTCGCTCACCGACGCCGACGTGTCCGGCGAGGGGTTCGGGATGCTGACCTGCCGCGAGATCGACGTGGACGGGACCACGGTGCTGGCCTCCCGCATCTCCTACGTCGGGGAGCTCGGCTGGGAGCTCTACGCCCCGATGGAGCACGCCGCGGGGCTGTGGGAGCGGCTGCTCGAGGCGGGCGCGCCGCACGATGCCCGTCCGGTGGGGATCGGCGTCTACGCCACGACCGGACGGATCGAGAAGGGCTACCGCGCCTTCGGGTACGAGCTCGACGGCGAGCGGACCATCGTCGAGGCCGGCATGCAGCGCCCCAAGGTCAAGGCAGCCGACTTCGTGGGCAAGGCGGCCTACCTCGCGCAGCGGGAGGCGCTGTCCTCGTCGGGACCGGAGACGGTGCTGTGCACGCTGACCGTCGACGACCACACGTCGGGCGACGGCACGAAGCGCTACATGCTCGGCGGCGAGCCGATCCTCACCCGTGACGGAAGTCTGCTGACCGACGGCCACGGCCACCACCCCTACGTGACCTCGGCCGGCTCGGCGCCCTCGCTCGGCAAGCACGTGCTGCTCGCCTACCTGCCACCGGCCGAGGCGCGGGTCGACAACCTGCTCGCGGTCTCCTACATGGAGCAGCTCTACCCCGTGACGGTCGTCTCGGCCGATGCGACCGCCCCGTTCGACCCCGGCAACGAGCGGATGCGCTGATGACGAACGCCCTGGTCTGCATCAAGCGCGTGCCCGATCTCGGCGGCGAGATCACGCTCACCCCGGACGGCATGGGGGTCGACGACTCCTCCTTGGGCCACACGGTGAGTCCGCACGAGGACTGTGCGGTCGAGCTGGCCATCCAGACGGCGAAGGACACCGGTGGCCAGGCCACGGTGCTGACGCTCGGGTCCGCCGACGCCGTCGAGCAGCTGCGCAACGCGCTCGCGCTCGGGTGCAGCGGCGCGGTGCTCGTCGAGGCCGACGCGGCGTCGTACGGTCCGGCCGACGTCGCCGCGGCGATCGCCGACGTGGTGCGCGCGCACGAGGCCGCCGGGACGACGTACGACGTCGTGCTGCTGGGCAACGACGCGTCCGACACCGGCGACTTCCAGGTCGGCATCCGGCTGGCCTACCTGCTCGAGCGGCCGGTGGTCGCGGGCATCTCGACGCTGAGCGTGTCGGGCGAGCAGGTGGTTGCCCGCGGGGCTGCCCCCGACGGCGGCACCGAGGTGTTCGAGGTCGCGCTGCCCGCCGTGCTCACCGTGATGGAGGGCGGCGTGGAACCCCGCTACCCGAGCATCCCGGGACGCATGAAGGCCAAGAAGGTGGCCGTCGAGACCGTCGAGCCCACCCGCTCGCCGGTGGGCTCCGCCCGTCGCCGGCTCAGGCTCCCGGAGGCGCAGCCGAGCCAGGTGACCATCCTGGGCAAGGGACCCGAGGCCGCCCAGGCCGTGGTCGACCTGTTCGAGAAGATCGGAGTCAGCCGATGACCGGTGCGGTCCTGGTGCTCGTCGAGACCGACGAGGAGGGCGCCATCGAGGTGTCCCGCGAGACCCTGACGTTCGCGCGGAGCCTCGGCGGCGAGGTGCACGCGCTGCTCGTGGGCGACGGCCCGGCCGGGCTTGTCGAGCAGCTCGGAGCGTACGGCGTCACGGGGGTGCGGCACGCCAGCGGTGACGCATTCACCTCCTACGCCGCGGCCGCCTGGGCCGGCGCAGTGGTGGCGGCTGCGGAGGACGTGTCCCTGGTGATGGCCGCGGGCACGCAGCGGGGCAACGAGGTGCTGGCCCACGTCGCGGTCCGACTCGGCGTGACGATGGCGGCCAACGTCGTCGCCGTCGACTCCACCGAGCCCCTGGTCGTGTCTCGACAGGTGCTCGGCGGTGCCGCGATGGAGGAGATGCCGCTGCCCGACGCGGTCGGCGTGCTCACCGTCGCCGGTCACGCCTGCGACCCGGAGCCGGCCCAGGTCAACACCGCCCCCGAGGTCACCCCGCTCGACGTCGTCGTCCCCGAGGCCGACCTGAGGGCCCGCGTGCTGCGCACCGAGCCGGGGGAGCCCGACGAGTCCGGAAGCCTCAAGTCCGCGCGGGTCGTCGTGGGTGCCGGCCGCGGTGCGGGCGGTGCGGGCGGCTTCGAGGACCTGCTGGAGCTGGCCGGGTTGCTCGACGCCTCGCTGGGTGTCTCGCGGGTGGTGACCAGCCTGGGCTGGCGACCGCACCACGAGCAGATCGGGCAGACCGGAAGCCGGGTCACTCCGGACCTGTACGTCGCCTGCGGCATCAGCGGCGCCATCCAGCACTGGGCCGGCATGTCGAGCTCGAAGACGATCCTGGCGATCAACACCGACCCGGACGCGCCGATGGTGACCAAGGCGCACTACGCGGTGATCGGCGACCTGCACGAGATCGTGCCGGCGATCAACGAGGAGCTCCGCCGCCGGCGCTCGGCCTGACCGGCGACAGGGCGGCGGCCCGGCGAGTGGACAGGCCGGCGACAGGGCAGACTGGGCGCGTGCGCCGACGACTCGACCTGCTGGCGGTGATCTCGGCCGTGCTCACCTTCGCGGTGGTGGTCATGTACCTGTTGCTGGCGGCTCTGGAGGGGGCTCGTCCCACGGTCTGGGCCGTGGCGATGCTCACCGCAGCGGGTGCCGGCGCGGTCTACGCGAGCCGGCCCACCTCGCGGCTGCGCCGTACGGTCATCGGTCTCAGCGCGGGCATGCTGCTGTACCTCGGTTACCTGACGCTGTTCTCGGTCGGGCTGCCCCTGGTGCTCTCGGGGATGCTCTGCGTGGCCTCCGCGCTCGGGGCGGGGCCGCCGCGCGACTGGCGCGACACCGTCTAGGCGCGGGGCCGGGTGAGGTGCGCCGGCGCCGCGGGCGGAGCGGGCACCTTCACCGGATCCTGGGGCTCCGGGTGCGTCGGTCCGACGTGCATCCGCCGGTGAGAGGATCCCGGGGCGACGAACTGCCGGGTGCCGCGCTCCTCGGCCGACTTGGGCGTGTCCACCTCGATCGGGTGGGCCTTCGCATAGGCGTCCTGACGGATCCCCGTGACCTGCCAGGACACCTCCAGCCCCGCCGTGCCCCCCGCGATCCGGAAGCGGTTGTCCTTGACCTTGCTCGCGACGTAGACCGGCGCGTGGGCGCCGATCGGTGTCAGCTGGTAGCGATAGTCCCGGTTCAGCGTCGCGAAGTAGTCGGGAAGGGTGACGGTCGCCTCGCCCGCGTCGTCGAGGACGGCGTTGCCGTTGTAGACGTTCATCATGTCGGGGGACTCGACGAACGAGTGCGACAGCCAGCGGGTGTCGGGAGCCAGCGGGTGGTCGATCCGGAAGGAGCCTGCCGACTTCGAGAGCGTGCCGTTGACGGCGACGTTGCCGTTCGCGTACACGGCGAACGACGCCGAGTTCGACGCCTGCGCGTAGAGTCCGTAGGTCTGACCGGACGTGGCGGTGGCCAGCGCGTAGACGCCGAAGCTCGGGGCCTGACCCCAGACACCGACGTAGCCGGAGTCACCCCGAACACCGGCGGTCGAGCCGCTCTGGCCCAGCACGCCGTACTGGCCACCGGAGCCGAGGACCCCGTTGCCGGAGTTGCCGGATCGGGACCCCATGACGCCGTTGGTGCTCCCGCTTCCGAGGACACCTGTGGGACCCGAGCCGTAGACCCCGTTCGTGGTCCCGCCTCCGTAGACCCCGTTCGTACCACCGGATCCGTACAGAGCCGTGGGACCGGAGCCGTAGAAGCCGATCGAGGACCCGATCCCGACGCCGCCGTAGAAACCCGAGCCGTAGAGTCCGTACGTCCCGCCGGTAGCGGACACCCCGGTGCTGCTGCTCGAGAACTCGCCGCCGTAGATCGAGCCGTCACCGCGGACCCCGACGTTGTTGGTCGACACGCCGGAGACGCCGTAGCCGTCGGTCGAGATGCCTTTGACGCCGTTGCCGGCCGTCGTGCTGGTCCCTGTGACGCCGGACCGTTCGGTCGTCGTCGACGTCGACGTCGTGCGGCCGGCGATCCCGACGGGCTGCGCAGTCGTGACGTCGAGCTGGGCGACGGGGGCCGTCTTGCCGATGCCCACCCGACCCTGCGGCGTGATGCGCATCCGTTCCGTGACGGCTGCGGTGGTGGACGTCCTCGTCTTGAAGATCAGGGGGGCCACCACGGTCGGACCGAGGAAGTTCGACCCGTCGGTCGAGACATCGGCGTTGCCGCCGAGCTTCCAGGTCGAGGTGGCTGCCCCGGCCGAGGCCGGGGAGGCGGACACGACCTGGGCGACACCCGCCGCCGCGGCCGTCCCGGTGAAGGCCAGCAGCAGCCGGCGGGGGAACCTGCGTTCGAGGTCGTCGTTGGCGGTGGTCATGGGTGTCTCCCCCAGCGCGCGCTGTCGAGGCCGGGCGAGGCTCGGCAGCGCACGTCGGACTGAGCCCCGTCCCGGTGAGACTAGGCTGGTGCGTCGGGGGGCCGACAGGTCCGAGGTGACCATGTCGGGTAGCGTCTCCGCGCCGTCGCGCCGGGACCTTGACCATCGGGCGTCCACACATCTCGGCCGGCTCGCTAGGTTGGCAGCATGGACTACCGACCCCTCGGACGCACCGGAATGCAGGTCAGCCCGCTCTGCCTGGGAGCGATGATGTTCGGGTCGTGGGGGGAGCCCGACCACGACACCTCGGTCGAGATCATCCATCACGCACTCGACGAGGGCATCAACTTCATCGACACCGCCGACGTCTACAGCCAGGGCGAGTCGGAGACGATCGTCGGGAAGGCCCTGGCCGGTGGACGCCGCGACGGCGTCGTGCTCGCCACGAAGTTCCACGGACAGATGGGTGTCCCGGTCGACGCCCCGATGGGCACGAAGGGAGACCCGAACCGGCGTGGGAACTCCCGACGCTGGATCGTCGAGGAGGTCGAGCACAGCCTGCGCCGGCTCCAGACCGACTGGATCGACCTCTACCAGGTGCACCGGCCGGACACCGCCACCGACCTCGAGGAGACGCTCGCGGCGCTGACCGACCTGCAGCGCTCTGGCAAGATCAGGGCCTTCGGCTGCTCGACGTACCCCGCGCACGAGGTCGTCGAGGCGCACTGGGTCTCGGAGCGTCGCGGGCTCGGCAGGTTCGTCACCGAGCAGCCGCCGTACTCGCTGCTGGTGCGCGGGATCGAGGCCGATCTGCTGCCGGTGGCCGAGCGCTACGGCATGGGGGTCCTGCCGTGGAGCCCGCTGGCCGGGGGCTGGCTGAGCGGTCGCCACCGCAAGGGTGAGGAGGCCCCGACCTCGCACCGGGCCGATCGGATGCCGGCCCGTTACGACCTCTCACTCCCGGCCAACCAGGCGAAGCTGGACGCCGTGGAGAGCCTCGCGCTGCTCGCCGAGGACGCGGGGCTCTCACTCATCCATCTCGCCCTTGCTTTCACGCTGGCGCACCCGGCGGTGACAGCGCCGATCATCGGCCCCCGGACCAAGGGCCACCTGACCTCGCAGCTCGGGGCCGCCGACGTCACGCTCTCCGCCGACGTGCTCGACAGGATCGACGAGATCGTGCCCCCGGGCACGACCTTCGCCGACACCGACAGGGGGTACGTCCCGCCCGCGCTCCAGGACCCCCGCCTGCGTCGCCGTCGTAGCGACTGAGCGGCGGGAGCGGGCTACAGGTGCAGCACCAGACCCACGCCGGCCATCGTCATCGCGAGCGCGACCAGCCACGGCCGGAACCGGTTCGCGAGGGCCACCCGATGCCGAAGCACCCCCGGGATGGTCTCCACCGGCAGATGCCGCACGGCGTAGGCCTGGAGCAGCAGCACCGCGGCGATCAGCAGCCCGGACTGGAGCAGGACGGGTGCGGCGTCCGGCGGCACGGTCATGGGGTACTCCTCGTCCGGTGGCTCGGTGGTTCGGACGATAGGCAGCGGCCGACGTCGGTGACGTCTCAATGTGAGACGGCCCCGCCTCACGCCCTGAGTCGGGGCGTCAGCCCTGCGGTGCGACGACGATGCCGTAGTCGTGGATCTTGCGGTAGATGGTCGCGCGGGACATCCCGAGCGCGCGAGCTGCCTGGACCTTGTTGCCGTCGGCTTCGGACAGGCTCCGCACGATGGCGTCCCGCTCCATCGACTCCAAGGGACTGAGCACCCGTCGGCTCACCGAGTGCGTCTCCGGGGGCAGGTCCTCGACCTGGATGCATCCCGTGCGGCGATGGGTGACGACCTCCCGGAGCAGCTGATGCAGCTGCTCGGCATTGCCTGGCCACGGCATCCGCATGAGCAGCCGGACGGCCGCCGGGGAGAGGCTGAGGTGTCCGCCCTGCTCGAGACGGGACAAGAACAGCGTCGCCAGCGGTTGGAGGTCCTCGACGTGCACCCGCAGCGGCGGGACGTCGAGGGTCCTGGGGAACAGCCGCAACAGCTGCCGGAGATCCTCGTGACGCCGGAGGTGCCCTACGGTGGCGGCGGCCCAGAGCGGCCGGGGGCGGTCCGCGGTGCGCGCCTCCTGCAGAGCGGCCGAGAGGTCCCGAAGAGCGGGGCCGTCCAGTCGGTCGGCGTGCCGCAGCACGACCGTGTCGGCGTCGCGGAGGATCGCCCGGCGTGCACCCGAGAGCCAGTCCCGGTCGGTTCCGGCCGCTGGCGGCTCGAGGACCACGAACCGGCCGACGGGCTGCCGCCGCAGCTGGACCGACCGCAGCAGTGCCAGCTTGCCGACACCCGGCTCCCCCTCGAGGACCAGCCACTCGCCGGAGCGGTAGGTGCTCTCGAGCTCGTGGCAGACGCGCAGCCACACGGGGCTGGAGCCGACCAGCCCCGGCAGCGGCGCCAACGGCTCCGGGTGCGAGGGCCCGCCGCTGCGGTGCCCGGCACCGTGATCCTCCAGCCGGACGTGGGCGACGACCCCGGCGAACCGCTCGCCGCTCTGGACGCGCCGGCAGTGCATCCGAGCGGTCTGCCCGGACGGCAGGTCGACACCGAAGCTCCTGCGGTGCCGGGGCACCATCGCCTCGGTCGCCTGCGCCAACAGGACCGCCTGCTCGGCCGGCTCGAGCACGGTGCGCGCCACGTCGTTCATCATCACCACGTGGTCGTTCACCGCGAGCACGACCTCGGTGCCGCGGCTGCAGGCACGCAGGTACTCCTGGAACAGCTCCAGCTCACAGGCGCCGGCCTCGGCCAGCAGCACCTGCCGGATCTGCTCCGCCGTGGTCTTGGCGAGCGCGAGCAGCAGCGCGCCCGCGTCCTTGCGCCAGCACGTCAGGTCGACCGCGCCCACGAGCCGCCCGGACACCGGGTGATGGATCGGTACGCCCGCGCACGCCAGGTCTTCGAGGTTCTCCGCGTAGTGCTCGTGCCCGAAGACGTGCGCCGGCCCGCCGACCTCCAGGGCGGTCCCGATGCCGTTCGTCCCGACGAACTCCTCGGCATAGCTGAAGCCGGGGGCCAGCAGCACCCGCTCGAGGTGCCGCTCGAGGTCGCTGTCACCGGTCAGGCGACGGACCACCAGCCCGGACGGATCGGTCAGAATCACACTGACCGACTGACCGTCCAGCTGCTGGCTCAGGCTGCGCAGCACCGGGTCGGCACTGCGGGTCAGCCGCGTGTCGAGCTCGGCGTTCTCGACGTACGGGAGATGGATCTTGTCCGCCGGAACCTGCAGGTCGTGGGAGCGGCGCCACGACGCGAGAATCGGACCCCGCACCGCCCGCGGCTCGGGGGGCTCGTGGGTCAGGAACCTGACCCGGTTCTCCGCCACGTCGGCCTGATCAGCTATGACGACGCTCTCTCGCGTCCACGGTGCTTGCTTCACCTCGGACTCCAGCCCCACTCGTGTCCATACGGTTCCCGGGCCGGTACGCGACCCAGCCAGCGCCCCCGAGACACCGTGTGTCCACCCGCTGATTCCTTACCGTAAGCGCTCGGGACGCGGGGGTCGAGGGGCGCCGGTCGCCTGTTGTCGCAGCCTCATCGGCTGTCTCAGATTGAGACGGCGGCCCGGAAATTCGGGCGTACCGTGCGCTTCAACTCTGGCTTGACGCACCAGCACGCGAGACCTTGCGGAGGTACCGATGACCGCGTTCGAGGACGCAGGAGCCGAGACCTACAACCCCTGGACCGTGGTGAACCTGGTCTTCTCGCACCTCGCCGAGCAAGGCCTGCATCCGACCCTGGGCGAGAGCGGTGACCCGGGCGAGCCGGCCCGTTCGCTGCTCGCTGCGCTGGGCATCGAGTCGTCGGCGGAGGGCAACCGGGAGGTGATGCGCGACGTGCGTCGACAGCTCGCGGAGATCCGCGCGGCGATGTTCGACGACGCCTGACCGGTGCCGCGGGGATCGTCTCATTGTGAGACCTGACGAGCCCCCGTCATGGGCTTGCATGGTCTGTGAGCACCAACACGCAACACCGGACAGAACACCTGCACCACCACCTGCACAGGAACCACCCGCGTACCGACCGGACTCCATCCGGAAGCTGACTTGATCCAGGGAAGGACTTGGTGATGACTCGCCAAAGCGTGGCCAAGGCTCACGAGAAGATCCAGGAGCTGGCTTGGGAGCCGCTCTACCACGAGCCGGTGTCCCAGTACGGGACGGATTACACCTTCCAGAAGGCGAAGAAGAAGGACCCGCTCAAGCAGGTCCTGCGCTCGTACTTCCCGATGGAGGAGGAGAAGGACCACCGGGTCTACGGTGCGGCCGACGGGGCCATCCGGGGCAACATGTTCCGGCAGGTCCAGGAGCGCTGGCTGGAGTGGCAGAAGCTCTTCTTGAGCATCATCCCGCTGCCGGAGATCTCCGCCGCTCGCGCGATGCCGCTGCTGTTCCGCAACGTGCCGAACCCCGAGCTGCACAACGGGCAGGCCATCCAGATGATCGACGAGGTGCGGCACTCGACGATCCAGCAGAACCTCAAGCGCCTGTACATGAACAACTACATCGACCCGGCGGGGTTCAACAACAGCCTGCGCAACTTCCAGAACGACTACTGCGGCACGATCGGTCGTCAGTTCGCGGAGGGCTTCATCACCGGGGACGCGATCACCGCGGCCAGCATCTACCTGACGATCGTGGCCGAGACGGCGTTCACCAACACGCTGTTCGTCGCGATGCCTGCCGAGGCCGCCGCGAACGGTGACTACCTGCTGCCGACGGTCTTCCACTCGGTGCAGTCCGACGAGTCGCGTCACATCAGCAACGGCTACGCGACGCTGCTGATGGCTCTCGCCGACGAGGGCAACCACCAGCTGCTCGAGCGTGACCTGAGGTACGCCTGGTGGAACAACCACCGGGTCGTCGACGCCGCGATCGGCACCTTTATCGAGTACGGCACCAAGGACCGGCGCAAGGACCGGGAGAGCTACGCCGAGATGTGGCGTCGGTGGATCTACGACGACTACTACCGCAGCTACCTGGTGCCTCTCGAGAAGTATGGCCTGGTGATCCCGCACGACCTGATCGAGGAGTCCTGGAACCAGATCTGGAACAAGGGCTACGTCCACGAGGTCGCGCAGTTCTTCTGCACGGGATGGCTCGCCAACTACTGGCGGATGGACCCGATGACCGACAAGGACTTCGAGTGGTTCGAGTACAAGTACCCGGGCTGGTACGACAAGTACGGCGCCTGGTGGGAGAACTACGCCCGGCTCTCGGTCCCGAACGGGCACCACCCGATCGTGGCCGAGGACGTCGACTACCAGTATCCGCACCGCTGCTGGACCTGCATGGTGCCGTGCCTGGTCCGCGAGGACATGGTGATGGCCGAGGTCGACGGGCAGATGCGTACCTACTGCCACGAGGCGTGCCGGTGGACCGACGTGGAGGCCTTCCGGCCGACCTACCAGGGTCGCGAGACCCCCAACATGGGTCAGCTGATCGGCAAGCGTGAGTGGGAGACGCTCTACCACGGCTGGAACTGGGCTGATGTCGTCTCGGACATGGGCTACGTGCGCGACGACGGCCACACGCTCGTGGCGCAGCCGCACCTGGACCTCAACCCGAAGAAGATGTGGAACCTGGACCACCTGCGCAGGATGGGCCCGCTGCTGAGCCCGAACGTGACGCTGAACGAGATGTCGGCGGACGAGCAGAAGGCGTTCCACGCGAACTACATCAAGGGCGGGCCTGCGGGCCGGCCGGCGCCGGCGGACGCCTGAGCAGCACAACCGCAGCAACCGGAGAACGAGGCTGGCGAGGGGCCGGCTGACCGGCCCCTCGCCTCCTTCTCCCGGGTGTCAGGCGGCACGTGAGTCGGTGACCAGCGTCGGGAAGGGCGGCATGGGCGAGAAGCACGTCGTGAGGTTCGAACCCGTCGGCATCGAGATCGATGTCGAGGAGGAGACCAACGTCCTGCGAGCCGCTGCGGAGCAGGGCATCACCTTGATGCACGGGTGCAAAGAGGGACAGTGCTCGTCCTGCAAGTCGTTCGTCCTGGACGGGGAGGAGCCGGAGCTCGACAAGTACTCGACCTTCGCGTTGCCCGACTTCGAGAGGGAGGAGGGCTTCACGCTGCTCTGCCGGGCGCACGTCTACGAGGACACGACGATCGAGCTCCTCAACTACGACGAGGAGATGATCCGGTCCGGGCACCCGATCCAGGAAGCGGTCGCGGAGGTGGTTGCCAACGACGCGGTGACGCACGACCTGCGCCATCTCGTCCTGAAGCTGGTCGAACCCACGGACATCGAGTACTGGCCCGGCCAGTACGTCGACATCGCGGTCCCGGACACCGAGGAGACCCGCTCCTTCTCGATGGCCAACACCACCAGCAAGGAGAGCGGTCAGCTCGAGTTCGTCATCAAGATCTACCCCGATGGGCTGTTCTCGAGCTTCCTGGACAGCAAGGTCCAGGTGGGCGACCGGCTCGACCTGGTCGGGCCGTTCGGAGTCTTCACCCTGCGCGAGCGGGACTCCGACATCGTCTTCGTCGGAGGCGGCGCCGGGATGGCCCCGATCCTGTGCCTCCTGCGGACCCTTGCCGAGCGGGGCAGCTCGCGGAAGGCGACGTACTACTACGGCGCCCGGGCCAAGCGTGACCTGTGCTTCGAGGAGGAGCTGCACGGTCTCAGCGAGTCGATGCCGAACTTCCGGTTCGTGCCCGCGCTGTCCGAGCCGGCCGACGACGACGAGTGGGACGGCGAGGTCGGCATGATCACCGACGTCGTCGAGCGACACGAGAGCGACCTCGCCGAGGTCGACGCCTATGTCTGCGGGCCGCCACCGATGGTCGAGGCGGCCGTCGATCTGCTCGGCGGGCTCGGAGCGTCCAAGAAGACCATCTACTTCGACAAGTTCACCACCACCGGGGAACCCACATGAGCACGAGAGCGAGGCGGATCTGAGATGACGACGACCCACGAGGTCACGGACGAGACCACGGAGGAGACCGTGGAACGCAGCGTTCCGAAGCCGGTGTTCACCGACGCCGAGGCCGGCGCCCGGGAGTTCCCGGACTCCACCGCCCGGGTCCACAACTACTTCACCCCGAAGAAGCGGAAGGCCTCCCACTACGAGGACGTCACCGTCGAGGTCCAGCCCGACCCCCGGCACTACCTGGCCCAGGGCTGGCTGTACGGCTTCTCCGACGGCCGCGGCGGATATCCCCTGGACTGGACGGCTCTCAAGGCCTGGGGTGTCGACCGGGGCGACCCGGAGCGCTACCCCGGCTCAGGGGGGAAGGGCTACGACTGGCCCGCGCACGGGTGGCACGAGTTCCGCGACCCCAACGAGGAGTGGGAGCTCACGATCTACCGCTACAACGCCAACGTGGTGCGGCAGATCAACCAGAACGTCGAGACTGCCCGACAGTCCAAGGCGTTCGACCAGTGGAACCCCAACTGGGTCACGTTCGTCGAGCGCAACGTCGGGGCCTGGATGCATGTCGAGCACGGCCTGGGGCTCTACCTCTTCGCGAACGCGCAGCGGCGCGCCCCCACGAACATGCACAACAACGCGATCTCGGTGAACAGCATGCACAAGCTGCGCTTCGCCCAGGACCTGGCGCTCTACAACCTGACCCTGAGCGAGGAGATCGAGGACTTCGACGGCGCCGCGCACGTGGCCACCTGGAACGAGGACACCAGCTGGCAGGGGGTCCGCAAGGTCGCCGAGCAGCTGACCGGGATCGACGACTGGGGTGAGGCGATCTTCGCGGCCAACCTGGTCTTCGAGCCACTGGTCGGCGAGCTGTTCCGCAGCAACCTCGTGCAGCAGGCCTCACCGGGCAACGGCGACTACGTCACGCCGACCGTGGTCGGCGCCGGTGAGCTGGACTACGCCACCCGCGACCTGCGGTACACCAAGGCGATGTTCGAGCTGCTGGTCAACGACAAGGAGTTCGCCGAGCACAACGTGAGCCTGATGGACCAGTGGCTCTCGGTGTGGGTCCCGCGATGCATCACCGCGGCGCGGGAGCTCCAGCCGCTGTGGTCCCAGCCCGACTCGAAGCCGCCGCGGTTCGAGGACGGTCTGGACCGTGCGAAGAGCCGCTTCAGCGGCCTGCTGTCCGAGCTGAACCTGAACGAGCCGAAGGAGCTGGCCCAGTGAGCGCCTACAAGTCGACCTCGACGTCCTACAAGACCACCGAGAGCGCCTACAAGTCGGACAACACCGCCTCGAACAAGTGCGGCTTCACCCTGATGAACAACCAGGTCGGGGTCGTCGTGGCGGAGGTGATGAGCCAGGCGACGGGGGTGAAGGTGACGCACCTTCCGTCGATGATCCGGGTCGACGCCGAGAACAAGTGCGAGGTCGTCTACGACGACGTCTCCGAGGCGCTGGGGGAGGAGGAAGGCTTCTTCAACGCCGCCGAGTTCGAGGAGAACATGTCGACGCACTACGGCCGGATGATCCACCAGGACGACCGCACGATCATGTTCGCCAACCCCGAGGACGCCGCCGAGTACATCGGCTTCGACCTGACGGACCTCCAGAAGTCGAGCTGACCACCTGTCCGAGCCGGAACCCCCGAGGGAGCACACGTGTACGAGAAGGACGGCAACAAGTACTTCATCGTTGACAGCCACATGCACTACTGGGACGCGAGTCCCGAGAACTGGGTCAGCGGTCACGAGAACTACGCCAAGGGCTGGATCGAGTGCTTCCACGCCTACCAAGGGCTCGGACCGCCCGAGACGCACTGGACGATCGAGCACTTCCAGAAGTACTCCGAGCAGGACCTGATGAAGGACGTCTTCGAGGACGGGTACGTCGACGTCGCGGTGTTCCAGCCCACCTACCTCAAGGAGTGGTACACCGAGGGGTTCAACACCACCGAGCGCAACGGCGCACTGTCGAAGAAGCACCCGGGCAAGTTCGTCGTGAACACCCGCTTCGACCCGCGCGAGGGGGCGGCCGGGCTCGAGGAGCTGGAGAAGAACGTCGAGCAGTGGGGGGCCACGGGCGTCAAGCTCTACACCGCCGAGTGGCGGGGCGACTCACGCGGCTGGACCCTGAAGGACCCGGAGGCCTACACCTACCTCGCGAAGGCGCAGGAGCTGGGCGTCAAGAACATCCACGTCCACAAGGGGCCGACCATCTGGCCACTGGACAAGGACGCCTTCGACGTCAGCGACGTCGACCACGCCGCCACCGACTTCCCGGAGCTGAACTTCATCGTCGAGCACGTGGGACTTCCCCGCATCGAGGACTTCTGCTTCATGGCGACCCAGGAGCCCAACGTGTACGCCGGACTGTCGGTGGTGATCGGGGGGCTGATGTACGCCCGGCCGAAGTTCTTCGCGAAGGTGATGGGCGAGCTGCTGTTCTGGGTCGGCGAGGACAAGATGACGTTCGGGAGCGACTACGGCATCTGGGAGCCGAAGTGGCAGATCGAGGGCTTCGTGGACTGGGACTACCCGGGCGAGGAGTTCTCCGACTACCCGCGCGTCGACGTCAACACCAAGAAGAAGATCCTCGGGCTGAACGCGGCGAAGCTGTACGACATCGAGGTCCCGCCCGAGTACCGGATCGCCACCGACGAGGAGGCGCCGGCCTCGAAGGACGACGCGGTGCTGGTGGAATGACGGGCCGGGCGGAGGTACTCGCGGCGCTGGACGGGGTGCGTGATCCCGAGCTGGACGAGCCGGTCACCGCGCTCGGGTTCGTCTCCTCGTGCACGGTCTCCGGGGACGGCGACGCACGCGTGCGGCTGCGGCTCCCGACGTACTTCTGCGCGCCGAACTTCGCCTTCCTGATGGTCGCGGACGCCTATGACGCGGTGAGCCAGGTGCCCGGGATCAGGCACACCGAGGTGCTCCTCGAGGACCACTTCGCGTCCGAGGCCATCAACGACGGGGTGGCTGCCCGGGCCGGCTTCGCCGAGTCCTTCGACGGCCTGGCGGTCGGCGAGCTCGACACCTTGCGCACGGACTTCGTGCGCAAGGCGATGCTGGCCGGCACGGACCGGGTGTGCCGTCCGCTGCTGGCCGCCGGCCACAGCCCCACTGAGCTCGCAGAGCTGACCTTGGCCGACGTGCCGCCCTCGGCGGACCTGGAGCGGCTGCGTGCCCGACGTGCCGAGCTCGGACTGCCCTCGGACCCGACCTCCCCCCTGCTCGTGGACGCGGGCACGGGGGAGGCCGTCGGGGCCGAGGCGCTGCCGATGCACCTGAGCCGGGCCCGGCTGACCCGGGTGAACACCGAGGCCAACGGCAGCATGTGCCGCGGCATGCTCTCGCACCGCTACGGCAGCCGAGGACAGGGCCAGCTGGAGGAGGAAAGGGAAGACGCGATGGAGGAGGTCACATGAAGGCGGTCCGTTTGCACGCGTACCACGAGCAGCCGGTCATCGAGGACGTGCCGGAGCCCACGATCACCGGTCCCCTCGACGTGATCGTCAAGGTCGGCGGCGCCGGTGTCTGTCGCACGGACCTGCACATCATCCTGGGGCAGTGGGCCGAGCGGTCCGGAGTGGCGCTGCCGTACACGATCGGGCACGAGAACGCCGGTTGGGTGCACGAGGTCGGGTCAGCGGTCACCAACGTGGCTGTCGGCGACACCGTGATCCTCCACCCCACTCCGACCTGCGGCCTGTGCCGGGCGTGCCGGGCCGGGCAGGACATGCACTGCAGCGAGAGCCGCTTCCCCGGCCTGGACACCGACGGCGGCATGGCGGAGCTGCTGCTGACCTCCGCGCGCGCCTGCGTCAAGCTCGAGCCCGACACGCGGCCCGAGGACGTGGCCGCCCTGGCGGACGCCGGGATCACCGCCTACCACGCGGTGCGCAAGGCGATCCCCCTGCTCTACCCCGGCACCACCTGCGTGGTGGTCGGTGCCGGCGGCCTCGGGCACATCGGCATCCAGTGCCTGAACGCGCTGAGCGCGACCAGGGTGGTGGTGGTCGACCGGAACCCCGAGGCGCTCAAGCTGGCGGCCGAGCTGGGCGCCCACGACACCGTGCTCGCCGACGGCGGGCAGGTCGACGCGGTCCTGGACCTCACCGATGCGCTCGGTGCGGACGTGGTGCTCGACTTCGTGGCGGAGGAGGGGGCCGAGAACGAGGGCTTCGCGATGACCCGTCCGGGTGGCTCGTACTACGTGATCGGGTACGGCGGCACGCTGGTCGTCCCGACGCTCGACGTGATCTCCACCGAACGCAACATCGTCGGAAACATCGTCGGCACCTACAACGAGCTCGCCGAGCTGATGGTGCTGGCCCAGACGGGCCGGGTCACCCTGCACACCAAGACGTACCCGCTCGACGCCGCCCAGGAGGCACTGCACGATCTCGAGGCCGGCCAGGTCCGGGGGCGCGCCATCCTCGTTCCGTAGCTCGCGCCCTTCCCACCCAACCCAGAGGAGTACTGATGGCCAAGGACCTGCGATTCGGCGAGGAAGCCCGGCGCCTGCTGCTCTCGGGTGTCGACCAGCTCGCGGAGGCCGTGAAGACCACCCTGGGCCCGAAGGGCCGCAACGTCATCCTCGAGAAGATCACCGGCACCCCGGTGGTGACCAACGACGGGGTCACGATCGCGCGCGAGATCCACCTGCGTGACCAGTTCGAGAACATGGGCGCCCAGCTCGTCAAGGAAGCCGCGATCAAGACCAACGACATCGTCGGCGACGGCACCACCACGGCCACCGTGATCGCCCAGGCGATCGTGCACGAGGGGATGAAGGCGATCGGCGAGGGCGGAAACCCGGTGCTGGTCAAGCGGGGCGTCGACCTCGCGGTGGGACGGCTCGTCGAGCAGCTGCGCACCATCGCGCACCCGGTGGCCACCCGGGCCGACTACGCGCGGGTGGCCTCGATCTCGGCCAACAACGACGAGACCGTCGGCCAGGTCCTGGCCGAGGCCCTGCACACCGTGGGCGACGCCGGCATCGTGACCGTCGAGGAGTCCCCGGCGCACGGCATGAGCGTGGAGTTCGTGGAGGGGTTCGAGTACGACAACGGCTACCTGTCGCCGTACCTCGTGACCCACCCGGCCAGCCTGGAGGCCATCCTCGACGACCCGTACATCCTGCTGTGCAGCGAGAAGATCTCGAAGGTGCAGCAGCTCATGCCGCTGCTGGACAAGGTGATGCGCGCACCCCGGCCACTGGTCGTGATCGCCGAGACCGTCGAGGGGTCGGCACTGAGCATGTTGGTGCACAACCACGTCAACGGGGTGTTCCGCTGCGTGGCCACCAAGGCCCCGGGCTTCGGTGACCGTCGGCTGCGCAAGCTCGAGGACATCGCCACGATCACCGGCGGAGAGGTCTACAGCAAGCACTCCGGCTTCAGCCTGGAGACGATGACCGTGGAGCAGCTGGGTCGCGCCCGTCAGGTGCGGGTCACCGCCGAGCGCACCACGATCATCGACGGGGCGGGGAGTCCCGAGCAGGTGGACTTCCGGCTCGCCCAGCTCCACGCCGAGCGGGACCGCGCGACGTACGGCATCGACGAGGACGTGCTCACCGAGCGGATCGGCTCGCTGTCCGGCAAGGTCGCGGTCATCAAGGTCGGGGCGCCGACCAACGCGGAGCTCACCGAGCTCCAGCACCGCGTGGAGGACGCGCTGTCCGCGACGCGGGCGGCCATGGCGGAGGGCATCGTCGCGGGCGGTGGGGTCGCGCTCATGCACGCGGCCCCGGCGCTGGACCGGCTCGAGGTCCGCAACGACTACGCGATCGGCGTGGAGATCGTGCGCCGGGCGCTCACCGAACCGGCGTACCTGATCGCCGCCAACGCCGGTTACCCCGGCACCGAGGTGGTCGAGAAGGTGGCGCAGATGGGGGTGGACGAGGGCTTCGACGCCCTCGAGGGACGCTACGGCGACATGATCGAGATGGGCATCATCGACCCGCTCCGGGTCTGCCGCTCCGCACTGCAGAACGGCGCGTCGGTGGCCGGCCTGCTGCTCACCACGAACACGCTGATCGCCGAGGAGCAGACGCCGTGGGGAGGCAGCCGCGCGCTGATGACCGAGTTCGGGGAGCTCGACGAGGGGCTGCACCAACCGTCGCCCGATTCCAGCACGCCGCAGTCCATGGGCCTGGGACCGTCGGTCGGGTGAGCGGACCGGTGCGGCCGGCCGACCCGGACGCCGTCGTACGGCGGTTGGCCGACGAGGACGCGTCGGCCCTGGTGGGGCTGGTCGAGATCTTCGACGACCTGCAGACCGTGCTGCGCTGCTGCGAGCGGCTGGTCGCCGAGCTGGCGCTCGAGGACGGGTCCGACGCGGTGCTCGTCGAGTCGATGTGGACCACGGCGCTGTTGAGCTACGCGCGCTGCTTCTCGGCCGAGGGGCCCGCGCCCGCGCTCACCGAGACGGACCTGAGCACCGCCCAGCCCGAGGGACAGGTTCTCGACTGGCATCGGGCGTTGCTGCGGCTTCGCGCCTTCTACGTCGACGACACGGTGAACCCGCGGGAGCGGTTCTCGGTCGGCGTGGTGCAGGACTCGCAGGGCGGTCCCTCCGGGGTGGCCATCACGTCCGTCCGCCAGCCGACGGTGGACGACCTGACGGTGCGCCAGACCGGAGCGATCGTCTTCGCGCTCAGCGGACTGGTCGACGAACGCATCCAGAGCCTCCAGCAGAAGGTCTTCGAGTCGGTCCGGACCCTGCCGCCGGCGGACCTGGAGAGGCTGGAGCGGCTCGACGTCCAGGTCGACGAGAGCGGCAGCCGGGCAGCGGGCTAGGAGCAGGGGTGCACCGACAGCGCAAGGGCCTCGCCGCCGTCGCCCTGGTGCGAGGGCCGCTGCCGCTGCTCGGTCCGGCGTTCGTCGCGGCGGTCGCCTACATCGACCCCGGCAACTTCGCCACCAACATCACCGCGGGGTCGAGCTTCGGGTACCTGCTCGTGTGGGTGGTGGTGGTCAGCAACCTGATGGCGATGCTGATCCAGTACCTCTCTGCGAAGGCCGGCATCGCCACCGGCCGGAACCTGCCCGAGCTGTGCCGGACCCACTTCCCGCCGGTGGTCACGCGGGGGCTGTGGGTCCAGGCCGAGATCGTGGCGATGGCGACCGACCTCGCCGAGGTGCTGGGCGGGGCGATCGCGCTGAAGCTGCTGTTCGGCCTGCCGCTGCTGACCGGTGGCGTGATCACCGCGGTGGTCGCCTTCGGGCTGCTCGCCCTGCAGACCCGAGGCGCGCGTCCGTTCGAGGTGGCGATCACCGGGATGCTGCTGGTGGTGCTGGTCGGCTTCCTCTACAGCCTGGTCGCGGGCGGGGTGGACGCCCGGGGGGTCGTCGGTGGCCTGACCCCGCGCTTCGGCGGGACGGACACCGTGCTGCTGGCCACCGGGATGCTGGGCGCGACGATCATGCCGCACGTGATCTACCTGCACGGAGCGCTCACCCAGAACCGCTTCCTGCGGACCACCGAGGAGCAGCGCCTGGGTCTGCTGCGCAGCCAGCGGGTCGACGTGATGCTGGCGATGGCGATCGCCGGCGTGGTGAACCTGGCGATGCTGGTGGTCGCCGCGCAGGTGCTGTCCGGAGGCAGCACCCCGGTGGAGACGATCGAGGCCGCGCACGCGGGCCTGCAGGTCAGCCTGGGACCCACTGCCGCCCTGCTGTTCGCGCTGGCGCTGCTCGCCTCCGGGTTCGCCGCCTCCGGGGTGGGGACGCTGTCCGGTCAGGTGGTGATGCAGGGCTTCCTGCGCCGGCGGATCCCGCTCGTGCTGCGCCGGCTGGTCACGCTGGCGCCCGCGCTGGCCGTGATCGCCGCCGGGGCGGACCCGACCCGGGCGCTGGTGGTCTCCCAGGTGCTGCTCTCCTTCGGCATCCCGTTCGCCCTGGTCCCGCTGGTGCTGTTCACGCGGCGCCGAGACGTGATGGGCGCGCTGGTCAACAAGCGGCTCACCACGTTGGCGGCGACCCTGGTCGCCGCCGTGATCACCGTGCTCAACGTGACCCTGATCGCCCTCACCCTCACCGGCACCTGACCGGTTTCCCATGGGATCGGGGGAAACCGGCACCTCCCACGCCCAATTCCGCCGGAGCGGTGGAGGAGTCTCGTGGTGAGTCGTCCATGCCTCAGCGAGCTCGACCGATCGTCGCGACCGTGGCCCGGGTCAGCCGGACCAGGTCGCCCGGAGCGAGCCCGACGTCGAGACCGCGTCGACCTCCCGAGACGTAGACGGTCTCGAGCCCCAGGACGGTCGCATCGACCACGGTGACGTGCTGCCGGCGCTGCCCGAGCGGCGAGATGCCGCCTACGACGTACCCGGTGGCGCGCTCCGCCTCGGACGGGTCGGCCATCGTCGCCCGCTTGCCACCGACGGCCGCCGCGACCGCCTTGAGGTCCAGCCGTCCCTCGACCGGCACCACCCCGACGACCAGCCGCCCGTCGACGGAGACCATCAGCGTCTTGAGCACCTGGCGTGGGTCGAGCCCCAGCTGCTCGGCGGCCTCCACGCCGTACGACGCAGCCGCAGGGTCGTGGTCGTAGGCGTGCTCGGTGAACGGCACCCCGGCCTCGCTCAGCGCGACCGTCGCCGGCGTCGCGCCGGCGCTCCTGCGCCGAGCCACGTGTCAGACCTCGACGGGGGAGAACTCGAGCATCGCGCGCCAGCCACCGTCGCCGCGCGCCCAGGCCCAGAGCAGGCCCTCGACCAGGGAGCCGTCCCCGATGCGCGCGGCGAAGTGCCCGTCGTGCTCGCGGTGCTCCACCGCCCAGGACCCGTCGTCGTCGCGGAACGTCTGGACGAACGACGCGTCGTCGCGCGAGAGGTTCACCCAGTGGTAGCGGCCCTCGCGGACGTGCGTCATCACCTCGGTGAGGACCGCCCGGGTGAGGAAGGGCAGCTGCGGCCCGGCCTCGGTGGTCAGCACCACGTCCAGCGCCCCGCGGGGGTCGTAGAGCGCCCCCAGCTGTACGTCGAGCACGGCGAGGTCGTGCGGACGGGCGGCGCCGGCGACCGCACGCAGGTTGCCCATCGGGTCGTCCCACGAGGTGCAGACGTACGCGCCGTCGTCGGAGCCGTCGACCGGCGCCGACAGGAACCCACCGGCCGAGACGGTCGGTGAGAGGGCCCCGAGGTCGGCCACGAACCGCGCGACCGGCCCTCCCGGGCTCGCCGTTCCGGTGAGCGCGGTCGCCTCGTAGAGCGCGAGCGCCTCCTCGAGGCCGTCGGCGCGGTCGGCGGGGAAGACGAAGAAGTCGTAGCTCATCCGGGGCCCGTCAGTTCGGCGACCATCGGGTGCGCGCCACCTCGGTCGCGGGCAGCGAGCTGATGGCGCGCATCGCGCGCATCTCGTCGAGCAGCGCGTGGCGCAGCATGACGAGCCGGTCGAGCGCAGACTCGGCCTCGAGCAGCGTCTGCCGCTCCTGGAGCGTCAGCAGGCAGGTCGCGGCGAGGGTGTAGGAGAGGTACTCGGGGTCGTGGGGCATCTCGCCGTCGAGCACGGCGCCGCCGCGCATCTGGGAGAGCCGCCGCCGGTACTCCTCGAAGGTCTCCAGCGTCCGCGCCGCCTCGTGCGCGGCGTCGCTGCCCTTCGGCGTGCGATCCGACAGCGTCTCGACGTCACCGACGAGATAGCTGCCGGAGGTGTCCACGCCGTCGAGCCGCAGCCGTTGGCGACCGACCACCTCGATGTCGAAGCGCCCGTCCTCGCAGGGCTCCACCGACGTCATCTGCACCAGACAGCCGACCCGGTGCAGCGACTGCACGAGCGAGCCGTGCGGCTGCCCGACCTCGTAGCCCTCCCGGATCGCCAGGATGCCGAACAGCCGCAGGGACTTGTCGGAGATCGTCAGCAGGTGGTGCACCAGCGCCCGGTAGCGGTCCTCGAACACGTGGAGCGGCACGCTGACGCCCGGGAACACCACGGTGTTCAACGGGAAGATGGGCAGCTGCTCGCGCACTCAGCCAACATAGGCGATGGGTCCGGAGTCTCCCCGCGTGAACCACCGGCAGGCCGGTGGCGGTCTCCCTCCTAGACTCGGGGCATGATCCGCCGTATCGACCTCAGGGGCGAGCACGCCCCTGACTACCGCACCGTGGTGCCGCGTGCCGCCTTCGACGTCGAGGCCGCCGTCGACGTCGTGCGCCCGATCTGCGACGCGGTCCGCCATCGCGGGGTCGAGGCGATCACCGAGTTCACAGCACGCTTCGACCGGGTCGAGCAGAGCGACATCGCGGTGCCCCCGGCTGCCCTCGTCGATGCGCTGGCCGCCCTGGACCCCGACGTGCGAGCGGGGCTCGAGGAGTCGATCCGCCGGCTGCGGGTCACCTGCGAGGCGGAGCTGGAGCAGGACCTCACCACGCAGGTGGTGCCCGGCGGCACCGTCAGCCAGATGATGGTGCCCCTGCGTCGGGTCGGGCTGTACGTCCCCGGAGGCATCGCCCCCCTCGTGTCCAGCGTGGTCATGAACGTCGTACCAGCGCAGGTGGCAGGCGTGGAGTCCCTCGCCCTGACGTCGTCGCCACAGGCCGCGTTCGGTGGTTTGCCGCACCCCACGATCCTGGCGGCCTGTGCGCTGCTGGGCGTCGAGGAGGTCTACGCCGTCGGCGGTGCGCAGGCCGTCGCGATGTTCGCCTACGGCGCGGGACCGTGCCGCAAGGTCGACCTGGTGACCGGTCCGGGCAACATCTACACCGTCTCCGCCAAGCGGCTGCTCAAGGGCGTGGTGGGCATCGACTCCGAGGCCGGACCGACCGAGATCGCCATCCTTGCCGACGACACCGCCGACCCGGCCTTCGTGGCTGCCGACCTGCTCAGCCAGGCCGAGCACGACCCGATGGCCGCGGCCGTCCTGGTGACCACCTCGACGGCCCTGGCCGACGAGGTCGAGGCCGAGCTCGACAAGCAGGTCTCGGCCACCCGGCACGTCGAACGCGTCACCACCGCCCTGTCCGGGGAGCAGTCCGGCATCGTGCTCGTGGACGACCTCGAGCAGGGCCTGGCGGTGGTCGACGCCTACGCCGCCGAGCACCTCGAGATCCAGACGCGGGACGCCGCCACGCTCGCCCGCCGGGTGCGCAACGCCGGCGCGGTGTTCGTCGGGCCGTTCGCCCCCGTCTCGCTGGGCGACTACTGCGCCGGCTCCAACCACGTGCTCCCCACCGGCGGCTCGGCCTGCCACGGCTCCGGGCTGTCGGTGCGCTCGTTCCGCAAGTCGGTGCACATCGTGGAGTACGACCGGCAGGCCCTCGACGACGTCGCGGCTCACGTGGGGCACCTGGCGCTCGCGGAGGACCTGCCGGGCCACGCCGCCGCGGTCGACGTCCGTGTCGCGCGGGACCGCGAGGACCGGTGATGACGCTCCCGCTTCGCGAGGAGCTGCGAGGCATCGAGCCGTACGGCGCACCGCAGCTGGACGTCCCCGTCCGGCTCAACGTCAACGAGAACCCCTACCCGCCGAGCGAGACCGTCGTGGCGGAGGTCGCGGCAGCCGTCGCGGACGCCACCCGCACGCTGAACCGCTATCCCGACCGTGAGTTCACGGCGCTCCGGGAGGACCTGGCCGCCTACCTCGGGCACGGCGTGACGGCCGACCAGGTGTGGGCGGCCAACGGGTCCAACGAGGTGATGCTGCAGATCCTGCAGGCCTTCGGGGGCCCCGGGAACACGGCGGTCTCGTTCGCGCCGACGTACTCGATGTACCCGGAGTACGCCCGGGACGCCATGACCGACTGGGTCGTCGGCCACCGCGAGGACGACTTCACCCTCGACGTGGAGCACGCCGTGTCGGTCGTCACGGAGCACCGGCCGACCGTGGTGCTGCTGCCCTCGCCCAACAACCCGACCGGCACCGCCCTGCCGCTGGAGACGGTCAGCGCGGTCTGCGCGGCCGCGGAGGCGTGCGGGGGTGTGGTGGTCATCGACGAGGCCTACGGCGAGTTCCGGCGCGCCGGCACGCCCAGCGCCCTCGAGCTGTTGGCGCGCACGCCGAACCTGCTCGTCAGCCGGACGATGAGCAAGGCGTTCGCCCTGGCCGGTGCCCGGCTCGGCTACCTCGCGGCCTCCCAGGAGGTCACCGACGCGATCCGCGTGGTCAGGCTGCCCTACCACCTGTCCGCGGTCACCCAGGCCGTCGCACGGGTCGCGCTGCGGCACGCCGACGAGCTGCTGGCGCGGGTCGACGACCTGCGGGCCGAGCGCGACCTCACCGTGGACTGGCTGCGGGCGCAGGGACTGACCGTCGCGGACACGGACGCGAACTACGCGCTCTTCGGGAGGTTCGCCGACCGGCGCGCGATCTGGCAGGGTCTGCTGGACCGCGGCGTGCTGATCCGGGAGACCGGCCCCGAGGGATGGTTGCGGGTGTCGGTGGGCACCCCCGACGAGATGACGACGTTCAAGCACGCGCTGACACAGCTGCTGGGAGAGGTGCCCTCATGAGCAGGACCGCACGCATCGAACGAGCCACCAAGGAGTCCAAGGTGCTCGTCGAGCTCGATCTCGACGGCAGCGGACGTCACGACGTCTCGACCGGGGTCGGGTTCTACGACCACATGCTCTCGTCGTTCTCGCGCCACTCGCTGGTCGACCTGACGGTGCAGGCCGAGGGCGACACCCACATCGACGCGCACCACACGGTCGAGGACACCGCGATCGCGCTCGGCGAGGCGCTGCGCGAGGCGTTCGGGGACAAGGCCGGCATCCGCCGCTTCGGCGACGCGCTGGTGCCGCTGGACGAGGCGCTCGTGCAGTGCGCCGTGGACGTGTCCGGGCGGCCCTACTGCGTGCACACGGGTGAGCCCGATGCGCAGGCCTTCGTCGCCATCGGCGGCAGCGGCGGCAGCGGCGTCTCGTACCCGGGCTCGCTGACCCGTCACGTCCTGGAGACGCTCGCGTTCCACGCCCAGATCGCGCTGCACGTCCGGGTGCTCTCGGGACGAGACCCGCACCACCTGGTCGAGGCCCAGTTCAAGGCCCTCGCCCGGGCGCTGCGCGACGCCGTCGCGGTGGACCCCCGGGAGACGGGAGTGCCCAGCACGAAGGGGAGCCTGTGACGGCCGATCCGGTCGTCCCGGACGTCGTCGTCCTCGACTACGGCTCCGGCAACACCCGCTCCGCCGTGCGTGCCCTCGAACGCGCCGGTGCGTCGGTGCGACTGACGGCGGACCGGACGGCGGCGATGGACTGTGACGGCCTGGTGGTCCCCGGCGTCGGTGCGTTCCGGGCCTGCGTCGACGGCATCCGTGCCGTCAAGGGTCACGAGGTGGTCGGCCGGCGGCTGGCCGGGGGCCGACCGGTGCTCGGCATCTGCGTGGGCATGCAGGTGCTCTTCGAGCACGGCGTCGAGCACGGTGTCGAGACCGAGGGCCTCGGCGAGTGGCCGGGTGTCGTCGAGCGGCTGCAGGCGCCCGTGGTCCCGCACATGGGTTGGAACACCGTCGACGCGACCGTCGGCTCGCGACTGTTCGCAGGGGTCGAGGGGGAGCGCTTCTACTTCGTGCACTCGTACGGCGTACGCGACTGGGTCATGCCGGCGGCCGGTCGAGCCTCCGCACGGATGGCTCCGCCACTGGTGACCTGGGCCTCCCACGGTGGCGACCGGTTCGTCGCGGCGGTCGAGAACGGCCCGCTCTGCGCGACGCAGTTCCACCCCGAGAAGTCCGGGGACGCGGGCGCCCGCCTGCTGCGCAACTGGGTCGCGTCACTGTGAGTCGGCCGTCCGCCCACATGTGAGGATGCGCTCATGAGCAAGGAGCGGGCACGACGTCGCGCCGCCCGGGAGCACGAGTCGGCCCTTCGGGCAGCGGCGCGGGCCTACGAGCAGGAGCGACGCGAGCGACGCGCCGCCCGTGCCCGGGGGTTGCGACGCGCCACCACCGGGCGGCTGCCCAGGTGGACCCCGGTGGGTCGGCCCACCGGGTCGCTGGCCCGTCGCCGGCGCATGCAGACGTCCCTGCTGCTCGCGTTGCTCGTCGCTGCGGACCTGCTGGTCTGGTTCGTCCGGCCCGACTGGCAGGCCCGCCTCGCGGTGCTGGTGGTCAGTGTGCTGGCGGCGCCCGTGCTGGTCACGCTGCTGGTGCCCCGCCGCCCGTGAGCGGGCGGGCCCGTCCGGGCTATGGACCTGCCCGGCCGGCGGGCGGAGAGTCGAGGCAGGGGCGACTCGTGCGGTGAGGCGTCCGGCGCCGTGTAGCCTGCCGTCCCGGCAGGAGTCACAAGCGCACACTCGGCGGGTGCACCCAGGACGCGGAGGAGAGTCAACGCGTGGTGCAGCGCTTGATCGAGCAGACCCGGGTGCTCGACGCCCTCGGTCTCGCGGTCGTGGTCGGTGATGGCGACGGCGTCGTCAGCTTCGCGAACGATGCCGCGGCCTCGCTCTACGACGCGCCGGTCCTGGCGGGCCGTCCGTTGCTCGACCTCCTCGGCGGCGAGGACTCGGAGGACTCGGAGGACTCGGCGGACGACGTACGCGGTGGGGTGGCCCGGGCACTGGCAGGGGAGACCTGGCACGGCGAGGTGTCCCGCACCCGCGCCGACGGCTCGGGTCAGCTGCTGGGCCTGACCGTCAGTCCCGTCCGCGATGACGGGAGGATCGCCGGCGTGGTGGTGGCCGCCGAGCAGCTGAGCGCCGTCCGTCGCGCCGAGGCGGCCGCCGAGGCGAGCGAGCGTCGGCTGCGACTGGCCCACGACGCCGCCGAGCTGGGCAGCTGGCAGTGGGACATGGCGTCGGGCCACGTGGTGTGGGACGAGCGGCTCGAGGCGATCTTCGGCCTGCCGCCCGGTGGGTACGACGGCACGTTCGAGACCTGGCTCGCCATGCTGCACGAGGAGGACCGCGGCCAGGTCATGACGACCGTGACCGAGGCTCTCGAGCACCGGTCGTCGTACACCCTCAAGAGCCGGGTCGTCTGGCCGGACGGAACGGTGCACTGGATCGAGTCCCTGGGTCGCGTCACGGTCGACGACCAGGGGGAGCCGACCGGCACGATCGGCTGCGTCTGGGACACGACGGCGAAGGTGAGGGTCGAGCAGGAGCTGACCGTCGCCTTCGAGGCGCAGCGGCAGGCATCGGAGCTCGCCGAGGCGATGTCCGCCGAGCGGGAGCGGCTGATGGCGCGGCTCTCCGACATCGCCGAGCACCTGCAGACCAGCCTCGCCGCCAGTCCGATCCCCGAGGTCGACGGAGTCTCGATCGCGGTGCACTACGCGCCGGGGGGCGACGAGCTCGAGCACGTCGGCGGTGACTGGTACGACGCCGTCCGCACCGCCGACGGCGCGCTCGCGTTCGTCGTCGGCGACGTGATGGGACGCGGGGTGCGGGCGGCCACGACCATGATCCGCGTGCGCGCCGGCATCCGCGGACTGCTCACGGTCGACCCGACGCCGGGCGTGGTGCTGGAGCACGCGGACGCCATGCTCGACCGCGACGCGCCCGAGCAGTTCGTCACCGCGGTGGCGGTGCTCATCGACCCGGGGACGCGCCGGCTGTCGTTGTGCAACGCCGGACACGTGCCGGTCGTGGTCGCGCGACCCGACGGCTCCACCGTGGCCCTCGGGGACGGGACCGGGCTGCCCCTGGGCATCCCGGAAGGTCTGACCAGGGAGGGCATCGACCGGCTCCTCGACCCGGGGACCACCGTCGTGCTCGTCACCGACGGCGTCGTCGAGGGCCGCCACTACGACATCGACGAGGGCCTCGACCGGCTCCGTTCCGTGGTCGGCGAGCTCGTCGACGCTCCGGTGGAGGAGGTGGTGGACCGCGTCGCCTCGCTGGCGGACCGGAGCCTGCGCGACGACGTCACGGTGGTCGCGATCCGGTTCCGCTGACCTGCCCGATGTGGAGGGGAGGGCCGGTTCGTCCTCGTTGACGTGGGTCTCTTCGTAGATTCGGGTACGTCTGTGGAGCCCACGCGACCTCGTCGACCGGTGGGCCTGGTCCGCGCTCTCGGGGACGGGCTGCTGTTGCGAGTGGCGCCGCGGCCACTTCTGCCGCCGACGTAGGTCGTCGGGCGCCCGACGTCCGTTGCCTGAGCCGAGGACTCGGTCAGCGCACCGGGTGACCGGCTTCGCTCAGCGACGCCTTCACCTCGCGCACCCGCAGCGTGCCGAAGTGGAAGACCGTGGCAGCGAGCACCGCGTCGGCTCCGGCGTCGACCGCCGGTGGGAAGTGCTCCGCCCGCCCCGCGCCGCCCGAGGCGATCACCGGGATCGACACCTCGGCGCGCACCAGCCGGATCAGCTCGAGGTCGAAGCCGTCCGTGGTGCCGTCGGCGTCCATGGCGTTGAGCAGGATCTCGCCGGCCCCCAGGTCGGCGGCGCGCCGCGCCCACTGCACCGCGTCGAGACCGGCGCTGCGGCGACCGCCGTGCGTGGTCACCTCGAACCCGCTCTCGGTGCCCGCCGCGCGCCGCGCGTCGACGGAGAGCACCAGCACCTGGTTGCCGAACCGGTCGGCGATCTCCGCCACCAGCGCGGGCCGGTGGATCGCCGCTGTGTTCACCGCGACCTTGTCAGCCCCCGCGCGCAGCAGCGCATCGACGTGCGCCACGTCGCTGATCCCACCGCCGACGGTGAGCGGGATGAACACCTGCTCGGCCGTGCGCGACACGATCTCCATCGTCGTCGCGCGACCCTCGTGCGACGCCGAGATGTCGAGGAAGGTGAGCTCGTCGGCGCCCTCCGCGTCGTACAGGCGGGCGAGCTCGACGGGGTCGCCGGCGTCCCGCAGCTGCGTGAAGTTCACGCCCTTCACGACCCGGCCGTCGGCGACGTCGAGGCACGGGATCACCCGGACCGCGAGCGTCATGGCATGGGTCGCGTCACCGCGAGCGCGTCCTCGAGGGTGAACCGGCCCTCGTACAGCGCGGTGCCGATGATCGCGCCCTCCACTCCCTCGGGCACCAGCAGCGTCAGCGCACCGAGGTCGGCCAGCTCGGTGATGCCTCCCGAGGCCACGACCGGACGGTCGGTGGCCGCGCACACGGACCGGAGCAGCTCGAGGTTCGGCCCCTGGAGCATGCCGTCCTTGTTCACGTCGGTCACCACGTAGCGCGCGCACCCCTCGCCGTCGAGCCGGGCCAGCACCTCGAAGAGGTCGCCGCCGTCCTGGGTCCAGCCCCGGGCGGCGAGCGTGCGGCCGCGGACGTCGAGCCCGACAGCTACCCGGTCACCGTGCTCGGCGATGGCCTCGGCGCACCAGCCGGGCTGCTCGAGGGCGGCGGTGCCGATGTTGACGCGACGGCAGCCGGTGGCCATCGCGGCGGCGAGGGAGTCGTCGTCGCGGATGCCGCCGCTCATCTCGACCTTGATGTCCAGCGTGCCCACGATCTCGGCGAGCAGGTCCCGGTTGTGGCCGCGGCCGAAAGCGGCGTCGAGGTCGACGAGGTGGAGCCACTCGGCCCCGCGCGACTGCCAGCTCAGCGCGGCCTCGACCGGGTCGCCGAAGCGCTTCTCCGACCCCGCGACGCCCTGCACGAGCTGCACCGCCTGACCGTCGGCGATGTCGACGGCAGGGAGCAGCTCGAGGTAGTCACTCATGCGACCAGCCTAGGGCCGCAGAACCAGACGCCTCGACGGAGGCCGGGGGCTCAGAAGCCCAGCGAGGTGCCGGAGAGCCCGGCGACGGCGGCGTCGTCGCCGACCAGCTCGACCCGGGCCTGCGGCTTGCGGCCGAACACGTAGAGCGTGATCTCGCTGGGCAGCCCGCGGATCGTGACCTCCGGGTCGCCTCCGCTGAGGGTCACCCGGGACCCGGTGGAGATGTTCTCGGCGACGACGCCGACCGGGGTGCTGCGCGTCAGCCCCTTGCCGGCCGTCTTCACCATCGCCCACAGCGTCCGCTCGGTGGCGTCGTCGAGGTCGCGCGGCGCCCAGCCGGGCTGCGCTCGACGGACGTCCTCGTGGTGCACGAAGAACTCCAGGGTGTTCGCGAGCGCGTCCACCTTCGGCAGGGCGTACGGCGACCAGAACGGCGGACCGTGCCGGAGCCGTTCGACGAGCACCGCGAACTCCCGGCGACCGACGCGCTCGGAGGCGATGTCGGTGAGCCTCGCGAGCGGTGAGACCAGGATGCCGACGGCTGCGAGGCTGCCCTCGCGGACGAGCAGGTGGACCACCAGGTCCTTGACGGTCCAGTCGCCGGAAAGGGTCGGCTGGTCCTCGCCGACCTGCAGGGCGAGGTCGCACAGGGCAGTGCGCTCGGTCTGCGCGAGACGTGTCATGGGTCCACCCTAGGCTGGGCGGGTGAGCACCCCGAGCGAGGCCGGCCTGGCGAGCGACCGGCGCGGCACGCTGCGCGACGGGTTCGCCGTTCTGGGGGTCGCGATCCGTCGGGAGCCGTGGATCTTCACGCTCTCCACGCTCGGCAGCGTGCTGTTCGGTGCGCTGACGGTGGCCGATGCCTGGGTGCTCGGCTGGGCGACCGACCACGTCGTCCTGCCGTCGTTCGAGGACGGCGACGTCCGGCCCGGCGGGCTGGTCACGATCCTGGCGCTGTTCGTCGCGGTGGCGATCCTGCGCGCCGTGGGCATCGTGGCGCGGCGGCTCGGCGCCGGCCTGATGCAGTACCGCATGCAGGCCCACTACCGCCGCGACGTGACACGGCAGTACCTCCGGCTGCCGATGTCCTGGCACCAGCAGCACCCGACCGGGCAGCTGCTGTCCAACGCGAACTCCGACGTCGAGGCCGCCTGGGCGCCCATCGCCCCGCTGCCGATGGCGGTGGGCACCGTCGCGATGATGGTGATCGCGGTCGGCCAGATGGTCGTCACCGACCTGACCCTGGCGGTGGTAGGGCTGCTGGTCTTCCCCGTCGTCATCGTCGTCAACGTGGTCTACCAGCGGTGGCAGTCTCCGCTGATGACCCGGGCCCAGGCGCTGCGCGCCGAGCTCAGCGAGGTGGCTCACGAGTCGTTCGACGGCGCACTGGTCGTGAAGTCCCTCGGTCGAGAGGTCGAGGAGACCGACCGCTTCGCCCTCAAGGCCCGTCGGCTCCGCGAGACCAACGTGGCAGCGGGCCGCATCCGCGCGGCCTTCGACCCGCTGCTCGAGGCGCTGCCGAGCCTCGGTGTGCTCGCCGTCCTCGCGGTGGGGGTGCTCCGGGTCGAGCGCGGCCTCACCGACCCCGGCAACGTGGTGACCATCGCCTACCTCCTGACGATCGTCTCCTTCCCGATCCGCTCGCTGGGCTGGTTGGTCGGGGAGTTCCCGCGCAGCGTGGTCGGCTTCGGCCGCGTGCAGAGGGTGCTCGACGCCACCGGCGAGATGCCCTACGGCGAGCAGGTGGTGGTGGCGGACGTCGAGACCGGCGGCGCCCGCCTCGACGTCCGGCACCTCGGCTACCGCTACGCGGACGGCCCGCCCCTGCTGCGCGACCTGACGTTCACCGTGGAGCCGGGTCGCACCGTGGCAGTGGTCGGTGCCACCGCCAGCGGCAAGAGCACGCTGACCTCGCTGCTGCTGCGCCTCGTCGACCCGCACGAGGGCGAGGTGCTGCTCGACGGCACCGACCTCCGCGACCTGGCACCCGGCGCCGTCGCGGAGCACGTCGCCCTGGTGCCTCAGCAGGCGTTCCTCTTCGACGACACGGTGCGCGGCAACGTGGCGCTGGACGCCGAGAGGTCCGACGAGCAGGTGTGGCAGGCCCTGCGCACGGCGCAGGCCGACGGCTTCGTGGCCGCGCTTCCCGACGGGCTGGAGGCCCGCCTGGGGGAGCGCGGCACGACGCTCTCCGGCGGTCAGCGCCAGCGGCTCTCGCTGGCCCGTGCGCTGGTGCGCCACCCTCGCCTGCTCGTGATGGACGACGCCACCTCCGCGGTGGACCCGGAGGTGGAGGCCCGCATCCTGGCGGCGATGCGTGAGGGTGGCGAGGACTCGACGGTGGTCGTCGTGGCCTACCGCAAGGCGACCATCGCGCTGGCCGACGAGGTGGTCTACCTCCGCGACGGCCGGGTCGACGACCAGGGCACCCACACCGAGCTGCTGGCCCGCAACCCGGGCTACGCCGACCTCGTCAACGCCTACGAGCAGCGGGCCGAGGAGGAGGGCGAGGTGAGGGTGCCGTGAGCGGCAGCGTCATGGACTCCGGTGAGTCGCTGCGGGCGATGCGCACCATCGCGCGTGGCATCGAGCTGTCGCCGGAGCTCAAGGACGGGATCGGCGGCACGCTGTTCTTCGCCGTGATCTCCACCCTCGGCCGGATCGTCGTGCCGGTCGCGGTGCAGCAGACCCTCGACAAGGGCGTGCGCGCTCCCGGCGGGCCCGACTTCGGCTTCACCGCCGTGGTGGCCGTGATCGCCGCGTTCGCCGTCGTGGCCACGGCGCTCGCGTCGTACCAGATGACCTACCGGCTCTTCACCAGCGCGGAGCGCGGGTTGGCCACGCTCCGGGTCAAGGCGTTCCGGCACGTCCACGACCTCCCCCTGCTGACCCAGAACACCGAGCGACGCGGCGCCCTGGTCTCCCGCGTCACCAGCGACGTCGACCAGGTCTCGCAGTTCCTGATCTTCGGCGGCATCATCTCGATCGTCAGCATCGGCCAGGTGGCCGTGGCCACCGTGGTGATGGCGATCTACAGCTGGCAGCTGACCATCGTGGTGTGGGTCTGCTTCCTGCCGCTGTTCTTGTCGCTGCGCTACTTCCAGCGACGGCTCTCCGCGGCGTACGGCGTCGTCCGGCAGCAGGTCGGCGTGATGCTCAGCAAGGTCTCCGAGCCCGTCGTGGGTGCCGCCACCGTCCGGTCCTACGCGATCGAGGCTCGCACCCAGGACCGCATCGACGAGGCCATCGACCGCTACAAGCGGGCCAGCACGAAGGCGCAGGGGCTCACCGCCTTCTCCTTCTCGCTCGGCGGGGTCTCCGCGGGACTGGCCAACGCCGGGGTGCTGATCATCGGCGTCCTGCTCGGCGTCGACGGGGACATCACCGCCGGCAAGGTGCTGGCGTTCGCGTTCCTGGTCACCCTGTTCGTCGGTCCTGTCCAGATCGGCACCCAGGTGCTCACCGACGCCCAGAACGCCATCGCCGGCTGGCGACGCGTGATCGGCATCCTCGACACACCCGCGGACGTCGTCGACCCCGGCGAGGCGGGGACGAGGCTTCCGCACGGCGCGGTCGAGATCGAGTTCGACACGGTGTGCTTCGCCTACCCCGGCGGCGCACCCGTCCTGCACGACGTGGACCTGCGGGTGGCGCCCAACACCCGGGTGGCGGTCGTCGGCGAGACCGGCTCCGGGAAGACCACGCTCGCCAAGCTGCTCACCCGACTGATGGACCCGACCTCGGGCGCCGTGCGGCTCGACGGGGTGGACCTGCGCGAGGTGCCCTTCTCCTCGCTGCGGGAACGTGTCGTCCTGGTGCCGCAGGAGGGGTTCCTGTTCGACGCGTCGCTGCGCGCCAACGCGCTCTACGGCAAGCTCGACGCGACCGATGAGGAGATCTACCAGGCAGTCGAGGAGCTGGGTCTCACGGACTGGCTCGCCACCCTGCCTCGGGGACTCGACACTCGCGTCGGCCAGCGCGGCGAGTCGCTGTCCGCGGGGGAGCGGCAGCTGGTCGCCCTGGTCCGGGCCCATCTGGCCGACCCCGACCTGCTGGTGCTCGACGAGGCGACGAGCGCGGTCGACCCCGCACTGGAGATGCGCATCGCCCGCGCCCTGGAACGCCTCACCCGTGGGCGCACCTCGGTGACGATCGCGCACCGGATGTCGACGGCGGAGCACGCCGACGAGGTGGTGGTCGTGGACGACGGTCGCATCGTGCAGCGCGGGTCGCATGCCGCGCTGGTCGCCCAAGGCGGGGTCTACGGTCGGCTGCACGCCAGCTGGGTGGCCCAGCAGGCTGTGCGCTGACCGGCCTTGCGCTGACCGACCAGCCGCTGCCCGGCCCACTGGGGCGCGCCGCTGGGGACGCCCGGGATACTGGGGGCATGACCTCCCTCGACCCGGACATCGCCGCGCGGCTCACGCGCGACGCCCAGGGACTCGTCCCGGCGGTCGTGCAGCAGCACGACACGGGCGAGGTGCTGATGGTGGGGTGGATGGACGACGAGGCGCTGCACCGCACGCTCACGTCGCGTCGTACGACGTTCTGGAGCCGGTCGCGCCAGGAGTACTGGGTCAAGGGCGAGACGTCCGGCCACCGGCAGACGGTCACGGCGGTGCGGCTGGACTGCGACGGGGACACGCTCCTCGTGCAGGTCGACCAGCTCGGACCCGCCTGCCACACGGGCGACCGCACCTGCTTCGACGCTCGGCCGTTGCCCCTCGTCGATGGCTGAGCGGCGGCGCAGCTTCGCACCCACGGTGCTGGTCGGGCCGGGCGGTGCCGCCCTGGCTGCGGTGGCGGCGACCCGCACGTGGGCCACCGCCTCGGGGACGTCCGCCGGCGTCGACGTCACCGGGCACGTCACGGGCTCGACGTCGGCGCCGCTGGCTGTGGCGCTCGCGCTCGTGGCCCTGGCCTCCTGGGGCGTGGTGCTGGTGCTGCGTGGTGTGGTCCGCCGCGCGGCCGCCGTGGTCGGCGTCCTGGCCTCCGCGGGCGCATTGACGTCGTCGCTGACGGCCCTGGACCGGGTGCGCGACGACGCCGTGGACGCCGTGGTCGCCAACGGCGGCACCGGGGACGCCTTCACCACCTCGCTCACCGGCTGGTACTGGATCTGCCTGGTCGCGCTGCTGCTGTGCCTGCTCGCCTTCGCGGTGGCGGTCGTCGCGGCTCCCGGCTGGCCGGCCATGGGCAGCCGCTACGACTCGCCCTCGGCACGGGCCGTGCAGGAACCCGGTCCGGGGACCGAGCAGGACCTGTGGCGCGCCCTCGACGAGGGACGCGACCCCACGGACTGAGGGGCGGCTTTCCCCTATCATGTGAGCGGCGTCGACCCCCTGTCCCCGAAGCGAGGAGCACCGCCGAGATGGCTCACCACGGCAACACCCCGGCTGCCTGGACGGGCGTGCTGATCATCCTCGTGGGCTTCACCGTGGGCGGCATCGGGCTCGTGGCAGGCAGCTGGCCGGTCTTCTGGGCCGGAGTGGTCATCGCGGTCGTCGGCCCGATCGTGGGCAAGATCCTGCAGAAGCTGGGTCTGGGCTCCGAGCCCGCGCACGAGCGGCGCTGACGGTGGGCTCGTGACCGTCCTGCTGCCCCCGGCACCCGACACCCGCAGCAGGCGGCGGCGGCTCCAGGGTCCCCTCCTGCTGGCCGGCGGCCTCCTGGTGGCCAGCGTGCTGCTGCACGTGCGTGACCCGCATCGCGGTGGCAGCTGGGGCTTCTGTCCGTGGCTGGTGCTCACCGGCACCTACTGCCCGGGTTGCGGGGGCCTGCGGGCGGTCAACGACCTGACGCATGGCGACGTGGGCGCGGCGGCCTCGAGCAACCTGCTCTTCGTCGCCTCGATCCCGCTCATCGCACTGATGTGGGGGCGCACGGTGCTGGACCGCTGGCGCGGCGTCGTACGCCGGGTGGTCCCGCAGCAGCAGCTGACGTGGGCCGTCGTGTTCATCGCGGTCGCGGTGCTCTTCGCGATCGTGCGCAACCTGGGGTTCGGCGCCTGGCTCGCGCCCTGACCTCCGGCCGGGCGAGGGACGCGAGCCGCGCGCCGGTGTCAGCTGTTGGTTCCGGTGCTGAACGAGAAGTTCGCGTTCCCGGTGAGCAGCAGGATGACGTAGATGACAGTCAGGACGAACGAGATGATGCCCAGCACGAAGCCGGTCTGGGCCATCCCGCGGCCGGTCTGCGCGCCGTTGGAGGCGGCGATCTCCTTCTTCGCCATGCTGCCGAGGATCACCGCCGGGACGCCCGCGAAGACGCCGCAGCACAGGATGCTCAAGATTCCGGTCACCAGGGCCCAGATGGCCTTCTTGCTGGTCTGCGGCTGCGAGTAGCCGCCGTAGCCGCCACCGTAGGCACCGCCGCCGTACTGGCCACCTCCGTACTGGCCACCTCCGTACTGGCCGCCGCCGTACTGGTCGCCTCCGTAGCCTCCACCGGGAGCCCCGGGGCCACCCGGCCCGCTGGGCGGTGGCGGTGGCGGTGGCGGTTCCGAGTAGCTCATGCGTTCTCCCACGTGGTCGACGGACGGTGCCGTGGCGCCAGAGGTTATCGGTTGCGCGCTCCGGTCCGCGGGGAAACCGCCGACTTCACACCCCGGTCCCCGAGCTGGTGGAGAACGTCCCGGAACCGGACGCGATCGCGAACACGATCACGACGATCACCGCCAGGCTCAGCACCACCGCGACGGCTCCGGTGATGATGCCCGCGAGCGCCATGCCCTCACCCCCCTGCTGGCCACCGCTCCGCCGGATCTCGCTGCGGGCCATGACCCCCAGCACGACGGGCACCACGCCGAACACGCCCAACCCGCAGCAGAAGGTGAGCACCAGCGCCCCGATGCCCGTCCACAGCGAGGCGGTCGCCTTCCCGTTGGTGGGGCCGTTGGGAGACTGGGGGTAGCCGTACCCCGGCTGGGGCGGGTACGCGCTCGGCTGCCCGTAGCCCGCCGACCCGGACGGCTGGCTCGGAGGCGTGGCCCAGGGGTCCGGCTGGCCCTGGTCCTGTGGGTCCGGCGGGTAGGGCGGGCCGGGCGGCTGGCTCATCGGTCTCCGTAGGGACAGCCGTCGAGGTGACGGCAGGCTCGGTGGGGCGCGAGGGCGCGGCTTCGTCGCCTCGGCGGTCGCGTGAGAGTCTAGGGTCTGGCCGCCGGGGTGTGGGTCCGGGGAAATCACGCGGCAGAGGAGATGTCTGCATGTCCGTTCTCGACGAGATCATCGACGGCGTCCGCGTCGACCTCGCCGAACGCGAGGCGGTGTCCCCGCTCGAGGACCTGAAGGAGGCGGCCCGGCACGCCCCTGAGGCGCTCGACCCGATGCCGGCCTTCCGCGCCGACGGCGTCAGCGTGATCGCCGAGGTCAAGCGTTCCAGCCCGAGCCGTGGAGCGCTCGCGGCCATCGACGACCCCGCGGCACTGGCCGCGAGCTACCAGGCCGGTGGCGCCGCGACGATCAGCGTGCTCACCGAGAAGCGACGGTTCGGCGGCGACCTGGCCGACCTCAGTGCCGTCCGTGCGGCCGTCGACGTGCCGGTCCTGCGCAAGGACTTCATCGTCACCTCCTACCAGCTCTGGGAGGCCCGCGCCGCGGGCGCCGACCTGGCGCTCCTGATCGTCGCTGCCCTCACGCAGAACCAGCTCGAGTCGCTCGTCGACCGGGCCTGGTCCATCGGACTGACCCCGCTCGTCGAGGTGCACGACGAGGAGGAGGTCGACCGTGCGTTGGCAGCCGGTGCCACGCTGATCGGTGTGAACGCACGCAACCTGAAGACCCTCGAGGTCGACCGTGACACCTTCGCCCGGCTCGCCCCGCGCATCCCGGACGACGTGGTGCGGGTCGCGGAGTCCGGTGTCCGCGGTCCGCACGACGTCTTCGAGTATGCGAAGCAGGGCGCCCACGTGGTGCTCGTCGGCGAGACGCTGGTGCGCGGGGAGGACCCGCGCACGGCCGTGGCCGACCTGGTGGCAGCGGGGTCGCACCCCGCCCTGAGACAGCGTGGCTGAGGGGCGCAGCCGCATGACACAGGTCCCCCCTGCACCAGCCGCCGCAGACGGCACGTTCGGCCGCTTCGGCGGCCGCATGATGCCCGAGGCGCTGATGGCCGCCCTCGACGAGCTCACCGAGGCCTGGCAGGACGCGATGCACGACCCGGCGTTCACCGACGAGTTCCAGCGCCTGCTCCGCGAGTACGCCGGCGTGCCCAGCCCGCTGTACGACGCCGCCAAGCTGTCCTCGATTGCGGGCGCCCGGATCCTGCTCAAGCGCGAGGACCTCAACCACACCGGCGCCCACAAGATCCGCAACGTCCTGGGCCAGGCGCTGCTGACCAGGCGGATGGGCAAGACCCGCGTGATCGCCGAGACCGGTGCCGGCCAGCACGGCGTCGCCTCGGCCACCGCCGCGGCGTACCTCGGGCTCGACTGCGTCGTCTACATGGGAGAGGTCGACACGCAGCGGCAGGCCCTCAACGTGGCGCGGATGCACCTGCTCGGCGCCGAGGTGGTGGCGGTCAAGTCCGGGTCACGAACCCTCAAGGACGCCATCAACGAGGCGATCCGCGACTGGGTGGCGTCGGTGGACCACACGGCGTACCTCTTCGGCACCGCGGCCGGGCCGCACCCGTTCCCGTCGATGGTGCGCGACTTCTGTCGCGGCATCGGGGACGAGGCGCGGGCCCAGTGCCTGGACCTCACCGGCTCGCTGCCCGACAGTGCGGTGGCCTGCGTCGGCGGCGGCTCGAACGCGATCGGGCTGTTCGCGGCCTTCCTCGACGACGACGTCGAGCTCGTCGGCTGCGAGGCCGCCGGCGACGGCGTCGACACGATGCGCCACGCTGCGACCATCTACGCCCACGAGTTCGGTGTGCTGCACGGTGCCCGCACCTACGTGCTCCAGGACGAGGACGGCCAGACCCGGGAGTCGCACTCGATCTCCGCCGGGCTCGACTACCCGGGGGTCGGTCCGCAGCACGCCCACCTCGCCGAGACGGGTCGCGCGACGTACCGGCCGGTCACCGACGCGGAGGCCATGGACGCCTTCGCGCTGCTGTCTCGCACCGAGGGGATCATTCCCGCGATCGAGTCCGCGCACGCGGTCGCCGGGGCCTTGCAGCTCGCGAAGGAGCAGCCCGGGTCGACGATCCTGGTCAACCTCTCGGGCCGCGGCGACAAGGACATGGGCACGGCCGTGGAGTGGTTCGGGCTGGGCGAGGCCCGGCCGGACGACGACGCCGGGGACGCAGCCCCGTGAGCACCGCCGCCGCCTTCGCCACGGCGAGGGCCGAGGGTCGCGCTGCCCTGGTGGGCTACCTGCCCGCCGGCTTCCCCGACGTGCCGGGGTCCGTCGTGGCGATGCGCACCATGGTCGAGGCGGGCTGCGACGTGATCGAGGTGGGCCTGCCCTACAGCGACCCGGTGATGGACGGTCCCACGATCCAGGCCGCCGCCCAGCAGGCACTGGAGGCCGGCACCCGTTCCGTCGACGTGCTCCGCACGGTCGAGGCGGTCGCGGCGACCGGTGTCCCGACCGTCGTGATGACCTACTGGAACCCGGTCGTGCGCTACGGCGTGGAGCGCTTCGCCAAGGACCTGGCGAACGCCGGGGGAGCCGGGCTGATCACGCCGGACCTGGTGCCTGACGAGGCCGGCGAGTGGGTCGCCGTGGCGGACGCGCACGGCCTCGACAAGGTCTTCCTGGTGGCGCCCTCCTCGACCGACGAGCGCCTCCGGACGACCACCGACGCCTGCCGCGGCTTCGTCTACGCCACCGCCGTGATGGGCGTGACGGGAGCCCGCGAGAAGCCGAGCGACCTGGCCCGACCGCTGGTCGCCCGCGCCCGCGAGGTCACCGACCTGCCGGTGGGGGTCGGACTGGGGGTCTCGGACGGCGACCAGGCGGCTGCCGTGGCGGCGTTCGCGGACGGCGTCATCGTCGGCTCGGCGTTCGTCCGTCGGCTGCTCGACGCCGGCACCGACCGGGAGCGGGGCCTGGCGTCCCTGGCGCGAGCTGACCCGCGACCTCGCCGAGGGCGTCCGCCGTGCGTAGCCGCCGCGTGACCACGCAGTGCGCCGGCGTCGTCCCGGACCTCGATGACCTGGTGCTCAGCCCGTGAACCCGCTCTTCATCCCGAGCCCCGGCCAGGGCGTCTGGTACCTCGGACCACTGCCGATCCGCGGGTACGCGCTGTGCATCATCCTCGGCGTCGTCATCGCGATCTGGATGGGCGAGCGTCGCTGGTCCGCCCGCGGTGGGGTGCGCGGCCAGGTCTCGGACCTGGCGATCTGGGCCGTGCCGTTCGGGCTGGTCGGCGGCCGGCTGTACCACGTGGTCACGGACCCGTCGCGCTACTTCGGCAAGGACGGCGACCCGGTCGCGGTGCTCTACGTCTGGCAGGGCGGCCTCGGCATCTGGGGCGCGGTCGCGCTGGGCGCTCTCGGGGCCTGGATCGCCTGCCGCCGCTACGGGCTCAGGTTCCCCCCGATGGCCGACGCGCTGGCGCCGGGCATCGTCGTCGCCCAGGCGGTCGGACGGTGGGGGAACTGGTTCAACCAGGAGCTGTTCGGCAAGCCGACCACCCTTCCGTGGGCCCTGGAGATCCCCGACGAGTCGAAACGGCCCGTGGGTTTCACGCAGTTCGAGACCTTCCACCCCACGTTCCTCTACGAGTTCGTCTGGGACCTCGGCGCGGCAGGGCTGGTGCTGTGGGCCGACCGTCGCTTCCGGCTCGGGCACGGTCGGGCCTTCGCGCTCTACGTGATGGCCTACACCGCCGGACGGGGCTGGATCGAGGCGCTGCGCATCGACTCGGTGGAGGCCAGCAACGTGTTCGGGCTGCGCCTGAACGTGTGGACCTCGATCGTCCTGTTCGTCGCCGCCGCGGCGTACTTCGTGGTGGTGGGACGGCTGCGCCCGGGCCGCGAGGAGTCGGTGTGGCGAGAGGGCAGCCGACCGGATGCCCCCGACGAGCCGGCTGCGGCCGACGATCCAGCGGAGCCGGGCGAGGTCAGGTGAGCCTGTCCTTCGGTGATTTCCCGGTCTCGCCCCGCTAAATTCGACGCATGACCACGGATGCCGTGAGCCCCGACTCTGCGCCGGCCGTCGACCACGAGCACCCCGACGTGACGGGGGGTTGGTTGCGTCCCGCCGTCTTCGGAGCCATGGACGGGCTGGTCTCGAACGTTGCGCTCATCGCGGGCGTTGCGGGCGGCACGCAGCACATCGGCAACCCCTCGGCGGTGGTCCTTGCCGGAATCGCCGGACTGGTCGGAGGCGCCTTCTCGATGGCCACGGGGGAGTACGTCTCGGTGGCCAGCCAGTCGGAGGCCGCGGTCCGCGAGATCGACAAGGAGCGTCGCGAGATCATCCGCAACCCCGCGGGAGAGACGGCTGAGCTGGCCGCGATGTACGTCGAGAAGGGACTCGACCCCGAGCTGGCCGCGGAGGTCGCTCGGCAGATCCACGTCGACGTGGACAACGCCGTGACCGTGCATGCCCGTGAGGAGCTCGGTGTCGACCCTCACGACCTGGCCTCACCCCGGCTCGCGGCCGCCTCCTCGTTCCTGTCCTTCGCCGTCGGGGCGTTCGTGCCGCTGCTGCCCTACCTGCTCGGCAGCACGAGCCTGCTGCCGGCTCTGGGCCTGACCCTGGCGGCGCTGTTCGTGTGCGGTGCGGTCGTCGCCCAGGTCACCGTGCGGCCCTGGTGGTACGGCGGGTTCCGGCAGTCGTTGATGGGGGCGGGGTCCGCGGGCGTCACCTACGTGTTCGGCATGCTCGTCGGCGGTGTGGTCGCCGGCTGACCCGGTTGACCCGGCTGCGAGCGCCCGCCCGGGGAGCCGCCCCCAGAGCCGCCCCCAGTGCCGGTCGTGGGGCGGGTCCACACTCTGGGCGTCGGTGTCCGCTGAGCGGGTTGAGTCAGGTGAGCGTCATGTAGCATTTCGATCGCGCACGGGCCAATGTCGTCCCCTGCAGTCACAGCTCTCGACCCAACCGGCGCTGTCCAGCCAGCCGCGACCCAGCCGGTGCCACGACGACGGGAGGATGGCGCATGCACGCGATCCCGCCGCCCCAGGGCCTCTACGACGGACTCCACGAGCACGACGCCTGTGGTGTCGCCTTCGTGGCCACCCTGACCGGCCAGGCCAGCCACGACATCGTGGCGAAGGCGATCACCGCCCTGCGCAACCTCGAGCACCGTGGCGCCACGGGCGCCGAGCCCGACTCCGGCGACGGCGCGGGCATCCTGCTGGGCGTTCCCGACGCGTTCCTGCGCGAGGTCGTGACCTTCGACCTGCCGCAGCCGCACGCGTACGCCGTCGGTACGGCGTTCCTGCCGGGCGACGAGGACGAGGTCACCAAGACCCGCCGTCGCATCGAGGAGATCGCCGCCGAGGAGGGGCTGAGCGTCCTGGGCTGGCGCGAGGTCCCCACCGACCCGTCGACGCTCGGCGCGACCGCGCTGTCGGTGATGCCCACGTTCAGCCAGATCTTCGTGACCGCCGCCAGCGGACGGCTCGTCGGCATGGCCCTCGAGCGTCTCGCGTTCTGCCTGCGCAAGCGCTCCGAGCACGAGACCGACGTCTACTTCCCGTCGCTGTCCTCGCGCACGCTGGCCTACAAGGGCATGCTCACCACCGACCAGCTGGACCACTTCTACCCCGACCTGGTCGACGAGCGGATCGCCTCCGCGGTCGCCGTGGTCCACTCCCGCTTCTCCACCAACACCTTCCCGAGCTGGCCGCTCTCGCACCCGTTCCGGTTCATCGCGCACAACGGCGAGATCAACACGGTGATGGGCAACCGCAACTGGATGCGCGCCCGGGAGGCACTGCTGGCGAGCGAGCTGATCCCCGGAGACCTGGACCGGCTCTACCCGATCTGCACCCCCGGTGCGTCCGACTCCGCGTCCTTCGACGAGGTCCTCGAGCTGCTGCACCTCGGCGGCCGCACGCTGCCCCACTCGGTGCTGATGATGATCCCCGAGGCGTGGGAGAACCACGCCGAGATGGACCCGGCACGCCGCGCGTTCTACGAGTTCCACGCCTCGATGATGGAGCCCTGGGACGGACCGGCGTGCGTGGTGTTCACCGACGGCACCCAGGTCGGGGCCGTGCTCGACCGGAACGGCCTGCGGCCCTCCCGGTACTGGGTCACCGACGACGGGCTGGTCGTGCTCGCCTCAGAGGTCGGCGTGCTCGACATCGATCCGGCGACCGTCGTACGCAAGGGGCGGCTGCAGCCGGGCCGCATGTTCCTCGTCGACACCTCCGAGCACCGGATCATCGAGGACGAGGAGATCAAGGGCGAGCTCGCGGCCGAGCACCCGTACGACGAGTGGCTGCACGCCGGCATCATCCGGTTCGAGGACCTTCCCGACCGTGAGCACATCGTGCACACGCACGCCTCGGTCACCCGCAGACAGCAGATCTTCGGCTACACCGAGGAGGAGAAGCGCGTCCTCCTCACCCCCATGGCCAAGACCGGCGCTGAACCGATCGGGTCGATGGGCACCGACACGCCCATCGCCGCGCTCTCGGAGCGGCCGCGGCTGCTCTTCGACTACTTCGCTCAGCTGTTCGCACAGGTCACGAACCCACCCCTGGACGCGATCCGCGAGGAGCTCGTCACCTCGCTGTCGGGCACGATCGGCCCCGAGTCCAACCTGCTCGAGCCGACGCCGGCGTCCTGCCGTCAGCTGGTGCTGCCGTTCCCCGTGATCACCAACGACGAGCTGACCAAGATCCGGCACGTCAACCGCGACGGGGACCTGCCCGGCTACGCGACGCACGTCTCGCGGGGCCTCTACCCGGTCGAGGGTGGCGGTGCGGCGCTGGCCGAGCGTCTCGACGAGATCTGCCGCGAGGTCTCCGAGGCGATCGCGGAGGGCGCGCGCATCATCGTGCTCTCCGACCGGCACTCGACGGCCGAGCTCGCGCCGATCCCGTCCCTGCTGGTCACCGGTGCGGTCCACCACCACCTGGTCCGTGAGAAGACCCGCACGCACGTGGGGCTGGTCATCGAGGCCGGCGACGTGCGCGAGGTGCACCACGTCGCGCTGCTCGTCGGGTACGGCGCCGCGGCGGTGAACCCCTATCTCGCAATGGAGACCGTCGAGGACCTGGCCCGCGACGGCTACTACGTCGACGCCGGGTCCGAGCAGGCGGTCAAGCACCTCCAGAAGTCGCTCGGCAAGGGCGTGCTGAAGGTGATGAGCAAGATGGGCGTCTCCACCGTGGCGTCGTACACCGGTGCCCAGATCTTCGAGGCGGTCGGGCTCGCCCAGCCGCTGGTGGACCGCTACTTCACCGGCACCACCAGCAAGCTCGGCGGCATCGACATCGACACCGTCGCCGAGGAGGTCGCTCGTCGGCACCGCAAGGCCTACCCGGTCGACGGCCTGCCGCCGGCGCACCGGTCGCTGGAGATCGGCGGGGAGTACCAGTGGCGCCGCGAGGGCGAGCCCCACCTGTTCGACCCCGAGACGGTGTTCCGGCTGCAGCACGCCACGCGCACCGGTCGCTACGACATCTTCAAGCAGTACACCTCCCGCGTGAACGACCAGTCGAGGCGGCTGATGACGCTGCGTGGGCTGTTCGCGTTCAAGGCGGCGTCCGACGTGGGCCGTGAGCCGGTGCCGATCGAGGAGGTGGAGCCGGTCTCGGCGATCGTGAAGCGGTTCTCCACCGGAGCGATGTCCTACGGGTCCATCAGCGGCGAGGCGCACGAGACGCTCGCGATCGCCATGAACCGGATCGGCGGCAAGTCGAACACCGGTGAGGGCGGGGAGGACAGCGACCGGCTCCAGGACCCGGTGCGGCGCAGCGCGATCAAGCAGGTCGCCTCGGGCCGCTTCGGCGTCACGTCGGAGTACCTCACCAACGCCGACGACATCCAGATCAAGATGGCGCAGGGCGCGAAGCCCGGTGAGGGAGGACAGCTGCCCGGCCACAAGGTCTACCCGTGGGTGGCGAAGACTCGGCACTCGACCCCGGGGGTGGGTCTCATCTCGCCGCCGCCGCACCACGACATCTACTCGATCGAGGACCTCGCGCAGCTGATCCACGACCTCAAGAACTCCAACCCCTCGGCCCGCGTGCACGTGAAGCTCGTCGCCGAGGTGGGCGTCGGCACCGTCGCCGCCGGGGTCTCCAAGGCGCACGCCGACGTGGTGCTGATCTCCGGGCACGACGGCGGCACGGGCGCGGCCCCCCTGACCTCGCTCAAGCACGCCGGCGGTCCCTGGGAGCTCGGGCTCGCCGAGACCCAGCAGACCCTGCTGCTCAACGGCCTGCGGGACCGCATCGTGGTGCAGGCCGACGGTCAGATGAAGACCGGTCGCGACGTGGTCGTGGCGGCACTGCTCGGCGCCGAGGAGTTCGGGTTCGCCACCGCCCCGCTGGTGGTCTCCGGCTGCATCATGATGCGCGTGTGCCACCTCGACACCTGCCCGGTCGGCGTGGCCACCCAGAACCCGGTGCTGCGGCAGCGCTACACGGGCAAGCCGGAGTTCGTGGTGAACTTCTTCGAGTTCATCGCGGAGGAGGTCCGAGAGCTGCTGGCCGAGCTCGGTTTCCGCTCCCTGGACGAGGCGATCGGTCAGGCCGAGCAGCTCGACGTCGGCACGGCGGTCGACCACTGGAAGGCCGTCGGACTCGACCTCAGCCCGATCCTGCACGTGCCCGAGCTCCCCGAGGGCGCCGCTCGACGCAACACCACCGGCCAGGACCACGGGCTGGACAAGGCGCTCGACAACGAGCTGGTGACGCTGGCCAAGGACGCGCTGGAGAACGGTGAGCCGGTCCGCGCCCAGGTGCAGATCCGCAACGTCAACCGCACGGTGGGCACGATCCTCGGTCACGAGGTCACCAAGCGCTACCAGGGTGACGGCCTGCCGGACGGGACCATCGACATCACCTTCCTCGGGTCCGCCGGCCAGTCCTTCGGCGCGTTCGTGCCGCGAGGGATGACGCTTCGCCTCGAGGGCGACGCCAACGACTACGTCGCCAAGGGCCTCTCGGGGGGGCGCATCGTGGTGCGCCCCGACCGCAGGGCCACCTTCGAGGCAGAGCAGCAGATCATCGCCGGCAACGTCATCGGCTACGGCGCCACCTCTGGCGAGATCTTCCTGCGCGGGCAGGTCGGCGAGCGCTTCTGCGTGCGCAACTCCGGCGCCGTCGCGGTCGTCGAGGGCGTGGGCGACCACGGCTGCGAGTACATGACCGGGGGCTCGGTCGTGGTGCTCGGTACGACCGGCCGCAACTTCGCCGCCGGCATGTCAGGGGGCGTGGCGTTCGTGCTCGACCTGGACCCCGCGCTGGTGAACCAGGAGATGGTCGAGCTCGACGACGTCGACGGCGACGCCGCCGACGAGCTCGAGACCCTGGTGCGGCGGCACCTCGAGGAGACCGGGTCGCCCGTGGCCCAGGCCCTGCTCGACGACTGGTCGTCCGCCGTACGCCGGTTCACCGAGGTGATGCCGACCGACTTCAAGCTGGTGCTCGCCGCGAAGGAGAAGGCGGAGGCAGAGGGCCTCTCCGAGGACGAGACCGCGACCCGCATGATGGAGGCGCTCCATGGCTGATCCGAAGGGCTTCCTCAAGAACGGCCGCGAGGTCGCGGAGCGGCGGCCCGTGGACGAGCGCGTGGACGACTGGCAGGAGGTCTATCCCGAGGGGGCGGGCCGGGCACTGCTGCCGATCATCACCACGCAGGCCGGACGCTGCATGGACTGCGGCATCCCGTTCTGCCACCAGGGGTGTCCGCTGGGGAACATCATCCCCGAGTGGAACGACCTGGTGTGGCGCGACGACTGGGACGGCGCGATCGAGCGGCTGCACGCGACGAACAACTTCCCGGAGTTCACCGGGCGGCTGTGCCCGGCCCCGTGCGAGACCTCCTGCGTGCTCGGCATCAACCAGGACCCGGTGACGATCAAGAACATCGAGGTGGCGATCGCCGACCGCGCCCTCGAGTCCGGCATGGTGCGTCCGCAGCAGCCCGAGTGGCTGACCGGGAAGACCGTCGCCGTCATCGGGTCGGGCCCGGCCGGCCTGGCCGCCGCGCAGCAGCTGACCCGGGCCGGGCACACCGTCGCGGTCTACGAGCGGGCGGACAAGCCCGGCGGTCTGCTCCGCTACGGCATCCCCGAGTTCAAGATGGAGAAGAAGCACCTCGAGCGGCGACTGGACCAGATGCGCCGCGAGGGCACCGTGTTCCGCTCGGGCGTCGACGTCGGCAACGACGTCACCGGCAACCGGATCGTCGAGCGCTTCGACGCCGTCGTGCTGGCGCTCGGGGCGACGGTCGCCCGCGACCTGCCCCTCGCAGGCCGGGACTTCGGCGGAATCCACCAGGCGATGGAGTTCCTGCCGCAGTCCAACCGTGCCTCGCTCGGGGAGGAGGTCGAGGACCAGATCCTGGCCACCGGCAAGCACGTGGTGATCATCGGCGGGGGTGACACGGGTGCCGACTGCCTGGGCACCGCGCATCGCCAGAAGGCCGCGTCCGTGACGCAGCTGGAGATCATGGCCCAGCCCGGCGACGAGCGCCCGGAGAACCAGCCCTGGCCGACGTACCCGATGCTGTTCCGGGTCTCCTCGGCTCACGAGGAGGGCGGCGAGCGGATCTACTCCGTGTCGACCCAGGAGTTCCTCGGCGACGACCAGGGCAACGTGCAGGCGCTGCGACTCGTCGACGTCGCGTTCAAGGACGGGAAGTTCGAGGAGGTCGAGGGCACCGAGCGGGACATCCCCGCCGAGCTCGTGCTGTTCGCGATGGGCTTCACCGGGCCCGACCAGGAGGGTGTCGTCGCCCAGCTCGGCCTCGACCTGGACCAGCGCGGGAACATCGTGCGCGACGACGCGTACATGTCCACCCAGCCCGGTGTGTTCGTCGCCGGCGACGCGGGTCGTGGGCAGTCGCTGATCGTCTGGGCGATCGCGGAGGGTCGCGCCGCGGCCGCCGCGGTGGACACCTACCTCACCGGTTCGACGACGCTGCCCGCTCCGATCCCGCCCACGGAGCGTCCGCTGGTCGTATGATCCGTCGCGGTTCACATGTTGGAACGTTCCAGGAGACGCTGCGGGTGACTCACGGGTAGCCCGCTAGGGTCGTCGCGTGCGTAGAGCAAAGATCGTCTGCACCCTGGGTCCCGCCGTGAACACGCCGATGCAGATCCGTGCGTTGGTCGACGCCGGCATGGACGTCGCGCGGCTGAACCTGAGCCACGGCTCCTACGAGGACCACGAGCGCGTCTACCAGATGGTGCGCGAGGCGTCCGACCGGTCCGGCCACGGGGTGGCGATCGTGGCCGACCTGCAGGGCCCCAAGATCCGGCTCGGCAAGGTCCAGGGGGGTCCGCTGGCGCTGGAGAAGGACGCGGAGTTCACGATCACCACCCGCGACATCCCCGGCGACGCGACGATCTGCTCGACGACGTACGCCGGGCTGCCGGGCGACGTGAGACCGGGCGACCCGATCCTCATCGACGACGGCAAGGTGCGCCTCGAGGTCCTCTCGGTCGACGGCGGCGACGTCCTCACCCGCGTGCAGGTTCCCGGTCCGATCAGTGACAACAAGGGCATCAACCTGCCGGGCGTCGCGGTGTCCGTGCCGGCACTGTCGGACAAGGACGTCGAGGACCTGCGCTGGGCGCTGCACCTGCGCGCGGACTTCATCGCGCTGTCGTTCGTCCGCTCCGCCTCCGACGTCGAGGACGTCCGCGCGGTGATGAAGGAGGAGGGGATCTTCCTCCCGGTGATCGCCAAGATCGAGAAGCCGCAGGCGATCGACAACATCGAGGAGATCGTCGACGCGTTCGACGGCTTCATGGTGGCGCGCGGGGACCTCGGCGTCGAGTGCCCGCTCGAGGACGTGCCGTTCCTGCAGAAGCAGGTGATCGAGGTGGCCCGCCGGCATGCCAAGCCGGTGATCGTGGCCACCCAGATGCTGGAGTCGATGATCTCCTCGGCGCGTCCCACGCGTGCGGAGGCCTCTGACGTGGCGAACGCGGTGCTCGACGGCGCCGACGCGGTGATGCTGTCCGGCGAGACCAGCGTGGGGAAGTACCCGATCGTGACCGTCGAGACGATGGCCCGGATCATCGTGTCGACCGAGGACCACGGCATCGCCCGGATGGCCGCGATCGACTGGCAGCCCCGCACCCGTGGCGGCGTCATCGCGAAGGCCGCGGCCGAGGTCGGTGACCGCATCGGGGCGAAGTACATCGTGGCGTTCACCCAGAGCGGTGACTCCGCCCGGCGGCTCTCCCGCTACCGCGGACCCATCCAGACAATCGCGTTCACGCCGGTCCCCGTGGTGCGCTCGCAGCTCGCGCTGTCGTGGGGCGTCGAGACGTTCCTCGGTGAGCCGGTGGAGCACACCGACGAGATGGTGCGTCAGGTCGACGAGCACCTGCTGCGCGTCCGACGGGCGCAGGAGGGCGACCTCGTCGTGATCATCGCCGGCAGCCCGCCCGGCATCCCCGGCTCCACCAATGCGCTGCGGATCCACCGCATGGGCGACGCCATCAACGAGGTCGCTCCCGCCTACCACCGCTCCGGGTGACGCCGCACGCTGGCGGGGTTGCTGGCGTGGTGCGCCGGCGGGGTTTGCTGGCGACGTACGCCGGCGGGTTGCTGGCGGCGTGCGCCGGCGGGGTGCTGGCGTGGTGCGCCGGCGGGGTTTGCTGGCGACGTACGCCGGCGGGGTTGCTGGCGGCGTGCGCCGGCGGGGTGCTGCTTACCAGGGGATGCAGGCAATCTGCACGGCTCCCCATGGAGATCTGATGCTCCCCATGGGGTGCAGCCCACGGGGAGCAACAGATTGCCTGCATCCCCTGGTAATCAGCAGCCTCGCCACCGCAACGCCGCACGCACCGGTGCCCCGGGTGGGACTCGAACCCACACTGGACGGTGTTTGAGACCGCATTCTCTGCCGATTGGAATACCGGGGCCGACCGGGCCACAGGGTAGCCGAGCCGCCGGTGTGACCAGCAGGCGGAACACCCTTGGCGGATGTCTACTGCATGAGTACAGTTTTATGTCTCGGAAAGAACGATGCGACTCGGGGTGTCAGATGATCAAGCGACTGCGGGACCTGTTCGGCCAGGAGCGGGCGAGGGCCAACGCGCGCGCCGCCTGTACCGAGCTCTCGCGTCGCCACGTGGAACGCGCCGAGGTCGAGCGCGACCTGGCCCGGATCGCCGAGCGGACCGTTCGGTCCGCCTGAGCCGGACCGATAGCCTGGCGCGGTGAGCGCAGAGCAGGCAGGCCCCGGACGCCGCGTCGTCATCGCCGAGGACGAGGCACTGATCCGGCTCGACCTCGCGGAGATGCTCGAGGAAGAGGGCTACGACGTCGTCGGCCAGGCCGGGGACGGAGAGGCTGCCGTGGAGCTGGCGGAAGCGCACCGGCCCGACCTGGTGGTCCTGGACGTGAAGATGCCCAAGCTGGACGGCATCGCGGCGGCCCAGCGGATCGCCGAGCGACGGATCGCGCCGGTGGTCATTCTGACCGCCTTCAGCCAGCGCGAGCTGGTGGAACGAGCCCGCGATGCCGGCGCGATGGCCTACCTCGTGAAGCCGTTCACCAAGGCCGACCTGGTGCCCGCCGTCGAGATGGCGGTCAGTCGCTTCGCAGAGCTCCAGATGCTGGAGGCCGAGGTCGCCGACCTGACCGACCGACTCGAGACCCGCAAGGCCGTGGACCGGGCCAAGGCGGTGCTGCAGAAGCAGCTGCGGCTCAGCGAGCCCGACGCCTTCCGGTGGATCCAGAAGACCGCCATGGACCTGCGGCTCTCGATGCGCCAGGTGGCCGAGGGAGTCATCACCCACGGCCCGTCGGTGGCCGGCGGCCTCGAACCGTCGTAGGGGGCAAATCGGACGGCCGGCTGCTCGTGTGACGTCCGAGGTCACGAAATGGCAACGACCGTCACCCCAATTAGGTGGAGGTTCCCTTCGGGGCGACTCTTAGACGCTAGGTTTCAGCCATCAGAAACGCGGTGCACGTTCCCGGAGTGGGACACCGCGCCACTCCCCGTGACGGAGGCTCAATGATTCGCCCTACCCCCGCTTGGCGCACGGCTGCGCTGCTCGCGGCTGCCTCGCTCGCGCTCACCGCGTGCGGAAGCAACAGCAGTGACAGCTCCTCGAGCGACAAGAGCTCGTCCTCAGCCAGCTCGAGCGCACCCACGAAGAAGGGTGACGGCACCCTGACCGTCGGCACCCTGCTGCCGCAGACCGGTGACCTCGCCTTCCTCGGCCCGCCGGAGTTCGCCGGCGTGCAGACCGCGCTCGACGACATCAACGCGGCCGGTGGCGTCATGGGCAAGGACGTCGTCCAGGTCAAGGCCGACTCCGGTGACGGCACCCCCGACATCGCGGGTGCGCAGACCGACAAGCTGCTCGACGCCAACGCCGACGTCATCGTCGGTGCCGCGTCCTCGTCGGTGTCCCTGAGCGTCATCGACAAGATCACCGGCGCCGGCATCGTCCAGTTCTCCCCGGCCAACACCTCGCCGGCCCTCGACGACGCCAAGACCGACCCGAAGAACCTGTACTTCCGCACCGCTCCCTCGGACGTGCTGCAGGGCGCGGTGATGGCCAACACCGTCATCGGAGACGGCAAGAACAACGTCGCGATCCTGGCTCGTCAGGACTCCTACGGCGAGCTCCTGGCCGCGCAGATCGACAAGGGCATCAAGGCCGGCGGCGGCAACGTCGTGACCAAGCAGCTCTACTCGGCTGACGCGACCAACTACACCGCCGAGGTGAACAAGGTGGCCGCCGCCAAGCCTGACGCTCTGGTGCTGGTGGCGTTCGACGAGACGAAGAAGATCATCCCGCAGCTGATCGCCAAGGGCGTCGGTCCGCAGGACATCCAGACCTACTTCGTCGACGGCAACACGGCCGACTACTCGAAGGACTTCAAGGCAGGGACGCTCAAGGGCACCAAGGCGACGCTTCCGGGGGCCGAGCTGACCTCGGACTTCAAGGCCCGCATGCTCAAGACCAACCCGAAGCTGACGACCTTCACCTACGGGCCGGAGGCGTACGACGCCACCGTGCTCACCGCACTGGCGGCGATCTCCGCGAAGTCGGATGACCCCACGACCTTCGCGCCGTGGATCATCAAGAACTCCGAGGGCGGCACCGCCTGCACCACCTACAAGGAGTGCGCGGACCTGGCAGGCCAGGGCAAGGACATCGACTACAACGGTGTCTCCGGTCCCATCGAGATGGGCAAGACCGGTAGCCCGACCAAGGCAACGATCGGCATCTACCAGTACGACGGCAAGAACAAGTACAGCAGCCTGAAGTACACCGCCGGCGTCATCTGAGCGGTACGCACCACGCACGGAGGGGCCCGACCGACAGGTCGGGCCCCTTCTTCGTGTTCCGGCCCGGGCCGGCTGGGGAGGCGGTCGGGCTCAGTTGTTGCTGCCGGCCAGCGTGCCCAGGTAGAGCTCGATGACCTTCGGGTCGTCCATCAGGTCCTTGCCGCTGGCCGTGTAGGCGTTGCGTCCCTGGTCGAGCACGTACCCGCGGTCACAGATCTGCAGGCACCGACGGGCGTTCTGCTCCACCATGATCACGGAGACCCCGGCGCGGTTGATGCGGCGGGTCTGCACGAACACCTCGTCCTGCATCACGGGGGAGAGGCCGGCCGAGGGCTCGTCCAGCAGCAGCACCGACGGCTCCATCATCAGCGCCCGGCCCATCGCCACCATCTGGCGTTCACCGCCTGACAGCGAGCCGGCGCGCTGGGCGCGACGATCGAGCAGCGGCGGGAACAGGTCGCCCACGAACTCGAAGCGCTTCTTGAAGGACTTCGGTCGCTGGTAGACGCCCATCTCCAAATTCTCCTGAATGGTGAGCGAGGGGAACACGTTGTTGGACTGGGGCACGAAACCGATCCCCATCGTCACCAGGTGGTCGGCCCGACGGTTCGTGATGTCCTGGCCCTTGAGCGTCACGATGCCCGAGTTGATCCGGACCAGCCCGAAGAGCGCCTTCAGCAGAGTCGACTTGCCGGCTCCGTTGGGCCCGATGATGCCCACCAGCTCGTGCTCGAGGCAGTACAGGTCGGCGCCGTTGAGGATGTTGACGCCTGGCACGTACCCGGCGATGAGGTCGTCGGCACGCAGCACCGCCCCCTCGGCCGCGGCCAGGTGCACACTGCGTGCCGTCTGGTCCGTCTGGTCCGTCTGGTCCGTCTGGTCCGTCTGGTCGGTCTGGTCGGTCTGGTCGGTCTGGTCGGTCGACCCGGTCTGCTCCGGCTCAGGCACGATGCTCTCCTCCGGTCACTGCTTGGTCGCTCGGGTCCGGCCCCTTGTCGATCTCGGCCTGTGCGGCGGCGAGGATCTCCTCCTCCATCTCCGGGCTGAGGTCCTGGTCGTGGTGCGAGCCGAGGTAGGCGTCGATCACGCGCTGGTCACCCATCACCGAGTCCGGCGGGCCCTCGGCGATCACCTTGCCCTGCGCCATCACGATCACCCAGTCGGAGATGTCGCGGACCATGTCCATGTCGTGCTCCACGAAGAGCACCGTGCGACCCTCGTCGCGCAGCGACTTCACATGTCCCAGGAGCGACTGCTTGAGCGCCGGGTTCACCCCGGCCATCGGCTCGTCGAGCATGACCAGCTCGGGGTCGGCCATCAGGGCGCGGGCCATCTCGAGCAGCTTGCGCTGGCCTCCGGACAGGGAGCCGGCGAAGTCCTCGCGCTTCTTGATCAGGAGGAACCTCTCCAACAGGGCATCGGCGCGGGTGGTGTTCGCGTCCTCCTGGCTGCGCCAGAACGGCGCGAACATGGCCCGCAGGAGGCTCTCGCCGAGCTGACCGGTCGCACCCACCCGCATGTTCTCGAGCACGGTCAGCTTCGAGAGGACCTTGGTGAGCTGGAACGTGCGGACCATGCCCCGACGCGCCACCCGGTAGGCCGGGATGCCCCGCAGGCTCTTCCCGTTGAAGTGCCAGTCGCCCGAGTCTGGCCGATCGAAGCCGGTGAGCAGGTTGAAGAAGGTCGTCTTCCCGGCGCCGTTGGGTCCGATCAGACCGGTGATGACCCCGCGCTGGATCTCCACGTGGTCGACGTCGACGGCTGTGAGGCCGCCGAAGGTCCGGCGGATGTCGTGCGCGACCACGATCGGATCCGGCTTCTTGGCGCCGGGCTGGTGGGGGACGTCCTTGAGCGCCGCGCGTGCGGCGGAGATGTCGACACCGGCGACCGCCGGGTTCGTGGTGCTCTCAGCGGGCATCGAGTGCCAGCTCCCTTCGGTCTCCGAAGATGCCCTGGGGTCGGTAGACCATCAGCAGCATGAGGGACAGTCCCATGAAGATGAAGCGCATCAGGCTCGCCTGGTTGCCGTCCATGATGGAGCTGGGGATCAGCGGGTTGCTGCCCGAGGTGGCGGCTCCGAAGAACAGGTCGAGGAAGCTGAGCAGGAACCAGAAGACGATGGTCCCGGCGACCGGTCCGAGCACGCGGGCCGCGCCGCCGACGAGCAGCACCGTGTAGGCGAAGAACGTCGTGTCGGTCGCGAAGAACGACGGGTTGATCGCCGAGTGCTGCAGCGCGGACATGATGCCGGCCACCCCGCCGATCAGCCCGCCGATCATGAGGGACTGCATCTTGTAGGCGTAGACGTTCTTGCCGAGGCTGCGCACGGCGTCCTCGTCCTCACGGATCCCCTTGAGCACCCGGCCCCACGGGCTGCGCATCAGCGCCCACACGACCAGGCAGCACAGTCCCGCAAGGGTCCAGCACACGAGCAGGGTCCAGAAGTCGTACGGCCGCCAGGTCACCACGCCGGGTATGCCGATCCGGCCGCTGAACGGGTTGAGGGAGGCGAAGCTCCGGTTGAAGCCCTGCAGGCCGTCCTGGCCGCCGAAGTACTTCAGCAAGGTGACGGACCCGATGGTCTGCCGGATGATCTCCGCGGCCGCGATCGTGACGATGGCGAGGTAGTCCGAGCGCAGCCGCAGGGTCGGCACGCCCAGGAGCAGTGCGAGCACGCCGGCGGCGAGCAGCCCGACGACGCAGCCGAGCCAGAACGGGAGACCCCAGGTGGCCACGAAGGAGGAGACCGCGTAGCCGCCGACGGCCATGAAGCCGGCCTGGCCGAAGTTGAGCAGGCCGGTGTAGCCGAAGTGGACGTTGAGCCCGATGGCGGCCAGACAGTAGACGGCGGCAACAGGTCCCAGCCCCTGCTGGAGCGACTGGCTCAAGATCGAATGCCATTCCATGCGCTGGCTCCTAACCGACCCGCTGGGCCTTGCCGAGCAGACCCTGCGGTCTGATCAGCAGAACGATGATGAGGACGAGGAGCGCGCCGACGAACTTCAGCTCGGCGGGCACGAACAGGGTGGAGACCTCCACGAAGAGACCGATCACGATCGCTCCGACGATCGCGCCCCAGGCGGTGCCCAGCCCACCCAGCACGGTGGCGGCGAACACGAGCAGCAGCAGCTTGAACCCGATCTGGAAGTCGAAGCCCTGCGTCATGCCGAGCAGCACACCGGAGAGGCCGGCCAGCATCGCCCCCACGATCCACACGACGGAGATCACCCGGTCGACGTTGATGCCGGTGGCGGCCGAGAGGGCCGTGTTGTCCGCGACGGCGCGGGTCGCCTTGCCGAGCTTGGTGCGCTGCAGCGCCAGCACGACGGTCACCAGGACGGCGACGGCGAACAGCGCGACGAAGATGTCCTTGGGAGTCACCAGCACCGGACCCCAGTGGTACGGCGCCGGGCTGGCGAACTGCGAGTACTGGTGGTTGCTCGCCCCCGCGAGGTACTGGTAGATGTTGCGCAGCAGGATCGAGAGGCCGATGCTGACGACCATCATCGCGACCAGGCCGGTGCCGCGATGCCGAAGCGGCTTCCACAGCGCCCAGTCGTTGAACCAGCCGAACAGGCCCGACACCACGATGGTCACGACGATCGCCACCGCGACCGTGAGGTTGGTGCCGCCGATCGAGATGGTGCCGGGCAGGGAGTCGACGCCGTAGGCGACGAGTGCCCCGAAGGTGATCAGCTCGCCGTGGGCGAAGTTCGTCAGGCCCGTGGTCCCGAAGATCATCGAGAGGCCGAGTGCCGCCATCGCGAGCAGCAGCGCGAACACGATGCCCCCGACCGCCAGCTGGAGTGCCTGCACGCCCAGGCCGGTGGCCCCGGACGTGCTGGCGTTGCCGATCGGGAAGGTGACGAAGACGTCGGAGTCGAGGTTCAGCGTGCGCTTGAGCGAGACCTGCTTCGGGTTGCGCAACGCGGTGCCCTTGGGGAGCGTGCTCCGGTCGATCTTGACCGTGAACGTCTTGCCGAGGTTGTCGATCGACTTGCCGGGCAGCGGGATGTCGAAGACGCCGGTCGGGCCGCTCTTCCCTGAGCCGACGACCTTCCCCGACTCGTCCTGCACGTCGATCGAGACGTCGGACACCGGCTTGGCCGGCTTCTTGCGCTGGTCGAGCAGGCAGCCCTGGAAGTGGATGGTGTCGTCGTTGCGCGGCTTGGGCTTGTCACACGTGTTGGTGGCGGCGTCACGCACGGGAGTCGCGGTCGCAGTCGTCGTCGCAGCGCCCGCACCGACCATCACCAGCGTCGCGACCAGGGTGCCGAGCAGCAGGATCAGTGAGGAGATGCTTCTGGGACGGACGTGCATGGGACTCCTGTCGCTCCGCCATCGGCCTTCCGGCGCCCGGTCTGACGCGGGACTATAGCGACAGCAGGTTTCCCGGGTGTCAACTCGAGCCTCGCTGGTTCCGTCGTCACCCCCGCGACCACGAGTCACCCTAGGACCATCCCAGGGTCTGAGCGCGGGTTTGGGGCAAGAAATGCACAACGAGTCGACCCAGGGGCTCCCGCCGACCAGTCCCGGGTAGGACAAGAGCGTTCAAACCGCCCGAGTCAGCGCAGCAGCACGACCAGGCCGGTGAGCAGCGGGGCCACCACCAGCCCGGGCAGCAGGTCACCCACGGGCAGCTGCTTGAGCCGCAGCAGCCGCAGGGCGACGCCGACCAGCATCAGCCCCCCGGTGGCCGTCAGCGCGGCCACCTGGGCGGCGGACAGCACGTCGCCGAGGACTGCGCCGAGCACGGTGAGCGACCCCTGCACCACCAGGAGCGCGAGCACGCTCGCGCCGACTCCCCAGCCGAGGGACGCCGCGAACGCGATCGCGGCGAAGCCGTCCAGCGCCGACTTGAGGAAGAGCTGGTCGGCTCCGTTGCCGAGCCCGTCGTTGATCGAGCCCAGGACCGTCAGCGGGCCGACGCAGAACACCAGCGAGCTCGTCACGAAGCCCTCGATGAACCGCTGCCGGGCGACGCCCTCGCCCGACCTCGACGGTGACGTCCGACGGCGCGTGAGCCGGGTCTGCAGCCAGCCGCCGAACCCCTCGAGGCGTCGTTCGATCCCGAGCAGCGACCCGGTGATCCCGCCGAGCACGATCGAGCCCAGGACGATCAGCATCGGGGCGCTGCCGCCCACGGCCCGCGACCAGGCCGGGTCGTTGATGCTGGCGGCCGACGAGGCGGCGATCAGCAGGGTGACCAGCCCCAGCCCGTCGGTGACCACGTCGCGGGTGCGCTGGCCGAGCCGGTGCCCGACGACCACACCCACCCCGGTCCCGAGGAGGACCGTCGTCATGTTGACGACGGTGCCGACTCCCGGGAACACGGGGCCTCCTCGTGCTGGTCACTGGGCGATGGCCGCCCGGCGGGCCGTCCACCCCGCGCCTCCGCCCGGCTACCCAGGAGGGACGCGGTGGGCGTAATCTCTCACCTCGGTCCGGTTCGTGAGCCGTCGGGGGCGCCTGTCGACCGGTGGCCGACCACCGCTCCTGGAAGGGGACCCCCGTGTTCCGCAGCCCCGTGCACGTCCGCGACGCGACCCCCGAGGACGTCGACGCGCTGGTGGAGGTGTGGGGGACCGAGCGGTCGACCACGAGGGACCCCGATCCTGCCGAGCAGGAGGCGAGCGCCTCGTTGGCCCGCATCGCCGCCGACCCCGACCAGCGGCTGCTGGTCGCCACCATCGACGAGACGGTCGCGGGTGCGGTCCACCTGATGCGCGCCGCGCTGTCGCCGATCACCGCGGAGACCGCGGTGTACGTGCTCCACCTGCAGGTCAGGCAGGAGGTACGCCGCCACGGCGTGGGCCGCGCTCTGATGGAGGCGACCGTGACCTGGGGGGAGGAGAAGGGGACCTCGCACGTGGTCGCAGCCGCGTCGAGCGCCTCGCGAGACGCCAACCGCTTCATGGCGCGCCTCGGCCTCGCCCAGATCGCCGTGGTCCGGGGCTCGACGGTCGCCGCGATGCGAGCCAAGCTGCCGGTCGACCCGCCCGCAGCGGCGCGCGTGGCGGCGCGCAACCACCGCACCGTCGGCCAGGTGCTGGTGCAGCGTCGGTCGATGCGCCGGGCTCGCACCCCTTCCTCCTGAGGTGGCTGCCGGGGCCGGTCCCGGCCCCTGAGCACGGGGGGCGGCTCCGACTAGGGTGGCGGCGTGCCCGACCAGCCCACCCCTCCTCCTGACCTGCCTGACCTGGCCGACCCGGTCGACCCGGCGTCCACGCGACCTCGGCTGCTGCTGCTCGACGGCCACTCGCTGGCCTACCGTGCCTTCTTCGCGCTGCCGGTCGAGAACTTCTCCACGACCACGGGTCAGCACACCAACGCCGTGTACGGCTTCACCTCGATGCTCATCAACGTGCTCCGCGACGAGCAGCCCACCCATGTCGGGGTCGCCTTCGACGTGTCCCGGGCCACGTTCCGCTCGGAGGAGTACGCCGGCTACAAGGCCAACCGGTCCAAGTCGCCCGACGAGTTCAGCGGCCAGGTGTCGTTGATCAAGGAGGTGCTGGCGGCCCTGCGGATCACCACGGTGGAGAAGGACGGCTTCGAGGCCGACGACGTGATCGGCACCTTGACCACGCAGGCGGTGGCCGAGGGCTTCGAGGTGCTGGTCTGTACCGGTGACCGTGACTCCTTCCAGCTCGTCGGCGACAGCTGCACGGTGCTCTACCCCAGCCGAGGCGTCTCCGAGATGGCCCGGATGACCCCCGAGGCCGTGCGGGAGCGCTACGGCGTCGACCCCCAGCGCTATCCCGAGATCGCGGCGCTGGTGGGGGAGACCTCCGACAACCTCCCCGGCGTGCCCGGCGTGGGCCCCAAGACCGCGGCCAAGTGGCTCACGCAGTACGACGGCCTCGACAACGTCATCGAGAACGCCGACCTCATCAAGGGCAAGGCCGGCGACTCGTTCCGCGAGCACCTCTCCGACGTGATCCGCAACCGGCGCCTCAACGCACTCGTCTGCGACCTGTCCCTGACCGCGACCCCGACGGACCTGGCCGCCAAGCCGTGGGACCGGCAGGAGGTGCACACGCTCTTCGACAGCCTGGAGTTCCGGGTGCTGCGGGACCGGCTCTTCGCCACCTTGGAGTCGGAGGAGGAGATCGACGACAGCGGGTTCGAGCTCGACGGCACCCGCCTCGAGCCCGGAGCGCTCGCGAGCTGGCTCGCCCAGCACGCCACCGGCGAGGCCCGCGTCGGGGTGCAGGTGCAGGGCTCCTGGCGCGGGGGCAGCGGTGACGTGTTCGCCGTGGCCCTGGCCGGCGTCGACGGGGCGGCCGCCTGGCTCGACGTGGAGAACGTCACCCCGGGTGACGACCGGGTGCTCGCGGACTGGCTCGCCGACGCCTCGGTCCCCAAGGTCCTGCACGACGCGAAAGGTCCGCTGGTCGCCCTGCGTGCCCGGGGCTGGCGGCTGGCGGGGCTCGCGCGGGACACCGCCCTCTCGGCGTACCTCGCCCGACCCGACCAGCGCTCCTACGACCTGGCCGACCTCACCCTGCGCTACCTCAAGCGCGAGCTGAAGGCGGAGGACCCCGACGACCAGGGCCAGCTCAGCTTCGACAGCGTGGGGGAGGACTCCGCCGGCGACGCGGCGATGCTCCAGGCCCGGGCCGTCCTCGACCTGGCCGAGGCGCTGGACGAGGACCTCGAGCAGCGCGGCGGCACGCGGCTGCTGGTCGAGGTCGAGCTGCCGCTGGTGCTGGTGCTGGCCGACATGGAGCAGACCGGGGTGGCCGTCGACGTCGACCACCTGGAGGCGCTCGAGGCGGAGTTCGCCGACGGCGTGCTGCGGGCGGCCAAGGACGCCTACGGCGTGATCGGCAAGGAGATCAACCTCGGCTCACCCAAGCAGCTTCAGGTGGTCCTCTTCGACGAGCTCGCGATGCCGAAGACCAAGCGCACCAAGACCGGTTACACCACCGATGCCGACTCGTTGCAGGCGCTCTACGTCAAGACCGAGCACCCGTTCCTGCTGCACCTGCTGCGCCACCGCGACGTGTCGCGCCTGCGCCAGACGGTGGAAGGGCTGCTGAAGACCGTGGCCTCCGACGGCCGCATCCACACCACGTTCAACCAGCTCATCGCGGCCACCGGTCGACTCTCGTCGACCGACCCCAACCTGCAGAACATCCCGGTGCGCACCGAGGAGGGACGTCGGATCCGGGAGGCGTTCGTCGTCGGGTCCGGCTTCGAGTCGCTGATGACCGCGGACTACAGCCAGATCGAGATGCGGATCATGGCCCACCTCTCGGAGGACGCCCTGCTCATCGAGGCGTTCAGGTCGGGGCGGGACTTCCACTCGGTCACCGCGTCGCGGGTCTTCGAGGTCGACGCCGCCGACGTCACCCAGGAGATGCGGGCCAAGATCAAGGCGATGAACTACGGCCTCGCCTACGGTCTGTCCGCCTACGGGCTCGGGAACCAGCTCGGCATCGAGCCGTCGGAGGCCCGCGGCCTGATGGACGAGTACTTCGAGACCTTCGGTGGCATCCGCCACTACCTCAACGGCGTCGTCGACGAGGCGCGGCGCACCGGCTACACCGAGACGATCCTGGGTCGCCGGCGCTACCTTCCCGACCTGACCAGTGACAACCGGCAGCGTCGTGAGATGGCCGAGCGGATGGCGCTGAACGCCCCGATCCAGGGGTCCGCCGCCGACATCATCAAGGTCGCCATGCTCAAGGTCGACCGCGCGCTGTCCGCGTCCTCGCTGACCTCGCGCATGCTCCTGCAGGTGCACGACGAGCTGGTCTTCGAGGTGGCACCGGGGGAGGCCCAGGCGCTGGAGGCCTTGGTGCGCGAGCAGATGGCGGCCGCCGCCGAGCTCACCGTTCCGCTCGACGTCTCGGTCGGCACCGGGTCGAGCTGGCACGCCGCAGCGCACTGACCCCCCTCACCGCGGCGCCTCGGCTCACCGTGGTCCGGCGACCGCCGGGGCAGTCTCGCGCGAGTACGCCGGCGCGAGGCTGCGCACCAGGAGCAGCAGGAACAGCGCCGCGTCGACGCACACCACGACGATGAGCAGGCTGCCGAACGAGTCCACGAGGGTGGCTGCCGCGACGAGCCCGACCAGCGCCACCCAGACCAGCAGCACGGTCCGCTGCCGCTGCCGGGCCACGATGTTGTAGATCAGCAGCTGCAGCATCGCCAGCAGCGTGCCGAGGGCCGCGAAGAGCCACAGCCGGCCCTCCAGGTCGACGTACTGCGGGCCTCCGACGAAGAGCACCGCCAGCGACGGGAGCACGCCGACGCCTCCCGTCGTCACCGCACCGATCAGCAGCACCGCGCCGAGGCTGACCAGGTGCATCTGCCTACCGGCCCCTCGCCGTGACATCGAGGGGAACGCGATGACGACCACGAACTGCGGCAGGAAGAGCACCGCCTTGGCCAGGATCAGGCCGGCGGCGTACAGGCCCGCCTGGTGCTCGTCGAGCCGGCTGCGGGCGATGATCACGTCGGCGTTCGAGAGCGCGAAGAAGGCGAGCAGGGCGTGCGAGTTGCGCAGGGTTTCGCGCAGCACGCCGCCGCGTCCCCACCGAGCAACGGGGGTGGTCCCCGGGGCGATCTCGACAGCTTGCCGGTCCGGTTGCCGGTCTGGGCGCCGCTCTGGGCGCCGGTCGGGATGACGCAGCGCAGCCCAGCCGATGACGGCGGGGACCACCGCACCGACCGCGACCCCCACCATGGCCCCGAGAGTGTTGGGCTCGACCAGCAGGCCCACGGTCCCGAAACCGATCCGTCCCAGGCCCACCGCGAGGTAGATGCCGGCGAGCGGTCCCCAACGCCGTTCCCCTTGCAGGATGCCCGCCTGGCCACCCATCACCGAGAGCGGGACCGCGGTGACCCCGATCAGCGCCGCGGCCGCCCACGAGTCGAGGTTGAGCGTGGCGGCGATGACCGGGGTGGCGACCAGCACCAGCAGCCCGAGGGCGAGCGCGGAGGCATAGCTGGTGGCCAGCACCTCCTTCTCGATCTCGGCGAGGCGCTCCGGGGCGGCACTGACCCGCCGTGCGCCGGTGGCCTGCAGTCCGAGGGAGAGCACGTTGACCACGAGCAGCACGCCCATGACCGCCGCCAGCGCGCCGTACTCCGCGGGGCCGAGGAGCCGCGCGGCGAGGATGACGAAGCCGTAGGTCGTCAGGTTCATGACGGCCATGGCGACGGCGATCACGGCCCCGTCCCGCATCGCCTTGCGCCTCGTCGTCGGTACTCCCACCGGGCAAGCCTAGGGCCGGGGTGGCGGGGGTCCGGAGATCGGCGTGCGCTGCTCAGCGGTCCCGGGTCGCCCGGAGGATCGCGGTTCCCGGCACCAGGCGCCCGCGCTCGGGTCCCCACCCACCCCAGACGTGGTCGTGGCCCTCGGGCCACTCGGGCTCCAGCAGGGCCTCCAGCCGGAACCCCGCGTGGGAGAGCAGCCCGACCCAGTCGCCGAGCGTGCGGTGGTGCTCGACGTAGGTCGCCCGGCCTTCCTCGTCCTCCTCGACGTACGGCGTGCGGTCCCAGTAGGAGCTGGTGACGACCAGCCCGGCGCTCGTCGGGTCGTCGGGCATCGTCCAGCGCACCGGGTGGGTCACCGAGAACGCGAAGACGCCTCCCGGTCGTAGGACGCGGGCCGCCTCGACCACCGCCCGGGCCGCGTCGTGCACGAACTGCAGCGCACCGAAGGCGGAGAAGACCACGTCGAAGGATGCGTCCTGGAAGGGCAGCGCCGTCGCCGTGCCGAGCACCACCGGAACGCTGACGCCGGAGGACTCGTCGAGGCGGCGGGAGTGCTGCAGCTGTCGGGCGGAGAGGTCGAGCCCCACCGAGCGGGCGCCGCGACCGGTCAGCCAGCGTGCGCACTGTGCGGCACCGCAGCCGACCTCGAGCACGTCTCGACCCGCGACCTCACCGAGCACCTGGGCGTCGTCCTCGTAGATGCCCTCCGGGCCCCACAGGAAGCCGACGTCGCGAAGGAACTCGCCGTGCGTGGCCTGGTACTCGTCGGCGTAGCCGTCCCACTCCTGGCGGTTGGCCCGCCGGGTCTCCCGCTCCGAGACCTGCCGTCGTGCCGCGTGCACGTCAGCCCTCGAGCGCGGGTCGTCGCTTGCCGCCGGGAAGCCGGTTCGCGAGCTCGCCGAGCGGACCGACCGAACGGTTCAGGGTGTCGACGGACTCGTGCAGCTCGGGGATGAGGGCGATGAGCTCGGCGATCCTCGGTTGGATCCGCTCCAGCGTCCGCCCCAGCTCGACCAGCTGGTCGAGCGTGCCTCCCTCGGCCACGAGCTTCTCGACGAAGCCGTCCTCGCAGAGCAGCCGGTCGAGCAGCCCGCCCTCGACGAGCACCCGGTCGAGGACCCCGTCGGGCCGGGTGACCCGGTCGAGCGCCCCCTCGCTGCGGAGCAGACGCTCGAGGGGTCCGTCCACCGCGGCGAGCTGGTCGAGCGCCCCGTCCTCTGCGAGCAGCCGGTCCACCGCCCCGCCCTCGGAGAGGATCCGGTCGACCGTCCCACCTTCGGCGACCATCCGGAACAGCGGACCGTCGGCGGCCAGCAGCCGGTCCAGGGTGCCGCCCGGAGCGAGCGCGCGACCGACCGGGCGCTGCTGGTCCACCAGAGCGGTGATCGTCCTGACCAGGTGCATCGGACCGTGCGGGTCGGAGAGCACCTCGCTCAGCCGGTCGACCAGCCCGCCGCGGCCGATGATCAGCATCAGCCGCTCGGCGTAGCCGTCCTCGCGTCGTACCGGGCCCTCGGGATCGACCAGCTCCCCGAGCGCGAGGGTGGTCCGGGCCGCCGCGACGGTGAGCCGGACGGGAAGGGTGACGAGGTCCAGGAGCGCCATTGGGGGGACGATACGGTGACACCCGCAGGCGCGACCAGGAGACCGGTGCGTCGCTGGACCGAAGCGGACAACGAGATGACCCAGACCGTGCAGCGTACGCCGCCAGCACGGGGGCGGCGCGCGGATCGGCGCGCCCGCGGGAATGGGCGAGGCGCTGCGGGTCACGGCCCTCGCCGGTGTGCTGCCCGGCAGCGGCTTCCTGTACGCCGGCCGCCGGGTGCTGGGCCTGACCGTGCTGGCGCTGAGCCTGCTGGGCGCAGGCGGTGCGGCGTGGTACGTGCTGCGGGACGTGCGCGGGGCACTCGCCGTCGTCTTCGACCCGCACCGGCTGGCCGTCGTCGCCGTGGTGGCGGGGGTCGTGCTCGTGCTCTGGGTGCTCAGCATCGTGCTGACCTACCTGATGGTCCGTCCGCGCAGCGCGCCGCGGTGGCAGCGCGTCGGAGGCGGCGCGTTCGTCGCGGTGCTGTGCCTGGCCGTCGCCGCCCCGCTGGCGGTCGCCGCCCGCTACTCGCTGGTGCAGGCGGACCTGGTCTCCACGGTCTTCGAGCACAACCGGAGCGCGACCACGCCGACGCGGGTGACCCCGGAGGACCCATGGGGAGGCAGGACCCGGGTCAACCTGCTCCTGCTCGGCGGCGACGGCGGGATCGACCGGCAGGGTGTGCGCACGGACTCGATGATCCTGGCGAGCATGGACGTGCGCTCCGGACGCACGGTGCTGTTCAGCCTGCCGCGCAACCTGATGAAGGCGCCGTTCCCGGCCGGCAGCAAGCTGGCCACGGCCTACCCCGACGGCTTCGACGGGCCGGGCGACGCGGGCAACTGGATGCTGAACGCGGTCTACCGGGAGGTGCCGCTGACGCATCCGGGCCTGCTGGGCCGCAGCGACAACGAGGGCGCCGACGCGCTCAAGCAGGCCGTCCAGGGCGTGCTCGGCGAGCCGGTGGACTACTACCTGCTGGTCAACCTCGCGGGCTTCCGCTCCGTCGTGAACGCGATGGGCGGGGTGACTGTCAACATCAACCAGCCCATCCCGATCGGGGGCAACACCGACCTCGGCATCCCGCCCGACTCCTACCTGCAGCCGGGACCGCACCAGCGGCTCAACGGCTTCGAGGCGCTCTGGTTCTCCCGTGGCCGGTACGGACTCGACGACTACCAGCGGATGGACCGTCAGCGGTGCATGGTGGACGCGCTGATCGCGGAGGCCCGGCCGCTGCGACTGCTGCGGCGCTACGAACAGCTGGCCGCCACCGGCAAGAAGATCGTGCGCAGCGACTTCCCGAGCGCCCTGCTGCCGGCGTTGGCCGACCTCCTGCTGAAGGTCAAGGACAACAAGGTTCTCTCGGTGGTGTTCCGCCGCAGCGACCGGTTCGCGCCGGAGAACCCGGACTTCGCGTGGATGCGGTCCCAGGTGCGCAAGGCCCTCGAGCCGCCACCACGGCACGGCGGCGCGCGCCGGGGCAGCGGAGGGAGTGGCTCGACCGGCGGCGGCGACAAGCGGCCCTCGGTCGCCGAGAACACGAAGTCCACCTGCGGCTACCACCCCGTGAGCTGACAGAGGGGGATGACCTGGTTGGACTGGGAGCCGTCGGGCCGCGTATCCTGGCGGGTGCGCAAGGAGTCTGCCGGAGTCTCAGACGTAGCAGGTTCTCGCTCGCTATCGCCTCGAGGGGCCGCCCCTCAGCCGGGCAGTCCGTCGGCACCCAGAACCAGTGGTAGTGAAAACGGTCTCCGCGCGCGTCCGCACGAACCCATCCATCCCTAGGAATCCACTCCCCTATGACGATCACCCCCACTCTCTCCGACGCCCCGCAGGTCGCCGTCAACGACATCGGGTCCGAAGAGGACTTCCTCGCCGCGATCGACGCCACCATCAAGTACTTCAACGACGGCGACATCGTCGAAGGCACCATCGTGAAGGTGGACCGCGACGAGGTCCTGCTCGACATCGGCTACAAGACCGAGGGCGTCATCCCCTCGCGCGAGCTCTCGATCAAGCACGACGTCGACCCCTCCGAGGTCGTCGCCGTCGGCGACAAGGTCGAGGCGCTCGTCCTCCAGAAGGAGGACAAGGAGGGCCGGCTGATCCTGTCCAAGAAGCGCGCACAGTACGAGCGCGCCTGGGGCACGATCGAGCAGGTCAAGGAAGAGGACGGCGTCGTCACCGGCACCGTCATCGAGGTCGTCAAGGGTGGTCTCATCCTGGACATCGGCCTGCGTGGCTTCCTGCCCGCCTCCCTCGTCGAGATGCGTCGGGTCCGTGACCTCCAGCCGTACGTCGGCCAGGAGCTCGAGGCCAAGATCATCGAGCTGGACAAGAACCGCAACAACGTCGTGCTCTCCCGTCGTGCGTGGCTCGAGCAGACCCAGTCCGAGGTGCGACAGGGTTTCCTCACCCAGCTCCAGAAGGGCCAGATCCGCAAGGGCGTCGTGTCCTCGATCGTCAACTTCGGTGCGTTCGTGGACCTCGGCGGCGTCGACGGCCTGGTGCACGTCTCCGAGCTGTCCTGGAAGCACATCGACCACCCGTCCGAGGTCGTCGCCGTCGGTGACGAGGTCACCGTCGAGGTGCTCGACGTGGACATGGACCGTGAGCGGGTCTCGCTGTCGCTCAAGGCGACGCAGGAGGATCCCTGGCAGCACTTCGCCCGCACCCACCAGATCGGCCAGATCGTGCCGGGCAAGGTCACCAAGCTGGTGCCGTTCGGCTCGTTCGTGCGGGTCGAGGAGGGCATCGAGGGCCTGGTGCACATCTCCGAGCTCGCCGAGCGTCACGTGGAGATCCCCGAGCAGGTCGTCCAGGTCAACGACGACGTGATGGTCAAGATCATCGACATCGACCTGGAGCGTCGCCGGATCTCGCTGTCGCTCAAGCAGGCCAACGAGACCGCCACGGCCGCCGAGGGCGAGGAGTTCGACCCGACGCTGTACGGCATGACCGCCTCCTACGACGAGCAGGGCAACTACATCTACCCCGAGGGCTTCGACCCCGACACCGGGGAGTGGCTCGAGGGCTTCGACGACCAGCGCGCGGTCTGGGAGGAGCAGTACGCCAAGGCGCACGCCCGCTGGGAGGCCCACGTCAAGCAGCAGGCCGAGGCCGCCCAGGCCGAGGTCGAGGCCGGCGAGGCCACGTCCTACTCCAGCGGTGGCACCAGCCAGCCCGCTGCCAGCACCGACACCGGTGGCAGCAGCGGCAGCAGCGGCAACGGCGAGGCTGAGCCCGCCAGCGACGGCGGGTCGCTCGCCTCGGACGAGGCGCTGCAGGCGCTCCGCGAGAAGCTCACCGGCGGCGGCCAGTAGCCATCGCCGGGCTCGCGCCCGGAACGACGCACAGCAGGGCCCGGTCACCGTGAGGCGACCGGGCCCTGCTGGCTCTTCAGGCGATCCTGGAACGCGGGTCGAAGAGGTCAAAGTGGTGGCTGCGCGGTCCGCCGTCGCCGGCGCGGCGCCCGGCGCCGTCGCCTCGGACGAAGGCGACCAGCTGGTGCAGCCCGAACGCCACGACCAGGGCGGCCAGGATCGCAGTGGTGATGAGCACGAGGACGGTCATGGTGGTTCTCCTTCAGGTGGTCTGGCTCCCGGTGTACTGGCAGCAATGATGCCGCGCGCGAGATGCTGCCACCAGTGGCATGAATGTCACCTGACATCGATTTCCTGCCAACTTCGTGCCACACTGGCGACATGATCAGCAACGTGGCCGTCCTGGTCTACGACGGGGTCGCACCGTTCGAGCTGGGCGTGCTCCACGAGGCCTGGGGGACCGACCGCACCGACGAGGGTCTGCCGCTGATGGACTTCGCGGTCTGCGCGCCGGCCGTGGGGGTCGTGCGGACTCAGGGCGGGTTCGACCTGGTGGCCCACCACGACCTGTCCCGGGCGCGGGAGGCCGACCTCGTCGCCGTGCCGGCCATGGGCGACTCGATCGACGGCGCTCCCGAGGCGGTGCTGGAGGCGCTGCGAGCCGCCCACGCACGGGGCGCCCGGGTGCTCTCGCTGTGCACCGGTGCCTTCGTGCTGGGCCAGGCCGGGCTGCTCGACGACCGGTCGTGCACCACCCACTGGCGCCACTCGGGCAGGCTGGCCGCCAGCTTCCCGCGGGCTCGGGTGCTTCCCGAGGTGCTCTACGTCGACGACGAGCGGGTGCTCACGAGCGCGGGCACCGCGGCGGGGCTGGATGCCTGCCTCTACCTCTGGCGCGAGGAGTTCGGGGCGGCTGCGGCCAGCACGGTGGCCCGCCGCATGGTGGTGCCGCCGCAGCGCGAGGGCGGCCAGGCGCAGTTCATCAAGACGCCGGTGCCGGACTGCGACGTCGAGACGCTCGGTCCGCTGCTGGTCTGGCTCACCGAGCACCTGGGCGAGCAGCACACCGTGGAGACGCTGGCCCGGACCGCCAGCATGTCCCCTCGCACGTTCGCACGGCGCTTCCGCGCGGAGACGGGAACGACGCCGCACGCCTGGGTGACCAGCCAGCGGGTGCTCCGTGCCGAGCAGCTGCTGGAGACCACCGACCGCTCGGTGGACTGGATCGCCGACGAGGTGGGCTTCGGCACCGCCGCGATGCTGCGTCACCACTTCACCAAGGCCCGCTCGGTGAGTCCCCAGCAGTACCGCCGCGTCTTCAGCGCGCCGGACCCCGTGACGTCACTCCAGGCCGAGCAGGCCGGGTAGCTCCAGCCGGCGGACCTTGCCGGTGGCGGTCACCGGCAGCTCCTCGAGCCGGTAGTAGGCCTTGGGGCGCTTCGGCGGCGAGAGCCGCTCGCTCGCCGCCGTACGCAGCACCTGCTCGTCGACCTCGCCCACCACCGCGGCGCACACCCGCTGCCCCCACTGCTCGTCCGCGACACCGAAGACGGCGACGTCGGTGAGGTCGGTACGCGCGGCGTCGGAACAGTGCTCGCGCAGCGCGTTCTCCACCTCCACGGGGTAGACGTTCACCCCGCCCGAGATCACCAGGTCCTCGCGCCGACCGTCGAGGAAGAGGTAGCCGTCCGGGTCGAGCCGGCCGAGGTCCCCGACCGTGAACGCGGGACCCGCGGGGGTCTCGCGCCACGCGGTGGCGGTCTTCTCGGGCGCGTTCCAGTAGCGGAAGCGCGCATGCGGCGGGACCGTGCACCAGATGGTGCCGTCGTCGTCGAGCAGCAGCCGCCGCCCCGGGCGGGCCCGGCCCACCGTGCCCGGACGGCGCTGCCACTCCTCGCTGCGGCAGGCGGTGAACTGCCCCTCGGTCGAGCCGTAGAACTCCCAGGTGCTGCCGTCCGGGAACAGGTCGACGAGCCTCTCCTTGACCGCGGGCGGGCAGGCGGCACCGGCATGGGCGACGAGACGGAAGCAGGCGAGGTCCGGCACACCCACCTCGTCCCAGTGGGCGAACAGCCGTTGCAGGTGGGTCGGCACGCAGAACATCGAGGTCGGCCGCTGGTCGGTGATCACCCGGGTCACCGCCTCCGCGTCGAAGGGGCCGGGGACCACGACGCGACCGCCGGCGAGCACCGTCCCCATGGCGAACCGCAACGGGGCCGAGTGGTGGAGTGGGCTGAGCACCAGGTTCACGTCCTCGGCGCCGAATCCCCACAGGTCCCGCTCCTCCACCACCAGGGCCCGGGCGGCGTCCTCGTCGAGCAGCCCGGACCAGACGCCCTTGGGACGGCCCGTGGTGCCGCTGGTGACGTGCATCGGGCGGGCCCGCGGGACGGCCTGCGACGACCGGGCCGGCACCTGCTCGCGCAGCGCCGCGAAGCCCGCAGCCGTCTCGACCACCAGCGACGGCTCGAGGTCCTCCAGGAGCCCGCGTCGCTCCTGCTCGGTCAGCCGTGCGTCCAGCGGGACCGGCACGATCTCCGCAGCGAGCAGGTCGAGCACCAGGTCGACGTACGACGCGGAGCCGGGGACGAGCAGGGCGACCCGGTCCCCGGAGGTGAGAGGGGGCGACGCCATGGCGCCATCCTCCGCGCTCCGCGCACCAACCGCGAGGCCGGGTCGCCGGAGCCGTCGGCTGGCATACTGCCCGGATGCGCGTGGGGCTGACGGGGGGAGTGGCCTCGGGGAAGAGCACCGTGGCGGCCGTCCTGCGCGACCTGGGGGCGGTGGTGATCGACGCCGACGAGCTGGCCCGCGAGGTCGTGGAGCCCGGCACCCCGGGTCTGGCGGCGGTGGTGGAGGAGTTCGGCGAAGAGGTGCTCAGCGATGAGGGACACCTCGACCGCGCGGCGCTCGGCGCGGTGGTGTTCGCCGACGAGGAGCGGCGGCGTCGGCTCGAGAGCATCCTGCACCCGCTGATCCGTGCCCGTGGCGCCGAGCTGGAGGCCGAGGCGGCGGTAGGCAGCATCGTGGTGCACGACATCCCGCTGCTGGTGGAGTCGGGGCAGGCCGACCGGTTCGACGCGGTGCTGGTGGTCGACGTACCCGTGCAGGAGCAGGTCGAGCGCATGGTCCGTGACCGGGGCTGGACCCGCGAGGACGCGGAGGCCCGGGTCGCGGCGCAGGCCGACCGGGAGGAGCGCCGAGCGGTCGCGACGTACGTCATCGACAACACCGGGACGCGCGACGACCTCCGGGAGCGTGTCACGGAGGTCGTCGGCAAGCTGGTCTCGACGGACTCGACCGGAGACTGAACGAGCCGGCCGTGCAAGGGCCGACCCGCTCGGCGCGGACGGTCGAGCCCGTCGAGCGGTCTGGTGTCAGGCGGCGAGGTCGGGGTCGGCGAGGTCGCGCAGCTTCTGCAGCGCCTCCCGTTCGAGCTGCCGCACGCGCTCGGCGGAGATGCCGTGCTTGGCCCCGATGTCGGCGAGCTTGTGCTGCCGGCCGTCGACCAGGCCGTAGCGAGAGCGAATGATGTCGGCGGCGCGGTCGTCGAGCAGCTCCACGAGGTGGCCGAGCCGGTCACGCGACTCCACGTCGAGGAACGTGCTGTCCGGGCCCGGGGCGGTCTCCTGCGCGATCAGGTCGCCCAGCGAGGTGTCGCCGTCCTCGTCCACCGGGGTGTCGAGGCTGACGTGCTCGCGGCCCCACGAGAGCAGGTCGATGACCCGGTCGAGGTCCATGTCGAGCTCGCCGGCGATCTCCTCGGGCTCGGGGTCGCGGCCCAGCTGGCGCTCCAGCGTGCGGCGGGCCGCGCCGACCTGGTTCAGCTCCTCCACGACGTGGACGGGAAGCCGCACGACGCGAGCCTGCTGCGCGATGCCGCGGGTGATGGCCTGCCGCACCCACCAGGTGGCGTAGGTGGAGAACTTGTAGCCCTTCGCGTAGTCGAACTTCTCGACCGCGCGGATCAGGCCGGTGTTGCCCTCCTGGACCAGGTCCAGCATCGGCATCTGGCTGCGGCCGTACTTGCGGGCGATCGAGACCACGAGCCGGAGGTTGGCCTCGACGAAGCGCTGGATCGCCTTCTGGCCCTCCTCGGCCAGCCACTCGAGCTCGTCCTGGGTGGCGAACTTGGGCGCGCCGCCCTTGCGGCGCCCGACGCGGCCCTCGGCGAGCAGACGCTCGGCGAGCAGGCCCGCCTCGATGGTCTTGGAGAGCTCGACCTCCGTGATGGCGTCGAGCAGGGGGGTGCGCGCGATCTCGTCGAGGTACATGCCGACGCTGTCGCGTCCCTCGATCTCGCGCGTTGCGGTGCGAGTAGCCACGGTGGGTGCGCTCCCTTCCTATGGGGCCAAGGACATACCCAGCGGTACGCCTCGTAATCGCAACAACGACGGACGCCAGTTCGAGATTCCCGATTTCACCGGGCGTTCATCTGCGTTGCCGAGGTGCTGTGGTGCCTATGCCTGAAACGACGTACGGCGGGCCCCCGAAGTTGCCTGTCGGCGCAGATCTCAGCGACTTCTCAGGCTCCGAGCCGGTCGACCACCCAGGCGAGGGAGAACGCGCGCTCCCGCCAGGCGTTGTGCCGGCCGCTGACGCCCCCGTGGCCGGCCGACATCCGGGTCTTGAGGAGGATGTTCGCGCTGGTCTCGGGGTCGCTGACGGTGGCGCGCAGCTTCGCGACCCACTTGGCCGGCTCGACGTAGAGCACCCGGGTGTCGTGCAGCGAGGTCTCGGCCAGGATCGCGGGGTAGCGCTGGTCGACGACGTTCTCGTAGGGGGAGTAGCTCGACATGTAGGCGTAGGCGTCGGGGTCCTCGAGCGGGTTGCCCCATTCGTCCCACTCGATGACGGTCAGGGGCAGCGACGGGTCGAGGATCGAGGTCAGCGCGTCCACGAACGGCACCTCGGCCAGCACCGCCGCGAAGGCGTCCGGGGCGGTGTTGGCGACCACGCCCATCAGCAGCCCCCCCGCGCTGGCTCCCTCGGCTGCGAGCCGGTCGGGCGACGTCCAGCCCTGCTCGGCCAGGTGGCGGGCGCACGCCACGAAGTCGGTGAAGGTGTTCTTCTTGCGCATCAGCTTGCCGTCGTCGTACCAGTGGCGGCCCATCTCCCCACCGCCGCGCACGTGCGCCACGGCGTAGCCGATGCCGCGGTCGAGCAGCGAGAGACGGCTGATCGAGAAGGCGGGGTCCATCGAGCTCTCGTAGGAGCCGTAGCCGTAGAGCACCATCGGCATCGACCCGTCGCGGGGGGCGTCGGCCGGCACGACGAGGGAGATCGGCACGTGGGTGCCGTCGTCGGCGACGGCCCACTCCCGCGACTGCACGTAGCGGGACCGGTCGAAGGGGGTGCCGTCGGGGCCGGGCAGCACCGGGGCCTCCTTGAGGAGCGTGAGCTCACGGGTGCTGACGTCGAAGTCGAAGACCGCGGCGGGGTCGGCCAGGGTCCCGTAGCCCAGCCGGACCGTCGGCTGGCCGAACTCCGGGTTCGCGCTCGCACCCACGGTGTGCACCTCCTCCTCGAACTCGACGAGGAAGTCGTCGCCGATCCCGTCCGCCGCGTCGTCCTCGAGGGTCAGGATGCGCAGCTGGGTGACGCCGCCGCCCCGCTGGCTGACCACGAGGTGGCCCGCGAAGGCGTCGACGTCCTCGAGCCGCACCGCGCGGTCGTGGGGGAGCAGCGGGGTCCAGTCCTCGTGCGACGTGGCGTCCACGGGCGCGACGGCGAGCTCGTAGTTCTCGGCGCCGTCGTTGTGCAGCACCAGGAAGCGGTCCTCACCGCGCAGGACCGCGTGCTCCAGGGAGTACTCCACGCCGTCGCGACGAGGTGCCACCACCCGGAACTCCCCGGTCGGGTCGTCGGCGTCGAGGACGGCGTACTCCGAGGTGGTGCGGGAGCCGGAGGCGCGGATCAGGTAGCGGTCGCTGCGGGTGCGTCCCACCCCGGTCAGGAACCGCTCGTCGGTCTCGTGGTGCACGACCACGTCGTCCCCTACCGGGGTGCCGAGGACGTGGCGCCACACCTTGTCCGGGCGCCACGCGGCGTCCGGGGTCGTGTAGAAGAGCGTGGTGCCCGCCCGGTCCCAGGTGCCGCCCCCCATGGTGTCGGGGATCTCGTCGGCCAGCATCTCGCCGGTGCGCAGGTCCTTGACCTGCAGCAGGTACCGCTCGTTGCCGACCACATCGGTGCTGAACGCGAGCCGGGTGCCGTCCGGGCTGACCGAGACCCCGCCGAGGGAGAAGAAGTCGTGCCCCTCCGCGAGCTCGTCGGCGTCCACCAGGACCTGCTCTCCGGGCACCTCGACCTCGGCCTCCAGTGTCGGCGGGGTCCAGTCGTCGGGGCCCCGGACGGGACACCGGCAGCTGGCGCCGTACTGCTTGTCCTCGTGGGAGCGGCCGTAGTACCACCAGTCTCCGATCCGGTAGGGGACCGAGAGGTCGGTCTCCTTGGTGTGGGCACGGATCTCGGAGAAGATCTGCTCGCGCAGGTCCTCCAGGTGGGCGGTGCGGGTGCGGGTCCACTCGTTCTCGGCCTCGAGGTAGGCCAGCGTGTCGGGGGAGTCGGGGTCGCGCAGCCACTCGTACTCGTCGATGACGGTGTGACCGTGGTGAGTGCGCTCGGTGGGCACGCGCTTGGCGTGCGGAGGTTGTGCGTCGGGCATGCCGGGGAGCCTACGGGGGTGCGCCGCTCAGGCCTCCTCAGCGTCGTACCGGCCCCGGGGGCGCGTCACCAGGTCGGGGTCGTCGGCGAGGAAGGTGCGCACCGGACCGGGGCCGGTCTCGGCGGTCTCGAAACGGACCGTCACCCGCCCGACCCCGGAGCCCCATACCCATCCGGGTCCGTGCTCGGCGTGCAGCACGTCCATGCCGGGAGCCCACTGCCGGACACGCGTGATCGCGGCGATCGCCGCCTCGGCCGTGTCAACCGGGGAGTTGCCTGCCGAGTCGGGGTCGGTCAGCTCGGCAGAGTCGTCGTACTCCTCGAAGAGGTCCTCCTGGATCCAGTCGGCCAGGCCGGAGACGCCCACCCCCAGCAGCCGCACGCCCCCGGAGGCGTCGACCTCCGCGAGCAGCGAGCGCGCCAGCCGGGCGACGACCCGCGTGCTGTCCGTCGGCGCGGGCAGGGTGCTGGACCGCGTGTGGGTGGTGAAGTCGTGCAGCCGGACCTTGAGGGTCACCGTGCGTCCCGACAGCCGGGCCTTCCGGAGCCGTTCGGCCACCTGGCCGGCCTGCCGGTCGACCAGACCCTCGAGCAGGCGCCGGTCGACCAGGTCGGTGTCGTAGGTGCCCTCGACGCTGATCGACTTCGCCTCGCGCTCGGACACCACCGGGCGGTCGTCGTCGGCCCGGGCGAGCCGGTACAGCGACGTGCCGTGGGCCTGCCCCACGATCCGCACCAGCTCGTCGACGGAGACCTTCTCGAGGTCGGCGACCGTGTGCACCCCGACCCGGCGCAGCCGCTCGGCCGTCGCGGGCCCGACGCCCGGGATCACGTTGACGCGCATGGGGCGCAGCAGCTCCTGCTCCGTGCCGGGCGGCACCACCACCAGCCCGTCGGGCTTGTCGAGGTCGCTGGCGATCTTGGCGACCAGCTTCGAGGTCGCAATGCCGACCGAGCCGCACAGACCGCCGGTGACCTCGCCGATGTCGTCCTTGAGCCGTCGGGCCACCGCGGTGACCCCGGCCACCGACAGGTCCGGCACCTCACCGGCGGCGAGGTCGACGAAGGCCTCGTCGAGGGAGAGCGGCTCGACCAGCGGTGAGAGGTCGCGCAGCACCGCCATCACCTGGCGGCTGCTCTCCCGGTAGGCGTCGAAGCGGCCGCTGAGGTACGCCGCGTGGGGACATCGTGCTCGCGCCTCCCGGGTGGACATCGCGGAGTGCACCCCGAAGACCCGCGCCTCGTAGGACGCGGTGGCCACGACGCCGCGCCCGCCGACACCGCCCACCACGACGGGCTTGCCGCGCAGCGACGGCTTGTCGCGCTGCTCGACCGCGGCGAAGAACGCGTCGAGGTCGACGTGGAGGATCGTCGGGTCGGCGCGCACACGGCCATTGTCGACCTCCCTGCCGACCGCCGTGCCGACCGCCGTGCCGACCGCCGTGCCGACCGCCGTGCCGACCGCCGTGCCGACCGCCGTGCCGACGCGCCAGGAACCTTCCACATCCCCCTGGCGTGGCCGGCCGTCCACAGCCGTCCCGCCGGCCCCACGACGGCGGCCGACCGACGGCGAGGCTCGGCACATGAGCGACACGCAGCCCCTCCGCGCCAAGGATCCCGGCGACCTGCTGGCCCTCGTCCCCAGCCTGCTCGGCTTCCATCCCGAGGAGTCCGTGGTGTTGCTGACCGTGGGGGATGCGGTCACCCCGTTCCACGCCCGGGTCGACGTGCCGAGCGACCCGGTCGAGGTGGAGCAGCTGGCGGGATACCTCGCCGACGTCGCCGGCCGGCACGGCACGACCCGGGTCGCGGTGCTCGTCTACTCGCGGGACGCCGGGATGGCCGAGGCGGTGGGCGCTGCGCTGGACCAGCGGCTGAGCCGGGTGCTGGTGGACCTGGTGTGCGCGGTGCGCGCCGACGGCGAGCGGTGGTACCCGTTCGACGGGCGTGGCGAGGGCACGCCCTACGACGTCCGCTCGCACCCCTGGATGGCGCAGGCGGTGGCCGACGGCAGGGTCGTGTTGGGCAGCCGGCGCGAGCTCGCCGACACGCTCGTCGGCGACGACGACGAGCGGACGGAGCGGGTCGCGCGCCTGGGGGAGGAGGTCGCCTGCGGCCTGGGTCTCGGGCGGCACCGGCTCGCGGTCGAGGCCCGATGGGTCAGACAGCGGGTGGACCGCTTCCTCGACGACCGTGGGCCGCTCGACGACGCCGACCTGGCACGGTTGCTCGTGCTCATGCAGCTCTCCGTCGAGCTGCGAGACGTCGCCTGGGCGGAGATGAGCCGGGAGACGGCCGACGCGCACGTCGACCTCTGGCGCGACGTCGTCCGCGTCGCGCCACAGCACCTGCGGGCACCCGCGGCCGCGCTGCTGGGCTTCGCGGCCTGGCTCTCGGGCGACGGCGCGCTGGCCTGGTGCGCGGTCGAGCGGGCGCAGCAGGCCCAACCCGGCTACTCGCTCGCGGGCCTGCTCACCGAGGCACTGGCGGGCGCCGTGCCGCCGTCGGCGTGGACGCCGATCCCCCTGGACTCGCTCCCGCTGCTCGAGCGCTGAGTGGCGGGCGCGGCGGATCGTGGGATCACCGCCTAGGCTGCGCGCCATGGGCGAAGAGGTCGCACACCAGGAGTTCACCCGGGCGGACCGCACCCGTTACCGCGAGAAGGTGCGACGCTGCCTCGACGTGTTCGCCCGGATGCTCCGGGAGTCGCGCTTCGACGCGGACTCGCCGATGACGGGGCTGGAGATCGAGCTCAATCTCGTCGACGAGATCGGCGACCCCGCGCTGCGCAACGCCGAGGCCCTGGAGGCGATCGCCGACCCGGACTTCCAGACCGAGCTCGGCCAGTTCAACCTCGAGATCAACGTCCCCCCCAAACAGCTGCGTGACCGTGGCTTCACCGAGTTCGAGCAGGGCGTCCGGCGCAGCCTCAACGACGCCGAGTCCAAGGCGGCCAAGGTCGGCGCCCACCTGGTGATGATCGGCATCCTCCCGACCCTGTCCGCCGGCCACATGAGCCCGTCCTCGCTGACCCCGAACCCGCGCTACCACCTGCTGAGCGACCAGATCCTCGCCGCGCGAGGTGAGGACATCGTCATCGACATCGACGGACCGGAGCGGCTGCGCACCACCACGGACTCGATCGTGCCGGAGGCGGCGTGCACCAGCACGCAGCTCCACATCCAGGTCAGTCCCGAGGACTTCCCGGCGTACTGGAACGCCTCCCAGGCGATCGCCGGGGTGCAGCTGGCGCTCGGGGCCAACTCGCCGTTCCTGCTCGGCCGCGAGCTGTGGCGAGAGACCCGGGTCCCGCTGTTCGAGCAGGCGACCGACACGCGCAGCGAGGAGCTCAAGGCTCAGGGGGTGCGCCCGCGGGTGTGGTTCGGCGAGCGCTGGATCACCTCGATCTTCGACCTCTTCGAGGAGAACGTCCGCTACTTTCCAGCGCTGCTGCCGGTGCTCGAGGACGAGGACCCCTTGGAGACCCTGGAGTCCGGTCGGACACCCAGGCTGCAGGAGCTGCGGCTCCACAACGGCACCATCTACCGGTGGAACCGTCCGGTCTACGACGTCGTCGACGGCATGCCGCACCTGCGCGTCGAGAACCGCGTCCTCCCTGCGGGACCGACCGTCGCGGACACGATGGCCAATGCCGCCTTCTACTTCGGCCTCACGCGCACGCTGGCCGAGCACGAGCGTCCGCTGTGGTCCCAGATGTCCTTCAGCGCAGCTGAGGAGAACTTCCACGTCGCCGCGAAGGAGGGCATCGAGGCCAAGCTCTACTGGCCGGGACTGGGCCAGGTGCCGGCGACCGAGCTGGTGGTCCGTCGGCTATTGCCGATGGCGCGCGCCGGCCTCGAGGCCTGGGGCGTGCAGGCCGAGGAGGGCGACCGGCTGCTCGACATCATCGAGCAGCGCTGTGTCGTCGGCCAGAACGGCGCGTCCTGGTTCGCCGACCGGTTCACGGCCCGGACCGGGGACCACGAGGGTGACCGGCTCGACGCGCTGCGGAGCACGCTGCGCGAGTACCGCGAGCAGATGCACACCAACGAGCCGGTGCACACCTGGAGCCAGCCCGACGACTAGATCCGAAGCCTCGTCCAGGTGTGGGTCTCGTCGGTGATCAGGTCACGCCAGCCGGTGCGGGTCAGCACGTAGCACCCGTCCATCGCGCGATCGTGCAACCCGAACGCCATCCGCATCGCGGAGAGCCACAGCAGGTCGAGGTCGTGCACGAGCGGCACCCCGGGGCGCACCAGCCAGGACGTCGTCCAGGCGGCGGGACTGTCCTCGAGGAGGCTGGCCAGGACGTCGACGCGGAGCGCGGCGTCCAGGGCCGGGACGTCTTGGGCACGCACCACGAAACCGGTGCGGGGCCCGGCGAGCACCCCGACGTGCACGCTGGCGTCGAAGACCCGACGGCTCTCACGCTGCCGGAACCGTCCGACCTCCTGCCTCAGCAGCGCACGTCGTACGGCGTCCGCCGTCGCGGCGGTGGGGAGGGGGGAGCAGTGGGCGTCCACCGCGACAGCATGCCGCCTCCTCGTCGCCCGATGCCGGTCGTCGTCCACAGGGCACGAACCGGTCGCCCTGCGATAGCGTCGCAGCGAAAGAGCCGAAACGCGGCCTCGCGCCGCTGCCATCTCAGGAGGACGGTCAATGGGGACCATCGTGGTGGGCTACGTGCCCAAGCCCGAAGGGCACGCTGCTCTCCGTCGTGCGGCGGAGGAGGCCCACCTGCGCGACGCCCGGCTGGTCGTCGTCAACTCCCACCGGGGCGGCCGTGAGTTCGACCGTGACGACGCCATCGAGTCCGAGGCGGGCCTCGACGCCATCCGTGAGGAGCTCCGTGGCTTCGGCGTCGAGCACGAGGTCCGCCAGCTGGTGCGCGGCATGGACCCGGCGGACGACCTGGTCAACGTGGCCACCGAGGTCGACGCGGAGTTCATCGTCATCGGCCTGCGGCGTCGCTCCCCGGTGGGCAAGCTCATCCTCGGCAGCAACGCCCAGCGGGTGCTGCTCGATGCGCCCTGCCCGGTGCTGGCCGTGAAGGCGGACGAGGAGTGACGGGCATCCGGATCGCACAGGATGACGCTGCGGACCGCGTGCTGAGCGAGCAGCCGTTCGCGCTGCTGGCCGGCATGATGCTCGACCAGCAGTACCCCATGGAGCACGCCTTCCGCGGGCCGGCGAAGGTCGTGGAGCGGTTCGGGACCTTCGACCCGGCCGCCGTCGCGGCGGCCGACCCGGAGGAGTTCGCCGCCCTCTGTGCGGTGCCGCCGGCCATCCACCGCTTCCCCGGGTCGATGGCCGCACGGCTCCAGGCGCTCGCCGCGGTCGTCGTCGAGGAGTACGACGGCGACGCGGCCCGCCTCTGGCGCGAGGCCGACACGGGCCGTGAGCTGATGCGTCGCCTGCAGGCGCTGCCGGGCTTCGGCAAGCAGAAGGCACAGATCTTCACGGCCCTGCTCGGCAAGCAGCTCGCCGTTCGCCCCGAGGGCTGGCGGAGCGCTGCCGGTGACTACTCCGAGGCAGGGTCGCACCGCTCGGTCGCCGACGTCGTGGACCAGGCGTCGCTGGACGAGGTGCGGGCGTTCAAGAAGGCGAAGAAGCAAGCCGCGACGACGTCGTGAGCACGTCGCGAGCACCCGGGTCGTTGCTTGGAAACTCTCAGCCTCGTGTCACAATGGCGGTGCGGCTCTTGACGTGAACGGGCTCTGCCGCGCCCCGCAACCTGCACGAGAGGTAGTTCGTGTCTTCGAGCACGTCCCGCACACACTCCGCTGATGTCCTGACCCACCCGGACGTGATCGCCCTTCTCGACGCTGGTCGACGCTCCGGACAGGTCACCGCGGAGGCGTTGCGGACCGCGACCGCCACTGCCGCGACCTCCCCCAAGCACCTCAAGGCCGTGCTCAGGCTGCTGAGCGAGGAAGGAGTTGCCGTCGTGGTCTCCGCCGATGACGCCCAACCCCGCAAGAAGGTGGCGGCCGCCGCCTCCGGCGCCCGCACCACGGTGAAGGCCAGCGCGAAGAAGACCGCCGCCAAGAAGTCACCGGCCAAGGAGGCACCGGCCAAGGAAGCACCGGCCAAGGAGTCACCGGTCAAGAAGGCCGCCGCGAAGAAGGCGGCCACGAAGAAGACCGCCGCCGCGAAGGCGGCCGACGGTGTCGGTGCTCCGGTGGACGGCACGCCGGTCGCCGTCGGGCCCGACGGCAAGAAGGTGCTCCCCGACCTGCCCGACGAGCAGTTCGAGAAGGACGTCGCGACCGACCCGACGCTGAAGGAGGAGGAGGACGAGAGCAAGGGCTTCGTCGTCTCCCAGGCGGACGAGTCGGACGAGCCCGTCCAGCAGGTGATGGTCGCCGGCGCGACGGCCGACCCGGTCAAGGACTACCTCAAGCAGATCGGCAAGGTCCCGCTGCTCAATGCGGAGATGGAGGTCGAGCTCGCCAAGCGCATCGAGGCGGGGCTGTTCTCGGAGGAGAAGCTCGCCAAGGGCGGCAAGATCGCCGCGAAGCCGCTCGAGGAGCTCGAGTGGATCGCGGAGGACGGCCGCCGCGCCAAGAACCACCTGCTCGAGGCGAACCTCCGTCTCGTGGTCTCGCTGGCCAAGCGCTACACCGGCCGCGGGATGCTCTTCCTCGACCTGATCCAGGAGGGCAACCTGGGCCTGATCCGTGCCGTCGAGAAGTTCGACTACACCAAGGGCTACAAGTTCTCGACCTACGCCACCTGGTGGATCCGGCAGGCCATCACCCGGGCGATGGCCGACCAGGCGCGCACCATCCGCATCCCGGTGCACATGGTCGAGGTCATCAACAAGCTGGCCCGTGTGCAGCGGCAGATGCTGCAGGACCTCGGCCGTGAGCCGACCCCGGAGGAGCTCGCCAAGGAGCTCGACATGACCCCCGAGAAGGTCATCGAGGTGCAGAAGTACGGTCGCGAGCCGATCTCGCTGCACACCCCCCTGGGCGAGGACGGCGACTCCGAGTTCGGTGACCTGATCGAGGACTCCGAGGCGATCGTCCCGGCCGACGCCGTCTCGTTCACGCTTCTCCAGGAGCAGCTGCACGCGGTCCTGGACACCCTCTCCGAGCGGGAGGCTGGGGTGGTCTCGATGCGGTTCGGGCTGACCGACGGTCAGCCGAAGACGCTCGACGAGATCGGCAAGGTGTACGGCGTGACCCGTGAGCGGATCCGCCAGATCGAGTCCAAGACGATGTCGAAGCTGCGCCACCCGTCCCGTTCCCAGGTGCTGCGCGACTACCTCGACTGAGCCCGGCCTCGCCGTCGCCTCCGGACGCGGGAGCGCTCCCGCCCGCCGAGGGAGAGGGGGTGGCGAGCGGGAGCGCTGCAGGGCCTTCCCTCCCATGAGGCAGCCCTGTGCCGCTCCAACGACGCGGGGTCACCGGAGTTACGGGTGGGGAGAGAGAAACTTTCGAACGCGGCGCTCCGTGGTCCTCTAGAGGGCCCAGACCACCTGGCAGAGATCGCAGCGGTACTCCCCCGAGCAGCAGGTGGTCGCGCTCGACGACGTCAACGGTGTCTCTCCTCGCCTAACGAGCGGGCTTGTGGGAGGTCACGCCCGCTCATCCACCGGCCACGAACCCGATCGCGAGCGCACACAGGACGAGACCCAGACCCTGCGCACGGTGCACCCGCTCGTGCAGCAGCAGTGCCGCCAGCAGCACCGTGCTGGCAGGGTAGAGCGAGGCCAGCACGCCGGCGACGGTGAGAAAGCCGTGCTGCGTGGCCAGCAGGAACAGGCCGGTGGCCGAGGCCCCGAGCGGGCCGGCGAACACCGCCAGCCGCACGGTGCGGCCCCGGGGGACCCAGGCGGCTCGCAGCAGCACCGCGAGCAGCACGACCGCGGGGACGCTGACGGCCTGAGCGGTGAACAGCGGCCACCAGCCCGAGGTACGGGGGACCTGGCCCAGGGCCGCGAACAACACGCCGAACCCGAGCCCGGCCAGCACCCCGTCGGCGAGTCCGGCTCTCAGCGACCCCCGCGGGGCCGACGGCCCCAGCGGGTCCGCGGCCGAGCTGGAGACCAGCCAGATCCCGGGCATCGCGGCGAGGATGCCGATCCAGACGAGGGAGGAGGGCCGCTCCCCGCCCGCTGCACCGGCGAGCACCGGCACCAGCGCGGCCCCGACGGCAGAGACCGGAGCCACCACGCTCATCCGCCCGGAGGAGAAGCCGCGGTAGAGGAAGCCGGTGCCGGCCCCGCTGCCCACGCCCGCCAGAACGGCCCAGCGGTAGTCGACGGCAGCCGGGTGCCCGTGCACGAACAGCGCGACGAGACCCGTGCAGGACGCGGAGGACAGCTGCGCGACGACGGCGACCTGCCAGGCGGAGGACCGCCGGGAGAGGAACCCTCCCAGGAAGTCGGAGAGTCCGTAGGCCAGGGCTGAGCCCAGGGCGAGGATGATGGCCATCTCAGGGACCGCTCACGCGACGACGACCCCGACCACCCAGGTCAGCGCCGCGAGCAGACCGGCGACGAGCTCGACGAGGACCGAGAGGCCGACGGCTCGCAGCGCGGCCTTCGTCGTGGGCCAGGCCCGGTCCCGGCCCACGCGGGACAGCTCGGCGAGGTAGACCCCCAGGACGAAGCCGACGAGCAGACCCACGACCGGGATGACGAAGAACCCCACGAGCGCGAGCAGGCCGCCTGCGACCAGGGTGCGGGTGGGTACGCCGGCCGACCTGAGCCGCCGGCCGGGCACGGCGTACTTCACGACCACGCCGACTCCCAGCAGCACCGTCACCACCGCCAGCACCAGCCAGCCGGTGGCCGAGGACAGCACGACGGCCCAGACCAGCACCGCCGCCAGGATCAGGGCCGAGCCGGGCAGCACGGGAACCACGATCCCGACGAGTCCGACGAGGACGGCGAGCCCCACGAGCGCGTCCGTCAGCGGCATGGGCGTCAGCCTGTCACAGCGCGATCACCCGACGGCAACGTGCCCGACACACGTCTCCGGAGACGCCACGAGCCCCGGGCAGCGCCCGGGGCTCGTGGAACGTCGTGGGACCTGTGGGGTCAGAGGTCTCCGCCGGCAGAGACGGCCGGGGCGTCGACCAGCTTGTCGGTCTCGTCCTGGACGGCTACCGCGATCTCGCGGAGCTTGTCGCCGTGCTCCCGCGCGTGGTGGGCGCAGAAGAGGAGGTCGCCGCCACCGGCGAGCTCGACACGGAGGTAGGCCTGGGCACCGCACCGGTCACAGCGGTCAACCGCGGACAGGGGCGTACTAGGGGCAACTGCAGTGGTCATCTGAGGCCTCGTTTCCCTTTCTGGGAGTCCAGCTCAACCTAACGCGGAGAACCCAATGTGTCGCTTCGCGTCGTCGTTCCACCAGGTCCAACATCCAATCACGCCTGACGCTTCCCGTTGGCGGGTGGTTTCTACCCGTGAGACCGGGTGACCTCTCCCACAACGTCGTTCACCTGTGCTTCGTCACCAAGTCTGACGTGGCTTGGGTACTCCCCGTTGCCAATCCGCCAGACTTGAAACAACTCGTGGCCGCATCGTGACCCTGTGCTCCTGCCTGTTCATCGTCGCCCCAGGCGTCCGGCTTGACGGGTAGGCGTGGCGAATCGGGGCCTCGGGCGTGTCGCGGGTAGATTTCCGGGAAGCACCGTTCCGTCGCCCGCTAGGAGTCCCGTGGCAGCCCGCACCGCCGGAGGAACCGCCATCGACAGCTCGTACAACGCCCACCACCTGCTGGTCCTCGAGGGCCTGGAGGCGGTGCGCAAGCGGCCTGGCATGTACGTCGGCTCGACGGACACCCGCGGTCTCATGCACTGCGTCTGGGAGATCATCGACAACGGCGTGGACGAGGCGCTGGCGGGCGCCGCGCATCGCATCGAGGTGACGGTGCACCCCGACGACTCGGTGGAGGTGCACGACGACGGTCGGGGCATCCCGGTCGACAAGGAGCCGAAGACGGGCCTCCCGGGCGTCGAGGTGATCTTCACCAAGCTGCACGCCGGGGGGAAGTTCGGCGGGGGCTCGTACGTCGCGACCGGCGGGCTGCACGGGGTCGGGGCGTCCGTCGTCAACGCCCTCTCCTCGCGACTCGACGTCGACGTCGAGCGCTCGCCCGCGCTGCAGGGCATGTCCTTCCGGCGCGGCGTGCCGGGTGTCTTCGCGGGGGACGGGCCGCGCGGAGACTTCACCGAGCAGTCCGGCCTCTCCCGCAAGGGACCCCGGGTCAAGAAGGGGGCGAGCGGCACCCGCGTGCGGTTCTGGCCGGACCGGCAGATCTTTACCAAGGACGCCACGTTCGTCTTCGACGAGCTCGCCACGCGGGCGCGTCAGACCTCGTTCATCGTCCCCGGCCTGGAGCTGGTGATCCGCGATCTGCGGGGCAGCGAGCCTGTCGAGGAGAGCTTCCGGCACGACGGCGGCATCGCGGAGTTCTGCGAGTTCCTGGCCTCCGACGAGCCGGTGAGCGACATCCTGCGGCTGACCGGCAGCGACACCTTCACCGAGACGGTGCCGCTGCTCGACGACCAGGGGCACATGACCCCGCAGGACGTCGAACGCGACCTGGGAGTGGACGTGGCACTGCGGTGGGGGACCGGCTACGACACCGAGCTGCGCTCCTTCGTCAACGTCATCGCGACCCCGAAGGGGGGCACCCACCTCACGGGCTTCGAGCAGGCGGCCACCCGGACCTTCAACGAGGTGCTGCGCTCGACCAAGCAGCTCAAGGTCAGCGAGCCCGACGTGGTCAAGGACGACGTGCTCGAGGGGCTGACGGCGGTGGTGACGGTGCGGCTGGCCGAGCCGCAGTTCGAGGGGCAGACCAAGGAGGTGCTCGGCACGCCGGCGGCCCGCAACGTGGTGCGCAAGGTGGTCACGGCCGAGCTGAGGAAGTTCCTCACGTCCACCAAGCGGGCGGAGAAGGCGCAGGCCAAGCTGGTGCTGGAGAAGGTCGCCAACGCCTCGCGAGCCCGGCTGGCCGCGCGTCAGCACCGCGAGACCCAGCGTCGCAAGACCGCGCTGGAGTCCAGCGCGCTGCCCTCGAAGCTCGCCGACTGCCGCTCGTCCGACATGGACCGCAGCGAGCTGTTCATCGTCGAGGGCGACTCGGCGCTCGGCACCGCGAAGCTCGCGCGCAACTCCGAGTTCCAGGCGCTGCTGCCGATCCGGGGCAAGATCCTCAACGTGCAGAAGGCCTCGGTCGGCGACATGCTGAAGAACACCGAGTGCGCGTCGATCATCCAGGTCGTCGGCGCCGGTTCCGGCCGCACCTTCGACATCGACACCCGCCGGTACGGCCGGATCATCTTCATGGCCGACGCGGACTCGGACGGCGCACACATCCGCTGCCTGCTCGCCACGCTGTTCTTCAAGTACATGCCCGAGCTGATCCGCCAGGGCCGCGTCTACAGCGCGGTGCCGCCGCTGCACCGGATCGAGCTGTCGAACCCCAAGAAGGGCATGGCCAAGTACCTCTACACCTACTCCGACGCCGAGCTGCAGCGGAAGCTGGCCGAGCTGACGAAGAAGGGGGTGCGCTGGAAGGACCCGGTGCAGCGCTACAAGGGTCTCGGGGAGATGGACGCCGACCAGCTCGCGGAGACGACCATGGACCCACGACACCGGACGCTGCGCCGCATCACCGTCGACGACGCCGACGCCGCCACCTCGGTCTTCGAGCTGCTGATGGGCTCCGAGGTGGCACCGCGCAAGGACTTCATCGTCCAGGGTGCCTACGAGGTCGACGCCGACTCGATCGACGCCTGAGCCTCGACCTCGGCACCACGCGTGCCCTCCCGGGACGGTTCAGACCCGACGGTCGAGCAGGCCGGTGTCGACGTCGTACAGGAAGCCGCCCACCTCGACCGAGTCGGGGATGAGCGGGTGGGTACGCACCGACCTGACGTCCTCCGCGAGGGCGGCCTCCTGGTCCTCGACCACGCCGAAGGTCTGCCACGAGGCGTCCTGGCCGGCCGACCTGCCGACCCGCTCGCGCAGCTCGTCGAGCGTGGCCGAGGCCATCGCACACCTGGTGTGCGGGACGACCAGGATCCGGTCGACGTTGAGCAGGTGCACGCCGAGCACGAGCGCCTCCAGTGCCTGCGGGGTGACCCGACCCCCCGGGTTGCGGAAGATCTTGGCGTCACCGGGCTGCAGGCCCAGCAGACGCAGCGGGTCGATGCGCGAGTCCATGCAGGTCACGAGGGCCACGCCGGCGCGGGCGATGCCGTCGAAGCCACTGAGGTCGAAGGAGTCGGCGTAGGCGCGGTTCGCCGCGAGCAGGTCCGCGAAGGGGTCATCGGTCACGGCGGCAACGTACCGGACGCGGGAGTCGCCCGGAGATCATCCCGCCGGTCGGGCCGAGTCCCCTCCTGGGTCGCGGAAGAGGAGGAGGGCCAGGAGCGCGGCGATGACGGCGCAGACCGCGGCTCCGAGGAAGACGGTCTCCAGCTGGGCCAGCCCGGCCTCCTTGAGCAGACGGGTGTACGCCGCGCACTGGGTGCCGGACGCGCAGACGTCGGCCGGGGAGGGCAGGTCGACCTGGACCGCGTAGTAGCGGCGCAGGCCCACCGTGGTGAGCACCGAGATGCCGACGAGCATCCCGACCATCCGCGAGACCACCAGCAGCGCGCTGGTGACCCCGTGCACCGCGTCCGCGGTCGCCGCGAGCAGCGCGGCGTTCACCGGGGCCAGTGCGAGCCCGAAGCCGAGCCCGGTGAGCACGAGCGGCACGGTGGCGAGGGGCGAGGCCAGGCTGGTGAGCCCCCAGCTGGACATCCAGGCGAAACCGCCCGCGGTCAGCACCATGCCCGCGGCGGTGACCACCGCGGTGGCGACCCCGGTGGCCGCCCCGGTCGCGGCCCAGCGCAGCAGCCACCCGCCGACGAGCGCGCCCACGGGCAGCGCGACGAGCAGCCGGACCAGGACGAGCGCGGCGTCGAGCTGGGAGGAGGGGTAGACGGTCACCCGGGCGAAGATCGGCACGTCCACCAGGGCCGCGATCAGCGCCGCGCCGACGAAGAAGCTGACCAGCAGCGAGCCCCACGCCGGGCGTTGTGCGAGTGCCCCGTGCGGCACCAGGGGCTCGGCGGCGGTGCGGAGGTGCCGCCAGAGCAACGCCCCGGAGACCATCGAGCCGAGGAGCAGCCACGGGCCGGCAGGAGCGAACACCGCCACCTCGGGGTCGGCCGTCGCGAAGGCCACGATCACCCCGGCCAGCGCCAGGGCCAGCAGGGTCGCGCCCCGAAGGTCGGCGCGCCGGGCGACACCGCCCCACCCCCGCAGGTCGACCAGGGGCCGTCGCGCGGTGAGGCAGCGGGAGACGAAGCCGGCCGCGAGCAGCACCGCGGCCAGCCCCACCGGGGCGACCCATCGGCTCCCCCCGGTCAGCGGGACGAACCCCAGCCCCAGGGTGACGTCGGTGGTCAGCGGCGTGGGAGGTCGCATCGTCAGCACCAGGGCGACCAGCGCCAGCCCGAGCAGCAGGGCGCCCGGAAGATCGGGACGGCCGGTGCGGGCACCGGAGGGGCCCAGGGAGCGCAGGGCACCGGCGAGCACCAGGCCGGCCGCGAGGTTGAGGGCGAAGATCGCCTGCCACGGCGCGACCGCGAGCACCAGTGCGCCGTACAGGGGTCCGACGACGCTGCCCAGCTCCTGCACCGCCCCGACCACGCCCAGCGGCACCCCTCGCCGCTGCGGCGGGTAGAGGTCGGCGACCAGAGCGAGGGTCGCCGGCACGAGTCCTCCGCCGCCGACCCCCTGCAGGAACCGGCCGACCACCATGCTCGACAGGTCGTAGGCAGCCGCGGTGACCAGCGAACCGAGCGCGAACACCACGAGGGAGGCCACCAGCACGGGGAGGCGTCCGCGGAGGTCGGCGATCCGGCCGATCAGCGGCAGCACTGCGACGTAGCCGAGGAGGAAGCCGGAGACGATCGGCGCCGCTCGCTGCAGCTCGTCGACGGACAGGCCGACGCTGGTCATCATGTCCGGGAGCGCGAGCACCACGACGTAGGTGTCCGCTGCCGCGAACGCGACCGCCACCGCCGCGAGCGACAGCAGCAGCCGTTGGGTGCCCATCAGGGGGCCTTGATGTCTCGCCGGATGCCGTAGTCGTCGAGGGTGACGGTGTAGGTGACCTTCTCCGCCTCGGGGTAGAACGGACCCGTCAGGACCGCCTTGGCGAGCCGCGTCCGGTCGTCGAGAGTGAAGCGTGCGGCGAAGTTCGCGGAGGACCGGGCGCTGGGGATCAGTCTGGCGACCGCCGTGCCGGGCACCGTGCCGGAGTATCCGGTGAGGACCGCCTGGCCGTCCCGGACCTGCTTGCCCTGCCTGACCCGGGTCGCGGCCGTCAGCCAGGACGAGAGGCCGCGCTTGCGGTCGAGCAGGTCCGAGGGGTTCGGTGCGCCGTAGTCGGCGGGGTCGATCGGGACGAACTTCGAGGTGAACGGGAGCTTGGCGTAGACCGTCGGCCCCACCGAGACGACGGCTGCGTCGGCGGTGAACCCGCTGGTCGCGACCTTGATGGTGCCGGTGAACGCCGGGGCGTGGGTGCCGACACCGTGCGCGCCGAGCAGCCCGTTGACGCCGCTCGGGAGTCCTTGTGCGGTGAGTCCGATGCGCACGCCGCTGGTGCTGTCGAGGTTCCTCTTCGCCGTGGCCAGTGCCGTGCGGGGGTCGGTCCGCGGCTGCTCGTCCCGCGAGCACGAGCCGAGCACGGGCAGCAGCGTCAGCACGCTCACCAGCGCGGCCGCCGAGCGCCACCTGGTCACAGCAGCGACCCGACGGGTCCCGCCACCGCGACCAACGGCTGGGAGGCGGGGATCCCGGAGCCGTCCCGACGACCGGTGGCCTCGGGCAGGTCGACGGCGGCGCCGCTGGCGGCCGCCGCCCGCGCGGGGCCCGGACCGGCCCAGGCGAGCACCAGGGTGTCCTCGCCCTTGAGGAAGCGATGGCACCGCACCCCGCTCGTGCCGCGACCCTTGGCGGGATACTCCGCCCACGGCGCGACCTTGACCGAGCCCGGCTCGGTGCCGGGCAGCGCGGTGCCGGAGCCGGAGACCGTCACCAGCACGGCCGACTCGTCGGGGGCGAAAGCCGTGAACGAGACGACCCGTTGTCCTGCCGAGACCCGGATGCCGGCGATGCCACCTCCCGAGCGTCCCTGCGGGCGGACCTGGCCCGCCGCGAAGTGCAGCAGCTGCGCGTCGGAGGTGAGGAAGCAGAGCTCCTCGTCCCCGGTGCGCAGCTCGACCGCCCCGACGACCTCGTCGCCCTCGGCGAGCCGGATCACCTCCCAGGCGTCACGGTTCCCGAGCACCTCCGGGTTGACGCGCTTGACGACGCCGTCCCGGGTGCCGAGCGCCTGACCGGGGGTGTCGGTCTCCAGCGAGGTCAGCGAGAGCACCCGCTCACCGGGCTCCAGCGCGAGGAACTCGCTCAGTGGGGCTCCTCCCTGCAGGTGGGGGTGGTTCGCCGTGCCCGGCAGCGTCGGCAGGTCGAGCACGCCGAGCCGGACCAGCCGACCGAGCGAGGTGAGCGCGCCGACCTGACCGCGCGCCGTCGTGCGCACCGCCGAGACGACCACGTCGTGCTTGGCGCGCCCGCCGCCGTCGCCAGGAGCCTCGACGTCGGTGGTGCGCGCGAGCAGCCCGCTGCTGGAGAGGTAGACGAAGCAGGGGTCGTCGGCGACCTCGAGCTCCACCGCGGCGCTGACCGACTGTCCCGCGGACTCCAGCAGCACCGTGCGGCGAGGCGTGCCGTAGGCCCGGGCGACGTCGTTGAGCTCGTCGGAGACCACCGTGCGCAGCAGCTTCTCGTCCTCGAGGATCGCGTCGAGCGCGGCAATCGTCTCCACCAGCTCGGCCTTCTCCTTGTCGAGCTCGAGGGTGGAGAACCTGGTCAGCCGGCGCAGCGGCATCTCCAGGATGTAGGAGGCCTGCGGCTCGCTCAGGTCGAAGACGGTCATCAGGCGGTCGCGGGCCTGCCCGGCGTCGTCGCTCGACCGGATCAGGGCGATCACCTCGTCGATGTCCAGGATCGCGATCAGCAGACCGTCGACGAGGTGCAGACGGTCGGCGGCCTTGCCGCGTCGGAAGACCGAGCGACGGCGCACGACGTCGAAGCGGTGGCCGAGGAAGACCTCCAGCATCTCCTTGAGGCCGAGGGTGCGCGGCTGCCCGTCGACGAGGGCGACGGCGTTGATCGCGAACGAGTCCTCCATCGGGGTGAGCCGGTAGAGCTGCTCGAGGATCGCCTCGGGGACGAAGCCGTTCTTGACCTCGATGACCAGCCGGAGTCCCTTCTCGCGGTCGGTGAGGTCCTTGACGTCGGAGATGCCCTGCAGCTTCTTGCCCTGCACCAGGGCCTTGATCCGCTCGATGACCCGTTCCGAGCCGACGCCGTACGGCAGCTCGGTGACCACGATGCCCTTGCGACGAGGGGTGACGTTCTCGACGCGGGCCGTGGCACGCATCCTGAACGAGCCGCGACCGGACTCGTAGGCCTCGCGGATGCCGTCGAGCCCCACGATCTTCCCGCCCGTCGGCAGGTCGGGGCCCGGGACGAAGCGCATCAGGTCGTCGAGTGTCGCCCGGGGGTTCCCGACGAGGTGCCGCAACGCCTGGACGACCTCGACGAGGTTGTGCGGAGCGATGTTGGTGGCCATGCCGACCGCGATGCCCGCGGCTCCGTTGACCACCAGGTTGGGGATCGCCGAAGGCAGCACCACCGGCTCGAGCTCGCGGCTGTCGTAGTTGGGCTTGAAGTCGACGGTGTCCTCGTCGATCGAGGTGGTCATCGCCAGGGCGGGCGGTGCCATCCGGCACTCGGTGTAGCGCATCGCCGCGGGCGGGTCGTCGGGGGAGCCGAAGTTCCCGTGGCCGTCGACGAAGGGCACCCGCAGGGACCAGGGCTGCTCCATCCGGACCAGCGCGTCGTAGATCGCGCTGTCGCCGTGGGGGTGCAGGCGGCCCATGACCTCGCCCACGACTCGTGCGCTCTTCACGTGGCCACGATCCGGACGGAGGTTCATGTCCGCCATCGTGTAGAGGATCCGGCGCTGCACCGGCTTGAGACCGTCGCGGGCGTCGGGGAGCGCCCGGCTGTAGATCACGGAGTAGGCGTACTCGAGGAAGCTCGCCCGCATCTCGTCACCCACGTCGATGTCGAGAATGTGCTCCTCGAAGTCGTCGGGCGGCGGCGCTTGCTTGGTGGTCCGGGCCATGTGCGCATTGTCGTACGCCGGGTCGGCGGTGCCGGCGGGGGCACGCCGTGCAGCCCCGACGCGCCGGACGAGACGGTAGATTTCGCCCCGTGAGCGCAACCACTCCGGCGGCCTACCCCCGGCACTGGGAGGCCGACGTCCTGCTCAGGGACGGTCAGGTCGCCCATCTGCGCCCGATCGGGCCGGAGGACGAGGAGCTGCTGGTCGACTTCTACCGCGACGTCTCCGCGGAGTCGAAGTATCTCCGGTTCTTCGCCCCGATGCCCCGGCTCTCGCAGAAGGACGTCCTGCGTTTCACCCACGTGGACCACCGCGACCGGGTCGCGTTCGTGCTGACCGTGGCGAACAAGATGATCGCGGTCGGCCGCTTCGACAAGATCCCCCCCGACGAGGCCGCCCTCCACGGGGGCAGCCCCGACGTCACCGAGGCCGAGGTCGCCTTCCTCGTGCAGGACGCCTACCAGGGCCGCGGCATCGCCTACCTGCTGCTCGAGCACCTCGCGCAGGCCGGGCGGGAACGCGGCATCGACCGGTTCGTGGCCGATGTGCTGCCCGAGAACCGCAGGATGCTGACCACGTTCCGGGAGGCCGGCTACCGCGTCACCGGGGGGTTCACCGACGGCGTGATGCGGGTGGTCTTCCGGATCGACTCCACCGACACCTCCGTCAACGTGATGCGGGCGCGGGAGCATCGGGCGGAGGCGGCGTCGATCCAGCGCTTCTTCGACGCCCGCAGCGTGGCCGTCATCGGTGCCTCTCGCCGCCACGACACGATCGGCCAGACGTTGGTGCGCAACCTGGTGCTCGGCGACTACCAGGGCCGGGTCTACGTCGTGAACCCGGCTGCCCAGTCGGTGGCGGGCCTGCCCGCCTACCCCACGGTGGGCGACATCCCCGACTCCGTCGACGTGGCCATCGTGGCGGTGCCCGCGGAGTCGGTCCAGGACGTGGTCCTCGACTGCGCCGCGAAGGGCGTCCACGGCCTGGTGGTGATCTCCTCGGGCTTCGCCGAGACGGGGGAGGAGGGCCGGGTGCGGCAGCGCAAGCTGGTCGGCCTGGCCCGCAGCTACGGGCTGCGGCTGATCGGGCCCAACGCACTGGGCATCATCAACACCGATGGTGAGCACTCCCTGAACGCCTCGCTGTCGACGCTGATGCCGCCGCGGGGACGGGCCGGGTTCTTCTGCCAGTCCGGGGCCCTCGGTGTCGCCATCCTCGAGAAGGTGTCGCGCCGCGGGCTGGGACTCTCGACCTTCGTCAGCGCCGGCAACCGGGCCGATGTGTCGGGCAACGACCTGCTGCAGTACTGGGAGGAGGACGACTCCACCGAGGTCGTGCTGCTCTACCTGGAGTCGATCGGCAACCCCCGCAAGTTCAGCCGGCTGGCTCGCCGCGTCTCACAGCGCAAGCCCGTCGTGGCGGTGAAGTCCGGCCGCTCGACGCAGGGCGTGCCGATGGGTCACGCCGTCCGCTCGATGCTGGCTCCGCAGGCGGCCGTCGACGCGATGTTCCGCCAGGCGGGCGTGATCCAGGTGGACACCCTGGACGAGATGTTCGACGTCGCCCAGCTGGTCGCGCACCAGCCGCTGCCGCGAGGCAGGCGGGTCGCGGTCGTCGGCAACTCCGACGCGCTCGGCCTGCTGGCGGCCGACGCCGCCGTCGCCGTGGGCCTCGAAGTCGGGCATCCGGTCGCCCTGGGTGCCGACGCCACCGCGGAGGACTTCGAGGAGGCGCTCGACGCGGCGATCGACGACCCCGAGGTCGACTCGGTGGTCGCGGTCTTCATCCCGCCGCTGAACACCACCGGCGAGGAGGTCGCCAACGTGCTGGCGGCGGTGGGTGAGCAGTCCGACAAGCCTCTGGTCTCCACGTTCCTGGCCACCGAGGGGGTCCCCGAGCTGCTCCGGGTGCCCGACGTCGCCGGCTCCACGGCCGGACGCGGCTCCGTGCCGTCCTATCCCGCCGTCGAGGCTGCGGTCCGCGCGCTGGCGCGGGTGGTCGAGTACGCCGCGTGGCGGGACAAGCCGCTCGGGGAGCTCGTACCGGTGGAGTCGGTCGACCTGCTGGCCGCCCGGATGCTGGTCTCGGGCATCCTCAAGCAGGAGGCGGGCGGTCGAGACCTGACCTTCGACGAGCTGCGCGGCCTGCTCGCCGCCTACGGCGTGGACCTGTGGCCGCGCCTCCCGGTCACCAGCGAGGCCGAGGCCGTGGAGGCGGCCGAGGACCTCGGGTACGACGTGGTGCTCAAGGCCACCGCCGACCACCTGCGGCAGCGTCCGGACCTCGCGCACGTGTGGCGCAGCATCGACACCGAGGAGGAGATGCGGGACGCCTGGGGCACGATGCAGGAGCTCATCGACTCCCCGGAGAAGGCGGGCTTCATCGTGCAGAAGATGGCTCCTCCTGGCGTGCCGGTGTCGATCGCCGGGATGGAGGACCCGCTCTTCGGCCCGGTCGTGTCGTTCGGCATCTCCGGGACGGCCACCGAGCTGCTCGGGGACCAGTCCTACCGGATCCCGCCCATGCACAGCGGGGACGCCAGCGACATGGTCCGCGAGATCCGTGCCGCGCCGCTGCTGTTCGGCTACCGCGGCAGCGAACAGGTCGACGTGGGGTCCGTCGAGCAGCTGCTGCTGCGGGTCGCCCAGCTGAAGAACGACCTTCCGCAGGTGCGCTCGCTCGAGCTGTCGCTGGTGCTCGCGGGTGTCGGCGGCGCGACCGTGCTCCACGGCATCGCCCGGGTCGAGCCGGTCAGCGACGCGCGCTCGGACTGGTTCGTGAGGCGGCTGTCCACCCAGCCCGGCGACACGCTGCACACCTAGGCGGGGTCGCCCCGTGACATGCTGGGCCGCATGAGCGAGCACGCCACGGGGCGCCTCCACGACCGCAGCCACGACCTGCGGGTCGCGATCGAGAAGTCCGGCTACTACCCCGACGTGGTCTCGGCCGCCGTGGACTCCGCCGTCGCCCACGAGCCGGTGGTCTCCTACCTCGTGCACCACGAGCCCACCATCGACGAGCGGGACGAGGTCCGGCGCCACGTCACGGTGCTCGTGCTGACGGCGAGCCGGCTGATCCTGGCGCACACCGACGAGCACGCCCCCGACGACCTGCTCCCCGCGCCGTACACCTCGAGCTCGACGGAGGCGGTGACGCTGACCGCGATCCGCTCGGTGGTCGTCAACCGCATGGTGGCCAACCCCGCGTCGTACGCCGGGGGACCGATCCCTCCTCCGGGCGCCAACGAGGCGGTGCTCACCATCGGCTGGGGAGCGGTGGGCCGCATCGACCTGGAGCCCGCCGGCTGCGCCGACCCGGAGTGCGAGGCCGACCACGGCTACACCGGCGTCGTCACCGCCGACGACTTCTCGCTGCGCGTCAGCACCGCGGCCGAAGGCCCGGAGGCGGTCGCCAACCTGTTGACCTTCGCCGACGCGTTGTCGGCCCGCACGGCGGGGTGAGCGGCTCCGGTGAGTGACGTGTTCGTCGAGCCGGCCTACGAGGACCGGTCGCTGGGCGACCTGCTGCCCGCCGTCGCCCGCGCCCTCGGGGTGGACGCCGACCTGCCGCCGACGTCGATCGAGCTGCCCGAGGCGTCGAAGTACGTCGTCTTCCTCGTCGACGGCCTCGGCTACGAGCTGCTGCGCGACCACGAGGAGCAGGCCCCGTTCCTGCACTCGCTGCTGGGAGAGCAGGCGCCCGCCACGGTCGGCGTGCCCTCGACCACCGCGACCAGCCTCACCTCGCTCGGCACCGCACTGATGCCCGGCGCGCACGGCCTGGTCGGCTTCACCTCCCGGATCCCCGGCACGGACGATCTCCTCAACGCGCTGACCTGGAACAAGGCCGTGGACCCGCGCGAGTGGCAGCCCCACCCCACTGCCTTCGGCCGGATCGCCGAGGCCGGGGTGAGCACCACCGTGGTCAACAAGCGCGAGTTCGCCGACTCCGGGTTGACCGTGGCCGGTCAACGGGGGGCGGAGTTCGTCGGCGCCGACAAGGTCGGCGAGCGGATGGCAGCGGTGCTCGCGTCCACCGCGTCCGGCCCGTCCCTCACCTACATGTACGAGGGGGACCTGGACTGGACCGGTCACCGGTACGGCGTCGCGTCGACGTCGTGGCAGCTGCAGCTCTCGATGGTCGACGCGACTGCGGAGCAGCTCCGCGAGGTGCTGCCGACCGATGTGCGGGTGATCGTGGTCGCCGACCACGGCATGGTCGACTCTCCGCCCGAGCAGCGGCTCGACACCGACGACCACCCGGAGCTGATGGACGGTCTGGTGATCCTCGGCGGGGAGGCACGCTTCCGTCACCTCTACTGCCGTGGCGGCGCGGTGCCGGACGTGCTGGCGTCGTGGCAGGACGTCCTCGGCGAGCGCGCCGAGGTGCTCACCCGCGACGACGCGATCGAGCGCGGCTGGTTCGGCCCGGTGGCGGGCGCCGTACGCCCGCGGCTCGGTGACGTGCTCGTGGCCTCCCGTGGGGACTTCTCGGTGATGAGCACGGCGTCCTTCCCCTACGAGACCCGGCTCGTGGGGCTGCACGGCTCGCTGACGTCCGCAGAGATGCTGATCCCGGTGCTGGTCTGCTGATGGCCGAGCTGCAGTTCTTCACCGGCACCATGGACTCCGGGAAGTCGACGCTGGCACTGCAGACCAACCACAACCACGCGGCCCGCGGGCGCGTCGGACGGATCTTCAGCAGCCTCGACCGCGCCGGGGCCGCGATGCTCTCCAGCCGACTGGGCCTCCAGCACGACGCTCTCGAGGTCGACGTCGACTTCGACTTCTGGGGGTACGTCGTCGACACGCTGACCGCTGGTGGCCGGGTGGACTACCTGATCTGCGACGAGGCGCAGTTCTACACCCCGCGGCAGATCGACCAGCTGGCCCGGGTCGTCGACGAGCTCCAGGTCGACGTGTTCGCCTTCGGCATCCTCACCGACTTCCGCACCTCGCTGTTCCCGGGGTCGGCCCGGCTGGTCGAGCTGGCCGACCGGGTCCACGTCCTCCAGGTGGAGGCGCTGTGCTGGTGCGGGAAGCGCGCCACCCACAACGCCCGCACCGAGAACGGCGAGATGGTCACCGAGGGTGACGTCATCGTCGTCGGCGACGTGGAGGCCGACGAGCCGGCCCAGGTCGGCTACGAGGTGCTCTGCCGTCAGCACCACCGGCGACGGCTCACCGCCGCCCGCGCCCACGCGGTCTCGATGATCGGCGAGCCGCTCCCGTTCGGCTGAGCCGGGGCGACGCTGGCAGACTGCCCGGCATGTCCGACCTGACGATGCCGGAGGAGCTGCGAGGGCTGCTCGGCGAGATGACGGTGCTCGACGTCCGGTGGCGGCTCGGTCGCGACGACGGCCGGGAGCAGTACGTCGCCGGACACGTGCCGGGCGCGGCGTACGTCGACCTCGAGACCGACCTGGCCGACGTGCCCACCGACCCCGTGGACTCGAGGGGGCGGCATCCGCTGCCGGACCCCGGCCGGTTCGCGGCCGCGATGCGCCGTAGCGGCGTGAGCGGCGACCGGCCGGTCGTCGTCTACGACGACTGGGCGGGTCGTGCGGCCACGCGGGCCTGGTGGCTGCTGCGCTACCACGGCCACCGCGACGTCCGGGTCCTCGACGGGGGCTGGTCCGGCTGGCAGGCCTGCGGTGGCGAGGTCGAGACCGGGGTCGGGAGCGCTGCGCCCGGGGACTTCACGGCGGTGCCCGGCGGGCTGGCGCTGGTGGACGCGGATGGGGCCCGGCGGCTGGCGACGCAGGGCGTGCTCGTCGACAACCGGGCCCCGGAGCGGTTCCGCGGTGAGCAGGAGCCGGTGGACCCGGTGGCCGGCCACGTGCCGGGCGCCGTGAACGTGCCGACCGACGACCACCTCCGCGGCGGCCGGTTCCGGCCGCTCGCCGAGCTCGCCGAGGTGTACCGCGTCACCGAGGGAGCCGCCGACCTGGGGGTCTACTGCGGGTCCGGGGTCAGCGCGACGCATGCGGTGTTCGTCCTGCACCTGCTCGGCCGCCAGGCGGCGCTCTACGCGGGCTCCTGGAGCGGCTGGGTCTCGGACCCGACACGCCCGGTGGACACCCGTCGCGGAGATCGTCTCGAAAACTTGACGCACCAGAAGCCGTGACCCCGGCGGTCCCAGGTCGTTTAATGTTCACGTCGGGGGGTCGGTGATCTCCCAGGGGCCGGCTCTCCGACACCTTTCTCATGCACTCGTCCCGCACGGGACCCCTTAGGGGTGCGCCCGTGCCTGGCTACCAGTGCACACCCTTCAGCAGCTTGGCCAGCATCAGCTGCTGGGGCGTGGTGTCGTCCTCGTCGTCACCCTTGGCCGCCGCCGAGTCGGGGAAGACCTGGTAGGCCAGGTGCAGCACCCGGAAGGTCGTCTTCGGCGCCAGCGTGTGGAAGACCGCACCGAGGTTGCCGAGCCTGGTGTTGACCTCGTGGGGGCGGTCCACCATCGCCGCCAGCACCATGTCCGCCGCCTGCGCGGGCGAGATCGTCGGGAACTTCTGGTAGATCTTCGTCGGGGCGATCATCGGCGTGCGCACCAGAGGCATGTGGATCGTGGAGAAGGTCACCCCGTCACCCACCAGCTCGGAGGCGACCACGTTGCTCCAGGAGTCCAGCGCCGACTTCGAGGCCACGTAGGCGCTGAAGCGGGGCGGGTTCGTCTGCACGCCGATCGAGCTGATGTTGACGACGTGGCCGTGCTGCTGCGCGCGCATCGTCGGCAGCAGCCCCATCACCAGGCGGATGGCCCCGAAGTAGTTGAGCTGCATGGTCCGCTCGAAGTCGTGGAACCGGTCCTCGGAGAGGGCCAGTGAGCGCCGGATGGAGCGGCCGGCGTTGTTGACGATGAAGTCGATCGTCTCGTGCTCGGTGGCGAGCTGCTCGCAGAGCGCGTCGATGGCCTCCAGGTCCGACAGGTCACAGCCGTAGGCGTAGGCCGTGCCGCCATGCCCCTCGATCTCGGCCTTGGTGTCCTCGAGCTTGTCCTTGCCACGCGCCACCAGGATCGGGATGCCGCCCGCCTGCGCGACCTTGAGGGCGACCACCTTGCCGATCCCGGAGGAGGCTCCGGTGATCACCACGGTGCGGCCCTCCAGCTTGTCCACGATTCCCCGGTCGTTGGCGGTGTCGCGGTCCAGGTGCTCCTCCCAGTAGGCCCAGAGGGTGGCGGCGTACCCCTCGAGGTCGGGACAGGAGATCCCCGAGCCCGCCAACGCCCGCTCGGTGCGCCGGGAGGCGTAGGTGGCGGGGAAGGCCACGTGCTCGAGGACCTCGGGGGGGATGCCGAGCCTGCCGATCGTCTCGCGGAGGGCCAGCTGCGCCGGCGGTGTCCGCAGCAGGTTCTGCACCAGGCCGGTCGGGCGCAGTGCCCGGGGCAGCACGCTGGTGGGGAGGACGCCGGTCACCCGGCGGTCCAGCGGCACCGCGAAGCGCGGTGACTTCGCCGCCTCCGCGAAGGTGTTGATCAGCTCGACGGTCGGTTGCGGCTCCGGGTTGACCAGGTGGAAGGCCTGGCCGTCGAGGCCGGGCTGGTGGGCGATGTGGTCCATCGCCTTCGCCACGTAGTCGACGGGCACCACGTTCGTGTCGCCGAGGTCGACACCGAGGATCGGCATCCACTGGGGCAGGTTGTCGCGCAGCCGCTTGAACAGGGAGAAGAAGTAGTACGGCCCGTCGACCTTGTCCATCTCCCCGGTCTCGGAGTGACCCACCACGACGGCCGGCCGGTAGATCCGCCAGGGCACCGGGCTCTCCTCGCGGACGATCCGCTCGGACTCGAACTTCGTGCGGTGGTACGACGAGGGCAACCCCTGGCCGACGTCGAACATCGTCTCGTCGAAGGTGCCGTGGTAGTCCCCCGAGGCGGCCACCGAGGACACCTGATGGAAGACGCCCGCCTGCAGGGCCCCGGCGAGCTCGAGGGCCGCCCGGGTGCCGCCGACGTTGAGCTGCTCGTTGAGCTCGTCGGTGGCCGTCATGTCGTAGAGGGCCGCGAGGTGGAGGAAGTGGTCGATCGAGCCCTTGTGCCGGGTGACCCAGCCCTTCGCGACCCCGAGGCGAGGCTTGGTCAGGTCACCCGTGACGGTGCTGACGCGGCTCGGGTTGCCCCAGGAGCGCAGCAGTCGCTCGATACGTGCCTGGGAGCCCTTGCGCACCAGCACGAAGATCTCGTCCTCGCGGTTGTCCAGGAGCTCCTGGACCAGGTGACGGCCGATGAAGCCGGTTGCGCCGGTGACGAAATAGGCCATGAGGACCATCCGCGGGTAGTGGGGACGAGAGGGTTACCCGCAGTGACGTTACTGAACAGTAATTTCTGTGTCCAGCGCGCGTCAGTCGCGCTTGCCGCCGAACATGATCTCGTCCCAGCTCGGCACCGACGCCCGGCGTGCCTTCTTCGTCGTCCGACGCGGCGCCGGCTGCTCGCCCGCCGCGGGTTCGGCAGGCTCGCCCCCGTCGTCCTGCTCGTCGGCCTCACTGCCCAGCTCGACCGGCTCCAGCGGGTCGACCGGGGTCTCCTCGGGGATCTCGGCCTCGTCGAGCCGGGTCGCGATCCAGTCGGCGTCGGCGGTCTCGCGCACCGCCGAGGCGGTGCCGGAGAAGTCCTCGCTGGGCTCCTCCGCGGGCGGCTCCGCGGCCGCCACCGGACCGTCGGTCACCAGCTCGATCGCGTCCTCGCCCAACGGGAGCTCGACGTCCCCACCGACCGCCGACAGCCGACGGGGTCCGGGGGACGTGCGGGGCTGGGGGCCGGTCAGAGAGGTCTGCTCGCCCACCAGCCAGCGGGCCTCGTCGTCGTCGGCGACGACGTAGCGCCCCGCGGTGTCGAAGACGAACTCGGCGTGCCGGGCGTGCTCCCCCGAGCGGTAGTCGGCGACCAGCGTCCAGCGGCCGTCGTCGCGCCGCCAGGAGTCCCACTCGACGGTGGCAGGGTCGATGCTGCGGCCCCGGAGACGCTCGGAGACGGCGTCGGCGAGCAGTCGGGCCGGACCTTCGCCGGACCGGCGCCGGACCGACGCCTTCTGGGCGCGGTCCGCGATGTGCGCGCGCTCGGCGAGCACCGGGGTCGCGTAGCCCATGACCTTCTCGAGGGTGGTCTGCGCTGCGGCTGCCACGTGCTCGGGCGACTCCCCGGCGCGGATGCGGGCCTGGATGTCGCGGGGGCGTAGGGCGCTGTCCATGGTGATCTCCAACTGGCCGAGTCGGGCGTGATCGCCGCGAAGGGCGGCCCGGAGTCTGGCGTCGGCAGGAAGGAGGTACTCCTCGCCGGTGTCACTGACCAGGACCAGCTTCTGCTTGTCCTCGGTCAGCCCCACGAGCGTGAGGTCCTGCTCCTTCATGGGGTTCGCCCGCTCCTTCATCCGGTTCTGCGCGAGAGCCTACTTGCTGGGACGGCCGTGGCCCGTCAGTAGGCCCGCGGGTCGCACCCGGCACTCACCACGACATCGTCCCGGGGTCGCCCTTGAAGGGCCCGACCACTCGCGAGGTCACCCAGCCGCCGTAGAAGCCTCCGGGCTGGGGACGCACCACCTCGCCGTCGACGGTGCACCGGTCCACCGCGCCGGGGTACAGCGCGACGTGGTCGACGATGCCGGCGAAGTCGCGCGTCGGGGTCGGGTAGCACCACGCCGCCCGCGGCGCGACCACCTCACCGGAGGCCCCGCCGACCAGGTCGAGATAGGCGGCCTGGCCCTTCCACTCGCACAGCGAGCCGCCGGCCACCTGCCGCAGCGCGCCGTCCGCAAAGCTCGAGCGAGGCAGGTAGTACGTCGGTGGGTGGCTGGTCTCCAGCACGCGCAGGGCGCAGTCCGTCTCGGCCACCCGGATGCCCCCGAGCACCACCTCGATCCGGACGTCGACACGTTCCAGGCGAGGGGGGCGCGGGTAGTCCCAGACCGACTCCTGGCCGGGTCCGGGCTGCTCGGGTGTGGGACGTCTCATCCGGTCGGGCCTCCTCGCTACGACTCTAGGCGGTCTTTCCGTGACCGGCCCGGCCATACTCGGACATATGCCAGCGCTCTCCGTCGTCCGTCACTCGCTGGGTGATCGGCTCTTCGCCCGGGTCGCCGGTCCCGAGGGCCCGCGCCGCCGGGAACGGATCCACGGCTCCGTCGGTCCCAGGTGGTTCGAGGCGGGCTCGCCGATCCAGCAGGTGCACGGCGACGCGTCGATGTTCGTCGGTGGCATCCGGGCACTCCTCCTCCAGTCGCTGCACCCGCTCGCGATGGCCGGTGTCATGGACCACTCCGGCTTCGAGGGCGACCCTTGGGGGCGGCTGCAGCGGACGTCGTACTTCCTGGCCGTGACGACGTTCGGCCGGGCCGAGGATGCCGAGCAGATGGTGGGCGCGATCCGCTCGGTGCACGAGCGGGTGGTCGGCACGGCCCCGGACGGTCGGCCGTACGCCGCCTCCGACCCGCACCTGCTGCGCTGGGTCCACGTCGCGGAGATCGACAGCTTCCTCGCAGCCCACCAGCGCTACGGCGCCCACCCGCTCGACGCGGCGGGGCGCGACACCTACGTCGCGCAGGCCGCCCGGGTGGCCGAAGCGCTCGGGGTGGCCGACCCGCCACGGACCGAGGCGGAGCTCGCCGGGCAGCTGGCAGCGTTCCGACCCGAGCTGGAGGGCACGCCGGCCGCGAGGCGGACCGCGCGGTTCCTGCTGCTGAACCCCCCGCTGCCCGTCCTCGCCCGCGTCCCGTACGCCGGGCTGGCGGCGTCCGCCGTGTCGATGATGCCGGTGTGGGCGCGGCGGATGCTGCTGCTGCCCCACCTCCCCGTGACCGAGCGGGTGCTGGTGCACGCCACGGGCGCCGCGCTCACCCGGACGATCCGGTGGGCGATGGTCGCGCCGCGCTGAGCGTGGAGGTGCCGAAGGCGAGCGCCGCCCCGAGCAGGGCCGCGGCCGGCAGCACCCAGAAGCTCGCGGAGGCGCCGGCCCTGTCGACCAGGGCCCCGACGAGGGCGGCCCCCGGCGCCAGGCCGGCCGCGAGGCCGGTGACGAAGAGCGTGATCCCCTCGGTGAGGCGCCCCTCGGGCACGACCTCCTCGACCCACGCGAGGCTCGCGATCAGCGTCGGGGAGATCGCGAAGCCGGACAGGAACAGCAGTACGGCCAGCAGCACGAAACCGTCGACGAGGGGCAGCGGAAGCATCGAGATTCCCAGCGCGAGCACGCCCCAGCGGAAGCGGACGGCGTTGGTAGCGCGCATCCGCACCGCGCCGGTGACGACCCCGGCCAGCAGGCTGCCCAGCGCCCACAGCGCCAACATCAGTCCCGCCAGCGGCTTGCTGCCGCGCTCGTCCGAGAAGGCAACGGTCGCCACCTCCGCGCCCCCGAGCGCGAGACCCATCAGGAAGGCGCAACCCACCAGCGGACCCAGCACCCTCCACGGCATCGCGCCCAGGACGTGGTTCGCCGGGCCTGCGCCGCGCGGGGGAGGCTCGGTGCGCCTCTGCGAGACCAGCACCATGGTCCCGACCAGGGAGGCCAGCGCGGCGCACGTCAGGCCGGCGAGCGGGTGCACGACGGTCGCAAGCACGGTGACCAGGGCGGGCCCGACGATGAAGACGGTCTCGTCGACCACCGCCTCGAAGGCGAAGGCGGTCCGCAGGTCGGCCTTGTCGGGCACCAGGAGGACCCAGCGGGCCCGGACGCAGGCGCCGACCTGGGGCATCGCCGCCCCCGACAGCGCGGCACACACGTGCGCCCACGGCGCGGGGGCGTCGAGCTCGACGGCGGTCATCAGCCCCGCCAGGGCGGCGGTGAAGACGGCGGTGGCCACCGGGAGGACGCTGCTCTGCCCGTGTCGGTCGACCAGCCGCGCCTGGAGCACGGAGAACAGCGCGTGGGAGACCAGGAAGGCGGCGGACACGGTTCCGGCGAGCGAGTAAGACCCGGTGCGGGTGGACACGAGCAGCACGATGCCGAGACTGATCATCGAGATCGGGAGCCGCGCGACCAGTCCGCTCAGCGAGAACACCAGGGCGCCCGGCAGACCCAGCACCCGGCGGTAGGTCGTCAGCATCACCGCAGATCCTAAGATCGACGCATGCCCGTGGACATCTCCCCCTACGACGCCCTGCTCGTGGTCTCCTTCGGGGGGCCGGAGAAGCCGGACGACGTGCTGCCGTTCCTCGAGAACGTGACCCGCGGGCGCGAGATCCCCCGTAAGCGGCTGGAGGAGGTGGGCGAGCACTACCACCTCTTCGGCGGGCGCAGCCCGATCAACGACCAGAACCGGGAGTTCATCGCTGCGGTCGAGGAGGACCTGGGCTCCAGCGGCCTCGACGTCCCGGTCTACTGGGGCAACCGGAACTGGGAGCCCTATCTCGCGGAGACGCTGGCGCGGATGCAGGCCGACGGCGTGCAGCGGGCGGCCTGCCTGGTGACCAGCGCCTACTCGTCGTACTCCGGGTGCCGGCAGTACCGCGAGAACCTCGCCGACGCGGTCGCGCAGGTCACCCGGACACACGGCGGTGCGCCCCGGCTCGACCGGCTGCGGCACTACTTCAACCACCCGGGCTTCGTGGAGCCGATGGTGGACGCCACGTTGAGCGCCCTGGCCGACCTCGCCGACCGGGTCCGTCGCGACGCCCACGTCCTCTTCGTCACCCACAGCATCCCGGAGTCCATGAACGACTCGTCGGGTCCCGAGGGCGGCGCGTACGTCGCCCAGCACCGCGCCGTGGCGGAGGAGATCGGCGAGCGGGTGCGGCAGGAGACCGGCCATCGCTACCCCACGGAGCTGGTGTTCTGCTCGCGGTCCGGACCGCCGAGCGTCCCGTGGCTCGAGCCGGACGTCAACGACCGCATCGAGGAGCTGGCCGAGAGCGGGGTCGGGGGCGTGGTGGTGGTGCCGATCGGCTTCGTCTCCGACCACATGGAGGTCATCTACGACCTCGACACCGAGGCGAGTGCGACCGCGGAGAAGGTCGGGGTCGCGTTCGCGCGCGCCGCCACTGCCGGGGTCGACCCGCGGTTCGTCTCGCTCGTGCGCGACCTGCTGGTGGAGCGCGCCGCCGTCGAGCGCGGGGCGGAGCCGGTCCGAGCCGTGGTGAGCGGTCAGCCGCCGTCGTGGGACCTCTGCCCGGCCGGCTGCTGCCCGAACCCCCGCGGCGAGCGACCGGCGCTGTGCGGGCGGGACTGAGCGTGGCCGACGCGCCGGCGTACGACCGGCTGCTGGAGGTCGCGGTCGACGTCGCGCTCGAGACCGCCGCGATGGTGCGGGGACGGCGGCGTGAGGGTGTCGAGGTGTCGGACACCAAGTCCAGCCCCGTCGACGTCGTGACCGAGGTCGACAAGGCCGCGGAGCGACTCATCTTCGACCGGCTGATGACCGCGCGACCCGACGACGGCTTCCTCGGCGAAGAGGGCGCGACCTCGGAGTCCACCAGCGGCGTGGTCTGGATCGTGGACCCGATCGACGGGACGGTGAACTTCGTCTACGGCATCCCGTACTACGCGGTCTCGATCGCCGCCGCCATCGGGGACCGGTCGGTGGCGGGGGTGGTCGTGAACGTTGAGAGCGGCGAGTGCTTCACCGCGACCTCCGGGGGTGGCGCGCACCTGGGGGGCACCCGGCTGCAGCTGCCGGTCGGGAAGGACAAGCCGCTGGCGCAGCGACTGGTCGCCACCGGGTTCAACTACGTCGAGGCCGTGAAGCTGCGTCAGACGGTGGCGGTCTCGGCGCTGCTGCACGAGGTACGCGACATCCGGCGGATGGGAGCGGCCGCGCTCGATCTGTGCTCGGTCGCCGCCGGCCGGGTCGACGGCTACGTCGAGGAGGGGCTCAACCCCTGGGACGTGGCGGCCGGCGGCCTGGTCGCGACCGAGGCCGGCGCCGTGCTCGAGACGCGACCCGGTGTCGGGGGGAACGACTGCTACCTGTGCGCTCCGGCGGCCGGGTTTCCCGCGTTCGGAGACCTCGTCGCCCGCAGCGGCTTCCTGCGGGAATAGCGGAGGAACGGCCGCTGTTGACCCGGCTGCGCGACACCCGAAAGGGGACCGAACCGCCCTCTCCGGTGTGAGTCTGACGACATCATCCGGGATGGCCTCGCGCAACGGGCGCGGATGGTGCACAATCCGCCTCGCACCGGCACGCAGCACCTATGCAAGACCCACGCACACCCACGCACACCCACAGCGACGACCAGCCCGAACCGTCGGAGCACCGGACGGGCGCACGACGGGCAGGAGACACAGGACATGGCAACTGACTACGACGCTCCTCGCAAGAACGAGGAAGACCAGAGTGAAGAGAGCCTCGAGGAGCTGAAGGCTCGCCGGCACGACAAGAACTCCGGCAAGGTGGACGAGGACGAGGCCGAGGCGGCCGAGTCCTTCGAGCTCCCCGGAGCCGATCTCTCCCACGAGGAGCTGGCGGTCGAGGTGCGACCACGCCAGGAGGACGAGTTCACCTGCATGAGCTGCTTCCTGGTGCACCACCGCAGCCAGCTGGCGGACCCCAAGAAGCTGATCTGCAAGGACTGTGCCTGACCTCACCTGGGAGTGACGAAGAAGGCCGGGAACCCGTTCGGGATCCCGGCCTCGATCGTTCTCAGACCTCGACGTCCTCCAGGTTGGGCGGCAGGTGGCCGGTGGAACGCCGGTAGTAGTCGGCCGCCTTCCGGGAGGCGAGCATGCGGGCCAGTCCGACGGCCACGCCGCTCGCGACGGCCCAGGCCGCGGCCTCGCCCATCGACACGTCGGGGTGCTCGGGGTTGCTCGGCGGCTGCTTGCCGGTCGACAGCTTCCAGGTCGCCGTCATCGCCTTGCGCGCCGCCATCGTGGCGCCGAGGGTGGCGACCAGCCCCAGCACCGTGTACGCCTTCGAACCCGAAGCCATCAGCCGTCTCCTTCTCGTTCGGTCCGCCAGCCGGCGGCGCGTGTCGTGTCGTACCCACCCCGGTCGGGGTGAATCTCCCGGGCTGCCTGCAGCGCGGCCACGAGCACCGTCGGCCGACGGCTGGACACCAACCAGTACGGCGCCGGGTCGTCCCGGTCGATGACGTCCACCCGAACAGCCTGCCGCAGGTACGGCCGCAGCAACAGGTAGGCCCGGGCATCGGCGTCGCGCCCCGCGAGCAGCCGAGTGCGCTCCGCGTCCAGCGCGCGCGCCTCGCCGAGCTGGGTCACCGGGATCCGTGCCCGTCCCGCCCGCAGCTCGCCGTCGGCTACGACCACCCGGGCGGAGCCGTAGCCGAGGAAGACGGCCGCGACCCCGGCGCTCATCGCCCCTGCCGCCGGCAGCGCGACCCAGAGGGGAGTGGCCACCAAGAAGGCGACCAGCAGGCTGGCCAGGAACATCGTGGCCAGCGCCCACCAGCGCAGCGGGATGCCGAGCCGCTCGTCGTACGCCTGGGGCTCGGGCATGGGCTCATCCTGGCAGCCGGAGGGGGTCCGTGGCTCGATAGGGTCGCGCCATGGCAGCGGACATCCTCATCGTGCGGCTCGACCCGGAGGTCCCCCTGCCGTCCTACGCCCACCCGGGTGATGCCGGGGCCGATCTCGTCACGACCGTCGACGTGCGCCTCGAGCCCGGCGAGCGGGTGCTGGTGCCGACCGGGATCGCGGTGGCGCTGCCCGCCGGCTACGTCGCCCTGGTGCACCCGCGCTCGGGGCTGGCCGCCCGGCACGGGCTCACGATCGTGAACGCGCCCGGCACCGTCGATGCCGGGTACCGAGGCGAGATCAAGGTGCTGCTGGTCAACCTCGACCCGCGCACCCCGGTCGACCTCAGCCGGGGCGACCGGGTCGCGCAGCTGGTGGTGCAGCGAGTCGAGCAGGCCCGCTTCGTCGAGGTGGACCGGCTGCCGGGATCGACACGCGGCGAGGGCGGGTACGGTTCCACCGGCGGGTTCGCCGACCGGGAGGAGACGCGCTGATGTTCCGTCGCAGGAAGGCCGAGGTCGATCCGGCCGACGAGGCCGAGTCGGGGGCCGGTGGAGCGGCCGAGCCCGCAGCACCGCGTGCCGGTGGTCCCTGGGACGCCTCCGAGGTGAGCCTGGAGGAGGACGACGAGACCCGGATCGACCTCGGAAGCCTGCTCCTGACCCCGCCCGACACCCTCGACGTGCAGCTGCAGGTCGACGAGCACGGTGGCGAGGTGATCGGCGTGCTGGTGGCGCGCGAGGACGCCGCCGCCGAGCTGCGCGCCTTCGCCGCGCCCCGCAACGGCGACATCTGGGAGAGCATCCGCACCCGCGTCGCCGCCGAGGTGGCCCAGCTCGGGGGGACCGCCACCGAGCGCCAGGGACCCTTCGGCACGGAGCTGGCGGTCTCGCTGATGGTCGACCTCCCCGACGGGCAGAGCGCGCAGCAGCAGTCGGTGGTGATGGGCATCCCCGGGCCACGTTGGCTGCTGCGCGTCACGCTGTTCGGACGACCCGCCGTCGCCTACGACGCGGAGGGCGACGTGGAGAGGGCAGTGCGGGACGTCGTGGTCGTGCGGGGCGGCGATCCGGTCCCGCCGGGGGACGCCCTTCCGCTGTCCGTGCCCGCCCATGCGGAGCGAGTCGACCCGCCCACCGCCTGAGCGAGATAAACTCCCCGTATGACCGAGGTGAAGGGCCGGCTCCGCAAGAGCCTGAGCCGGTGGGCGAGCAGCGCCGACATGGAGGCACGCGAGCTCAAGCAGGACGCCGTCAAGGCGGGCTGCTGTCCGATCGTCGACGCCAACGACCGTCAGCGCGTGGAGCTGCAGGGCAGCCTGCGCACCGTGACGCTGCGTCCCCGAGGTGGGGTGCCCGCCCTGGAGGCCGAGCTCTACGACGGCTCGGCGCTGATCACGCTGGTCTGGCTCGGCCGCCGTCGGATCGCGGGCATCGAGCCCGGCCGAGCCATCAAGGTGACGGGTCGCATCGGCGTGCAGGACAAGATGCGCGTCATGTTCAACCCGCGCTACGAGCTGAAGTAGCAGTTGTCCGCCACCACCCCCGGCTCGACCCCTGTGCAGACCGAGACGGTTGAGCAGGTCGTCCGGGCACAGCTCTCCAAGGCGCTGGGCGGTCGGCGAGGGATGTTCGAGGCCGCCGTCCCGACGCTGATCTTCACGCTCTCCTTCCTTCTCACCAAGGACCTCCGGCTCGCCATCGGCGTCAGCGTCGTGGCCGCGCTCGCGCTGCTCGTGACCCGCGTGGCACAGCGGTCGACCGTGCAGTTCGTGCTCAACAGCCTGGTGGGGATCGGGATCGGCGCCTTCTTCGCCTGGCGCTCGGCCCGGGGCGGGGGCGACGCCGACGAGCAGGCCCTGGCGTACTTCCTGCCCGGGATGATCTACAACGGTGGCTACGCCGTGCTGATGGTGCTCAGCATCGTGGTGCGCTGGCCCGTCGTGGGGTTCATGGTGGGGAGCGTGGCCGGTGACCCCACCGAGTGGCACCGGGACCCGCAGGTGGTGCGGCTGTGCAGCAACCTCACCTGGATGCTCGCCGCGCCCTGCGCCGTCCGGCTGGCCGTCCAGCTGCCGATCTGGCTGGCCGGCGGGGCCGCGGACGACCCGACGCCGATGATCGCCGCGCTCGGCGTGGCCAAGGTGGCGCTCGGGTGGCCGCTGCAGATCCTCGGGCTCGCCGGCATGGGGTGGCTCCTCAGCCGCAACCACACGCCGGTGCGCCCGCTCGAGTCCGGCCCGCTGTGAGCGGAGCTACTCGCCGCCCTCCGGGGCGAGCAGCTCCTGGAGCGGCCCCTCGCTCTCCGGTGAGCTGACGAACAGCAGCTCGTCGCCGTTCTCGACGGGTTGGTCGTCGCCCGGCGGGTAGACCTGACCGTCCCGCAGGATCGCCACGAGCGAGACGTTCTCGGGCCACGGGATGAGGCCCACCGGCTTGCCGATGAACGGCGAGTCGTCGGGCAGCGTCATCTCGACGAGGTTGGCGTTGCCCTGCCGGAAGGTGAACAGCCGGACGATGTCGCCGACCGTGACGGCCTCCTCCACCAGTGCCGACATGATGCGGGGGGTGGAGACGTTGACGTCCACGCCCCACGCCTCGGTGAACAGCCACTCGTTGTTGGGGTGGTTCACCCGCGCCACGGTCCGCGGCACGGCGAACTCGGTCTTGGCCAGCAGCGACGTCACCAGGTTGACCTTGTCGTCGCCCGTCGCGGCGATCACCACGTCGCAGGACTCCAGCTTGGCCTCCTCGAGCGAGGAGAGCTCGCAGGAGTCGGCGAGCAGCCACTCGGCATCGGGCACCCGCTCGGGCTTGAGCGAGCCGGGGTCCTTGTCGATGAGCAGCACGCGGTGCCCGTTGCCGATCAGCTCGCGCGCGACCGAGCGTCCCACGGCGCCGGCTCCGGCGATGGCGACTCGCATCTACTCGTCCTCCGGACCGTTGTTGAACACCTCGTAGACCCTCTCGGCCTTCTCCTCGCGCATCACGAGGTGCAGGAGGTCGCCTTCCTGGATCACCGTCTCGCGGTCGGGGATCATCCCCTCGCCGAGCCGGTCGATCCAGGCGATCCGGCTGCCCGACTCCAGCTGGAACTTCACCGTTCGCTGACCGATCCAGGTCTCGGTGACCGGGACGTGGTCGACGCGGATGGTGCCGGACGGGTCGCGGAAGTCGGGCTCGGCGCCCGCGGGCAGCAGCCGTCGCAGCACCTGGTCGGCGGTCCACTTGACCGTCGCGACGGTGGTGATGCCCAGCCGTTGGTAGACCTCGGCGCGGCCGGGGTCGTAGATGCGGGCGACCACCTGCTGGATCCCGAAGGTCTCGCGGGCGACGCGGGCCGCGATGATGTTGGAGTTGTCGCCGCTCGAGACCGCCGCGAAGGCGTCGGCCTTCTCGATGCCCGCCTGCTCCAGCACCGTCTGGTCGAAGCCGATTCCGGTGACCTTGGTGCCGTTGAAGGAAGGCCCCAGTCGACGGAAGGCGTCGGGGTTGCTGTCGATGACGGAGACGTCGTGGCCGCGGTCCTCGAGGGACCTCGCCAGCGTCGAGCCCACCCGGCCACAGCCCATGATCACGACATGCACGGGGGAGACGCTACTACGAGGAGGGCCCGAGACCCGTTGGTCTAGCCTTTCGCTCGTGGGAGTTGGCGACGTCTCGAAGCGCATCCTTCTGGGGCGCAAGCTGCGCAGCACGCAGCTGGGCGAGACCCTTCTGCCCAAGCGCATCGCGCTGCCCGTCTTCGCCAGCGACGCGATGTCGTCGGTCGCCTACGCGCCGGACGAGATCTTCATCATCTTGTCCCTCGCCGGCGCCTCCGCGTACCCCTACTCCTGGAAGATCGCGCTCGTCGTCGCGCTGGTGATGTTCGCGGTCATCGCCTCCTACCGCCAGACCGTGCACGCCTATCCCAGTGGCGGCGGTGACTACGAGGTCGCGACCGTCAACCTGGGGCGCACCGCCGGGGTCACGGTGGCGAGCGCCCTGCTGGTGGACTACGTCCTGACGGTGGCCGTCTCCATCTCCGCCGGCGTGCAGAACGCCGCCTCCGCCCTGCCGTTCCTGTCGGGGCACGAGGCCCTCGGCGCCTCTGTGCTGGTGGTCGTGCTGGCCGCCCTCAACCTGCGGGGCGTCCGCGAGTCCGGAGTGGTCTTCGCGATCCCGACGTACGGCTTCATCCTCGCGATGCTGGGGATGGCCCTCTACGGCCTCGTGCGCTACGTCCTCGACGACCTCCCGCAGGTCGAGAGTGCCGACTTCACGATCGTCAAGGCGCCCGGCTATGAAGGGCACGTCACCACGCTCGGCCTGATCTTCCTGCTGGCCCGCGCCTTCTCCTCCGGCTCCGCCGCGCTCACCGGGGTGGAGGCGATCTCGAACGGGGTGCCGGCGTTCCGCAAGCCGAAGAGCAAGAACGCCGCCACCACGCTCCTCCTGCTCTCGCTGATCTCCGTCGCGATGATGATGAGTGTCATCACCCTCGCGCGGAACATGGGCCTGAAGTACGTCGACGCGGCGGACCTGAACCGGCTCCGGCTCCCGAACGGCCGTCCCGTGCCCCCGGGGTACGACGAGCACACCGTCATCGCGCAGATCGCCCGGGCCGTCTTCGACAACTTCGACCTCGGGTTCTACTTCGTGGTCGCCGCCACCGGCGTCATCCTGGTGCTGGCGGCGAACACCGCGTTCAACGGCTTCCCGGTGCTCGGCTCGATCCTGGCCAAGGACGGCTTCCTCCCCAGGCAGCTCAGCTCGCGCGGGGACCGGCTCGCCTACAGCAACGGCATCGTGATCCTGGCGCTGATGGCGATGCTGCTCATCGTGGTCTTCGACGCCCAGACGACCCAGCTGATCCAGCTCTACATCGTCGGTGTCTTCGTGTCGTTCAACCTGAGTCAGCTCGGGATGATCCGGCACTGGACCCGCAACCTGAAGAGCGAGACCGACTCCACCGTCCGGCGGCGGATGCTGCGGTCCCGGGCGATCAACACCTTCGGCCTGGGCATGACGGCCGCGGTGCTGGTGATCGTGCTGATCACCAAGTTCCTGGCCGGGGCCTGGATCACGATCCTGGCGATGGGCACCTTCTTCATGCTCATGCAGAGCATCCGGCGCCACTACGACAACGTGGGCGCGGAGCTGACCATCGAGGCCGACGACCAGGTGCTGCCGACGCGGGTGCACGCCATCGTGCTCGTCTCGAAGGTGCACAAGCCCACGATGCGGGCGCTGGCCTACGCCAAGGCCTCGCGCCCCAACGTGCTGGAGGCGGTGCTGGTGGACGCCGACTCCAAGGGCACCGCCCGGATCCTCGAGGAGTGGGACGAGCGGCGCATCGACGTCCCGCTGAAGGTGCTCTACTCGCCGTACCGCGAGATCATCAAGCCGATCGTGGACTACACCCGCAGCATCCGCGACGCCAACCCACGCGGTGTCGTCGCGGTCTACATCCCGGAGTACGTCGTGGGTCGCTGGTGGGAGCAGGTGCTGCACAACCAGACGGCGCTGCGGCTCAAGGGACGGCTGCTGTTCACCCCCGGGGTGATGGTGACGTCGGTGCCCTACCAGCTGCACTCGTCACTGCTGGCCAAGCAGCGGGCGGAGCGGGCGGTCAACCAGGTCCGCGCCGGTGACGTCCGGCGTGGTCGGGTGCGGCGCGACCAGACGAAGGACCACAGCGGGGACGTCCATTGACCCGCCGGGTCCGCCAGAGGCGTCCCCGGCGCCCACGTGAGGGCCGCTCGCTGGTCGGGGAGCGCTACGACGTGCGCCCGGAGCGGGTCGGCCACGGCGGCTTCGTCGTCGCCCGGCACGAGGGCGTCGTGGTTTTCGTGCGCCACGCCCTCCCGGGCGAGCGGGTGGTCGCGGAGGTCACCGAGGGTCGTGAGGGGGACCGGTTCCTGCGAGCGGACGCGGTCGAGGTGCTGGAGGCGTCCCCGGACCGGGTCGAACCCCCGTGTCCGTTCAGCGGGCCCGGGCGGTGTGGCGGCTGCGACTTCCAGCATGTCGACCTTGCGGCGCAGCGCGGTCTCAAGGCGGCGGTGGTCGCCGAGCAGCTGCAGCGGCTCGCGGGGCTCCGGGTCGATGTCGAGGTCGAGGCGCTGGCCGGGTCGGGGGGACCGGAGGGGCTCGACTGGCGGACCCGCGTGCAGTGGGCGGTCGACGCCGCAGGCCGCCCCGGTCTGCGCAAGCACCGCTCGCACGAGGTGGTGGCGGTCGACGACTGCCGCATCGCGCACCCGGACCTGCCGGCCGTGACCGACCAGGGCTGGCCGGACGCGGCGCACGTGGAGGCGATCGTCTCCGGTGCCGGCGAGCGGCTGCGGCTGGTGTCGGCACGCGACGGGACGACGTACGCCGACGGCCCGCTGGCCCTGCACGAGCACGCGGACGACCGCGTCTGGCAGGTCACCGGAACCGGCTTCTGGCAGGTGCATCCCGCGGCCGCCGACACCCTCGTCGCGGCGGTGGTCGACGGCCTGCGGCCCCGGCCGGGGGAGCGCGCCCTCGACCTGTACGCCGGGGTCGGACTGTTCTCGGCTGCCCTGGCCCGCGAGGTCGGGCCGCGGGGCCATGTGCTCGCCGTCGAGTCCGACGCCCAGGCGGCCGAGGACGCGGCCGCCAACCTCGCCGACCTGCACCAGGTCTCCGTGCTCGCCGGCCGTGTGGACCGGGCGCTCGCCGAGACCGCGGCGGCCGACCTGGTGGTGCTCGACCCGCCGCGCAGCGGGGCCAGGCGCGACGTGGTCGCCGCGGTGGCGGCGGCCGGGCCGCGTGCCGTCGCCTACGTGGCCTGCGACCCCGCCGCGCTCGCGCGCGACCTCGCCTTCTTCGCCGAGCACGACTACCGGCTGACCTCGCTGCGCGCGTTCGACCTGTTCCCGATGACGCACCACGTCGAGTGCGTGGCCGTGGTCTCTCGATCTCATGTATCTTGACGTCAAGAGATAAAGTTGGAGGAAATGGTCCCGCCTCCCGCGGGTACGACGCAGTGGGCAAGATGGGGCCTGACGAGAGCCGATATCGCACGAGGAGATGACGCATGTCGACGGTCGACAGCTTTGGTGCCAAGGGATCGCTTGACGTAGCAGGCGAGTCCTACGAGATCTACCGGCTCGACGCCGTCAAGGCCGAGGGGCTTCCCGACGACGCCGTCGCCTCGCTGCCGTACAGCCTCAAGGTGCTGCTGGAGAACCTGCTGCGCACCGAGGACGGCGTCAACATCACCGCCGACGACATCGTGGCGCTGGCCGGGTGGGACGCCGACGCGGACCCGAGCAAGGAGATCCAGTTCACGCCCGCCCGCGTGATCATGCAGGACTTCACCGGTGTCCCGTGCGTGGTCGACCTCGCCACGATGCGCGAGGCGATGTCGGACCTCGGCGGCGACCCCACGCGGATCAACCCGCTCGCGCCGGCCGAGATGGTCATCGACCACTCGGTGATCGCCGACGTCTTCGGCACCCCGGAGGCCTTCGAGCGGAACGTCGAGATCGAGTACCAGCGCAACAAGGAGCGCTACCAGTTCCTGCGCTGGGGCCAGGGGGCCTTCGACGACTTCAAGGTCGTCCCGCCCGGCACCGGCATCGTGCACCAGGTCAACATCGAGCACCTGGCCCGCACGGTGTTCACCCGTGAGGTGGAGACCGACGACGGGACCGTCACCCAGGCCTACCCGGACACCTGTGTGGGCACCGACTCGCACACCACGATGGTCAACGGCATCGGGGTCGTCGGATGGGGCGTGGGCGGCATCGAGGCCGAGGCCGCGATGCTCGGCCAGCCGGTGTCGATGCTGATCCCGCGGGTGGTCGGCTTCAGGCTGTCGGGCGAGCTGCCCGAGGGCGCCACCGCCACCGACCTGGTGCTGACGATCACCGAGATGCTGCGCCAGCACGGCGTGGTCGGCAAGTTCGTGGAGTTCTACGGCGACGGAGTCGGCGCACTGCCCCTGGCCAACCGCGCCACCATCGGCAACATGTCGCCCGAGTTCGGCTCGACGATCGCGGTGTTCCCGCTCGACGAGGAGACCACGAAGTACCTCGAGCTGACCGGCCGCACCGAGCAGCAGATCAGGCTGGTCGAGGCCTACGCCCGCGAGCAGGGCCTCTGGCACGACCCGACGGCGTCCGACTACGTCGAGCCGCGCTTCTCCGAGCGTCTCGAGCTCGACCTCGGCGAGGTCGTCCCGTCGTTGGCCGGCCCGAAGCGGCCCCAGGACCGGGTCTCGCTGACCGACGCCAAGGAGGCCTTCCGCACGGCGCTGAGCGACTACGTCGCCGACGACGAGACCGGAGGGGAGCAGCGCAAGCCCGGAGTGCCCCAGCAGGACGAGCCGTACGGCGTGGTGTCGGCCGAGGACGAGTCGTCGGCCGAGTCCTTCCCGGCCAGTGACGCGCCCGCCAACTCGGGCAGCAACGGCGGTGCGCCGGTCGACTGGCACTCGGCCGCCCAGGCATCCGAAGGGCGTCCGACCAAGCCCACGAAGGTGGAGCTCGCCGACGGCACCGAGCTGGAGATCGACCACGGAGCGGTGGTCATCGCCGCGATCACCTCGTGCACCAACACCTCCAACCCCTCGGTGATGATCGGCGCCGCCCTGCTGGCCAAGAACGCCGTCGAGAAGGGCCTGGAGAGCAAGCCGTGGGTCAAGACGTCGCTCGCCCCCGGCTCGAAGGTGGTCTCCGACTACTACGAGCGTGCCGGGCTGACGCCGTACCTCGACAAGCTGGGCTTCAACCTCGTCGGCTACGGCTGCACGACGTGCATCGGCAACTCCGGGCCGCTGATCCCCGAGGTCAGCGAGGCGGTCAACGAGAGCGATCTCGCGGTGGTGTCGGTGCTCTCCGGGAACCGCAACTTCGAGGGCCGGATCAACCCGGACGTCAAGATGAACTACCTCGCGTCCCCGCCGCTGGTGGTGGCCTACGCCCTCGCCGGGTCGATGGACGTGGACCTCTTCGAAGACCCGCTCGGCCAGGACGCCGACGGCAACGACGTGTTCATGAAGGACCTCTGGCCGACTGCCGCGGAGGTCGAGGAGGTCATCGCGCACGCGATCACCTCCGACATGTTCACCGACGACTACTCCGACGTGTTCGCCGGGGACGAGCGGTGGCGCGACCTCGAGACCCCGGCCGGTGACACGTTCGCCTGGGACGAGAGCTCCACCTACGTCCGCAGGCCGCCGTACTTCGACGGGATGCCGGAGGAGCCGACTCCGGTTGAGGACATCGACGGCGCACGGGTGCTCGCCAAGCTCGGCGACTCGGTGACCACCGACCACATCTCGCCCGCGGGCGCGATCAAGAAGGACTCCCCGGCCGGGAAGTACCTCGCGGAGCACGGGGTCGGGAACCGGGACTTCAACTCCTACGGCTCACGGCGCGGCAACCACGAGGTGATGATCCGGGGCACGTTCGCGAACATCCGGCTGCGCAACCAGCTGGCGCCGGGCACCGAAGGCGGCTTCACCGTCGACCTGACCTCCGACGACAAGAGCGTGACGACGATCTTCGAGGCCTCGGAGAAGTACCTCGAGCAGGGGATCCCCCTGGTGATCCTCTCGGGGAAGGAGTACGGCTCCGGGTCGTCGCGTGACTGGGCGGCCAAGGGCACTGCGCTGCTGGGTGTCCGGGCCGTCATCGCGGAGTCCTACGAGCGGATCCACCGCTCGAACCTCATCGGGATGGGCGTGCTGCCCCTGCAGTACCCCGAGGGGGAGAGCGCCGAGTCTCTGGGCCTCACCGGTGAGGAGACGTTCTCCGTCACCGGGGTCACCGGGCTCAACGAGGGGACGATCCCGTCGACGGTGAAGGTCACGGCCGGCGACACGGAGTTCGACGCGGTCCTGCGCATCGACACCCCCGGTGAGGCCGACTACTACCGGCACGGCGGGATCATGCAGTACGTCCTGCGCAGCCTGCTGACGCGGTGAGCGTGCTCGTCGCCTTCAGCATCAGCCCCACGGCGGGGGATGACGCCGGCGGTGTCAGCGAGGCGGTGGCCGAGGCGGTGCGCGTGGTGCGCGCCTCGGGCCTGCCGCACGAGACGAACGCGATGTTCACGAACCTCGAAGGGGAGTGGGACGAGGTGATGGCCGTGGTGAAGCAGGCCGTGGACGCGGTCGCGGCCTCCTCCCCGCGCGTGGGTCTGGTGCTCAAGGCCGACATCCGCCCGGGTCACGAGGGCCAGATGACGGCCAAGGTGCAGAGGATCGAGGACCGCCTTGCGTAGCAGCACCGTCGAGGTCCGCACCGGCAGCACGGACGTGGTCCACGACCTCACCCGTGCCTGCGCGTCCTTCGTCGCCGACGAGGAGGACGGGCTGCTGCACGTGTTCGTTCCGCACGCCACGGCCGGCGTCGCGATCCTCGAGACCGGCTCCGGCAGCGACGACGACCTGCTCGCGGCGCTCGAGGACCTGCTTCCCGCCGACGGTCGCTGGCGCCACCAGCACGGCACCCCGGGGCACGGCCGCTCGCACGTGATGCCGGCGCTCGTACCGCCGTACGCCTCGGTGCCGGTGCTGGGGGGCCGGCTGGCGCTCGGCACCTGGCAGAGCATCTGCCTGGTCGACCTCAACGTCGACAACCCCGACCGGCAGGTGCGGCTCTCCTTCCTGCCCGGCTAGGCTGTTTGGGAACCCGGGAGGCAACTGCATGGCGGAGCCCGAACGCAGGATCGCGCTGCTGATCGACGCGGACAACGCGCCGGCCTCGAAGATCGACGTGATCCTGGCCGAGGTCGCCCGGCACGGCACGGCCAACGTCCGACGGGCCTACGGCGACTGGAAGAGCCCCCACCTCAAGTCGTGGGAGGCCACCCTGCACGCCTACGCGATCCGGCCGATCCAGCAGTTCGCGTACAGCCGCGGCAAGAACGCCTCGGACATGGCGATGGTGATCGACGCGATGGACCTGCTCTACGCACGCACCGTCGACGGGTTCGCCCTGGTGTCGAGCGATGCGGACTTCACGCCGCTGGTGATGCGGATCCTCACCGAGGGGGTGAAGGTCTTCGGCTTCGGGGAGCGGAAGACCCCGGAGCCGTTCGTCAACGCCTGCTCGCAGTTCACCTACGTCGAGGGTCTCGTGCAGCCGTCCTCCGACGCCACGGGCGTCGACCACCAGGCGCTGCAGCCGCACGACCCGAAGAAGCTGAGAGCCGACACACGCCTGGTGCAGATGCTGCGCAACGCGGTCGACGCCGCCAGCGGTGACGACGGCTGGGCCCACCTCGGCGGCGTCGGGAGCCAGATCGGGAACCAGGCGTCGTTCGACTCCCGCAACTACGGCTACCGCAAGCTCAGCGACCTGATCGCGGCCACCGAGCTCTTCGAGGTCGAGCGGCGCAACCAGATGGTGCTGGTCAAGGACAAGCGCAAGGACTGAGCCAGGCGACCCGGGTCGGCAAGCCCTCAGCGATCAAGCGGTCGGGCCGGGGCGGCTCAGGTACGTCAGCCCCAGCGGTGTGCTCCACCGGTAACCGTCACCGAACCGGTGGTACTGCCAGCCGGTGAACGTCTTGAGACGATGATGTCGCCGACACAGGCAGGCAAGGTTGTCCGGCGAGGTCTGCCCGGGTGGGCCGCCCTCGTCGACCGGCACAAACGGCTCGATGTGGTCCAGGTCGCATAGCCGAGCCGCCACGGCGCAGCCCGGGAAGACGCAGTGCCCGTCCCGCTCATGGACGACCTCGCGCATCCACTGCGGGGGGTCGTGCCGGTCGACGCCGTCGCGACGACCCAGGTCGAGGACCGGCCGCACCGACACCCGGTCGAGACGGCCCAGCCAGACCTGGAGCAGGTCCAGTGTCGCGGCGCCCAGCCCCTCCACCCGGCCAGTCCGCGTGGCTCCCGCCGCGTGCGCCCGCAGGTCGTCGGCGGTGACGTGGCAGCGGATCGTCGCGGTGGTGGCGGGAAGCATGACCGGGTCGCCCTCGGGAGCGGGGGCGAAAAGGTCGAGGGCCCGCTGGGGCCGGGCCAGCAGCCCGAGCGCGTGCGCGCGGCGCACCCCGAGCGAGTTGTCGTCGCCGAGCCGGCGCATGGTGGCGGCCAGGTGGGTGACGGAGGCCTCGAGGTCGAGCGCGTCCAGCGTGTCCAGCGTCGCGGTCAGCCGGGCCGTGGCCGTGCAGTCACCCTCCGAGTAGTCGAAGACGACCTCGCGGTGGGTCAGGGCCGACTCCTCACGACCCAGCGCCATCTCCGGGTCACACTGAGCCAGAGCCTCGTGAACCAGCGCCGGGACGTTGCCGGGCACACGGTTGCGGACACCGAGGACCGCCGCGTGCCGGTCCACGAAGCTCACCGCGGCCATCGACAGCAACCGCGTGTGCTGCGCGACCCGTCGCGCCCTCCACGCCTGCAGGCGGCCCGCCTGGACCAGCGCCCAGAGCCGGGGCAGACGGAAGCAGAGCTCCAGAGCATCCGCCACCAGTCCCAGCGCAGAACGGTAGGAGACCCCCAGCGCCGCCCCGAGCTCCTCGACTGCGCGTTCGGCCACCACAGGTGTGCCGACGCCGGCGATCAGACCGACGCACTCGGTGTCGGGTCCTGGCAGGACGGCCGGGTCCCATGTCGCCACCGGTAGGTCCGGACCCACCGGGTGCAGGTCGACCAGGTGCACGGCGAGCGCCAACAGCTCCGCGTCGGCCCGGTCCGCCCGGCGACGGGCGGCGGCCGCCGCCAGCAGTGCCTCGCGCACGCCGAGGGACCGCACACCGGGTGGGGTCGTCGTTGTGGTCATGGCACCAACCTAGAGGCCGCCACCGACAGTTTCGCAACGCGGAAACCCTTGTACACAAGGGCAAACGTGCCGCCCAGCCAAACAGGTAACCGATCGAGATCTGCCGATCGTCTCGCACCATCGAACACCTGTTCGAATCAGGCGTAGGCTGTGCCCATGACTCAGCTGGTCGCGCCACCCGGATGGCCGCACCGGGTGCGCCCGCCGGGGGCGCCGGCCTGGGAGCGCACCGCGGTCGCCTGGCTGCTCGACCTCTGTCCCCCCGAGTTCCGGTCCTACCCGGTGCTCCGTCGGCACGACGTGGTGCTCGCGCGGTTCGCGGTGCTCCACGTCGAGGCCTGCCAGGCCGCCGTACGCCGGGGGCTCAGCGAGGCGCGCGCGGAGCTGCGCGACGTCACCGACCAGGACACGGTCGAGGCCGCGGTGGAGACCTGGCACGCGGAGGCCGCACGGCTGATGGCCGAGCGACGCGCGGTCGGGCTGGTCGAGGAGGCACTGCGGGGCAGGCGCTTCGTCGCCCGGCTCTAGCACCTAGGGTCGGCGGCATGCGACGTCTCTGTATGGCCCTCGGCGGTCGCGGATGAGCCTCCCGCTGACCCTCCTCCCCGTCCCGGGGCACGGACCCGAGGACGTCGTGGTCGACGAGGACGGCTGGGTCTGCACGGGCACCGACGACGGCTCGGTGTGGCGGATCCGTCCCGACGGCGACCGCATCGACCGGATCGGCGACACCGGCGGGCGACCACTGGGGCTCGAGCTGCTGCCGGACGGCCGGCTGCTGGTGTGCGACGCGCAGCGCGGCCTGCTGGCGCTCGACCCGGCCACGGGGCGCCTGGAGGTGCTCGCCACCACCGCGCAGGGCCGCCCGCTGCTGGTCTGCAACAACGCCGCCGTGCACAGCAGCGGGGACATCTTCTTCTCCGACTCCTCGGCGGTCTTCCCGCTCGCCCGGTGGAAGGCGGACCTGGTGGAGAACACCGCGACCGGTCGGCTGCTGCGGCGCAGCACCGACGGCTCCGTCGAGGTGCTCCTCGACGGGCTCCGCTTCGCCAACGGTGTCGCGCTGTCGGCCGACGAGTCGTACGTCGCGGTGGCCGAGAGCGGAGGTCGCACCGTGGTGCGCCGCTGGCTGACGGGTGACCGGGCGGGGCAGGTGGACCGGCTGGCCGACGACCTCCCGGGATACCCCGACAACATCGCCCGGGGCAGCGACGGGCTCGTGTGGGTGACGATCGCGTCGCCGGTGCTCGGGTCGCTGGAGAGGCTCATGCGGGCGCCGCGACCGGTCCGCCGGCTCGCCTGGCGGATGCCCGAGGGGGTGCAGCCCCGTGCGGACCGTGTCGTGCGGGTGATGGCCCTCGGTGACGAGGGGCAGGTGGTGCACGACCTGTGCGGCGACCACACGGCGTACCACATGGTCACGGGGGTCAGGGAGCACGACGGCCGGGTCTGGATGGGCAGTCTCGAGGAGTCGGCCGTGGCCGTGATGGACCGGCCTTGACCAACCGGCGGACAGTGGCCCGCAGGGGTGATTGGATGCGGGTGAATGTGCGTAGCCGGCGCCCGGACGGGGTACGGCTCCTGTGTGGTCCGAAAGGGCTAGACCGTTCCACCCGAAAGGGTGATAACCGGACCTGGAGCCGACCGTTGAACTGCGTGGGACCGACGAGAGGACGACATGGGCAACCCGCTCGACGTGGAGCTGCAGGACCAGGTGACGGTGGAGGAGATCCGCTTGGTCACCGAGCTCATGGTCGTCGCCGCGGCCGCGCCGGACGAGCTCGAGCAGAGTGTGATCGACGACGCCCTGGGCGTCAGGCTCGGCCGCCGGCCCTTCCCGACCCAGCGTCACGGCGCCTGAGCCCGGCTCTGGAGCACCCCCTCGACCGCCCGTCCTGGGTGGCACCGTCCTCCGCCTAGACTGGCGGGCGTCGACCGAGGAGGGCACCAGATGGGACTGCTGGACCGGATCACCGGCCCACGTGACCTGCGCGACCTCACCCACGCCGAGCTCGACGAGCTGGCCTCCGAGATCCGAGACTTCCTCGTCCGCAAGGTCTCCCGCACCGGCGGTCATCTCGGCCCCAACCTGGGTGTCGTCGAGCTGACGATCGCCCTGCACCGCGTCTTCGACTCCCCGACGGACCGGATCGTCTTCGACACCGGGCACCAGGCCTATGTCCACAAGATCGTGACCGGTCGCGCCGCCGGCTTCGACCGGCTGCGCCAGGAGGGTGGCCTGTCCGGCTACCCGAGCCACGCGGAGTCCGAGCACGACGTCGTCGAGAACTCCCACGCGTCCACCGCCCTGTCCTACGCGGACGGGCTCGCCAAGGCGTTCTCGATCCGCGGGGAGCGGCGGCACGTCGCCGCGGTCGTCGGTGACGGCGCGCTCACCGGCGGCATGGCCTGGGAGGCCCTCAACAACATCGCCGCCGACGGGGCCAGCAGCGACCGCCGGCTCGTGATCGTCGTCAACGACAACGGCCGCTCCTACACGCCCACCGTCGGTGGGCTGGCCAACCACCTCACGCAGCTGCGCACCAGCCCCCGCTACGAGCAGGTCCTCGACCTCGTCAAGCGCCGGCTCAACGGCGTGCGCGGCGTCGGACCGGCGGTCTACGACGCGCTGCACGCCATGAAGAAGGGCATGAAGGACGCCATCGCCCCTCAGGGCCTCTTCGAGGACCTCGGCCTGAAGTACGTCGGCCCCGTCGACGGACACGACCGGGCCGAGGTCGAGCGCGCGCTCACCCAGGCGAAACGGTTCGACGGTCCGGTCATCGTGCACGTCATCACCCGCAAGGGTTTCGGCTACCACCCCGCCGAGCGGCACGAGGCCGACCAGTTCCACGGACCGGGTCCCTTCAACGCTGAGACCGGGGAGGAGAACCCGAAGGGCCAGATCTGGACCGACGTGTTCGCCGACGAGATCGTCGCCATCGGCGCCGAGCGCACGGACCTGGTCGCCATCACCGCCGCGATGATGCATCCCGTCGGGCTGCACAAGTTCGCCGCCGCGTACCCGGAGCGAACCTTCGACGTCGGCATCGCCGAGCAGCACGCAGCGACCTCGGCCGCCGGTCTCGCGATGGGCGGGCTGCACCCCGTGGTCGCGCTGTACTCCACGTTCCTGAACCGTGCCTTCGACCAGGTGCTGATGGACGTCGCGCTGCACCGGTGCGGCGTGACGTTCGTGCTCGACCGCTCCGGGGTCACCGGCGACGACGGCGCCTCCCACAACGGGATGTGGGACATGTCGATCCTGCAGGTGGTGCCGGGTCTCCGGCTCGCCGCCCCGCGCGACGCCGCCCGGCTGCGCGAGCTGCTGCGTGAGGCGGTCCAGGTCGGGGACGCGCCCACCGTCGTACGTTTCCCGAAGGGGCCGCCCAGCGGGGACATCGAGGCCGTCGACCGAGCAGGCGGCTGCGACGTGCTGGTGCGCAACGGCGCCAAGGACGTCCTCATCGTCGGCATCGGCTCCATGGCCGCCACCTCGGTCGAGGTGGCCCAGCGGCTGGTCGCGCAGGGGATCGGGGTGACGGTCATCGACCCGCGGTGGGTCAAGCCCGTCGACGACGCCGTGCTCGACCTCGCTCGCGGGCACCGGCTCGTGGTCAGCATCGAGGACAGCGGCATCGTCGGCGGCTGTGGGTCGGTGCTGCTGCAGACCCTCAACCAGGCGCGGGTGGAGACGCCGGTGCGGTTGCACGGCATCCCGCAGGAGTTCCTCGAGCACGCCAAGCGGGGCGCGATCCTGGAGCGGATCGGCCTGACCGCGCAGACGCTCGCGCGCAGCATCGTCGAGGATGTCACCGCTCTCGACCAGGGTGAGTCGCTGATCCCGGTGGAGTAGCCCCCGACGGGCGAAGCAGCACCACTGTTTGAATGGCCCGCATGGACTTCGACGTCGACCACGTCCGCCGCGTCTTCCCTGCGCTCGCCGACGGCACCGCCTTCTTCGACGGGCCGGGCGGCTCGCAGGTTCCCCGCACCGTCGCTCACGCGGTGGCCGCGACGCTCGGCTCGGGCATCTCCAACCGCGGCACCGTGACGGCCGCCGAGCGCCGCGCCGAGGAGACCGTGCTGGGGGCCCGTTCCGCGATCGCCGACCTGCTCGGCTGCGAGAGCGGCGGCGTGGCCTTCGGGCGGTCGATGACCCAGCTGACCTACGACCTCTCCCGCGCGCTGTCGCGGCAGTGGGGGCCGGGGGACGAGGTCGTGGTGACCCGTCTCGACCACGACGCGAACATCCGTCCGTGGGTCACGGCGGCCGAGGCCGCGGGGGCCACGGTCCGGTGGGTCGACTTCGACCCGGAGACCGCGGAGCTGACCTTCGACCTGTCGGTGCTGACTCCGAAGACGCGCGTCGTGGCGGTCACCGGAGCGTCGAACCTGCTGGGCACCCGCCCCGACCTCCCCCCGATCGCCCGTGCCGTCCACGAAGCCGGGGCCCTGCTCTTCGTCGACGGCGTGCACCTGACGCCCCACGCCCCGGTGGACGTCGCCGCGCTCGGGGCGGACTTCTATGTCTGCTCGCCCTACAAGTTCTTCGGCCCACACCTCGGGGTGCTCGCCGCCGCCCCCGCGCTGCTCGAGACGGTCCACCCCGACAAGCTGCTGCCCTCCACCGACGCGGTGCCGGAGCGTTTCGAGCTCGGCACCCTGCCCTACGAGATGCTCGCCGGGGTCACGGCCACGGTCGAGTTCATCGGCGGTCTCGCCTCCGAGGCCGCCGACCGGCGCTCCCGGGTGCTGGAGTCGATGACCCGGGTGGCCGAGCACGAGGAGATGCTCTTCGAGCGGCTGCTCTCCGGGCTCGACGGCCTCCGCGGAGTACGACGCTACGGCCGCCCTGCGCGCCGGACGCCGACGGTGCTCTTCGACGTCGAGGGCCGCACCGGCCAGGAGGTGCACGAGCACCTGGCCACGCGTGGGGTCAACGCGCCCGCGAGCAGCTTCTACGCCCTGGAGGCGTCCCGCCGGCTGGGTCTCGGGGACGTCGGCGCGGTGCGCGCCGGGCTCGCGCCGTACACCTCGGAGCAGGACGTGGACCGGCTGGTCGCGGGTGTCGCGGAGCTCGCCCGATGAGTCGCGGCGTGCTGGTCACCGGCGGCTCGCGCGGCATCGGCGCCGCGATCGGGCGAGCGTTCGCGCTGAACGGCGACCGGGTGGCGGTGCACTACGGACGCTCGGCTGAGGAGGCGCGGGCGGTGCTCGCCGGGCTCGCCGGCGACGGGCACGTCCTGGTGCAGGCGGACCTGACCGACCCCGAGCAGGTGCGGCGCGCGGTGGCCGAGGCGGCCGAGGGGCTCGGCGGCCTCGACGTGCTGGTGAACAACGCGGGCGTCTTCCTCGCGCACCCACCGACAAGCACCGCGTACGACGCCTGGCAGGCCGCGTGGACCCGGACGCTCGCCACCAACCTGACCGGAGCGGCGAACGCCATGTTCTGCGCGGTCCCGCACCTGAGCGCCCGAGGTGGGGGAGCGATCGTCAACGTGTCGAGCCGAGGCGCGTTCCGCGGTGAGCCGGAGTGCCCGGCCTACGGCGCCTCGAAGGCGGGCCTCAACGCGCTGGGGCAGTCGATGGCGCTGGCGTTGGCGCCGCACCACATCGCGGTCGCCACGGTCGCGCCCGGGTTCGTGGAGACGGACATGGCCCGCGAGGTGCTCGACGGCCCGCGCGGCGAGGAGGTGCGCGCCCAGTCCCCGCTGGGCCGGGTCGCACGCCCCGAGGAGGTCGCCGACGCGGTGCTGTGGCTGGCCTCGCCCGGAGCACGCTTCGCCACCGGGGCGATCCTGGACGTGAACGGGGCGTCGTACCTCCGGACCTGAGCTCAGGTGTCGATGCTCGACATGTCGCCGTAGCGCGCCCCGGCCACCGACCCCCGCGGCACCGCCTGCTCCAGGGCCTCGAGGTCGTCGGCGGTCAGCGGCACGTCGGCGGCGGCGAGGTTCTCCTCGAGGTAGGAGACCCGCTTCGTGCCGGGGATCGGCACCACGTCGTCGCCCTGCGCCAGCACCCAGGCGAGTGCCAGCTGCCCCGGCGTCGCGCCCTTCTCCGCGGCCAGCTCGCGCACCTTCGCCACCAGCACGAGGTTGGCCTCGAGCGCATCGCCCGAGAACCGCGGGAAGTACGCCGTACGGCGGGAGTCCCCGGCCTCCAGGTCGTCGGCTCCCGTGATGGCGCCGGTGAGGATGCCGCGACCGAGCGGGGAGTAGGGCACCAGCCCGATGCCCAGCTCGCGGGTCACCGGAAGGATCTCGTCCTCGAGGTCGCGGGTGAACAGGGAGTACTCCGTCTGGAGCGCGGTGATCGGATGCACGGCGTACGCCCTGCGGATCGTCTCCGCGGACGCCTCGGAGAGCCCGAGGTGAGCGACCTTGCCGGCCTCGACCAGCTCCTTCATCGCGCCCACGGTCTCCTCGATCGGCACGCTCCGGTCCACCCGGTGCTGGTAGTAGAGGTCCAGGTGCTCGACGCCGAGCCGCCGGAGGGAGGCGTCGCAGGCCGACCGGACGTACTCCGGACGGCCGTTGATGCCGAGGCGGGTGCCGTCCGCGCGGCGCTCGTTGCCGAACTTGGTGGCGAGCTGCACCTCGTCCCGCCGTCCGGCGATCGCCTTGCCGACGAGCAGCTCGTTGGTGAACGGGCCGTACATGTCGGCGGTGTCCAGGAACGTCACGCCCAGGTCGAGCGCCCGCCGGATGGTCTCGAGGCCCTGCTGCTCGTCGCCGGTGCCGTAGAACTCCGACATCCCCATGCAGCCCAGGCCCATGCTCGAGACGGTCAGGGGGTGGTCGGTGCCCAGCGTGCGTGCGCCCAGGCCGGGCGGTGAAGGGTTCGTCATGCCCCCAGTCAACGCCGTGGGGTGCACCCCGCGTCAAACCCGCCCCGCACACGAGCGGCGAGATCCTGGCCGGGAACCCACGGCCTGGTTAGGGTGCCGGGCATGAGCGTCTTCCGGACGAAGTCAGTCGAGCAGTCGATCCGCGACACCGACGAGCCGGACCACCGGCTGAAGAAGGATCTCGGCGCGCTGGACCTGATGGTCTTCGGCGTGGGGGTGACGATCGGCGGCGGCCTGTTCGTGCTCACCGGGTCCGCCGCCAGCCAGTTCGCCGGGCCGGCCATCGCGCTGTCCTTCGTGGTGGCCGCGGTCGCCTGCGGGCTCGCCGCGCTCTGCTACGCGGAGTTCGCGTCCGCCGTCCCGGTGGCGGGCAGTGCCTACACGTTCTCCTACGCGACGGTGGGGGAGATGATCGCCTGGATCATCGGCTGGGACCTGATGCTGGAGTTCATCGTCGGGGCGGCCGCCGTTGCCGGCGGCTGGTCCGGCTACCTCGCGAACGTGCTGGCGGGCACCCCGCTGGAGATCCCGGCGTCGGTGGCCAGCACCAGCGACGGGGTGGTGAACCTCCCCGCCGCCCTGCTCGTGCTGGTGCTGACCGGGGTGCTGGTGCTCGGCGTCAAGCTCTCGAGCCTGGTCAACCAGGTGGCGGTGGTCATCAAGGTCGGGGTGGCGCTGCTGTTCGTGGTGGTGGGGCTCTTCTTCGTCAAGGCGAGCAACCTGTCCCCCTTCGTGCCGGAGAGCCAGCCCGCCCAGGGCAGTGGTGGTCTCAAGCAGCCCCTCATCGAGGTGCTCTTCGGGCTCCAGCCGCTCACCTACGGCTGGGGCGGGGTCGTGACCGGCGCGGCCGTCGTCTTCTTCGCCTTCATCGGCTTCGACGTGGTGGCGACCACCGCGGAGGAGACCAAGAACCCCTCGCGTGACGTCCCCGTGGGCATCTTCGGCTCGCTGGCCATCTGCACGGTGCTCTACGTCGCGGTGTCGCTGGTGGTGACCGGCATGCAGAGCTACAAGCAGATCGACCCGGCCGACCCGGCTCCGCTCTCCACGGCGTTCACGAACGTCGGGCACGACGGCATCGCCAACGTGATCGGGGTCGGGGCGGCGGTCGGCATCGTGGTCGTCGTGATGATCCTGCTGCTCGGCCAGAGCCGGGTGGCGTTCGCCATGGCCCGTGACGGACTGTTGCCGCCGGTGTTCGCCAAGGTGCATCCGCGCTACCGCACGCCGTACGTCATCACCACGGTCGTCGGGGTGCTGGTCGCGGTGCTGGCGGCCTTCACCTCGATCGACGTGCTCGCGGAGCTGGTCAACGTCGGCACGCTCTTCGCCTTCATCCTGGTCAGCATCGGCGTGGTGTTCCTGCGGCGCACCCGTCCCGACCTGGAACGGGCGTTCCGGGTGCCACTGGTGCCGCTGATCCCGGTGCTCGCCGCGCTCATCTGCTTCTACCTGATGCTCAACCTGGCCGTGGAGACCTGGTTGCGGTTCGTGGTGTGGATGGCCATCGGCCTCGTCGTCTACGCCTTCTACGGCTACCGGCACAGCCGTCTGGGACTGACCGAGAAGGCCGCTAGGCGGTGACGGTGAGGTTCGCCGCTTCCGGAGTCTCGGTGGCGGGAACCTGGGAAGGCCCTGCACGACGCCGCAGCCGAGGGCCAGGAGCGCACGAGCACGTTGTCGTCGTTGTCGTCCAGCACGTGCCACCCGATATGCCCGGCCGATCTCGGTCGCGAGACCGATGTGTCCTGCCTCCCCTCGGGCCTACGGTCGACCGGTGACCGCCGGCCCTGCCCCCAGCTCCCGGGACGCCCCCAGCTCCCGGGACGCCCCGCTGGCCACCCTGCTCCGCCGGTTCCGGCCGCCGGCTCGAGATGCCGCGCTTGCCGCGGCGTTCGTGGCCCTGACCATCGCGGAGTCCCTGGTCAGCCCCGTGGTCACCGCGCCCGTGCAGCACGCACTGGTCCCCGGCCTGGCCATGGTGCTGCTGGCGTGGCGACGGCGTGCGCCGTTGGCGGTGGCCGCCCTGGTCGTGACCGCGAACGTGCTGACCAACCCCAGCGGCGAGTTCTCGACGCTGCTCTCCCTGGTCCTCGTCTCGTTCACGATCGGCTCGGAGACGGAGCCGCCGCGCAGCTACCTCGGGCTGGGGCTGGTCGTGGTGCCCTTCGTGGCGGTCAGCATCGCCCACGACCTGGAGCCGAGCGACCTGGCCGCCGCCCTGGTCTTCTTCGTGGGGCCGTGGGCGGTCGGCGATGCGTTGCGGGGCCGGACCGCTCGGGCCGAGGCGGCGGTGGCGCGCGCCCGTCAGCTGGAGTTGGAGCGCGAGCACGAAGCCGCCCGGGCCGCGGTCGAGGAGCGCACCCGGATCGCCCGCGAGCTGCACGACATCGTGTCCCACTCGATCAGCGTGGTGACCATCCAGACCCAGGCGGTACGCCGCCGGCTCGGGCCGGAGCACGCGGCCGAGGCGGCCGACCTGGCCGCCGTGGAGGCCACCGCCCGTGAGGCGCTCGCGGAGATGCGACGGCTGTTCGGTGTGCTGCGAGCAGAGGGGGAGTCGGCCGCGCTGGCACCGCAACCAGGCCTGGCCGAGGTCGACCGGCTCGTCGCCCGGCTGGGCTCGGCGGACCTTCGGGTGTCGCTGAGCGTGGAGGGGCACCCCCAGGACCTTCCGCCCGGCGTGGACCTCGCGGCGTACCGGATCGTCCAGGAGGGACTCACCAACGCGGTGCGCCACTCCGGTGCCACCCAGGCCGTGGTGACGCTGCGCTACGCGCCGAGCCGCCTCGACGTCGTGGTCGAGGACGACGGGCGGGGGATCCGCGACGGCGACCAGGACGCGGGCGGCCACGGCCTCGTCGGGGTGCGCGAGCGGGTCACCCTCTACGGAGGAACGCTCGACCTGGGGTGCTCCGCCTCGGGTGGGGTACGGCTGGCGGCCCGCCTGCCGTTGGGGGAGGGCCCGTGACCTCCCCGACCCGCCTGGTGATCGCCGACGACCAGGGGATGGTCAGGGCCGGGTTCCGCTCGCTGCTGGCGGCCGAGCCCGACCTCGAGGTGGTGGGGGAGGCCGCCAACGGCGAGGCGGCGATCGAGGTCGTCGCGCGCCTGCTCCCGGACGTCACGCTGATGGACATCCGGATGCCGGTGCTCGACGGCATCGCGGCCACCCGCCGGATCCTCGCCGCGGGGATCGCCACGCGTGTGCTGGTGCTCACCACCTTCGACCTCGACGAGTACGTCTTCGAGGCGCTCCGGGCGGGCGCGTCCGGCTTCCTGCTCAAGGACGCGCCCGCCGAGGAGCTGGCGGCCGCCATCCGGGTCGTCGCCTCCGGCGACTCGCTCCTGGCGCCGGGCGTCACCCGGCGGGTGATCGACGCGTTCGTCCGGCGCGCCGCCCCGGACACCCGGCCTCGTGACGACCGCCTCCGCCTGCTCACGCCCCGCGAGCTGGAGGTCCTCGGGCTGCTGGCGAGGGGGTTGTCGAACCTCGACGTCGCCCGGCGGCTGTTCGTCTCCGAAGGCACCACCAAGACCCATGTCAGCAACCTGCTGACCAAGCTGGGCCTGCGGGACAGGGTGCAGGCGGTGATCTTCGCCTACGAGAACGGCGTGGTCGTCGCCGGCGACCGCGACGAAGATCCGTCGGGCGACTGAGGTCGATCTCCCGCTGCCGGGTGATCCGGTCCAGGGGGCCGGCCGACACGCTGGGAGCACGTCGAGCGGAGCAACGGCGCCGCTCACCGCCCGGAGGAGCCCCGATGTCCAGCAGCACATCCTTCCGTCCCGCCCTTACCGGCTCCGTCGGCGAGCCCGCGGCGACGACGACCCCGACCGCCCTGGCCGTGCGTCGGCTGTTCCTGGTCGCGTGCCCCGTGCTCGCCGGCCTGTTCGTGGTGCTGGGCGCGCTCGCCGACCCGGCCAGCGGCATCGCCGGGAGGAGGATGACCGAGATCTACATCGCGAACCCCGACCCGCTGCAGTGGAAGTCCACCGGCTACCACTGGGGCTATGCCTTCTGGATCGCGCCGACCCTCCTCGTCGTCGGCCACGTTCGCGGCCGGGGTGCGTGGTTGGCCAACCTCGGTGCGCTGGTCGGCTTCGCCGGCCTGGTGACGCTGCCCGGACTGCTGATGTCCGACTGGTACGCCTCCGCGATCGGGCAGCTCTACGGCGTGCAGGGCACCGTGAAGGTCGAGGACCTGATGAGGGACACGATGTGGGGCCCGGCCGGCTTCGTGGTGGCCGGCATCGGCGGCTTCCTGCTCTCGCTTCCGCTGACGGCGGCCGCGCTGTGGCGGGCGCAGGTGGTGCGCTGGTGGGGCTTCGCCGCCGTGGTCGCCGCGCACGCGGCCTTCTTCGTCAGCACCGCCACCTGGTGGGGCGGCGTGCTCACCGCGGCCTGTCTGGCCGTCTTCGCCGTAGCTCTGGAGCGAGGGACCCGGTCGCGGTCATCACTCAGCTGACGGCCTCGTGCATCGCGGCGATGTGCTCCGGGGTCGAACCGCAGCACGCGCCGACGAGGTCGATGCCGAGCGCGTGCAGTGCCCGGGCGTGCTCGGCCAGGTCGGCCGGTGACTTGTCGTACTCGAAGTGGTCCCCGACGACCTGCGGGAGGCCGGCGTTCGACTGGGCCACGAGCAGCAGCCCCTCGGGCCGGGCCTGGGCCAGCTCTTTCGCGATCTGCTCCATCTCCTCGGGCCCGCGTCCGCAGTTGGCCCCCACGGCGTCGGCTCCCCACCCGGCCAGCCGGGTCACGGCGTCACCCGGCCGCACCCCCATCATCGTGCGCAGGTTGGTGTCGAAGGAGAGGGTGGCCACGACCGGCAGGTCCGGCACCACCTCCCTCGCGGCGGACAGGGCCGCCTCCACCTCGCCGAGGTCGCTCATCGTCTCCACGAGCACGAGGTCGATCCCGCCGTCGCGCAGTCCCCGCAGCTGCTCGGCGAAGAGCTCCTGCGCCTGCGCGCTGGTCATCGTGCCCAGTGGCTCGAGGAGCTCGCCGGTGGGTCCGAGGTCGCCGGCGACCAGGGCGCCGTACGCGTCGGCCACCGAGCGGGCGACCCTCGCGGCTTCCCGGTTGAGCTCGTGGAGGCGGCCCTCGAGGTCGTGCATCCGCAAGCGCGGGCGGGTGCCGCCGAAGGTGTTCGTGGTGAGGATGCGCGCGCCCGCTCGCGCGTAGGCCTCGTGGCACTCACGCACCAGGTCCGGATGCTCGGCGTTCCAGAGCTCGCCGGCCCCGCCGTCGACCAGCCCCCGGTCCTGCAGGAGCGTGCCCATGCCGCCGTCGAACAGCACGGGGTGGCGCCCGGGCAGCCGCTCCTCGAGCAGGATGGCGAGCCGGTTCATGCCTGCGCCTGCGCGGGACCCAGGGCGTCGAGGTAGTCCGCGACCCGCTCGGGAGACCACTGCTCCTCCAGCTCGGCGACCACGCGGTCGGCGACGTCGGTCGTGCTGCCCTCGGCGGGGACCCGCTCGCCGCGGGTCCAGCCGGCGAGGTAGTCCTCGCTGCCGGTGTCGCCGAGCCGCATCGCCGCCTCGTCGATCGCCTCCTGGAACCGGGGCGCCAGGGGCGTCTTGGTCACCTGCTCGCCTTCGCGGGCCACCACCAGGGACGGCAGGTCGCGCCAGAAGGTCACCTGGTAGTCAGCCACGGCACGAGCGTAGTCGGCGACCGTACGGCGTGCGGCACCGTCTCGGTCAGCGGCGCCCCGCGTCGCTCACGCAGAGCACCGCCCACGGCAGCGCCTCGAGGCGCTCCTCGCCGATGGGCTCGCCGCACACGTCGCACCGGCCGTAGCTGCCGTCCTCGGTCTTCGCCTGCGCGCGTTCGACGTCGGCCAGCGTGATCTGCAGCCGGTCGTGCACCGCCACCTGGGAGAGTCGGTCGACCGCCATCGAGGTGCCCTCGCCCACCCGCTTGCCGAACGAGATCGAGCCCTGGTCGCCCGGCTTGCGCTCCAGCACCGCGAGCTGCTCCTCGATCTCGGCCCGCTTGGCCTGCAGGGCCGCGGCCACGCCGGCGGGGTCGAGGGGGCCGGAGGTGTCGCCCGCAGTGGGGTCGGAGGGGGCCGGGGTGTCGAGGGGCATTCCTCCATACTGCCCCGGTGGTGGGTGGTGGGTGGTGGGTGGTGGGTGGTGGGTGGTGGGCGGTGGTGGTGGACGGTGAGCGGTCCGAGCGAGCCCGCCGCCCGGATCGGGCATAGTGAGGACCGTGGCGGCGTTGTGCGGACATGAGAGGCACCGATGACTGAGCCCGTCAGGTACGTGCACATCGTGGACGACGTGCCCGAGCTCGAGACACTGGCTCAGGGGCCGGTGCTGGTGCACTGCCTCGACGGCTTCCTCGACGCGGGCAACGCCGCGGCGCTCGCCACCCGGCACCTGCTGGGACAGTCGTCCGGACGGGTGGTGGCCAGCTTCGACATCGACGCCTTCTACGACTACCGCGCCCGGCGACCCCCGATGACGTTCTCGGAGAACCACTACGAGGGCTACGAGTCGCCACGGCTGGTCGTGCGGCTCAACCACGACAGCCTCGGCACGCCGTACCTGCTGCTGAGCGGCCCGGAGCCGGACACCCACTGGGAGGCGTTCGCGCTCGCGGTCCGCGCCGTGGTCGAGCAGTTCGGGGTGCGGCTGACCGTCTCGATGGGCGCGGTGCCGATGGCGGTGCCGCACACCCGGCCGGTCATGCTCACCAACCACGCGACCGTTCCCGAGCTGCTGGTGGCCGAGAACGTCTGGAAGGGCGACATCCGGGTCCCCGCCAGCGCCCAGGCGTTGCTGGAGCTGCGGCTCGGCGACTGGGGGCACCCGGCGATGGGGTTCGTGGCGCACATCCCGCACTACGTCGCGCAGTTCGACTACCCGAGCGCCTCGGCGACCCTGCTGGAGTCCGTCGAGATCGCCACCGGTCTGCAGTGGGAGCTCGGCGACCTCGAGGCCGCCGGTGCGGCCAAGATGGCCGAGATCGCCACCCAGATCGCCGACTCCGCCGAGGTGCGGGACGTGGTCATCGGCCTCGAGCAGCAGTACGACGCGTTCCATCGACCGACCGCGGAGGACGGGGAGGCGCTGTCGCTGGCCGAGGAGCGCGACCTGCCGACCGGGGAGGAGCTCGGCGCGGAGCTCGAGCGGTTCCTGGCGGGCCTCGACCGGCGCGACGACCCCGGCGACCGGGGGGAGTGAGCGGGTGCCCAGCTCCGCCGACGAGCTCGTTGCCCTGCTCGACCTCGAGAACATCGACGTCAACCTGTTCCGCGGCACCCAGCCGGACACCGTGCTGCAGCGCGTCTTCGGTGGCCAGGTGGCCGCCCAGTCGCTGGTCGCCGGCGTCCGCACCGTCGAGCCACCGCTGCAGGTCCACTCGCTGCACAGCTACTTCCTGCTGCCCGGCGACACCTCCGTCCCGATCGTCTACGACGTGGAGCGGATGCGCGACGGCCGGTCGTTCTCGACGCGCCGGGTCGTGGCGCGACAGCACGGCCGCGCCATCTACTTCATGACGCTCAGCTTCCAGCGACCCGAGGACGGCTTCGAGCACCAGGACGTGATGCCGCAGGTGCCCTCGCCCGAGGAGTCGCTCGACGTGGGCGAGCTGTTCCGCCGCCGCTCGCCCGAGGAGGCGGAGACCTGGCTCACCGAGTGGGCGGCGCTGGAGCTGCGGGCCATCGGCGACTCCCGTCCCGGGGGTCGGATCCCCATCGACGAGCAGCCGGCACGGTCCAGGCTGTGGCTGCGGGTCGCGGGACGTCTCGACGACGACGAGGTGACCCACCGTGCGGCGTTCACCTATGCCAGCGACCTGACCCTGCTCGGGTCGGCGCTGGTGCCGCACGGCCTCGAGATCTCCAGCCCGCGGGTGCAGTCGGCCTCGCTCGACCACACCATCTGGTTCCACCGGCCGTTCCGGGCCGACGAGTGGCTGCTCTACGACCAGGTCTCGCCGTCGGCCTCCGGCGCCCGCGGGCTGGCGCTCGGCCGGGTGTTCACCCAGGACGGCCGGCTGGTCGCGACCGTGGCCCAGGAGGGGCTGATCCGGCCTCGCGGCTGACGGGTCGCCGCGGATCGAATGACACCCGTGCTATTACCACGGCGCTTCTTCTCGGGGTGACAGACACGCCGATCCGTGGTTACGGTTGTGCAGTTCTGTGGTGCACGGGGTCACTGTGACTGGTGTGGTTTCCACGGACGTGGAGGAGACCGCATGGGAATCGCCGCCCGCCCCCGCCGCCCGCACCGCCGCCCGCACCGCCGCCCGCACCGCCGCCCGCACCGCCGCCCGCACCGCCGCCCGCACCGGGGCCCGCCTGCTGCTGCCGCTGAGCCTGGGGGCCGTCGCGCTGGCCGGGGCCCCCGGCCCGTCGTACGCCGCCTCGACCTCGGGTCCCGACTACGAGATGCCCTTCCCCTGCGGGGACACCTGGACGGGGTCGAGCCGCTACAGCCACAGCCCCAGCTCGCGAGCGATCGACTGGAACCGCCCCGACGACCTCAACGCCATGGTGGTCTCGCCGGCGCCCGGAGTGGTCACCTCGGTCACCGACCTGGGCAACCGCAGCTACGGCCGCTACATCGTGGTCGACCACGGCAACGGGCGCACGACGCTGTTCGCCCACCTGAACGCGTTCTGGTCGACGGTCGGGGAGGCCGTCGACCAGGGGACGCCGCTCGGTCTGGTCGGCAGCTCGGGAGGCAGCACCGGCCCGCACCTGCACTTCGAGCAGCGGCTGGACCGGGTCGACCAGCACGCGTACTTCCACCGCACCACCTGGTCGATGGGTGCCACGCGAGCGGCGAAGAACTGCGGGGACGTCCCCGTGATGGGCGACTGGGACAACAACGGCACCGACAACCTCGGCGTGCTGCGGCACGGCAGGGCACCGATGTTCTCGCTGAAACGGCCGGGCCGCTCCCCGTTGACCATCGGTTTCGGATGGCGCACCGACCAGCCGCTCAGCGGCGACTGGAACGGTGACGGGCGTACCGACGTCGGGGTCCGCCGCCCCAGCCTGAAGCAGTTCCTGCTGCGCCGCGCCGACGGCACGACCAGGTCGTTCACGCTCGGACGGGTCAGCGACGTCGGCGTGGCCGGCGACTGGGACGGGGACGGGCGCACCGAGGTCGGGGTGTGGCATCCCGCCACCCGGGTCTTCACGCTGCGCGGCGCGAGCGGTGCGACCAGGACGATCACGCTCGGATCGCTCGGCGACCGTCCGGTCACGGGGGACTGGAACGGTGACAGGATCACCGACCTCGGCGTCTACTCGGCGTCGACCCGCACCTTCACGCTGCGCACCCGGACCAGGTCGGGGTCGGTCACGAAGCGCACGGTCCGCTGGGGCAGCGGGTCGGGTCTGCCGGTCGCCGGGGACTGGAACGGCGACCGGGTCGGCGACGTCGGCACGTGGGAGCCCGCCACGGCCCGGTTCTCGCTGCGGATCTCGCCCACGAACCACTCGTCCGGCGGCACGCGCTCCTCGAGCTGGGGGCGGCCCCGGGGCTGACCGGGGGCCCGCGTCAGGCGGGGCGGGCGGTGCCGACGAGGTGGGGGGCGCCGTCCTGGGGACGGGTCAGGGAGAAGTCGTAGCCCCCGGCGGGCCCGTCGTCGCGGCGGGAGCCGAACGCCACCGTCCCCGGGAGCAGGATCGGCTTCTTGAAGGCCACGTCGACGCGCACCGCGTCGGGGAGCCGGCCGTCGAGCGCAGCGAGGCAACGGGCCTTGCTCCACATGCCGTGCGCGATCTGCCGCGGGAACCCGAACGCCTTGGCCGTCAGGCGGTAGAGGTGGATGGGGTTGTGGTCCCCCGAGACCGCGGCGTAGCGGCGCCCGAGGTCCCCGGCCACCTTCCAGCTGATGCCGCTGGTCCTGGGCACGTCGGCCATCTCGACACCACCGGCAGGCGCGCTCGCGTCGCCGCCTCCGGGTCGCAGGAACGTGCTGGTCTCCTCCCACACCAGCTCGCCGGCGGAGTGCACGGTCGTGAGCAGGTCGAAGACCCGGCCCTTGGGGTGTCGGCGCAGGTGGTCGGGGCGTGCGGTCACCTGCAGCCTCTCCGAGGGCGAGATCGGTCGGTGCTGGGTGACGGAGTTCCCCAGGTGCACGGTGCCGACGGCCGGGAACGGGAACGACCCGTCGGTCATGATCGCCAGGTGCAGCCCGAAGGCCAGCATGTGCGGGTAGGTCAGCGGCAGGGTGTCCTTGAGCGGGAACCCGCAGATCTCGGCGTACGCCGACAGGTGCTCGCGGTCGACCGGCACGTCGTGCCGGGTCAGCGCCAGCGCGGGCAGCGTGTCGCCGTGCTTGCGGAGGCCGGGCACCAGGTTGACGCCGGGGATGGCCGGCAGTGCCGCCTTGAGCATCAGCGGGAGCGTGGCGGGGGCACCGTCGACGACGCGGGGCTGGCTCATCCTCAGGCCCCCAGCATCATCTGGCCGCAGACCCGCACCACGTTGCCGTTGACCGCCGTCGAGGCCGGGTTGGCGAGCCAGGCGATGGTCTCGGCGACGTCGATCGGCAGACCGCCCTGGGACATGGAGTTCAGTCGACGGCCGACCTCGCGGGTCGCGAGCGGCACCGCGGCGGTCATCTTGGTCTCGATGAAGCCGGGCGCCACCGCGTTGACCGTGATGCCCTTCTCGAGCTCGTCGGCGAGGCTGTCGACGAACCCGATGACGCCGGCCTTGGAGGCGGCGTAGTTGGTCTGTCCCACGTTGCCGGCGATCCCCGCGATGGAGGCGACGCCGACGACCCGGCCGTTGGGGTTGACCGCCTTCTTCCTCAGCAGCTCGGCGGTGATGCGCTCGGGTGCCGTCAGGTTGACCGCGATGGTGGCGGCGAACCCGTCGCGCTTCATGTTCATCAGCCGCTTGTCACGGGTGATGCCGGCGTTGTGCACGACGATGTCGACGCCGCCGTAGGTGTCCAGGACGTGCTGGGCGATGCGCTGCGGGGCGTCCTTGGTGGTGATGTCGAGCGCCAGCTGGTCGCCGTCGAGCTCCCGGGCGAGGGCCTGCAGCTCGCTGGCTGCCTGTGGCACGTCGATGCCCAGGACGGTGGCGCCGTCGCGGTGCAGGACCCGGGCGATCTGCTCTCCGATGCCGCGGCTGGCGCCGGTGACGATCGCGACCTTGCCGGTCAGCGGACGCGCCCAGTCGTCGACCTCCTCGGCGACGGCGGTGGCGCCGTGGGAGCCGAGGCGGACGACCTGGCCGGAGACGTAGGCCGACTTGGGGGAGAGCAGGAAGCCGAGCGTCGAGGTGAGCGCACCGTCGGCGGCCGGGACGACGTAGACCAGCTGGACGGCGCCTCCGCGGCCGATCTCCTTGGCCAGCGAGCGGGTGAAGCCCTCGAGGGCGCGCTGGGCGACGCGCTCCTGTGCGGAGTTCGTCGACTCGGGCGGGGTCCCGAGCACCACGATCCGCGCACAGGTCTCCAGGCTCCGCAGCAACGGCGAGAAGAACTCCTGCAGCTCGACGAGCCGGTCGGAGGAGGTGATCCCGGTGGCGTCGAAGACCAGCCCCTTGTACCTCTGGTCGGCCGGCGGCTCCTCGACGGCGGCGATGCCGAGCTCGTCGAGGGCGGTGACCACCGCCTTGCCGAGCCGGCCGTCGGCGCGGTCGCCTCCGACACCGACGGTGCCGGAGACGAGCGGGTCGCCCTCGGACCAGCGGTCCAGTCGCACGGGGTTGGGGAGCCCGAGGTTCTTGGCCAGCAGCTGGCCGATCGGCGTGTGGATCAGGGTCTGGTAGCGGTCGCTCATCCCTCGTCGTTCCTCACTTCGGGTCCGGGTCGTCGAACAGGTAACCGGGTGTGCGGCTCGGGGTCCACCGATGGTGACGTGGGCCTCATGACGTTTCGTTTCCGGTCGGGGCAGGACAGTATGTACCCACCGGTAACGTACCCCTGGAGTCGTGCCCCAAGCGTGAGGAGCGCATCACATGCAGCCCACCACCCGACGGGTCGCCGTCGTCGGCGGCAACCGGATCCCCTTCGCCCGCTCGAACACCGTCTACGCCACCGCCTCCAACCAGGACATGCTCACCGCCGCCCTCGACGGCCTGGCGGCGCGCTACGGACTGCAGGGCGAGCGGCTCGGCGAGGTGGTCGCGGGCGCCGTGCTCAAGCACTCCCGCGACTTCAACCTCACCCGGGAGGCCGTGCTCGGGTCCACGCTCGCCCCGGAGACGCCGGCGTACGACATCCAGCAGGCCTGCGACACCGGCCTCCAGGCGGCCGTGCAGGTCGCGAACAAGATCGCGCTCGGCCAGATCGAGGTCGGCATCGCCGGTGGCGCCGACACCACCTCGGACGCGCCGATCGCGGTGGGCGAGAAGCTGCGCAAGATCCTGCTCCAGGCGAATCGTGCGAAGACGCTGCAGGGTCGGCTCGCCGCGCTCGCCAAGGTGCGTCCGCAGCACCTGGTGCCCGCGATCCCGCAGAACGGCGAGCCCCGCACCGGGCTGTCCATGGGGGAGTCGGCGGCGCTGACCGCGATCGAGTGGCAGATCGGTCGCGAGGAGCAGGACGAGCTCGCTGTCGCCTCGCACAAGAACCTCGCCGCCGCCTACGACCGCGGCTTCCTCGACGACCTGGTCACGCCGTTCCTGGGCCTGGAGCGCGATCAGAACCTGCGCGCCGACTCCTCGGTCGAGAAGCTCGCCACCCTCAAGCCGGTCTTCGGCAAGGGGGAGGCGGCCACGATGACCGCCGGCGAACTCCACGCCGCTCACCGACGGGGCGTCGGCGGTGCTGCTGTGCTCGGAGGAGTACGCCGAGGCCCGCGGCTGGAAGGTGCTGGCCTACCTGACCGCCTACGAGACTGCCGCCGTCGACTACGTCCACGGCGGCGAGGGCCTGCTGATGGCGCCGGCGTACGCCATGCCCCGGATGCTCGAGCGCGAGGGCCGCACGCTGCAGGACTTCGACTTCTACGAGATCCACGAGGCGTTCGCGTCCCAGGTGCTCGCCACGCTGAAGGCGTGGGAGGACCCGATCTTCTGCAAGGAGCGACTCGGCCTCGATGCCCCGCTGGGCGCCATCGACCGCACCCGGCTCAACGTCAACGGCTCCTCGCTGGCCGCCGGTCACCCGTTCGCCGCCACCGGCGCCCGGATCGTGGCCACGCTGGCCAAGCTGCTCGACGAGAAGGGCTCCGGCAGCGGTGTCATCTCGATCTGCGCCGCCGGCGGCCAGGGCGTGACCGCCATCCTCGAGAAGTAGCGCTCGGGTCGCTTTCCCATGGGATCGCCTCTTGCCGTCGCCTCCCACGGCAGATCACGCACCGGAGGCGGCGGTGTCGTGCGGGCGCTGTGACGAGCGGGTCTACGCGGCGCCGGCCGCCATCGCGACGCTGGCCGCGATGAGGTGCTCCTTGACCTGCTGCTGCGACAGCGAGGCGACCGTCGGGATCCCCGGTGCGGCCTCCTTCACCACCAGGCCGACGCGCGCCAGCTGCATCCCGCCCAGGCCGCTGGCGTAGAGCGTGTTGGCCAGCAGGTCCACGTCGTCGGTGTGGAAGACACCGGTCCCCACCCCCGCTCGGATGGTGCGCGCGAGCGGGGCGAGGCAGGAGGAGATGCCGCGGCCGAGCCGGTACATCGCGCCCTCGCTGATCTCGTCGCGCAGCTCGGGACCGCTGCGGCGCATCAGCGTGAGAGCGCAGTCCACGAAGGCCGGGAACTCCAGGCCGTAGTCGACGAAGGCCCCGGTCAGCGCCCGCAACCGGTCGTCGGGGGAGGTGTCCGGGTCGTCGCCCGCGATCAGCCGGCCGGCCAGCTCGTCGAGGTAGCCGACCAGCGTGAGGGCGAAGAGCTCCTCCTTGCCCGCGAAGTGCCGGTAGATGATCGCCCGGTTGATCCCGACCGAGCGCGCGATGTCCTCGATCTGCGCGTCCCGCACCCCTCGCGCGTCGAACAGGGCGCGCGTGGCGTCCAGGATCTCCTTCTCGCGACGTCGCCGACGAGCCGCCGCGGCGGTACGTCGACCGTCCTGGACCTCCAGGGGCTGCGAGCTCATGAATCCATGCTACGACCGTGCAACCCGTCGTGACACAGCCCGTACAGCCGGCGTGTGGCGAGCGCGTCAGTGGTGCAGTGTCCGCACCATGTCGACGGTGTCCGTCTCCTCGGCGGTCTTGTCGTCGCGGTAGCGCAGCACCCGGGCGAACCGGAGCGCCATCCCCGCCGGGTAGCGGGTGGAGGTCTGGATGCCGTCGAAGGCGATCTCCACCACCTGCTCGGGTCGCACGTGCACGACGTGTCCCTCGCGACGGGTCTCCAGCCCGAGGAACCGGTCGGTCTGCCAGGTCAGCATCTCGTCGGTCATCCCCTTGAACGTCTTCCCCAGCATCACGAAGCCGCCGCCGTCGGGGTCGCGGGCCCCGAGGTGGATGTTCGACAGCCAGCCGTGGCGGCGGCCGCTGCCCCACTCGACGGCGAGCACCACCAGGTCGAGGGTGTGCCGCGGCTTGACCTTCACCCATGCGGCGCCCCGCCGACCCGCTTCGTACGGCGCGTCCAGTCCCTTGACCACGACACCCTCGTGGCCGGCGGCCACCACCTCCGCGAACAGCCGCCTCGCCTCGTCGGGGTCGGCGGTGACCGTGCGCGGCACGACCAGCGCGGGCGGCAGCACCTCGGCCAGCCGCTCGGCGCGCTCGCGCCCCGGGGCGTCGACGAGGTCCTCGCCGTCCACGTGCAGGAGGTCGAAGAAGTACGTCGTCAGCGGCACCCGCGCGCGCAGCGTCTCCACGTCGAGACGGCTGGCGGTGCGGGCGCCGGTCTCCTGGAACGGCCGGGCCCGACCTTCAGCGGTGAGCGCGATGGCCTCCCCGTCGAGCACGAGGGTGGTGGCCGGCAGCGCCTCGACCGCCTCGACCACCTCCGGCACCCGGTCGGTGATCTCGTCGAGGCTGCGGGTGTAGACGTGCACCTCGCCGGCGTACTTGTGGACCTGCACGCGGATGCCGTCGAGCTTGCTGTCCACGGCGACCTCGACGCCGCCCGGACCGGCCCTGGCCATCGCCCCCTCGACGTCGTCGGCGCTGGAGGCGAGCATCGGCCGCACCGGGCGCCCCGGTCGCAGCCCGAACTCCGCGAGGGCCTCGACCCCGCCGCTCAGCGCCGCTGCGGCCACCGGCAGCGTCGAGCCGGCGAACATCGACGCCCGTCGGACCGCTGCCGCGGGCACGTCGGCGGCGCTCGCCACGGCCTCGATCATGAGTCCGTCGAGGGCCCCCTGGCGCAGCTCGCCGGTCACCAGCCCGCGCAGGTAGGCCTGCTCCTCGGCCGTCGCACGCCCGAACAGACGCTGCGTCAGCTCCGCCCGGCGGGCCTGCGACCCGGCACCCGAGACACCGCTCAGCTCCTCGAACACCTCGTGGACCTCCGCCACGGTCAGGCTGCCGACGCTCGCGGGCGGGGGGAGGTCGGTGAGGCTGCGCCAGCCCAGACCGGTGCGGCGTTGTCGCAGCGCCCCGGAGAGGTACGACGTGGCGGTCTCCACCTCCTCGGGCGAGGCCTGCGCCAGCGCCTCGGCCAGCGCCGCTGTCTTGGCCTTGCGCGAGCGGGTGGCACCGACGGCCCGCGAGGCGGCCACGAGGTCGGCGAGCAGCATGCAGCCATTGTGGCCGAGACCGCCGACGCTCCCCACGTACGCTGACGCCGTGACGGATCAGGGCCGGGAGCGGGTGTGGCGCCCGGCCTGGCCCTGCGCGATGGGGACGACGCTCTCGATCCTGCGCAGGGGCGGCGCCGACCCCACGTTCCGCACCGACCCGGACGGCACCGTCTGGCGCGGCATCCGCACACCCGTGGGGACAGCGACGCTCCGGATGCGGTCGCGGCCGGCCGACGGCGAGGTGCGCGCGACCGCGTGGGGCGAGGGCGCCGAGTGGGCGCTCGACTCGGTGCCGACGCTGCTCGGTGCCGACGACGACCCGACCGGGTTCGACCCCGCGCACCCGGTGCTCGCCGACGTCCACCGTCGCGCGCCGCACTGGCGGGTGTGCCGCACCGGCCTGGTCATGGAGGCGCTGGTCCCGGCGATCATCGAGCAGAAGGTCACCGGCCAGGAGGCGCTCGGTGGCTTCCGCAGCCTGGTCCACCGCTTCGGCGAGCGGGCCCCCGGTGCGGGTGCCGATCGCGGGGTGTGGGTGCAGCCGTCGGCCGGCACGGTGCGGATGATCCCCTCCTGGGAGTGGCTGCGGATGCACATCGACCCGGCCCGGTCGCGTGCGGTCGTCCGTGCCGCCCAGGTCGCGCCGGCCGTCGAGAGAACGGTCGGGCTGCCGGCTGACGAGGTGGACCGCCGGTTGCGGTCGCTGCCCGGCGTCGGGGTGTGGACCTCGGCGGAGGTGCGCTTCCGGGCCCACGGTGACGCCGACGCGGTGAGCTTCGGCGACTACCACGTCGCCAAGAACGTCGGCTGGGCCCTCACCGGCCAGGAGGTCGACGACGACGGGTTGGCGCAGCTGCTCGAGCCCTACCGGCCGCACCGCTACCGGGTGCAGCGGCTCGTCGAGCTCGGCGGCCTGTCGCGTCCGCGCCGGGGACCCCGGATGGCCCCGCGGCGTCACCTGCCGGCGTACTGACGCGCTACCCGCCTCCGTCCGGCACGACCTCGTCGCGCCAGGAGTGCTGCGGCTCGTAGCCGAGCACCCGCCGTGCCTTGTCGATCGACAGCAGGGTCTGCGTCCCCTCGACACCGCCGCGCACCTCGACGCCGGGGAAGACCGTGCGTGCCAGGTCGACGCTCGGCGTGCTCATCACCGTGTCGGCGTTGGCGATGATGAACACCTCACGGCCGGTCGCGTCGTGCTCGAGCGCGAGCCGGCACGCTTGCGCGCCGTCGCGGGCGTCGATGTAGCCCCACAGGTTCCACTTGCGCAGCATGGGGTCCCGGTCGTAGGACGGGAAGTCGGCGTAGTCCTCGGGGTACATCACGTTGGAGAAGCGGAGCCCGATCATCTTCAGCTCCGGGTCCCACCGGCACAGCTGGAGCGCCATCTCCTCCTCCAGCGTCTTGCACAGCGAGTACGACGACTCCGGGCGCGGGTGGTACTCCTCGTCGACGGGGATGTAGGGCGGCGGGGTGTCGAAGGGCAGCCCGAGGACCGTCTCGGAGGAGGCCCACACCACGTTCCGGATGCCCGCCGCGCGAGCGGCCGCGAACACGTGGTGGGTCGAGGTCATGTTGGTGACGAACGTCGTGGTGTTCGGGACCAGACCCGGTGCCGGGAACGCAGCCAGGTGCACGACCCCGTCGACCGCGTCGTACCGGTCCTCGATGCGGGTGAGGGCCTGCTGGGTCTGTCCGTAGTCGGTGAGGTCGACGAGCACGAAGTCGCCCGGGGCGTCGTCCGGCGGGGGCGTGCGGTCGAGGTTCACCACGTCGTAGCCGTGCTGCACGAGGTCGCGCACCACCGCCCTGCCGAGCCTGCCGCTTCCGCCGGTCACCGCGATGCGAGTCATGCGAACGTCGTACCCCGGCCCGGCGGTGGCAACCACCTACAGTGACGCCCATGCCACCGCGCGTGACCTCGGCCCTGGAGCTGGTCGACCTGCCGCCGGCGGAGGTGGAGGAGTTCTTCGGTGCCGAGGAGCCGCACCGCGTCGTCGCGCTGCTGCACGACCTGGAGGACAAGCAGGTGGCCCGGCTGTTCTCTGCGGCGCACGTGCGCGAGAGTGCGGTGCGGCTCGTCCTCGCGCGGCTCGGCGAGTTCGCGCTGCCCGGGCCGATGTCCAAGGTGAGAGGCCTGGTGGGCTTCGAGGTCGAGGTGCCCAAGGCGGCACCCGAGCGCCACCTCCTGGTGTTCGACGGCGTCGGGGTCTCGCTCGCCCCGCCAGACGACCTGCGACCGGACGTGACGATCTCCATGGGGGCGACCGAGTTCGTCCGCCTGGTCTCGGGCGGCAGGAACGCCGCGCTGCTCCTGCTCGGGGGGCGTCTGCACGTCTCGGGCGACGAGGCGCTGGCCCTGCTGGTGGGCGGCGTCTTCCAGGTGCCCGGGCAGCCCGGCGTCGCCGTCGACCCGTCCGAGGTCGACCCCGAGCAGGCGTCACTGGCGATCAAGGGCGTCAAGGACGCGCACCTCGACACGGTGATGACGGGCGGGTTCCGCGAGGTGGTGCTCGACCAGGTGATCACCCGGATGCCGGACTTCCTCGACGAGCGCAAGGCGGCCGACCGCACCCTCGTGATCGGCTTCCGCGTCGAGGGACGCCCGGACGGCGGCAGCGACCGGGTCGTGGTGCGCGTCGAGCGCGGCACCTGCCGGGTCGAGCGCGACGTCGACGGCGACCGGGACGCCACGCTGGTGCTCGGTGGCACCCAGTTCCTCAAGCTGGTGCTCGGCCACCTCAACCCGGTGACCGCGGTGGTGCGGGGCTCGATCAAGGTCAAGGGCGACCTCAACGCCGCGCTGACCCTGCACCGGATCATGCGGATCCCCGGCAGCTGAGCCGGTCCGGTCAGCCGCGCAGCGACCCGGGCAGCACCCCGGAGGCGACGATCTGCTCGCGCAGCGGCTTGACCAGCTCGTGCAGCCGGGCGGTGCGCTCGACACCGACGTGCGCCCACCCCTCGACGGCGAGCCGGTCGGTGTCGTCCTCGACCTGCTGCCGGGCCGTGCGGCCGGTCTCGGTCAGCTCGCCGGCGTCGTCGAGCCAGCCGCGCTCGCGCAGCCGGCCGACCGCTGCGTCGTACTCCTCGTCGGACCAGCCGCGGGTCTTGCGCAGGAAACGGGTGGTGCCGGACCACAGACCTCCGAGAACCGTGGCCTCGACGGGGTCGATGGCGGCGTGCTGGAGCACCGCCACGTGCCCGTCGCCGCGGTGCTCGCGGACCAGGGTGGCGGCGTGCCAGAGCGCGAGCAGGCCGTCGTCGGGCCAGGCGAGCGAGGCGTGTGCGGCGTACAACGGCCGCCCCGCGGCGGAGAGGCCGTCGCAGGCCTCGCGGGCGATCGCCAGCGCCTCCGTCACGTCCGGCGAACCGAGCGTCGTGCGGAGGGCAGCCGCCACCCCCGAACGCCGCGCCTGGACGAGCTGCGCGGGCGAGGCGGTCGCCCACGCTGCCGGCAGCGCCGCCTCGACCAACCAGGGGGCGAACACGTAGAACGTCGCCTGCGTGAGTCCCGGGCCGGCCTCGCCGAAAGCGGCCGCGCGGGCGGCGAAGTACGACAGCCGCGGGTGCAGCCCGAGAGCGACGTACTCCTCGGTCACCTCGGGCGCGAAGTAGCCGATGACGTGCAGGGTCTCCAGGTCGCCCCAGGCCTTGCGGGACAGCGGAAGCAGCTGGTCGTCATCCATCCGGGCAGCCTAGGGCCTCCGTGGACGGACGCTGGACGCCCCGTGGAGGAGTAGGCAGGATGCGGGCACGTGGGGGACGACACACGTCCGCAGTGCGACAGCAGCAGGAAGGCACACGATGCGCAGCACCATGCAGGAGTTCCCTCTGACGGTCGGCGCGATCCTGCGCCACGGCACCCAGGTGCACGGGGACGGTGAGGTGGTCACCGCGACCGCAGAGGGCTCGCGCTCCGAGTCCTACGCGGACGTGGGCGTCCGAGCGGCACGGCTGGCGAACGCCCTGCGGACCCTCGGCATCGCGGGTGACGACCGCGTCGGGACCTTCCAGTGGAACAACGCCGAGCACCTCGAGGCCTACCTCGCCGTGCCGTCCATGGGGGCGGTGCTGCACACCCTCAACATCCGGCTCTTCCCCGAGCAGCTGACCTACATCGCGAACCACGCGGAGGACAAGGTGGTCATCGTCGACGCCTCGCTCGTCGACCTGCTCGCCAAGCAGCTGCCGACCTTCGAGACCGTCGAGCACGTGCTCGTCTCCGGGCCGGGGGCGAGCGAGTCCGACCTCGACGCGCTCCGCGCGAGCGGCCGGGAGGTCCACCTGTACGACGACCTGCTCGCCGCCGAGGACGACACCTTCGACTGGCCACAGCTGGACGAGCTGGACGCCGCGGCGATGTGCTACACGTCCGGCACGACGGGCAATCCCAAGGGCGTGGTCTACAGCCACCGGTCGTCCTACCTGCACTCGATGGGTGTGGCGCTCGGCGTCACCGGAGGACTGACCTGGACCGACCGGGTGCTGCCGATCGTGCCGATGTTCCATGCGAACTCGTGGGGGCTCGCCTATGCCGCGTTCATGAGCGGCTCCTCCCTGGTGATGCCCGACCGCTGGCTGCAGGCCGAGCCGCTGTGCCGCTTCATGCGTGAGGCGAAGCCGACCGTCTCCGGCGCGGTGCCCACCGTGTGGAGCGACGTACTCGGATACCTCGACGAGCACGAGGACATCGAGCTGTCCTCGCACCTGCGGCTGGTGCTCTGCGGCGGTTCGGCTGTCCCGGTCGCGCTGCAGAAGGCGCTGGGGGAGCGGCACGGGATCCACATGGTGCAGGCCTGGGGCATGACCGAGACCTCACCGGTGGCCTCGGTGGCGCGTCCGCCGGCAAGCGATCGGGAGGACGAGGACTACCACTACCGCGGCGGCCAGGGACGACTGCTGCCAGGGATCGAGGGCCGCATCATCGCCGACGACGGCACGGAGGCTCCGCGTGACGGCGAGGCGGTCGGCGAGCTCGAGGTCCGGGGGGCCTGGGTCACCGGCGCGTACTACAAGGACGACGACCCGGAGAAGTTCCGCGACGGCTGGCTGCGGACCGGCGACGTCGGGAAGCTCGACGGACTCGGCTACATCACGCTGACCGACCGCTCGAAGGACGTCATCAAGTCGGGCGGCGAGTGGATCTCGTCGGTCGAGCTCGAGAACGCCCTGATGGCGCATCCCGACGTGCAGGAGGCAGCCGTCGTCGGCATTCCCGACGAGAAGTGGCAGGAGCGACCGCTCGCGTCCGTGGTGCTGCGCGAGGGCGCCACCGTCAAGCCGGCCGAGCTGCGGAACTTCCTGGCCGAGTCGGTGGCCAAGTGGCAGCTGCCCGACGCCTGGACCTTCATCGAGGCAGTGCCGCGCACCTCGGTCGGCAAGTTCGACAAGAAGGTGATCCGCAAGTGGTACGCCGACGGTGACCTGGACGTGTCCAGCGCCAAGGACGGCTGAGACCGCGAGTCCACGACTTAGTTGCCGCCTGTCCCGCGCCATAGTTGACACCTCGTCCGTGGAGGGGCGCGATGCCGCTTGCCGAGCTCGCCATCACATCAGTCAAGGTCGAGGGACGAACCAAGCCCGAGGTCGCCCGCGACTACCGGGTCTCGCGCTACTGGGTCGACCAGCTGGTTGAGGCTTCGAAGTCGAGGGGGAGGCCGCCTACCAACCCGCTCCGAACGACCGCACTGCAACCCTCGCGCAGTCGGCCCACTGCTCGACGACCGGATCCTCCGGAGGCAAGGAACTCTCCAAGCGAGGTCTCGACGCCGGAGCCCCCCGAACCGGCCGACTACGCCGCATCGACTTCGGCCGTGAGAACGCCCGCACACGAATCTCGGCCCTGATCGCCGACCTCAATGTCCGCTCCATCGAGGCCGAGCCAGGCAGGCTCCTCCGCGAACTCACCCTCGATCTCCACCGCGACTACCAGCCTCTCGCCCCCCAGGGTATTGCGTTCGAACACCTGTTCGAATAGAATGGGCGCATGCACGATCAGGACGCCGCCGACATCGACCAGCTGCGTGGCTGGGTGGCCGGGCTGCGTCGACTCAGGCCGGTCGACGACGCCGAGCGGATCGAGCTGATGCGGGGCCTCGAGGAGCTGAAGTGCGCGGCTGCGGGTGCGCAGGCCAGGATCATCGCGGACTTCGACGCGTCTCAGCGTGAAGCCCAGGCTGCCGCGGGCACGAGAGCGCGTGATGTCGGCACGGGGATCGCCGCCCAGGTGGCGCTGGCTCGCCGCGAGAGCCCGAGCAGGGGCGCCCGGCTCGTCGGGCTAGCCCACGCGCTGGAGGAGATGCCGCATGCCTCCGACGCGCTCTCCCGGGGCCAGATCAGCGAGTGGCGCGCCACGGTGCTGACACGGGAGACCGCGTGCTTGTCCCGGGCAGATCGGGCCCGCGTGGACGCCGAGCTCGGCGCACGCCCCGGCGGGCTGGGCGGGTTGAGCGATCGAGCACTCGAGCGGGAGGCCCGTCGGGCGGCCTACCGTCTCGACCCGCTCGCGTTCACACGCCGCGCACGCAAGGCCGAGTCCGACCGCTGCGTGACGGTGCGGCCGGCGCCGGACACCATGACCTACCTGACTGGCCTGCTGCCGGTGCGTGAGGGCATCGCGGTCTACGCCGCCCTCACCCGTCACGCCGACTCCCTGCGATCCAGTGGCGACGAGCGGACCAGGGGCCAGATCATGGCCGACACCTTCGTCGAGCGTGTCACCGGTCGGGTCACTGCGCGGGAGGTCCCTCTCGAGATCGAGCTGGTGATGACCGACACCTCGCTGCTCGGCGGCGACACCAGGCCGGCGGAGGTGATCGGCTTCGGTCCCGTGCCCGCCCCGCTCGTGAGGAGCTGGCTGCGCGACACCGAGGCCGCCGTCTGGTTGCGACGTCTCTTCACCGCTCCGGACACCGGCAGTCTGGCCGGCATGGACTCTCGTCGTCGATCCTTCGCCGGCAACCTGCGTCGCTTCATCAGCGTCCGCGACGGGCTGTGCCGCACCCCCTGGTGCGGTGCGCCCCTCCGGCACCTCGACCATGCTCAGCGGGTGGCCGACGGGGGAGAGACCAGCGTTCTCAACGGCCAGGGGCTCTGCCAGGCCTGCAACCTCGCCAAGGATGCCGTCGGCTGGCGAGCGCGGGCGAGCGGTGCAGGGACAGTCGAGACGACGACGCCCACGGGCCACCGCTACCGGAGCCCGGTCCCGCCGAGCCCCGCCGCCCGGGGGCCGTCGCGGCGGTCGCGGCTCGAGGTGACCTTCAGGGACTTCGTACTCTCCGCGTGAGGCAGGTCCGGGATCTCGACCATGGACGCCCCTGTGTGGTGTTCGACCCGGCTACTCGGGCAGCGAGTCGCCGGGGAAGCCGAGGCACGCGAGGACCTCACAGGTCATCATGCCGGCCTGGACACACGGGTCGGCGGCCATGATCTCCCGCGCCCGTGCGAGGGGTTCGGTCAGGATCGCCACGCCGGCAACTGTGTCGGAGATGACGGGGCAGAGGATCGCGATCACACCGTCTCATCGGACGACCTCGTACCTCAGGTGGGTGACGCCCGGCGCCGGGACGGACTCGAGCAGCCGCAGCTGGACGTGCTCGGACAGCTCACCGAAGAACGGTCGGCCGGCGCCGAGCAGGACGGGCACCTGGTGCAGGACGACCTCTTCCAGGAGTCCGGCGCGCAGTGCCGCGGTGACCACGCCACCGCCCATCAGGGCGACGTCCTTGTCGCCGGCCAGAGCCCTGGCCACCGCCACTGCGTTCTCGATGCCGGCATTGACCAGGGTCTGACGGTCGTTGCGCGGCGCGGCACGGTGGCTCAGCAGAACCAGCGGGGCGTGGGGGTGCGGGGTCCCACCGCCGGCCCAGCCAGAGTCGTCGTAGGTGTTGCGGCCGACGAGGCTGGCGCCGACCCGCGACGCCTCGCTGTCGAAGACGCGCGCGCTCGGCCCGCTCAGCCGAAAGCCATCGAACACCCGGCTCGGGGTGTCGCCGTCGAAGTACCAGCTGAACAACTGCGAGCCGTCGCCGAGACCGTTGCCGCTCCCGGGGTCGCGTCCGGTGATGTACCCGTCGACGGAGACCGACAGAGCCGTGAAGACCTTGCTCATCTGCTCTTTCCTCTCGGAGTTCCTTGAAGAGACTCCAGAACCGTAGCATCTAAAGTTCCTTGAGGGAACCTGAAAATGCTAGATTGGTGGCATGCAGCGCACGAACTTCGGCGACATGGCGTGCTCGATCGCCCGCACCCTGGACGTCGTCGGCGAACCGTGGTCGCCGCTCGTCCTGCGGGACGTGTACGCCGGAATGCACCGCTTCGAGCAGATCCAGGCCGACCTGGGCATCTCGCGCAAGGTGCTGACGGAACGCCTGAACCACCTCGTCGATCACGACGTCCTCGAACGTCGGCCCTACGACAACCGGCCACGCTTCGAGTACCACCTGACCCCCAAGGGAGCCGAGCTGGTCGATGTCCTGATGGTCATGGTGGGCTGGGGTGACAAGTGGCTCGCGGGCACAGCCGGCCCACCCGTGCTGTACCGCCATCACGCCTGTGCGGAGATCAGCCACGTCGACCTCCGCTGCGCGCACTGCGGTGAACCCATGCACTCCTGGGACGTGGACCTGCTCCCCGGGCCGGGTGCGGTCACAGCAGCGGACGCAGCGGCGCCAGCACCAGCTCGGTGAACTTCTTGTGGATGCCGCGCTCTGCCCAGGTGCTCGCGGTCAGCTCCACGCAGTTGGTCAGGTCGGTCTGGTAGATCCGCTCCATCTCGGTCGCGAAGGACGCGTCGATCAGCTCCACGTTGACCTCGTAGTTGCCGGTCATCGAGAGCCGGTCGATGTTGGCGGTGCCCACGGTGGACCAGCGACCGTCGATGGTCGAGGTCTTGGCGTGCACCATCGCGCCCTGGAACCGGAAGATCCGCACGCCCGCCGCCAGCATCTCGCCGTAGTAGCCGCGCGACAGCCAGTCGGCGAGCACGTGGTTGGACACGGCAGGCAGCAGCAGCCGTACGTCGACCCCGCGGCGCGCGGCCTGCTTGAGGGACTCGACGAAGTCGGAGTCGGGGATGAAGTAGGCGTGCGTCATCCAGACGTGGTGGGAGGCGCGGTTGATCGCCTCGAGGTACATCGACCGGATCGGGAACATCCACAGCCTCGGCACGTTGCGGTGCACGCGGATCCGCGGCTCCCAGTCGGCCGCGGTCTCCAGGAGCAGCGGCCGGACACCGTGCCGGGGCCGGCGGTTGAGGTTCCAGAAGTCGGCGAAGGTGCGGGCGAGGTCCCAGACCCCGGGGCCGGTGATGCGCACGTGGGTGTCGCGCCACTCGGTGGCGTAGGCGGTCCCGACGTTGTAGCCGCCGACGAAGCCGACGTGCTCGTCGACCACGAGGATCTTGCGGTGGTCCCGGCCGTAGCGGCCCAGGTCGAAGAACCGCCAGCCCGCGGTGTACACCGGGTACTCCAGCACCTTGAGGCGGGGATCGAAGCGTCGGAACAGGGGCGAGACCACCAGGTTCGCGAACCCGTCGTAGATGGCGAACACCTCGACGCCGCGGTCCGCGGCACGGCTCAGTGCCTGCTTGAACCGCTCGCCGGTGGCGTCGCCCTTCCAGATGTAGGACTCGAAGAGGATCCGGTGCCGAGCGGCGTCGATGGCGGCCAGCATGTCGTCGTACAGGTCCTGCCCGAAGGTGTAGGTCGTCACGGTGCCGTCGCCGATCCTCACCTCGGCCGGCGGCGTCGTGGGGAACGGCTTGGGCTTGCGGCCCCGACGCCGGTAGGAGTCGACGAGGGACAGCCCCACCCCGAGCACCACCTGCAGCCCGAGAGTCGCCATCAGGAGCCGCTTGGCGATGCGCACCCACGCCGCGTCGGGATGGGTCAGGCGCCACATCGAACGGTGCAGGCTCACACCGCGAACCTATCGGGAATCCGGCTCGCAGACGTGTCGGCGGCGGGTCGTAGGCTTCCCGGCATGAGGCCAGTGACCGATCTCCAGCGCCGGGTCGCCCCCTTCAAGGTCGAGTCCGACTACCGGCCCTCGGGCGACCAGCCGACGGCGATCGCGGACATCCACCGGCGCATCGAGGCGGGGGAGAAGGACGTCGTGCTGCTCGGCGCCACCGGCACCGGCAAGACCGCAACGGTCGCGTGGGCCGTCGAGCAGCTGCAGCGGCCCACCCTGGTGATGCAGCCCAACAAGACGCTCGCGGCGCAGTTCGCCAACGAGCTGCGCCAGCTGCTGCCGAACAACGCGGTGGAGTACTTCGTCTCCTACTACGACTACTACCAGCCCGAGGCCTACGTCCCGCAGACCGACACCTACATCGAGAAGGACTCCTCGATCAACGAGGAGGTCGAGCGGCTGCGCCACTCCGCGACGAACTCGCTGCTCACCCGCCGCGACGTGATCGTGGTCTCCACGGTCTCCTGCATCTACGGCCTCGGCACCCCTCAGGAGTACGTCGACCGGATGCTCCAGCTCAGGGTGGGAGAGGAGCACGACCGCGACTCGATCCTGCGCCGGCTGGTGGAGATCCAGTACACCCGCAACGACATGGCCTTCAGCCGGGGCACGTTCCGGGTCCGCGGCGACACCCTCGAGGTGTTCCCGGTCTACGAGGAGCTCGCGATCCGGGTGGAGTTCTTCGGCGACGAGATCGAGCGGCTGATGACGCTGCACCCGATCACCGGCGAGGTGGTCACCGAGGACAACGAGCTGCACGTGTTCCCGGCCACCCACTACGTCGCCGGGCCTGAGCGGATGGAGCGGGCGATCCGGGGCATCGAGCTCGAGCTCGAGGACCAGCTGGCGACCTTCGAGCGGCAGGGCAAGCTGCTGGAGGCCCAACGGCTCCGGATGCGCACGACGTACGACGTCGAGATGATGCGCCAGGTCGGCTCCTGCTCGGGCATCGAGAACTACTCGATGCACATCGACGGCCGCAGTCGCGGGACCGCGCCGAACTGCCTGCTCGACTACTTCCCCGAGGACTTCCTGCTCGTCGTCGACGAGTCGCACGTCGCGGTCCCGCAGATCGGCGGGATGTACGAGGGCGACATGTCGCGCAAGCGCAACCTGGTCGACCACGGCTTCCGGCTGCCGAGCGCCATGGACAACCGGCCGCTGCGCTGGGAGGAGTTCCTCGAGCGCATCGGTCAGACGATCTACCTCTCCGCGACGCCCGGCGACTACGAGCTGGCCAAGGTCGGGGGCGAGGTGGTCGAGCAGATCATCCGTCCGACCGGCCTGATCGACCCGGAGGTCGTCGTCAAGCCCACCAAGGGCCAGATCGACGACCTGATCCACGAGATCAACGACCGCGTCGAGAAGAACGAGCGGGTCCTGGTCACGACCCTGACCAAGAAGATGTCGGAGGACCTGACCGACTACCTCCTCGAGGCCGGGATCCGCACCCGTTACCTGCACAGCGAGGTGGACACCCTGCGTCGCATCGAGCTGCTCCGTGAGCTGCGCCTCGGGCAGTACGACGTGCTCGTCGGCATCAACCTGCTCCGCGAGGGCCTCGACCTCCCCGAGGTGTCGCTGGTGGCGATCCTCGACGCCGACAAGGAGGGCTTCCTGCGCTCGGACAAGTCGCTGATCCAGACGATCGGGCGCGCCGCGCGCAACGTCTCCGGCCAGGTCGTGATGTACGCCGACAAGATCACCGCCTCCATGGAGCACGCGATCGACGAGACCAACCGGCGCCGCGAGAAGCAGGTGGCCTACAACGTGGCCCACGGCGTCGACCCGCAGCCGCTGCGCAAGAAGATCGCGGACATCACCGAGATGCTGGCCCGCGAGGACGAGGACACCGCCGAGCTGCTCGGCGGTGGAGGCCGGCAGCAGTCACGGGGGAAGGCGCCGGTTCCCGGCCTCTCCAGCAAGGCCGTCGGCCGGCACGCCCAGGAGCTGGCGGGCCTGCCGAGCCAGGACCTCGCCGAGCTGGTGCAGGCGCTGACCGACCAGATGCACACGGCAGCGGCCGAGCTGCAGTTCGAGCTGGCGGCCCGACTGCGCGACGAGATCTCGGACCTCAAGCGGGAGCTGCGCCAGATGGTGGAGGCCGGGGCGCACTGACCGGAAGAACGGAACAGGAGGAGCGACATGGCTCATGAGGTGCAGGTCACGTTCGACTGCGGTGATCCCGCGGCCCTCGGTCGGTTCTGGGCGGACACGCTCGGCTACCACGTCGACCCGCCCCCGCCCGGCTTCGCGTCCTGGGACGAGGCGCTCGACGCCTGGGGGGTTCCGCCGGAGCGGCGCAACATCGCCTTCGCGGTGCACGACCCGGACGGTCACGGCCCCCGGCTCTTCTTCCAGCAGGTCCCCGAGGGCAAGTCCGCGAAGAACCGCGTGCATCTCGACGTGCGCGCCGCGCCGGGCCTCGAAGGCGAGGAGCGGATGGCGGCGCTCGAGACCGAGTGCGAACGGCTGGTCGGACTGGGAGCCACCCGGCTGCGGCGGGTCGAGCCGGGCGTGGACCTCAGTGCGGGTCACCTGGTGCTGCAGGACCCCGAGGCGAACGAGTTCTGTCTCGACTGAGCCACCGTCCCAGCAGCGGGGCGAACAGCAGCATCGCGAACACCCGGATCACCTGCACCGCCAGCACGTAGGTCACGTCGGAGCCGCTGTCGGCGGCCGTCGCCAGCACCGCGAAGAGCCCGCCGGGCGTGGTCGCCAGGTACGCCGTGAGCCGGTCGACCCCGGTGACCGCCGCGAGCACCAGGCCGAGCAGCCCGGACGCGACGACCACGACGACGATCAGCGCGGTCGCCAGCGGCAGCAGGCGCGTGATGCTGCGCAGGCTGGCACGGGTGAAGCGCAGACCCACCTGGACCCCGATCAGTGCATAGCCCAGGTCCGCCAGCACCGTGGGGACCGAGACCGAGCCCAGCACGCCGCTGGCCGAGATGACCACGGCGACCAGCATCGGGGCCAGCAGCGCGGTCGCCGGTGCAGGCACCACCCGCTGGACCAGGAGACCCAGGGACACGGCCAGGCCCACGAACGCGAGGTCGGGCAGCCACCGGGTGGGGCCGTCGACCAGGTCGCCGACTCCAGAGGCAGGGTGGAACAGCAGCGTGGTGACGACGGGCATCGCCAGCAGCACCAGCAGCACCCGCAGGTACTGCACGATCGTCACCACCCGGTCGTCAGCACCGAGCTCACGGGCCAGCGCCACGATCCCCGAGGCGCCCCCGGCGATCAGCGCGAAGGCTCCGGTGGTTCGGGAGACGTCGCGGTGCAGTGCGAGCAGCCGCCCGGCGACCAGACTGATCGCCAGCGTCCCGACGGTCACCAGCGCCACCGAGGGCCAGTCCGCGCCGAGCCGCAGCAGCGTCGGCAGCTGCACGAGCGCCCCGATGACGGCGCCGACGAGGGCCTGCCCGAGCCGGAAGGCCGACGGCCACAGGCTCAGCTCCTCGCGGGCGGACAGCGCGTGCACAATGCCGCCGGCGAGGGAGCCGAACAGCACGGGGGACGGGAGCCGCACCAGGGAGAACGCCAGGCTGGCGATCGCGGTGACGGCGAGGACGGTGAGCCAGCCGCGGGCGTGACGGGGAATCGCTGGCATCGGGGCCAGCCTAGGGCCAGCCCGGCGCCGTCCGGGCCGTGCCACCGACACGGGATGCCCGGCGAGATTCGTGGTGCGGCGACTCGTCTGAGACACTGGCGGTCGGTGGAGGGGAGTATTCCTTCGCAACGGTGTCGTCACCACGGTCCCCGGCCCTGTGCCGGTCCCGGTGCCGTTGGTCCGCATCACGCGGGCGGGAGAGACCTCCGGACACGTTGAGCGCCCGTGCCGAGCGGGGGTCGACGCGCTTTCGGAGAGAGGGAGACCGTGGACGTTCCCACCTGGGTCTGGTGGACCACCATCGCCGTGACCATGTCGGTGCTGCTGTTCGACGTCGTCATCATCGGGCGTCGACCCCACGAGCCGTCGATGAGGGAGGTCTCCCGGGGCCTCGCCCTGTACGTCGGGCTCGCGATCCTGTTCGGCATCGGCGTCTGGGCCTTCGCCGGCCACGACTACGGTGTGGAGTTCTTCGCCGGCTGGCTCACGGAGTACTCGCTGTCGGTCGACAACCTGTTCATCTTCATCATCATCATGGCCAAGTTCCAGGTGCCCCGGAAGTACCAGCAGGAGGCCCTGATGGTGGGCATCGTGCTGGCCCTGCTGATGCGGGCGGTCTTCATCGCCCTGGGCGCGGCCGCGATCGACCAGTTCAGCTGGATCTTCTACCTCTTCGGGCTGTTCCTGGTCTACACGGCGGTCAAGCTGGCCAAGGGGGGCAACACCAGCGACGACGAGTACGAGGAGAACCGGCTCATCAAGTGGGCCGAGACGCACCTTCCCGCGACCGACCAGTGGCACGGCATCAAGATCCTCGCCAAGGAGAACGGCAAGCGGCTGGTCACGCCGATGTTCCTGGTTATTCTCGCGCTGGGGACCACGGACCTGCTCTTCGCCCTGGACTCGATTCCCGCGATCTACGGGCTCACCCGGGAGCCCTACCTGGTGCTCACCGCGAACATCTTCGCGTTGATGGGCCTGCGCCAGCTGTACTTCCTCATCGGGGGCCTGCTGCAGCGGCTGGTCTACCTCTCCTACGGACTGGCGGTGCTGCTCGGCTTCATCGGCATCAAGCTGATCCTGCACGCGATGCACGAGAACGAGCTGCCGTTCCTCAACGGCGGCAGGCCCCTCCGCTGGGCGCCCGAGATCCCGACCCTCGTCTCGCTCGGCATCATCGTCGTCATCCTCGCCGTCACCACGGTCGGGAGCCTGGTGGCCTCCAAGCGGGGCGCCGAGGTCGACAGCCCGCTGGCAGCCGCGATGGACCAGGCCGACGAGCAGGTCGACGAGCGGTCGGACTAGGTATGGATCCGCGGCCAGCGGGTAGGTCCGCCCCATGACCGACCAACCTGGGACCGAGCGACCCGTGACCGACCTCGGCAGCCCCACCGGGGGCGACGTCCTCGACCTCATCCTCGAGGACCACCGTCGGTTCGAGGCGCTGCTGCGCGAGCTGCGGGACAGCAGCGCCGACCGCGACGCCGTACGACGCGCGTTCTCGGCACTGCACGTGGCGCACGCCGAGGCCGAGGAGCGGGCCGTGTACCCGACGTTGCGGCACCGGGACGCGATCGGCGAGCACGAGGAGGAGCACGGCGAGGAGGAGCACGCGGAAGGCCATCAGGCGCTGCTCGCCGTGCTGGAGGCCGACCGGCTGGAGGGAGACGAGTTCGACGACCTCGTCGAGACGCTCGCCGGAGCGGTGAACCACCACCTCACCGAGGAGGAGCTCACGATCGTGAACCCGGCGCGCGACGACGTACCCGAGGACGTACGTCGCGAGCTCGGCGCCGCCTTCGCCGCCCAGCGCAACGCCCGGCTGGACGACGGCTGCGGGGACCTCGAGAACGTGCGCGCGATCGTGGCCCGGGCGCGGAGCCGCGGTCTCCTCGACGACCGATGAGCGGCTGACCGTGACGCGTGAGGGGCGCGCCCGCGTCCGGATGTCCGACGCCGAGGTGGCGGCGTTCCTGGCCGAGGCCAGCAAGGTGCAGGTGGCCACGTTGAACGCTGACGGCAGCCCGCACCTGACCACGCTGTTCCATGTCGTCCTCGACGGCCGGATCGCGTTCTGGACCTACGCCAGGTCCCAGAAGATCAGGAACCTCGAGCGCGACCCGCGGATCGGCTGTCTGGTCGAGGACGGGGACGAGTACCTGGAGCTGCGCGGCGTCTCGGTCTCCGGGACGGCCGACCTGGTTCGCGACGAGGCCACGGTCCGCCGGATCGGCACCGCCGTCGTGCAGCGCATGGCGGGCAGCGCGGACCTGGGGGAGCTTGGAGCAGGGGAGGTCGAGCGGCAGGTGCCCAAGCGGGTCGGGGTGCTCGTGCGACCGGAGCGCGTGGCCAGCTGGGACCACCGCAGGATGCGGGGCTGAGGGGCGCCACCGGCTCGCCCCGTCAGCGCAGCAGCAGCCGGACGGCCACGTCCATGGACTTGGCGACGTCGTGCGCCGAGGTGCGGCCGGTGACCCACTGCACCAGGCTCGCCAACCACACGTCGCCGATCACCTTGATGATCGCGAGCTGCTCCTCGGTCGGCTCGACGGAAGGGACCGCGGGCTCACCCGGCTCGCGCATCGCCGCCATGAGCATCCCGGTCACGTGCACGCCGACGACGTGGATCTCACTGGCGACGGAGGCGTCCGCGAACATGAAGGCCCGGGTCAGCGCCTCGGTGAGGTGCGGGTCGCGCTGCAGCGAACGCGTGGTCCGACCGAGCACGTAGGTCACGCGTTCGGCTGGGGTGTCACCGGGGATCGTCCTGCGCTCGAACGCGTCCCGGGCCTGCTCGAACTGGTCGGCCAACGCCGAGACCAGCAGATGGATCTTCGAGGGGAAGTAGCGGTAGAGCGTGCCGAGCGCCACGTCGGCGTGCTCAGCCACGGCGCGCATCTGCACCTGCTCGAAGCCGCCTGCGGAGGCGAGTGCGACGGCGGCGTCCAGGATGCGCTTGCGACGCTCCCGCTGAGCCGACGAGCCCAGGTCCTCGTAGGTCAGCGAGCTCAGGCTGGTCAAGTCCGGGTCTCCCGTCCCCTCATGCGGTGAGTCACTCCCTCACGGCTCACCCGTCTTTGAGGCTAGCACCGCACACCTGCATAATAGGAACACGTTCCAGTGATCAGCGCGGCCCTCGGGCTGTCCCTGCCCCACCACCCGGAGGTCCGGTTGCGCGTCGCCCTGCTGTCGTATCGCAGCAAGCCGCACTGTGGCGGCCAAGGCGTCTACGTCCGGCACCTGAGCCGCGAGCTGGCCGCGCTGGGTCACGACGTCGAGGTGCTCTCGGGACAGCCCTACCCGGTGCTCGACCCGGGTGTCCGGCTGACCGCGGTGCCCAGCCTCGACCTCTACCGCGAGCCCGACCCGTTTCGCACGCCGCGGCTGAGCGAGCTGCGCGACCACGTCGACCTCCTCGAGGTCGCCACGATGTGGACGGCCGGGTTCCCGGAGCCCCGCACCTTCAGCCTGCGTGCGGCCCGGTTGCTGCGCCGTCGGCTGGCGGAGTTCGACGTGGTCCACGACAACCAGACGCTCGGCTACGGCCTGCTCGACGTCGAGCGCGCGGGGCTGCCCGTGGTCACCACGATCCACCACCCGATCACGGTCGACCGCCGTGTTGACCTGGACGGCGCGAGCTCGTGGCGACGCCGGCTCACGCTGCGACGGTGGTACGGCTTCCTGCGCATGCAGGGCAAGGTGGCTCGAGCCTCGCGGCACATCCTCTGCCCCTCGGCGAGCTCGGCGCGCGACGTGGTCGCAGAGTTCGGCGTCGACCCGGCGCGGATCCAGGTGATACCGCTGGGCGTCGACCAGGTGTTCCGACCTCCCGTCGTACCTCGGGTACCCGGCCGCGTCGTGGCGATGGCCAGCGCGGACACCCCGATGAAGGGGATCGCCACGCTGCTGGAGGCGTTCGCGAAGCTCCGCACCGAGCGCGACCTCGAGCTGCTGCTGATCAGCCGGCCCAAGGCGGGCGGCCCGACGGAGCGGCTCATCGACCGGCTCGCCATCACCGATCACGTCCGGTTCGTCAACGGCATCACCGACGAGGAGCTGGCAGCAGTGGTCGGCTCCGCCGAGGTGGCGTGCGTGCCCTCGCTCTACGAGGGGTTCTCGCTTCCGACCGTCGAGGCGATGGCCTGCGCGACCCCGCTGGTGGTGAGCCGGGCCGGGGCCATCCCCGAGGTGGTCGGACCAGACGGGCTCTGTGCCGACGTGGTGACCCCGGGGGACGTCGCGGAACTCGCGGCGGCCCTCGCCCGGATGCTCGACGACCCGGAGCGGCGGGCCCGGATGGGGGCGGCGGGACGCGAGCGAGCGCTGGCGGAGTTCAGCTGGCGCGCCGTGGCCGAGGCGACCGCGGCGGCGTACCAGGAGGCGATCGACACACGACAGGACACCCGAGGAGCCGACGATGCTGACCGTTGACTTCGACCGACTCGGCCTCCGCGCCGGGGACCGCGCGCTCGACATGGGCTGCGGCGCCGGACGGCACGCCTTCGAGCTGTTCCGTCGCGGTGCAGACGTGGTGGCGTTCGACCAGGACGGAGACGAGCTGGCCGACGTGCTCGAGCTGTTCGGAGCGATGCGGGAGGCCGGCGAGGTGCCGCACGGTGCTGAGGCCGACATCAAGCAGGGCGACGCCCTGTCCCTGCCGTTCGCCGACTGCGAGTTCGACCGGGTGGTCGCGGCCGAGGTGCTCGAGCACATCCGTGACGACGACACCGCGGTCGCCGAGCTGGTCCGAGTGCTGCGTCCCGGCGGCACGATCGCGGTCACGGTGCCGCGCTGGCTTCCGGAGCGGGTCTGCTGGGCACTGTCGCGGGCCTACCACGAGGTGGAGGGCGGGCACGTGCGGATCTACAGGCGCGAAGAGCTGGCGCGGAAGCTGCAGAGGGCCGGTCTGGAGCTCGTGGGTCACGACCACGTGCACGGACTGCACGCGCCGTACTGGTGGCTCAAGTGCGCCGTCGGGGTGACCAAGGACCAGCACCCGCTGGTGCGGGCCTATCACCGGCTGCTGGTGTGGGACATCATGAAGAAGCCGCTCGCGACCCGGCTGGCCGAGCGGGCCCTCGACCCGCTGATCGGGAAGAGCCTCGTGCTCTACCTGCGCAAGCCCGTCGCGGTCGCGTGAGCGCGGCCATCCCCGCGCTCCCGGGGCTGCTCGAACGGCACGACGTGGCGGCCACGGCCGCCTCGATCGCGCGGGTGCAGGAACGCGACGGCGCGGTCCCCTGGAGCGGCGGCGCCCACACGGACGTCTGGAACCACGTCGAGGCGGCGATGGGGCTGCTGCTCGGCGGGGAGCTGGACGCCGCGGGACGCGCGTACGACTGGTGCCTGGCGACCCAGCGCGACGACGGCTCGTGGCCCATGAAGATCGTCGCCGGGACCGTCGTCGACGCCAGCGCCGAGACGAACATGTCGGCCTACCTCGCCGTCGGCGTCTGGCACCACTGGCTGGTACGACGCGACGAGCGCTTCGTACGACGCTGCTGGCCGGCCGTGCGGGCCGGACTGGACCTCGTCGTGTCCCTGCAGCTGCCCTTCGGCGGCATCGCCTGGTCGCGCGAGGCCGGCGGACGGGTCAACGCCGACGCCCTGCTCGCCGGCAGCTCCAGCATCTTCCACGCGCTGCGGGCTGGCCTCGCGCTCGGCGACCTGATGGACGACGCCCAGCCGGAGTGGGAGCTCGCGGCGGGGCGGCTGGGGCACGCCCTGCGTGAGCACCGCGACCTGTTCCTGGACAAGTCCACGTTCTCGATGGACTGGTACTACCCGGTCCTGGGAGGCGCGGTGCGCGGCGGCCCGGGTCGCGCGCTGCTGGACAGCCGCTGGGAGGACTTCGTGGTTCCCGGCCTGGGGATCCGCTGCGTGGACACCAACCCGTGGGTGACCGGTGCGGAGACCTGCGAGCTGGTGCTGGCCCTCGAAGCCCTGGGCGACCGTGGCCGCGCCTCGACCCTGCTGCGGGACATGCAGCACCTGCGCGCGGCCGACGGGGGCTACTGGACGGGGTACGTCTACCCCGACCGCGCCATCTGGCCCACCGAGCACACGACGTACACGGCGGCCGCGGTCATCCTCGCGGTCGACGCCCTCTCGGCGACGACGCCCGGAGCGGACATCTTCCGTGGCAGCTCGATGCCGTCCTCGTTCCCGGAGATCGGGCTCGACTGCGGGTGCGAGCCGGCCCTCAGCACTGCTGGCTGAGCGGTACAGACCGGCCTGTCGCGGGCAGCACCGCTTCCCGGAGACTGCTCCCCACGGCCGGGCGAGCCAGCCGGGCCGGACGGGGAGGTCGGTGGGTCATGACACTGCGTGCGTACGGCGTCGTCGCCGGTCGGGTGGTCGCCAGCCGGGCCGAGGGCGGCGTGGACAGCCCGCACTTCCAGATCCATCTCGCGGCGGCCGGCACGGACTACCGGATCGCCGTCAACGTGCTCTCGCAGCAGGCGCCGCCCGAGCTCTTGTTCGTCGCCGACGAGGCGTTCAGCCACCCGGTGCTCACGCAGGTGGCCGCGCTCCCGGACGGCTTCACCGCGCTCCCCAGCACGGGCGGCGGGCTCGCCCTCGACTACATCCGCGGCAACCTCTTCGACCGGGCCCTGCTGCGCTCGATCCCGGCCACCGAACCGGGCCCGGACAACGACCTCGCGGACAAGCTGGACCACTACACGAGTCGGGCCCAGGCCGACCCGGACGCCCGCGTCTACGCCTTCGGGGAGCGGTGGGGCCCCGAGAGCGACGTGCCGGACAAGATCTTCGGCTTCTCGCCGGGCAACGGCGTGCACGACATCCACATGAACCAGGGCAACAACGGCCGCTTCGTGCGTGACGACGGCGTCTACCAGGACGGCGGCCTGCTGTTCCGGTTCCCGGAGGCGCAACAGTGGGTGGCCACCTTCTTCGCATTCCAGAGCCAGTCGTGGCACACCGACGACACCACCGGCCACGCGCTGGACGTGACGGTCGGCCCGGTGCCCGGATCCTCCGACCCGGACGGGGTGGTCCGGATCGTCGCCGCCCTGGTCAACCCGGTCGGGCCCGCCCCCGAGGCGGAGACCGTCACCCTGCTGAACCGCAGCGCGTCGACGATCGACCTGACCGGGTGGGCGCTGGTGGACGCCAACAGCGCGCGCCTGCCGCTCACGGTCCCGGTGCTGCCCCCCGGGGACGCCGTGCGCGTGCCGCTGGCAGCTCCTGTCCAGCTCGGCAACCGCGGCGGGACGCTGACTCTTCTCGACGCGAACGGCCTCAAGGTCGACGGCGTCGCCTGGACCCGGGAGCAGGTCGTCGAGGAGGGCACCTCGGTCGTGTTCTGAGCGGACCCCGGCACGCTCAGCCCGTCGTCACGGCGACCTCGGCCCGGATGTGGCTGTCGCCCCACGCGCGGGCCACCGCCACCCGGTGGTGCCCGTCGAGCAGGTAGTAGTCCTCGCCGTGCTCGTAGACCACGACCGGCGGCAAGGACAGACCGTCGCTCCGGGCGACGAAGACCGACGAGAAGCGCGACCAGGCGCTCCGGTCGGTCGGGTCGAAGTGCCGGTCGAAGGGGTGGGGGCCGGCGTCCACCGAGCCGACGATCCGGTCCAGCGCCACCAGCTGCTCGCCGACGTATCGACGTTCCGCGGCCAGGAAGCCCGGCGGCAGCACGGCCAGCCTCAGGCAGTCCCCCCGTCTGGTCAGCGAGGCGACCAGCCGGCCACGGGCGTGGCGCGAGAGCCCGGTCGCGAAGACCTCACGGGTGTCGAGCAACGGCTCGATGCGGAGCAGCCGCCAGGCCAGCAGGGCGAACGCGAGTGGCGTCGCCATCACCACGAGGTAGCGGGTGAGCGTCATCACGGGGCTCCTCCCGGCCGTTGCCGCACCGCCGTAACGCGTAGGCGGTCGTCTCGAATCCGGCCGCGCCGACGGGTCTAGACAGCAGTCAGGCGACCGAGTCCCCCGCGTTCCCGGCCACCCGTGTCAGCACCCGCATCGAGCCCACGGACGCGACCTCCTCGAAGCCGTGCCCGAGGGCGCGCAGGTAGATCCGGTACGGCGCCTGGCCGCCGTCAGCAGGGTCGGGGAACACGTCGTGGACCACCAGGGTGCCGCGGTGGGCGACCCAGCGTCCCCACCCGGCATAGTCGTTGCCGGCGTGCTCGTCGGTGTGGCCACCGTCGACGAAGAGCAGGGCCAGGGGAGTGCGCCACAGCCGGGCGACCGTCGCCGAGTGGCCCACCACGGCCACGACCTCCTCCTCGAGCCCGGCCTCCTTGATGGTGCGGCGGAACGTGGGCAGCGTGTCGAGGCGGCCGAACTCCCGGTCGGCCAGGGACGGGTCATGGTGCTCCCAGCCGACCTGGTTCTCCTCCGAGCCGCGGTGGTGGTCGACGGTGAAGACGGTGCTGCCGGCCGCTCTCGCCGCGGCACCGAGGTAGACCGCCGACTTCCCGCAGTACGTGCCGACCTCGAGCCCCGGTCCGTCGGTGAGCGCGCGCGCCGCGACGTCGTACAGCAGGGCTCCCTCGTCCTCGGGCATGAAGCCCTTGGCGGCGCGGGCCCAGGTGAGCAGGTCCTCGGGCATCCCGGACATGTCGTCCTCTCCGTCGGCGGGCCCGCGAATCCTAGTCGCCCCGGCCTGCGCCAACCCGTTCCGCAGCGGCGCTCGCGGCGTTACGCTGCCGCGCAGGGGGACAGCAGCAAGGGGGTTCGATCCATGAGCGGTGTGCTACCCAGGAGCCGGCAGCGGTTCTGGAAGCCGGTCGCGACCACCGACACGTCACCGGCCGACCCACGCGGCCCGGCGACCAGCCCGAGGGTCAGCGGGCTGCGACCTCGGCGGCCCAAGGACGTGGCGGCGACCGCCCGGCTGATGCAGGTGGTCTTCTTCGAGTCCGGCTACCCGCTGGAGTGGCCCGACGCGCCACGCGCGTGGCTGACCGCCGACGACGTGCTCGCGGCGTGGGTGGTCGAACGGCAGGGCGAGATCCTCGGCCACGTGGCCGTCTCCCGGGTCGGGCACGACACGGTGTCGGCCTACCGCTGGCGGGAGATGACCGGCCGCGACCCCTCCGAGCTGGCCGCCGTCTCGCGGCTGTTCGTCCGGCCGCGGGTGCGCAGGCAGGGCATCGGCGGAGCGCTGATGGACACGGCGGTCGCCGACATCCGGGCCCGCGGCGTCGCGCCGGTGCTCCAGGTGGCGAACACCCAGCAGGACGCGATCCGGCTCTACGCGTCACGGGACTGGCGGCTGCTGTCGATGGACCTGTGGGGTGCACGCACCGAGCACCGCCGGATGCACTGCTACGCGGCACCGCCGGCGGGGGTCTCCCGCGGCTGAGCCGGCCCGGCCGACGGGTCCTGCGTCCGGTCGGTCCACCGGTCGTGGACGAAGCGCAGGAAGCGATCCACCCCGCGGACCACGTGGGCGCTGCGGATCGACGGGAACACGTCGAACGCGTGCTGGGTCCCGGGCAGCTCGGCGTAGGCGACCGGGTTCCGGGAGATGTCGCGCAGCGCCTCGACGAAGGCGCGGGCCTGCGTCACCTCGACCAGGCTGTCGTGCCGACCGTGGATCACCAGGAACGGTGGCGCCTCGGAGTTGACCTGCAGCAGCGGTGACGCCCTCTCGAAGGGCTCCCGCTCGGCACGCGGGTCCTTGAACAGGACACGGGGACCCAGGAACCCGTCCCGCATCTGTCTGGCCTTGCGCGTGCCCGTCACGGCCGCGAAGTCGTAGACGCCGTAGTGCGGCACCGCCGCCTGGACGGTGGTGTCGGCCCCCTCGAAACCCGGCTGGTACTCCGGGTCGTTCTGCGTCAACGCGGAGAGCGCCGCGAGGTGTCCGCCGGCCGAGCCGCCCGTGACGGCCACGAAGGCCGGGTCCGCGCCGTACGACGGGCCGTGCTCGCGGATCCACGCCAGCGCCCGCTTCACGTCGACGAGGTGGGCGGGGAAGGGGTCGCGCGGGCTGAGGCGGTAGTTGATCGCGACGCACACCCAGCCCGCGGCGGCCATGTGCAGCATCAGGGGGACCCCCTGCTGGTCCTTGCTGCCGATCGTCCAGCCGCCCCCGTGCACCTGCAGGAGCACGGGGGCCTGGTCGGTGCCGGCGTCGCGGCGACGGTAGACGTCGAGCAGCCCACGGCGTCCGTGGTCGGCGTAGGTGATGTCCTTGGTCACCTCCACCTCGGAGGTGTCGAGGCGGAACGGCATCGCGAGCTGCCGCAGCGGCGTGGAGAGGTCCAGGTCGGTGTGCCTCTCGCTGAGCCGGTCGCGGTAGTCCTCGCCCAACGCCTCGACCAGGGCGCGCTCGAGGTGGCCCTTGGCGTGCTCGGCCTGGACCACCACGGCCGACAGCCCGAGCAGGCTCCCCGCGGCGAGCGAGAGACCGGCGCGGCTGCGACCGCCGCGCACCACCTCTCGGAGCCCGTCGGCGGCGGTCAGCGCGATCAGGTGGGGTGCCAGCTCACTGGTGAACCATCCCGAGACCATCGTCGGGATCCCGGCGTAGTAGCTGGGCACCGGCTGCAGGGCGTTCGCGGTGAGCGCGGCGGTGACCAGCTGCCGGTGCAGGAACGACATGAGCTCAGGATACGCAGGCAGGTAGAACCTGTTCCTGCACGGTTGGCGATCCCCTCGGACGGGTAATGCGGCTTGGAGACTCGCCCCGACCGCTCGACGACCCCGTGACGACCCCCGTGACGACCCCGTGACGACCCCCGTGACGACCCCCGTGACGACTCTGGACCGCAGAAGGAGCAGGTGTGCCCGTCCCCCGACTGCTAGGACTGCAGGACGGACCGGCGTCGCTGACGCTGGTGCGGCACGGCGAGAGCGTCGGCAACGTCGCAGACGCCGAGGCCAACCGTGAGCACGCCGACCATCTCGATCTCGACGCCCGCGACGCCGACGTGGAGCTGTCCGAGACCGGTCGCCGGCAGGCCGACGGCCTGCGCGACTGGCTGCGCCGGGCGCCGGCGGAGCATCGACCCACGATCGTGCTCAGCTCGCCGTACCGGAGGGCGGCGGACACGGCGAAGCGCGCGCTCGACGGGCTGGGAGTCGACATGGTCCTCGACGAGCGCCTGCGTGAACGCGACCTCGGCGTCTTCGACGGACTCACCGGTCGCGGCATCACCGCGCGGTACGAGGAGGAGTCGGCCCGGCGGAAGAAGGTCGGGAAGTTCTACTACCAGCCGCCGAGCGGGGAGAGCTGGGCCGACGTGGTGCTGCGCATCCGCTCGCTGCTGGCCGACCTGCGCTTCGGCTACGAGGATGCGCGGGTCTGGCTGTTCACCCACCAGGCCGTGATCATGAGCTTCCGCTACGTCCTGGACGGACTGAGCGAGCAGGAGCTCCTCGAGATCGACCGCACCACGCAGCTCGGCAACGTCTCGCTGTCGGTGTGGAACCGGCCGAACGGCGAGCTCGAGCTCGACACCTTCGGCGACACCGGCGTCGTGGACGCCCAGGGAGCCGACACCACCGCGGAGCCCGACGTCCACGAGGCGGCCGGCGATGCCTGAGCCGACGCACGTCACCGCGGACCTGCACGCACGCTGGCCGCTGCCCGAGCCGGGCACGGACAAGCACTCCCGCGGCACGATCCTGATGGTGGGCGGAAGCGCCACCGTGCCCGGGGCGATGCTGCTGGCCGGAGAGGCCTCCTTGCGGGCGGGGGGTGGCAAGCTCCAGGTCGCCACGACGGACAGCGTGGCCGCCCACATGGCCGTCGCCCTGCCGGAGGCGCTGGTCTCCCGCACGCCGGAGGCACCGACCGGCGACATCTCGTCGGAGGCAGCCGACCAGATCGTGGAGCTTGCCGAGTCGGCGACCGTGGTGCTGATCGGTCCGGGCATCACAGACCCGCGGGCCGCCGAACGGCTGCTGGCCGAGGTGGTGCCGCGGCTGCGGCACCAGCGCGTGGTCGTCGACGCCCTCGCCTCGGCGTACGTCACGCAGGAGAAGGAGGCCCTGCACCACCTCGAGACGCCGGCGATCCTGACCTTGAACCCCAGCGAGGTCGCGCTGACGCTCGGCGTCGACCAGGACGAGGTGGACGACGATCCGTCGGCGGCGACTCGCGAGCTGGCCGACCGCTCGCGCGCCGTGGTGCTGTGCGGCGGGCAGGACAAGTACGTCGCCAACCCCGCTGGGGATGCCTGGTGGGTGAGCGCCGGGGGTCCCGGCCTCGGCGTCTCCGGCTCGGGCGACGTGCAGGCGGGCATCGTCGCGGGGCTGCTGGCGGGCGGTGCGACCCCGGAGCAGGCCGCCGCGTGGGGCGGGTGGCTGCACGGCACCAGCGGCGAGGAGCTGGCACGGTCCGTCGGCCCGGTCGGCTTCCTCGCCCGCGAGCTGCCGGGCGTCGTCCCCCGCCTGCTGGCGTCGCTGCGCGGATGAGCGGGCCGCGCGACCGAACCCGGAAATTGGGTCGCGCGGCGGAGGCGGGCGGGGCACGCTGGTCGCCATGACCCTGCGGGAGATCCACCGGTTCACAGCGGACGAGGACGAGGCCGTGCGCGCCTCGCTGGAGGTCCACAACGCCGTCGTGGAGGCGGACTCGCCCTGGCAGCACCCGGCGCTGCTGCAGGCGTCGACCGCGATGCTGCGCCACGGCTGGGACGGGGAGCCGCCGACGCCGTACCTGCTCAGGCTCGAGGACAAGGCGGTCGGTCGTGGCTTGCTGTGGACCTTCGAGCGCGAGAACCGCCATGTCGCGTGGTCGTCGGTGGAGGTGCATCCCGCGCACCGTCGGCACGGCCACGGGACGGCGCTCTTCGAGCACCTCGTCGGCGAGGCCCGGGCACGGGGCCGGACCGTCCTCGGCATCGACGGATGGGACTCGGCAGCCACCGCGGCGTTCGCCGGCCGGGTCGGGCTGGAGAGGAAGTCCCAGGCGATCCAGCGGCGCCAGCACCTGCGCGAGCTGCCGCCCGGTGTCGTCGAGGCGCTGTTCGACCAGGCAGCCGGTCTCGCGGTCGACTACGAGCTGGTGCGCATCGCTGGCCGGACCCCGGCCGACCTGGTGCCGGCCGTGGTCCAGCTGAGCGCGGCGATCAACGACGCGCCGACCGACGACCTCGACGTCGAGGACGACGTGATGTCGGTCGAGCGACACCAGGCCTACGAGACGGCCATGCTGGCGCAGGGCAACCGGCTCTACCGGCTGCTCGCGCGCCACCGTGGGACGGGCGAGCTCGGCGGCCACACCGTGGTCGCCGTGGAGGAGGAGCGGCCTGCGGTGGCCGACCAGCACGACACCGCCGTCGCCCGCACGCACCGTGGGCGTCGCCTCGGGCTGCTGCTCAAGGCCGGCATGCTGCTGTGGCTGGCCGAGGCCGAGCCCCAGCTCGAGACGGTCGACACGTGGAACGCCGAGTCCAACGACCACATGATCGCGGTCAACGAGGCACTCGGCTATCGGGCCATGGGTCGGGAGCTCCAGTTCCAGAAGGACATCTGAGGGCGCGCCGACGGTTTCCCATGGGATCGACCTTTCCGGCCACTGACCACGTCACATCTGGGTGGGGAGGCGGCGGGATGGCGTGGGCGGTGTGGTCGCGGTGGTCACGGTGACGGGAGTGATCGGCCGCGGGGGGTGTCGGCGGCGGTGACTCAGCTCTGGGCGAGATGGCTCAGGCGGCGCGACGGCCCAGCAGCCGGTGCAACCGGGACGCGGTCTGCGCCGAGTGGTGGAGGTCCGACCACGTCATCCGGAACATTCGCATGTTGGTGGCCTCCCGGATCAGGTCCTCGCGCTTCTTCTCGCGGAACACCGCGTCACCCGCGTCCTCGCCCGCACGCAGCAGCCGGCCGTACTTCACGCGGCCGTCGAACTCACCGAGGACATGGTGTCCGAGCCAGGCGAAGTCCGTGACGCCGAGCAGCGTGCCCCAGGCGTCGTACACCTCGTGCTGCAGGGTGGGCATCGGCAGCCCACGCGAGACGAACAGGTAGCGCGAGCGTGACTCGCCCGGCGACTCGGCGCGGCCGTCGGCGAAGGCGAGCACGGCGTGGGTGCGCTGGATGAACGGCCAGCGCTGCATGGCGGCATGGGTGCACGACAGCTCGTCCGGGTCGGTGAGCCCGCGGTTGAGCGCCGAGTCCGCGCTGACGACCGCCGCCTCGACGCTCAGCTGCGCGGTCGCTTCGACGACGGCTCGGGCAGGACGGGTCACGAGGAGCCCGCCGATCTCGACGACGTCGTCGTCGGTCGCGAGACCCTCGTGGTGCACGCTGTCGCTGGTACGACGACCGGCGCCGGTGTCGAGGCGGGTGAGGTGGACCTTGGTCAGGTCCGCACCCCACACGGCGATGCCGTGCGCGACCAAGGCGCTGACATGACTGAGGGCGGCGTGCCCGCTCAGCGATCGCATCACGGCCATCGAGAGGATGCGATGCCTCTCGAGCTCGTCCGCAGCGTCCCAGGTGGTGCCGAAGGTGTAGGCGCCGTGGCGCACCCGCGCCCACTCCCGGTGACGCAGCAGGGCGGCCACGGACTTGTCGTCGTAGCCGATGGCCAGGGCCTCTCGACGCAGGAAGACGCCGTGACGGGCGACGAGGCCCTGGAGAAAGGGGTCCATCTCAGGGATCTTGGGCTGCCCCTGGCCGGTCGGCACCACCTCGTCGGCGACGTGTGGGCCGGGGCGGGCCGCTCGTGGTTGTGGACGAGAACCGGCTGGTGACCGAGCCGGTCCGCCGTACGACGTGCCCCGGTTCGAGTCTCGTCGGCCTCGTCGCCCCGCGCGTCACACCGCCCGCGTCATACCTCCGCCTTCGGACCCGAATACCTCGTGGGCAGTGCCGGAAAGGGTCGATCCCATGGGAAAGAACCTCAGCGGGCGGTCAGGATCAGGGGGCCGTCGTCGGTGATCGCGATGGTGTGCTCCATGTGGGCGCCGCGGGAGCCGTCGCCGCTGCGCAGGGTCCAGCCGTCGCGGTCGGTGTAGAGCACGTCCGTGGTCTGCAGGAACCACGGCTCGATCGCGATGACCAGGCCGGGCTTCAGCGGGTACCCCCGCCCGGCGCGACCGTCGTTGGGCACGTGCGGGTCGCCGTGCATGGTGCGGCCGACGCCGTGGCCGCCGAAGTCGGTGTTGATCGAGAGCCCCTCGGCGCGCGCCACCGCGGCGATCGCGGCGGAGATGTCCCCGATCCGGGCGTTCGCCCGGGCGGCGGCGATGCCGGCCTCGAGGGCTCGCCCGGCCGTGTCGATCAGGTCCAGGTCCTGCTGGGCGGGCGTGCCGACCACCAGGCTCACGGCGGAGTCGGACACCCAGCCGTCCACGGCGCACGCGAAGTCGAGGCTGAGCAGGTCGCCGTCACGCAGCCGGTAGTCGAACGGCAGCCCGTGCAGCACGGCATCGTTGACCGACGTGCACAGCACCTTCCCGAACGGCATCGCGCCGAAGGACGGGTGGTAGTCGATGTAGCAGGACTCCGCTCCGCGCTCACGGATCAGGTCGTGGGCGAGAGCGTCCAGCTCGAGCAGGTTCACCCCGACGTCGGCGGCCTCCTCCAGGCGCATGAGCACGTCGGCCACGAAGCGTCCCGCGGGTCGCATCTGCTCGATCTCGGCGGGGGTCCTGAGCTCGATCACGGGCAGAGCCTACGGCTCGCTCCCTGCACCGGTGCGCCCCGGTTGCCGCGCAGGTCCCGAACGTCCCAGGCTCGGGCGCAGGTGCGCCGACAGCTGGGCCTCGCCCGGCTCCACGCCGAGGCAGGTGCGTGGAGCAGCAGGCGTCCCAATAATTACAGATGTGTGGTTAATAGGATTTCGGGACGTAGCGGGTGAGGCGGGTGTGAAATCTGTGTCAGGTGAGCCGACACATCGGTCCATCCTCGCTCTCTAGGAGGTCTCATGACCGTGGTGTCCGTGCTTCGGCGCAACGTGGTCGTCGTGCTGGTCGCGGGCCTGCTGGTCGGGCTGCTGATCGCGACGGCGCCGGGTCGGGGCTCGGGCCGTGCGCAGGGTCCCGGAACGGTGCCCGCGGCGGTGACGGTCTCGACGTACACCCCGGTGACCGGGGCGACGTTCAACCGGCCGATCGGGACCAGGAGCGAGAAGCGCCGCATCCTCGCGCACGTGAACCGCACCATCGACGCGGTGCCACCCGGCGGCACGATCAAGATCGCCGTCTTCTCGCTGGGCTGGAAGAACACCGCCGATGCCCTGCTCCGGGCGGCCGATCGCGGTGCCTCCGTGCAGCTGGTCGTCGACGACCACAAGGTCTTCGAGCAGGAGGTCCGGCTACGCAACGCACTGGGCACGGACACCTCCGCCTCGTCGTTCGTGAAGTTCTGCCAGCACGCCTGTCGCAGCACGAAGGGCGACATGCACGACAAGTTCTTCCTCTTCAGCGCGGCGGGCTCGGCCGACTTCGTGACGATGGTCGGGTCGAACAACATGACCGGGTTCAACGCCTACGACCAGTGGAACGACGTCTACACGATCGCCGACGACCCGGCCATGTACTTCGCGTACGCCGGCATGTTCGACCAGCTGAAGGCAGCAACCCCGATGGCCAAGACCTACTACCAGATGGACGTGAGCGGCTACCGCTCGCAGTTCTACCCGAACGTCGGGGTGAACGCGACGACGGACCCCGCGATGCAGATCCTCAACAAGGTCGTCTGCACGGGCGCAGCCCCCGGCACGGGAGTGCGCGGCAGCACGCTGCTGCGGATCGCCCAGCATGCGTGGTTCGGACCCCGCGGGGAGTACCTCGCCAAGAAGGTGGCCGCGCTGCGCAAGCAGGGCTGCGTCGTCGAGGTCGTCCCCGGCATCAGTGTGGGGTCAGGCGTGAAGCGCATCCTCACGGGAGCCGGCGTCAAGCTCGCCACCGTTCGACACCCCGGCATCCGCACGCACCAGAAGACGCTCTCCGTGAGCGGCAACTTCGACGGGGTGCGGGGCAACCGGGTGGTGTTCACCGGTTCGGAGAACTGGACCGACCGGGCCCTGATCTGTGACGACGTGGTGCTGCGCGTGCCCGGAGCCGCCGCCTACGCGCAGTACTCCGAGAACTTCACGGACATGTGGCGCAACGGCTGAACCCTGTCCGGTCACCAGCCGCGGGCCCGCCACTCGTCGAGCTGCGGCCGTTCGGCGCCGATCGTCGAGTCCGCCCCGTGGCCGGGGTAGAACCAGGTCTCGTCGGGAAGCCGGTCGAACAGCTTGGTGCGGACGTCGTCGACCAGTCGGGTGAAGTCCTCCTCGGACCCGGTCTTCCCGACCCCGCCCGGGAACAGCGAGTCACCGGTGAACAGGTGCGGGGTTCCGTCCGGGTCGTCGTAGAGCAGAGCGATCGAGCCCGGGGTGTGGCCGACGAGGTGGATCACCTCGAGCGAGCACTCACCGACCTCGACCCGGTCGCCGTCCGAGACCCTGCGGTCGACCGGGACCGGGAGCTCGTCGGCGTCATCCTCCCCGGCGACGGTCTCGGCGCCGGTCGCCTCCACGACCTCGCGCAGCGCACGATGGTGGTCCCAATGACGGTGGGTGGTCACCACCCGCGCCAGCCCGTCGGACCCGACCGTGCCGAGGACGGACGGAGCGTCGTCGGCCGCGTCGATCAGCAGCTGCTCGTCGGTCTGCCGGCAGCGCAGCAGGTAGACGTTGTTGTCCATCTCGCTCACGGAGAGCTTCGTGATCATCAGTCGCGCCAGCTCGCGCACGTCGGGGCGCCCGCCGGGACGGACCTTGCCGGTGTAGGTCATCTCGCTCATCTCCCCATCCTCGCCGATCAGCGCCAGCGACCGAGCGTCGGGAGGTCCCCTGCCGAGGAGGTCAGCCCGGCGCCGCCCCCACGCCCGACGAGCCACCAGGCGAGGTGCCCCGCCGTCCCGTGGATCTCCGGCCCCCCGCCGGGCCCGAACCTCCACAGCCCGGGGACGTCGGTCGAGGAGAGCACCATCGACGGGCAGCCCTGCGCAAGTGCGGCCATCTCCTGCTGTCGCTGCCCGACCATCGCGAGCGAGAAGTCGGCGGGCCAGTCGTCGGGGGAGTAGCCCACGTCGAGGTCCGCATGGTGGATCTCCACCTCCGCGCGGCGTCGAGGGCCGAGGGTCCCCAGCTCGAAGGTCTGCTCCCCGCCGGGCACCCGGGAGTACGGCGTCACCGGGTCGGCATCGCAGGCGGCAGCCGCCTGGGCGAACCGGTCCGCGGACTCCTCGGCGTCCCGCCGCAGCCCGGCGAGGTCGAAGCGCGCGATGGTCTCCTCGATCTCGGCGTCCCGGTCCTCCTGCGAGCGGTACATGTAGGCCGGCTCTCCGGCGGCTGCCTGCCGGAGCACCTGGGCGAGGGCGTCCGCGTTGCGCGAGAGGTGGGCCACGACGTGGGCCCGCGACCACCCCGGGAGTCCCGACGGTCCGCGTACGGACTCGTCGTCGAGGACTGTCAGTGCCTGGAGATAGCGTGTCGTGGCGAGGAGTGTCTCGTCGATCTGGGGGAGTCCCGAGGACGTCGGCATGAGCCCATCCAACCGGGCGCCTCCGCCTTGCACCACCCCGCTATCATGGCGAACGTTTGTTCGAACGCGTGCCGCCCGCATCCGACTCTCGAGGAAGACCTGTGGCTGACCAGCTCGTCATCAGAGGTGCCCGTGAGCACAACCTCAAGGACGTCTCCCTCGAGCTTCCGCGCGACGCGCTGATCGTCTTCACCGGCCTCTCCGGCTCGGGAAAGTCCAGCCTCGCCTTCGACACGATCTTCGCCGAGGGTCAGCGTCGCTACGTCGAGTCGCTCTCGGCGTACGCCCGGCAGTTCCTCGGGCAGATGGACAAGCCCGACGTCGACTTCATCGAGGGCCTCTCGCCCGCGGTGTCGATCGACCAGAAGTCCACCTCGAAGAACCCGCGCTCCACGGTCGGCACCATCACCGAGGTCTACGACTACCTCCGTCTGCTCTACGCCCGTGCCGGCCGCCCGCACTGCCCCACGTGCGGCGCCCCGATCTCCCGGCAGACTCCGCAGCAGATCGTCGACCGGATCCTCACCCTCGACGAGGGCGCACGGTTCCAGGTGCTGGCGCCGGTCGTGCGCGGCCGCAAGGGGGAGTACGTCGACCTGTTCCGTCAGCTGCAGACGCAGGGGTACTCCCGGGCGCGGGTCGACGGCGAGACCTACACGCTCGACACCGTGCTCACCGACGGGCCGAAGCTCGACAAGCAGAAGAAGCACACCATCGAGGTGGTCGTCGACCGGCTCGCGGTCAAGCAGTCCGCGAAGCGACGGCTCACCGACTCGGTGGAGACGGCGCTCGGGCTGGCCGGCGGGCTCGTGGTCTTCGACTTCGTCGACCTCGAGAGCGTGGACCCGAGCCGCGAGCTGCGGTTCTCCGAGAAGATGGCCTGCCCCAACGATCACCCCATCGACACCGACGACCTGGAGCCGCGCTCGTTCTCGTTCAACTCCCCCTTCGGGGCCTGCCCGGTCTGTCACGGACTCGGCACCCGGATGGAGGTCGACCCCGAGCTCGTGATCGGCGACCCGGGCGCCACGCTTGGCGAGGGCGCCATCGGACCGTGGTCCGGGGCCCACGTCGCGGACTTCTTCATCCGGCTGCTGGGCGCGCTCGGCGACGAGCTGGGCTTCGACCTGAACACGCCGTGGGAGGACCTGCCCGCCAGGGCCCGAACGGCGATCCTCAACGGGCACGGCACCAAGGTGCACGTCCAGCACACCAACCGCTACGGCCGCAAGCGCTCCTACTACACCAACTTCGAGGGCGTCCGCCCCTACATCGAGCGGCGGCACCGCGAGGCGGAGTCCGACACCAGCCGGGAGCGGTTCGAGGGGTTCATGCGCGAGGTGCCCTGTCCCGAGTGTGAGGGCAGCCGGCTCAAGCCCGTCTCGATGGCGGTCACCATGGGCGGTCGCAGCATCGCCGACGTGTGCCGGCTCCCGATCAACGAGGCCGCGGACTTCCTGCGCACCCTCGAGCTCTCCCCGCGCGAGAGGCAGATCGCCGAGCGGGTGCTCAAGGAGATCCAGGAACGGTTGAACTTCCTGCTCGACGTCGGCCTGGACTACCTCTCCCTCGACCGGCCGTCGGGGTCGCTGTCCGGCGGCGAGGCGCAGCGGATCCGGCTGGCCACCCAGATCGGCGCCGGACTGGTCGGCGTCCTCTACGTCCTCGACGAGCCCTCGATCGGTCTGCACCAGCGTGACAACCACCGGCTCATCGAGACGCTGGTCCGGCTCAAGGACCTCGGCAACACCCTGATCGTCGTCGAGCACGACGAGGACACCATCCGGGTCGCCGACTGGGTCGTCGACATCGGTCCTGGTGCCGGTGAGCACGGTGGCCAGGTCGTGGTCTCCGGCCCGGTCCAGGACCTGCTCGACCACCCCGACTCCGCCACCGGCATGTATCTGTCCGGGCGCAAGAAGATCCCGGTGCCGGAGGTGCGCCGGCCCCGCACCCCGGGCCGAGAGCTGACGATCCGCGGCGCCAAGGAGCACAACCTCCACGACATCGACGTCACGTTCCCGCTCGGCCTGCTCGTCGCGGTCACGGGCGTGTCCGGCTCGGGCAAGTCGACGCTGGTCAACGACATCCTCTACACGTCGCTGGCCAAGCAGATCTACAACTCCCGCACGGTCCCGGGGCGGCACCGCCGGATCGAGGGCCTCGACCACGTCGACAAGGTCATCCACGTCGACCAGTCGCCCATCGGCCGTACGCCGCGCTCCAACCCGGCGACGTACACCGGGGTCTTCGACCACGTGCGCAAGCTGTTCGCGTCGACCGCCGAGGCGAAGGTCCGCGGCTACCAGCAGGGACGGTTCTCCTTCAACGTCAAGGGAGGCCGCTGCGAGGCGTGCTCCGGTGACGGCACGATCAAGATCGAGATGAACTTCCTCCCCGACGTCTACGTCCCGTGCGAGGTCTGCCACGGCGCCCGCTACAACCGCGAGACGCTCGAGGTGCACTACAAGGGCAAGACCATCGCCGAAGTGCTGGACATGCCGATCGAGGAGGCCGTCGACTTCTTCGCCGCCATCCCCTCGATCTCCCGGCACATGCGCACGCTCGTCGACGTCGGGCTCGGCTACGTCCGGCTCGGGCAGCCCGCCCCGACCCTGTCAGGCGGCGAGGCGCAGCGTGTCAAGCTCTCGTCCGAGCTGCAGAAGCGCTCCACCGGCCGCACCGTCTACGTCCTCGACGAGCCCACGACCGGGCTGCACTTCGAGGACATCCGCAAGCTGCTGATCGTGCTCGGCCGACTCGTGGACCAGGGCAACTCGGTGCTGATCATCGAGCACAACCTCGACGTCATCAAGACCGCCGACTGGCTGGTGGACATGGGCCCGGAGGGCGGCAACCGCGGGGGACTGGTGGTCGCCGAGGGCACCCCCGAGGAGGTCGCGACCCATCCGGACAGCTACACCGGGCAGTTCCTGGCACCGCTGCTGGCCGAGAGTCCGGCGCGACAGCCCCCGGCACGCCGACGGCGCTCGGCGGCCGCGGCGTCGTCGGCGGGCGGGGCCCGGACCACCCGCAAGACCACTAAGACCGCCAAGACCGCCAAGACCGCCAAGACCACCAAGACCGGCCGCGGCACGGCACGCCGTACCTCCTGACGGGACCTCCCAGCCGATCCTCAGCGCGCTTTCAGGTACTCTGCCGCCCCGCTGCCTAGGGTGATCCCCGGACGAGTCGCGAGCGGGACGGGGAGAGACGATGACGCACCTCGACGAGGCACAGGTGGAGCGGATCTCGCGACGGACCGTGCTGCGAGGCGCGGGGGTCGGCTCGGTCGCGCTGCCGCTGCTGGCGGCGTGCGGCAGCTCGAGCAGCTCCGACAGCCCGAGCAGCTCCGGCGCGTCGAGTGGCTCCGCCAGCAGCAGCGGGGGCGACGCCGGCGGGGGTGGCGGGGGCGGCGGCACCACGGTCCCCGCGTCCAAGGTGCCCGTGGGTGGTGGCACGATCCTCAAGGCCCAGCAGGTCGTCGTCACCCAGCCGGCGAAGGGTGACTTCAAGGCCTTCACCGCGATCTGCACCCATCAGGGCTGCACGGTCGGCTCGGTCCAGGGCGGACAGATCGTCTGCCCCTGCCACGGCAGCCACTTCTCGATCAAGGACGGGTCGCCGGTCTCCGGCCCGGCTCAGGCCGCGTTGGCCGCGAAGAAGGTCACGGTCACGGGCGGGCAGATCACGGTCAGCTGAGCCCGTGGGTCTGCCGCAGCACCGGCTCGAGCGCCCCGCAGAGCTGCTGGTGCAGCCCCCGCATGCCGGCGTACGTCGCGCGGCCGGCCCCGCCCGGCTCGCAGCCGGCGCCTGCGTGCACCATCGCGTCGACGGCCGCCTCGACGGACGGGTGCAACCCGACGGCGACGGCGGCACTGACCGCGGCGCCGAGCGCGGCCGCGCTGGGGGCGGAGCCTCGGGTCACCGGCAGGTCGAAGACGTCGGCGACGACCTGCAGCATCAGGTCCGAGGCGGAGCCCCCGCCGCTGAGCACCACCCGTCGCGGCGTCGCACCCAGCTCGGTCGTGAGGTTCTCGGCGTGCCTCTGCATGGTCAGGGCCAGCGCCTCGAGCACCGAGCGGTGGAGGTGGAACGGCCCGTGCCGGGCGTCGAGACCGACGAACGCTCCGCGGCGCCAGGGTTGGTCCGGCGGAGGCAGCCAGTCCAGTAGCGTCAGCAGGCCGTCGGATCCGGGCGGGACGTCGCGTGCGCCCGCCTCCAGGTCGGCCAGGTCCAGGCCCGAGCCGCCGAGCAGCTCCCGCAGCCACGAGACGGTCCACATGCCGCGCCGGATGCCGGCGCTCTCGTAGAGGTACTCGCCGGGCACGGCGGAGAGGTTGGTCCAGAACGACGACCCACCGGTGCGCAGCTCGGCCCCGACGGTCATCGCGGCCACGTAGGTGCCGAGCGAGACCAGCAGGTCGTCGGGGGACCGGAGCCCCGCGCCCAGCGCCTCGACCGCCTTGTCGTTGGCGGTGGCGACCACCGGGACGCCGACGGGCAGCCCGGTGACTGCGGCCGCCGCCACGGTCACCGTCCCCAGGACCTGGCCGGGCAGCACCAGCTCCATGAGCTGGCCCCGGGCGATCCCGAACGGCGGAAGCGCGGCGTCGCCGAGCCAGCCCCAGGCCTCGGGGTCCACCGGCCACCGGTCGTCGTACGACGCGACGGAGTCGCGCAGCTCGCCGGTGAGCCGGTGGGTCAGGTGGCCGGACGCGGCGCTGACCCGGGCCACGCGCTCGTCGGTGTGCCGGTAGGGCCGGGACAGCCGTTCGTCCATCCAGCTGAGGACCGGGCCGACCAGGCTGCCGTCCTCGCCCAGCATCGCCCGGCAGCACCGCACGCCGCACAGGCCGACCCCGACGACGGCGTCCCGGTCCTTGCCGAGCGCATCGGTGGCGGTGCGGCAGGCCGAGACGAGGGCCTGCCACAGGTCGTCGTCCGGGTGCTCGACCGCGCCGGGGTACGGGGTCAGCGGGGGCCGGAGCGGGGCACGGCCCTCGGCCACGACCGTCCCGGCGGCGTCGTGGACCACGACCTTGGCGCTCTGCGAGCCGACGTCGATGCCGACCAGGTAGGCCGCCGTCACCGGTGGCTCATCCGGCCGGGAAGACGGTGCCGCGGTTCATCGTCCCGTGCGGGTCGAGCGCGGTCTTGACGCGAGCCAGCAGCGGGTAGGCGCTGCCGTGCTCCTGCTCGGTCCAGGCGGTGCGGTACTTGCCGATGCCGTGGTGGTGCACCATCGAGCCCCCGACCCGCAGCGCCTCCTCCACGATGATCGCGTTCAGCGGCCGGTGGTACTTCTCGATCTCCTCCCGCGGCTCGCAGTCGATGCGGTAGTCGTAGACGAAGTAGAGGTTGGTCCCGGTCTGGTAGCTGTGCGAGGAGTGCGCGCCGAGCATCGTGAGGTCCGCGGCGTGCGGGTACTCGTCGCGGATCCGACGCAGCACGGACTCGTAGAGGTCGGCGACCTGCGACCAGCTCGCCGACACCTCGGTCGTGTAGCCGAGACGTCCCGTCTCCAGCATCGCGGCCCGCTCGGCCTCGATCCGGTCCTGCCCCCAGTTCAGGCCGTCGAACCACTCCTGGACGACACCGGGGTCCAGCGCCCGGTGCGGGTGCCCGGCCACGATCTCCTCGACGCCGGCGCTGGTGGCCGTCACGATGCCGAGCGGCCCCTCGACGACGAAGACCAGGAGCCAGCGGCCCTGCGCGGTCTCGCCGAAGTGCTGGGCGGCGTCGTCGGGGGAGTAGAGCCGGCACACCGACGGCCGGTAGCCCGAGACCATCACCTCGCGGAGCACCGCCACCCCGGTGCGGACGTCGTCGACGAGGAAGCCGTGGTGGCGGGTGTTCTCCGGGTGGTGCCGGAAGACCTTCACGGTGACCTCGGTGACGAAGCAGAGCGCGCCCTCGTTGCCGATCACGAGGTGTCGGACGTCGGGACCGGCGGCCCGGCGGGGGACGTTCTTGATGCGGCAGACGGTGCCGTCGGGCAGCACCGTCTCCAGACCGACGACCAGGTCCTCGATCCCGCCGTACAGCGTCGAGAGCTGGCCGATCGACCGGGTGGCGACCAGGCCGCCCAGCTGCGCCAGCGGCTTGGACTGCGGGGAGTGGCCGGTGGTGAGTCCCTGCTCGCGCAGCAGGTCCTCGAGGACCTGCAGCGGCACCCCGCACTGCACGGTCGCCTGCATGTCGACCGGGTCGACGGCCAGCACGGCGTCCATCCGCGACCCGTCGAGGACGATGCTGTCGGGGACGGTGGTCTCCAACCCGCCCTCGGTGCCGGTGCCGCCCGTGCGGGGGACGACGTTGAGGCCCTCGGCGTCCGCGAAGGCCAGCACCCGGGCCACCTCCGCGGTCGAGCGGGCGTAGACGATCGCGGCCGGGAACGGCCCGTCGTAGATGCCGTGCACGGCGGTGTACTTCTTGAACCGGTCGACGCTGGCACGCCGCAGCTCGTCCGGGTCGGTGTCCACCCGGTCCGCGCCCACCAGCTCGCGCAGCCGGTCCGCGACCGCCCCGCCTGGCTCGGTCCGGATCGTCATGAGTCCTCCTCGGTGGCGCTCATCGCACCAGGTAGCCGCCGTCGACGGTGAGCACGTGTCCGTTGACGTAGTCGGAGGCGCGGCTGGCCAGGAACACCACGGCACCCATCAGGTCCGACGTCTCGCCCCACCGGCCCGCCGGGATGTGCTCGAGGACCCGGCGGCTCGCCTCCGGGTCGTCGCGGGTGGCCCGGGTCAGGGCGGTGGCGAAGTAGCCGGGCGCGATCGCGTTCACCTGTACGCCGGACGCCGCCAGCTCGTCGCAGTAGGCCTTGGTGAAGCCCACCAGGCCGTGCTTGGTGGCGGCGTAGGCGGGGGACTGCCGGCCGCCGAGGAAGGAGAACAGCGAGGCGACGTTGATGATCTTCCCGCTGCCCCGCGTCACCATGTGACGGGCGGCCTCGTGCGCGAGATCGAAGGCGACCGTCAGGTTCAGGTCGACCATCTCGTCCCACTCCCGTCGGCCGAACGCGTCGACGGGGGCGAGCCGCACCATGCCGGCCGAGTTGACCAGCACGTCGACGGCCCCGAACGCGGCCAGGCAGCCCTCGACGACCCGTTGCGGCGCACCTGTCTCCACCAGGTCGAGCCGGACCTCGACGAGGCGCCGCCCGTGCGCCTCGACCAGTGCGCGGGTCTGCCCGTCGTCGTCGACCAGGGTGGGCACGTAGACGTCGGCCCCCGCGGCCGCGAGCGCGACCGTGAAGGCCTGGCCCAGGCCACTGTTGCCGCCGGTGACCACTGCGGTCCGACCGGCCAGGGAGAAGTGGTCCAGCGAGAAGTCGGCGACGGCCACGCCGGGATCGTAGCCCGTGCCGCACTGTCCCGGGTGCCGCCTACGCTGGTGGCGTGGCCGACCCCTCGACGTACCGTCCCGCGCCGGGGTCGATCCCGACCTCCCCGGGCGTGTACCGGTTCCGCGACGAGCACCGTCGCGTGGTCTACGTCGGCAAGGCGAAGAACCTGCGGGCTCGGCTCACGTCGTACTTCCAGGACATCGTCAACCTGCACCCGCGCACCGCCACGATGGTGACCAGCGCCGCGAGCGTCGAGTGGACGGTGGTCAACACCGAGGTCGAGGCGCTGCAGCTGGAGTACTCCTGGATCAAGGAGTTCGACCCGCGGTTCAACGTGAAGTACCGCGACGACAAGTCCTACCCGTGGCTGGCGGTCACCCTCGGCGAGGAGTTCCCGCGCGTGATGGTCGGCCGTGGCGCCAAGAAGCGCGGCACCCGCTACTTCGGCCCGTACTCCCACGCCTGGGCGATCCGCGAGACCGTCGACCTGCTGCTGCGGGTCTTCCCGATGCGCTCGTGCAGCAACGGCGTCTTCACCCGCTCCGCCCAGATCGGCCGACCCTGCCTGCTCGGCTACATCGGCAAGTGCTCGGCGCCGTGCGTCGGCCGGGTGAGCGCCGAGGAGCACCGCGAGATCGTCGACGACTTCTGCGACTTCATGGCCGGTCAGACGACGGCCTTCCTCAAGCGGCTCGAGAAGCAGATGTACGCCGCCTCGGCCGACCAGGACTACGAGCGAGCCGCGCGGCTGCGCGACGACATCGGCGCGCTCAACCGGGCGACGGAGAAGCAGCAGGTGGTGCTCGGTGACGGCACCGACGCCGACGTCGTGGCGCTCTCGGAGGACCCGCTCGAGGTGGCGGTGCAGATCTTCTACGTGCGCGGCGGCCGCATCCGCGGCCAGCGGGGCTGGGTCGCCGACAAGGTCGACGACGCCGACACGGGTGGGCTCGTCGAGCGCTTCCTGCTCCAGCTGTACGACGGCGAGCTCGGCGACGCGATCCCCCGCGAGGTGCTGGTCCCGGCGCTCCCCGAGGACACGCCGGCGCTGGAGCAGTGGCTCACCGGGCTCCGGGGTGCCAAGGTCTCCGTCCGGGTGCCGCAGCGCGGGGACAAGAAGGCGCTGCAGGAGACGGTGGCCCGCAACGCGCTGCAGGCGCTGGGGCTGCACAAGACCAAGCGGGCCAGCGACCTGACGACCCGCAACCGCGCGCTGGAGGAGATCCAGACCGCCCTGCGGCTGCCCGCCGCCCCGCTGCGCATCGAGTGCTACGACATCTCGAACCTCCAGGGCACCGAGGTGGTCGCCTCGATGGTGGTCTTCGAGGACGGCCTCGCCCGCAAGGGCGAGTACCGCCGCTTCGTCATCAAGGGCGTCGAGGGCCAGAACGACGTGGCCTCGATGCACGAGGTGATCACCCGGCGGTTCCGGCGGCTGCTCGACGAGCGCGTCGAGTCGGGCGACGTCATCGACGCGGCCGACGAGGGGCCGGAGGGCGAGCCGGGCCCGATGCTCATCGACCCCGAGACCGGCCGGCCCAAGAAGTTCGCCTACGCGCCGGGTCTGGTCGTCGTCGACGGGGGCCCGCCCCAGGTGGCGGCCGCCCAGCGGGCCCTGGACGAGCTCGGCATCGACGACATCCCGGTGTGCGGGCTGGCCAAGCGGCTCGAGGAGGTCTGGGTGCCCTCCCAGGAGGACCCCGTCATCCTGCCGCGCACCAGCGAGGGGCTCTACCTCCTCCAGCGGATCCGGGACGAGGCCCACCGGTTCGCGATCACCCACCACCGCTCGCGCCGCTCCAAGACCATGGTGGAGAGCCTGCTCGACGACGTCCCCGGGCTGGGCGAGGTGCGCCGCAAGAGCCTGCTCAAGCGTTTCGGCTCGCTCCGCAGGCTCCGGGCTGCCACGGTGGACGAGATCGCGGAGGTCCCGGGCATCGGGCTCCGCACCGCCGAGGCGATCGTCGGCGCGCTGGGCGAGCCCGCCGGGCGGCGGCGTGCCGTGAGCGTCAACACCGCCACCGGAGAGATCGAGGAGTCCTCGTGACGAGCGGACCGACCCAGGAGCCCGACCACCGCGGCGAGGTCGTCGTGGTGACCGGCATGACCGGCGCGGGCCGCAGCACGGCCGCCAAGGAGCTGGAGGACCTCGGGTTCTTCGTGGTGGACAACCTCCCGCCGCAGCTCGTCACGGAGGTCATCCGGCTCGTCGACGAGACCCGGGGCCCGCAGCAGCCGGTCGCGGTCGTCGTCGACGTACGCTCCGGGTCGTTCTTCTCGGGGCTGCGCGAGGTGCTGGCGCAGTCCCGCACGGGGCGACGGACGACGCTGCTGTTCCTCGAGTGCAACGACGACGTGCTGGTCCGTCGCCAGGAGGCCGCCCGCCGCCCGCATCCGCTGCAGGAGGGAGGCCGGCTCCTCGACGGGCTGCACCGCGAGCGCCGGGTGCTCGCGAACCTGCGTGCCGACGCGGACCTGGTGGTGGACACCAGCGGCCTGAACGTCCACCAGCTCACCGACACGGTGGCCCGCGCGTTCGGGACGAAGCAGACCATGTCCTTGAAGGCGACCCTGGTGAGCTTCGGCTTCAAGTACGGCATCCCCGTCGACGCCGACCTCGTCGCCGACATGCGCTTCCTTCCCAACCCGCACTGGGTGCCCGAGCTGCGGCCTCTCTCGGGACGCGACGTCGAGGTGGCCGACTACGTCAAGGGCCGTCCGGAGGCACAGGAGTTCCTGTCCCAGTTCGTCCCCCTGCTGGGGACCGTCAGCACCGGCTACCTCAAGGAGGGCAAGCGGTTCATGACCGTCGCGATCGGCTGCACCGGTGGCAAGCACCGCAGCGTCGCGATGACCGAGGAGATCGCCGCCCGGCTGCGCGACCGCGGGATCGATGCCCGCGCGGTGCACCGCGACCTCGGGCGGGAGTGAGATGGAGCCCTCGGCGCCCGCCTCGCGGGCTCGGGACACCCGTGTCGTCGCGCTCGGCGGTGGACACGGGTTGGCAGCGTCGCTGGCCGCGCTGCGCCGGGTCGTCGACGACGTCACGGCCGTCGTCACCGTCGCCGACAACGGCGGGTCATCCGGACGGCTGCGTCGCGAGTTCGGGGTGCTGCCCCCCGGTGACCTGCGCGAGGCACTGTCCGCCCTGTGCGGCGACGACGACTGGGGTCGCACCTGGGCCAGCGTGCTCCAGCACCGGTTCGCCAGCGACGGCGAGATGGACCAGCACGCGGTCGGCAACCTGCTGATCGTGTCGCTGTGGGAGCTGCTCGGCGACCACGTGCGCGGCCTGGACTGGGTCGCCCGGCTGCTCGGCGCACAGGGACGGGTGCTGCCGATGGCGGTCACCCCCATCGACATCACTGCGTCGGTGAGCGGGCTCGACGGGGCTGACCCGGACGCACTGACCACGGTGCGGGGGCAGGTGGAGGTGGCGACGACCCCGGGGCACGTCACGGCCGTGCACCTCGAGCCCGCGGACCCGCCGGCCTGCCGCGAGGCGCTCACCGCGGTCGAGGCGGCCGACTGGGTGGTGCTGGGACCCGGGTCCTGGTTCACCAGCGTGATCCCCCACCTGCTGGTGCCCGAGCTGCGCGATGCCCTCGTCCGCTCGCCGGCGCGCACCGCCGTCGTACTCAACCTGGCACCGCAGCCCGGGGAGACCGAGGGTTTCTCGCCCGAGCAGCACCTCGAGGTACTCACCGCCCACGCCCCCGATCTACGCGTCGACGTGGTGCTCGCCGACACCGACGGGGTCGCGGACCGGCGACGGCTCGAGGCCGCTGTGGGCGACCTGGGAGCCCGGCTGGTGCTCGCGGACCTCGCGGTCGGGGACGGCAGCCCGCGACATGACCCGAAGAAGCTCGCCCATGCCTATGCGGGTTTTCTCACGGGGGCATAGGGTGGCCGCGGCCCGTGCCGCTCCCGCTCTCCCGCACGTCTCGCGGGCGAGGGAGATCGTCGGGCAACTGGACCTCGGGGAAGGCTGATACATGGCAGGATCGCTCGCATGGCGATGACGGCACAGGTGAAAGCAGAGCTGGCCAGCACCAACGTCACCAAGGCCTGTTGCCGAAAGTCCGAAGTCTCCTCGATGCTGCGCTTCGCCGGGGGTCTGCACATCGTGAGCGGACGCATCGTGGTGGAGGCCGAGCTCGACACCGGCGCCGCCGCCCGCCGGCTGCGACGCGACATCGCCGAGGTCTACGGTCATCCCTCCGACGTGGTGATGGTCTCGGGAAACGGCATTCGCAAGGGCAGCCGGTACGTCGTCCGCGTGGTCCGTGAGGGGGAGGCGCTGGCGCGTCAGACCGGACTCCTCGACGGGCGGGGGCGTCCCGTGCGCGGGCTGCCGCCCCAGGTGGTCTCGGGGGCCGGCTGCGACGCCGTCGCTGCGTGGCGCGGCGCGTTCCTGGCCCACGGCTCGCTCACCGAGCCCGGGCGCTCCTCCGCGCTGGAGGTCACCTGCCCGGGTCCGGAGGCGGCGCTCGCGCTCGTGGGGGCCGCCCGCCGGATCGGCATCCAGGCCAAGGCCCGCGAGGTCCGCGGGGTCGACCGGGTGGTGATCCGCGACGGTGACGCCATCGGCCAGCTGCTCACCCGGCTGGGCGCCCACGAGTCGCTGATGGCCTGGGAGGAGCGCCGTATGCGCCGCGAGGTCCGGGCGACGGCCAACCGGCTCGCGAACTTCGACGATGCCAACCTGCGTCGCTCGGCCCGCGCCGCCGTCGCCGCCGGCGCCCGCGTCGAGCGCGCCCTGCAGATCCTGGCCGAGGAGGTGCCCGACCACTTGAAGATGGCGGGTCACCTACGGCTGGAGCACAAGCAGGCCTCCCTCGAGGAGCTGGGCCAGCTGCACGTCCCGCCGCTGACCAAGGACGCCATCGCCGGGCGGATCCGACGGCTGCTGGCGATGGCCGACAAGCGCGCCCAGGAGCTCGGCGTCGACGACACGGAGGCCAGCCTCACCCCCGACATGCTGGCGGAGGCCGAGCAGGTCTGAGACCCCCCGCGACCGCCCCGGAGGTTACTGGCACGTACGGCGGACGGGCGCCCGCGTCGTCCCTCGGCACCGGTAGGGTCGGGTTCGCGGCGCGCCGCTCGGCACGTGACCGCCCGACCAGAGACCTGATTCCGCTCAAGGAGACAATCCCGTGACCGTCCGCGTGGGTATCAACGGATTCGGCCGCATCGGCCGCAACTTCTTTCGGGCCGTGGAGGCACTGAACGCCCAGGGGAAGGCCGACATCGAGATCGTCGCGGCCAACGACCTCGGCGACCTCGCCACCATGGCCCACCTGCTCAAGTACGACTCGATCCTGGGCCGTTTCCCGGCCGAGGTGTCGGTCGTCGACGGCGGCATCAAGGTGGGTGACAAGACGTTGAGGATCCTCGCCGAGAAGGACCCGGCCCAGCTGCCGTGGAAGGACCTCGGCGTCGACGTGGTCGTGGAGTCGACCGGCTTCTTCACCGACGCGAACGCCGCCAGGGCACACGTGGACGGGGGTGCGAAGAAGGTCATCATCTCGGCGCCCGCGAAGAACGAGGACGTCACGATCGTGATGGGCGTCAACCACACGACGTACGACGCGGACGCGCACACGATCATCTCCAACGCGTCCTGCACCACGAACTGCCTCGGCCCGATGGCCAAGGCGCTCCACGACGAGTTCGGCATCGTCAAGGGCCTGATGACGACGATCCACGCCTACACCCAGGACCAGAACCTCCAGGACGCCCCGCACAAGGATCTCCGTCGCGCGCGCGCCGCGGCGCTGAACGTCGTTCCGACGTCGACCGGCGCCGCCAAGGCCATCGGCCTGGTCCTGCCGGAGCTGAAGGGCAAGCTCGACGGCTACGCGCTGCGCGTTCCGGTCCCGACCGGCTCCGCCACCGACCTCACCTTCGAGGCCGGCCGTGAGACCTCGGCCGAGGAGGTCAACGCCGCGGTGAAGGCTGCCGCCGAGGGCGAGCTCCAGGGCATCCTGCGCTACACCGAGGACCCGATCGTCTCCGCCGACATCGTCACCGACCCGGCCTCGTGCATCTTCGACGCCGGTCTGACCAAGGTGATCGGCAACCAGGTCAAGGTCGTCGGCTGGTACGACAACGAGTGGGGCTACTCCAACCGCCTCGCCGACCTGATCACCTACGTCGGCGAGAGTCTCTGACCCGGACGCGTCCGTTCGCTGGAGGACCCATGACCGACCTCGACGCCCTGGGCGAGCTGCGCGGCAAGCGCGTGCTGGTCCGCTCCGACCTGAACGTGCCACTGGACGGTGCGCGCATCGCCGACGACGGCCGGGTGCGCGCCAGCGTGCCCACCATCGCGCAGCTCGTCGAGGCCGGCGCGCGGGTGGTGGTGACCGCCCACCTGGGCCGGCCCCAGGGCTCGCCCGACCCGCGGTACTCCCTGCGGCCGGTCGCGACTCGGCTCGGGGAGCTGCTCGGCTCCGACGTGGCCTTCGCCGAGGACACCGTCGGGGAGTCGGCGCGTGCGACCGTGGAGCACCTGCAGGACGGCCAGGTCGCGGTGCTGGAGAACGTGCGCTTCAACGAGGGCGAGACCAGCAAGGACGACGCCGTACGCGGCAGGTTCGCCGACGAGCTCGCCTCGCTCGCCGATGCCTTCGTCAGCGACGGCTTCGGGGTGGTCCACCGCAAGCAGGCCTCGGTGTACGACGTCGCCCAGCGGCTGCCGCACGCCATGGGGGGCCTCGTCGCGGCCGAGGTCGACGTGCTGCGTCGGCTCACGGAGGACCCGGAGCGGCCCTACGCCGTGGTCCTCGGTGGGTCCAAGGTCTCCGACAAGCTCGGGGTCATCGACAACCTGCTCGAGAAGGCCGACAAGCTGCTGATCGGCGGCGGCATGGTCTTCACGTTCCTCAAGGCGCAGGGCTTCGAGATCGGCAAGAGCCTGCTCGAGGAGGACCAGCTCGAGGTCTGCCGCGGCTACCTGAAGCGGGCCGAGGAGTCGGGCGTGCGGATCGTGCTGCCCACCGACGTGGTCGTGGCGCCGGAGTTCAAGGCCGACTCACCGGCGAGCGTGGTGCCGGCCGACCGGATGCCCGCGGACCAGATCGGCCTCGACATCGGCCCCGACTCCAGCGGTGAGTTCGCCGCCGAGCTCGCCGACGCGCGCACCGTGTTCTGGAACGGCCCGATGGGGGTCTTCGAGTTCGAGGCGTTCTCCGGCGGCACGCGTGCCGTGGCCGAGGCGCTGACCAAGATCACCGGGCTCTCGGTCGTCGGCGGCGGCGACTCCGCAGCGGCGGTCCGGCAGCTCGGCTTCGACGAGTCCGCCTTCGGGCACATCTCGACGGGCGGCGGGGCGAGCCTGGAGTACCTCGAGGGCAAGAGCCTGCCCGGCATCGACGTACTCTCCCACTGACCGCACCCACGAGACGAGGCACCCGAACCGATGGCGATGCAGACCCGTGTCCCGCTCATGGCGGGCAACTGGAAGATGAACCTCAACCACCAGGAAGCGGTCGTCCTGGTGCAGAAGCTCGCTTGGACGCTGTCGGACAAGAAGCACGACTACGGCAAGGTCGAGGTCGTCGTGGTGCCGCCGTTCACCGACCTGCGCGGGGTGCAGACGCTCGTGGACGGCGACCGGCTCGAGATCCGCTACGGCGCCCAGGACGTGTCGAGCCACGACGACGGTGCCTACACCGGTGACATCTCCGCCACGATGCTCGCCAAGCTCGGCTGCTCCTACGTCGTGGTCGGGCACAGCGAGCGCCGCGAGCACCACGGCGAGAGCGACCAGACCGTGAACGCGAAGGCCGTGAAGACCCTCGAGGCGAAGATGACGCCGATCGTGTGCGTGGGCGAGGGGCTCGAGGTCCGGCAGGCCGGCGAGCAGGTCGCCTACACGCTCGCGCAGGTGGACGGCTCGCTCGCCGGGCTGAGCTCCGAGCAGGTGGCCGGACTCGTCGTCGCCTACGAGCCGGTGTGGGCGATCGGCACGGGTGAGGTGGCGACTCCCGACGACGCGCAGGAGGTCTGCGCCGCTATCCGGGCCAGGGTCGCCGAGGCGTGGTCGCAGGAGGCTGCCGACGGCGTCCGCATCCTCTACGGCGGCTCCGTGAAGGCGGCCAACGTCGCAGGGATCATGGAGAAGGCCGACGTCGACGGCTGCCTGGTCGGCGGCGCCAGCCTGCAGGCCGACGAGTTCGGCGGCATCTGCCGGTTTTACGACATGCCTGTCATCTGACGGCGCAACCCTGGGTTAGGCTTTCCCACCGTGGTCATCACCTTCACCGTGCTGCTCATCATGACCAGCCTGTTGCTCATCCTGCTCGTGCTGCTCCACAAGGGGCGGGGCGGCGGGCTGTCTGACATGTTCGGGGGCGGTGTCTCCAGCGGGCTGGGCGGGTCGTCGGTCGCGGAGCGCAACCTCGACCGCATCACGATCGGCGCAGGCGTGATCTGGTTCGCCTGCATCATCGCGCTGGGCCTGCTGCTCAAGACCGGCAGTTGACCGTCCCTTCTCGACCGTACCGACAGGAGCGCACAGCGTGGCAGTAGGTGGAGGCAACGCCATCCGTGGCAGCCGGGTCGGTGCCGGACCGATGGGTGAGGCCGAGCGGGGCGAGGCCGCCCCTCGCCAGACCGTGGTCTACTTCTGCGCGCACCGCCACGAGTCGGTGATCACGTTCGCCGTCGAGGCGCAGATCCCGACGTCGTGGGACTGTCCCCGCTGCGGCCTGCCCGCCAGCCTGGACTCCAACAACCCGCCCCCGGCGCCGAAGATCGAGCCCTACAAGACGCACCTGGCCTACGTGAAGGAGCGGCGCTCCGACAAGGAGGCCGAGGACATCCTCGACGAGGCCATCAAGACGCTGCGCGACCGGCGCAAGAAGGGCGACATCGTCTTCTGACCGGTGAGGCGCCCGCCCCCACCGGTGAGGCGCCCGCCCCCACCGGTCGAGGCGTCTCGTTCTGCGACGCCATGGTGCAGAACGAGACGCCTCAGCGGGGTTTGCGTCGCAGAACAGGACGCCTCGGCGGGGTTTGCGTCGCAGAACGAGACGCCTCAGCGGGTGGGTGGGGTCAGAGGCGGAGGAGGGACGCGGCGGCCTCGTCGAGGAACCAGAGGGTGCGGTCCTGGCCGTGCACGCCGACGGCGGGAAGGTCGTGGACGTCGGCGGCGTCTCCGCCGGTGGCCAGAGCCCGCGCGACCGCGTCGGCCTTGCCGTCGCCGGAGACCACGAACCAGACCTCGCCGGAGCGGTTCAGCGCCGGGAACGTGAGGCTGATCCGCTCGGGCGGCGGCTTGGGGGAGCCGGTGACGGCGACCGCGATCCGGTCGTCGACGTCGAGCTGGGGGAAGCCGGGAAACAGCGACGCCACGTGCCCGTCGGGCCCGAGCCCCAGCATCACCACGTCGAAGCGGCCACTGCCCTCGCGGCGGACCTCGTCGGCGTACGCCGCCGCCGCCGCGTCGAGGCTGTCGAAGCCGTCGTCGGAGGCCGGCATGCGATGGACGCGGTCGGCGTCGAAGGGCAGGTGGGCCAGCATCGCGTCGGTGGCCTGGCGGGCGTTGCGCTCGGGGTCGTCGGCAGGCACATAGCGCTCGTCACCGAACCACACGTCGACCCGGCTCCAGTCGACCCGGTCCCGCTCCGGGGACGCGACGACCGCCTCGTGGATGGTGACGGCGACCGTGCCGCCGGTCAGGGCGACCGCGGGCACCCGGCCCTGTGCCTGCGCCTGGTGCAGCCGGGCGACCAGGGTGGCGGCGACCTCGTCGCCGAGCTGCTGCGGGCCGGCGAACCGGTGGATCTCGGGGGTGGTCACCTCAGGCCTTCCTGCGGGTCGACGACGACTTCCTGGGAGCTGCACGAGTGCCGGTGCGCGCCATCCGCTTCACGGTGGCCGCGTAGACGTCGTCCGGGTCGAGGCGACGCAGCTCCTCGGCGAGCAGCTCGTCGAGGTCGCGCCGCTTCAGCGCGACCGGCCGGTCCGGCTGGCCGGGCGACGACAGGGTCGCCAGCCGTCCGTCGGAGCGCGAGACCGTGATGTCGCCCTGCTTGCTGGTGAGCACGACCTGGGTGATGCCCGGTCCCGGCGAGTTGAGCCGGGTCACCTCGCACCGCAGCCGGTCGCCGAGCCAGGCGGAGAGCAGATCGGCGCTGGGGCTGATCCGTTCCGCGCTCACCGACGCCGCCAGCACCTTGCCGGGCTGCTGGTCGAGTGCGGCGGCGAGCAGGGCGCGCCAGCCGGTGATCCGGGTCCAGGCCAGGTCGGTGTTGCCGGGGGAGTAGCTCGCGCACTGGGTGAGCATCGCCCGCGCCTTGCTGGTCGGCACGGACGCGGCGTCGGTGATGCGGCGGGTGCCGAGCATGCCGAGGGGGTCCCCGGCGGTGTCCTCGGGGGCCCGACCCGGCCACCAGACCACCACCGGGGAGTCGGGGAGCAGGAGCGGCAGCACCACGGACGCCGGGTGTCTGGTCACCTCACCGGCGAGCCGGATGAGGGCCCGTTCGCCGGAGGCGCCGGCACCGATGCCCACCCGGGCGTCGACGCGGGCGGCTCCACGCCCGTCCCCGACGACCACGCCCAGGATGCGGGCAGGGTGCTCGCGCGAGGCCGAGCGGGCGACGGCCAGCGCCTCGTCCGCGTCCGACTCGTCGGCGACGATGACCACGGTCATGATCATGCCCATCGCCGGGCTGCCGGCGCGTCGTCGCGCCCGCACGAACTCCTCGGCGATCTCGCTGGCGTTGGTCTCGGTGAGCTCGATCATCTCGAGGCTCCCGTCGTCCGCCCGTGCACCGTCACGGCCGCCGCCAGGTGCGTCCGTCGCGGGCGAGCATCTTGTCCGCCGAGGGCGGGCCCCACGTGCCGGACTCGTAGGTGTCGGGCTTGCCGTGGGAGGCCCAGTACTCCACGACCGGGTCGAGGATCCTCCAGGACAGCTCGACCTCCTCGTGCTGCGGGAACAGCGGCGGGTCGCCCAGCAGTACGTCGAGGATGAGGCGTTCGTACGCCTCCGGGGAGGACTCGGTGAAGGACCCGCCGTAGGCGAAGTCCATGTTGACGTCGCGGATCTCCATCGCGCTCCCGGGCACCTTCGAGCCGAAGCGCAGCGTGATCCCCTCGTCCGGCTGCACCCGGATCACCAGCGCGTTGTGGGTCAGCTCCTCGGTCGAGGTCTCCGTGAACGGCAGGTGCGGCGCACGCTTGAACACCACGGCCACCTCGGTCACGCGCCGCCCCAGCCGCTTGCCGTGCCGCAGGTAGAACGGCACCCCCGCCCAGCGCCTGGTCTCGACGTCGAGCCTGATCGCCGCGAACGTCTCCGTGGTGGAGCTTCGCGGGATGTCCTGCTCCTGGGTGTAGCCGAGCACCTTCTCGCCGCCGGCCCAGCCCTCGGTGTACTGGCCGCGGGCCGTGCTCAGGTCGAGTCGCCGGGGCAGTACGACGGAGGCGAGCACCTTCTGCTTCTCCAACCGCAGGCTGTGCGCGTCGAAGGAGGTGGGCTCCTCCATCGCGATGAGTGCCATCAGCTGGAGCAGGTGGTTCTGGATCACGTCGCGGGCGGCGCCGATGCCGTCGTAGTAGCCGGCACGGCCGCCGATCCCGATGTCCTCGGCCATCGTGATCTGCACGTGGTCGACGTAGTGGGAGTTCCAGATCGGCTCGAACATGGTGTTGGCGAAGCGCATCGCCATGATGTTCTGCACCGTCTCCTTGCCGAGGTAGTGGTCGATGCGGAACACCGACTCCGGCGGGAACACCTCGTGGATCGTGGTGTTGAGCGCCTGGGCGGACGCCAGGTCGGACCCGAAGGGCTTCTCCACCACCACCCGGCGCCAGCTGTCGGGGGTGGGGTCGGCGAGGCCGTGCTCCTTGAGCTGGCCGATCACGTCCGGGAAGTACTTCGGTGGGATCGACAGGTAGAACACGTGGTTGCCGTTGGTGCCGCGAACGCGGTCGAGGTCGAGGGTCACCTGCCGAAGGTTCTCGAAGGCGACGTCGTCGTCGAAGTCGCCCTGCACGAATCGGAAGCCCGCGGCGAGCTGCTGCCAGACCTCCTCACGGAACTCGGTGCGCGCGTGCTCCTTGACCGAGTCGTGCACGACCTGGGCGAAGTCCTCGTCGGCCCAGTCCCGCCGGGCGTAGCCGACCAGCGAGAAGCCCGGGGGCAGCAGCCCTCGGCTGGCCAGGTCGTAGACCGCCGGCATCACCTTCTTGCGCGAGAGGTCTCCGGTGACCCCGAAGATCACCATCCCGCACGGGCCGGCGATGCGCGGCATCCGACGGTCCTGCGGGTCCCGCAGCGGGTTGACCCTCGTGCCGGTGCCCCGCGTGGCAGCCGATCCGCCCTCGACGCGGCCGACCGGACTCACCGAAGCGCTTCTCGCAGCGCGGACAGGCCGCGCGCCTGGTCGGTGAGGTGCACTCGGAGCACCGGGCGACCGTGCTCGGCGAGGACCGAGGCGTCACCCGCGGCCTGGGCGGCGATGAGCCGCCCGAAGGTGTAGTCCTTGCCGGGCACACCGAGGTCCTCGGCGGGCTCGTCGGTGACCTGGAGGTAGACGCCCTCCGCCGGTCCGCCCTTGTGGAACTGGCCGGTGGAGTGCAAAAACCGGGGTCCCCACCCGAACGTGACCGGGCGGCGCACGCGGTGGGAAAGGGTGCTGCGCACCTCGGCCAGGTCGGCGTTCGCGACCCGGTCGAGGTAGGCCATCACGGCGACGTAGCCCTGCCCGGGGTCGACGCGACCGAGGAGGGCATCGACCGCCTCGGCCAGCGTGGAGGCGTCGCCGAGCCAGTCGCCGCCGAGCGCCCGCACCTCGACGGCGCCGTCGGTGAAGTCCGGGTCGGTGGTGTCGGGGCTGCCCTCGAGCATGGTCCGGGCAGCCGTCTTGGCGCTCTCGACGTCGGGCTGGTCGAAGGGGTTGATGCCGAGCAGGCGGCCGGCGGTCGCGGTCGCGACCTCCCACAGCAGCAGCTGCGCGCCGAGCGTCCCGGTGACGACGATGTCGGAGCCGCCTGAACCCGAGGACGTGTCGTCACCTGCGACGTGCGGGTCGGCGGCGGTGTCATCGGCGAGATGGACCACGCTCACGTCGTGCGGGGGCAGCGCCACCTCGGGGGCGGAGTCGTCGGAGACCACGACGGGCAGCAGACCGGTGCCCTGCTTGCCGGTGCTCTCCGCGATCAGCTGCTCGGCCCAGTCGGCGAAGCCGACCAGCCCGGACCCCTGGTCGACGAGCACCAGCTTGTTGCGCAGCGGTGTGGTGCCGGCGATGGCGGCACCCAGCCGCAGACCGGGGTTCGCGTCGTCGTCTGCGGCCAGCAGGTCGCAGACGGCGTCCGCCTCGTCGAGCAGCACGGCGATGTCGGCACCGGCCAGGCCGCTGGGCACCAGCCCGAAGGCGGTCAGCGCGGAGTAGCGCCCGCCGACGTCGGGGTCGGCGTTGACGACGCGGTAGCCGTCGCCGCGGGCCTCCTTGTCGAGCGGGCTGCCTGGGTCGGTGACGACCACGATGCGCCGGACCGGGTCGATGCCGGCGTCGGTGAACGCCTGCTGGTAGGCGCGCCGCTGCGAGTCCGTCTCGGCCGTCGAGCCCGACTTGCTGGAGACCACCACGACCGTGCGGTCGACGCGGTCCGCGAGGGCGTCACGGACCTGGTCGGGGTGGCTGGAGTCGAGCACGGTCAGGTCGACGCCGTACGTCGCGCAGACGACCTCGGGCGCCAGGGACGACCCGCCCATGCCGCACAGCACGACGTGGTCGATGCCGTCGTCCTCGAGCTCGCTGCGCAACGCCGCGATCTCGTCGACCAGGGGACGTGAGGACTGGGGGAGCCCCACCCAGGACAGTCGCTTGGCGGACTCCTCCTGGGCCTCGGGGCCCCACAACGATGCGTCCTGTGCGAAGAGCCTGCCTGCGAACCCATCGGAAACCAGTGCCGGCACGTGGGCGGCGATGGCGTCCGCCGCCGCTCCGGTGGCGACGATCTCGAACGTCTCGCTCACTTCTCGTGGTCCTGCGCCTGCGCCAGCTGGGTGCGCACGGTCTCCTGGAGCTCCTCCCACGAGGTGACGAACTTCTCGACGCCCTCGCGCTCGAGGACCCCGATGACGTCGTCGTAGTCGATCCCGACCGTCGCCAGGTCGTCCATCACCTGCTTCGCCTCGGAGTACTTGGTGGTCACCAGGTCGCCCTCGACCTCGCCGTGGTCGGCGAACGCCTGCATGGTCTTCTCGGGCATGGTGTTGACGGTGTTCGCCACCACGAGGTCGGTGATGTACATGGTGTCGCGGTACTCCGGGTTCTTCACCCCGGTGGACGCCCACAGCGGCCGCTGCGAGTTCGCCCCCTCGGCCTTGAGGGCCGAGAACCGCTCGCCGGCGAACTTCTGCTCGTAGGCCTGGTAGGCCAGCCGGGCGTTGGCGATCCCGGCAAGACCCACGAGGTTGCCGGCCTGCGGGTCCTCGGAGGCCTCGAGCCGCTTGTCGATCTCGCTGTCGACGCGGGAGACGAAGAAGGACGCCACGGAGTGGATCTTGGACAGGTCCTTGCCGTTGGCCTTGGCCTTCTCGAGCCCCTCGAGGTAGGCGTCCATGACCTTGTCGTAGCGGTCGAGGCCGAAGATCAGCGTGACGTTGACGCTGATGCCCTCGCCGAGCACATCGGTGATCGCCGGTGCGCCCTCGGTGGTCGCCGGAATCTTGATGAAGAGGTTCTCGCGGTCGACCGCCGCCCACAGCGCCTTCGCGGACTCGATGGTCGCCGACTCGTCGTGGGCGAGTCCGGGAGAGACCTCGATCGAGACCCGTCCGTCCACCCCGCCACTGGCCTGGAACGTGTCGGCGAGCACGTCACAGGCATTGCGCACGTCGGTGGTGGTGATCGCGAAGATCGCCTCGTCGACGTCCTTGCCCGCACCGGCGAGCTCGCGCACCTGGTCGTCGTACCGCTCGCCGTCGGACAGCGCGCTCGCGAAGATCGTCGGGTTGGTCGTGACCCCGACCACCGAGCTGTCCTTCACGAGGTCGGCCAGGTTCCCGGTCTCGATGCGCTCGCGGGACAGGTCGTCCAGCCAGATGGATACTCCTGCGTCGGCAAGAGCCTTGAGTCGTTCGGACATCGGGTTTCCTTCCGGTTCTTCGATCAGGTGGTCGAGCGAGGTCGTACGGCTCAGCCGCGCGAGTCGGCGATGCTCTCCTCGGCGGCCAGGGCGACCGCCTCGGGGGTGAGGCCGTACTCGCGGTAGAGCGTCTCGTAGTCCGCGGACGCGCCGTAGTGCTCGATCGAGACGGTGCGGCCGGTGGAGCCGACGAAGTCGCGCCAGCCCTGCGCCACGCCGGCCTCGACGCTGACGCGGGCTTTGACGATCGGCGGCAGCACCGTGTCGCGGTACGACGCGTGCTGAGCGTCGAACCACTCGCGGCACGGCATCGACACGACGCGCGCGCGGATGTCCTTCTCGGCCAGCAGCGCCCGAGCCTGCACGGCGAGCTGCACCTCCGAGCCGGTGCCGATGAGGATCACGTCCGGGGTGCCGCCCTCGGCGTCGAGGAGCACGTAGGCACCCTTCGAGACGTTCTCGGTGGTGGCGTAGCCGTCGGTCCCGCGCGGGAACGTGGGGAGGTTCTGGCGCGAGAGGATCAACCCGGCGGGCCGGTCGGTGTGCTCGAGCACCGTCTGCCAGGCGGCCACCGTCTCGTTGGCGTCCGCGGGACGGACCACGTCGAGCCGCGGGATCGCGCGCAGCGCGGCGAGGTGCTCGACGGGCTGGTGCGTGGGGCCGTCCTCACCGAGTCCGATGGAGTCGTGGGTCCACACGTAGGTGACCGGCAGCTCCATCAGGGCGGCGAGCCGGACGGCGGGCCGCATGTAGTCGGAGAAGGTGAGGAAGGTGCCGCCGTAGACGCGGGTGCCGCCGTGCACGGCGATGCCGTTCATCACCGAGCCCATGCCGTGCTCCCGGATGCCGAAGTGCAGCACCCGCCCGTAGATGTTCCCGCTGAACGACTTCGTCGAGTGCTCCTCGGGCAGGAACGACGGCTCGCCCTTGGGGGTGGTGTTGTTCGAGCCGGCGAGGTCCGCAGAACCTCCCCACAGCTCGGGCAGCTCGGAGGCGATGGCGCTGAGCACCTCACCGGAGGCCTTGCGGGTGGCGACGCCCTTCTCGTCCGCGGGGAACGAGGGCAGCGACTTCTCCCAGCCGGCCGGAAGCGTGCGGCTGCGCATCCGGTCGAAGAGCTCCTTGCGCTGCCGGAACCGCGAGGCCCAGCTGTCGAACTGCTCCTGCCACTGCGCCTCGGCGTGCTTGCCCCGCTCGACGAGCCCGCGGGTGTGCTCGATGACGTCGGCGCCGACCTCGAAGCTCTGCGTCTCGTCGAAGCCGAGGATCTTCTTGGTGGCGGCCACCTCGTCGGCGCCGAGCGCGGAGCCGTGCGCGCCCCCGGTGTTCTGGGCGGTCGGCGCGGGCCAGGCGATGATCGTGCGGAGGTTGACGAAGCTGGGCCGGTCGGTGACCCGCCTGGCCTTCTCCAGGGCCTCCCAGAGCGCCTGGACGTTCTCCTCGTAGCCGGTGCCGCCGTTGGTCCAGTCGACGTTCTGGACGTGCCAGCCGTAGGCCCGGTAGCGGGCGGAGACGTCCTCGCTGAACGCGACGCTGGTGTCGTCCTCGATCGAGATCTTGTTGTCGTCGTAGATCAGCGTGAGGTTGCCCAGCTGCTGGTGCCCGGCCAGCGAGGAGGCCTCCGCGCTGACCCCCTCCTCGAGGTCGCCGTCGCTGCAGATGGCGTAGATCTGGTGGTCGAAGGGGCTCTCACCAGGTGCCGCGTCCGGGTCGAGAAGGCCGCGCTCGCGGCGGGCGGCCATCGCCATGCCCACCGCGTTGCCGACGCCCTGGCCGAGCGGGCCGGTGGTGGTCTCGACACCGGCGGTGTAGCCGTACTCCGGGTGGCCCGGCGTCTTGCTGCCCCAGGTGCGCAGCGACTTGATGTCGTCGAGCTCGAGCCCCCAGCCACCGAGGTAGAGCTGGAGGTAGAGGGTGAGGCTGGAGTGCCCGCAGGAGAGCACGAACCGGTCGCGTCCGGCCCAGTCGGGATTGGCGGGGTTGTGCCGCATGACCTTCTGGAAGAGCAGGTACGCCGCCGGCGCCAGGCTCATCGCCGTGCCGGGATGGCCGTTGCCGACCTTCTGCACGGCATCCATGGCGAGCACCCGCACGGTGTCCACGGAGCGCTGGTCGAGGTCGTTCCAGTCGAGCTTGCTCACGAACGTTCGTTCCTCTCATACGGCGGGCCCGGGCGCGCCGGGAACGACGCAGGCCGACGAGCAGGTTCTCGTGTGAGGGTGCCACCTCGGGGGTCGAGCAAACCTGTCCGACCGACAGGGGAGACGCGGGCGCACCACACGGTGCGAGCCTACTCACGGGCGATCGGGTGCACATCCCCGCGGCCCCCGCCCCCGACCCGCTCCCGACCCCGCCCCGGGCCGCGCGAGCGCCGCCCCCGAGACCGCCGTGGGAGCGTTCGCCCCTTAGACTCGCAGCGACCGTGGCCCGGTCAGCATCGTCCCCGGATCAGTCCTCGTCCACTCACCAGAGGTTCCTCTTGACCGCCGTCGACCCGCACGTCAGCGTGCAGCCCCGGACCCCGGGGCCGTCGACCGCGCGAGACGTGCTCGGGGCGTACGTCGGGCTGATGAAACCCCGGATCATCGAGCTGCTGCTGCTCACGACCGTGCCGGTGATGTTCCTGGCCCAGCGCGGGGTGCCCGCGCTGGGGCTCGTGGTGGCCACCGTGCTCGGTGGCACGCTGTCGGCCGGCAGCGCCAACGCGCTCAACTGCGTCTACGACGCCGACATCGACGAACGCATGCGGCGGACCCGTCGGCGGGCCCTGCCTCGTCACGTCGTCACCACCCGGTCGGCGCTGGTGTTCGGGCTGGCCCTCGGCGTGGTCTCGACCCTGTGGCTCGGGCTCCTGGTCAACTGGCTGTCGGCGGGCCTGGCGCTGCTGGCGAACGTGTTCTACGTCGTGGGCTACACGATGATCCTCAAGCGGCGGACCACGCAGAACATCGTGTGGGGCGGGGCCGCAGGCTGCTTCCCGGCGCTGATCGGCTGGACGGCGGTCACCGGCTCGCTGGCGTGGCCCCCCGTGGTGCTGTTCGCCGTGGTCTTCTTCTGGACGCCCCCGCACTTCTGGGCGCTGGCGATCCGCTACCGCGAGGACTACGCCGCCGCCGACGTGCCGATGCTGCCGGTCAAGGCGGGCGCGCGCACCGTGGCGAGGCAGATCGTCGCCTACTCCTACGTGATGGTGGCGACCTCGATGCTGCTGTGGCCGGTCGCCGACACGGGTTGGTTCTACCCCGTGGTCGCGGCCGTCCTGGGTGCCGCGTTCCTGGTCGAGTCGCACCTGCTGCTGCGCCGGTCGGCGGAGAGCGACGACGTCGCCGCCCTCAAGCCGATGCGGCTCTTCCACTGGTCGAACATGTACCTCTCGCTGCTCTTCGTCAGTGTCGCGCTCGACCCTCTGCTGATGCGCTGAGCCCACCATCGCTGGCGTGCTCGCGCACGCTCACCAGCGTCCAGGTCAGGGCTGCCGAGACCAGCGCGGCACCGAGCAGGTGGACGGCGACCAGCACGACGGGCAGGTCGGTGGCGTACTGCACGAAGCCGACCGCCCCCTGGACGAGCTCCACGGCGAGCAGCGTGCCGGCGGCCTGCCGGAGCCGCGCGGGCGCGCCGGCGGTGCGGAGCACGAGCACCGCCGCGACGCTCAGCCCGACCAGCAGGAAGACCAGGTCGGTGTGCAGCTGGCTCAGTGCCCGGGGGTCGAGCCCGTTGCGGGGAGCGTCCACGTCGCCCGCGTGCGGACCGCTGCCGGTGACCACGGTGCCGACGTACAGCACGACCCAGCCCACCGCGAAGAGCGACCGGACGAGCAGCACCAGGCCCGGCGCGACCACGGGCACCGGAGGCCCGTCCCCCTCGGCGAGCCGTCGGAGCAGGGTCACCGCGAGGCCGACCATGGCGAGCGAGACCAGCAGGTGGAAGGAGACGATCCAGGGGTTGAGGTCGGTGAGCACCGTGACCCCCCCGATCACGGCCTGGGCCGGGACACCGAGCGCCAGCAGGAAGGCCAGCCGCAGCACGACCGGTCGTCCGTACCGCCACGCGAGCACGAAGGTCGCCACCGCGACCGCGGCCACCACGAAGGTGAGCATCCGGTTGCCGAACTCGATCGCGCTGTGCACCCCGAGTGCCCGGTGCGGGACGAACGAGGCGTCGGTGCAGCGCGGCCAGGTGGGGCAGCCGAGGCCCGAGCCGGTCAGTCGTACGACGCCACCGGTGACGACGATGCCGATGTTGGCGACGAGCGAGGCGACCGCGGCCGGCCGCATCCAGGCGGCCGCCCAGGCGGGGCGTGTCCGGGCGGGCGCAGGCGGGGCGGACACGTTCACTCCCACGTGAACGTCCTCGCCGTGAGCGCGGTGCCCACCGCGGTCCACGCGAGCAGCACCATCAGCTGGGTGGCCGGGAAGGCGCCGTCCAGGAAGGCCGCTCGCATGCCGCCGCCCAGGGCGGCCGAGGGCAGCCAGGCGAGCACGCCCCCTGCGGCGCCGTAGGAGCCGACCGGGAAGACCACCGCACCGCCGGCCAGCAGCAGCAGGTAGACGAGGTTCGCCGCCGCGAGCGTCGCCTCCGCGCGCAGCGCACCGGCGAGGAAGAGCCCCAGCGAGGCGAAGGCGGCGGTGCCGAGCAGCGCGCAGCCGAGCGCTCCGAGCGCCCCGGCGAGGGTGAGGGACGGCGACCAGCCCAGGGCCAGCGCCACGCCCCCGAGCACCACGAACTGGAGCACCTCGACGAGCAGCAGCGCCCCGACCTTTCCGGCCAGCAGCCCCGAGCGCGGCAGCGGGGAGGACCCGAGGCGCTTGAGCACGCCGTACCGGCGCTCGAAGCCGGTCGTGATCGCCAGGGAGGTGAAGCTCGTCGACATCACCGCCAGCGCGAGGATGCCGGGGGTGAGGGTGTCGACCGGGCTGTGGGAGAAGGTGAGCCCGAAGTGTCGCGCGGCCGTGATGCCGCCGACGAGCACGATGAGCGGGATGACCACGGCGAGCAGCAGCTGCTCACCGTTGCGGAGCAGCAGCCGGGTCTCCATGCGTGCCTGTGCCAGCACCATCCTCGGCAGCGGCGCCGCGCCCGGCCTCGGTGCGAACGTGCCGGCGTCGGGTGTCATACGACGAGCTCCCGCCCGGTGATCTGCAGGAAGACGTCCTCGAGGGTGCGCCGACCGAGTGTCAGCGACTCCGGGAGGACGCCGTTGTGGGCGCACCAGCCGGAGACCGTGGCCAGCGTCCCCGCGTCGGCGGGACCGGTGATGAGCAGGCTGTGCTCGTTGATCGCCTGGACCAGCGTGCCCTCACCCAGTGCCGTCTGCAGCGAGCCGGGCGCGGTGGGCGGGAAGGGCTCGGTGACGACCAGCCGGATCGTGCTGGCTCCGGTCGCCCGGGTCAGCTCGAACGGGGAGCCGGACGCGATGAGCCGGCCCTGGTCGATGACGTGGACCAGGTCGGCCAGCCGCTCCGCCTCGTCCATGTAGTGCGTGGTCAGCACGGTCGTGACGCCGTCGGTGCGCAGCTCGTCGAGGAGGTCCCACGTGGTCCGGCGCGCCTGCGGGTCCATGCCCGCGGTCGGCTCGTCGACGAACACCAGCTCGGGGCGGCCGACGATCGCCATCGCCAGCGCGAGCCGCTGCTGCTGCCCGCCGGACAGCCGCCGGTACGGCGTCCGCCCGCAGGACCCGAGCCCGAGCCGCTCCGCGAGCATGGGGACCTCCAGCGGGTGGGCGTGCAGCGACGCGACGTGGCTCAGCATCTCCAGGGCCCGCACCCCGGACCACGCCCCGCCGTGCTGGAGCATCACGCCGATGCGAGGCAGCAGGTCGCGTCGCTGTGCCTGCGGATCGAGCCCGAGCACCCGGACCCGGCCGCCCTGGGGTCGGCGGTAGCCCTCGCAGGTCTCGAGCGTGGTGGTCTTGCCGGCCCCGTTGGGCCCCAGCACGGCGGTGATCGAGCCTCGGGCGACCGTGAGGCTGAGGTCGTCGACGGCCACGTTGGCGCCGTACCGCATCCGCAGGCCGTCGACCACGACGGCGGCGTCGCTCGCGGGGTCCGGGACGGTCACGTCAGTCAGTCTAGGAAGCGGGGGAGCGCACCCGAGGTTAGGTGAGCCTTATTTGAAAGCCCCCCACCAATAACGTCACAATGATGTTGTGGAAATACAGGAGCGCTCGGGAGAGGTGGACGCCCCGACCCGCGAGCGGGTCGCGCGGACCATCCTCGAGCTCGGTCCGAGCACGGCGACCGTGCTCGCCGAGCGCCTCGACCTGACCCCTGCCGCCGTGCGGCGCCACCTCGACCAGATGATCGCCGAGGGCGCCGTGGAGGCGCGCGAGCCCCGCGTCTACGGGGCCCGCGGACGGGGTCGTCCCGCCCGCGTCTTCGTCATCACCGAGGCAGGCCGGGACCGCTTCGACCAGCAGTACGACGACCTGGCCCTGGAGGCGCTCCGGTTCCTCGAGGAGACCGGGGGCGACGAGGCGGTGCTCGCCTTCGCGCGCAAGCGGGTCAGCGGCATCGAGTCGAACTACGACCGGATCGTCTCCTCGGAGCCCGGACTCCCGGCCTCCCAGGCGCTGGCCCGGGCCCTCACCCAGGGGGGCTACGCTGCCTCGGTCCGGCAGGGGCCCGTCGGCGAGCAGCTCTGCCAGCAGCACTGCCCGGTCTCGCACGTCGCCCACGAGTTCCCGCAGCTGTGCGAGGCAGAGACCGAGATCATCTCCAAGGTCCTCGGCCGGCACGTCCAGCGGCTCGCGACCATCGCGCACGGCGACGGCGTGTGCACCACCTGCATCCCCGACCCGGCATCTTCCAGCACATCTCCCAGAACATCTCGCAGCACACCAACCGAGAGGGTTTCTTCATGACCACGTCCGACCTTCGTCCCGACTCCCTCACCGAGCGGGCCACGATCGACGAGCGCAACCCTGAGCTCGAGGGGCTGGGTCGCTACCAGTTCGGCTGGTCCGACTCCGACACCGCGGGGGCCACCGCCAAGCGCGGGCTCTCCGAGGAGGTCGTGCGGGACATCTCCGCGAAGAAGAGCGAGCCTGCGTGGATGCTGGACCAGCGCCTCAAGGGCCTCAAGCTCTTCCACCGCAAGCCGATGCCGACCTGGGGCAGCGACCTCAACGGGATCGACTTCGACAACATCAAGTACTTCGTCCGGTCGACCGAGAAGCAGGCGACCACCTGGGACGACCTCCCCGCGGACATCAAGAACACCTACGACAAGCTCGGCATCCCCGAGGCGGAGAAGCAGCGCCTCGTCTCCGGCGTGGCCGCGCAGTACGAGTCCGAGGTGGTCTACCACAAGATCCGCGAGGACCTCGAGGAGCAGGGCGTCCTGTTCCTGGACACCGACACCGCGCTGCGCGAGCACCCGGAGATGTTCCAGGAGTACTTCGGCACCGTGATCCCGGTCGGGGACAACAAGTTCTCCGCCCTGAACACCTCGGTGTGGTCCGGTGGCTCGTTCATCTACGTCCCCAAGGGCGTGCACGTCGACATCCCGCTGCAGGCCTACTTCCGGATCAACACCGAGAACATGGGTCAGTTCGAGCGGACCCTGATCATCGTCGACGAGGACGCCTACGTGCACTACGTCGAGGGCTGCACGGCACCGATCTACAGCTCCGACTCGCTGCACTCCGCGGTCGTCGAGATCATCGTGAAGAAGGGTGGCCGCTGCCGCTACACGACGATCCAGAACTGGTCGAACAACGTCTACAACCTCGTCACCAAGCGGGCGACCTGCGAGGCGGGCGCCACGATGGAGTGGGTCGACGGCAACATCGGCTCCAAGGTCACGATGAAGTACCCCGCGATCTACCTGATGGGCGAGCACGCCCGCGGCGAGACGCTCTCGATCGCGTTCGCGGGCGAGGGCCAGCACCAGGACGCCGGCGCGAAGATGGTCCACGCCGCGCCGCACACGTCCAGCTCCATCATCTCCAAGTCGGTGGCGCGTGGCGGTGGCCGCACGTCGTACCGCGGGCTGGTGCAGGTCAACGACGGCGCCCACCACTCGGCGAGCATCGTCAAGTGCGACGCGCTGCTCGTCGACCAGGTGAGCCGCTCCGACACCTACCCCTACGTCGACGTACGCGAGGACGACGTGTCCATGGCGCACGAGGCGACCGTCTCGAAGGTCTCCGACGACCAGCTCTTCTACCTGATGAGCCGGGGCATGGAGGAGGACGAGGCGATGGCGATGATCGTGCGCGGCTTCGTGGAGCCGATCGCCAAGGAGCTGCCGATGGAGTACGCCCTCGAGCTCAACCGGCTCATCGAGCTGCAGATGGAGGGCGCTGTCGGGTGATCCCGGGCCCTCCGGGGCCACGGCCGAGCCGCGTGCGGCACCTCGCCGTGCGGCAGCGGGCACCCTCACGCTCCCGTGCACCTGACCGAACCCACGAACGTAGAAAGCGACAACGTGACTGTTACTGAGAGGCCCGCCGTCGCGCGAGCCGTCGAGACCTCGGACAAGCTGGCGTCCCACCTGCATCCGGACGGCTCGTTCGACGTCGAGGCGCATCCGGTCCCCACCGGGCGCGAGGAGATCTGGCGGTTCACGCCGCTCAAGCGGCTCCGCGACCTGCACAAGGACGCCGACCTGTCGGGGACGGCGCTGTCGGCGGACGCGCAGGCGCCCGACGAGGTCACGGTCGAGCCGATCGCCAGCGACAGCCCGCTGCGCGGGTCGAGCGGCTACGTGCCGACCGACCGCGTGAGCGCCCGGGCGTGGCAGTCGGCCGGCACCTGCTGGGCGATCACCATCCCACGGGAGGCCGAGCTCGACGAGCCCGTCCTCGTGACGCTGACCGGGGCGGGCCTGGAGACGGCGACCGCCGCCCACACCGTGGTGACCGCGAAGGCACACAGCCGCGCGACCGTGGTGCTGCGCTTCGAGGGGTCGGCGGTGCTGGCGGAGAACATCGAGGTCGTTCTCGAGGACGGCGCGCAGCTCACGTTCGTCGTCGTGGCCGACTGGGCCGACGACGCCGTCCACCACAGCAACCAGCACGCCCTGGTCGGGCGCGACGCGACGCTGCGACACGTGGCCGTCTCGTTCGGCGGAGACCTGGTGCGGCTCAACACGTCGGTCTCCTACGACGGACCGGGTGGCTACGCCGAGCTGCTGGGGCTGTACTTCGCCGACGCGGGGCAGCACCTCGAGCACCGGTTGTTCGTGGACCACAACGCGCCGCGCACGCGGAGCAACGTGGACTACAAGGGCGCGCTGCAGGGCGAGGGCGCGCACGCCGTGTGGATCGGCGACGTCTTGATCCGCAAGGTCGCCGAGGGCATCGAGACCTACGAGTCGAACCGCAACCTGGTGCTCACCGACGGCTGCCAGGCGGACTCGGTGCCGAACCTCGAGATCGAGACCGGCGAGATCGTGGGAGCCGGGCACGCGTCCACGACCGGCCGATTCGACGACCAGCAGCTGTTCTACCTGCAGTCGCGGGGCATCGCCGAGGACGAGGCGCGTCGGCTGGTGGTGCACGGCTTCTTCGCCGACATCGTCAGCAAGATCGGGGTGCCCGCCATCGAGCAGCAGCTGCTCGCGACGGTCGAGGCCGAGCTGGAGAAGAACGTCGGGCGGCCCGCAGCGACAGGGGTCCCCGCATGAGCTTCGTGCGCGCCTGCGGCGTGGCCGACGTCGCCCCCGGTACGGCGATCCAGGTCGACCTGGACGACCGTGACGTGGCCGTGGTCCACACCGGCGACGACTGGTACGCCGTCGACGACGAGTGCTCGCACGCCTCGATCCCCCTGTCCGAGGGCGACGTGGAGGGCTGCGAGATCGAGTGCTGGCTCCACGGCTCGCGCTTCGACCTGCGCACGGGCAAGCCCACCGGCCCGCCGGCGACCGAGCCGGTGGCCATCTACCCCGTGAGGGTCGAGGGTGACGACGTGCTCGTCGACCTCGCCAACCCCCTCAACGACTGACCTGACGACGAACGCGAAGGAAGACACGACATGGCAACGCTGGAGATCCGCGACCTGCACGTCACCGTGCACACCGGCAACGAGGACGGCCCGAAGGAGATCCTCAAGGGCGTCGACCTCCTGATCAGGGACGGCGAGACGCACGCGATCATGGGCCCGAACGGCTCGGGGAAGTCCACCCTGGCCTACTCGATCGCCGGCCACCCGAAGTACACCGTCACCCGCGGCAGCGTCACCCTCGACGGCGTCGACGTGCTGTCGATGAGCGTCGACGAGCGCGCCCGCGCCGGGCTGTTCCTGGCCATGCAGTACCCCGTCGAGGTGCCGGGCGTCTCGGTCTCGAACTTCCTGCGCACCGCCAAGACCGCCATCGACGGCGAGGCCCCCAAGCTGCGCACCTGGGTCAAGGACGTCAACGGCGCCATGGAGCAGATGAAGATGGACCCCGCCTTCGCGCAGCGATCCGTCAACGAGGGCTTCTCCGGCGGTGAGAAGAAGCGCCACGAGATCGTCCAGCTCGAGCTACTGAACCCGCAGGTGGCGGTCCTCGACGAGACCGACTCCGGGCTCGACATCGACGCGCTGAAGATCGTCTCCGAGGGCGTGAACCGCTTCCGCGAGCAGGGTGACCGCGGGGTGCTGCTGATCACCCACTACACCCGCATCCTGCGCTACATCACCCCGGACTTCGTGCACGTCTTCGTGGACGGCCGGATCGCCGAGGAGGGCGGCCCGGAGCTGGCCGAGCGCCTCGAGGCGGAGGGGTACGACCGGTTCACGAAGGCGTCCGCCTGAGATGACCGTCGACACCGCACGGCTGCCGGGGCTGCTGCCCGGCCTGGACCTGGTCCGGGCCGACTTCCCCATCCTCGGGCGCACGCTCGCCGACGGGCACCCGTTGGTCTACCTGGACAGCGCGAACACCTCGCAGAAGCCGCAGGTCGTCATCGACGCGATGGTCGACCACCTGGAGCGGCACAACGCCAACGTCGCCCGAGCGATGCACCAGCTCGGTGCCGAGTCGACCGAGGGCTTCGAGGGTGGCCGGGACAAGGTCGCGGCCTTCCTCAACGCACCCTCGCGCGACGAGGTGATCTTCACCAAGAACGCCTCCGAGGCGATCAACCTGGTCGCCAACACCCTCGCCTGGGCCACGGGTCCGCTGGCGGTCGGCGAGGGCGACGAGGTGCTGATCACCGAGATGGAGCACCACTCCAACATCGTTCCCTGGCAGCTGCTCACCGAGCGCACCGGGGCGACCCTGCGCTGGTTCGGGCTCACCGACGACGGACGGCTCGACCTGTCGAACATCGACGAGCTGATCAACGAGCGCACCAAGGTGGTCTCGCTGACCTGGGTCTCGAACATGCTGGGCACCGTCAACCCGGTCGCGGAGATCACCCGCAGAGCCCACGAGGTCGGGGCCGTGGTCCTGGTCGACGCGGCGCAGGCCGTCCCGCAGATGGCCGTCGACGTGCAGGCCGCCGGGGTCGACTTCCTGGCCTTCACCGGGCACAAGGTCACCGGACCCACCGGCATCGGTGTGCTGTGGGGCCGTCGCTCCCTGCTGGAGCAGCTGCCGCCGTTCCTCGGTGGCGGCGAGATGATCGCCACGGTGGCGATGGAGCGGTCGACGTACGCCGGCATCCCGCACCGGTTCGAGGCCGGCACCCCCCCGATCGTGGAGGCGGTGGGCCTCGGCGCGGCCGTGGACTACCTGGCCGCGCTGGGGATGGAGGACGTGCGCGCACACGAGGAGGCCATCACCGCGTACGCCCTCGAGGGGCTGGCCACCGTGAAGGGGCTGACCGTGCTCGGGCCGCAGGACGCCACCCAGCGCGGCGGCGCGATCGCCTTCGAGATCGACGGGGTGCACCCGCACGACGTCAGCCAGGTGCTGGACAGCCGCGGCATCGCGGTGCGAGCCGGTCACCACTGCGCCAAGCCGGCGCACAAGCGCTTCGGGGTGCAGAGCTCGACGAGGATGTCGTCGTACCTGTACACCACGCCCGCAGAAATAGACGCGCTCGTCGAGGGGTTGGAGTACACCAAGAAGTACTTCCGACTGGACTGAGCCATGGACCTCGACGCGCTGTACCAGGAGATCATCCTGGACCACTACAAGCACCCCCACCACGCGGGGCTCCGCGAGCCCTTCGGGGCCGAGGTGCACCACGTCAACCCCACGTGCGGGGACGAGATCACCCTGCGGGTCCACCTGTCCGGTGACGCCGACCCGGTCGTCGAGGACGTGTCCTACGACGCGGAGGGCTGCTCGATCAGCCAGGCCGCGACGTCGGTGATGGCCGACCTGGTGATCGGCAAGCCGCTCACCGAGGCGCTGGGCGTGCACGAGACCTTCCTGACCCTCATGCAGAGTCGGGGCGGCGTCGAGCCGGACGAGGAGGTGCTCGAGGACGCGGTCGCGTTCGCGGGCGTCGCCAAGTTCCCGGCCCGCGTCAAGTGTGCGCTGCTGTCCTGGATGGCCTGGAAGGACGCGACGTCCCAGATCGTCGCCGGCCCCCGCACCGAGAACGAGGAGAACTGATGACCGCCCACACCCCCGACCACAGCGACCTGCCCGAGGTGGACACGTCCGCCGTCGGCACGAGCACGATCACCACCGACGAGGTGACCGAGGCCATGAAGGACGTCGTGGATCCCGAGCTGGGCATCAACGTCGTCGACCTCGGCCTGGTCTACGACGTGCACCTCGACGACGCGACCAAGGACGTCGTGCTCGACATGACGCTCACCTCGGCGGCCTGCCCGCTCACCGACGTGATCCAGGACCAGACCCACCAAGCGCTCGAGGGCCTCGTCAACGACGTGACCATCAACTGGGTCTGGATGCCGCCGTGGGGCCCGGACAAGATCACCGACGACGGCCGCGAGCAGCTGCGGGCGCTCGGCTTCAACGTCTGAGCGACCGCGGGTGAGCCGCTCCGTCCTCGTCCCGCGGGCGCGGGTGGTCCGGTGGTTCGAGAACTTCGCCGTCCGGCACGGCACCGTCACGCTGTCGGTCACGTCCGGGGCGCTGTGCGCCGCCGCCGGTGACGGTGCCGTCGCCGAGGCCCGGCTGCCGTTCGCCGCGTCGTACGACGGACCGGCCGACGCCGACGCCTTCGCCGCGGCCGTCGACACGCCGGACCGGTGGGGTCTGCTGCTGGTGCGCAAGGGCGGCTTCGCCGTCGCCCGGGTGCACGGCACCGAGACCGTCGCGACCAAGGTCGGCCGACGCCACGTGCAGGGCCGCACCAAGGCCGGTGGCCAGAGCCAGCAACGGTTCGCCCGAAGGCGGGACAACCAGGCACGACATGCCTACGAGGCGGCGGCCGAGCACGCCGTGCGGGTGCTCGGCACGGACCTGCGGGCGCTGGTGTGCGGCGGCGACCGCCCGGCGGTCGAGGCGGTGCTGGACGACGAGCGGCTGCGCCTGCTCGGCCGGGTCCGGGTCGAGCCGTGGCTCGCCGTCCCCGACCCGCGCCGGGCGGTGCTCGACAGCGCCCTGCTCGATGCGCAGAGCGTCGTGGTCGCCCTCACCGAACCGGTGCCATGATCGGGCGAGGGCAGTGCTGGACGCAGGAGGTGGACGGGTGGGTGTCTTCGAGCAGGGCGCGGTCGCGGTGGTCACGGGCGGTGCGCGCGGCATCGGGCTGGCGATCGCGGACGCGCTGCTGGGCGAGGGGGTGCGCGTGGCGTGCCTGGACCAGCAGGGTGCGGACTTCTCCGAGCTGGAGGCGGCGTCGACACGGCACGGCGTACCGGTCGCGGCGGTCCCCGTCGACGTGCGCGACCGCGACGCCGTGCACACCGCCGTACAGAGGGCGAGCGAGCTGGGCCCGGTCAGGTACGCCGTCAACAGCGCCGGGATCGACAGCCAGGCCCCCTCGGAGACCGTCGAGGCGGCAGCCTGGCAGCGCGTCGTGGACATCGACCTGAGCGGGGTCTTCTTCTCCTGCCAGGCAGAGCACGACGCGATGCGGGAGCGCGGCGGGGCGATCGTCAACATCGCCTCGATGTCGGGCTACATCGTCAACCGGGGCATCGAGCCGCACGCCGCCTACGGTGCCGCCAAGGCCGGGGTCATCCACCTGACCAAGGGGCTGGGCGTGGAGTGGGCGGGGGAGGGGGTGCGCGTCAACTCGGTGAGCCCGGGCTACGTCCGCACCCAGATGACCCAGCGGCTGCCGCAGGAGCTCCAGACGATGTTCGCCGAGCAGACCCCGCTGGGCCGGATGGCCGACGTCCAGGAGATCGCCGCGCCGGTGCTGTTCCTGCTCGGCGGGGGAGCCTCCTACGTGACGGCCACCGACCTCTGCGTGGACGGCGGGTTCACCGCCTGGTGAGCGCGGACGACGAGGTCGTGACGGCCTTGCGTGCGGCCGGGTGCGTCTTCGCCGAGGACGAGGCGGCGGTGCTCCGGGAGGCGGCCGGGACACCCGAGGAGCTCACCGCGATGGTCGCGCGACGCGCCTCGGGCCTGCCGCTGGAGCAGGTCGTCGGCTGGGCGGAGCTGGGCGGACTGCGTCTGGTCGTGGCGCCGGGGGTCTTCGTCCCGCGGCGCCGTACCGAGGCCCTCGCGCGCGAGGCCGTCGCCTGCGCGCGCGCCGCGGCCGAGACCCGTCGTCCGGTCGTGGTCGATCTCTGCTGCGGGGTGGGGGCCCTGGCGGCGGTCGTCGTGGACGCCCTGCCCGACGCCGAGGTCTACGCCTGCGACGTCGAGCCGGCGGCGTTGCGCTGCGCCCGGCTCAACCTCGGGACCCGCGGTCAGGTGCTGGAGGGCGACCTCGACCGGCCGCTGCCGCCGGAGCTGGCCGGGAGGATCGACGTGCTGGTGGCGAACGTGCCCTACGTCCCGAGCGCGGAGATCGCGCTGCTGCCGGCCGAGGCCCGGCTCCACGAGCCACGGGTGGCGCTCGACGGCGGTCCGGACGGGCTGCGGGTGCTGGCGAGGGTCGCCCGGCGGGCGCCACGGTGGCTGGCGCCCGGTGGGGTGGTGCTCTTCGAGACCAGCCAGCGGCAGGCGGACCGGGCCGTCGAGGAGCTGCGGGCGGCCGGCCTGGCACCGCGGGTGGTCCTCGACGAGGAGCTCGGGGCGACCGTCGTGCTGGGCCGCCACGACGCCTCGACACGGCGACCGGTCAGTCGTCCAGCCCACGGGCGGTGAGCGCCTCGCCCAGGGCGTCCGCGTGCCGCAGCGAGCGCACCAGCAGCGGCACCGCGAACGCGCGGGGGCTCGAGGTCAACCCACGGGCCCGCTGGGCGTCGCGGACCTCCTCGGCCAGCCCGATGACGACGGGGACGCAGCGCACTCCCAGGGCGATCATCAGCCCGATCCGGTCGGGGTCGACGCGCAGCGCGCGCAGCGGCCGCCCCGCGAAGACCACCGCGACGACCACGGCGTCGACCAGGTCGGTGGTCCTGGTGGTGAGGGTGACCAGCGCCGCCAGCATCACCAGCACCGCGATCGTGCCCACCACCACCAACGCCCGCTCCCAGCCGTTGGCCAGCACGTGGAACCCGGCGGTGGCGAGGCCGATCCACAGCAGCGGCCGCAGCTGACGGCCGAGCACGGCCAGCGGGAGCCCGGCAACGCCGTAGAGGACGAGCACGACGCCGATCGCCACCACCACCTGCCAGACGTCGTCGAGCAGCACCGAGGCCACCCCGGCCGCCACCAGCAGCCCCAGCTTCAGCCCGGCCGGCGCCCGGTGCAGCGGCGACGTGCCCGGGACGTAGAGCCCCAGCGGGTTCACGACATCAGCTTCCGGTAGTGGGCGACCGCCACGGAGGGTACGTCGTCGAGCACGAGACGACCCTCGTCGAAGACCAGCACCCGGTCGAAGCCGTCGAGCAGGTCGAGGTGATGGGTCACCAGCAGCACCTGCTGGGGCAGGCCGGCCACCACCCGCGAGACCATCTGCGCGTTGCGGAGGTCCAGCAGCGTGGTCGGCTCGTCCATCACCAGCACGGTGGGATCGGTGACCAGCACCGACGCGAGGGCGAGCATCTGCTTCTGGCCTCCGGAGAGCAGGTGGGCTGGGTGGTCGGCATGGTCGGCGAGACCGTACGTCGCGAGGACCCGGTCCACCCGCTCCCGTGTCTCGGCCTTGGAGTGGCCGCGCCGCCGCAGGCCGAACCCGACGTCCTCGGCGACCGTGGGCATCACGATCTGGGCGTCGGGGTCGGTGAAGCAGAAGCCGACGCGGCGCCGCACCTCGCGACCTTCGCGCCTGGTGTCGAGCCCGTCGACCCGCACGGTTCCGGCCGTCGGCAGCACCAGCCCGTTGATCATCCGCACGAACGTGGACTTGCCGGACCCGTTGGCGCCGACGACTCCGATGCGCTGCTCGGACAGGGCGACGTCGACGTCGCTGACCACCGGCCGGGCGCCGTACCGGTGGGAGACGCCCCGCGCCTCGATCAGCGGCATCGCTCGACCACCGTCGCGACACCCTGTCCGCCTCCGACCGCGACGGCCGCCAACCCGTAGCGGCCCCGGTCGGCACGCACGAGCTGTGAGAACAGCCGGACCGCGAGCACCGCCCCGGACGCCCCCCACGGGTGACCCAGGGCGAGCGCGCCACCCTCGACGCAGACCCGGTCCTCGTCGAGCCCCAGGGCGTCGCAGCAGGCCAGCAGCTGCCCGGCGAACGCCTCGTTGATCTCGACGACGTCGATGTCGTCCAGCGACAGCCGCGCGCGCTCCAGCACGCGCTCGATCGCCGGCACCGGGCCGAGGCCCGGCAGGTTCGGGTCGACCCCCACGGTCGCGGTGGCCAGCACCCGCAACCCGGGGGTGCCGGCGCGACGATGCGTGGCGGCGTCCACGAGGGCGACCGCCGCGGCGCCGTCGTTGACCCCGCACGCGTTCCCGGCCGTGACCGTGCCACCGCCCTCGCGGGACCGGAACGCCGGGCGCAGCCGGGCCAGCCGCTGGGGGGTCAGACCGGTGCGGGGACGCTCGTCCCGCTCCACCCCTGCCACCGCGACGACCTCGGCGTCGAAGCCGCCCGTGTCGCGGGTCCGCGCCGCCCGTTCGTGGGAGCGGGCGGCGTACGCGTCCTGGCGCGCGCGGGAGACGCCGGCCTTCTCGGCGAGCACGTCGGCGGCGTAGCCCATCTCCGGGTCACCGACCGAGGCCGGGGCGAAGGGGGCGCGCTCGTAGCGGCGGGGCGGGTCGCCGGGCCAGTAGCGCCACGGCGCGGTCGACGCGGACTCCACGCCACCCGCGAGCACCACGCCGGGGGAGGTCCGCAGCATCGCCGCGGCGACGTCGAGCGCGGCCAGCCCCGACCCGCACTGGCGGTCGACGGTGAGCGCGGCGACCTCGACCGGCAGCCCGGCTGCCAGGGTCGCGACCCGGGCCACGTCGCCGCCCGGTCCCATGCAGTTGCCGAGCACCACCTCGTGCGGCAGCCCGGCCTGCGAGGCGAGCCGGGCGAGCACCGGGGCCGCGAGGTCCGCGGCGGTGACCGAGGCGAGCGCCCCGCCCGCCGTGCCGATCGGCGTGCGAAGCGCCGCGACGATGACCGGGGCGTCGGAGGGGCTCACCCGGGGAACGCTAGACCAGGGGTGTCACGCCGTCGCCGTCGCTCGACAGCAGTGAGACCAGCGCGTCCCGGTCCGGCTTGCCCGCATCGGTGGTCGGCAGCCGATCGAGCGCGAACCACAGCCGCGGCCGGCTCGCGCCGTCGAGCCGCTCGCGCGCCAGCGCACGCAGCCCGAGATGGTCCCCGGGCTGGGTCAGGGCCACCGCGAGCACGGTGCCGAGCCGGGGGTGGGGGAGGCCGACCACGGCCACCTCGCCCCGCGCCGCGTCCTCGAGCAGGGCCTCCACTTCGGCGGGCACGACCGTGCCGCCTGCGGTGGTCACCGCGCCCGGACGGCCGGTGACGTGCAGCCGCCCGTCGGTGAGCGTGCCCCGGTCGCCGACCGTCGCCCAGCCGTCCCCGGCGGTGCGGAGCGGGCCGGGTGGGCCGTCGTACCCGTCGCAGACGTACGGCGAGCGCACCCAGACCTCCCCGTCGCGCACCGCCACCTCGACACCTGGGAACGGCTCGAGGTCGAGCGCGTGTGGGCCCCAGGCCACGAAGGAGAGCTCGGCGGCGCCGTAGTAGTGGTGCACGATGCCGCCCGCGGCCGCCACCCGGACGGCCGCGGCCGGGGACAGCCGGTCTCCCGCCGCGACCACCGTGAGCCCGTGCAGGGAGCCCTCGGGCAGCGCGACCAGCGTCGACGGGGTCAGGAACGCGTGCGTGGCGTCCGCGAGGTCCGCCACCAGCCGGGCCCCGAGCATGGTGACGTGCACGGCGGCGAACAGGTTCATGGTCGCGCTCAGCGGCCCCGGGACCCATGCCCGGGACGCGGACCCGAGCCCGGTGAGCCGTTCCACGACCGGGAACGACGCCACCCACGACTCGGTCGAGCGGACCACCGAGCGCGGCCCCGCCGACGTGCCCGAGGTCGTCAGGGCCACCGGCTGGTGCGCCGCGTGGGCCGCGAGGAACGCCGCGACCGGGTCCGGCTCGGTCGTGACGGGACGCGGCCGCTCAGACAGCGGTCGCCTCCGCGGCGCGCTCCCGGCGCTCCAGCAGGCCCGGGTAGGCCGCGTGCACGCCGCGTGCCACCAGCGCGCAGATCACCGCCTTGGCGAGGTCGCCGGGCAGGTAGACCCAGGTGACGAGCACGGCCTTCGAGACCGAGAGACCGGTGACCGCCGCCAGGCCCACGACGCCGCAGGCGTACAGGACGACGATGCCGCCGAGCACGTTGGCCATCAGGCCCCACACCAGCCGGTAGGTCGCACCCCCGCGCTCGGTCACCCAGCCCACGACGTACGCCGCGACGGGCCAGCCCAGCAGGAAGCCGACCGACGGGCCCGCGAAGACACCGAGACCTCCGCGTCCTCCGGCCAGCAGCGGCAGTCCGACGGCCACCAGGACGAGGAGAAGCACGAGGGAGAGGAAGCCGCGTCGTGCTCCGATCACGGCACCCGCGAGCATCACCCCGAGCGACTGGGCGGTGATCGGGACGGAGAACCCGGGAGGCAGGAAGGCCGGCACGATGCCGAGCGCGGCGACCACTCCGGCGAAGGTCGCGACGAGCGCGAGGTCGCGCGAGGTCGAGCGGCGACGAGGCATGGGCGGAGTCTAGGACCGCTCAGCGGGCCCGGGTCCGTGGGTCCGGCACCTGGGCCCCGGGTGCGTAGACTGGGCTCATGAGGTGTGCCACCGACTGAGCCCTGACGGCGCTCTGCGCACGTCCTGCTCCCGTCCTGCTCTGTCCCCGCTCCTCGAAGGTCCGCTCACCCATGATCACCGCCCACCGCCTGGAGATCCGCGCCGGCGCGCGCCTGCTGATGGAGGATGTCTCGTTCCGCGTCGCCGCCGGCGACAAGATCGGGCTGGTCGGCCGCAACGGCGCCGGAAAGACCACGCTGACCAAGATCCTCGCCGGTGAGGCGCTGCCCGCGTCGGGCTCGGTCGTGCGCGGGGGCAGCGTCGGCTACCTCCCGCAGGACCCGCGCACCGGCGACCCGGAGGTGCTGGCGCTCGACCGGATCCTCTCGGCACGCGGCCTCGACGAGGTGGTCCGTCGGCTGCGGGAGGCCGAGCACGAGATGGGGTCGGACCACCCGGCCACCCGTGACCGGGGCATGAGGCGCTACGAGAACGCGGACGCGGCGCTGCACGCCGGGGGCGGCTACGGCGCCGAGGCCGAGGCCCGGCAGATCGCCTCGAGTCTCAACATCGCGGACCGGGTGCTCGCTCAGCCGCTGCGCACCCTGTCCGGCGGCCAGCGGCGACGGGTCGAGCTGGCCCGGATCCTGTTCTCGGGCGCCGAGACCCTGCTGCTCGACGAGCCGACGAACCACCTGGACGCCGACTCGATCGTCTGGCTGCGCGACTTCCTCAGGTCGTTCAAGGGCGGGCTGATCGTGATCAGCCACGACGTGGACCTGCTCGAGGCCTGTGTGAACAAGGTCTTCCACCTCGACGCGAACCGCGCGGAGATCGACCTGTACAACATGGGCTGGTCGACGTACCTCGCCCAGCGCGAGACCGACGAGAAGCGCCGCAAGCGCGAGCGGATGAACGCCGAGAACAAGGCGAGGACGCTCACCGACCAGGCCAACCGGATGCGCGCCAAGGCGACCAAGGCCCAGGCCGCCCAGTCGATGCTCAAACGAGCGGAGCGGCTGATGGAGGGTGTCGAGGCGGAGCGCCGCAGCGACCGGGTCGCGAAGATCAAGTTCCCCGCCCCGGCCCCGTGCGGCCGCACGCCGCTGACCGCGGCGGAGCTGTCGAAGTCCTACGGCTCGCTGGAGGTGTTCACCGACGTCGACCTGGCGATCGACAAGGGCAGCCGGGTCGTCGTGCTGGGGCTCAACGGGGCCGGCAAGACGACGCTGCTGCGGATCCTCGGGGGCGTGGACCGGCCGGACACCGGCCAGGTCCAGCCCGGGCACGGCCTCAAGCTGGGGTACTACGCCCAGGAGCACGAGACGCTGGACACCGGGACCACGGTGCTGGAGAACATGCGGCACGCGGCCCCGCAGCTGACCGACACCGAGGCGCGCAGCGTGCTCGGCTCCTTCCTGTTCAGCGGGGACGACGCGACGAAGCCCGCCTCCGTGCTCTCCGGAGGCGAGAAGACCCGGCTGGCGCTGGCGATCCTGGTCGTGTCGAGCGCCAACGTCCTGCTGCTCGACGAGCCGACCAACAACCTCGACCCGGCGTCTCGCGAGGAGGTGCTGGCCGCCATCCGCACCTACCAGGGCGCGATCATCCTGGTCACCCACGACGAGGGGGCGGTCGCCGCCCTGGAGCCCGACCGCGTGCTGATCCTCCCCGACGGCGTCGAGGACCTCTGGAACGCCGACTACGCCGACCTGGTCGCCCTCGCCTGACCGCCGACCCGGGCCTTGTGGTGGGCCGACCCGGGCCTTGTGGTGGGTCGACCCGGGGATCCCCGCCGGCACTAGGCTGCCGACATGAGGAGCGGATCCGTGGAACACGACGTGCTGGCGGCGGGGGGCCTGAGCTTCGAGGAGAACGGACTGGTCGCCACGATCACGCTGAACCGGCCCGAGACCAAGAACGCGCAGACCCCGGCCACGTGGCAGGCGTTGCGGGCCATCGGGGCATCGCTGGGCTCCGAGATCCGGGTCGTGCTGGTGCGCGGAGCGGGTGGGACGTTCTCGTCCGGTCTCGACCGACGCATGCTGACCCCGGACGGCGTCGACGGTCAGACCGGGGTGATGCAGCTGCTGGACATGCCCGACCCCGAGATGGCCGAGAGCATCGCGAGCTGGCAGGAGGGCTTCACGTGGCTGCGCCGTCCCGATCTCGTGTCGGTGGCGGTGGTGCGCGGTGCCGCAGTCGGTGCCGGCTTCCAGCTGGCCCTGGCCTGCGACCTGCGGCTGCTGGCCGACGACGCGCGGTTCTCGATGCGCGAGCCGCTGCTGGGGCTGGTCCCGGACCTCACGGGAACAAAACCGTTGGTGGACCTTGTTGGCTACTCGCGCGCCTTGGAGATCTGTGCCACCACCCGGTGGGTGCCGGCCGACGAGGCGCGTGAGATCGGCCTCGCGACCGCGGTCGTGCCTGGTGACGAGCTCGAGGACGCTGTGGCCGACCTGGTGGGTGCCCTGACGGCGCCCATCTACGGCGCGGTCACGGAGACGAAGGCGCTGCTGCAGAGCGCGTCGGAGCTGGACCTGGACGCGCAACGGCTCGCCGAGCGTGAGGCGCAGGTCCGCCGGTTCCGTGAGCTGGCGGCTTTGATGGGCGAGTAGCAGGCTCCGAGGGAGGTGAGCAGATGTCGATGGGATCCGGGATGGGTCCGGTGTGGCGGCACATGCGCACCGATCGGAGCATCGGCGACCAGAAGCTGGCGCGTGACACGGTGCGTCGGGTCCTCGGGTTCGCGAGGCCGCACCGCCGCGCGATCTCCTACTTCCTGATGCTCACCGTCGTGGACGCGTCGCTGGTGGTGGTCACCCCGCTGCTGGTCAAGCACATCATCGACGACGGCATCCTCAAGAAGGACACGTCGCTCGTGCTGTGGCTGGCACTGGCCGCCGCCGGCGTGGCCGTGGTCGACGCCGTCCTGGCGGTGGCCATGGGGTGGCTGTCCTCCCGCATCGGGGAGGGCCTGATCTACGACCTTCGCACCGGTGTCTTCGCACACGTGCAGCGGATGTCGCTGGCCTTCTTCACCCGCACCCAGACCGGTGCGCTGGTGTCGCGGCTCAACAACGACGTGATCGGCGCGCAACGCGCGTTCACCTCCACGCTCTCCCAGACCGTCTCGAACCTCATCAGCGTCCTGGTCGTCGGCGGTGCGATGTTCGCGCTGAGCTGGCGGGTGACGCTGCTGTGCGTCGCGATGTTCCCGATCCTCTTCGTGGCGTCCCGCTGGGTCGGCAACCGGCTCGCGGGGCTCACCCGGGAGCAGATGCAGGGCAACGCGGACATGGGCAACTCGATGACCGAGCGCTTCAACGTCGGCGGCGCGATGCTGCTCAAGCTGTTCGGCCGCCGCGACGAGGAGGATGCGCAGTTCGCGACGAAGGCCGGCGTGGTGCGTGACCTCGGGGTGCGGATCTCCGTGGTCACCCGGGTGTTCGGTGCGACCCTGATGCTGATCCCGGCGCTCGCCACCGCCCTGGTGTACGGCGTGGGTGGCACGCTCGCGATCCGCGACAGCCTGACCGTCGGCACGCTGCTGGCGCTCGCGACGCTGCTGCTGCGGCTGCTCGGCCCGCTGCAGGGCCTGTCCAACGTGCGCATCGACGTGATGACCGCGCTGGTCAGCTTCGAGCGGGTCTTCGAGGTGCTCGACCTGCCCTCGATGATCAGCGAGAGCCCCGACGCGACGGTGCTGTCGCCGAAGGCGGCCAGCGTGGAGTTCGACCACGTGGCGTTCCGCTACCCACGTGCCGACGAGGTCTCGCTCGCCAGCCTGGAGACCGTCGCGCGGAAGGAGACCCGGGACAACGGCATGGTGCTGGGGGACGTGACGTTCACGGCCAGACCGGGCCAGATGGTCGCCCTCGTCGGGCCCTCGGGAGCCGGCAAGACCACGATCACCCACCTGGTGGCGCGGCTCTACGACGTGACCGCGGGTGCCGTGCGCGTCGACGGCCACGACGTGCGCCAGGTGACCCTGCAGTCGCTGGAGGACGCGGTCGGCTACGTGACCCAGGACGCCCACATGTTCCACGACACCATCCGTGCCAACCTCCAGTACGCCCGGCCACGGGCGCTGGACGAGGACCTGTGGGACGCGCTCGACGCCGCCCAGATCGGGCCGCTGGTCCGCAGTCTCCCCGACGCTCTGGACACCGTGGTCGGCGACCGGGGCTACCGGCTCTCGGGCGGCGAGCGGCAGCGGCTGGCGATCGCCCGGCTGCTGCTGAAGGCGCCGTCGATCGTCGTGCTGGACGAGGCCACCGCGCACCTCGACTCCGAGTCCGAGGTCGCAGTCCAACGGGCACTCGACCAGGCGCTCGAGGGCCGCACCTCCCTGGTGATCGCGCACCGGCTGTCCACGGTCCGCAACGCCGACCTGATCCTGGTGGTGGACGACGGCCGGGTGGTGCAGTCCGGCACCCACGCCTCGCTGCTGGCCGAGGGCGGGTTGTACGCCGCGCTCTACGAGACCCAGTTCGCGGTCCGCACCGCCTGAGCCGTCGCACTAGGGTGTCGGCATGGATCTCGGGCTGAACGAGCGCGTCTACATCGTGACCGGTGGCTCCGGGGGCCTGGGGCTCGCGACCGCCGAGGCGCTCGTCGCGGACGGGGCCAGGGTGGTGCTGTCCGGGCGCACCCGGGAGACCCTCGACGCGGCCGTCGCCTCCCTCGGCGCGGACCGTGCGACCCGAGTGGTCGCTGACAACGCCGACGTCGGCACGCCCGCGCGGCTGGTGGAGACCGCCCGCTCGACGTACGGCGGTCTCGACGGGGCCCTGATCTCGGTGGGGGGCCCACCCGCCGGGTCGGTGCTGGACACGCCCGACGAGGACTGGTCCGCGGCGCTGGACTCGGTGTTCCTCGGAGGCCTGCGCCTCGGCCGAGAGATCGCTCGCGCGCTCGGCGACGGCGGCTCGATCGCCTACGTGCTGTCGTCCTCGGTGAAGGCACCGATCCCGGGGCTGGCGATCTCGAACGGGCTGCGACCGGGGCTGGCGATGGTGGCGAAGACCCTGGCCGACGAGCTCGGGCCGCGCGGGGTTCGCGTCAACGGGCTGCTGCCGGGGCGCGTCGACACCGACCGGGTCCGCTGGCTGGACGGGCAGAGCGGCGACCCGGCAGCGGCGAAGGAGCGGGCGTCGCAGAGCATCGCGCTGCGGCGCTACGGCCGGCCGGAGGAGTTCGGGAAGGCGGCCGCCTTCCTGCTCTCACCCGCTGCGGGCTTCGTCAGCGGTGTGATGCTCCCGGTCGACGGCGGCATGCTCCGCTCGCTCTGAGGGCTCCTCGGCCCGGTTCTGAGGCCGGCCCTGACCCTGGTCCGGGCCGACGCGCAGCTTCCGACGCTCGTCGTAGGCGAGATAGAAGAAGCCGAACACGGCCAGCAGCCCGAAGAACCACCACTGCAGCCCGTAGAAGAAGTGCGGTCCGTTCCCGAGATCGGGCAGCTCGGCGGGCACCAGCCCGGTGTCGGGTGCCGGGGACTCCTCCTCGGCGTCGACGAACCCGCCGTACACCTCCAGGCCGGTGGCCCGGCCGATGGATCGGCTGGAGATCGCGCGGGCGGAGCCGTCGGCGACCGCGGCCGCGTCCCCGGTCGCGTCCACCCGGACGTAGCCCACCACGGTCACCTCGCCGCTCGGCGCCGCGGGCGCGTCGACCTTGTCCGCCCCGACGTTGCCGGTCTTCAGCCATCCCCGGTCCACCAGGAGGGAGGGCCCTCGGGCCGTGCGGAGCGGGGTGACGACGTCGACGCCGGAGGCGCCGTCGCGCGTCTGGTAGCGGATCACCGTCGACCGGTCGTCCAGGTAGGTTCCCGTCGCGGTGACGCGCCGCCATTCGTCGCGCGGACGGACGGCACGACCGGGGGACATCACCTCAGCCACGGGGGCCGGGTCGGCCCGGAGGTTCTGCTGGGTCCGTGCGTTGCTGGTCTCGCGATCCTGGAGCCGGTGGAACTGCCACTGCCCCAGCAGGTAGGCGCCGTAGGCCAGCACGACGACGGTGAGCGCGAACAGCACCCAGCGCCGGCTGATCAGGAACCTCACGTGGCCGACCCTAGCCCGGGTGAGGGCGTGGTCCCCGCACCCACCGACCGCCTACACTGGCCCGGTGACCCACGCACCCCTTCTCGACACCTTCGGCCGCGTCGCGACCGACCTGCGCGTGTCCCTGACCGACCGGTGCAACCTGCGGTGCTCGTACTGCATGCCGGCGGAGGGCCTGGACTGGCTGCCGACCCCCGAGGTGCTCACCGACGACGAGGTCGTGCGGCTGATCACCATCGCCGTCGAGCGCCTGGGCGTCGACGAGGTCCGCTTCACCGGTGGGGAGCCGCTGCTGCGTCGCGGGCTGCCCGACATCATCCGCCGTACGACGGCGCTGACCCCGCGCCCCGAGACCTCGATCACCACGAACGCGCTCGGGCTCACCCGCACCGCGAAGGCGCTCGCCGAGGCGGGGCTCGACCGCGTCAACGTCAGCCTCGACACCGTTCGCCGCGAGGACTTCCACACCATCACCCGGCGGGACCGCCTGGACGACGTCGTCGCGGGACTGGAGGCAGCCGCCGCGATCGGGCTCGGGCCCGTGAAGGTCAACGCCGTGCTGCTGCGCGGCATCAACGACGACCAGGCGCCCGAGCTGCTGCGCTGGTGCATGGACCGCGGCTACCAGCTGCGCTTCATCGAGCAGATGCCGCTCGACGCGCAGCACCGATGGAGCCGTGAGGAGATGATCACCGCTGCCGAGATCCTCGACTCGCTCCAGTCGGTGTTCGCCCTCGAGCCCGCGGAGGAGCCGCGAGGCAGCGCGCCCGCCGAGCTGTTCGCGGTCGACGGCGGCCCGCACACGGTCGGGGTGATCGCCTCGGTCACCCGGCCTTTCTGTGGCGACTGCGACCGGGTCCGGCTCACCGCCGACGGGCAGGTGCGCAACTGCCTGTTCGCCCGCGAGGAGAGCGACCTGCGTGCCGCCCTGCGTGGGGATGCCGACGACGAGGAGATCGCCCGTCGCTGGCAGGCGGCCATGCTCACCAAACGGCCCGGCCACGGCATCGACGACACGTCGTTCCTGCAGCCCGTGCGCCCGATGTCGGCGATCGGCGGCTGAACCGGCCGTTCAGCCCGGCGGCGTCGAACTGGAGCGAGCCCGGGACGCGGCGGCTGTTCGGCTGCCAGAATGTGTGCATGCGCCTGTTTGCCGCCTTGGTACCACCGCGGGAGGTCGTCGACGAGGTCGTCCGCGTCGTCAGGTCCGTCAACCCGCCGCTGGTCGAGCGGCCGCCCCAGCCGCGTTCCCTGCTGCAGCGTCTCTCGCGCGGGTCGACAGGTGGTGCGCATGCGGCGGGCCGGGCTCCCGTCGTCACCCAGCCGAAGTCGACCACGGAGCCGACGACACACGAGCTCGAGGCCGTCTCCGCCGACCGGCTCTACATTCCCCTCACCTCCTTCGGCAACGTCGCCCTCGGTGACTCGGTGAAGCTCGCGGACGCCCTGCGCGCCGAGTGCGCCAACTGGAGCAAGCCCGAGCTGGCCTTCACCGGTGGCACCGCCCTGGAGTTCCCGGGGGACCAGTCGGTGTGGGTCAAGATCGCGGGCGACGTCGATGCGCTCAACGCCATCGGTCGGGGGGTCCCGCAGGCGGTGCAGCGCCTCGGCTTCTTCGTCGACCGGCGAAAGTTCCGTCCGTGGATGGCCATCGGCGCGATCACGGACACGACCTCCGCGGCCTACCTGGAGCGGCTCGTCGCGGCGCTGGAGGAGCTCCGGGGGGAGCCGTGGGTGGCCGAAGGGGTGTCGCTGATGAAATGGCTGCCGGACGCCGACAACGACGGGTTCGAGGAGATGGAGCACATGCCGCTCGCCTGAGTCTCAGGCGGTCGGCGCGCCCGTGGGGTGTGTCTCCGGGGCTGCGACCTCGGCTCCCAGGCCTGCGGCGACCACGGCGCGGTTCGACTCCAGCACCGGCAGCAGCTGCTCCAGAGGCATCGGACGGTGCATCAGGTAGCCCTGGGCGTACGGCGCGTGCACGTGCTCGCGCAGGTGCTCGAGCTGGGTCGCCCGCTCGATGCCCTCGACCACGACGTCGAGGCCGAGCGCCTGCCCCATCATCGTGATCGAGCACAGCAGGGCGCACGAGCGCTCGTCGCGGTCGATGCTCTCCGAGAACGACAGGTCGGTCTTGATGATCTGGACCGGCATGTCCTGGAGGTAGCCGATCGAGGAGAACCCGATGCCGAAGTCGTCGATGGCGAAGGGCACTCCGCGCGCCGCCAGTGTCTTCATCGCCTCCAGCGAGGCAGGGTCGTTGCCCACGCCGTCTCGCTCGGTGATCTCCAGGACGAGGCCGGCGCCCCCCATCTTGGTGAGGGCGCGCTCGATCTTCGAGACGAACTCCGGCTCGCGCAGCTGCTTCGCCGAGATGTTCACGCTGACGTTCACGTCACCCCCGGCCGCCTTCAGGATGGCCTTGGCGTCGCGGGCGGCCTTCTCGAGCACCACGTCGCCCAGGGCGACCACGAGACCGGTCTCCTCGGCGACTCGGATGAACACGTCCGGGGGCACGTCGACGCCGTTGGACTTCCACCGGGCGAGCGCCTCGACCCCGGCGATGCGTCCGGTCGCGGCTCGCACCACCGGCTGGTAGACGAGGTTCAGGTCCCCGGCGGCGACCGAGGCACGCAGCGACTCGACGAGCTCCAGGCGCTGCAGCCGGGACCGGCCGATGGCACGTTCGTACTCCACCCACTGGTTCTTGCCGCGCGACTTCGCCTCGTACATCGCCAGGTCCGCGTTGCGCAGCATGCTCTCAGCCGTCTCGCTGCTGTCCCCGAAGGCGACCCCGATGCTGGCCGACAGGGAGAGGTGGTGCCCCGCCACGTGGGCGCCACGAGACAGCGCGCTCAGGATCCGCTCGCAGGCCGAGCTCACCTCGGGCGGGTGGACGTCCTCGAGGAGCAGTGCGAACTCGTCGCCGCCGAGCCGGGCGACCGTGTCGCTCTGCCGGACGCAGCTGCTCAGCCGTTGGGCGACGTCGATGAGCACGGCGTCGCCGGCCGCGTGCCCGAAGCGGTCGTTGACGGGCTTGAACCCGTCGAGGTCGACGAAGAGCAGCGCGATCCTGGTGCTCCGGCGCCGTGACATCTGCAGCGCGTGCTCGACACGGTCCAGCAGCAGCCCCCGGTTGGGGAGGTTCGTGAGCAGGTCGTGGCGGGCCAGGTGGGTCATGTCCTCGGTCAGCCGGAGCCGAGCGAAGGCGTCGGAGGAGACCGCCACCATCGCTTCGAGCGCCTGCTGGTCCGCGCTGGTCGTCGACCGGGCCCGGTGGCGGGCCGGAGCGACGATCCACCGGTCGCGCTGGCCGTCCCGGAGCTGGGCTCCCACCTCGTGGGTTCCGGGAGGTGTGGCCCGCACCTCGATCTGCCGGATGCGCAGCAGCCGCTGGGCGTCGTCGACGAGGGCGTCGACGACCTGGCGGGTGTCCGAGAGCGTCTGGGCCCGGACCGCGGCGTCGAAGAGCACACCGAGCCGGCGGGCGTTCTCACTGCCACGGGTCACCGACCGGGTCGCGATCAGCAGGGTCGCCAGCGGGATGCAGAAGAGGCTGACCACCCACCACTCGGTGTTGCGCAGCACCACCGCAGCGAGGTAGCCCAGCAGGTCGAAGGGCACGAAGCAGGCGATCGCGACGAGCGTCCCCCGCTGCACCATGTGGCCGAGCACCGATGTCCGGGTCTCGATCGCCACCGAGAACGCCGAGAGCACGTAGTCGCTGGCGAAGTACGCCGCCGCGGCCACGGCCACCGCCAACAGCTCGACGGGATGGCCGATCCCCGCCCTGCCGTCGCGGATGTAGGTGAACACGAGTGTGGACACCCCCGCGCCGAGCACTCCGACGCCGACGTTGAACAGCTTGACCATGGATCGCTTGTCCGACGTGATCTGCGTGATCAGCACGCCCAGGGACCACACCACGATGGCCTCCTGCGGCGGGACCATGCACAGCAGGAACATCAAGATGCTCGAGTCGAAGCCGACCTCGATGCCGCCGTCGCCGCTGTCGAGGACCATCGGGAACTTCGCGACGACCACGACCAGCGGGATGCTGATCACGCCGACCGCGTGGAGCGGGTGCCCGTTCGCGACGACCGCGAAGGTCGTCGAGAAGACCAGCGCCAGACCCAGGGTGAACACGCCCAGGTCGAACCAGCTGCTGCGCGAGGCGAGCAGCGCAGCAAGGCGTTTGGCCATGGGTCCTCCGGATCCTGACGGGACGTGACCAGTATCGGTCACCGGGCAGCGGCAATTGGGGGTTTTGACCTACCTCGTGGATGGGTCTTCCTCCGCGGCGGTGGAGCTGTCCAGCGGCTCGACGTCGCGGAGGAACCCGCGTGCGCGCAGGAAGTCCCCCAAGGAGTCGCGGTGCTCGTCGCACGCCAACCAGGTCTTGCGCCGTTCGGGCGTGTGCAGCTTGGGATTGTTCCACAGCAGCGACCACGTGGCGTCGGCCCGGCAGTCCCGCGCGGAGCAGGTCAGCGACATGGTCACCACGGTACGCAAGGGGCACATCGGGCGCGGAGGGCCCCGGCGCCCGCTCGCGAGCAGAGAACGGCGCCGGACGACCACGGGGGGAGTCGTCCGGCGCCGTTCCGAGGGCGAACCCAGACGGGGGAGGCTGGGCTCGCCCGGCGTGAATTCTCGCACGGTGGAAGGGTGAATCCAACACGGTGCGGGATCGGGCCGAACTGGTACGGATGTCTGGACCGCGGGCGGCCTCGCAACCCCGTCTCAGCCGGGTGGTGTCGGGCTCTCGTGGCGCTGCTCGAGCGCCTTGAGCGAGGGGTCCGGCTCGAAGTAGTCCGGCCCGCCGGGGTCGGTCGGCGCGTTGGCGTTGGCGATGATGACCGCGATCGTCGGCAGCAGGAACGACGCCGCCAGGAAGATCCACATGAACCAGTGGCCGATGCTCACCACCGCCAGCAGGAAACAGGCGGTGCGGATGCCCATCGAGATCAGGTAGCGCTTCTGCCGACCGGCCACGTCGTCGGCGTGGCTGCGCTGGGCGGTGGTGATCCGGACGGGCTCCGGCTCTTTGGCCATGCCACCCACGGTACGTCGCTCAGCCCTACGATCACAGGCGACCCGGGCACGGGTTCTCGCCCTGCCCACCACCGTGACGAAGGAGTGACATGTCGAACCGTGTGTACCGCGTGACCGAGGTGGTCGGGACCTCGCCGGACGGCATCGACCAGGCCATCCGCAACGGCATCGAGCGAGCCTCCCGGACGCTGCGCCACCTCGACTGGTTCGAGGTGACGCAGGTCAGGGGCCAGGTCAAGGACGAGCAGGTGGAGCACTTCCAGGTCGGTCTCAAGCTCGGCTTCCGTCTGGAGGACGACTGAGCACCCGTCGATTCTGCCTACCCCGCGGTAGCCGATAGCGTCTCGCGCATGAGCAGATCGGTACTCGTGACCGGAGGCAACCGCGGCATCGGCAAGGCGATCGCGGAGGCCTTCGTGGCCGCCGGCGACCAGGTAGCGGTCACCGTCCGCAGCGGTGAGCCCCCCGAGGGCGCACTCGGCGTGACCTGCGACGTGACCGACCCCGCGTCTGTCGACGCCGCCTTCACCGAGGTCGAGCAGGCGCACGGCCCGGTCGAGATCCTGGTGGCGAACGCCGGAATCACCCACGACACCCTGGTGCTGCGGATGAGCGACGACGACTGGTCCTCGGTCATCGAGACCAACCTGACGGGCTCGTTCAGGGTCGCGAAGCGAGCCGCCAAGGGGATGCTGAGGCTGCGGCGGGGCCGGCTGATCTTCATCTCCTCGGTCGTCGGCCTGCTCGGGTCGGCGGGACAGGTCAACTACGCCGCCAGCAAGTCCGGCCTCGTCGGCATGGCGCGCTCACTCGCCCGCGAGCTGGGCAGCCGGTCGATCACCGCGAACGTCGTGGCGCCCGGTTTCGTGGAGACCGAGATGACGGCGGTGCTGCCGGAGGAGAAGAAGGCGCAGTACCAGGCACAGATCCCCCTCGGCCGCTACGCCACGGTCGAGGAGGTCGCGTCGGTGGTGCAGTGGCTCGGCTCCGACGGGGCGGGCTACGTCACCGGCGCGGTCATCCCCGTCGACGGCGGCCTCGGCATGGGCCACTGACCACCACTCCACCCACCAGGCCACCGATCAGGCAACTGGCCGACCAAGAAGGAGCACGACGAGCATGGGAATTCTCGAGGGCAAGCGGATCCTGGTCGCGGGCGTCACGATGGACAGCTCGATCGGGTTCGCGGTCGCCCGGCTCGCCCAGGAGCAGGGTGCAACCGTGCTGGTCTCCAACTTCGGACGTGCGCTCGGCATCACCAAGCGCATCGTGGGACGGCTTCCGCAGCCGACCCCGGTGATCGAGCTGGACGTGACCGACCCCGATCACCTGGAGCGGCTCCCCGAGCTGCTGCGCGAGCACGTCGACGGCCTCGACGGCGTGGTGCACTCGATCGCGTTCGGCAACCCGGAGACGCTGCTGGGCGGCAAGTTCCTCGAAGGACCCTGGGAGGACGTCGCGCAGGCGGTGCAGGTCTCGGCGTACTCCTTGAAGTCGCTGTCGACCGCCTGCCTGCCGCTGATGGCCGAGGGTGGCTCCGTGGTCGGGATGACCTTCGACGCCACGGTGGCGTGGCCGGCCTACGACTGGATGGGGGTCGCCAAGGCGGGGCTCGAGTCCTGCTCGCGCTACCTGGCCCGCGACCTCGGGCCGAAGGGGATCCGGGTCAACCTCGTCTCGGCGGGTCCGTTGAAGACGCTGGCAGCCAAGGCCATCCCCGGTTTCGAGGAGCTCGAGTCGATGTGGGGCGACCGTTCACCGCTCGGCTGGGACGAGAAGGACACCGTGCCCACCGCGAAGGCGGTGGTCGCGCTGCTGAGCGACTTCTTCCCGGCGACCACCGGCGAGATCGTGCACGTGGACGGCGGCTACCACGCGATGGGGGCCTGAGCCCGTCGCCTCGGTAGCGTGCGCAGGTGACCTCCGCACTCGTCGAGCTCCGGGTCCTCGAAGGACCCAACCTGTACTTCCCGCGCGCCGCGGTCAAGCTCACGCTCGACCTCACGCAGCTCATCGACGCGCCGCAGGACGTGGCGCTGCGGTTCGCCTCCCGCATCGGGCTGCGGGCTGCGCGCCCGGGTGAGCCCGCGAGCGGCTTCCGGCAGCGGTTCGCGGCCCGTGCGGTCGGCCGGCTCGTCCGCCAGATAGCGGGGGAGGCCGGCACCACCCGGCTGGCGGTCCGGGTCCGCCCCACCGCCGACGTCCACCGGATCGTGGTCGCGTACCCCTGGCGCCACCGCACCCGGGCGCAACAGCTGGGCCGGGCCGTCGGGTCGGTGCTCGACGAGCTGCTCAGTCCCGACCTCGAGGAGCGGGTCTCCCGGGCTGCCGCGACCGTGCGCGACTCGGAGGGCGGGGACGCCCCGTCGACACTGCGGCCGAAGGTGCCGATCGTGGCGGTGACGGGGACCAACGGCAAGACCACCACGTCGCGGATGGTGGCCCACATCGGCCGCACGCACGGACTCCACGTCGGCTGGTCCAGCACGGACGGCATCTACATCGACGGCGAGCTCGTCGAGTCCGGTGACTACTCCGGCCCGTCGGGAGCTGGCCGGGTGCTGGCCCACAAGCACGTGCAGCTCGCGGTGACCGAGACCGCCCGTGGCGGCATCCTCCTCAAGGGCATCGGCCTGGCACACAACGACGTCTCGGTGTTCACCAACGTCTCCGCCGACCATCTCGGGCTGCACGGCATCGACACCGTCGACCAGCTGGCGGAGGTCAAGGGGGTGGTCTCGCGGATCACCCGCAGGAGCGGGTGGGCGGTGCTCAACGGCGACGACCCACGGGTCTACGCGATCCGGTCGTCGATCCGTGCCCGGCCCTGGGTGTTCTCTCGCGACCCCGACTCACCGGCGATCCGCGAGACCCTGGCCGAGGGTGGACGTGCCACCACCGTCATCGACGGCTGGCTGTCGGTGCTCACCCCGGACGGCGACCCCGACCCGCTCGTCGAGGTCGCCGACATCCCGATGACGCTGGCCGGGCTCTCCCACTTCAACGTCGAGAACGCGCTCGGGGCCGCGTCGGCGGCGCTCGGCGTCGGACTTCCCCGCGCCGCGGTGGTCGAGGGGCTGCGCTCCTTCCGGCCGGACCCGGCCCACAACCCGGGGAGGATGAACTTCTTCAGCCGCGAGGACGTCAGCGTCGTCATCGACCTGGCCCACAACGAGGCGGGGCTCGAGGCGCTGCTCGAGATCATGCACGGAGTACGTCGACCGGGGGCGCGTCTGCTGCTGGCGCTCGGGGCCGTCGGCGACCGGCAGGACGAGCTGGTGGACAAGCTCGGTGAGCTGGGCGCGCGCGACGCGGACGTCGTGGTGATCGCGCACAAGACCCGGTACCTTCGGGGCCGCAGCACCGACCAGCTCGACGAGCTGTTCCGGACCGGTGCCGCGCGAGTGGGTGTCGAGCACCTGACGTCGTACCCGACGGAGGTGGCGGGGCTCGAAGCACTGGTCAGGGAGGCAGAGCCGGGAGATGTGGTCGCATTGATGTGTCACGAGGACAGGCAGGGCGTCTACGACTGGCTGGCCGGCGAGGGGTTCACGACCGACAGCCCGGAGACGCTGCGCGCCAAGGTACAGGCGGCTCGCGGATGAGCGAGGAGAAGCAGGCGCTGCTCGCGACGCTGCAGGCGCAGCGACGGCACGTGCTCGGAGCGCTCGACGGCCTCACCGACGAGGACCTGCATCGACCCGTGCTGCCCTCCGGCTGGTCGTGCCTGGGTCTCGTGCAGCACCTCGCAGTCGATGTCGAGCGCTTCTGGTTCCGCACGGTGATGGCCGGGGAGCGCAGCTCCGACCCGGACGACCCGCAGGATGCCTGGCAGGTCGCCGAGGGGACCCGGCCGCAGCAGGTGCTCGAGGACTACCACCGCGAGTGCGAGCAGGCCGACGCCGTGACGGCCGCGATGACGGTGGACACCCCACCCGCGTGGTGGCCGGACTTCTTCGGCGACTTCCGGATGGACGACCTGCGCGAGGTGATGCTGCACGTGGTCGTGGAGACCGCCGCCCACGCCGGCCACCTCGACGCGGCCCGCGAGCTGCTCGACGGCCGGCAGTGGATGGTGCTCACCGACTGAGCGGGCCCCGGCCGGCCTACCTACCGTCGGTGCGGGTGGGCAGCCAGCGCAGAAGCGCGGCCACGACGAGCACGACCAGCAGGCACATCAGCACGGCTGCGGCCATCTGGCCGCCGAGGAAACCGATGGTGGGCAGCTTCGAGAGCAGCACCGGCAACGTCTCGCTGCGGGGGCTGCGGTTGAGCACGCTGCTGAACAGGAAGTCGTTCCACGAGGACACGAAGACGATGACAGCCGCGCCCGCGACCCCCGGGCGCGCGATCGGCAGCACGACCTTCGTGATCCGCGCCCAGATGCCGGCCCCGTCGATCATCGCTGCCTCCTCGACGTCGCCTGGTACCGCCCGGAACGCGTAGGCCAGGAACCACACCGCGAGGGGCACCGTGAAGCTGAGCTGGGCCAGCCCGTTCGCGCCCCGGAACGGACGTCCGACCCAGCGCGTAGGCCGAGGGGATCGCGATCAGCAGGCTCGCGAGCGTGGCACCCAGCGAGAGCAGGACGCTGCGCGTCAGGGCAGGGTAGAAGCGGAAGCTGCGATCAGCCAGCAACCGGTAGTTGTCGAACGACAGGGTCCGCGGCCACAGGCCCACCTCGCTGCCGACCGGGTCCGGGTCGAGGCTGAGCACGACCATGTACCACAGCGGGAGCGCCACGAACGCGACCACGGCGAGCGAGCCGGTCCAGGCCACGGCGCGACCGGCCCTGCTCTTCCACGGCTGCACGGCAGGGTCGTCCCTTCGACGGGCGTGGTGAAGGGCTCAGGACTCGGTCGTGGGGCTGAAGTCCGGGTCGCCGACCGGGTCGTCGGTGCCGCCCGATCCTGCCTGCGCCTGGTTGGACCAGGTCTCCAGCTCTGCCATCACCACCGGGTGCTGGTCCACGCAGACCACGACGAGGTCGCCGGGGTTGGCGCGTGACATCGCATGGCGCACCGCGGCGATCTCCTCCAGGACGACCTCCAGCTGCTTGCAGCGGCCGCCCGCATCCATGGTCTGGCGCACGCCCTCGGCGACCAGGTCGGCGGTCTCGCCGCGGGTGCGCTTGCGCAGCGACTGGTCCTCGCGCACCACGACGACGTCGAAGTGCTGGGCGGCCACCGCACCGAGCTCGCGCATGTCATCGTCGCGACGATCGCCTGCCGTCGCGATCACGCCGATCCGGGACGGACGGCCGAGCTCACTGGTGGTCGACAGGCTCTCCCCGAGCCGGTCCACGAAATCGCCCAGCATCCGCATGCCCGGAGCGTTGTGGCAGTAGTCGACGATGACCTGCACGCCGTTGACGTCGACCTCGTTGAGGCGGCCGGGGGAGAGGTAGTAGCTCGTGGAGAACGTCCGCAGCCCCTGCCGGATGTCGTGCAGCGGCGCACCGGCTGCGAAAGCGGCAGCCGCGGCGGCGAGGGCGTTCTGGACGTTCATGCGAGCCCGCCCACCGAAGGTGGCCGGCAGCAGGTGGGTCCACGCGAGCTGCATCTCCCGGCGGCCGTGCTTGACGACGATCATCTCGCCGCGGTCGCTCGGCTCGAGCACGAGCGCCTTGCCCCCGCGCCGGCAGTGCTGGTCGATCATGTCGCGCACCTCCGAGCCCGGCTCCGCCATCGAGAACCACACCACCTGACCCGAGCAGCGGCGGCGCATCTCGCGGACGAGCGGGTCGTCCGCGTTGAGCACCGCGTGCCCGTCACGAGGAACGGCCTCGACGAGGACGGCCTTCACGTTGGCCAGCTGCTCGACGGTGTCGATGCCGCGGAGCCCGAGGTGGTCGGGCTGCACGTTGAGCACCACCGCGACGTCGTTGCGCTCGTAGCCGAGGCCCTCACGCAGGATGCCGCCGCGGGCCACCTCGAAGACGGCGAAGTCGACGCGGGGGTTCTGGAGCACCATCCGGGCAGACCGGGGACCGGAGGCGTCGGCCCGGATGACCAGCCGCTCGTCGATGACCACGCCGTCGGTCGAGGTCATGCCGACCTTGCGGCCCATCCCCTTGAACACGTGCGAGATCATCCGGGAGGTCGTCGTCTTGCCGTTGGTGCCGGTGACCGCCACGATCGGGATCCGGCTCGGTGTCCCGGGCGGGAAGAGCATGTCGACCACCGGCTTGGAGATGAACTGGGGATCGCCGATGGTGGGGTGGGTGTGCATGCGAAAGCCGGGGGCGGCGTTGACCTCGCAGATCGCGCCGCCCGTCTCGCGCACCGGCTCGGTGATGTCGGGGCAGACGAAGTCGATGCCGGCGATGTCGAGGCCGACCATCCGGGCAGCCTCCTCCGCGACCTCGACGTTCTCCGGGTGCGCCTCGAAGGTCCGGTCGATCGAGATGCCGCCCGTGGACATGTTGCCGGTGAGTGTCAGCTTCACCGTCGTCCCGGCGGGAGGTACGTCACCGAGCTTGTAGCCCTGGTCGGCCAGCAGCGCGAGGGCCGCGTCGTCGATCTTGATGCGGGTGAGCACCTTCTCGTGGCCGACGCCGCGGCGCGGGTCGGCGTTCGTCAGCTCCACGAGGTCCTCGACCGTGCTGTGCCCGTCGCCGACCACGTGCGCGGGCACCCGCTCCGCCACCGCGGCGAGCCTGCCGTCGATGATCAGGCATCGATAGTCGCGACCGGTGATGAAGGACTCGACGATCACCCAGCCCCGGCGGGACTGCTCGGCGGCCACCGGGAAGGCCTCCCGGACGTCCTGGGCGTTCTGCACGTCGAGGCAGACGCCCCGCCCGTGGTTGCCGTCCAGCGGCTTCACCACGACCGGGTAGCCGATCCGCTCCGCCATCGCGACCGCCTGGTCGGCGGTGCGGACCGACTCCTGCTTGGGCACCGGGAGCCCCGCCGCCCCGAGCAGCCGGGTGGTGAGGTCCTTGTCGGAGGCGACGTCGACCGCGATGGCACTGGTCGCCGACGTCATCGTCGCCCGGATGCGCTCCTGGTGCACGCCCTGGCCGAGCTGCACCAGCGAGTGCTTGTTCAGCCGGATCCACGGGATGTCCCGGGAGACCGCTTCGTCGATGATCGCCTGGGTCGAGGGACCGAAGGCGGTGCGCTCCGCGCGGAGGATGAACGACTCGAGCTCGCTGTCCCAGTCGAGGTCCGGGTCGGCCCGGACCAGGTGGTTGACCAGCCGGACGGCGAGCCGGGCCGCGGCGAGGCCGACGAACTCGTCGACGTACCCGTAGACGATGTTGTAGCGGCCCCTGTGCCCCTTGACCTGGCGCGTCTTGCCCCGGCGGATGTCGTGACCCACCACCTGCTGCAACGACAGCGCGACGTGCTCGGCGACGTGGCCGAGCCAGGTGCCCTCGTTCAACCGCTCCACGAACCCGCCGCGGCGGCCGCGCGAGCAGGAGTGCTCGCGTAGCCCGGGAAGCATCTCCAGCAGGTGCTCGGTGAAGCCCGGCAAGGTGTTGCTCGGGTGCTCCTCCAGCGAGCCGAGGTCGACCACGAGGTGGATCGCCTTCTCGTAGGACCAGACGTTCGCCCCGCGGTAGACGCGGGTCTCGACGATCGAGAGGTCGGGCGCGGGCGTGCTCATGCGCGCTCTCCTTCAGTGGGCTCGGGGGTCACCTGGCGGGCCAGACGGCGCCGGAGCACCGTCGGGGACACGTCACCGGCGGCGATGTCCCGGGCCAACGTTCGCAGGTCCTGACCCGCGACCGCGAGCTCGGCCGCCTCGGCGGGGTCGGCGCCCGCGGCACGGGGCACCAGAACCCTGCGCGACAGGTCGAACACAGCGCCCGCCGGCAGCACGTGCAGCACCACGCCCGAGGCCAGCAGCGGGGAGGTACGGCGTGCTTCGTGGGCATTCGAGACGACGTTGCGGCCGTCGAACACCGTGACGACACCGCGGCCCACGACGCGCAGCACCTGGACGCCGTCCTCCTCGGTGATCACCGCCCCGGTGTCCTCGTCGACGCCGATGCCGAGCAGACCGGGGCTCTGGGCCACCAGCATCAGCAGCCGGCCGTAGCGGTTGCGCTGGCCGAAGTGCTGGTCGATGACGACGTCGCGGACCAGCCCGAGGCCTGCCGCGAGCTGGGTCATCCGCTGCTTGGGGGTGGTGCCGCCGGGGCCGAAGGCCACCATGTGCGAGGACTGGATGCTGGCCCCGGCACTGGTGCCGCCGACCGCGACCCCCCGCGCATGCGCTGCGGTGATCGCGTCGCCGAACGCCGTGCCGTTGACGATGGCCGACAGCTTGAGCTGGTTGCCACCGGTCATGAAGATGCCCGTCACGTCGTCGAGCAGTGCGGCGGTCTCCGGGTCGCCGGCCTCCTCCCGGGTCCCGGGCCGCGCGGCGATGACGTCGCAGGCACCCAGACGGCGGAACAGCGCGTCGTACACCTCGACGATCTCGAGCCCCAGGGAGCTGGCGGTGGGCACCACGGCGATCCGAGCGTCGGGGCCTCCGGCGAGGGAGACGAACGTCTTGAGCACCGTGCGACGGCCGACCTTGTCCTCGGCGCCGCCGATCGCCATCAGGGGACCGGGAAACCCTCGGAGCCGGTCCCTCGGCGGGGTCGTCGGGGGGTCTTCAGATGGGCCGTTCGGCATGCGGCGCAGCCTACGGGGTGCGACAGTTGACTCGTGACGGACCGGCGGCGCCTGATCGTGATGCGGCACGCGAAGGCAGAGCCCTTCGCGCCGAGCGACCACGCGCGCCACCTCACCGAACGCGGCCTCGTCAGCGCTCGCGACGTCGGAGAGCACCTGCGCGAGCGGCAGCTGCTGCCGGAGTACGTGCTGGTGTCCTCGGCCACGAGAACCCGGGAGACGTGGTCGGCCCTCGCGGAGCGGATCGACGCGAGTGCCACTGAGGTGTCGTTCGACGACGCGCTGTTCACGGGGAGTGCGGACGTGGTCGTCGAGGCGCTGCAGACGACGCCTCCCGAGATGAGCACGGTGATGTTCGTGGGCCACAATCCGACCGCGGCGTACCTCTGCCACCACCTCGACGACGGCGAGGGCGACCCGGCGGCCGTCTCGGAGCTGCTGCAGGGCTTCCCACCGGCCGCCGTCGCCGTCCTCGAGGTGGGGGTGCCCTGGGCCGAGCTGGGCGCCGAGACCGGCCGACTCGTCGCCTACTTCGTCGGGCGTGGCTGACCCAACGGCTCCGGCGTCACGGGAGGGGCGGGGCGGGTGTGGTGAGGCCGTCGAGCGCGTCGGCGGCCTCGACCTCCTCGCGGCTGATTCCGAGCAGATAGACGATGGCGTCCAGGTAGGGGACGTTGACAGCGGTGTCGGCGGCCTTCTGCACGACCGGCTTGGCGTTGAACGCGATGCCGAGCCCGGCCGCGGAGAGCATGTCGAGATCGTTCGCGCCGTCGCCGATGGCCACGGTCGCCCCCGGCGCCACCCCGGCCGCGGCGGCGAACCGCCGTAGCGCGTCAGCCTTGCCGGCCCGGTCGACGACTGGCCCGACGATGCGGCCGGTGAGGCGGCCGTCGACGACCTCGAGCTCGTTGGCGGCTGCGAAGTCGATGCCCAGGTCGGCGGCGATCCGGTCGGTGATCTGGCTGAACCCGCCCGAGACGATCGCGAAGCGGTAGCCCAGCCGCTTCAGGGTGCGCACCAGCGTCCTCGCCCCCGGAGCGAGCGTGAGCGCGTCGTAGACCTGGTCCAGGACCGCGGCTTCGAGACCCGCAAGCAGCGCGACCCGCCGCCGCAGGGACTCCTCGAAGTCGAGGTCGCCGCGCATCGCCGACCCGGTGACCGAGCGCACCTCGTCGAGACACCCGACGTGCTCGGCGAGCATCTCGATCACCTCGCCCTGCACCAGGGTCGAGTCCACGTCCATCACCACCAGCCGCATGCCGTGGCGCAGCAGGGAGGCCGGCTGCACCGCCACGTCGACCGCCTGGACGGCCGCCTCCTCCGCCAGGGTGACGCGCAGCCGGTCGGGGTCGGTGCCGGAGACGTGCATCTCGACCGCGGTCACGGGGTAGCGCGCCATCCGCTCGATCCGGTCGATGTTCGCGCCGGTGTCGGCGATGCGCCCGGCGATCGCCGCCACGGCGGCGGGCTTCAGCGGGGCGCCGAGGACCGTCACGTGGCTGCGACCCTCGGGGCGGGCCCGGTTGTCACCGGTGCCGCGGTCGACCTCTACCTGCATGTCGAGGCCGGCGGCGACCCGCTCGAGTGCGTCCCGCAGCGCCTTCCAGTCGCGAGGCAGCGTCACCAGCACCCCGAGCACCAGCCGCCGGCGCAGCACGATCTGCTCGATGTCGAGCACCTCGACCCCGAACGTCGCCAGGGTCGAGAAGACGGTCGAGGTCACGCCGGGCCGGTCCTTGCCGGTCAGCGTGATGAGCAGCGTCGTGGGCGACTCGTCCATGGCGGTGCCGAGGCTATCGCCGTGGTCCCTTCCGGGGCTCATGGAGGCGCCATGCTCAGACCGGGGTGGACGGCCACACGCGGGGCGTGCAGGCGGCCACCAGCGCACGGCGACTGGCGCGGTCGAGGGGCCGGAGCGCGGCCCGGCGCGCGTCGGCGTCCACGGCCGTGATGCTGCCGCCGTCGTCGGCCAGCGCCAGCTCCACGATGGTGCGGCAGCGCGTCGCCAGCGAAGCCAGCCGTACGGCGCGGGGAGGGGTCGCCTCGGGGAGGCGCAGGTCGGTCGTGCGGCGCAGCGCCATGAGCTCGTCGGCGACCTCGGGCCGCCAGCGGGCCACCTCGAGGTCCGCGAGCACGGTGGAGGTGCGGACCAGCTCCTGGCGCAGCGCCGTGTCCGCCTCCGAGGGGTCCGGCAGCTGGCGGAGCGAGACCGCCGGCTGGCAGGCCCACTGCACGCCCGCACCGACGCGGTGCGGCACGAGCCCGAGGTCGGCGTCCTCCAGGACCACCCCCTCGCCGCTCTCGACCACCGCCGCGTTGAAGTCAGCCGGGCCGGCGAGGCCGAGCAGGTCGCCGGGGACCGGGAGGGCGATCCCGGCGCCGGTGGCCCGATGGCTGCGCAGCAGGCCGAGGGCGAGGATCAGCGGCCGGCTCCCGTCGACGTCCGGCAGCCCGGTCACGTCGTGGGCGGCGTCGTCGCCGACGATCGCGTCGCGCGCGTCGTCGAGGCTTGCGCGGCCCTCGGCCCAGGCGGAGAACCAGAGCGCGAACCGTGCGGACGGCGGCAGTGCGGGCACCGACCGAGCGTACGCAGTGCGCCTGCGCCGCAGGGCCCGGACCCCCGGGGGAACAGCCCCGTATAGGTTGGACCGCCCGGGCCCGACCCGCACCACGAGGAGACCGCACACGCTCATGGACGCCGTTCTCGAGCTCGCCGGCGTGACCGTTCGCAGGGGGCAGGCGACGCTGATCGACGGCGTCGACTGGACCGTCGAGGAGGACGAGCGCTGGGTGATCCTGGGTCCCAACGGTGCTGGGAAGACGACGCTGCTCCAGGTCGCCTCCGCACAGATCCATCCGACCTCCGGCGTGGCCGGGATCCTGGGCGAGGTGCTCGGCACCGTCGACGTCTTCGAGCTGCGCCCCCGCATCGGGCTGACCAGCGCCGCCCTCGCCGAGCGGATCCCGCCCGGTGAGCGCGTCCACGACGTGGTGGTCTCCGCGTCGTACGGCGTGCTGGGCCGCTGGCGCGAACGCTACGACGAGCTCGACCACGATCGGGCCGCGAGCCTGCTCGCCGAGGTGGGCGCCGGCCGACTCGTCGACCGCACGTTCGGGACCCTCTCGGAGGGCGAGCGCAAGCGGGTCCAGATCGCCCGGGCGCTGATGACCGACCCGGAGCTCCTGCTGCTCGACGAGCCGGCTGCCGGCCTCGACCTCGGCGGGCGGGAGGACCTGGTCTCGACGCTGTCGCAGCTCGCCATGGACGAGGCGGCACCGGCGACCGTGCTGGTCTCCCACCACGTCGAGGAGATCCCGCCCGGCTTCACCCACGCGCTGCTGCTGCGCGAGGGTCGCGTCGTCGCCTCCGGACCTCTCGAACAGGTGCTCACCGAGGAGGTCGTCTCCTCGACCTTCCGGATGCCGCTTCGGCTCTCGTACGAGGATGGCCGCTGGTCCGCCCGACGGCGCGCCTCCCGCCGGACGCTGTGACGCGGGTACACGTGTGAGGTCCCCGGATAGGCTGCAGGCATGCAGGTCCCCGAAGGCATCGAGGCGTGGCAGGTCTGGCTGGGCCTGGCCGTCGCACTCGGCGTGCTCGAGCTGTTCAGCCTGGACCTCATCCTGCTGATGCTCGCGACGGGCGCCCTCGTGGGCATGGTGGTCGGGCTCGCCACCGACGCGATCTGGCTGCAGGTGCTGGCCGCGCTGGCCACCTCCGTCGCCGCGCTCGGCCTGGTTCGGCCCAGCGTGGTCAAGCGACTGCACAACGGACCCACGCTCGTGCAGGGTCATGAGGCGCTGGTCGGCAGGACCGCCGTCGTCGTCGAGCAGGTGTCGGCCGACTCCGGACAGGTGCGCATCGGCGGGGAGCTGTGGACCGCCCGCCCGTACGACGCCGACCAGGTGATCGTCGCCGGGTCGAGGGTCGACATCTTCCAGATCAAAGGGGCCACCGCACTCGTGCACCCGGTCCCCGAGCTCGACCCGTGAGGGGCGCCACGTCGCCCCCAGGGGTCACGAGATCGATCATCCGACCGGCTGCGACGCCGGTCACAATTGAGAGGGGGCACCGATGGTGGCTCTAGTCCTGGTGATCCTGGTCGCGGTCTTCGCCGTGGCCGTGCTGGCCAAGACGATCCGCATCGTGCCGCAGGCGCGGGCGGGGATCGTCGAACGGTTCGGCAAGTACAAGGCCAGCCTCCCCGCGGGCCTGAACATCGTGGTGCCGTTCGTCGACAACGTCCGCTACATGATCGACCTGCGTGAGCAGGTGGTCTCCTTCCCTCCGCAGCCGGTGATCACCGAGGACAACCTCGTGGTCTCCATCGACACCGTCATCTACTTCCAGGTGACCGACCCGGTCGCGGCGACGTACGAGATCGCCAACTACATCCAGGCGGTCGAGCAGCTCACCATGACCACGCTGCGCAACATCGTCGGCGGCCTGGACCTCGAGCAGACGCTGACCAGCCGCGACGAGATCAACAGTCGGCTGCGCGGCGTGCTCGACGAGGCCACCGGCAAGTGGGGCATCCGAGTCAACCGGGTGGAGCTGAAGGGCATCGACCCGCCGCCCTCGATCAAGGACTCGATGGAGAAGCAGATGCGGGCCGACCGCGACAAGCGGGCTGCGATCCTCACCGCCGAGGGTCAGCGGCAGTCCGCGATCCTCACCGCGGAGGGCGGCAAGCAGGCCGCGATCCTCTCGGCCGAGGGTGACCGCGAGTCGCTGATCCTGCGCGCCCAGGCCGACCGCGAGTCGCGGATCCTCCAGGCCCAGGGCGAGGGCCAGGCGATCCAGACGGTCTTCCAGGCCATCCACGACGGCCGGCCGGACCAGTCGCTGCTGGCCTACCAGTACCTCCAGATGATGCCGAAGATCGCCGAGGGCGACGCCAACAAGGTCTGGATCGTGCCGAGCGAGATCGGCAAGGCGCTCGAGGGCCTCGGCTCGACCATGACGAGCCTGCAGGGCATCCCGGACAAGGTCGACGGTCCCCTCAAACGGGTCGACATGGGCGAGTCCGTGGGCGACGAGCACGCCGATCGCACCCTGAAGACCACGCACGAGGAGGTGGCGGCGGCCATCGCCGCCGCCGAGGCGTCCAGCAACCTGCGGACCCGTCCTCGAACGCCGGAGTCGTCGACCCCGCCGGACGCAGCCGACCTGGGCACGCCCGAAGAGCCTTCTGGAGAGTGAGCCTGCTGGAGATGACGGCGGTCTTCCTTGCGGGGATCGCCGCCGGCACCATCAACACCGTGGTGGGGTCGGGAACGTTGATCACGTTCCCGACCCTTCTCGCGATCGGGGTCCCCCCGGTGACCGCGAACGTGTCCAACACCGTCGGACTGGTGCCCGGTTCGCTGTCGGGGGCGATCGGCTACCGACGTGAGCTCGCGGGTCAGCGGGCGCGGTTGGTACGCCTCGGCGCCGCCTCGGTGCTCGGTGGGATCAGTGGCGCGCTGCTGCTGCTCGTGCTGCCTGCGGGGGCGTTCCAGGCGATCGTGCCGGTGCTCATCGCCCTCGGCTGCGTCTTCGTGGTCTTCGAGCCGGCGATCAGCCGGCGGGTCGCCCTCCGGGCGGAGTCGCGCGGTGTCGAGCGACCTCAGCACGGCGCCGCGTGGGTGTGGCTGCTGGTGTTCCTGGCCGGCGTCTACGGCGGGTACTTCGGCGCCGCGCAGGGGGTGCTGCTGATGGCCGTGCTCGGCGTCGGCCTCACCGAGACGATGCAGCGCAACAACGCGACCAAGAACGTCCTGGCCCTGCTGGTGAACCTGGTCGCCGCGGTGGTGTTCGTGGTCGTGGCGCACATCGACTACCGGGTCGCGGGCCTCATCGCCGGCGGCTCGGTGATCGGTGGCCAGATCGGGGCGACCGTCGGTCGGCGGCTCCCGGCGTGGGCGCTGCGCAGCTTCATCGTGGTGGTCGGGGTCGCCGCCCTGACCCATTTCCTGCTGGCCGGCTGAGCTCCGTCGGTTTCCCATGGGATCGACCTTTCCCGGCGCTTCCCCTAGGACATCTCGCCCGGGATCCGGAGGTACGACGCGGGCGATGTGACGCACGGGATCGTGCCGACACCGGTCCAGTCGGGTCGGCCACCGACCGGTCGGGGCAGTGCTCCACCCGAAACCTAGCCAGCGGTGCCGCGCTCGACGTACGCCGAGAGCCAGCGGCCGATCTCGTCGAAGACCCGCGCCCGCACCGGAGCGCGCGACATCGTCACGTCGTGCAGGGCACCCTCGACCCGCACCAGCGTCACGTGGTCCGCGAGCCGCGGGGCCCATCTCCGCATCTGCTCCACGTCCAGGACGATGTCGGTGGCCGCGCAGCTGTCGTCGTACTCCTTCGGGTGTCCACTGGCGCCCGAGGTCAGCACCAGCACCGGTGCCGTCACGTCGAGGCCGCGGTGCGCCCGCGCGTGCCCCCTGCGTACGGCGCGCAGCCAGCCGGCGTACACCGGCCAGGACTCCAGCGGCTTCCAGGCCAGGTCGAAGTCCCACTCGCCGTCGTGGTCGCGGTGCAGGCTGCGGGCGTAGAAGCCGGAGACCTCGCGGGGGATCACCAGGTACGGGCGCCGCAGACCGATCTGGTCGATGGCGCGGGTGCCCGCGGTTCGCAGCAGCAGGCTGCCCTGCAGGTCGAGCCACGGCGAGTTGAGCACCAGGCCCGCGACGGCCGGCCGCCGGTCGTGCATCCACAGCGGCGTGACCAGCCCGCCGGTGGAGTGTGCCGAGACCACGACGTGGTCGTGACCGTCTCGGTCGACGATGCGCCGGTACGCCTCGTCGAGCTCGGCGTAGTAGTCGGCGAGGTCGGTGACGAAGTTCGGGGTCTGGTGCTCACGCAGCGACCGTCCGTACTTGCGCAGGTCCAAGGCGTAGAAGTCGTAGCCGTGCTCGACCCAGAAGTCGGCCGCGGGCGTCTGGAAGAAGTAGTCGGCGAAGCCGTGCACGTGGAGCACGGCTCTGGTGGTCGCCCGGTGGGTGGGTCGGCTGACCAGGGTCGCGACCACCTCGCCCTCGTCATCGGCAGGCAGGTCGATGCGCTCGGCTCGGTACGGCTCGCCGAGCACGTCGACGGTCGGCTCGTTCACGCGGACATCCTGCCGCACCACCGGAGAGCCCCGACGGCCCGGTTCCGTGAGGAACCGGGCCGTCGGTCTCGACGAGCCGCGACCCTGTGCCGGGTCGCAGAGGCCGATCAGCTGGGGGAGTCGATGACGCCCTTGCGCTCGGTCGGGCCAGGGGCCGGAGCCTTCTCGTCGCGGCCTGCGGTCACGGCCTCCTCGATGCGCTTGCCGATCTCGGCATCGACGTTCTTCCAGTACTCGAAGACCCTCGGCAGGGTCTGGTCCGTCACCCCGCCCAGGATGTGTCCGGAGACGTTGCCCACGAACCGCTCCCGGGCCGCGTCGTCCCAGACCTCGCGGACCATGGTGCCGGCCTGGCCGAAGTCGTCGTCCTCGGCGCGCAGCGTGTAGGCGGTGCGCACCATCTCGCCGTCGACGTCCCAGCTGTCCTCGACCGTCCCGGTCTCGTCGCTGTACGGGTCGCCGTACGAGTTGGGCGCGTACTTCGAACGGTCACCGGCGTGGTCGTAGGCCATCGGGCCGTCGAACTGGTAGGTGAAGGCGCCCTCGACGCGGTGCCGGTTCACCGGCAGCTGGAGGTAGTTCGGGCCGATCCGGTAGCGGTGCGTGTCGCTGTAGGCGAACACCCGTCCGAGCAGCATCTTGTCGGGGCTGAACGCGATGCCGGGCACGGTGGCGCTCGGCTCGAACGCCGCCTGCTCGATCTGCGCGAAGAAGTTCTCCGGGTTCTTGTTCAGCGTCATCGTGCCGACCTTGATCAGCGGGTAGTCGCCGTGCGGCCACACCTTGGTCAGGTCGAACGGGTTGAACCGGTAGGTCTTCGCGTCCTCGAACGGCATCACCTGGACGAACAGCGTCCACGACGGGAAGTTGCCCTCGGCGATGTTGTCGAAGAGGTCACGGCGGTGGAAGTCGGAGTCCTCGCCGGCGATCTCGTTGGCGGCCTCCTGGGTCAGGCACTTGACTCCCTGGTCGCTCTTGAAGTGGTACTTGACCCAGAACTTCTCGCCGCTCGCGTTGATCCACATGTAGGTGTGCGAGCCGTAGCCGTTCATCTCGCGCCACGACGCGGGCAGGCCGCGGTCGCCCATCAGCCAGGTGACCTGGTGCGCGGACTCGGGGTTGTGGGTCCAGAAGTCCCACTGCATGTCGTTGTCGCGCAGGCCGTTGGCGCCACGGCGCTTCTGCGAACGGATGAAGTGCGGGAACTTCATGGTGTCGCGGATGAAGAAGACCGGGGTGTTGTTGCCGACGAGGTCGTAGTTGCCGTCGGAGGTGTAGAACTTCAGCGCGAAGCCGCGCGGGTCACGCCACGTGTCGGGGCTGCCCTGCTCGCCGGCCACCGTGGAGAACCGCGCCAGCATGTCCGTCGTCACGCCGGGCTGGAACAGCGCCGCCTTGGTGTACTGCGACACGTCCTCGGTCGTCTCGAAGACGCCGAACGCGCCGGATCCCTTGGCGTGCACGTTGCGCTCGGGGACCCGCTCGCGGTTGAAGTGGGCCATCTGCTCGATGAAGTGGTGGTCGTGCAGCAGGATCGGGCCGTCGGGTCCGACGGTCAGCGAGTTGCGGTCGCTCTGCGCCGGAGCGCCGGTCCCGGTCGTGGAACCGCCGTTGGGTCGGGCATCGGTGTCGGTCATGCTCTCCTCCTGGTTGTGCTGGTCGCTGGTCGGCGTGGAGGTACGACGCTCACGTGTGCGTCGTACCGGTCGAACATGTGTCGCAGAGCCCCCAGAACGTCACCTCGGCCTCGTCCACGACGAACCCGGGGGCCTGGGTGTCGAGCGCGGAGGTGTCGAGGCACGGCGCCTGCTCGGTCGCGCAGTCCACGTCCACGACCTCGCCGCAGCCGCGACAGACGAGGTGGTGGTGGTTGTCGCCGACGCGGAGCTCGTAGCGGGCCGTGGAGCCGGCGGGTTGGATGCGGCGGACGAGGCCTCGGGCCGTCAGCACGTTGAGGACGTCGTACACCGCCTGGATCGAGACCTGGCCGACGTCGGCGCGCACCGCGGAGATCACCGTGTCGGCGCCGGAGTGCGGCGCGTCGACCAGCACGTTCAGCACGGACAGGCGCTGCTTGGTCACGCGTAGGCCGCACTCGCGCAGGGCCTGTGCGGGGTGGCGCACCGGGTCACTCGTGGTGGGGAGGTCCATCACGACGAGCCAAGCATCTTCTCTGGAGTCAGTCAAGAAAGCCTCCCGCGTCGGACGTCGCCCCACCGTCCACGCGAAACCGGCACCTCCCCCCTCGGATATGACGAGGGAGGTGCCGGTTGCCCCGATCCCATGGGAAACCGCAGGAACGGTCAGTGCTGGTAGGTGCCGGTGAGGAGCGCGCGGCCGGCGGTCTTGAAGGCGAGGTTGAAGGAGACCACGGCGGGGGAGGCGTCGGAGTCGACGCCCAGCTGCTCCTCGGTGACCGCGTGCACGACGAAGTAGTAGCGGTGCACCTGGTCACCCTCGGGCGGCGCGGCGCCCATGAAGGCCTTCGCGCCGCCGTCGTTGCGGCACATGAACGCCGCACCGGGCAGGTCCGCGCCCTCCGCGCCGGCGCCGGTGTCGAGGCTGGTCACGTCCGCGGGGAGGTCGACGAGGACCCAGTGCCAGAAGCCGCAGGGGGTGGGGGCATCGGGGTCGAAGCAGGTGACCGTGAAGCTCTTGGTGCCCTCGGGGGCGCCGGACCAGCTCAGCTGCGGGGAGGTGTTGCCCTCGTCGGCGACCTGGTCGTCCGCGAGCGGCTCGCCGTCCGTGACGTCGTCGCTGGTCACCGTGAAGGACGGCACGGCGGGCAGCAGCTCGTAGGGGTCCGGGCTGACGGGTCGGTCGAGACTCATGCTTCTCTCCTCGGGACGGGATGGGACGGGACGGTCGTGGCAGGTCGGGCACCGCCGAGGCTAGCGCGGCGTCTTGTCCCTCGGTCCGCGGCGAGGCGAGGCGACGGCCCAGGGAGAATGAGCCCCATGACTCTCGACGACCTCGTCTGCGACGTTGCCGCCCCTGACCCCGTGGCCATGCAGGAGGCCCGGGACCGACAGGCGCAGCTGACCAAGCCGGCCGGTGCGCTCGGGGTCCTGGAGGACGTCTCGGTGCAGCTGGCGGGGATCCAGCGGTGCTGCCCGCCGAGGTCGCTGGCCCGGCCGGTGGTCGCGGTGTTCGCCGGGGACCACGGTGTGCACGCGCAGGGCGTCACCCCCTGGCCGCAGGAGGTGACCGCCTCGATGATCGAGAACTTCCGCGCCGGCGGGGCCGCGGTCAACGTCCTGGCCCGGCAGGCCGGTGCGGACGTGTACGTCGTCGACATGGGGGTCGCGACCGACCTGGTGGCGGGCCCCGGGCTGCTCGACCACAAGATCCGCAAGGGCACCTCGGACCTGGCCACGGGACCGGCGATGAGCCGCGACGAGGCCCTGCGGGGGATCCTCGCCGGGGCGTCGGTGGCCCACAGCCTGGTCGACGAGGGGTACGACTGCCTGCTGACCGGGGACATGGGCATCGCCAACACGACCCCGTCCGCCGCCCTCGTCGCGGCGCTGACCGGCGCAGACCCGGCCCGGGTCGTCGGCCGGGGCACCGGGGTCGACGACCCGACCCTGGCCCGCAAGATCGAGGTCGTCTCGCGCGCGCTGCGTGAGCGCCCGGTCAGCGACGACCCCGTCGCGACCCTGGCCTCCGTCGGCGGGTTCGAGCACGCCGGGTTGACGGGGTTCCTGCTCGGCGCGGCCGGTCGGGGCGTCCCCGTCGTCCTCGACGGCGTGATCGCGGGGGCGGCGGCGCTCGTCGCGGCGGCCCTCGCCCCCGACGTCGTCGGGTCGTGCTTCGCGGGCCACCGCAGCGTCGAGCCCGGCCACGCGGTGGCCCTGGCGCAGCTGGGACTGCGGCCCGTCGTGGACCTCGACCTGCGTCTGGGCGAGGGCACCGGCGCGGTCCTCGCCTTCCCGATCGTCGAGTCGGCCGGCGCCGTGCTCCGCGAGATGGCCACCTTCGACGCGGCCGGGGTGACGCGCAAGGACCCCGCGTGAGCGACTTCCCGCCCTATCCCTCCGGGCTTCGGCTGCAGGGCCGACGCGTGCTCGTGGTCGGCGGAGGCCACGTCGCCCAGCGGCGGGTGCCGCGGCTGCTGGCCGCCGGCGCGGAGGTCGTCCTGGTCTCCCCGGTGACCACGCCGGCGGTCGAGGGGCTCGCCGGCTCCGGCGAGATCACCTGGCACCGGAGGGGTTTCCGTCCCGAGGACGTCGAGGAGACGTGGTACGTCATCGCGGCCACCGACGACGCCGCCGTGAACGCGCTGGTGAGCGCCGAGTGCGAGGCACGCCGGATCTTCTGCGTGCGCGCCGACGACGCGACGCAGGCGACCGCCTGGACCCCGGCCGTCGGGCGGCACGCCGGCGTGACGGTGGCCGTGCTGGGCAACCGCGAGCCGCGCCGCTCCGCGGGTGTCCGCGACGCGATCATCGCCGGGCTGCGCGACGGCGCCATCGCGGCGCCGCACGACGAGGACCGGTCTGCCGGCGTGGTGCTCGTGGGCGGGGGACCGGGCGACCCCGAGCTGGTCACGGTGGCGGCGCGCCGCGCGCTCAGCGAGGCCGACGTCGTCGTCGCCGACCGGCTCGCGCCCCGCGAGCTGCTCGACGAGCTCGCCCCGGACGTGGAGCTGATCGACGTCGCGAAGCTGCCTCGGGGCCGGTCGGCGACGCAGGAGGAGATCAACCGCGTGATCGTCGACCGGGCGCTGGCCGGCAAGCGCGTGGTGCGCTTCAAGGGCGGTGACTCCTTCGTGTACGGCCGCGGCTACGAGGAGGCGCTGGCCTGCGAGGCCGCCGGCGTCCCCTGGACCGTGATCCCGGGCCTCACCAGCGCGATCTCCGTGCCGGCGGTGGCGGGCATCCCGGTCACGCACCGCGGCGTCGCCCACGAGTTCACGGTGATCTCCGGCCACCTCCCGCCCGGCCATGCCGACTCGCTCGTCGAGTGGGACGCGGTCGCCCGGCTGCGCGGCACGGTGGTGCTGCTGATGGCCGTGCAGAACCTTCCCGCGATCGCCGACCGGCTGGTGGGCGGAGGCCGCCCGCCCGCGACTCCGGTCGCGATCGTCTCCGAGGGCACGATGCCCGGCGAGCGGACGCTGATCAGCACGCTGGCCACCGTGGCCGACGACATGCGGCGCGAGGACGTGCGTCCTCCCGCGATCGTGGTCATCGGGGAGGTCGTCTCCGTCGCCCGCCCTCCCCGGGAGGGCTGAGCCGCGTCGTCGGTACGCTCCGGGCGTGGCCGAGCTGGTGGAGGTGGACGACCCGGGGGACGCGCGGCTGGCCGACTACCGCGACCTGCGCGACGTCGAGCTGCGCAGGCACCTGGAGACCCGGCACGGACTGTTCCTGGCCGAGGGGGAGAAGGTCGTCCGCCGCGCGGTCGAGGCCGGCTTCCCGGTCCGCTCCTTCCTGATGGCGCCGCGCTGGCTCGACGGTCTCGCGGACGTGCTCGCCGCCACCGAGGCACCGTGCTTCGTTGTCTCCGAGGCGATGGCCGAGGAGGTGACGGGCTTCCACGTGCACCGAGGGGCGCTGGCCTCGCTCGAGCGGCTGCCGCTGCCGACCCTGGACGAGGCGATCGCGTCGGCCCGGACGGTCGTGGTGCTCGAGGACGTCGTGGACCACACCAACGTCGGTGCGATCTTTCGCAGTGCGGCCGCGCTCGGCGTCGACGCGGTGCTGCTGGCACCCCGGTGCGCCGACCCGCTCTACCGTCGCTCGGTGAAGGTGGCCATGGGCGCGGTGTTCACGGTGCCGTACGCCCGCCTGCCCGACTGGCACGACGGCCTGCTGCACGTCGCCGGGGCGGGCTTCACCACTGTCGCGCTCACGCTCGCCGAGGACGCCACCGAGCTCGAGGAGGCGGTCGCCGGCCTCGAGCGGGTGGCCCTCGTCCTCGGCAGCGAGGGGCACGGGCTGTCCCCGCGCTGGCAGGCCTGCGCGCAGCGCAGGGCCGTGATCCCCATGAGGGAGGGCATCGACTCGCTCAACGTCGCCGCCGCGGCCGCGGTCGCCTGCTACGTGACCGCACGGCGATGACCGGGTGACTTCGGGTGGAGGCAGCCGGTGGCTAGAGCGCCGGGACGCCGTAGCGGGTGTCGACCCGGCGCTCCTGGGTGCGTGTCACCTCGGCCAGCCGACGGGCGCCGAGCTGCAGTGACTGCGGCATCGGGGCACGGCAGCTCGCCCCGGCACACTGCCGGTACCTCCGCCAGAGGTCGGCGAGCTCACGCTGCACGTCGGCGTACCGGGGTCGGTCGTAGAGGTTGCGCAGCTCGTTGGGGTCGCGGGTGAGGTGGTAGAGCTCGGCGTCCCCGTCGACGTAGCGCATGTACTTCCACTCGGCGGTGCGGATGCCGGTCCCGGTCAACGAGTTCGGGAATCCGGGTGGATGGCGCTTGCTGGCAGCGTTCATGACCCCGGCGTCGACGTTGCCCTCGAGGAGGATCGGCACCCGCCAGCCCCGGTCGCGGCGGAAGCTCGGCACCAGCGACAGCCCGTCGGCGGGCCGGGGCGGTCCGGCGCCCCCCAGCGCGAGGACGGTGGCGGCGATGTCCTCCATCCGAACCGGGTCGAACCTCGTGCCGCGCGGCACGCCCGGACCGGCCACCAGGAAGGGCACGCGCAGGGACGGCTCGTGCGCCCAGATCTTCCCCTGCCGCATCCGGTGCTCGCCGAGGAAGTAGCCGTTGTCGGAGGTGAACATCACCACGGTGTCGTCGTACTCACCGGTCGTCTTCAGCTTGTCGATGAGCTTGCCGATCTGTACGTCGAGCACGTGGAGCGACTCGGCGCGCTGGCGGGTCAGCGTGAGCATCGCCGCCCTCTCGGCATCGGAGATCCGCGGCAGGTTGCGCATGGGTCGGGGGAGCCCGCTCATGTCGCGCTGGCTCTGGCTGCCGTCCTGGGGCAGGCCGGAGGCGCGTCGGATGCGGTCGTCGAGCAGGCCGCGGACCCTTCCGGGACGGGCGGGGGTCTTGAACTTCTCGACCTTGCTGGTCCCGGGTCGCACGACGTCCGACGGGTCGTCGTCCTCGCGCGGGGCCCCGAAGTGCGGGGCGATCGGTGCGTAGTACAGGAAGAAGGGTTTGGGGGAGCGGTGGTACTTCGCCACCATGCGGCGCAGGATCCGACCCTGGACCACGGTCTGGTAGGTCCCCTTGTGGGTGTCGTCGAGCCGACCGTTGTGGTTGAGCAGCAGGTGGAAGTAGTTGTAGGTCCCGCCCCCGCGCAGGGTGCTGTTCGCCGGACGCTGCGGGGCACCCCACCAGTCGGTCCAGCCCGGTGGCACGTAGCGGAAGGAGTTCTTGCCCGTCACCTTCGAGGGCCCGTCGCCGTAGCCGTTCATGTACTTGCCCATGAACACCGTGTTGTAGCCGGCCGCGTTCATCGAGGTCGCCACCGTGGCGCGGTCGTCGAAGGCCTCGTAGTTCTCCGGCGGCGAGACGTCGAGTACGCCGGTGTTGTGGGCGTACTGACCGGTGAGCAGCGAGCTGCGCGCGGGTGCGCACAGCGGGAAGGCGCTGAACGAGTTGCGGAACTCGAGGCCGCGCTCGCCCACGAGCTGACGCACGTGCGGCATCCACCGCAGGTCGTCGGTGCGCATGTCGTCGGTGACGATCGTGACGATGTTGGGGCGGTCGGCGCGGCGCGGGGTCGCCGAACCGGAGGGGACCAGCTTGGGCGGGGACGCCGTCGGGGTGCCTGCCGGTCCGCCGCCCACGGGTCGGTCCGCCTCGGAGCCGGTGCACCCCGCACCGGTCGCGAGCAGCGCCACTCCCAGGCTCACGGCGACCGGTCGGCGGAGCCGCCGCCACGACGAGCCGCCGATGCCGCTGGGGGGCTGGGTCATGGGTGAGGGACTCTCCGGAGCCGGTACGGGAGGGTTGTCGGGCGCGCTCACCCTATGCCGCCGAGACGGAGCGGCCGGAGGGACGCGCCGCCCGGTCATGGACGTCGGCGGCGGGCACGCCTCGCGCCTCAGGCAGGCCACCCGTCGGGGAAGTCCGCGGTGGCCTCCTCGGCCTGCTTGAAGAGCTTCTTGCGGGTGCGCTTGTTGAGCCGGTCACCGAACACCGTGCCCTCGCAGTGGTCGGTCTCGTGCTGCAGGCAGCGAGCGAGGAGGCCGTTCCCCTCATGGCTGACCGTCGAGCCGTCCAGCCGCTGGCCCTCCACCCGGGCCCAGGTCGCGCGAGCACAGGCCACGAACGCGCCCGGGAGGGACAGGCAGCCCTCGTCCCCGTCGTCGAGCTCGCGGTCCCTGCCGACCGGGAGGAACAGCACCGGGTTGCACACCACCCCCTGGTGGCGCACGCCGTCGTCGTCGGGACAGTCGAAGACGAACAGCGACAGGTCCCGGCCGATCTGACAGGCGGCCAGGCCCACGCCGTCGGCGGCGTACATGGTGGCGACCATGTCCGCGGCCAGCGCTCGCAGCTGGTCGTCGAAGACGGTGACGGGCTCGGGACGATGATGCATGACGGCCTCGCCCCACCGGGTGATCGGCCGCACCGTCCCGTCCCCGGGCAGCGCGGCGTCGCCCTCGGAGGCGGTCGCCTGGGTCTCGGACATGGCGTCAAAGTAGCCGAGGGGACGGAGGCCGGAGGGCACCAGGCGTGACCACCGCCACGGAGCTGGTCGTGGCGGTTGGTGTAACTCGAAGTTACAGTTAGTTCCATGCCCACCACAGCGTCCCGCGACGGACGGCGCCGACACGGCCTGACCGATCGCGACAAGCAGGACCCGATCGGCCTGGCGGTCGCCTTCCTCAACAAGCTCGCCCAGACCAGTGCGCTGGACAAGTTCGGGCCGTTCGGCTGGAACCTGCGCAAGCCCACGGAGCGGGTGGTCTTCGAGGCGACCCGGTCCGGGTTCCGCACCCTGGGAGCGGTCAGCCGCCAGTTCGCCCGGGCCGGGAGGGTCGCGGGCACCGGCACGCGGGTGCCGCCCGCCGCGGCCGCCGGCACGTTCGACCTCACCCCCACCGAGGACGAGCAGCTGCTCGTCGACGTGGTCCGTGAGCTCGCAGCCGAGGTCGTCCGTCCGTCCGCGGCGGAGTCGGACGAGGCCGCCCGGGCCCCGGAGGCGGTGCTGAAGGCGGGCCTGGAGGTCGGCCTGCCGATCCTCGGTGTCCCCGAGCAGCTCGGCGGCATCAGCACCGAGCGCTCCGCGATGGCCGGCACCCTGGTCGCGGAGGCGCTCGCGCACGGGGACATGGGGCTCGCGGTGGCCAGTCTCGCTCCCGGCGCCGTGGGCACCGCGCTGTCGCTGTGGGGCAGCGAGCAGCAGCAGGCGACGTACCTGCCCGCCTTCGCCGGCGACGACGTCCCGGCCGCGGCCCTGGGGCTGGCCGAGCCCCGCCCGCTCTTCGACGCGCTCGCGCCGCAGACCACCGCAGTCAAGGACGGCGGCGGGTACGTGCTCCACGGCGTGAAGTCGATGGTGCCGCGAGGCGCCGACGCGGAGCTGTTCGTGCTGGGCGCGCTGCTCGATGGCGAGCCCCGGCTGTTCCTCGTGGAGTCCGGCACCGAGGGCCTCGAGGTGGAGGCGGACCCGGCGATGGGGCTGCGCGCCGCCTCCCTGTCGCGGGTCGTGCTCGACGGTGTCCGGGTCGACGAGCTCTCCCTGCTGGGCACTGCCGACGACTACCTCGACTGCGTGCGCCTCTCCCGACTCGCGTGGTGCGCCCTCTCGCTGGGTACGGCGCAGGCGGTCCTCGACTACGTCGTGCCCTACGTCAACGAGCGCGAGGCGTTCGGAGAGCCGATCAGCCACCGGCAGAGCGTCGCGTTCATGGTCGCCGACATCGGCATCGAGCTCCAAGGCATGCGGCTGGTCACCTACCGTGCCGCGTCTCGTGCCGCTCAGGGCAAGAGCTTCGCCCGCGAGGTCGCGCTGGCGCGCAGGCTGTGCGCCGAGCGGGGCATGAAGATCGGCAACGACGGGGTGCAGCTGCTCGGCGGCCACGGCTTCGTCAAGGAACACCCGGTGGAGCGGTGGTACCGCGACCTCCGGGCCGTCGGACTCGTCGAAGGAGCGGTGCTCGTCTGATGATCAACCTCGAGACCCCGAAGAAGTTCCGTCCGCTGATCGGGCAGGCCCACCAGGTGGCGATGAACCTGCTGCGGCCCAACTCACGCACGTACGACCTCGCCGAGCACGAGTACCCCAAGGAGCTCGACATGCTCGCGGCGATGGTCGACGGGCTCTCCGAGTCCGGTCAGACCAGCGGCGCCGGCGCGTCCGGCGTACGACGCTCCGAGGAGGACGCCGGCAAGGACGGCAAGCAGGACGCCGGGGGGACCAGGAACGGCTCGAACCTCGCCTCGGTCCTCTCGATCATGGAGATGTGCTGGGGCGACGTCGGGCTGCTGCTCTCGATGCCGCGCCAGGGACTCGGCAACTCGGCGATCGCCTCGGTGGCCGACGACGAGCAGGCCGAGCGCTTCAGGGGAGTCTGGGCCGGCATGGCGATCACCGAGCCGGGCTGCGGCTCCGACTCGGCCAACATCGCCACCACCGCCCGGCTCGACGGCGACGAGTACGTCATCGACGGCGAGAAGATCTACGTCACCGCCGGGGACCGCTGCGACGCGGTGGTGGTGTGGGCGACCCTCGACAAGAGCATGGGTCGGGCGGCGATCAAGTCGTTCGTGGTGCCGAAGGGGACTCCCGGCATGACCGTGGAGCGCCTGGAGCGCAAGCTCGGGATCCGCTCCTCCGACACCGCGGCGATCAGGTTCGACGGCTGTCGGGTGCCGAAGGAGAACCTTCTCGGCACCCCGGAGGTCGACCCCAAGCAGGGCTTCGCGGGGGCGATGGCGACCTTCGACAACACCCGCCCGCTGGTCGCCGCGATGGCGGTCGGGTGCGCACGGGCCTCGCTGGAGCTGACCAAGGAGCTGCTGGAGGAGGCCGGGGTGCAGATCGACTACGACCAGCCTGCCCTGACCCAGAGCGCCGCGGCGGCCACGTTCCTGCAGCTGGAGTCCGACTACGAGGCCGCCTACCTGCTGACGCTGCAGGCGGCGTGGATGGCCGACAACGGCAAGCCCAACTCGCTGGAGGCCTCGATGGCCAAGGCGAAGGCGGGCCGGGTCGGCAGCGACGTCACCCTGCGCTGCGTCGAGCTGGCGGGGAGCGTGGGCTACAGCGAGCACGAGCTGCTGGAGAAGTGGGCACGCGACTCGAAGATCCTCGACATCTTCGAGGGCACCCAGCAGATCCAGCAGCTGATCGTCGCCCGCCGGCTGCTCGGGAAGACCAGCGCCCAGCTGAAGTAGCCGTTCGCCCGTTCGCCCATTCGCCCGCTCGCCCCTCTCATTCGAGCTCGGCCGACCTGCGCGAGCTCCAGAGCGTCTCCGGCCGTGGTACGTCGACCCCGTCGACGCACAGGTCGGTCCGCTCGGCGTAGAAGCACAGGTGGTCCTTGACCGCGGCCGCCTCGGGCAGCGGATCGAGGTACGTCCAGGCGAGGTCGACCGTCCCCTCGTCCCCGCCGGGCAACGAGAAGTAGGTCGCTCGGCCCTTGTAGGCGCAGGTGGTGGTGGCGTCGGAGGGTGTGAGCAGATCCCAGCGGACGTCCGCGGGTGGGACGTACCACCGCACGGGGAGGTGGGTCTCGTAGAGCGCGATCGCCCGCGTCGAGTCGGCCAGCACCGTCCCTGCCACCGACACCACCACATGCCGCCCGGCCCGCAGCACGTCGAGCCGCTTGAAGGGGTCGTGCGGGTGACCGACGACGTCGGACTCCTCCTCCCGCCAGGCGAAGGGCTCCCACTCGACGACGACACGGCCACCGATGTCGGGGTCGTCGGGTACGAAGCCCGCGGCGTCGACCACCCTGTCGCCCACCACCACGTCGAAGGACCGACCGTGGTGGAAGTGCCAGGCGAAGTGGACCGGGCCGAGGACCGACGGGGCATCGGCCGGCGGCGGGGGCGTCCTACAGGGCCGCAGCTGCGCCGCGAAGTCCCCGGGTGGCACGGCGTACATCGGGACCACCCGGCGCGGTTCCCAGACCGCCATCGCATCGGTGGTGTCGAGCACCGGTGCGGCCCCGAGCGAGGCTCGCACACGCTTGCCGACCGGCTGGGCGCGCAGCTGGTCGGTCAGAGACATCAGGTGCTGGCTGAGCATGATCGCCATGCTGCATCGTCGAACCGTCCGCGATTGCCCGTCAACCGGTGGGGCACCGTCGCCGCGTGAAGGTCTGTGCCGACGGGTCAGTGCGCCGCACCCGCCAGGTGGCGGACCCGGTGCGGGCCTGGCGCGAGGGTGACCCGGACGTCGCACGCTCGCTCGCGCTGCTCGAGCTGCGTGACTGCGGCCTCGCACCTCCACGCCAACGCTTAGCAGTCGGCTTGCGGGGTAAGGCCCGGCATGAGTGACAACACGCAGCTGCGGAACGAGGACGACAACGAGGCGGTGCAGGCGGTCGTGGACCGGGTGCTCTCCTACCACGGAGGTGCGCCCGAGGAGACCGTGCGCAAGGAGCTCGAGGGCGCGCTCTCCGAGATCGGCGAGAGCCGGTCCGAGGAGTGGCTGGGGTCGCACGCCGAGGAGATCAGCAACGCGGATCCCGCGCAGTCCTGACCCTCTGCGTCTACCGAGGCGCCGCACCGGGTCACCGGAGGCCTACAGCAGGCGGCGGGCACCGGCGCTGGGCACTGCCGTGAGGAAGCCCGGTGCGTTCCAGCCGTGGGTGTCGAACGCCGCCTGCACCGCCTCCTGGACCGCCGCGACGTCCGCGGTGGGGACCAGAGCGATCGCCGATCCCCCGAAGCCACCGCCGGTCATGCGCGCCCCGAGGGCACCGTGCTCGACCGCGGTGTCCACGGTGACGTCCAGCTCGGCACAGGAGACCTCGTAGTCGTCGCGCAGCGAGGCGTGCGAGGCGACGAACGTGGCGCCGACCCCCGTGAAGTCACTCGCCTCGAGCTGGTCGACCGCCTGTCGCACCCGGTCGATCTCGGTGAAGACGTGCCGGACGCGCGGTCGCAGAGCGTCGTCGAGCGAGGCCAGCGCGGACGACTGGTCCTCCACGTCACGCAGCAGGTCGACGCCCAGCTGCCGCGCCGCCTGCTCGCACTGCTCCCGGCGCGAGCCGTAGCCGCCGTCCGACAGGGTGTGGGAGGCACGGGTGTCCACCACCAGCAGCGTGAGGCCCGCCGCCGCGGGGTCCCAGGGCACCTGACGTCGTGACCAGTCCCGGCAGTCGAGCAGCAGCGCGGCCTCCGCGCGGCCGAACAGCGCGACCGTCTGGTCGAGGCCTCCGGTGGGGGCGCCGGCGACCTCGTGCTCGGCGCGCATCGCCGCCCTCACCAGCCCCGCCCGCAGGTCGTCGTCGACCTCCACCTCGGTGAGGCCCGCGGCCGCGAGCGCTACGGCACACTCGAGGGCCGCCGAGCTCGACAGCCCGGCGCCCACCGGGACGCGGCTGTCGACGACCAGGTCCATGCCCGGCAGCACCCAGCCTGCTTCCCGCATCGCCCACACCACTCCGGCGGCGTACGACGCCCAGCCGGTCACCCGTGCCGGTCCCAGGTCGCCGAGCCGGCCGCTGAAGTCGTCGTCCTGCTGGTGGCTGGACACGGTGACCACGTCGTCGTCACGGGCCGCGACCGCGGCGTACGTCGCGTGGGGGAGGGCCATCGGCAGGCACAGCCCACCGTTGTAGTCCACGTGCTCGCCGATCAGGTTCACGCGACCGGGGGCGGTGAACACCCCCGCCGGTGGGCGCCCGTGCGTGGACATGAAGTCGTCGGCCAGCCGGCTGGCGAGGGCGGTCGGGTCTCCGGGCTCCAGGGTCTCCACGCGGCCACTGTAAGCGTGGCGCGCCCGGCCGGACGCCGGTCCGAGGGCCGCACCCCGCGACGCCCCTGGAGAGCCTGGGACACTCGAGTCATGAGCGACGACAGCGCGGCCGAGGAACGGCTCGTGGAGCTCGCCCACCAGATGTTCGACTGGGCGCGCGCCGGGGAGACCGAGCGGATCGAGGCCTACGTCGAGGCCGGGGTCCCGGTCAACCTGACCGACTCCTCGGGCAACACGCTGCTGATGCTGGCGGCCTACCACGGCCACCCGGAGACGGTCGCGCTGCTGGCGCGCCACGGAGCGGACGTCGACCGCGTCAACGACCGAGGGCAGAGCCCGCTCGCCGGGGCCGTCTTCAAGGACGAGCCGGAGGTGGTGCGCGCCCTGGTCGAGGCGGGCGCCGACCCGGATGCCGGCACCCCCACCGCACGGGAGACCGCGGCCCTCTTCGAACGACCGGAGCTGTTCGAGTGAGGCTTCGCTGCGCGCCCGGACCGGGTAGACCCATCCCCGGCGTCGACCGTGGCGAACTCCTCGAAGACCCACCCGAGACGAGCGATTGGCACACTTCATGACGCTGACCGATGCCCGCACGCCCACCACCGGCCCCGCCGGGGGCGTGGCCCAGGAGATGGCGGATGTCGTCACCCCGCTGTTCGGTGGGGTGCTGCCGGTGCGGCTGAGGGCCTGGGACGGCAGCGTCGCGGGACCCGAGGGCGCCCCGACCGTGGTCGTCAACGACCCGACCGCGCTGCGCCGGCTGGTCTACCGCCCCGGAGAGCTCGGACTGGCCCAGGCCTACGTCCGCAAGGAGATCGACGTCGAGGGCGACCTGCTCGACGGGTTCCGCCGCGTCTGGCAGGCCGTCCGGGAGCGCGGTGCCTCCCCGAGGCTGAGCCCGGCCACGGTGCTCGCGGGGCTCCGGACCGCGAAGCACCTCGGTGCCTTCGGCCGCCCGCCCAGGCCCCCGGTGTCGCAGGCCCGGCTGCGTGGCCGGCTGCACTCGCTGACCCGTGACCGCGACGCGATCTCGCACCACTACGACCTCTCGAACGACTTCTACGCGCTGATCCTCGACCCGCACATGGCCTACTCGTGCGCCTACTTCACGCAGGATCCCGCTGACCCGTCGTACACGGTCGAGGACGCGCAGCGCGACAAGCTCGACCTGGTCTGCCGCAAGCTCGGTCTCGACGAGGCGCAGCCCGGCCACCGTCACCTCGACATCGGCTGCGGCTGGGGGTCGCTGTCGCTGTTCGCCGCCGAGCGGTACGGCGTCCAGGTCGTCGGCGTCACCATCGCCAAGGAGCAGAAGGCGTTCATCGACCAGCGGATCGCCGAGCGGGGGCTGCAGGACCTGGTGGAGATCCGGTTGCAGGACTACCGCGACGTCCCTGACGGGCCGTTCGACACCATCTCCTCGATCGAGATGGGCGAGCACGTCGGAGAGAGGAACTACCCCGTCTACACCGGGGGGATCCACCGTCTGCTGCGACCCGGCGGTCGCGCGTTGATCCAGCAGATGTCGCGCACCACCCGTCCCGGCGGCGGTCCTTTCATCGAGGCGTTCATCGCCCCCGACATGCACATGCGGCCGGTCGGCGAGACCGTCGACCTGATCGAGCAGGCGGGCCTGGAGGTGCGCGACGTCCACGCGCTGCGGGAGCACTACGTGTGGACGGTCAACGCCTGGTACGCCACGTTCGAGGCGAACTGGGACCGCGCGGTCGCGATGGTCGGGGAGGAGGTCGCCCGGGTGTGGCGGCTCTACCTCGTCGGCGGAGCGCTGGCGTTCGAGGAGGGCCGGATGGGCGTGGACCAGATCCTGATGGTCAAGCCCACCCCGGACGGGCGCAGCCGGCTGCCTCGGGTGCGTTCGCTCTGATGCCCCTCCTCGCGAAGTTCCCCTGGGGCTCCTTCCTGCTCGCGCTGCCCTTCACCGCGCTCGCGGTGCTCGTCGTGCTCGGTGTGACGTTCGTGGTCGCGCTGCGCGTGGGGCGGCACGCCGTCGTCGACGTCGCGTGGGGCCTCGGTTTCGTGTCCGTCGCCGCGATGGCGTTCGTCCTGTCCGCAGGTGAGGGGGACGGGGTCCGCCGGGTGCTGGCGCTCGTGCTGACGGCCGCATGGGGGCTGCGGCTCGCCACGCACATCGCGCTGCGATCGCGCGGGCACGGCGAGGACCCGCGCTACGAGGAGCTGATGGCGAAGGCTCCGGGCCACCCGAACGCGTTCGCGTTCCAGCGGATCTACCTCACCCAGGGGGTGGTGATGTGGTTCGTGTCCCTGCCCGTGGTGGTGCTCGCGTTCGAGACGTCCGCGCCGAACGTGCTCACGTGGATCGGGGTGCTGGTGTGGGCGATCGGCCTTGTCTTCGAGACGGTCGGTGACTGGCAGCTCACGCGGTTCCGCAACGACCCCTCGACCTCGGGCCAGGTGCTCGACAGCGGCCTGTGGCACTACACCCGGCACCCCAACTACTTCGGTGACGCCTGCGTGTGGTGGGGCATCTCGCTGGTCGCCTTCAGCGCGTGGCCCGGCGTCCTGACCGTGCTCTCGGCCGCCGCCATGACCTGGCTGCTCGCGAAGGGCACCGGCAAGCCGCTGCTCGAGAAGGACATGGCCTCCCGCCGCCCCGGCTACGCCGAGTACGTCCGCCGTACCAGCGGCTTCGTCCCGCTGCCCCCGAAGAAGCCCACGCACCAGAACCCCGCACCCACCGAAGGAGAGTCCGCATGAAGACCGTCAAGGAAGGCACCAAGGCCCCCGACTTCGAGCTGCCCGACCAGGACGGCACCCCCGTCCGGCTCAGCGAGGCGTTGAAGGACGGGCCGGTCGTCTTGTTCTGGTATCCCGTCGCGTCCAGTGGCGGCTGCACGAAGGAGGCCTGCCGCTTCCGCGACCTCGCCACCGAGTTCAAGGAGGCAGGTGCGCAGCGCTACGGCGTCAGCACCGACCCGGTCGCGCAGCAGAAGGCGTTCAGCGAGGCCAACGGCTTCGACTACCCGCTGCTGTCCGACGTGTCCGGTGACCTGGCCCGCTCGCTCGGGGTGAAGCGTAAGTACGTCACCCCGGTGAAGCGGGCGACCTTCGTGATCGACCAGGAGCTGACCATCCGCAAGGTCATCACCAGCGAGATGAACATGGAGGTCCACGCGGACGAGGCTTTGGCGGCATTGCAGGCCCTGTAGCATCCTGGGCTCGTGCAGTTCCTGAGCAAGTCGCCGACCGAGTTCGACCTCACCTACAACGACGTCTTCATGGTGCCGCGTCGCTCCGACGTGGCGTCGCGCTACGACGTCGACCTGTCCACCAGCGACGGCACCGGTACGACGATCCCGCTCGTCGTGGCCAACATGACCGCGGTGGCGGGGCGTCGGATGGCCGAGACCATCGCCCGGCGGGGAGGCATCGCCGTCATCCCGCAGGACATCCCCTCCGCCGTGGTGCACGAGGTGGTCTCGTGGGTGAAGCGGCGGCACGTCGTCTTCGACACCCCGATCACCCTCGACCCCCACCAGACGGTGGGCGACGCTCTGGCGCTGCTGCCGAAACGGTCGCACCGGGCCGCGTTCGTGGTCGAGGACGGCAGACCTGTCGGCGTGCTGACCGAGGAGGACTGCGGCGAGGTCGACCGGTTCACCCAGGTGCACCAGGTGATGTCGTCGAACCCGTTGACGCTGCCGCACACCGTCGACCCGCGCGCGGCCTACGAGCGGCTGGAGCAGGCCCGGCGCCGGGTGGCCCCGGTCGTGGACGACGCGGGTCGCCTGGTCGGGGTGCTGACCCGCACCGCCGCCCTCCGCTCGACGCTCTACGACCCGGCGGTCGACGCCGGGGGCCGACTGCGGATCGCCGCCGCCGTGGGCGTCAACGGAGACGTGAAGGCCAAGGCCGCCGAGCTGCTCGAGGTCGGGGTGGACTGCCTGGTCGTGGACACGGCGCACGGGCACCAGGACCGCATGGTCGAGGCGCTCCAGGCGGTCCACGCACTGGCTCCCCAGGTGCCGGTGGCGGCGGGCAACGTGGTCTCGGCCGAAGGCGTCCGCGAGCTCGTGGACGCCGGTGCCGACATCGTGAAGGTCGGTGTCGGCCCCGGCGCGATGTGCACGACCCGGATGATGACCGGGGTGGGCCGGCCGCAGTTCTCGGCCGTCCTCGAGTGCTCGACCGAGGCTCGGGCCCTCGGCCGCCACGTGTGGGCCGACGGGGGAGTGCGCTACCCGCGCGACGTGGCGCTCGCGCTGGCCGCCGGGGCCTCGTCGGTGATGATCGGCTCGTGGTTCGCCGGCACCCACGAGTCGCCCGGCGACCTCCACGTCGACGCGCAGGGTCGTGCCTACAAGGAGTCCTTCGGGATGGCGTCGGCGCGCGCCGTCGCCCAGCGCAGCGTCGACGACTCGGCCTTCGACCGGGCGCGCAAGGGCCTCTACGAGGAGGGCATCTCCTCCTCCCGCATGTATCTCGAGCCCGACCGGCCGGGGGTCGAGGACCTCGTCGACCAGATCTGCGCCGGCATCCGCTCAGCCTGCACCTACGCCGGCGCGCGCTCGCTCGAGGAGCTCCACGACCGGGCGCTGATCGGCATCCAGTCGGCGGCCGGCTTCCACGAGGGCCGCCCGCTGCCCACCGGCTGGTAGCCCCCGCACCGCGAGGACGCCGGGCTCACCGGCCTCGCGAGCTGTTCGCGGTCCTCCCGCGGACGACGCCGATGAACGTCTCGACGCGGTCGTCGTCGGCGTCGCGGCGCCAGGCCAGCCCGACCCGGGTCACCGGGACCCCGTCGACCGGCACGTGCACGACGTCCCCGCGGTGGTGCAGCCGGGCGAGCGACATCGGCAGCACCACGACGCCCGCGTCGGCGGCGACGCTCTCGACGGCCTCCCGGAGCGTCATCGCCGGCACCGGGTCGCGGGTGCCGTCGGCGACCTCGCCGGCCACGTCACGCCACGCCGGCACGTCGTCGGGGTCCTGCAGGAGGTGCTCGCCGGCCAGGTCCGCGACGTCGATGCGGTCGAAGACGGCGACGGGATGCTCCCGCGAGACCACGACGACGGGCTGCTCGTCGTACAGCGGGATCAGGTGGAGGCCCTCGGTGTCGACGGGCAGCCGCACGAAGCACATCGAGAGTCGACCGGTCTCGAGCAGCTCGACCGGATCCTCGTCGCCGAGGGGCACCAGCTCGAGCCTGGTGCGGGGTCTGCGCTCGGCCCAACGACGCGCCCACTTGTCGGGTGTGACGCCCGCCACGAACCCCACCCGGAAGCCCGTCGAGGACGGGGGCGTCTGACTCATCCGGCCAGCGTAGGGAAGCATGCGGGCATGCGCGCACTCGACTCCTGGACCCGGGGCAGCCACACCGCCGACGGCATCCTCCACCCGACGTACCGCAAGGGCAGCGGACCCGGGGTGGTCGTGGTCCACGAGATCCCCGGCATGACCGAGGACGTCGTCGCCTTCGCCCAGGAGGTCGTCGACGCGGGGCACACCGTGGTGCTGCCCCACCTGTTCGGCGAGGCCGGCGGCGCGGCCACCCTCGGCAAGGTGGCCCGGGTGCTCCCGAAGCTGTGCGTGAACCGCGAGTTCACCAAGCTCGCCCTGGCGGAGACCACGCCGGTCGCCGGCTGGCTGCGGTCGCTGGCGCGAGGGCTGCACACCGAGCTCGGCGGGCCCGGAGTCGGCGCGCTGGGCATGTGCTTCACCGGTGGCTATGCGCTGGCCATGATGGTCGACGACGCGGTGACCGCCCCGGTGCTGTGCCAGCCGAGCACGCCGTTCGCCATCGGCAAGCGGCGGTCGGCGGACCTGAACCTCTCACCAGGAGACCTCGAGATCGTCAAACGCCGGGCCGCTGGCGGCTGCGCGGTCCTGGGGCTGCGCTACCGCTCCGACCCCGCGACCGGCACCCGTTTCGACACGCTGCGCGAGGAGCTCGGCGACAACTTCGTCGCCCTCGAGTTCGAGGGGAGGGGCCACTCGGTGGTCACCGAGCACCGTCAGCAGGAGGCGGTCGACCGGATTCTGGCCTTCTTCGGCGAGCGGCTGGGAACCGCCCGGACCCGGGCCTAGACCCAGAAGGTGTCATGCCGCACGAAGAACTCCTCACGCTCCTCCGGGCTCATCGAGGAGAGCGTGTGCACCCGCTCGAAGTAGTCCTCGCGGGGAGCCCCTGGGGTGAAGAGGATGAGCATCGTGGCCGGCTCGCCGGACTCGTTGCGGAAGCCGTGCACTCCGCCCTGGGGCACGTAGAGGAAGTCACCGGGCGACCCGTCCACCCACCCCGACCCGTCGAAGAGCGCGATCGTGCCCGACAGCACGTAGAACGACTCGGTGATGCTGCGGTGGAAGTGCGGGCCGGGACCTCCGGGGCCGGTCATCTCCCACCGGTAGAGCCCGAGCTGGCCGTCGGTGCCCGCGCCCGTCGCGAGGTAGTGCACGCTCACCCCGGGGCGTTCGATCTCCGGCGGGCTGCCCTGCGGCCGGTACGCCGCGGTGGCCTCGCCGAGCGCACCGTCGTACCGGTCCGGGGGGTAGGCCGGGAAGCTCATCAGTTCAGCGCCCGGATGTCGCCGGTCAGCCCACCGCCCGCCAGCAGGCTCTCGGTCAGCGTGGCCAGCGCGGTGAGCGCGGCCCGCTGCGGGATCGGGCCGTAGGAGACCCGCGTGACGCCGAGGCTCTCCAGCCGGTCGTTGTCCGGGTTGCCGGGGATGCCGATCGTCGCCAGCCGCTGGGGTCCGAACGCCTCCACGAGGGTCCTCACCTGCTCCTCGTCGAGGATGCCCGGCACGAACACGACGGGGGCGCCCGCGTCGAGGAAGGCCTTGCCGCGTTCCACGGCATCCCGCAGGACGTCCTGCGGCTCGCGGTCGGCACCGGCGAGCAGCTCGAGGAAGGCGTCGGTGCGGGCACTGAGCACGAAGTCGGGGACCCCTTCGGCGGCGGCCACCTTCATCGCCGCCTCGACCTGGGCCGCGGCCTCGGGCAGTGGCTTCATCTGGTCCTCGATGTTGGCACCCACCACGCCCACGCCGATCGCCCTGCGCAGGGTCTCCGCCGTGTTGCCGTAGCCGCCCTCGAGGTCGGCGGTCACCGGGAGGGAGGTCGCCGCCACGATGCGGCGGACCTCGTCGATCATCTCCTCGACGGGGATGTTCTCGCCGTCGGCGTACCCACGCGACGCGGCAATGGAGTGGCTCGCCGTTGCCAGTGCTCGGGTGCCCTCGATGTCGGTCACCACCTGCGCGCTGATGGCGTCCCACACGTTGACGACGGTCAGCAGCTCGGGTGCCCGGTGCAGCGCCAGGAGCTCGGTGGCGCGCGTGCTGGTGTCGGGCCTGTCGTTCATGTGGGGACCTCTCGTTGCCTCGGTGCGGACCACTGGGCAACCGCGAGGTGTGCCCTCGACATTCCCGGATCGACGAGACGGTCACCGCGCGCGCGCCGCGCGAGGGCGGCGACGAGGAGGACTCCTGCTGCTCCTACGAGGACCTCCTGGGGCATCCGGCGTGGGGACTCGCGCTGGATGCGGGCGTGGAAGGCGTCGACTGCGGCCGGGAAGGGGGAGCGGCCGAAGAACACCTGGCCCGGCTTGTCGAGGTCGAGGAGGGCCGCGCCCGCCATGCCGGCCAGGACGCGCAGCCGTCGGTCCGGTGGGTACGCCAAGGTGGCGCCCGCCATCGCCGCGAGGCCGCTGAGGCCGTCGGCCACCGCGACGCCCATGACGTCCTCGATGGGCATGCCGCCCCAGTGGGGCACCGCGTCGAGCGCCAGGTGGGAGGCCACCCCTGCCGCGAAGGCGACGGTGGCGCTGCCGACTGCGTGTCCGATCACAGCGCCGGACAGGACATGGTTGGTCACGAGCACACGACGATTGTCCACCGTCTCCGAGCAGCAGCGACGGCCTTCGGTCGCACGTGAGCCGGGCAGGTGTTTTCGGACTCCGTCGTGCCACGGTTGGGGTGGGGTGAGCGACGTAGGCTGGCGGGACCAGCCCTCCACAGAGCGTGAGCCGACCATGATCGAAGGCGCTACTCGGCCTGCACCCTCGGTGTCGCACGCCACGCGTCCGCGGATCGAGTCCGTGCTGCTGGCAGTCTTCCGGGCGGGGATCGCCCTGCTCTGGATCGAGAACGTCAGCTGGAAGCGGCCACCCAGCTTCGGATCCCTGCGGAACTACACCCAGGACGCGGTCGACCATCCGGTGTTCGCGCCGTTCAGCTGGGTCGTGGAGCACCTCGTGCTGCCGAACTTCACCGCCTTCGCGTGGCTCACGCTCTTCCTCGAGGCGAGTCTGGGGGCCTTCCTGCTGATCGGGCTGGCTACCCGTCTGTGGGCGCTGATCGGCATCGGCCAGTCGCTCGCGATCGCGATGTCGGTGATGAACGCCCCGCACGAGTGGGAGTGGTCCTACTACCTCATGATCCTCGCCCACGTCGCCCTGTTCGCCACCGCAGCGGGGCGCTCCTACGGTCTCGACGCAGTGCTGCGGCCGACCTGGGAACGCTCCGGAAGCCGGGTCTCACGTCTGCTGGTGCGGGCCTCGTGACCGCGAACCGGATCTTCCGTGCCGCGATCCTGCTCGGCGCCGTGGGGGTGCTGAGCCCGGTGTTCGCCCTGAGCACCAGCTCGAACAACAACTTCGTGAAGGTCGCCGGCCTCGGTCTGGTGGTCCTCGTGCTGCTGGGTGCCTGCGCGGTGCTGGGAGGCTTCCTCGAGAACCGGCTGCTGGTCCGGCTCGCGGGGGCGGGGTTCGCCCTCGCGGCGCTCGTGCAGCTGGTCCAGTTCGGCCGGTCGACGAACTGGCTGGCCGGCAACGGCTCGACGTTCTCCCTGATGCTGGGGCTCGCCATCGGTCTGCTGGTCGTGGGCTTCGTGTCCACCGACGATCAGGCGGCCGCGCCGTCGCCGTCGTCGACCGGGTGACCGGGGTGCGCCAGAGGGCCGTCTGGTGGCGGCTGGGCCTGTTCGCCGGACTGCTCGTGGCCGCCGTGGTCGTCGCCGTGCTCGTGGACGTTCCGAGCGTCACCGAGATGCGTCGGCTGGTGGCGACCTCGGGACCTGTCGGCCCACTGGTCTTCGTGCTGCTGTACGCGGCGTACACGCTGGCCCCGCTGCCGAAGAGCATCCTCTCCGTGGCCGGTGGCGCGGTCTTCGGCTTCGGTGACGGGGTGTTGCTGGTGTACGTCGCTGCGCTGCTCGGCGCCGCCGCAGCGTTCGCCCTGGGCCGGCTGCTGGGCAGGGACGCCGTCGAGCGACTGACCGGGACCCGCATCGCGCGGGTCGAGGAGATAGTGCGAAGACGAGGGCTGCTCGCGCTCATTGCGGCGCGACTCGTGCCGATCCTGCCGTTCACCGTGCTCAACTACTCGGCGGGCCTGACCAGTCTGCGACGGCGCGACTACGCCCTTGGGACCGCGGTGGGCATCGTCCCCGGCACGGTCGCCTACGTGGCGCTGGGGTCCTCCGCGGGGAACATCGGGTCGTGGCCGTTCGTGACGGCCTTCGGCACGCTTGCGGTCCTCACGGTCGGCGGCGTGCTGCTCGCACGACGACGACGGCAGCGCGAGTGATCCCGCGCAAGGCGGTGCGCGGGTCGCCGGGTGAGACCGGGCCCGGCACAGAGAGCGGACCGTCCTCGCAGGGCTCACCGGGTGCGGGGTACACCAGCGATGCCGAGTCCCGCCGGGTTCGCGCGGCGGGGAGGACGCCGTGATCTCCGAGCTGCGACCATGATCACCTGCAGGTGGACGGTGCGTCGCCTCCAGCGTTACCTCGACGCCGACCCGTCGGCACCGCTGAGTGCCGGCGACGTACGCCGCCTGGAGGCGCACCTCGCCGAGTGCGCCCGCTGCTCCCAGGTGCTCGCGGAGCACCGGCTGCTCCGCCGGTCGCTCGGCAGGTGGGGGTCACGCACGGCGCCCGACCCGCTCGCGGTCGAGCGGATCCGCAGGTTCCTGGAGCGGTTGAACCGGTCGGGCTCCCCGTGACCACGATGGTGGTGACCGGACTGCTGGCCGGGGCGCTGCTGGGGCTCGTCCTGCACCGCTCCCGACTCTGCTTCCACTCGATGTTCGCCGGGGCCTGGCGGGGACGTACCCGGCTGCTGCGAGGCTGGCTCCTCGGCGTCGGCGTCGCGTCGGTCGGGTTGAGCCTGCTGTACCTCACGCCGTGGTCGGCCGACCTCAACACCGGCCTCGCATTCCGTCCCGTGCGCAACATCGTCGGCGGGCTCGTGATCGGGGTGGGGATGGTGGTGGCTCGGTCGTGCGTGTCCGGGCTGCTCTACAAGCTCGGCGCCGGGATGCTCGGCGCCACGGTCGGCATCGTCGGCTGGGTCGCCGGCGAGCTCGCGGCGAGTGAGGTGCGCCTCGGGGGTCCCACCGTCCTGCCCGGCGGCGAGGCCGGCACGATCCCCGGGGTGCTGGGGCTCCCCCGGATCCTCGGTGCCCTCGTCCTGCTCGCCGTCGCCTTCGGGGTGGGACGCTTGCTCGCGCGCAAGTCCGGCGGCACGGACGACTCGGACGGCTGGTCCTGGCCCCGCATCGGCATCGCGCTGGGCGCGGCGACCGTCGCCGGCTGGTCGCTGGCCGCGGCCGGCGGCTCGTCGTTCGGCCCGAGCACGGTCGGCGCGTCGTACGGCGTCCGGGCGGGCGCACCCCCGTGGTGGTTGATCGCGTTCCTCGTGGGGCTCGTCATCGGCGCCGCGGTGTCCGCGCGGCTGGCGGGTGAGCTGGTCCCGCGGGGGGAGACGAGGGTCCGCTACGTCCAGCTGCTGGTCGGCGGCTTCCTGCTCGGTGGGGGAGGTTGGATCGCGGGCGGGTGCAACCTCGGGCACGGGCTCTCCGGCGCCGCCCAGCTGAACGTCTCGTCGTGGGTCGTCGTCGCGGCGATGGCGGCCGGGGTGGGCGCCGCCGGCGTGGCCGAGCGGCGGCTGCGGGGGACGGGCCGTTCCCGTCGCCCCCGTTCCCGTCGACCCGTGCCCTTCGACGCCCAGGGGTAGGCCACTGCTCCCTCGTGGTCGAGGTCAGCGCGGCGGCGTGAGACGACCCCGGACCGGTGAGCCGGGACCGGCGGCGAGCAGCACGCGGGCGAGCGTGAGCGCGACGGCCCCGGCCGCGACCATCAGCGCTGCCGGGTAGCCCGTCTGCGGCGCGAGGTAGGTCAGCAGGTAGGGCACCAGGAGGCCGAAGTAGGCCAGACTGTAGAAGATCGCCACGACCGCCCCGAGCTCTTCCGGTGCGGCGACCTCCTCCACCTCCCGGAGCCCCGTGCTCAGGCACAACCCGTAGCCGGCGCCGAGCAGCAGCGCGGCCCCGACCGTGCCCAGCACACTGGGTCGGGCGGTGGCGAGCGCGGAGGCCGCACAGCCCATCAGCACCACCACCAGAGCGGTGGCCGCGGCGGTTCGCCCGTCGCCGCGTCGAGACGTCGCCCTCACGTGCAACCGCCGACCGGTGCCCTGCACGAGGTAGCCCGCGGCCAACGCCACCGCGGCGAGCGCCCCGGGGAGGACCACCCCGAGTCCCGCCTCGCGCGGCAACGCGTGCGCCGGGAGTGTCGTGAAGACGATCGTCACGCTGCCGAAGACCCAGGGCCCGATCGGGGCGGCGATGCCGAGGAACCGGCGGGTCTGCGCCGACCGGGGCACCAGTGCCGCGCGCGGCGAGCCGGGATCCACCCTGGTGCGGGTCTCGCCGGCACGGGGGAGCAGGACCAGGGCGACCGCCGCGAGCAGCAGGTGCACGGCGTACGGCAGCAGCAGCGGGGCGGGTGCCCACTGGGCGAGGAACCCGGCCGCCAACGGACCGATCCCGAAGCCCGCCGTCAGCGCGACGCCGGCCCGTCGCGCGCCGGTGCCGGTCGGCGAGTCGAGCGAGAGCTCCTTGAGCCAGGCCGTGCCGATCGTGAACACGGTGCCGGAGACGACCCCGCTCAGCAGCCGTCCTGCGTACAGCCAGCCCACCCCCCACTGGCCGCCCACCAGGACGGCGGTGGCGACCAGGGAGAGGGCAGCGAAGAACAGCATCAGTCCGCGGCGGCCGAGACGGTCGCTGGCCCGCCCGCCCAGGAGCAGCCCCGGGACCAGGCCGAGGGCGTAGACGCCGAAGACCGCGGTGGCCTGGGTGTCGGTGAGTCGCAGGCTGTGGCGGTACACCACGAGCAGCGGGACGAACTGGTTGGCGCCGTAGCCCACCGTGAACATGACCAGGGCGGGCCACCGCCACTGGCGGTCGCGAGGTCCGTGCGTCACGGCCGGCTCAGGACCGGCGTTGCTTCACCTTGGCGACGATCAGAACGACCGCGATCGTCAGCGCGAGAACCAGCAGCAGGACGGGCGAGAGCACCAGCAGCAGGACCAGCGCCACGACCGCGGCCACGACTGCTGCCCTGACCTTGGCACCGCCACCCGACCAGGCGCCCTTGACGGCGGCCCAGACCGGGTTCTGGCCCCGCATCTCGGCGGCGGCGGCGCTGGAGGCCGCCTGAGTGCCGGCTCCGGCGCCGGAGGAGAGGTCACCCGTCAGATCCTGTGCACGATCGGTGACGCCGTCGAGCCGATCGGTCCAGCTCTCGATCTTGCGCGAGGCGAGACGCAGGGCGGTGGTGGTGATGTCGGCGAACACGTCGCCTGGCCGTGGCTGCTGGGAGGGGTTTGTCGGCGGGTGCGCGGTCGCTGAAGTCATGGCCTCGACCGTAGCCCGGTGCCGGTCCTCGGCGGACCTGCCCGGACGGAAGGACGCTCAGAAGTCCTCGGTGGTGTCCTCGGTGGCGAGCAGTGCGGCGATCGTCGCGTCCAGGTCGAGTCGGGCCGACTCCTCGCCCGTCGGCACCGTGGCGATCATCCGGTCCACGAAGGAGGCCAGGTCGTGGGGACGGAACCCCACCATCGCCTCGCCGCCGGGGGCGCAGAGCTCGAGCATCACCACCGCACGACCGTCGTCGTCCAGGCATGGCCACACGTGCACGTCGCCGTCCCCGGTCGGCTCGAGCAGGCCGCCGGCCAGCAGGTCCCGGGCGAAGGTCCAGGCGACCACGCCGTGCCCCGTGCGGAAGCAGACCGTGACGGAGTACGGGCTGGCCGCGTCGTAGACCAGGTCGGTGGGCAGTGGGGTGAGGTTCCCCTCGAGGTCGTAGACCTCGGCGACGATCGGCTGGGTGAAGGTGTCGAGTTCCTTGCGGGTGGTGTCCATGGCTGCGCGTCCTCCCAGAGGCGAGCGGGGGTGTTGACGCACGAAGCCTCGGACGCCCCGGACACGGGCTTGAGGGAGGTGACCCCCCTAGGTGAAAACTCAACCGTTCGGCTGAGGGACAACTCGGACATCGCGGATGAAAGCCCACTCGGGGGTCCGAGAGCGGGGGTCGATCGACTGTCTCGTCCGTCACATGCCGACCAGCCAGATCGCCGTACCACCCAGGCAGGCCAAGGCTCCGATGACGACGGCGGCGGTCGCTGTCCGGGCATGGCCCTGGTCTGCGCGTCGACGTCCTTCGAGCCCGAGGGTGGCCGCCACGCCGCCGAAGACGATCGGCGCGCTGAGGAAGAAGGCCAGCACACCGAGGACGGCCAGGCCCGCGAGCACGAGACCCGCCACGGCCGGTCGGCTGCGTGGACCGTGCCAGGCCCACAGCCCCACGGTCGCGGCCAGCAGGAACGGCAACGCCACGACGACCGGCAGCAGCACCCGCGCCTCGGGGTCGAGGTGCCAGATCTTCACGTGATCGTGGACCACGGCGTTCACGCGAGGGGCCAGGCCGGCCAGGGCACCGGTGGCGAGGGCGCCCTGCCAGAGCCGGGTGGTCGAGCGGTAGCTGGTCCTGGGTGCGGTGCTGACGGTGCTCATGGGTCTCTCCTGGGATCAGGTGATGGGTCACCCCACGGTGATCCGCAGGCCGCCCCGCCCGCATCGCCGCCTGGAGCGGAAGCGGGTCGCTCCGGGGAGCGGTGCCGGCTCTGCGGAACTCGCTCCCCAGAGCGAGGACGGCGGGGTCCGACGAGACCTACCATCGCAAGGTGTCGATCCGTGCCGGCATGGCCGCACACGTGGATGCCCTGGTAGCCGGGCTCATCGGGGCGCTGTACGTCGCCGAGGTGCTGTTCAGCGGCGAGCTCACCCACGATCGGGGCGCCGGTGTCGCCGTCGGGATCTTCTTCGCCGCGAGCTTCCTGGCGCGCCGCAGCCTGCCCCTGCTTCCCCTGCTGGCCGCCGTGGCAGTGGTCGAGATCAACCACACGGTGCTGCACGGCATCGCCGAGGGCGGCTCGTTCATGCTCGGCCTGGTCATCGCCCTCTACTCGGGCACCCGGTACTCCCGCGGCTGGATGCTCCCCGCGTGCGTCCTGGTCTCGCTGTCGGTCATCCCGCTCGCCGGGTTCGACCCCCAGCAACCTCCGACGGCCGCGGACTGGATCTTCTTCACCATGTTCATCGGGTTCCCGACCGTCGCCGGCCGGATCTTCTTTCGTCGGTGCGTGAGCGACGAGCGCCTGGCCCGCGAGAACGCGGCCCTCGCCGCGGAGCGCGACCGCCGGGCGGCCGAGGCCGTGGCAGAGGAGCGAGCCAGGATCGCTCGCGAGCTCCACGACGTCGTTGCCCACGCGATCAGCGTGATCGTGCTCCAGGCCCGCGGGGGTCGGCGCGTGCTTGCCTCGTCGCCGGTCCAGGCCACCGGTGCCTTCGACACCATCGAGCACACCGGCGAGCAGGCCCTGGACGAGATGCGTCGCCTCCTGGCCATGCTCCGCTACGACCAGGACCAGGGGCTCGCCCCCTCACCCGGGCTGCACGCTCTCGATGACCTCGCCGGGTCGATGACCCGCATGGGCCTCCCGGTCGCGGTCGTCCGCGAGGGGGCGCCCGTCGAGCTCGCCGCCGGCCTCGACCTCTCGGCGTACCGGATCGTCCAAGAGGCGCTGACCAACGCGCTCAAGCATGCTGGGCCGGCCCGGGCGCGGGTGCGGGTGCGCTACACCGCCGACCATCTCGACCTCGAGGTCGTCGACGACGGACCCGGGACCGGCACCGGGGGTGGCTCCGGGCACGGGCTGGTCGGCATCCGGGAGCGGGCCGAGCTCTACGGAGGACACGTCGAGGCTGGGCGCCGCCCCGAGGGCGGCTACACCGTGCGCGCCCGCCTCCCGATCGGAGCCACGGCGTGATCAAGGTCCTGCTGGCCGACGACCAGCGACTGGTCCGGGCCGGTTTCCGGATGATCCTCGGAGCCGAGGACGACCTTCAGGTCGTCGGCGAGGCGGCCGACGGAATCGAGGCGGTCGGCCTCGTCGAGCGGCTTCGGCCCGACGTCGTGCTCATGGACATCCGGATGCCCGGGCTCGACGGCATCGAGGCCACCCGTCGGGCCATGGCAGTACGGCCCGAGGTAGGCGTCGTCGTCCTGACGACCTTCGACCTCGATGAGTACGTGTACGCCGCGCTGCGTGCCGGAGCCAGCGCGTTCCTGCTCAAGGACGCCAAGGAGAGCCAGCTGCTCGCGGCGATCCGAGTCGTGGCCGACGGCGGCTCGCTGTTCGCTCCCGAGGTGACGGGTCGACTGATCACGCGCTTCGCCGAACGCCAGCCTGCACCCGGTCTCCCCCTGCCACCGCTGACCGCCCGCGAACGCGAGGTGCTCGGCCTGGTCGCCCGGGGCCTGTCGAACGCCGAGATCGCGGACCTCCTGGTGATCAGCGAGCACACCACCAAGACCCACGTGGCCAGCCTGCTCCAGAAGCTGGGGCTGCGGAGTCGAGTGCAGGCCGTCGTGCTCGCCTACGAGTCCGGCTTCGTGCATCCGGGCGCAGATCCGTCCGGGCGTCCGTGACTGGCTGACTCACGGCGGCTCGAAGAACGCCCCGGTGCTAGTCCGATCTCGACACGCGCAGACCTTCATCGCCTGCAGGATCATCGTGACCACGGCGGCGACGACCAGGTTCGCGATGATCGCGAGGCAGCCCGCCCAGACCGACAGCTGGGTGTCACTCCTTGTAGATGTTGCCGGTGAAGGTGTTCGCCGCCGCGATCGACTTGATCGCGGCCGGCACCAGGGCACCGATCCCGGTCACCGCGAAGCCGACCCCCGCGAACCGCGGGGAGAACTGCTGGTCGAAGAGCGCCGGGACGATCGTGTTGGCGTCACCGCGGACCGGCTCGACCTTCGCCGCGATGGCGAAGACGCCGAGCAGATACAGGAAGCCCAGCAGCAGGGAGTACAACGGCAGTCGGGTTCGCGAGCTTCCTCTCCGGACGCGCACTGTCGGTCTCGCTCGGTTCGACAGGCATGGCCCAGCTCCCTGTTCGCGGTCGGGATCCACCGGTTGGTCGGGAACACGGTAGCGAGTGGGGCGCGACTCTCGCCAAGGCGTAGCGGGCGCCCGACGTTCCACTCTCCCTCGTCGCCAAACGGCGGTCTCTCCAGTCCTAGTGGGCGTACCGCTGCTCGAGGTCGCGCACCTCGGGGAGGCCGATGAGGTCGGTGAAGCCGTCGAAGGTCGGCAGGCCGTCCATCGCCGCAATCGGGGTGCCGTCGCGCTTGATGGTCTCCAGGACCGAGCGCACACCGGCAGTGGCCGCCAGGAGCGTGGCGATCGGGTAGATCACCAGTGAGAAGCCGAGCTCGGCGATGCGGTCCAGGGACAGGGGCGGGGTACGCCCGCCCTCTGCCCAGTTGAAGACCAGGGGGGCGAGGCCGTACAGCTCGTCAGCCACCCGGGCGATGTCGTCCTCGCTCGTCGGTGCCTCGACGAACAGCACGTCGGCCCCCGCCTCGGAGAAGGCACGGGCGCGCGAGATGGCCTCACCCAGTCCGTACACGCCGGCGGCGTCGGTACGGGCGATCAGCACGAGGTCCGGGTCGCGTCGAGCGTCGACGGCGGCGCGGATCTTGCCGACCATCTCGGCGACGGGTATCACGGCCTTGTCGCTCATGTGGCCGCACTTCTTCGGCGTCACCTGGTCCTCGATGTGGAGGCCGGCGACGCCTGCCTGCTCATAGGTGCGGACAGTTCGCACCATGTTGATGGCGTTGCCGTAGCCGGTGTCGGCGTCCGCGATCACCGGCCGCTCGACGGCGTCCACGATCCGACGGACGTTGTCGACCATCTCGGCACCGCCGAGCAGTCCGACGTCGGGGCGGCCGAGCAACGAGGCGCTGGTGCCGAAGCCGGTCATGTAGACGACGTCGAAGCCGGCCTGCTCCACGAGGCGAGCCGACAACGCGTCGTACGCCCCGGGTGCGACCACCGGCTCCGGGTCGGCCAGTAGCGCGCGCAGCCGCTTCCGCGGGCTCGCGGGACCGGTGAGCAAGTCACCCATCGTGGCTCCTGATCTCCGTGGTTTGCATGCAGTACGTCGGAATGTACGCCGCGGCCCTTGTGGTCGTCACGGCCAGCCACCTAGATTGCACACAATCACCGATCAAGACTCATCCAGACGCAGTCGAGCGGAGGACCCGGTGTCCACCAGCGTCACCTCGAGCGAACGGGTGGTGGCCCGGGTCCGGGACATGATCCTCGACGGCCGGCTGAGCCCGGGTGCCCGGCTGGGCGAGGTCGAGCTGGCCGGTCGCCTCGGCGTCAGCCGTACCCCGGTGCGCGAGGCGCTCAACCGCCTCGGGGCCGAGGGTCTCGTCGAGCACTCGCCCAACCGCGGCGCCCGCGTCGCCACCTGGACCGTGGCCGAGATCGAGTCCGTCTTCGAGCTCCGCTCGACCCTCGAGCCGCGACTCACGGCGCTCGCCGTCCCGGCCGCGAGGGAGCACGACGTCGAGACCCTCGCCGGGCTCGCCGAGCAGATGCTCGCCGTCGGACTTCCCGGCCCGCAGCAGGACCTCGATGCCGTCGTCCCGCTCAACCGCGCCTTCCACGAGCACCTCGTCCGGCTGGCCGACCACACGGCGCTCGCCAACGCCCTCGCCACGGCGGTGAAGGCCCCGCTGCAGCGTCGCAACTTCGCCACGTACGACGAGGCCACGCTGCGCCGGAGCCTGGCCCACCACGTCGAGATCGTCGATGCGATCAGGGCGGGAGACCCCACGTGGGCCCAGGCCGTCATGACCGCACACATCCACAATGCCCGTGCCGTCATGGTGCGTGCAGCGACCGACCAGGAGGAGTCCCGATGACCTACCGACTCGGAGTGGACGTCGGTGGCACGTTCACCGACGTGCTGCTGATGGAGGAGGACAGCGGGGAGACCTGGCGGGCCAAGACCGCCTCGACCCCAGCCGACCAGTCGGCAGGCGTCCTCCACGGCATCAACCAGGTCTGCGACGCGGCCGGCATCTCGCTCGGCGAGGTCGCCCAGGTGCTCCACGGCACCACGGTCGCCACCAACGCGATCCTCGAGGGCAAGGGCGCCCGTGTCGGGCTGGTCACCACCGAGGGCTTCAGGCAGGTGCTGCAGATCGCCCGCTCCTTCGTCCCCGGCGGCCTTGCCGGATGGATCATCTGGCCCAAGCCTGAGCCACTCGCCGCGCTCGAGGACACGGTCGAGGTCAGGGGCCGGCTTGCCAGCGACGGCGCGGTGATCCGCGAGCTTGACGAGGACGACGTCCGCGCCCAGCTCGGCAAGCTCGACGGAGTCGAAGCGCTGGCGGTCTCCCTCATCAACTCGTTCGCCAACAGCGACCACGAGCGCCGGGTCGGTGAGATCGCCGCCGAGCTGCTCCCCGGCATACCGGTCTCACTGTCCTCCGACGTGCTGCCGGAGATGCGGGAGTACGAGCGCTCGGTCACCACCGTCGTCAACGGCTACGTCCAGCCCCAGGTCAAGCGCTACGTCTCCACGCTCATCGACCAGCTCCGGGACAGCGGCATCGCCGGCGAGCTCGCCATCCTGCGTAGCGACGGCGGCCTCTCCGCCGCCGGACTGGCCACCGACTCCCCGGTCACGATGCTGCTCTCCGGCCCCGCGGGCGGCGTCACCGGCGCGGTGTGGACCGCCGAGCAGTGCGGCTACCACGACCTGATCACCTTCGACATGGGCGGCACGTCGACCGACGTTGCGCTCGTGCAGGGACTCTCGCCCCGGATCGGCCGGGAGACCAAGATCGGCGACCTCACCGTGCGGGCCTCCTCGGTCGACGTCCGCACCGTCGGCGCTGGCGGCGGCTCCATCGCGCACGTGCCCGAGCTGACGAAGGCGCTGCGCGTCGGTCCCCAGTCCGCGGGCGCGGACCCTGGGCCGGCGGCGTACGGCAAGGGCGGCGAGGAGCCCACCGTCACCGACGCCAACGTCGTTCTCGGCCACCTCCCCGCCGACCTCGCCGGCGGGGAGATCACCCTCGACGTCGAGGCCGCCCGTTCGGCGGTCGCACGGGTCGCCGAGGCCATGGGCCTGGAGTCACCCGAGGCGGCCGCGGCGGGAATCATCGACATAGTCAACGAGAACATGCTCGGTGGCCTGCGGCTCGTCTCTGTGCAGCAGGGCTTCGACCCCCGCGACTTCGCGCTGATCGCCTTCGGCGGCGCCGGGCCGCTGCACGCCAACGCGCTGGGGGTCCTCACCGGCGCCTGGCCCGTCATCGTGCCACCCTCGCCCGGAGTGCTCTGCGCCCTCGGCGACGCCACGACCAGTCTCCGCGACGAGTCCGCCCGCACCGTGCTGCGCCGGTTCGGCGATCTCTCGGGACCCGAGCTGGTCTCGCTGCTGCGCGAGCTCGCCGACGACGCCGGGTCCCGCCTCGGCGAGCAGGGCCTCGACAGTGCCGACCAGACCGTCGGCTACCAGGTCGACGTGCGCTACCACGGCCAGGGCTTCGAGATCCCGGTCGAGCTCGACGCCGCCTGGCTGGACGACCCAGACACTGCGCTCGGGCGGCTGACGGAGGCCTTCGACACCGAGCACGAGCGGCTGTTCTCCTTCCTGCTCTCCGTCGACCACGAGCTCGTCAACGCCCGTGCCACGGTCACGGGGCCCCGGCCGGAGGTCGCGGCCGTGACCCTCGAGCAGACCCAGGGCACCCCCGAGGGCGAGCCGCACGAGATCTATGTGGACGGGCACACCGTCGAGGCACGGCTCCACGAGCGGGCCACGCTGCGGGCGGGCGACGTCGTCGCCGGGCCGGCAGTCATCACCGAGATGGACTCGACGACCTTGGTGCTGCCCGGGCACGAGGCGCAGGTCCATCCGTCCGGGAGCCTGCTGATCACCCCGTCCGAGACGTCGACCCAGAGCACGGAGGCCTGAGCCATGGCAACCATCGTCGAGACCGCCACCGAGCCCGTCGAGAAGCGTGACGTGGACCCCGTCACCCTGGACCTCATCGAGAACTCACTGCGCAACGCCCGCTATGAGATGGACGAGGTGCTCTTCCGCACCGCACTCTCCCCGGGCATCCGCGAGCAGCACGACGAGTTCCCGCTCATCGCCGACCCCGACGGGAAGATGGTGGTCGGCCAGTTCGGACTCTCCATCCCTGACTTCCTCGACGGCTTCGACGGCACCGTCGAGGAGGGCGACGTGCTGCTCACCTCGGACCCCTACGCCTGCGGTGCGGCCATCAGCCACGCCAACGACTGGCTGGTCGTGGTGCCGATCTTCCACGAGGGACGCGTCGTCGGCTGGGCCGCGATGTTCGGCCACATGTCCGACGTGGGCGGCAAGACGCCGTCCTCGATGCCGACCGACGCGACCACCATCTACGAGGAGGGCGTGGTCATCCCGCCGTTCAAGCTCTACTCGAAGGGCGTGCTCAACGAGGACGCGCTCCGGATCGTGCTCAACCAGGTGCGGATGCCGGACTGGAACCGCGCCGACCTCAACGGACTGGTCGCCGCCTGCCGCACAGCCAGTCGGCGGGTGGTCGAGATGTGCCTCCGGTTCGGTACCGCGACGTACCTCTCGACCCTCGACGCGCTGCTGCAGCGCAACTATGTGGCCATGAAGGCGCTGCTGGCGATGGTGTTCGAGGAGGGCCGGACGCTGTCCTTCACCGACTACATCTGTGACGACGGCGTCGGCTACGGGCCGTACGAGCTGAAGATCTCGCTGACCCGCACCGGGGAGAAGGTGCACATCGACTTCACCGGCTCCAGCCCGCAGGCGGTCGGTCCGGTGAACTACTACATCAACGAGAACCTCACCCGGATGTTCTTCGGGATCTACATGATCACCGTCGCCGACCCGCAGATCCTCTGGAACGACGGCTTCTACCCTCTCGTCGACGTCACCATCCCCGAAGGGTCGTACTGGAGACCGAAGCACCCGGCCGCGCTGTCCGGTCGCAACCACGGCATCGGCCGCGTCTTCGACCTGTTCGGTGGGCTGCTCGGGCAGACCAACCCGGCGCTGCTGAACGCGGCCGGTTTCTCCTCCAGCCCGCACTTCATGTTCTCCGGGCACTACTCCCAGGGCGACCGGGCGGGGGAGTGGTTCCAGCTGTACTCGATCGGCTTCGGCGGCATCCCTGGCCGGCCGCTCGGCGACGGGCCGGACGGCCACTCGCTGTGGCCGAGCTTCGTGAACATCCCGTGCGAGTACCTCGAGTCCTACTACCCGCTGCGGATCGAGAAGTGGGAGACCGTGGCCGACACCGGCGGAGCCGGGCTGCACCGCGGCGGCAACGGCGTCGACGTGGTCTACGTCTTCGAGGAGCCCGGCGCCATCGCGATCCACGACGACCGCTGGCTGACCTACCCGTGGGGCGTCAACGGCGGTCACCCCGGGACGCGCGGCACCAAGTGGGTCGAGCGGGTCGACGGCACCCGTGAGGTGTTGCCCTCGAAGTGTCACGACGTCCCGGTCGCGGCCGGCGACGTCCTGCACTTCGTCACCTGGGGCGGCGGCGGGTGGGGCGACCCGCTCGCGCGCGACCCCGCGCTCGTGGCGCTGGAGGTACGGCGTGGGCTTGTCACGGCCGAAGGGGCGCGGCGGTACGGCGTCGTGGTCTCCGACGACGGCGCGGTCGACGGCTCCGCCACCGAGGAGCTGCGCTCGCAGATGCGTGCTGACCGGCCCGACGAGCTGCCTGTCTTCGACATGGGCCCGTCGATCGAGGAGCTGCTGGAGCGCTGCGAGGAGGAGACCGGGCTGCCCGCCCCGACCCGTCCGGTCTGGACGTGAGCACCGGGCCGCACGGCTCGGGCTTCTCCCGCCGGGTCGGCTGGGGGTCCTCGCCCGCTCTCCTGGTGATCGACCTGTGCCGGGCGTACACCGAGCCGGACGGTCCGTTCGCGCTGCCGGACGCCGACGCCGCGGTGGCCGCCACGGAGCAGCTGGTCGCCGCGACGCGAGCCGCCGGCCTTCCCGTGGTCTGGACGGCGGTGCGCTACCGGCCGGACCTCGCCGACGCCGGCTGGTTCGGCGTGAAGGTGCCGGCGCTGCGCGCCTTCGCGTCCGACGCGACGGAAGGATGGGGCGACCTAGCTCTGCCGTTGGCGTCCGGGGAGGGGGTGGTGGTGAAGCAGCACGCCTCCGGCTTCGCCGGCACCGACCTGGCGGCCCGGCTGAAGGCGCTCCAGGTGGACACCGTCGTGGTCGCCGGAGTCTCGACCTCCGGCTGCGTCCGCGCCACCGCCACCGACGCCATCGCCGAGGGATTCCGGCCGATCGTGGTGGCTGACGCCTGCGCCGACCGCACCGAGGAGCTGCACCGGAGCAACCTCGCCGACCTCGACGCCAAGTACGCCGACGTGGTGAGCCTGGAGGAGGCACTCGCACGGCTCGGCGGCTGACCTTGCTCCTGCCGCCGAAGCAGGAGGCGCGGCCGACCGTCGCATCGCGCGCATGCCCTTGGTCCCTCCGCCGGAGGCTTTAGGCCCTTCACCGGGATACCCCCGCGCGGTTGACTTCGAGGCGTGAACCACGTGAGGAGTACGTCATGAGGAACCTCGTGATCCTGGGCGCTGGAACGGCCGGGACCATCATCGCCAACAAGCTCCGGGATCGCCTGGACCGCGCCGAGTGGAACATCACCGTGGTCGACCGCGACGACGAGCACCACTACCAGCCGGGCTACCTCTTCCTGCCCTTCGGCGAGTACTCCCGACCTCAGGTGGTGCGGTCACGGCACACGTTCCTCCCCGACGGGGTGGACTTCGTCATCGGCTCGGTCGACGCGGTGGAACCGGACGAGAATGCCGTACTCCTCGAGGGTGGCCGGCGGCTGGAGTACGACCAGCTGGTCATCGCCTCCGGCACGACCCCACGGCCGGACCAGACGCCCGGCATGCTGGGCCCGGAGTGGCGACGCAGCATCTTCGACTTCTACACGCTCGAGGGCGCCGAGGCACTCGCCGACAGCGCTCGATCGGTTCGACCGCGGCAGGCTCGTCGTGCACATCACCGAGATGCCGATCAAGTGCCCGGTGGCGCCCCTGGAGTTCACCTTCCTCGTCGAGGCATGGCTGCGTGAGCGCGGGATCCGCGATCGGGTCGAGCTGGTCTACGTGACCCCGCTGGACGGCGCCTTCACCAAGCCGGTGGCCTCGGCCCACCTCGGCGGAATGCTCGACGAGCGCAAGGTCCACGTCGAGACCGACTTCCTGGTGGAGCGGATCGACCCCGAGCGGAAGATGCTCGTCTCCTTCGACGAGCGCGAGGTGCCGTTCGACCTTCTCGTCACAGTTCCGCTCAACATGGGCGCCGACTTCGTCGCCCGCTCCGGGCTGGGAGACGAGCTCAACTACGTGTCCGTCGACAAGCACACCCAGCTCTCGACGAAGTTCGACAACATCTTCGCGCTGGGCGACGCCTGCGACATCCCGGCCTCCAAGGCCGGCTCGGTCGCGCACTTCTCGGTCGAGATCTTCGTCGGCAACTTCCTCGAGCACGTCGCCGGCCTACCGATGACCGGATCCTTCGACGGCCACGCCAACTGCTTTGTGGAGTCGGGTGACGAGAAGGCCCTGCTGATCGACTTCAACTACGACACCGAGCCCCTGACGGGCAAGTACCCACTGCCCGTCGTCGGGCCGATGGATCTGCTGAAGGAGACCCGCGCGAACCACCTCGGGAAGCTGGCGTTCCGCTGGATCTACTGGAACGTCCTGCTCCCCGGACGCCCCGTACCGCTCCCGGCCCTGATGTCGATGGCGGGCAAGCACGTCCCGCCGACCCAACCAGCCAAGCAGGAGGCCTGAGATGACCACCACCACGATCGACAGCCACCAGATCCATGTCGACGACGAGGGATTCATGACCCGCTACGACGAGTGGACCGAAGACCTGGGAGAGGTGCTGGCCGCCCGGATCGGAATCTCGCTCACTGACGAGCACTGGAAGGCGATCCGCTTCCTGCGCACCGACTTCCCGGAGCACGGGGAGACCGCGACGCTGCGACGCGTGGCGACGGTCGGCGGCATCCCCACCAAGCAGCTGTTCACGCTCTTCCCGAACAAGCCGGCCAAGAAGATGGCCTACGTCGCTGGGCTTCCCAAGCCCCGCGGCTGCGTGTGAGAACAGGAGATCGACATGACCACGACCGAGACCGCACCGCTCGTCCCCACGTTCGACGATGAGGCCGAAGGTGGACGCAAGCTCGCGATCATCTGCTCAAAGGGCAATCTGGACATGGCGTACCCGGGGCTGATCATGGCCAACGCCGCACTGGGTGAAGGCATCGAGACGCACCTGTTCTTCACCTTCTGGGGCTTCGACATGATCAACAAGAAGACCATGGCAGACCTGAAGTTCACGATGCTGGGCAACACCGCGACCCACCTGCCGCAGGGGCTCGGCGGTATGCCCGGCATGACGGCGATGGCCACGCACCAGATGAAGAAGTCGATCGGGGAGATCGGCGTGCCCGAAGTGCCGGAGTTCCTCCAGCAGATCGTCGACTCCGGGGGCCATCTGTGGGCCTGCCGGATGTCGGCCGACATGCAGCACCTGACGGCCGAGGACCTCTACGACGAGGTCGAGGCGATCATCAGCGCCTCCGACTTCATCGAGAAGACCAGCGGGGCGCAGCTGCTCTTCATCTAGTCGTGCGCCCTTCCCCGACATCGGCTGGCTCGCTGCCGATCTCACTACCGGGACACCGGCGTCACCCGAAGGGCCGCGGATCAGGGCCGGTACACGGACGGACTAGTCCGAAATGACCGTTAGGCCGATTCCGGACGCGGGGGGATATGGGAGGTTTGAGCAAGTCGGCGCCAGGTCGGCCAGGATGAGCACCGCGGAAGCCCTCGGATCTCGTCCTCCGATGCAGCCTTTCCCCGAAAGGGACCACCATGCGCTCACTCCACCTCCCGAAGACGAGGAAGAGCAGGGCCTTCCTCGCCGCAGCCGTCGTCACCGTCGTGACAGCCGGAGGCGCGTTCGCCTACTGGTCCTCGCTCGGCACCGCAACCGGGTCGGCCACGACCGGCACCAGCTCGGCGCTGGTCGTGACGACCGACGCGGCCACCGGCAACCCGCTCACCCCGGGTGGTCCGACCCAGACGGTCGCCTTCCACGTGACGAACGCCAACAGCGGCGTCCAGCGCCTGTCGGCGGTCTCGGTGACGGTGGCCGCCAGCGGCGGGGCGGCCTGGACCGCCGTCGCCGGCTGCTCGGCCGCCGACTACACCGTCGGCACGCCGGCGTTCACACCCGGAGACATCGCCTCGGGTGCGACCGTCGACGGGACCGTCACAATCACGATGAAGAACCTGGCCACCAACCAGGACGGCTGCAAGAGCGCCTCCGTGCCGCTGTACGTCTCGGCAAGCTGATCCGGTACCACGGTTGACGGCGAGGCGGCCTGAGGGTCGCCTCGCCTTCGGCCTGTCTGCGGCACCTGCCGGCTGACCGTGCCGGTCGACGATCTCCCACCACCTCAGGAGGCTCGCGATGCGTGCTTCCCGACGAGCGAGCGCGACCGGGTCCCGGAGCCTGCTCGGCGTGGTGCCGGTGGTCCTGGTCGTCCTGCTGCTGGTGACGAGCGCCGCACTGGCCTTCTGGTCCTCGACGGGCACCGGCTCGGCCGCTGCCAGCACCGGCACGCTGAACCAGCCCACCAGTGTCAGTGCCAGCTTCGCCGGCGGAATGGTCACGGTCACCTGGACCAGGTCGACGGGAGCCACGGCTCCCCAGGGGTACTTCGTGGTCCGGACCCGGACCAGTGACGGCGTCACCGCAGCCGCCTGCGGCACGTCTCCCACGAGCCTGACGACGAGCTCGACCTCCACGTGCGGGGACTCCTCGATCTCCGCCGGCACGTACACCTACGTCGTCACCGCCGTCCACCAGAGCTGGACCGCCGCGAGCACCAGCAGCGCCGCCGTGGTGGTCCCCGCTGCGGGGCATCTGGCGTTCACCACGCAGCCGAGTGGCAGCACCGCAGGAGTGGCCCTGGGGACCCAGCCGACCGTCACAGCCAGGGATGCCAGCAACAACACCATGACCGGTGACACCAGCATGGTCACCTTGGCCCTGACCTCGCCGGGCAGCGCGACGCTCACCTGCACCGCCAACCCCAAGGCAGCGACCGCGGGGGTCGTGACGTTCGCGGGCTGTAAGGTCGACAGGTCCGGCACCTATACGCTCACCGCCAGCGCTGGGGGACTGACCTCGGCGACCAGCAGCAGCTTCACGATCACGGCCGCCGCGGCCGCCAAGGTGGGCTTCACCACGCAGCCGAGTGGCTCCACCAGCCAGTCGGCGATGGCGACCCAGCCGGTGGTGACCGTGCAGGACGCGTTCGGAAACACGGTGACCGGGGACACCAGCTCGGTCACCCTGGCGCTGACCACCGCCAACGGCGCGATCCTGACCTGCACGGCCAACCCGAAGGCTGCGGTCGCCGGGGTCGCGACGTTCGCGGGCTGCAAGGTCGACAAGGCCGGCACCTACACGCTGACCGCCACCGACGGGACCCTGGCGTCGGCGACCAGCATCAGCTTCACCGTCACGGCCGGGGCAGCGACCAAGGTCGTCTTCAGCACCCAACCGAGCGGCGGCACCGCGGCTGTGCCCCTGGGGACGCAGCCCGTGGTCACGGTGCAGGACGCGTACGGCAACACCGCGACCGGCGACACCAGCTCGGTGTCCCTGGCGCTGACCACCCCCAACGGTGCGACCCTGACCTGCACGAGCAACCCGAAGGCTGCGGTCGCGGGGGTCGCGAGCGTTCGCGGGCTGCAAGGTGAACAGGCCCGGCATCTACACGCTCACCGCGACCGACGGTTCCCTCACGTCGGCGACCAGCAGCAGCTTCGTGATCGCCGCCGGCGCCGCCGCGCAGGTGGTGTTCAGCACCCAGCCGAGCGGCGGCACCGGTGGCACGAGCCTGGGAACGCAGCCGGTGGTCACGGTGCAGGACGCCGGTGGCAACACGGTGACGACCGACACCAGCTCGGTGACCCTCGCACTGACCACGCCAGGCGGTGCCACGCTGGGCTGCTCGGCCAACCCGAAGGCTGCGGTCGCGGGGGTCGCGACGTTCGCGGGCTGTCAGGTCGACAAGGTCGGCACCTACACGCTCACCGCCACCGACGGGGCCCTGGCGTCGGCGACCAGCAGCAGCTTCACGGTCACGGTGGGCGCGGCGGCGAAGCTGGGCTTCACCTCGCAGCCCGGCGGGGGGACCAGCCAGACGGCGCTCGCGAACCAGCCGGTGGTGGCAGTGCAGGACGCCGGTGGCAACACGGTGACGACCGACACCAGGTCGGTGACTCTCGCGCTGACCACACCAGGCGGTGCCACGCTGGGCTGCTCGGCCAACCCGAAGACAGCGGTCGCGGGGGTCGCGACGTTCACGGGCTGCCAGGTCGACAAGGCCGGCAGCTACACGCTGACGGCGTCCGGCGCCGGGCTCACCTCGGCGACGAGCAGCAGCTTGGTCATCAGCGCCGGCACCGCCGTCAAGCTGGGCTTCACCTCGCAGCCCGGCGGGGGCACCAGCCAGACGGCGCTGGCGAACCAGCCGGTCGTGGCGGTGCAGGACGCCGCCGGCAACACGGTGACGGGCAACACCACCTCGGTGACTCTCGCGCTGACTTCGCCGGGCGGTGCCACGCTGACCTGCACGGCCAACCCGAAGGCCGCGGTCGCGGGGGTCGCGACGTTCGCGGGCTGCAAGGTCGACAAGACCGGCACCTACACGCTCACGGCCTCCGGCGGAGCGCTGAGCGCAGGCACCAGCAGCAGCTTCACGATCACACCCGGCATCGCCAGCCAGCTGAGGTACGTCACCGACGCCACGGGTTCCACGCCGTCGTGTCCGACCGGCAGCGTTCCCGTCGGGAACGGCGGCTCGCTGACGACGTACGTCGCGATGCTCGACGCGTTCGGCAACCTGACCGTCGCGCCCAGCACTTCCACCACAGTGCTTCTCACCAGGACGCCGGCCACGGGCGGAGGCAACGCCCCGAGTCCCGCAACGCTCACCGTGCCGGCGAACGCCAACCCCGCCGTGACCAGCGGTTCGAGCGTGTTCGCTCTCCCGACCGGCAACCCGGCGACCACCACCTACACCGCGACGGCCGGAACGCTGTCGACCAGCTGCAACATCTCGAGGTGACCCGGACGCCCGCTGGTCCACGACCGGCTGGGCTCGAACGTCGGTGTCCGGGGCCCCTCACTGGTGTCCGAGGGGGGACTTGAACCCCCACCCTCTAATACGAGGACTAGCACCTCAAGCTAGCGCGTCTACCTATTCCGCCACCCGGACCGGTGTCTGACCCGCGCCCCGGCAAGCCGTGAGCGCGTCGTGAACTCTAGCAAAGGAGGGGGCGGATCCTCGCATCGGCTTTGGCCGTCTGGGGTGTCAGGATGGGCCCATGAGCACGCCGACCGAGGACGCCCAGCATCCGCCCTACGACCCGGCCGGCGAGGTCGTGGAGATCTGCCGGGACCTGATCCGGATGGACACCACCAACTACGGCGACGGGTCGGGACCGGGGGAGCGGAAGGCCGCCGAGCACGTCGCGACGCTGCTCGCCGAGGTCGGCATCGACTCCGAGATCTACGAGGGCGTCCCAGGCCGCGCCAACGTGGTGGCCCGCTGGGGCTCGGGGGAGGGCGACCCGCTGCTGCTGCACGGTCACCTCGACGTCGTCCCCGCCGAGGCCGACGACTGGACCGTGCACCCGTTCTCCGGCGAGATCAAGAACGGCTACCTGTGGGGTCGCGGCGCCGTCGACATGAAGGACTTCGACGCGATGCTGCTCTCGGTGGTGCGCGCGCGTGCGCGTGCCGGTGCCGAGCCCTCGCGGCCGACCGTGCTCTGCTTCACCGCGGACGAGGAGGCCGGTGGTCACCAGGGAGCCGAGCAGATCGTGCTCAACCGTCCCGAGCTGCTCGAAGGCTGCACCGAGGGCGTCGGCGAGGTCGGAGGGTTCAGTGCCACCGTCCGGGGCCGCCGTGTCTACCTCATCGAGGCCGCCGAGAAGGGGATGGCCTGGATGCGGCTGACCGCGCACGGGAACGCCGGACACGGCTCGATGCGGCATCCCGACAATGCCGTCACCGCACTGAGCGCCGCGGTCGCCCGCATCGGGACGCACCGGTGGCCGGTGCGGCTCACCCCGTCCATGCAGGTGCTGCTGTCCACGATCGGAGAGCTCGCCGGCACCGAGGCGACCCCCGAGAACGCCGAGTCGCTCGTCGAGGAGTTCGGGTCCGCCGCACGGATGCTGGGCGCCGTCATCAAGCACACCACCAACCCGACCATGCTGCAGGCCGGCTACAAGGTGAACGTGGTCCCCGGCGAGGCCACGGCGCACGTGGACGGCCGTTTCCTGCCGGGCTACGAGGACGAGTTCTTCGACACCCTGGCCGACCTGGTGGGCGACGACATCGGCATCGACTACGTCAGCAGGCAGAACGGACTGGAGACCACCTTCGACGGCGACCTCGTCGAGGCGATGACCAGCTCGCTGAGGGAGGAGGACCCCGAGGCGATCGTGGCGCCGTACCTGATGTCGGGCGGGACGGATGCCAAGCACTGGCACAAGAGGGGGATCCGGTGCTTCGGGTTCGCCCCGCTGCGCCTGCCCTCCGACCTGGACTTCACCGCGCTCTTCCACGGTGTCGACGAGCGGGTGCCGACCGACGCGCTCGAGTTCGGGGCACGGGTCTTCGACCGGTTCCTCGACCGGGCCTGACGCCTGACCCAGCACTCACGGACCCAGCACTCAGAGGGAGTACGTCGACCGCTGCCGGATGATCTTGCGGCGCAGCACCACGCGGCGGGTGCCGTCGGGGGAGAGCCGGAGCCGGTCGAGCTCCCAGCCGCCGTGCTCGGCGCGGTCCACGAGGAGCCGCGTCACGGCGCTGCGGGAGAGCTCCCGCGAGAGGGTGAGCCGGTCGAACTCGTACTCGATCCCGGGACCCGGTCGCCGACGCCTCGCCACGGTGTCGAGGGGCGCACGGGACATGCCCCCCATCGTGGCACGACGCCTCGACGCTGTCCGCCCGGTCTCACGAGTGATCCGGGCCGGGCCGGTCGGCCGACACGTCGTCGAGCGCTGCCACGATCTGCGCCGGCAGCTCGAGCTCCTCGATGGTCAGCGAGCCGCGCAGCTGGGCGGCGGTGCGGGCGCCGACGATCGGCGCCGTCACCCCGGGGCGGTCACGCACCCAGGTGAGCGCCACCTCCAGCGGGGACCAGTCCAGGCCGTCCGCGGCCCGGGCGACGGCCTCCACGATCCGGGCGCTGCGGGCGTCGAGGTAGCGGCGCACGAAGTCGGCGAAGTGGGGTGAGGCCGCACGGGAGTCAGCGGGGGTTCCGCTGCGGTACTTCCCGGTCAGGACGCCGCGACCCAGCGGTGACCACGGCAGCACACCGAGGCCGAGCCCACGGGCCGCCGGGATCTCCTCGAGCTCGGCGCGGCGGTTGAGCAGGGAGTACTCCACCTGGTTCGAGGCCAGGGGCGCGCGACCGGGCACCGCCCGCTGCCAGGTCGCGGCCTGTGCGCTCTGCCAGCCGGCGTAGTTCGACACCCCGACGTACGCCGCCCGGCCGCTGGCGACCGCGTGGTCGAGCGCGCTGAGCGTCTCCTCCAGCGGGGTGTCCTCGACCCAGGTGTGCACCTGCCAGAGGTCCACGTGGTCGACCTGGAGGCGCTTCAGCGAGGCGTCGAGCGTGCGGAGCAGGTACCCGCGGGAGGCGTCGAAGAACCGACCGTCGCGGCCCATGCCCACGCCGGCCTTGGTGGCGACCACGACGTCGTCGCGGTCGACCACGTCCCCGAGCAGCGTGCCCAGCAGCTCCTCCGAGGCGCCCAGCCCGTAGCCGGCGGCGGTGTCGAGCAGGGTGCCGCCCGCCTCGGCGAAGGCGATCAGCTGGTCGCGCGCCTCGTGCTGGTCGGTGTCGCGGCCCCAGCTCCAGGTGCCCAGGCCCAGCCGGGAGACCTTGAGCCCGGTTCGGCCCAGGGAGCGCTGCTGCATGCCCTCACGGTATCCAGGCCGGTACGTCGCGGCCCGACGCCTCGCCGTCGACCGGGTCACGGCCGACACGTGCACTTCGTCATGCTGCGGTCATCCTCGGGCCCGTAAGGTGTGCGAGGCCGTCCCGACCACCAGAGAGCTCAGATGGACTACCTGCAGGCCGTCATCCTCGGCATCGTCGAAGGACTGACCGAGTTCCTCCCGGTCTCCAGCACCGGTCACCTCACGATCGCGGAGAAGCTGCTCGGTCTCCAGGTCGACGACCCGGCGGTCACGGCGTACACCGCCGTCATCCAGATGGGCGCCATCTTCGCGGTGGTCGTCTACTTCTGGCGGGACATCATCAGGATCATCAGGGCCTGGGCGGTCGGCCTGGTGAAGCCGGAGATGCGCGGGCACCAGGACCACCGGATGGGCTGGTACATCATCGCCGGCTCGATCCCCATCGGCTTCGTCGGCCTGCTCGCCAAGGGCCTGATCACCGGGCCGCTGCGCTCCCTGTGGGTGGTGGCCGTGGCGCTCATCGTGTGGAGCGCGGTGATGGTGGTGGCCGAGCGGCAGGGGCGTCAGCAGCGCGGGGAGAAGGACCTCACGATCCGCGACGCCCTCATCGTCGGGGTCGTGCAGTGCGTGGCCCTGATCCCCGGTGTCTCCCGCTCGGGAGCGACGATCTCGGCCGGGCTGCTCGTCGGGTTCGACCGGGTCACGGCGACTCGGCTGTCCTTCTTCCTCTCGATCCCCGCGCTGGTGGCAGCGGGACTCTACGAGCTCAAGGACGCGCTGGGCGGCGACATCGGGATCGGCCAGACGGTGGTCGGCACGCTCGTCAGCTTCGTGGTCGCCTACGCCTCGGTCGCCTGGCTGCTGCGCTTCGTGGCCAGCAACTCCATCGGCAAGTTCGTGCCCTACCGGGTGGTGCTCGGCGCGGTCCTGCTGGTGGTGCTCGGCGCCGGGGTCATGACCGCCACCTGAGCTCCTCCAGACCTCCTCCAGACCCCCTCCAGACGTCAGAGCCAGCCGGACTTCTTGAAGAGCCGGTAGAGCGCGACGGACGAGACCAGCATCAGCGCGAGAGCGAAGAAGTAGCCGTAGTGCCAGTGCAGCTCCGGCATGTTGGTGAAGTTCATGCCGTAGACGCCGGCGACCAGGGTGCCGACGGCGGCGATGGCCACCCAGGCGGAGATCTTCCGCATGTCCTCGTTCTGCTGCAGGCTGATCCGGGCGAGGTGGGCGTCGAAGGCCGTCGACAGCAGCCCGTCCAGGGACTCGATGCTCTCCGAGACCCGGATGACGTGGTCGGCCACGTCCCGGAAGAAGGGCGCCGACTCCTGAGCCACCAGCGGCACCGAGCCGGTCGCGAACCGCTTCATCGGCTCGCGCAGCGGGTTGACCGCGCGGCGCGCCTCGGCGAGCTCACGCTTGAGGACGTAGATGCGCTGCGAGTCCTGCGTCCGGTTCGGGGAGAACACCGAGGTCTCGACCTCGTCGACGTCCTCCTCGAGGGAGCCCACGACGGCTTCGTACTCGTCGACCACCCGGTCGCACACGGCGTAGACGACCGCTGAAGGTCCGTGCCCGAGGACCGCGGTCTGCTCCTCGAGGTCGAGCCGGGCCGCGTGCAGCCCGGCGCCCTCGCCGTGCCGCACGCTGACCACGAAGTTGCGTCCGAGGAAGATGTTGATCTCGCCGGTCTCGACGGCGTCCTCCTCGTCGACGTACCAGAGGGTCTTGAGGACGAGGAACAGCCCGTCGGCGTAGCGCTCGAGCTTCGGTCGCTGGTGCGCCTTCAGCGCGTCCTCCACGGCCAGCGGGTGCAACGAGAAGACCTCCGCCACCCGGTTGAGCTCCTCCTCGGCGGGCTCGTGAAGGCCGACCCAGACGAAGTCTCCGTCGCCGGTGGCCTCGTCGCGTACGGCGTCGAGGTCGTCCTTGTGGCAGTCCACGCGCACCCGGACGCCGTCGCGGTACAGCGCGCTGTCGACGATCATGCGGTCAGGGTACGTGCCCTCCCCGTCGGTAGGGTCGGTCCCATGGCAACCCTGATCCTGGCCCGGCACGGCCGCACGACGGCCAACGTGTCGGGCGTGCTCGCCGGCCGGAGCAAGGGCGTCCACCTCGACGAACGAGGGGTCGAGCAGGCCCGTGCCGCCGCCGACCGGCTCGCGGGGGTGCCGCTGGCCGCTGTCGTGTCGAGCCCCCTCGAACGCTGCCGCGAGACCGCCAAGGAGGTCGTGCGCCGCCAGGAGCTGTCCCCCCAGGTCGCGACCGACCGCGGGCTGCTGGAGTGCGACTACGGCTCGTGGACGGGCCGCGAGCTGAAGACGCTCGCCAAGGAGCCGATGTGGAAGACGGTGCAGGCGCACCCGTCGGCGGCGGTGTTCCCCGAGGGCGAGACGATGGCCGACATGTCGGCACGCGCGGTGGCCGCCGTCCGCCGCTGGGACGCCGCCGTGGAGAGCGAGCACGGGCCGCACGCGGTCTGGGTCGCGGTCAGCCACGGCGACGTCATCAAGGCGATCCTGGCCGATGCCCTCGGCATCCACCTCGACGCCTTCCAGCGCATCGTCGTCGACCCCGCGTCGCTGTCCGTGGTGCGCTACACGCCGCTGCGCCCCTTCGTGGTCACCATGAACACCTCGGCCGGCGACCTCTCCCATCTCAAGCCACCCCCGAAGCGGCGCCGCCGCCGGACCGTGAGCAGCGACGCGGTCGTGGGTGGTGGATCGGGGTCCGCGGACCAGGCGCCCGGGCCGTCCGCAGCGGCTGGGCCGACCCCCTAGGCTCGTCGACATGGCATCGGTGATCCACAGCTTCGACCCGCCGGAGCGCTTCGTCGCGGGCACCGTGGGCCCCCCTGGTCAACGGACCTTCTTCCTGCAGGCGCGCACCGGTGCCCGCGTCACGAGCGTGGCGCTGGAGAAGCAGCAGGTCTCGGTGCTCGCCGAGCGCATCGACGAGCTCCTCGACGAGCTGCTGCGCACCGAGGAGGGCGAGAGCACGATCCCGGCGATCCCGCCGGTGGCGCTCGACGACAACGACCCGCTCGAGCAGCCGATCGTGGAGGAGTTCCGTGCGGGCACCATGACCCTGTCGTGGGACGCCGACGACGAGCGCATCGTCGTCGAGGTCTTCCCGTTCACCGAGGAGAGCGTGGTCGAGCCCGGCACTCCGGAGGAGGAGATCGAGGAGCCGGAGCCAGAGGAGGTGCTCCTGGTCCGACTGCCGGCCGGCCTGGCGCGGGCGTTCACGAAGCGGGCCCAGGCCGTCGTCGGCGCGGGGCGCGAGCCGTGCCCCTTCTGCGGAGGGCCCCTCGACCCGGCAGGCCACCTCTGTCCGCGCGCCAACGGCTTCCGCCGTACCTCGGCCGCACCGCAGGCATGACCCCACCCTCCGCCGCGGCAGCGAGGGACGAGCACGAGCTGCTGAACCGCGGCGAGATCGAGATCCGGGGGCGCATCATGCCGGCCTCCAACGCCACCTTCTTCGGCGACGTCACGCTCGACGGCGAGAGCATCGAGTGCGTCTACAAGCCGGTCGCGGGGGAGCGGCCGCTGTGGGACTTCCCGGACGGCACGCTGGCGCGCCGCGAGGTCGCTGCCTACGTCGTGTCCGAGGCCCTCGGCTGGGCCGTCGTGCCACCGACCGTGCTGCGCGGCGACGCGCCCGGCGGGCGCCGGCATGGTGCAGGCCTGGCGCGAGCCCGACGCCGGTCAGGCCCCGGTCGACCTCGTCCCGGACAGGGAGGTCCCGGAGGGCTACCTCCACGTGTTGGACGCGTACGACGGGAACGACCGCCCCATCTCGCTGGTGCACGAGGACAGCGACCCGCTGCGGCGGATGGCCGTCTTCGACGTCGTGGTGAACAACGCCGACCGCAAGGGCGGGCACGTGCTGGCGATGACCGACGGGCACCGGTTCGGCGTCGACCACGGAGTGTCGTTCAACGTCGAGGACAAGCTGCGCACGGTGCTGTGGGGCTGGGCCCACGAGCCGCTCGACGCCGAGAGCGCCGCAGCGGTGCGGGGGCTCGCCGACGAGCTGTGCTCGGCCACCAGCGAGCTGCACGCGGCGCTGTCGGAGCTGCTCGACGGCGACGAGCTGACGGCCACACTGGTCCGCTGCGAGCGGCTGCTGCGACGCAACGCGATGCCGGTGCCGTCCGGCGGCCGGCCCTCGATCCCGTGGCCGGCCTTCTGATCCGTGCCCGTTAGGCTGCGGGCATGCGTGCGTGGACGAGCCCAGTGGTGCCCCGGCTCGACCTCACGACCGGCGCACCGGTCCGGGTGCACGACACCTCCACCGGCCGGCTGAGAACCTCCGACCCGGCCGGCACGGCGCGGATGTACGTCTGCGGGATCACCCCCTACGACGCCACGCACATCGGCCACGCGGCGACGTACATCGGCTTCGACCTGCTCAACCGCGCCTGGCGTGACGCCGGGCACGACGTGCACTACACGCAGAACGTCACCGACGTCGACGACCCGCTGCTCGAGCGTGCGAGCGCCACCGGTGAGGACTGGGTCGAGCTCGCCGAACGCGAGACCGAGCTGTTCCGCGAGGACATGACGGCGCTTCGGGTGCTGGCCCCCGACGACTACATCGGGGCGGTGGAGGCGATCCCGGTCATCGTGGACCTGGTGCAGGAGCTGCAGCGGCGGGGCTGCGTCTACGACGTCGACGGCGACCTCTACTTCGACGTCAGCTCCGACCCCCGCTTCGGGCAGGTCTCCGGCCTCGACGAGCAGCAGATGCTCGAGGTCTTCCCCGACCGGGGCGGTGACCCGGACCGTCCGGGCAAGAAGCAGCCGCTGGACGCGCTGCTGTGGCAGGCCGAGCGCCCGGGGGAGCCCGCCTGGGACTCACCGCTGGGACGCGGCCGCCCCGGCTGGCACGTCGAGTGCACCGCCATCGCGCTGGAGCACCTGGGCCGGTCGTTCGACGTGCAGGGCGGGGGCAGTGACCTGGCGTTCCCGCACCACGAGATGAGCGCGGCGCACGCCCAGGCGGCCTACGACGACCTGACGTTCGCCCAGGCCTACGTCCACGCGGGCATGGTGGCCTTCGAGGGCGAGAAGATGTCGAAGTCCAAGGGCAACCTGGTGCTCGTCTCCGCGCTGCGCGAGGCCGGGGTGGACCCGATGGTGGTGCGGCTGGCGATCCTCGCGCACCACTACCGCTCCGACTGGGAGTGGACCGACGCCGACCTCGCCGCGGCCGAGGACCGGCTGGCCTCCTGGCGTACGGCGCTCGGGTCGGCGTCGTACGACGATGCGGTCGGCCTCGCCGAGGCGGTCCGCACGGCGCTGGCCGACGACCTCGACGCCCCCGCCGCCCTGCGAGCCGTCGACGCATGGGCGGCGACGGCTCGTAGGGCGGCGGGGGGCGACGGGTCCGGGAGCGCCCTGCTGCGCGACCTCCTCGACGCCCGCCTCGGCATCCTCCTCTAGCAACCCGCTCCCCGCCTCCCGCTGAGGCGTCTCGTTCTGCGCCGCAAACCCCGCTGAGGCGTCTCGTTCTGCGCCGCAAACCCCGCTGAGGCGTCTCGTTCTGCGCCAAGCCCCCGCAGAACGAGACGCCTCAGCGGGAAGGGGGGGTCAGTCCTGGTCGGTTTCGCGGCGCTTGAGGTAGCGCTCGAACTCGCGGGCGATCGCCTCGCCGGAGGCCGACGGGTCGTCGGCGGTGTCGCGCGTCTCCTCCAGGGCCCGGACATAGTCCTTGATCTCCTCGTCCTCCTCGGAGAGCTCGTCCACGCCGCGCTCCCAGGCCCGCGACTCCTCCGGGAGATCGGCTAGCGGGATGCTGACCTCGAGCAGGTCCTCGAGCTGGCCGAGCAGGGCCAGAGTGGCCTTCGGGCACGGAGGCTGCGCGACGTAGTGCGGCACCGCCGCCCAGAACGAGACACCCGGCAGGTCTGCCTGCGTGGCCGCGTCCTGGAAGACGCCGACGATGCCGGTCGGCCCCTCGTAGTTGGACTGCTCGAGCTTGAGGCGGTCGGCGATCTCGGGCTCGGTGGCGGTGCCGGAGACGGGGATGGGTCTGGTGTGCGGCGTGTCGGCCAGCAGCGCACCCAGGGTGACCACCATCTCGGTGCCCAGCTCGTCGGCCGCGGCCAGCAGCTCGGCGCAGAACTGCCGCCAGCGCATGTTCGGCTCGATGCCGCGCAGCAGGATCACGTCGCGCAGCGCGCCCGGAGGGGAACAGACCCACAGCTGGGTCGACGGCCAGGTGATGCGGCGCATGCCCTCGTCGTTGGAGCCGACCGAGGGCCGGTTCACCTGGAAGTCGTAGAAGTCCTCGGGATCGATGGCCGCGACGACCCGGGCGTCCCACACGCGGGCGAGATGGTCCACGACCGACGAGGCCGAGTCGGCGGCGTCGTTCCAGCCCTCGAAGGCCGCGATGAGCACCGGCGACCTCAGCTCGGGAACGTCCTCGATCTCGATCACCGGGCCAGACTAGTCCGAGGCGGGCCGCGCGGCGCGCAGGCGGGCCCAGGGCGACCCGAGGGCGAGACGGACGTCCCGGGAGGCCCGCTGAGCCTGATCCGGGTACTGACAGAATGCGAGACGGGCGTGAGATGATGCGGAATCGAACAGGGACGCCCGCGCGTTGCCCACCTACGCTCGGCATGGCTCCGGACCGGGAGCCCGTACGCCGACCCGACCCCCTGAGGACTCCTTGACCGACCCGATGACCCGACCCGACGCCACCGAGGAGCTCTCGACCGCCCTCCGTGAGCGGATCCTCGTCATGGACGGTGCCATGGGCACCATGATCCAGCGCCACGGTCTCTCCGAGGAGGACTTCCGGGGCGAGCGCTTCGCCGACTGGGAGCAGGACGTGCGCGGCAACTCCGACATGCTGAGCCTCAGCCAGCCCGACGTGATCCGTGAGATCCACCGCGAGTACCTCGAGTCCGGTGCGGACCTGGTCGAGACCAACACGTTCAGCGCGCAGCTGATCTCGCAGGCCGACTACGGCATGCAGGACCTCGCCTACGAGATGAACTACGAGTCGGCCCGGCTGGCGCGCGAGGCGTGCGACGCCGTCACGGCGGAGACCCCCGACCGGCCCCGGTGGGTGATCGGTGCGCTCGGTCCCACGAACACCACCGCGTCCATCTCGCCCGACGTCAACGACCCCGGCAAGCGCAACGTCACCTACGACCGGCTGGTCGAGGCCTACCTCGAGCAGGCCAACGGCCTCGTCGACGGCGGCGCCGACCTGCTGCTGGTCGAGACGATCTTCGACACCCTCAACGCCAAGGCGGCGATCTTCGCTCTCGAGACGCTCTTCGAGGAGCGCGGACGGCGCTGGCCGGTCATCATCTCCGGCACCATCACCGATGCCTCGGGGCGCACCCTGTCCGGCCAGGTCACCGAGGCCTTCTGGAACTCCGTGCGTCACGTGCGTCCGCTGGCGGTCGGCCTGAACTGCGCGCTCGGGGCGACCGACATGCGCCCCTACGTCGCGGAGCTCTCACGCGTCGCGGACACCTTCGTCTCGTGCTACCCGAACGCCGGCCTGCCCAACGAGTTCGGTGAGTACGACGAGACGCCGGACCAGACCTCGGGCGTGCTCGAGGAGTTCGCGGGAAGCGGGCTGGTCAACCTGCTCGGCGGATGCTGCGGCACGACCCCCGAGCACATCGAGGCGATTGCGCGAGCGAGCAAGGGCAAGAAGCCACGCGTCGTACCCGAGATCGAGCCGGCGCTGCGACTGTCGGGCCTCGAGCCGGCCACCATCACCGCGGAGTCGCTCTTCGTCAACGTCGGGGAGCGCACCAACATCACCGGCTCCGCGAAGTTCCGTCGCCTGATCAAGGACGGTGACTACTCGGCCGCGCTGACGGTCGCCCGCCAGCAGGTCGAGTCGGGCGCGCAGGTCATCGACATCAACATGGACGAGGGGATGATCGACGGCGTCGAGGCGATGGACCGCTTCGTCAAGCTGGTGGCCAGCGAGCCCGACATCTCCCGCGTCCCCGTGATGATCGACTCCTCGAAGTTCGAGGTGATCGAGGCCGGTCTCAAGTGCGTGCAGGGCAAGCCGATCGTCAACTCCATCTCGATGAAGGAGGGCGAGGAGAAGTTCATCGAGCAGGCCCGGCTCTGCCGCAAGTACGGCGCAGCCGTCGTCGTGATGGCCTTCGACGAGGACGGCCAGGCCGACAACCTCGAGCGGCGCAAGACGATCTGCCGTCGCGCCTACGACCTGCTCGTCGACGAGGTCGGGTTCCCGGCCGAGGACCTCATCTTCGACCCGAACATCTTCGCCGTCGCGACGGGCATCGAGGAGCACGCCAACTACGGCGTGGACTACATCGAGGCCACCCGCTGGATCAAGCAGAACCTCCCGGGTGCCCTGGTGTCCGGCGGGGTCTCCAACGTGTCGTTCTCGTTCCGCGGGAACAACGGCGTGCGCGAGGCGATCCACGCCGTGTTCCTCTACCACGCGATCCAGGCCGGCATGGACATGGGCATCGTCAACGCCGGCCAGCTCGCGGTGTACGACGAGATCGACGCCGACCTGCGTGAGCGCATCGAGGACGTCGTGCTCAACCGACGCGAGGACAGCACGGAGCGGCTGCTGGAGATCGCGCCCGACTACGCCGGGGACGGCGAGCAGCGAGAGGTCGCCACCGAGGAGTGGCGCTCGCTGCCGGTCTCCGAGCGCATCACGCACGCCCTGGTGAAGGGCATCGACGACTACGCCGAGTCCGACACCGAGGAGCTTCGCGCCGAGATCTCCGAGCGCGGTGGCATGCCCATCGAGGTCATCGAGGGCCCGCTGATGGACGGCATGAACGTCGTCGGCGACCTGTTCGGCTCCGGCAAGATGTTCCTGCCCCAGGTCGTGAAGTCGGCGCGGGTGATGAAGAAGGCCGTCGCCTACCTCATCCCGTTCATCGAGGCCGAGAAGAAGCCCGGGGCCGCGAAGGACAAGAAGGGCACGATCGTGATGGCCACGGTCAAGGGCGACGTGCACGACATCGGCAAGAACATCGTCGGCGTGGTCCTCCAGTGCAACAACTACGAGGTCATCGACCTCGGGGTGATGGTGCCCGCGCAGAAGATCATCGACAAGGCCAAGGAGGTCGACGCAGACCTCATCGGGCTCTCCGGCCTGATCACGCCTTCCCTCGACGAGATGGTGAACTTCGCCAGCGAGATGCAGCGGCAGGGGTTCGAGATCCCGCTGCTCGTCGGGGGCGCGACGACCTCGCGGGCACACACCGCCGTGAAGGTCGACCCGAAGTACGACGGGCCCGTCGTCTGGGTGAAGGACGCCTCGCGCTCGGTCCCGGTGGCGTCGTCGCTGCTGCACGCGGAGCGACGCGTCCCTCTGCTCGACGAGGTCCGCGCCGACTACGACTCGATCCGGGAGCGGCACGCGGCCAAGCACAACGACCGGGTCATCCTCCCCCTCGACGCGGCGCGTGCGAACCGCACGCCGATCGACTGGGAGGGCTACCAGCCGCCGCCTCCCCAGGCTGCGGAACGCATCACGGTCCTCGAGGACTACCCGCTCGCGGAGCTGCGCGACTACATCGACTGGCAGCCGTTCTTCAACGCCTGGGAGATGAAGGGCCGCTTCCCCGACATCTTGAACAACCCCTCGTCCGGCGAGACCGCCCGCAAGCTGTACGACGACGCGCAGGCGATGCTGGACCAGGTCATCGAGGAGAAGTGGCTGCGCGCCAACGCGGTGATCGGGTTCTTCCCCGCGAACGCGGTCGGCGACGACATCGAGGTCTACCACGACGACTCCCGCACCGAGGTGCTGACCACTCTGCATCACCTCAGGCAGCAGGGGCAGCACCGCGACGGCGTGCCCAACCGTTCGCTGAGCGACTTCGTCGCCCCGAAGGAGACCGGCCTCGCCGACCACGTGGGCGCGTTCGCCGTGACCGCGGGCCTCGGCAGCGCCGAGAAGGTCAAGGAGTTCAAGGAGGCGCTCGACGACTACTCGGCGATCCTGCTGGACTCGCTGGCCGACCGGCTGGCGGAGGCCTTCGCCGAGCGGCTGCACGAGCGGGTCCGCACCGAGTTCTGGGGCTACGCCCCGGACGAGAAGCTCGACAACCGCGAGCTGATCAAGGAGACCTACGACGGCGTCCGTCCGGCACCGGGCTATCCCGCCTGCCCCGAGCACACCGAGAAGGCCACCCTGTGGGAGCTGCTCGACGTGGAGACCAGGACCGGCATCTCGCTCACCGAGAGCATGGCGATGTGGCCGGCGTCCGCGGTCAGCGGCTGGTACTTCTCGCACCCGCAGTCGCAGTACTTCGTGGTCGGCCGGATCGCGAAGGACCAGGTCGAGGACTACGCCCGGCGCAAGGGAATGGACCTGGCGACGGCGGAGAAGTGGCTGTCTCCGAATCTCGGCTACGAGCCCGAGGACTGACGTGGGGCATGCACCGGCCGCCGTCCTGTGGGACATGGACGGCACCCTCGTCGACACCGAGCCCTACTGGATCGAGTCCGAGTTCGCGCTCATCGCCGAGCACGGTGGCACCTGGAGCCACGAGCACGCCATGAATCTCGTGGGCAACGACCTGCTCGACTCCGGGCGCTACATCCACGAGCACTCGGGCATCGACCTCGACCCGGCCGGCATCGTCGAGGAGCTGCTCGACCGGGTGGGCGCGCGGGTGGACAGCGAGGTGCCCTGGCGGCCCGGCGCGGTGGAGCTGCTGCGCGACCTCCGTGATCGAGGGGTCCGCTGTGCACTGGTCACGATGTCCTACCGCCGGTTCGTGAACCCGATCCTGGCCTCGCTCCCACCGGACAGCTTCGAGGTGGTGGTGACGGGTGACGCCGTCACCCAGGGCAAGCCGCACCCGGAGCCGTACCTCAAGGCCGCGGCACTGCTGGGGGTGGACCCGGCCGAGACGCTGGCGATCGAGGACTCCAACACCGGCGCCCGATCCGCCGAGAGCGCCGGCTGCACGGTCCTCGTGGTCCAGAACCACGTCCCCGTGCTGCCGGGTGAGCGACGGGTGTTCGCCGACACCCTGCTCGGCATGACCGCGGACGACCTGCCGGCGCCGGGAGCCGCCGTCCATCCCTGACGTGGCCGGCAGTGGCGACGAGACCCACGTCGACCGCCTGGTGCGCTACCCGGTGAAGGCGTGCGGGGGCGAACAGCTCACGGTCGCCGAGGTCGGCCACGCCGGGCTCCGTTTCGACCGGGTGCTGGCCGTCGTGGTCGGCGACGAGATCGTCACGCAGCGGGAGCACGCCGCGCTGGCCCGCGTGCGCCCGGCCCTCGACGACGCGACACGTCGGCTGACCCTCGACCTCGACGGCGGTGACGCGGTGGCCGAAGTCGTCGGAGCCGGCGGACCGGCACGGACGGTGGGGATCTTCGGTGAACCGGTCGTGGTCGTCGAGCAGGCCCCGGTGTTCGCAGCCTGGCTCGGCGAGCTGCTGCACGCCGACGCGCGGCTGGTGATGGCCACGGACGCCACCCGCCGCCGTAGCCCCGGGATGGTCGAGGGGCAGACGGTGCTCGGCGACGAGGGCACGGTGGCCCTGCACTCCACCGCCTCGCTGAACGAGCTCAACCGTCGGCTCGCCGAGCGCGGTCACCCGGCGCTGGCGGCGGACCGGTTCCGGGCCAACGTCGTCCTGGACGGCTGTGGCCCGCACGCCGAGGACCGGGCGACCCGGTTCGACGCAGGGGAGGTGGTGCTCGCCTTCGCGAAGCCCGACGAGCGCTGCGTGGTCACGACGGTCGACCAGGACACGGGACGTCGCGCCGGTCCCGAGCCGCTGCGCACCCTGGCGACCTACCGGCGTGCCGAGGGTGGCGGCGGAGTCGACTTCGGGGTCTACGCGGCCGTCGAGCGGACCGGCCGCATCCGGGTGGGGGACCGGGTCGTGCTGCACGGGTCGTAGTACCACCGGCCGATAGCGGCCTGCCCGTGACCGGCCGCACGCTGGAGCCTCCAACCCGAGGAGGCAGCAATGAAGGTCCACCCCATCCCCCTGACCGTCGCACTCGTCGCGTCCGCGTCCCTGGTCGCCGTCGCAGCGCCTGCGCAGGCCGGCGGCTCGGACGTCGTACGCCGCGGCGCGTGCGCCGGTTCCACCGACTGGAAGCTCAAGGTCGGTCCTGAGGACGGCCGACTCGAGGTCGAGGGCGAGATCGACAGCAACCGGGTCGGCCAGAGCTGGGCCTGGCAGCTGGTCCACAACGGCGCACTCGCCGCCAGCGGCACCGCGACCACCGCGGCCCCGAGCGGCTCGTTCACGGTGCGACGGCTGATGGCGAACCGCGCCGGCGTCGACACGATCACGCTGCGCGCCCGCAACCAGCGGTCCGGCGAGCTGTGCGTCGGAACCGTGCGTTTCTGAGCCGTTCGAACGCCATACTGGGCGCTTCGCGGTGGTGAGGGGGCAGAGGACCGTGAAGCGCTATCTCACGAACCCGGTGGTGCAGTTCCTGGCCGCCGGGTTCGTCGTGCTCGTCCTCGTGCTCGTGGGCACCGTGAAGCTCAGCCGGGAGGCGGCCGACGACGAGGCGATCATCGACGCCCGATCGACGACGACGCTGCTCGGTCGTTCGGTCGCCCAGCCTGCGATCCCGCGCGGCATGGTCGCGGGCAAGCCGGGCGCGGTGGACCGCTTCGACCGCGCCGTGCTCCGCCGGATGCTGGTCGGCGACGTCAAGCGCATCAAGATCTGGCGCCGCGACGGTCGCATCGTGTACTCCGACAAGACCGAGCTGATCGGCAGCCGCTATCCACTTGGCGCGGACGAGGTCGAGGTGCTCGAGAAGGGCACCAGCGACGCAGAGCTCTCGGACCTCAGCCAACCGGAGAACCGCTTCGAGCGGGGGATGGGCGGGGACCTCCTGGAGGTCTACACCCGGGTGTGGTCCCCCGAGGGCGACCCGCTGCTGTTCGAGGTCTACTACTCCGCGGCCGACATCGCGGCTCGTCGCAAGCAGGTCTACGACGCCTTCCAGCCGATCACTGTCGGCGGCATGCTGCTGCTGGTGCTGGGCACCACGCCGCTGATCTGGGCCATGAGCCGTCGACTCGACCGCACCCGCCGGGACCGCCAGCGGCTGCTCGAGGCAGCTGCCGACGCCTCGGAGTCCGAGCGTCGGCGGATCGCCCGAGACCTGCACGACGGCGTGGTGCAGGACCTGGCCGGCACACAGTTCGCCCTCTCCGCGACGCTGCTCGACCCGGCGACGTCGCCCGAGACAGCAGAACGACTGACCCCGCTGAGCCGCTCGCTCCGCACGTCGCTGCGCTCCCTGCGGTCGCTGCTGGTCGAGATCTACCCGCCCGACCTGGGCGCCGACGGTCTTGCCGCCGCGTTGCAGGACCTGGTGGCCCCCGCGGCCGGTCTCGGCGTCACCCCCCAGGTCGAGGTGTACGACGTCGGCGGCGCGTCGGACGAGAGCATCCGGCTGGTGTGGCGAGTGGCGCAGGAGGCAGTGCGCAACGCGACCCGGCACGCCCACGCGGAGCACGTCACGGTGCAGGTGCGCAGCGTCGGTGACCGGCTGCACCTCGACGTCTCCGACGACGGGGAGGGGTTCGTCGCCGGTGAGGGCACCGACGGCATCGGCCTGCGCAGCCTGCGGGACCTCATCCACGAGGCGGGCGGCCGGCTGTCCGTGCGCACCGGTCCGGGAGAGGGCACCACCGTCCACCTGGAGGTGGCCCGGTGAGTGCGCCGATCCGAGTGGTGCTCGTCGACGACCATGCCGTGGTCCGCAGAGGGCTGGCTCAGCTCCTCGGGGGCGCGGACGACATCGAGGTCGTGGGCCAGGCTGCTGACGGCGAGGAGGCTGTCGAGGTGGTTCGCCGGGTGCGTCCCGACGTGGTGGTGATGGACCTCCAGATGCCGGGGGTGGACGGGGTCGAGGCGACCCGACGGATCCTCGAGGCCGAGCTGGGCGCGGACGTGCTCGTGCTGACCTCGTTCTCCGACAGCGCCCGCATCCTTGCGGCGCTCGACGCCGGGGCGGTCGGCTACCTGCTCAAGGACGCCGACCCCGAGGAGCTGCTCGACGGGGTGCGAGCCGTGGGTCGCGGGGAGTCTCCGATCCACCCGAAGGTGGCCCGGGCGCTGCTGACCGCGCGCAACGACGCGCCCGCCCCGGGCCTCCAGCTCACCCCCCGGGAGGCCGAGGTGCTGTCCCTGGTGCGATCGGGGCTGGCCAACAAGCAGATCGCACGCCGGCTGGGCATCAGCGAGCGGACGGTGAAAGCCCACCTGACCTCGGTGTTCCAGCGCATCGGGGTGGTGGACCGGACCCAGGCCGCACTCTGGGCGGAGCGCAACCTGTGAGCGCGCGGTGGCCGCTCAGTCGGTGTCCTCGGGGGCCAGTCCGTCGGTGAGGCGCTCCACCGGCTCCGGAGCGGGCAGCGGGGGAGGGGTACCGCCCCAGGCGGGGCAGATCGCCTGATGAGCGCACCAGGCGCACAGCGCGCTCTTGTTGGGTCGCCAGTCGCCGCTCTGCTGGGCCGTCACGATCGCGCGCCAGAGTGCCTCGACCTTGCGCTCGGTGGCGAGCAGGTCGCGCTCGTCGGGGGAGTAGCGGAGCAGCTCCCCGCTGCCGAGGTAGATCAGCTGGAGCATCTTCGGGACCACGCCGCGGGTGCGCCAGATGACCAGGGCGTAGAACTTCATCTGGAACAGTGCCTTGGCCTCGAAGGCCTCGTGCGGCGCCTTGCCGGTCTTGTAGTCCACGACCCGGATGTCGCCGGTGGGTGCGATGTCGATGCGGTCCACGAAGCCGCGCAGCAGCAGCTTCGAGTCGAGCAGCGTCTCGACGTACAGCTCGCGCTCCGCCGGCTCGAGCCGGGTCGGGTCCTCCAGTGCGAAGTAGCGGCCCAGCGTCTCCTCGCAGGAGGCCAGCCAGGCAGCGACCTCGGGCCCCTCCTCGTCGAACATCTCCGCGACGGCGGGGTCGGACTCGAGGATCGCCTCCCACGCCGGCGCCAGCAGGGCGCGGGCCCGCTGGGGGGTGCGGTCGGGGGCCGGCAGGTCGAAGAGGTCCTCGAGCACCTTGTGCACGACGGTGCCGCGGGTCGCGGCCGGCGAGGACGGCTCGGGCAGCCGGTCCACGGTGCGGAAGCGGAACAGCAGCGGGCAGCTCATGAAGTCCGCGGCCCGGCTGGGGGACAGCGAGCCGATGACGTCGACCCCGTCGACGACGGTGCGCCCCGGACCGTCCTCGGCGCCCCCACCGACCGGTCGTTCCACCGTCTCGCTAGCTCATGTCTGGCTCATGTCTGGCTCATGGTGATGCCCCTGCTCCTGTGCTCGCCTACGCGGCAGTCTCGACCCTAGGCGAGTGCACCGACAGAGTGGGTCGACCCGCCGCGATAGCCTCGGGACGTGACCCAGCAGACCGGCGAGCCGGCCGAGATGCGCCGTCCCCGGCAGCCTCCCGGCACGCTCCGGGTGGGCCAGATCGGGGGCATCGCCGTTCTGGTGCGCTCGTCCTGGCTGCTGGTGGCGGCGCTGATCTCGGTGTCGCTGGCCCCGAGGGTGGAGCAGGTGGAGCCGGGGCTGGGCGCCTGGTCGTACGTCGCCGGGCTCGCCTTCGCCGTGCTGCTCTACCTCTCCGTGCTGCTCCACGAGGCCTCCCACGCCCTGATGGCCAGGCACTACGGGCTCCCGGTCTCCTCGATCACGCTGCACTTCCTCGGCGGCGTCACCCAGATCGACGGCGAGCCGGACACCGCACGTCGCGAGTTCGGCGTGTCCGTGGTCGGCCCGCTCACCTCGATCGCCGTGGGGCTGGCGGTGCTGCCGCTGGCGCTGGTGACCCCCGACGGCACGCTGCTCGACATGGCCGTCAAGGGGCTCGCCTGGGTCAACCTGGTGGTCGGCGTCCTCAACCTCGTGCCGGGCCTGCCGCTCGACGGCGGACACGTGCTGCGAGCCGCCGTGTGGCAGCTGACCGGCAACCCGCACCGAGGGACCCTGGTGGCCGGCGCGGCCGGTCGGGTCGTCGCGGTCCTGGTGCTGGCCTACCCGTTCCTCAGCACGCTGTTCGGCGTTCGGCCCTCCACGCTGACCTACGTCTTCGCCTTCGTCATCGCGTGGTTCCTCTGGAGCGGTGCCACGTCCTCGATGGTCCAGGCCAAGATCCGTCGGCGCCTGCCGGCGCTGCGCGCGCGCACGCTTGCCCGCCGTGCGCTGTCGGTCCCCCACGACCTGCCGCTGGCCGAGGCCGTGCGACGCGCCCAGCAGGAGCAGGCCGGCAGCATCGTGGTGCTCGACGCGACGGGCGCACCGACGGGGGTGGTCAACGAGTCGGCCGTGCTCGCCACCCCGGACGACCGTCGGCCCTGGCTGCCCGTCAGCGCGGTGGCGCGCTCCCTCGAGAGCGGGCTCTCGCTGCCCGCCGACCTGGCCGGCGAGCAGCTGCTGCTGGCGATGCAGCGGACCCCTGCCACGGAGTACGTCCTGCTCGAGACCGGCGGCGGCGTGTTCGGCGTGCTGGTGACCGACGACGTCGACCGGGCGTTCGCCGCCGGCGCCTGAGCCCGCCCCTGTGGTGCGTGAGAGGGTGCACGCATGTCCGCGAAGACCTGGTCCGGCGTGCACCGGGGTCCGCTGGAGGCCGGTGAGTGGGTCCGCCTCACCGACACCAAGGGACGTCGTCACAACATCTGCCTCACTCCTGGCAAGCAGTTCTTCACCAACCGGGGATCGATCGACCACGACGCACTGATCGGCCGCCCGGAGGGGTTCAGCGTCGCGTCGTCCGCGGGCGGCGAGTACCTGGTCTTCCGGCCCCTGCTCAGCGAGTTCGTCGTCTCGATGCCGCGGGGGGCGGCCGTGGTCTACCCCAAGGACGCGGCACAGATCGTGGCCATGGCCGACGTCTTCCCCGGTGCTCGGGTGGTGGAGGCCGGAGTCGGCTCCGGCGCGCTGACCTGCTCGTTGCTGCGGGCCGTCGGTGAGCACGGGCTGGTGTCGTCGTACGAGCGCCGGCAGGAGTTCGCCGACGTCGCAACCCAGAACGTCGACCAGTTCTTCGACGGCCGCCACCCCGCGTGGAGACTGACCGTCGGCGATCTGGTGGAGAGCCTCGACGACGCGGACGTCGACCGGGTGGTGCTGGACATGCTCGCGCCCTGGGAGTGCGTGGAACGAGTGGCCGAGGTGCTGACACCGGGGGGCCTGGTCTGCGCGTACGTCGCGACCACGACCCAGCTCGCCCGCACCGTCGAGACGCTGCGCGCGCACGGCGGGTTCACGGAGCCGCAGTCCTGGGAGACGCTGGTCCGCGACTGGCACGTGGAGGGGCTGGCGGTCCGTCCGGGACACAAGATGATCGGCCACACCGGGTTCCTGGTGACGGCGCGACGCCTGGCGGCCGGCGAGACGGCACCCGCTCGCAAGCGACGTCCTGCGCCCGGTGCCTACGGCGTGGACTACCAGGGCCCACGTCCCGCCGGACTGCCTCCGGAGGTCGCGGAGGAGCCCTACGACGCGTGATCGGACCGGTCTGTTCCGGGCAGGTTTCCGGCAGATCACAGTCCGGGCAAAAGGTGTTCGACACCTCCCCGGTTCAGCACCGCTTCGCCTGACGTGCAGGTAGGGTCGAATCCAGGTTGCACCCACGAAATCCACGTAGTGGAGGTGGCAGGTCGTGCCGACGTCAGAGAGTGGTCAAGGGCGCTTCGGGGCGCGCACGCCCGAGGAGCTGCAGAGCCAGCTGGGCTTCCTGGAGGACGAGGTCTCCGAGCTGCGGCGGCGACTCGCCGAGAGCCCGCTGCACTCACGGGCCGTGGAGCAGCGACTCGCCGAGACGCAGCGTTCCCTTGCCGCGGTCACCTCCCAGAACGAGCGTCTCGCGCAGACCCTGCGTGAGGCTCGCGACCAGATCATGACGCTGAAGGAGGAGGTCGATCGGCTCGCTCAGCCGCCGGCCGGCTTCGGCACCTTCCTGGCACGCAACGAGGACGACTCCATCGACGTGTTCACCGGCGGCCGCAAGCTGCGCGTCAACGTGAGCCCCGCGGTGGACCTCGACGAGCTGCGGCGCGGCCAGGAGGTCATGCTCAACGAGGCGCTGAACGTCGTCGCCGCCCTCGAGTTCGAGCAGGTGGGCGAGGTGGTGATGCTCAAGGAGTTCCTCGCTGACGGAGACCGTGTCCTGGTCATCGCGAACGCCGACGAGGAGCGCGTCGTCCGCGTCGCGGAGCCGCTGCGCGCGGAGACGCTGCGGGCCGGCGACTCGCTGCTGCTCGACGCCCGGTCCGGCTACGTCTACGAGCGGGTGCCCAAGTCCGAGGTCGAGGAGCTCGTCCTCGAAGAGGTCCCCGACATCGACTACCTGAACATCGGCGGCCTCAAGGGCCAGATCGACCAGATCCGCGACGCCGTCGAGCTGCCCTACCTCCACCCCGACCTGTTCAAGGAGCACGAGCTCAAGCCGCCCAAGGGCGTGCTGCTCTACGGCCCGCCCGGCTGCGGCAAGACGCTGATCGCCAAGGCGGTCGCGAACTCGCTGGCCAAGAAGGTCGCGGCGAAGACCGGGGCGGAGGGCAAGAGCTACTTCCTGAACATCAAGGGCCCCGAGCTGCTCAACAAGTACGTCGGCGAGACCGAGCGGCACATCCGTCTGGTGTTCCAGCGCGCCCGGGAGAAGGCCAGCATGGGCACGCCGGTCATCGTGTTCTTCGACGAGATGGACTCCCTGTTCCGGACCCGCGGGTCAGGCGTCTCCTCGGACGTCGAGAACACCATCGTCCCGCAGCTGCTCTCCGAGATCGACGGCGTCGAAGGTCTGGAGAACGTCATCGTGATCGGCGCCTCGAACCGCGAGGACATGATCGACCCGGCGATCCTGCGGCCCGGCCGGCTCGACGTGAAGATCAAGATCGAGCGCCCCGACGCGGAGTCGGCGCGTGACATCTTCTCGAAGTACCTCACCGCCACGCTGCCGCTGCACGCCGACGACCTCGCGGAGTTCGCCGGCGACCGCGACGCGTGCGTGGCCGGGATGATCCAGGCGACGGTCGAGCGGATGTACACCGAGACCGAGGAGAACCGCTTCCTCGAGGTGACCTACGCCAACGGCGACAAGGAGGTGCTGTACTTCAAGGACTTCAACTCCGGGGCGATGATCCAGAACATCGTCGACCGGGCCAAGAAGATGGCCATCAAGGACCTGCTCGACAGCCAGCAGAAGGGGCTCCGCGTCACGCACATGCTGCAGGCGTGCGTCGACGAGTTCAAGGAGAACGAGGACCTGCCGAACACCACCAACCCCGACGACTGGGCGCGGATCTCGGGCAAGAAGGGCGAGCGGATCGTGTTCATCCGCACGCTGATCACCGGCAAGCAGGGCACCGAGCCGGGTCGCTCCATCGACACCGTCTCGAACACCGGGCAGTACCTCTGAGCCGGCACCGCGCGGAGCTCGCTCCTGGCTCGGGGCGTACTGTCACGGTGTGTTCTTCTGGCTCGGGCTCGCAGTGGTCCTCATCGTGGTCGTCGCCGGGCTGACGTGGGGTGCGCGTGGGTACGCCTCACGGGTGCACGAGCCCGGCACGCAGCACCTGGTCGACGGGCCGAGCGGCCGCCGAAGGAAATGACGGGACGCCTCGACCCGGTTGACCCGGCGCGGTTGGGGTATCAGTAGGGAACCCATTCTCGGCTCCTGTGGAGGACCTCATGCTCTGGACCATCGTCGTGGTCGTCGTCGTCGTGCTGCTCGTCCTCTTCGTCCTCGGCAAGATCCGCGGGCGCTGAACGACGTCGAGCGACCGGACCGGTCGCCGATCGGAGTGCTCCTCGCTCAGGCGTCGGACCGGAGCGACCGCAGGGCGGCGTAGTCGCCCACGCCCGCACCGGCCAGTCGCCGAAGCAACGACCGGGTGTCCGGGACGAACGCCCAGGCCGCGTCCGCCAGGTGCGCGTCCAGCTCGGGGAGCGTCATCCAGGTCCCCCAGACGACCTCTCCGTCGGCGTGGCGCACGGGTCCGGTCCAGGTGGTCTCGAAGCAGTGCTCCAGGCAGCGCGTCGTGTCGTCCTCGAACAGGTTGAGACCTAGCGGACGCAGTGTCGCGCCGACGATGCCGAGCTCCTCGGACAGCTCCCGTGCGGCGGACGGGCCGGGCTCCTCACCGTGCGTCAGGATCCCCCCGGCAGCCGCGTCGTGGTGGCCCGGGGCCCAATCCTTGTCGGGCGAGCGGCGATGCACGTAGATCCGGTCGGCAGCGTCCCGCACGAGCACCGCGGTGGCCGCGTGCAACAGGTTCTCCCGCCGTACGACGCTCCGCTCGGCCGAGCCGACGACGGCGCCGGAGCGGTCCACCAGGGTCACCATCTCGGGCACGGAGGTCATCCTGTCAGCATCCGCGCGTAGTCTCGGGCCCATGAGTGTGCGCCGCATCATGGGCACCGAGACCGAGTTCGGGATCTCGGTCCAGGGCCAGCCCACGGCCAACCCGATGGTCGCGTCGTCACAGGTGGTCAACGCCTATGCCAGCAGCACGCTCCGGGCGCGCCGGGCACGATGGGACTTCGAGGAGGAGTCGCCCCTGCGCGACGCCCGGGGCTTCGACATGTCCCGTGAGGTCGCGGACCCGAGCCAGCTCACCGACGAGGACCTCGGCCTGGCCAACGTCATCCTCACCAACGGCGCACGGCTCTACGTCGACCACGCACACCCGGAGTACTCGACACCCGAGTGCACCAACCCTCGCGACATCGTGCTGTGGGACAAGGCAGGGGAGCAGGTCGCGCTCGATGCGACGCGGTTCGCCGAGTCGGTGCCGGGGGCGTCGTCGATCCTGCTGTACAAGAACAACACCGACAACAAGGGAGCCTCCTACGGCGCCCACGAGAACTACCTGATGCGCCGCTCCACGCCGTTCGCCGAGATCGTGAAGCACCTGACGCCCTTCTTCGTGAGTCGCCAGGTGGTCTGCGGTGCCGGTCGGGTCGGCGTCGGTCAGGACGGCCGCGAGGACGGGTTCCAGGTCAGCCAGCGAGCGGACTACTTCGAGGTCGAGGTGGGGCTCGAGACCACGCTGAAGCGACCGATCATCAACACCCGCGACGAGCCGCACGCGGACCCGGAGAAGTACCGCCGGCTGCACGTGATCATCGGGGACGCGAACCTCGCCGAGGTCTCCACCTACCTCAAGGTCGGCACCACCTCCTTGGTGCTCGCGATGATCGAGGACCGGTTCATCGGCGTCGACCTCGCCGTCGAGCAGCCGGTGAGGTCGCTGCGCGAGGTCTCCCACGACCCCTCCCTCAAGCAGCTGATCACGCTCGCGGACGGCCGGAAGCTGACCGCCGTCCAGCTGCAGATGGAGTACCTCGACCTCGCGAAGAAGTACGTCGAGGACCGGCTCGGCGACGACGCGGACCAGCAGACCCGCGACGTGCTGGCCCGCTGGGAGTCGGTGCTCGACCGCCTCGAGACCGACCCGATGCTCTGTGCCCGCGAGCTCGACTGGGTGGCCAAGCTCCAGCTCCTCGAGCAGTACCGCGACCGCGACGGGCTGGACTGGAGCAACGCCAAGCTGCACGCCATCGACCTGCAGTACGCCGACGTACGGCCTGACAAGGGGCTCTACCACCGGCTGCTGGGGATGGGCCGCATCGAGCGGCTGCTCAGCGACGACGAGGTGGTGGCCGCGATGCACCAGCCGCCCACCGACACGCGGGCCTACTTCCGGGGCAGGTGCCTGGAGAAGTACGCCGACCAGATCGCGGCCGCCTCCTGGGACTCCGTGATCTTCGACCTGCCGGGTCGCGAGTCGCTCCAGCGGGTGCCCACCATCGATCCGATGCGGGGCAGCCGGGCTCATGTCGGGGCCCTGTTGGACCGTTGTGACACGGCCGAGGAGCTCTTCGCCGCGCTGACGCGCTAGACCCCGGTAGGGTCGAAGGCAACGCGCGCACGCCGGTCGAGCTCGTCGAGCACCGCACCCAGGAGGACCTGATGGCACAGGAGCAGAAACAACCGAAGAAGGCCTCGGAGACCGAGGAGCAGGCGGAGGCTGCCGCGCAGGGCGACGTCAGCGAGCGCAAGGAGCAGCTCGACGAGGACATCGACGCGATCCTCGGCGAGATCGACGACGTGCTCGAGACCAACGCGGAGGACTTCGTGAAGTCGTTCATCCAGAAGGGCGGACAGTGAGCGACTCACGTCTCGGTCCGGCCTTCCTGAAGCCGGGCTCCTCGTCGTTCGCGGAGTTCCTGACCGACCAGGCGCCGGATCTGCTGCCGAGCCGCCGCTCGCTGCCCGAGGGCAGTGCCGCCGACCTGGCGCCGCACGGCACCACGATCGTCGCCGCGACGTTCCCCGGCGGCGTGGTGATGGCCGGTGACCGTCGCGCGACGATGGGCAACATCATCGCCCAGCGCGACATCGAGAAGGTCTTCCCCGCGGACGAGTTCTCCTGCGTGGGCATCGCCGGCACCGCCGGCATCGCCGTCGAGATGGTGCGGCTGTTCGCCACCGAGCTCGAGCACTACGAGAAGATCGAGGGCATCACCCTCTCGATGGACGGCAAGGCGAACCGGCTCGCCGCGCTGATCCGCGCCAACCTCGGGATGGCGATGCAGGGGCTGGCCGTCGTGCCGCTGTTCGCCGGTTTCGACCTCATCTCCGAGCAGGGCCGGATCTTCTCCTACGACGTCACCGGCGGTCGCTACGAGGAGACCGCGTTCCACTCGGTCGGCTCCGGGTCGCTGTTCGCCCGGGGCTCCCTGAAGAAGCTCTACCGTCCCGACCTCGACGCCGAGGGCGTCGTCACCGCCGTGGTGCAGGCGCTGTACGACGCCGCCGACGACGACTCCGCCACCGGCGGGCCCGACCTCACGCGTCGGATCTTCCCGGTGGTCGGCGTGATCACGGCCGACGGCTACCGTCGACTGCCCGACCTCGACGTTGCCGCGGTCGCCGATCGGGTGATCGACGCCCGGATGAACCGTCCCGACGGCCCGGCCGCCCCGCTGACCTGAGCGGCTGACCGAGCGTGTCTTCCACCGGCTGGTCCACCCCGCCGCGACCCCCGTCCACGAGTGAGGTGCCTCTCCCATGAGCATGCCGTTCTACGTCTCGCCCGAGCAGCTGATGAAGGACCGGGCCGACTTCGCGCGCAAGGGCATCGCTCGCGGGCGGTCCCTGGTCGTGATCCAGTTCGTGGACGGCATCGTCTTCGTCTCGGAGAACCTCTCCCAGGCGCTCCACAAGGTCAGCGAGATCTACGACCGCATCGCGTTCGCCGCGGTCGGCCGCTACAACGAGTTCGAGACCCTGCGCATCGCCGGGGTGCGGCTCGCCGACATGCGCGGCTACGCCTACGACCGTCGCGACGTCACCGGGCGAGGGCTCGCCAACGCCTACGCCCAGACGCTCGGCACGATCTTCTCCAGCGGCGGCGAGAAGCCCTACGAGGTCGAGATCTTCGTGGCCGAGGTGGGGGAGCACGCCGAGGGGGACCAGATCTACCGGCTGACCTACGACGGCCAGGTCGCCGACGAGCACGGGTTCGCGGTCATGGGGGGCTCGGCCGAGCAGGCGACGACGTACCTGGGCGAGCACTACCGCGCCGGCGCCGATCTCGACGACTCGATCCGGCTCGCCGTGCAGGCGCTCGGGCAGGGGGGCGCGGAGACCCGCAGCATCCCCTCCGCCAACCTCGAGGCGGCGGTGCTCGACCGGACCCGCTCGCAGCAGCGGAAGTTCCGCCGGCTCACGGCCGTTCAGCTCAGCGCGATCCTCGGCAACGGCGGTCCCGCACCCGAGGGCCCCGACGGTGGCCCGGATGCAGGCCCGGATGCAGGCCCGGATACAGGCCCGGAGGGGGGACCCGGGAGTGAGTCCGACGGCGGACCCGGCGGCGTGCGCGGCGCCTCCACCGCCCCGACCGGTCCCGACGACCCGAGCGACCCGGGCGACCCGGGCGACCCGGGCGACACCGTCGCCACTGACCCGCCGCTCGAGGACCCGGTCACCGGCGAGCCGCCCGTGGCCCCGCCCGTCTCCTGACCCGGCGGACGCCCCACCCCGCGACGCGGTGCGGGGCAGCGAGTCGGCTGCGGGAGATTGGCTGCTGCGCCTAGGCTGACCAGGTGGACCGCCGGATCTTCGGGATCGAGAACGAGTACGGCGTCACTTGCACGTTCCGCGGGCAGCGACGTCTCTCGCCGGACGAGGTTGCCCGCTACCTGTTCCGCAAGGTGGTCTCCTGGGGTCGTAGCAGCAACGTCTTCCTCCGCAACGGCGCCCGGCTCTACCTCGACGTGGGCAGCCATCCCGAGTACGCCACCCCCGAGTGCGACGACATCATCGACCTGGTCGCGCACGACAAGGCCGGCGAGCGGGTCCTCGAGGGGCTGCTCGTCGACGCCGAGCGCCGGCTGCACGACGAGGGCATCGCCGGGGACGTCTACCTCTTCAAGAACAACACCGACTCCGCCGGCAACTCCTACGGCTGCCACGAGAACTACCTCGTCTCCCGGCACGGCGAGTTCTCCAAGCTCGCCGACGTGCTGATCCCCTTCCTGGTCACCCGGCAGATCATCTGCGGGGCCGGCAAGGTGATCCAGACGCCTCGGGGGGCGATGTACTCCGTCAGCCAGCGCGCCGAGCACATCTGGGAGGGGGTCTCGAGCGCCACGACCCGCTCGCGGCCGATCATCAACACCCGCGACGAGCCGCACGCCGACGCCGAGCGCTACCGCCGCCTGCACGTCATCGTCGGCGACTCGAACATGAGCGAGACGACCACGATGCTCAAGGTCGCGACCTGCGACCTGGTGCTGCGGATGATCGAGGAGGGCGTGGTGATGCGCGACCTCACGATGGAGAATCCGATCCGGGCCATCCGCGAGATCTCCCACGACATGACCGGGCGCCGCAAGGTACGGCTCGCCAACGGGCGGGAGGCCAGCGCCCTCGACATCCAGCAGGAGTACCTCAACCGCGCCCGCGACTTCGTCGACCGGCGCGAGCTGGAGACCCCGCTCATCGCCCGGGTCCTGGACCTGTGGGAGCGCACGCTCAAGGCCGTCGAGTCCGAGGACTTCGGGCTCGTCGAGCGGGAGATCGACTGGGTCATCAAGTGGAAGCTGATCGAGCGCTACCGCTCCCAGCACGGCCTGCCGCTCAGCCACCCGCGCATCGCCCAGCTCGACCTCGCCTACCACGACATCCACCGCGGTCGCGGCCTCTACTACCTCCTGGAGAAGCGAGGGGCGGTGACCCGGGTCACCAACGACCTGCGGGTCTTCGAGGCCAAGTCCGTGCCGCCCCAGACCACCCGGGCGCGGTTGCGGGGCGAGTTCATCCGTCGGGCCCAGGAACGACGGCGCGACTTCACCGTGGACTGGGTCCACCTCAAGCTCAACGACCAGGCGCAGCGCACCGTGCTGTGCAAGGACCCGTTCCGGGCGCACGACGAGCGGGTGCACAAGCTCATCGAGGGCATGTAGCACGCCCTCGCGGGTCGCTCTCAGGTGCCCCGGATATCGTTGCCGCGACTTCCCCCAACCCCCGAGGTGTCCTTCGTGCGTCGTCTGCTTGCCCTGCTCACCGTCTTCCTGCTGTTCGGGACCGCCGCCTGCGGTGCCTCGAACGCGGACCCGAAGCGCGCGACGGGCGACAGCATCGCCGGCCTGTCGGTGACGGGCAGCTTCGGATCGGCCCCCACCGTCAAGGTCGACCCGGCGGTCAAGGTGAAGGAGGCCAAGAGCCGGGTCCTCTCCAAGGGCAGTGGCGACCCGGTGAAGCTGGGCGGCAAGGCGCTCCTGAACGTGTACATCGCGAACGGCAAGAACGGCAAGAAGGCGGTCTCGACGTACGACTCCGGCAAGCCGCTGAGCGCGAGCATCGACGAGAAGCAGTTCTTCCCGGCCGTGGTCAAGGCGCTGCGCGGCACCCCCAGCGGCAGCCGGCTGGCGTTCGCCGACACGGTGAAGGACCTGTACGGCGCGGACGGCGCCGCGCAGATCGGTCTCAAGGCGAGCGACACCCTCGTCTTCGTCATCGACGTGATGTCGGTCTCGCCCACCAAGCTGCTCGAGGGCCCCACCGGCGACAAGGTCGACCCGCCCTCGGACATCCCGACGATCCAGGCCAAGGGCGACGCGATCAGCAAGCTGACGTTCGAGAAGGCGCCCAAGAAGCCCTCCGGCAAGCTTCGGGTGATCCAGCTCGTCAAGGGCAAGGGCGAGCCGATCAAGGGCGCCCAGATCGTCAGCATGAACTACCTCGGCCAGGTCTACGGCCGCCCGAAGCCGTTCAACAACTCCTACTCCGCCGAGCCGACCACGTTCGACGTCGGCATCGGGCAGCTGATCCCCGGGTGGGACAAGGCCCTGCAGGGGCAGCGGGTCGGCAGCAGGCTGATGCTCATCGTGCCGCCGGCACAGGGCTACGGAAAGGCCGGCAACCCCGACATCAAGGTCACCGGCAAGTCCACCCTCGTGTTCGTCATGGACATCCTGGCCGTCGGCTGAGGCTGCGATAGGTTCGCAGGCCAGTGACGCCGACGAGGGACGACATGACTGCCCGCAAGAGTGAGCGCCTGCTCAACCTGCTCATCACGCTGCTCGTGTCGCGCACCTACGTCAGCAAGGAACGGATCCGCTCGGTCGTCGAGCCCTACCGCGTTGCGGGCGAGGATGCGTTCGAGAAGATGTTCGAGCGCGACAAGGAGGAGCTGCGCTCGCTCGGGGTGCCGATCGAGGTCGGCTTCGTCGACCGGGCGTTCGAGGACGAGCCCGGCTACCGCATCGAGCGCTCGGCCTTCGAGCTCCCCGAGATCGACCTGGAGCCGCAGGAGGCCGCCGTCATCGGGCTGGCCGCCCGGGTCTGGCAGCACGCCGGCCTGGCCGCTGCCACCTCCGACGCGCTGGTCAAGCTGAAGGCGGCGGGGGTGAGCGTCGACCGGGCGGCGCTGGATGTCGTGCAGCCGCAGCTGACCGCCGAGGAGCCGGCCTTCGAGCCGCTGTGGGAGGCCACCCGCACCCGCACACCGGTGCGCTTCGGCTACCTGCGCTCCGGTGCGCCCGCACCGGCGAGCCGGCACCTGCAGCCCTGGGGAGTGGTCTCGTCCCGGGGTCGCTGGTACGTCGTGGGGCACGACACCGACCGGCAGGACCCCCGGGTGTTCCGGCTCTCGCGCGTGCAGGGCGAGGTGGCCGAGGACGGGGCGCCCGGGTCCTACGACGTGCCCTCCGACATCGACCTCCGGGCCATCACGGCGGCGCTGGCGCCGGTGCCGGCCGACCGGACCGCCGAGGTGCTGGTCCGTCCCGGCACCGGACACGGGCTGCGACGACACGCCCAGCCCAGCGACTCGACCGACGACGCCCCGGACGGCTGGGAGCGGCTCACCGCGACGTACGGCGCCACCGACGGGTTCGCCGACGAGGTGCTCGGGTACGGCGCCGACGTGGTGGTGCTCGAGCCGCCGGACGTGCGCGACTCCGTGGTCCGCAGGTTGCGAGAGGCCGCAGGGCAAGCGCCGCTGTCGGAGGCCCGACCGTGAGCGGCGCCCGCGACCAGGTCGCCCGGCTGCTGGCGCTGGTGCCCTACATCCAGGCGCGCCGCGAGGTCTCGCTCGACCAGGCGGCCAGCGACTTCGGCGTCCAGCCGGCGCAGCTCGTCAAGGACCTCAACGTGCTGTGGTTCTGCGGCCTGCCGGGGCTGGGCATGGGGGACCTGATCGACGTCGACATGGACGCCCTCGAGGAGGGCGGGGTGATCCGGGTGTCCAACGCGGACTACCTCAACCGTCCCCTACGGCTCGACAGCTCCGAGGCGTCCGCACTGATCGTGGCGCTGCGCGCGCTGCGTGAGGGGGGCGACGACGACGTCCGGCCGATCGTGGATCGCACGCTCGCGAAGCTGGAGGCGGCGGCCGGTGAGGCTGCCGCGGTCGCCGCGCAGGTCGACCTCCGGATGCCGGAGACCGCTGCTCACGTGGGCCGCCTCGCCGACCAGCTGTCCACCGCGGTGGCGCAGCAGCGACAGGTCCGGCTCGACTACTACGTGCCGACCCGGGACGAGTCCACCGAGCGGGTGGTCGACCCGCTGCAGGTCGTCACCGCCGACGGCAGCACCTACCTCGACGCCTACTGCCACCTCGCCGAGGACCAGCGCCTGTTCCGGCTCGACCGGATCTCCGCCGCGCAGGTGCTCGACACGCCGGTCGACCGGCACGCCGGGCTCGAGCCCCGCAACCTCGCCGACGGCATCTTCCAGCCCTCCCAGGAGGACCTGCTGGTGACCCTGGATCTGGATCCGGGCGCCCGCTGGGTCGCGGAGTACTACCCGACCGAGGACGCCACCGCCCGCGCCGACGGCGGCCTCACGGTGCGCCTCCGCGTCGGTGACCCGCACTGGCTGACCCGCCTGATGCTGCGGCTGGGCGCCTCGGGAAGCGTGGTGGACCCGCCCGACGCGGCCGACACCGTCCGCCGGGTGGCCGCGGACGCGCTGCGCAACTACGAGTGAGCGCACGTCCCGCGGCCTTGACGAGCCGGAACACGAACCGGGCGTGAGGTGGCTGCGGGACGGCGAGCGTACGATGGGCCACGCCATCGACCGAACCACGAAGGACATCCATGAGCACCCCCGTCGTCGCGCCGCTCGCGCTGGGTCTCGGCGCCCCCGAGATCGTCCTCATCCTGGTCGTGCTGGTGCTGCTGTTCGGGGCGAAGAAGCTTCCCGACCTCGCCCGCGGGAGCGGACGAGCGCTGCGGATCTTCAAGTCCGAGACCAAGGGCCTGCTCGACGACGACGACGATCCCGACGACGTCAAGGCCTCGCAGAAGCCCGAGGAGCAGAAGCAGCTCGACGCGCAGCGGCGCGCGGAGGCCGCCGAGCGGGTCGAGTCGCAGTCGGAGCAGCCCCGCCCCGAGACCGAGCGCTGAGACGCACCGGCCCCGACCCGCTGATCTGACATGTCCATCGCCGGAGTCCTCGGGCTGTTCCGCGCCTCGCCGCAGGGCACCCTGGGCGACGACGGACGGATGGCGCTCGGGGACCACCTGCGCGAGCTCCGAGCCCGGCTGCTGCGCTCCTTGGCGATGCTGGTCGTCGCCACCGTGCTGGCCTTCTTCTTCTACCGTCAGCTGTTCGAGCTGATCCTGGGGCCGTACAACGACGCTCGCGCGATGCTCAAGCAGGACATCGTGTCCCGTCCGGTGATCAACGGCGTCACCGACCCGCTGATGATCCAGCTGAAGATCTGCGGCCTCGCCGCGTTGATCGCGACCTGCCCCTACTGGCTCTACCAGATCTGGGCGTTCATCCTCCCCGGCCTGCACGCGAACGAACGCCGGTGGACCCGGCTGTTCGCCGCGGTGGCGGGGCCGCTGTTCCTCGTCGGTGTCGCGATGGGCTACTACGTGCTGCCCAAGGGCCTGCAGGTGCTGATCGGGTTCACCCCGGTCGACCTGGAGAACCTCGTGCCGTTCACCGGCTACTTCTCGTTCTTCACACGGATGCTGCTGGTCTTCGGCATCGCCTTCGAGATCCCGCTGTTCGTGGTGCTGCTCAACCTCGCCGGCATCGTCTCGGGCCGGTCGCTGGCCGCTCACCGTCCCTGGATCGTGGTCGGGACGTTCGTGTTCGCGGCCGTCGCGACGCCGTCCACCGACCCGTTCTCGATGCTGATGCTGGCCCTCCCGATGACCGGGCTCTTCCTGGTCTCGGAGCTCATCGCGCGGCTGGTCGACCGGCGTCGCAGGTCGGCCTACGACGCCATGTCCGACGACGAGCAGTCCGACATCGGCGCACCGTCGGGGCTCTCCGAGGACGAGGACTGACGTGGTCGCCGGTGTCGAGGTCAGGACGCTGGACGCGTTCGACCTGCCGGACTGGCTCGGGGTCGCCGACGTCGTCTGGACCGCGCTGTCCAGCGTGATCGGCGCCGAACGGATCGAGGGCTCCCTGCGCGGTCCGGCCGGAGAGATCGGCTGCGACCTCCTCGCCGCCGACGTGGCCTACCCGCAGCCTCTGCTCGCCGACGACTGGCGACGGCAGGCGCACCAGGCGTGGCAGCACGGTCAGGTCCTGCTCCTCTGGTACGACGACCGGCCGACGCTGGTGGTCCCCGGCACCGCGTACTCCGCCGACGGCGTGCTCGAGAGCGTCGCCCGGCTGGCGAAGGCGGTCGGCGCACAGCCGGAGCGGTTCACGGTGTGCCTGCGCCTGTGACCTTGACCGGCCGCCCTACCGTGGGCCCATGAGCGCCCCGACGTACACCCTCAACGACGGCACCCGCCTGCCGATGGTCGGCTTCGGCACCTACCCGCTCACGGGAGCGGACGGCATCGAGGCGATCCGCTCGGCGGTGGAGGTCGGCTACGCACTGCTCGACACGGCGGTCAACTACGAGAACGAGGAGGCGGTCGGCGAGGCCGTCCGCCGCTCGGGTGTGGCCCGTGACGAGGTCCTGATAGCCAGCAAGATCCCGGGGCGTCACCACGGCTACGAGGAGGCGATCCGCTCCACGAAGGAGTCGCTGGGCCGGCTCGGCGTCGACCACCTCGACCTGCACCTCATCCACTGGCCGAACCCCAGCGTCGACCTCTACCCGGAGGCGTGGCAGGCATTGGTGGAGCTGCGCCGGCAGGGGCTGGTGCGCAGCATCGGCGTCTCCAACTTCACCGAGGCGCACCTCACCCGGATCATCGACGAGACCGGCGTGACCCCGGCGGTCAACCAGCTCGAGCTGCATCCCTACTTCAGCCAGCGGGAGATGCGCGAGGTCCACGAGCGGCTCGGCATCCGCACGGAGGCCTGGAGCCCGCTGGGCAAGCGGCAGGCGCCGTTCGGGGAGCCGGCGGTCGCCGACGCGGCCGAGGCTCACGGGGTCACACCCGGCCAGGTGATCCTGCGCTGGCACGTGCAGCTGGGATCGCTGCCGATCCCCAAGTCCGCGACGCAGCAACGGCAGCGGCAGAACCTGGACCTGTTCGGCTTCGAGCTCGACGACGCGGAGATGGCCGCGATCTCGGCGCTGCACCGCCCCGACGGGCGGCTGTTCGGGGGCGACCCCGACGTGCACGAGGAGATGTAGCAGCGGTCCGACCGGGATCCGACCGGCGGCGGCCTCAGCCGTGGCGCGGGAGTCCTGCCAGGTCGAGCAGGTCGTCGAGCACCTCCGGCATCCGCGCCCGTAGCGACAGGTGACCCTCACCCGTCATCAGGTGCGGCTGGGCTCCGGGGACGTGCGCGACCAGCCACGTGGCGTGGGCGAACGGCACCATGGTGTCCTCGGTGCCGTGCCACACCGCCACCGGGGCGGTCACGTCGGCGACCGAGAATCCCCAGGGGGCCACCAGCGCCAGGTCGTCGTGCAGCCAGCCGACGTGGCCCTGACTGCCCGCGTGCCGGAAGGAGCCGGCGAGCTGCTCACCGACCGACCCGGCGAGCACGGCGGCGTCCACCGGGGGCACCAAGCTGCCCAGGGCCGCGACCACCTCCTTGCCGGTGACGGTGAAGAGCGAGGGGGCGTGCACGTCCATCCACCTGGTCAGCGCTGTCTCGCCCGCCATCGCGGCCGTGAACTCGGCGACGTTCTCCTCGGCCATGCCGTCACGGACGTCTCCGTCGTACTCCGCGGGGGGCACCAGCCCCACCCCGGACACCGCCGCCAGGCACCGCTCGGGCAGCAGCGCGGCACAGGCCAGCGCGCGGGGACCACCCCCGGACCAGCCCATGGTCACGAACCGGTCGTAGCCGAAGTGCTCGAGGATCGCCGTCACGTCCGTGACGTCATCGGCGACGCGGCCGGCCGTGTCGCGTGGCGTGGAGGTCCCGTAGCCGGGGCGGGAGTAGGCGAGGACACGCAGCCCGCGCTCGGCTGCCGGGTCGTCGAGCGTCGGGTCGGCGAGGGCGGCCTGCGGTGTGCCGTGGTGGTACACGAGCGGGAACCCGTCCTCGGGACCTGTCACCAGCACCTCCAGGTGGCGCCCGTCGGGGGTCGGCACGTGCCGGGTCATCGTGTTCGTCACTGAGCTCTCATCTTGTCGGGGCGCCTCCGTGGGTGATCGAGGTGTCGCCGCCACGTTAGTGAGTCGCGGCAACCGACCTGTCGCCGTCCGCGTAGGCTCGCGGCGTGGCCAGGGAGATCGCGCTGCTGACGAACCCCACGGCGGGCCGGGGCCGCGGCACCCGCACGGCCGCCATCGCGCTGCCCCGGCTCCAGGAGGCCGGGATCCGGGTGCACGCCCTGGTGGGCCGGGACGCCGACGAGGCCCTGGAGCTGGCACAGCGCGCGGTGGCCGACGGTGTCGAGAGTCTCGTGGTCGTCGGGGGCGACGGGATGGTCCACCTCGCGGTGAAGGCGCTGGTGGGCAGTGGTGCCAGCCTCGGCATCATCCCGGCGGGGACCGGCAACGACGTGGCCCGCTACCTCGACATCTCGCGCACCGACCCGCAGCTGGCGACCGACGTGGTCGTGGGCGGACACACCCGGCGGATCGACCTCGCCCGCTGCGGAGCCACGCACTACGTCACGGTGCTGGCGGCGGGCTTCGACTCCAAGGTCAGCGAGCGGGCCAACGCGCTGCGCTGGCCGCGCGGCAGGATGCGCTACAACCTCGCGACGCTGGCCGAGCTGCGGGTCTTCGAGCCGCTGCCCTACACCCTCGAGCTGGACGGAGAGGTGCGCACCCTGGACGCGATGCTGGTCGCGGTCGGCAACGGCCCGTCGTTCGGTGGTGGCCTGCGGATCACCCACGGCGCGTCGCTCGACGACGGCCTGCTCGACGTCGTGGTCATCAAGACGATGAGCAAGCTGGACCTGGTGCGCACCTACCCCAGGCTGTACACCGGCTCGCACACGACGCACCCGCAGTACGAGCACCACCAGGTCCGCACCGTCACGGTCGCCGCACCGGGCATCACGGCGTACGCCGACGGCGAGCGGGTGGGGCGGCTGCCGCTGACCGTCGAGGTGGTCCCGGCGGCGCTCGAGGTGCTGGCCCCATGAGTCAGCGCCCCACCCCGGCAGAGCGCTACGCGCGGTCGCGCCGCGAGAGCCGGTCGCCGGTCTTCTACGACTTCGCCGAGCTCTACGAGTTCGACCTCGACCCCTTCCAGGTGGAGGCCTGCCAGCACCTCGAGGCGGGTCGCGGTGTGCTGGTGGCGGCGCCGACGGGCTCGGGCAAGACCCTGGTGGGGGAGTTCGCGGTCCACCTCGCCCTGGAGCAGGGCCGCAAGTGCTTCTACACCACCCCGATCAAGGCGCTGTCCAACCAGAAGTTCGGCGACCTCGTGGCCCGCTACGGCGCCGACCAGGTCGGCCTGCTCACCGGCGACAACACGATCAACGGCGAGGCGCCCATCGTGGTCATGACGACCGAGGTGCTGCGCAACATGCTCTACGCAGGCTCCGCCACCCTGACGGGCCTCGGGTACGTGGTCATGGACGAGGTGCACTACCTCGCCGACCGGTTCCGCGGCGCGGTCTGGGAGGAGGTGATCATCCACCTTCCCGAGTCGGTGGCGCTGGTCTCGCTGTCCGCGACGGTCTCGAACGCCGAGGAGTTCGGCGAGTGGCTCGAGACCGTGCGTGGCGAGACCGCGACGATCGTGGAGGAACGCCGACCCGTGCCGCTGTACCAGCACGTGCTCGTCGGCCGGCGGATGTTCGACCTGTTCGCGGACGGCGATGCCGGCTCCCCCGACGCGGTCGTGAACCCCGAGCTGATGCGGATCGCTCGCGAGGACTGGCGTCGCGGCCGGACCTCGGACCGGCGCTCGTCACGTGACCGTGGCAGCGCACCGCGGGGCCGGTCCGGTCCCCGGGGACAGGGACAGCGGGGACCCTCGCTGCCGACGCGCTTCGACGTCGTCGACCGGCTGGACTCGCAGGGCCTGCTGCCGGCGATCGTGTTCGTGTTCAGCCGGGTGGGCTGCGACGCGGCGGTCACCCAGTGCCTGAACGCGAACCTGCGGCTGACCAGCCCCGAGGAACGCGACGAGATCGTCCGGGTCGTCGAGGGCCGGTGTCGCAACATCCCCGACGAGGACCTGCACGTGCTCGGCTACCACGACTTCCTCGAAGGGCTCGCACGCGGGGTGGCCGCCCACCACGCCGGGATGCTGCCCACGTTCAAGGAGTGCGTCGAGCAGCTGTTCACGGTCGGGCTGTGCAAGGTGGTCTTCGCGACCGAGACGCTCGCGCTCGGGATCAACATGCCGGCCCGCTCGGTGGTGATCGAGAAGCTGTCGAAGTGGAACGGGGAGACCCACGCCGACATCACGCCGGGGGAGTACACCCAGCTCACCGGTCGTGCCGGCCGCCGCGGCATCGACGTCGAGGGGCACGGGGTCGTGCTCTGGCAGCAGGGGTTCGACCCGAAGGCGGTCGCAGGCCTCGCCTCCACGCGCACGTACCCGCTGCGGTCGTCCTTCCGGCCGTCGTACAACATGGCGGTCAACCTCGTGCACCAGGTCGGACGGGCCACCGCCCGTGAGCTGCTCGAGTCGTCGTTCGCCCAGTTCCAGGCCGACAAGGCGGTCGTCGGCCTCGCCCGCCAGCTGCGCAAGGCCGAGGACGCGCTCGCGGGCTACCTCCGGTCCGCGACCTGCCACCTGGGCGACTTCATGGAGTACTCCCGGCTGCGTCGGCGGCTCTCCGAGACCGAGAACGCCCAGTCCCGCCACCGACGCGCGGACAAGCGCGACGCCGTGGTGGCCTCGCTGGAGGCGCTGCGGCCCGGCGACGTGATCGAGGTGCCGGCCGGAAAGTTCTCGGGGATGGCCGTCGTGATCGACCCGGGCATGCGCTCGGAGCGCGACGGACCACGCCCGTACGTGCTGACCGCGGACCGGCACGCGCGTCGGCTCTCGATGGTCGACTTCCCGGTGCCGGTGCAGCCGTTCACGCGGATGCGGATCCCGAAGACCTTCAACGGTCGGAACCCGCAGTCGCGGCGCGACCTCGCCTCGACGCTGCGAGTCCGGACCCAGGGACTGACCGCACCGCCGAGGAAGGGTCCCCGCGGGGACGGCCGCGGCGGCCCCCACGGCGGATCCGGTGACCGGCAGGAGCTGGCGGGCGAGCAGGAGATCTCCCGGCTCCGCGCGGAGCTGCGGGCCCACCCGTGCCACGGCTGCCCCGACCGCGAGGACCACGCGCGGTGGGCCGACCGCTTCCACAAGCTGGAGCGCGACACCGGCACGCTGCAACGGCGGATCGAGCAGCGGACCAACACGATCGCCCGGCAGTTCGACCGGGTCTGCGACGTGCTCACGGCGCTCGGCTACCTCGAGCGCGACGAGGTCACCGCGACCGGCGCGCGGCTGATGCGGATCTACACCGACATGGACCTGGTCGCGGCCGAGGCGCTGAGGCACGGGCTGTGGGACGGGCTGTCGCCCTCCGAGCTCGCGGCCGCGCTGTCCGCCCTCGTCTTCGAGGCGCGGCGACCCGACGACGCGGTGTCGCCGCGGCTGCCCGGCGGTCGGGTCAAGCAGGTGCTCGCGGAGATGGTCTCGTTGTGGGCCGACCTCGACGCCCTGGAACGTGAGCACAAGCTGGACTTCCTGCGCGAGCCCGACCTCGGGTTCGCGTGGGCGGCCTACCGGTGGGCCGAGGGCGCCGGGCTCGACGAGGTGCTCAGTGAGACCGACCTGGCCGCAGGGGACTTCGTGCGCTGGGTCAAGCAGCTGCTGGACCTGACCGACCAGGTCGCCGACGCGGCCGGCGACGGGAGGCTGCGGACCACGGCGCGGGCCGCCTCCGACGCCCTGCGCCGGGGCGTGGTCGCCTACTCCTCCGTCTCGGACTGAGCGTCGCTCACGCGGGTCAGGACGTCGGGCGGTTCTCGTACGGCGTCGAGAGCACGATCGTGGTGCGCGTCGACACGTTGGCCGCCGAGCGCACGCGCGCCAGCAGCTCCTCGAGGTCGCGCGGCGCCGCCACCCGCACCTTGAGGATGTAGGACTCGTCGCCGGCCACGGACCAGCAGCTCTCGATCTCGGTGATCCCGGCCAGCCGGTCGGGGGAGTCGTCGGGCTGGGACGGGTCGATCGGCCGGATCGAGATGAAGGCGGTCAGCGGCAGACCCACCTGGTCGTAGTCCACCGAGGCGCCGTAGCCGGTGATCAGCCCGCGCTGCTCGAGGCGCTTGACCCGCTGGTGCACGGCCGAGGTGGACAGCCCGGTGGCCTTGCCGAGATCGGTGAACGACATCCGGCCGTCGGCGGCCAGCAGCGTGAGGATGCGTCGGTCCAGGTCTTCCACGGGCGCCACCCTAACCGCCGCGCGGGCTCCGCCCGGGCGGGTTCGACATGGAAGACTCGGCTCCGTGACTCCGCGCCTGATGCTGCTCGACACGGCCTCGATGTACTTCCGGGCCTTCTACGGCGTCCCGGACTCGTTCACGGCTCCGGACGGCACCCCGGTGAACGCCGTGCGCGGCCTTCTCGACTTCGTCTCACGGCTGGTCACCGACTACCGCCCGACCCATCTCGCCTGCTGCTGGGACAACGACTGGCGTCCCCAGTGGCGCGTGGACCTGATCCCGTCGTACAAGTCGCACCGGGTGGAGTACGTCGTCCCCGGAGGATCCGACGTCGAGGTGGTCCCCGACCCGCTCGAGGTGCAGCTGCCGGTCATCCTCGACGTGCTGGCGGCCTTCGGCATCGCGGTGGTCGGCGCCGACGGCTACGAGGCCGACGACGTGATCGGGACGCTCGCGACGGATGCCGGGATGCCGGTGGACGTCGTCACCGGCGACCGGGACCTGTTCCAGCTCGTCGACGACGAGCGCGAGGTCCGGATCCTCTACATCGCCCGCGGTGTCGGCAGGCACGAGCGGGTCACCAACGGCGTGGTGCGCGACAAGTACGGCATCGACGCCCACCAGTACGCCGACTTCTCGGCGCTGCGAGGCGACCCCTCCGACGGGCTCCCCGGGGTCAACGGGATCGGTGAGAAGACCGCGGCGACGCTGCTGGAGCGGTTCACAACGATGGCGGGACTGCGCGAGGCGGCCGAGGACCCGGACTCGAACATCGCGCCGTCCCCACGCCGCAAGATCCGCGAGGCCGCCGACTACCTCGAGGTGGCCCCTGCCGTGGTCGCGGTGACCCGCGACATCGACCTCGGCACACCCGACCTCACGCTCCCGCTCACCCCGCACGACCCCGACCGGCTCGTCGAGCTCTCCACCACCTGGAACCTCGAGAGCCCGATCGCCCGGCTCGTCGAGGCCCTCACGAACCTCCGCTGACGGCGGGACCCGTGCGGCGGGGAGCCCTCAGGCGAGCGGGAGCAGGGAGCGCGCCTGCTGCTCGGCCGCAGCACGCGAGGCGGCCGCAGAACGAGACGCCTCGACGAGCACGGACTCGAAGTCGGTGGCGTGCCGGCGCCACCAGTCCTGACCTGCTTGGGGCAGGCTGTGGATCGGGTCGTAGTAGGCGTAGGTACGGGTCAGCGCCTCGGGGTCCGTGGCCTCGATGGAGGTGCGGTAGTTCTTCGTCCAGTAGGAGATGCCGCGCTCGTGGTCGTAGTCGGCGAGCTGGTGCACCCACCGCTTGCCCACGAACGGCACGTCGCACACGATGCGGGGGGTGGCGAAGCCGGGGAGGTACCCCATGAGGTGGTGCTGCAGCCGCTGGGCGTCGGCGACCGAGACCCGCCAGTGCTCCGAGAACGGGATCATGTCGCACATGTAGAAGTAGTAGGGCATGATCTGCGCGCCGTCGAGAAGCGCGAAGCAGAGGTCGAGCAGGGCGTCCGGGTCGGCGTTGACCCCGTCGAGCAGCACCCCCTGGTTGCGCACGTCGCGCAGTCCCGCGTCGAGCATCGCCGTCGACGCCTTGGCCACCAGCGGCGTCACGGACGCGGCGTGGTTGACGTGGGTGTGCATCGCCAGCGACACCCCCCGCTCGCGTGCCGTGCGAGCCACCCGCTCGACGCCGGCGCGCACCTCGTCCTGCAGCCAGTGCTGGGGCAGGCCCATCAACGCCTTGGTGGCCAGCCGGATGTCCCTGATGTTCTCGATGTCGAGCAGCCGGGTGAGGAACTCCTCCAGCCGCGGCCAGGGCATGTTCGCCACGTCGCCCCCGGAGACCACGACGTCGCGCACCTGGGGCGTACGACGCAGGTAGTCGAGCATCGAGGCGTGCCGGTCGACGGGCTTGCCCTGGAACTTGAGCTTGTCGACGACCGCGGTGGAGTTGCCGACGAGATCCATGCGGGTGCAGTGGCCGCAGTACTGCGGGCAGGTCGGCAGCAGCTCGGCGAGCACCTTGGTGGGGTAGCGGTGCGTGAGCCCCTCGGCGACCCACATGTCGTGCTCGTGCAGCGAGTCGCGGGTGGCGTGCGGGTGGGAGGGCCAGTCGGCGCGGCGGTCGGAGAACACCGGGAGCATGTAGCGACGCACCGGGTCGGCGTAGATCGCCTCGGTCAGCGAGCCGGGACCTCCGGGCACCTCGCGCGGCGCCATCGTGTTCATCATCTGCGGGGGCACGAGCATCGACATCGTCGCGCGCTGCTGCTGGTCTCGCTCGAGGTCCTTGTAGAACGCCTCGTCGACCAGGTCGCCCCACAGCGCACGGAGCTGGCGAAGGTTCTTCACGCAGTGCGCGCGCTGCCACTGCACGCTCTCCCACTCGGCGGTGGTCACCTCGCGCCAGCCGGGGAACCGGGTCCAGTCGGGCTCGATCAGCTCGGCGCGCCGGTAGGGGTAGGGCTGCCCCGTCTCGAGCCCGATCGAGGTCTCGATGCTCATGGCGGTGTCCGTCCGTGTCGAAGGGGCGCGTCGGGTTTGTGCGACGCGGTGGGCACATGCCACGATACGCAAAGATATTCCGGCCTGTCGAATGAACCGCCGGACATTCTCCTGTCAGATACAGACGTTCCTGGAGGACGACCCGTGGACCAGCCCGGTAGCCCGGTGGGCCTGCATCGCGTGCTCGCGCCCGCGGGCGTGCTGCCGCAGGCGGCCGAGCGGCTGGACACCCGGCGCGAGCTGTGGCCCGACGAGGTGCGGGTACGCGTCGAGCGGCTGAACCTCGACGCCGCCTCCTTCCGGCAGCTGCAGCGCACGCACGCCGACGGCGACGCCGTACGGCGGGCGGTCCTCGACATCGTGGCGAGCCGGGGCAAGATGGCGAACCCCGAGACCGGGTCGGGCGGCATGCTGGTCGGGACCGTCGAGGAGGTGGGCCCTGCCTCGCCGCTCGGTCTGCACGTCGGCGACCGGATCGCCACCCTGGTCTCGCTGACCCTGACCCCCCTGGTGCTCGAGGACGACCTCGTGCGCTGGGACGGTCGCGGCGAGCAGGTGCCCTGTGACGGCTACGCGGTGCTGTTCGGCCGCTCCATCGCAGCGGTGCTTCCCGACGACCTGCCCGCCGAGCTGTCCCTCTCGGTGCTGGACGTGTGCGGTGCCCCGGCGCTGACCGCCCGCGTGGTCGCGTCGTACGACGCCCCGGTGGTGGCGGTCATCGGGGGAGCCGGCAAGTCGGGGTCGCTGTCGCTGGCTGCCGCCGGAGCGGCCGGGGCCCGCACCACGATCGGGGTCGTGCCGCACCAGGACGAGGCGGACCTGCTCGAGAGGGCGGGGATCGCCGACGTCGTCGTCGTGGCCGACGCCCGCGACCCGGTGGCGCTGCGCAGCGCGGTCGCCGCGGCCGGGGGACCGGCGGACGTGACGGTGGTCTGCGTCGACGTCCCCGGCTGCGAGGGGGGCGCGGTGCTGTCGACCGCCGACCGCGGGACCGTGGTGTTCTTCTCGATGGCCACCTCGTTCAGCGCTGCGGCGCTGGGGGCCGAGGGCCTGGCCGCCGACGTCACGATGCTGGTCGGCAACGGGTACGTCCCCGGTCACGCGGAGCACGCCCTCGCGCTGCTGCGAGCGCACCCGGGGGTTCGCGCGCTGTTCGAGCGTCGGCTGTGAGGATGAGGTCATGAGGACTCTCCTGCGAGGCGGCTACGTGCACACCCCGTCCGACCCGCACGCCACCGCGCTCTGCGTCGAGGGCGGCGTCGTGGTGTGGACCGGAGACGACGACGCCTCGGTCCACTTCGAGGACGGGGCCGACCGGGTGGTCGACCTGCAGGGCCGGCTGGTCACCCCCGCCTTCGTGGACGCCCACGCCCACCTCGCGCAGACCGGCTTCGCGGCCTCCTCGGTCGACCTCGCCGCCGCCTCCAGCCTGCACGAGGCGCTCGACCTGCTGGCGTCCACCGCGCACGGCTCCGACGGCCTGATCCTCGGGTTCGGCTGGGACGAGACCGGCTGGCCCGAGCAGCGGCCGTTCACCCGCGACGAGGTCGACCGCGCCACGGAGGGACGGGCCGCGTTCCTCTCCCGTGTCGACGTCCACTCCGCCGTGGTGTCGTCGGCGTTCCTGGACGCCTGTCCCGAGGTCGTCCACGCCGAGGGGTACGACGTCAGCGGGCTCGTCGCCCGCGACGCACACCACGCCGCGCGCGAGGGGCAGTTCCGGCTGCAGCCGGCCTCTGCCCGGCGGGACGCGATCCTGCGTGCGCTGGAGGACGCAGCCCGGCACGGGATCGCCATGGTCCACGAGATGGGTGCCCCCCACATCTGCCCGCCCGAGGACTTCGACGTGATCGGAGCGCTGACCCGGGGTGCGGCGCTCGGGGAGCGGGCGGCACTGCCCGAGGTCGAGTGGTACTGGGGCTCGCTCGACGTGGACCGGGCCCGGACCCTCGGGTGCACCGGTGCGGCCGGCGACCTCTGCGTCGACGGGTCCATCGGCTCGCGCACCTCCGCGCTGCACACGCCGTACGACGACGCGGGCACGAGCGGCCACCTCTACCTCGACGCGGCGCAGGTGGCCGAGCACGTGGTCGCCTGCACGCGGACCGGGTTGCAGGCGGGCTTCCACGCCATCGGTGACCGGGCGGTCGCCGAGGTGGTCGCCGGACTGCGCAGCGCCGCCGAGACGCTGGGAGCCGCGGCGGTCGTGCAGGGTCGGCACCGGCTCGAGCACGTCGAGATGGCCTCGCCGCAGGAGATGGCCGCGCTCGGCAGCCTCGGCGTGACGGCCAGCATGCAGCCGGTCTTCGACGAGTACTGGGGCGGCGACACCTCGTTGTATGCCCAGCGGCTCGGCGTCGAGCGCGCCCGCCCGATGAACGCGTTCGCCTCGATGAGCCGCGCCGGCGTCCCGCTGGCGTTCGGCTCCGACAGCCCGGTGACGCCGTTCGACCCGTGGGCGGGGGTGCGCGCCGCCGCGTGGCACCACACCGAGTCCGAGCGGATCACCGTGCGGGCCGCCTTCAACGCCTCGACCCGCGGGGGCTGGCGCGCCGCCCGCCGCGACGAAGGGGGCGTCCTCGCCCTCGGCGCCCCGGCGAGCCTCGCCGTGTGGGACGTCCCCGGCGACCTCGTCGTCCAGACCCCCGACGCCAGGGTCGCCGCCTGGTCGACCGACCCGCGCGCCGGGGTCCCCCAGCTGCCCGACCTCCGCCCGGAGGTCGAGCTGCCGACCTGCGTGATGACGCTCGTGGCGGGCGAGATCGCGTTCGAACGCGAAGGAGCGCTGGTGCAGTGACCACGACCCGCCCGACCACCTCGAAGACCCGGGGCAAGCTCGACCTCGACCCGGTGACGGTCCGCAAGGCGCGCAGCCTCGCCCGCCGGGCCGGGCGCCCCATCGTCGACCTGGCCCAACGGCACACCACCGTCTCGGTCGAGCGGGCCACGCTGCGGCTCGCGGGGCTGCAGGGTGCCGACGCCGACGGGATCCCGTGGGTCAACCGGCTGGCGGACGCGGTCCGCGGCGACGTCGGCCTCGAGCACGGCCTCGCGCTGCCGGTCTGGGACGCGCTCGTGCGCGGCGAGGCCGAGGACCTGACGACCCTCGCGCAGAAGGCCTCGGCCGGCTCCGTGCGGTTCGCCGTGCCCGCGGGCCGTGACCTCGTCCGGGCCCGGTCCGCCGCCCGCAAGCAGGTCGGTGCCGGCGTACGACGCGTCGACGCGCGGCGTCGCGAGCGGGACCGGATGGTCAGGCGTCTCGGCGACCCCGACCACCAGCCCTGGATCTACCTCATCGTCGCGACCGGCGACATCTACGAGGACATGCCCCAGGCCCAGCAGGCCGCCCGCGAGGGCGCCGACATCATCGCGGTCATCCGCTCCACGGGGCAGTCGCTGCTCGACTACGTCCCCGAGGGACCGACCCGCGAGGGCTTCGCCGGCACCTATGCCACGCAGGAGAACTTCCGGCTGATGCGCGAGGCGCTCGACGTCTCCAGCCGGGAGCTGGGCCGCTACGTCCGGCTGACCAACTACGCCTCGGGGCTCTGCATGCCCGAGATCGCCGCGCTCGCCGGCCTCGAGCGGCTCGACATGATGCTCAACGACTCGATGTACGGCATCCTCTTCCGCGACATCAACCCGATCCGCACCTTCGTCGACCAGCGGTTCAGCCGCCAGGTCCACGCCCGCGCCGGCATCGTGATCAACACCGGCGAGGACAACTACCTCACCACCGCCGACGCCGTGGAGGCGGCGCACACGGTCACCGTGAGCCAGCTGCTCAACGAGTACTTCGCGAAGGAGGCCGGGCTCGAGGACTGGCAGCTGGGCCTCGGGCACGCCTTCGAGATCGACCCCGACCTGCCCGACAGCTTCCGGATGGAGCTCGCGCACGCCCTGCTGGCCCGCGAGCTGTTCCCGAAGGCGCCGTTGAAGTGGATGCCGCCGACGCGGCACATGACCGGCGACGTGTTCCGGGGCTACCTCCTCGACGCGTTCTTCAACCTGGCGGGGATGCTCACCGGCCAGAGCATCCTGCTCGTCGGGATGATGACCGAGGCGGTGGTGACTCCGTGGCTCTCCGACCGCGACCTGGCGCTGCAGAACGTCCGCTACGTCATGAACGCCGCCGGCAGCCTGGCCGAGGACTTCCACCCCAGTCCCGACGGCTTCATCGCCGAGCGCGCCCGGCAGGTGCTGGCCGAGAGCATCGACCTGCTGGAGCGGATCTTGGCCCACGAGTCCCGGACCGGCCTGCTCGACGCGATCGGCGACGGCACGTTCGGCCTGATGAAGCGGCCCGCGGACGCGGGTCGGGGACTCGACGGGGTGGCTGCGAAGGCGCCGGACTACTTCAACCCCGCCACCGAGATCCTGGAGGGGGAGGCGACGTGACCCAGCCCAGCCAGGACGAGCGGCCACCGGAGGGCCGGCTGCTGCGACCGTACGGCGACACGACCGGCGACGGCATGGTCCAGGTGTCGTTCACCCTCCCGATGCCGCACTCGAAGATCGCCGAGGGGGCCGCCGCACAGCTCGCCGCGAAGATGGGCATCGAGCCGGCGCTGGTGGTGCACGCCAAGGCGATGGGTCCGGACTTCACCTTCTTCGTCGTCTACGGCCGGGTGAGCCACCTCGTCGACACCGCGCAGGTGCGGGTGGTCGAGCGCGACTACCCGCTGCTGACGCCCAAGGAGGTGAACCTCGCCCTCCGCAAGGGCCTGCGCCGGCGGATGGTGGTCGTCGGCGGCTGCATCGGCACCGACGCGCACACGGTCGGCATCGACGCGATCCTCAACATCAAGGGGTTCGCAGGCGAGAAGGGCCTGGAGTACTACCGGGAGATCAAGGTGGTGAACCTCGGCGCGCAGGTCTCCGTTCCGCAGCTGGTGGCTCGCTCCCGGGAGGAGAAGGCCGACGCCGTCCTGGTCTCCCAGGTGGTCACCCAGCGCGACGCGCACATCGCCAACACCCAGGAGATGTCGGCGGCGTTCCGGGAGGCCTACCCCAGCGACCGGCGTCCGCTGCTCGTCGTGGGCGGGCCCCGGTTCGACGAGTCGATGGCGGTCCTGCTGGGCGTGGACCGGGTCTTCGCCCGCGGCACGACGCCCGGCGAGGTGGCCTCCTACCTCACGCACCGGCTGGTGGCCCGGCGAGCCGAACGGGCGAGCGGGTGAGCGGGGCACGGGTCGGGCTGCGGGTCACCCACCGCCGCTACGTGCCCTACTCCCACGCCCACTACGCCGGGAACCTGGTCGACGGCGCCTACTCGCTGGGGCTCTTCGGGGACGTCGCCACCGAGATGTGCATCCGGACCGACGGCGACGAGGGCCTGTTCGCGTCCTACTCCGACGTGCAGTTCCGGGCACCGGTGCGCGCCGGTGACATCCTCGAGGTCACCGCCGAGGTGGTCGCGGTCGGGCGGCGCTCACGGACCCTGGACTTCGTCGTGACGGTCCTGGCGCGAGGCCGCACGGATCGCAGCGCCTCGGCCGCCGAGCTGCTCGACGAACCGGTGGTGGCCACGACCGCGAGGGGGGTCGTGGTGGTGCCGCCGACGACGGTGTGAGGCACGTCACGGCGTGTCGTTCGACGACACGCCGCCACCCGGGGAAATGACAGATGAAATTGGGGTGGCCGGTAAAGGTCCTGACCTGCGCTTTTTACCTCGAACCGCAGGTCAGCGCCGGGTTGACACCTCCCACCACGGTCGGCGAGTCTCTCCGAGTTCCACCGAGCAGGCCGTCGCCAGTGTTGACGTCCCAGGTGGCCGCGTGACCGGGTCGGGTACCACGAATCCGGGACCAACGCGGTTCCCCAGGGGTCGGCTCCGCTTCGACGGGGTGGACGCGAACGAGAGCCCGTTGCCCAGTAGACAACGGCCTCGACGCCCGTTGCCAGCGGGTGCGAGGTCGGTCCGAAGGGTCTCGGGCTCTTGTCGCGTCCGGACGCCCCTCGGGATCGGTGTCCGCGGGTCGGTAGGTTGGCGAGGCTCGCGCGGCACGGGGTCGGCGCGGCTCGGGAGGCCAGGAGGACGCCGGTGAGGCTGCTCGTGCGCACCGTCGCCGTCGCGCTGGCCGGCGTCGGAGCCGGCCTGGCGTTCGAGCCCTACCACTGGGTCTGGCTGCTGCCCGTCTGGGTGGCGGTCCTGACGCTGCTGTGCGCGGGCCGCCGCGGCCGGTCGGGCTTCTGGCTCGGCTTCGTCTTCGGTACGGCGTTCATGCTGGTGCTGCTGCCCTGGCTGCAGGTGATCGGGGTCTACGCCTGGATCCCGCTGGCCCTGGTCGAGGGGCTGTTCTACGGGCTGGCCGGGCTGGCCGCGGCGATGCTCACCCGTTCCGGTCGTCCGCTCACCGGGTGGCCGGTGTGGGTCGCCTGCTCGTGGGTCCTCGTCGAGGCGCTGCGGGCCCTGGTGCCCTTCGGTGGGTTCCCCTGGGGGCGGCTGTCGTTCGCGACCGAGGACACGCCGCTCGCGGCCGGGTTCGCCTACGTGGGGGCACCGGGTGTCACGTTCCTGGTCGCCCTGCTGGGCACCACGCTGGCGTGGGCGCTGCTGCGCGTGCGCACGGCGCCGGTGCGGGTCCTCGCCGCGCTGGTGGCCGTCCTGCTGCTGGCGGGGGCGGCCGCCGTGGCGCCGTGGCAGGCGGAGCGGGTGGGGGACCCGCGGGTGCGGGTGGCAGCGGTGCAGGGCAACGTGCCCGGCCAGGGCCTGGAGGCGTTCGCGGAGCGGCGCGCCGTGCTCGACAACCACGTCTCGGCCACCCTGGACCTGGCCGCCAGGGTCGAGGCCGGACAGGTGCCCCGGCCGGACTTCGTGGTGTGGCCGGAGAACTCCTCCGACATCGACCCCTACACCGACCAGGCGGCCCGCGGCGCCATCGGAGGTGCCGCGGAGTCGGTGGGCTCCCCGCTGCTCATGGGAGCCGTCGTCGGTGACCGGAACGAGACCGGCTGGTTCAACCGCGCGATCGTGTGGTCGTCCGCGGGGCGACCGGGAGCCTTCTACGACAAGACCCACCCGGTGCCCTTCGGGGAGTACATCCCGATGCGCTCGCTGCTCGCCTCGCGGATCAGTGCCCTGCAGCAGATCCCCAACGACATGGTCCGCGGCCAGCGACCCGGCGTGCTGCGGCTCGGTGGCGCTCGCGCCGGGGTGCTGATGTGCTTCGAGGTCGCCTACGACGGCCTGCTGCGGGCCCTCGTCGACGACGGGGCCGACGTCATCGTGGTCCCGACCAACAACGCGACGTACACCGGGACGGGGCAGATCGAGCAGCAGTTCGCGATGTCCCGGCTGCGGGCGATCGAGACCGGCCGCTACGTGGTGGTGGCCTCCACCAACGGCATCTCCGGCATCGTGGCCCCCGACGGACGGGTCGTCGCGCGGGCACCGCAGCGCCGGGCCGCCGTGCTGGAGCAGTCGGTGGTGCTGATCCACCGGCGCACGCCGGCGACCGTGCTCGGACCGTGGCCGGAGCTGGTGCTCTCGGGGATCGCCGTGATCGCCGTGCTGCTGGTGGCTCCGCTGGGCCGTGGTCGCCGCCGTCTCGTGCGGGGTCGGGGCCGGGCACGAGGCCGGGGCCGGGGGAGCAGGGCGTGAGCGCGTACCCGGGCAGGGTCGTGATGGTCATCCCCACCTACAACGAGATCGACAACCTCGCCTGGGTGGTGGGTCGAGTCCGGCACAGCGTCCCGAGCGTCGACGTGCTGGTGGTCGACGACGGCTCCCCGGACGGCACCGGCGACCTCGCCGACGAGCTCGCGGCCGCGGACCCGCAGGTCAGCGTGGTGCATCGGGCCGAGAAGGCCGGACTGGGGGCGGCGTACCTGCACGGGTTCCAGGTCGCCCTGGAGCGGGGCTACGACGTGGTGGGGGAGATGGATGCCGACGGCTCGCACCAGCCCGAGCAGCTCCCGATGCTGCTGGAGGCGCTGGGCTCAGCCGACCTGGTGATCGGCTCCCGCTGGGTCAGCGGTGGGTCCGTGGTGAACTGGCCGCCGTCGCGCCGGCTGCTCTCCGTGGGCGGCAACCTCTACGCCCGGTTGCTGCTGGGTCTGCCGCTGCGCGACGTGACCGCGGGCTACCGCCTCTTCCGGCGCACGGCGCTGGAGTCGATCGATCTGGACAGCGTCGAGTCGGCCGGCTACATCTTCCAGGCCGACCTCGCCTTTCGCACCCAGCGGGCGGGCCTCAGGGTGGTCGAGGTGCCGATCGAGTTCGTCGAGCGGGTCCGGGGGGAGTCCAAGATGAGCCGGGAGATCGCCGTCGAGTCGCTGCGCCGGATCACCGGTTGGGGATTGCGCGAGCGAGGCCGCCAGGTTCACGACGTACTCTCGAGGCGACGACGGTGAACCGGTGGGAACGGGAGCGGCCCGCATGAGACGACGGATCCCCTGGTGGGTGCTGGCGCTGCTGTTCGTGGTGCTGCCGGTCATCGAGATCTACGTGCTGATCCAGATCGGGCAGACGATCGGCGCCTGGTGGACGGTGCTGCTGCTGGTCGCCGACGGGTTCCTCGGCAGCTGGCTGATGAAGCGTGAGGGCACGCGTGCCTGGGCCGCGTTGCGGCAGGCGCTCGACGAGCGCCGGATGCCGGCACGCGAGCTGGCCGACGGCGCGCTCATCCTGACGGGCGGCACCTTGCTGCTGACGCCGGGCTTCGTCTCGGACGTGTTCGGGCTGGCCTGTGTGCTGCCCGTCACCCGGCCGCTGGTGCGTGCCGGTCTCACCCGGTTCCTGACCCGCAAGTTCCTCGCCGGGGGTCCCGGTGCCGGAGCTCCTCAGGGGACGGATGGCCGGACGCGACGACGCCCCGGACCCGATGGGGTGGTCCAGGGCGACGTCATCGACTGACCTCCGCGTCGGCGGCGGGACTCAGGCGGTCTTGGCCTTCTTCTTCGTCGGCCGGTGCAGGTGCGCCGGCCCGATCTCGCCACCGCGCAGCAGCTCGAGCCGCTCGGTGAGGATCTCCTCGAGCTCCGTGAGGGAGCGGCGCTCGAGCAGCATGTCCCAGTGCGTGCGGACCGGCTTCTCCACCTTCTGCTCACGGGTGATGCCGGCCCGGCTCAGTGCCTCGGCGCCGCAGCGCGGGCACTCCCACACGGCGGGGACGTCCGCCTCGACGGACATCGGGATGTCGAACTCGTGTCCTTGCGGGCAGGCATAGCCGACGTTCTGACGCGCCGCGAACTCGATGCCGCGCTCGTCCTCAAAGCTCTGGCCCCCAAGGCGGGCACCACGCAATGTGCGCTCTCCCATGAGCCACCTCCTGGTCTGGTTCCCCGTTGGTTTCGGACGGCTGGGTGCCTTCGCAGCGACATCCTGGTCGCCGTCCCGTCAGCACAACGATCCGGGGACCGGGAGGATTCCCGGACGGCCACGGTGTCGCTGCTCACCACCTGGTGAGGTCGTACCCACCACGGGGTGGTCCAAGCGTGCTCCCCGGGTGAGATACCGCAAATTCGGGGCTAGACCACGGGAGGGGGGGCGTTGCCCGCCTCGCGGATCCCGCGTTGCGGGTCCAGCCGGAGCAGGAACAGCCCGCCGAGCACGAAGAAGACCACCAGGGCGGCGATCGCGGGACGGTAGGACCCGGTGAGCTGGAACATCAGCGCGAAGAGGACCTGCCCCAGCCACGAGGTGCCCCGCTCACAGGCCTGGTAGAGGCTGAAGTACTCACCCTCGCGGCCACGGGGGATGAGCAGGCTGAAGAACGACCGGGAGAGCGCCTGGGTGCCGCCCATGACGACCGCGATGGCCACGCCCAGCAACAGGAAGAACGGGACATTTCGCGCGGGAAGGAAGAACGCAAGCAGCACGACGAGGATCCACAGACCCACGCCCACCAGGATCAGCCGGTAGGCACCGACGCGCGCCGCCAGCCGCCCGAAGAGCAGCGCCCCGCCGAAGGCCACGAACTGCACCATGAGGATCGTGCCGATCAGCACGCTCTGTCCGAGCCGCAGCTGCTCGGCGCCGTACGTCGACGCGCTGGCGATCACGGTCTGGATCCCGTCGTTGTAGAACAGGTAGGCCAGCAGGAACGTGAGCGTCATCGGGTACCCACGCAGCTCGCGCAGCGTCTGGGCCAGCTGGCCGAAGCTCTGGCGCACCGGCGACCCGCCCGCGCGCACGACGTGGCGGGCGGGCCGGTCGCGCAGCCGGACGAACGGGATCAGCGTGAACCCGGCCCACCAGAGCGCGGCCGAGAGCATCGAGAGCCGCACCGCGAAGGTCTCGGACAGCCCGAGCCGGTCGTGCATCAGCACCATGACGAGGTTCACCGCCAGCAGGACCCCGCCGCCGAGGTACCCCCACGCCCAGCCCTGCGAGGAGACCCGGTCACGCTCGTCCTCGGTGGAGATGTCCACGAGGATCGCGTTGTAGGAGACCAGCGAGCACCCGGCGAGGATGTTGGAGAGGACGATCGCGACCGCCCCGAGCCACCAGTTGTCCCCCTCGACGAAGAAGAGCAGGGCGGCGAAGAGGCTCCCGGCCCAGGCGTAGGCCGCCATGTGCCGCTTCTTGTGCGGGGAGCGGTCGGCGAAGGCCCCGACCACCGGCAGCAGGAAGGCGCCGACGATGGTGGCGAAGCCCGCCAGGAACCCCGGCAGCGACCCGGCGGCGATGCCCACGCCGAGCACGTCCACCTTCTGCACGCACCCCGGGGTGCCGCAGTCGGGTGCCGCCTGCTTGGCCACCGAGATCAGGTACGGCGAGAACAGCACCGTCGCGATCGTCGTGTAGTAGGCGGAGTTGGCCCAGTCGTACCAGGTCCACGCCTTCTGCTCGCGGCGGCGGTCGTGGGGTGCCGAGGCGACGCCGGGATGCGGAGCGGTCCCGGTCATGCCCCGTCCTCCAGCCACTGGCCGCGTCCGGTCAACACCTCGCGGAGCACGTCGGTGCGGTCGGTCATCAGGCCATCGACCCCGAGGTCGAGCAGGGCTCCCATCGCGTGGGGCTCGTCGACGGTCCACACGTGCACGGGACGACCCGCGGCGTGGGCGCGCTCGACGAAGTCCCGGGTCACGATGCGCACGCCCCGGGTGCGGGCAGGCACCTGCAACGCGGTGCCGTGACCGCTCAGGACCCGGTGGGCCAGCCGTCGCGGCGCGAACCGGCTCAGCCCGACGCCGACCGGCCCGTAGGACGTGGCCACCGGCCTGGTGACGCCCTGCCGGAAGCGGCGCAGCCGGCGTTCGGAGAACGCGCCGACGCAGACGCGGTCGTGGCTGGCGGTGCGCTCCACCAGGTCGACGAGCAGGTCCACCGCGGCGTCCGACTTCAGGTCGATGTTGAACCGCGTCGCCGGGAAGTGCTCGAGCAGGTCGGCCAGCTGCGGGATCGGCTCCCGGCCGCCGATCAGGGCGGTCCGCAGGTCGACGTACGTCGACTCCACGATGCTGCCCACGCTCGAGGTGACTCGGTCGAGGATGTCGTCGTGGAAGGCGAGCAGCACTCCGTCGCGGGTCGCGTGCGCGTCCGTCTCGAGGTAGCGGTAGCCCAGTGCCACGGCGTGCTCGAAGGCGACAAGAGTGTTCTCCAGGCCCTCGATCTCGGGGTGGCGCGCCCCCCCGCGGTGCGCGAAGGCCAGCACGGCTCCGTCCTCCCGGCCGGCATCGAGGAAGGGGAAGCCGGTCAGGGGACGAGTCACGACCGAAGTATCGCCCGACGTCGGGTCGGACCGGGGGTTCGCCATCCCGCCATGCTCCTCGTGAGCGCGGTCGTCGTCATCCGCGTTGCTACTCAGCCGCCGGCTGTGCACGCGCGGTACCGTCGGGGCATGCCCGAGCAGATGACCTGTCCGCAGTGCCAGTCCGCGATGTCGCCGCGTCCTCTCGGCGACGTGACCGTCCATCAGTGCTCGTCGTGCCAGGGCATCTTCCTGGAGCGGGCCGACCTCGGGAACCTGGTCGAGGCCGAGAACGACTGGCACCGTGACAGCGGCCCGAAGACCCAGCCGCTGCCCCGGATCACCTCGACGATGACGGCCCCGCCCCCGAGCCGCCCCATGAGCCGCTCCTACATCGAGACCCTCTTCGGCTGACCCCACCGCCGGCCGGTGCCCAGACCGGTGCCCAGACCCGGGGCGGCGGGCTCAGATGTCGCGGAAGGTCTCGATGCTCGCGCCGAGGGCGTTGAGCCGGGTCGCGAGGTCCTCGTAGCCGCGGTTGATGACGTAGACCGAGCGCAGCACCGACGTGCCCCGCGAGGCCATCATCGCCAGCAGGATCACCACGGCCGGCCGCAGCGCCGGCGGGCAGACGATCTCCGCTCCACGCCAGCGGGTCGGGCCCTCGATCATCACCCGGTGCGGGTCGAGCAGCTTGACCGACGAGCCGAGCTTGGTGAGCTCGGTGAGGTAGATGGCGCGGTTCTCGTAGACCCAGTCGTGCAGCAGCGTCTGCCCCTCGGCGACCGCTGCGATGACGGCGAAGAAGGGCAGGTTGTCGATGTTCAGGCCCGGGAACGGCATCGGGTGGATCTTGTCGATGGGGGAGTGGAGCTCGGAGACCAGGGTGCGGAGGTCGACCAGCCGGGTGTGCCCGTTGGCGGCGAGATACTCCTCGCTGCGCTCGTAGCGGAAGCCCATCTCCTCGAGCAGAGCCAGCTCGATCTCGAGGAACTCGATGGGAACGCGACGGATCGTGATCTCCGACTCGGTGACGATCGCCGCCGCGAGCAGGGACATCGCCTCGATCGGATCCTCCGAGGGGGCATAGTCGACGTCGACGTCGATGTGGGGCGTGCCGTGCACGTGCAGGGTGGTGGTGCCCACGCCGTCGATGCGGACGCCGAGCTTCTCCAGGAAGAAGCACAGGTCCTGGACCATGTAGTTCGGGCTGGCGTTGCGGATCACGGTGACGCCGTCGTGGCGGGCCGCGGCCAGCAGGGCGTTCTCGGTGACGGTGTCGCCGCGCTCGGTGAGCACGATGGGACGCGTCGGGGAGACGGCCCGGTTCACGGTGGCGTGGTAGCTGCCGTCGGTGGCCTTGACCTCCAGGCCGAAGGGGCGCAGGGCTGCCATGTGCGGCTCGACGGTGCGGGTGCCGAGGTCGCAGCCGCCGGCGTACGGCAGCTCGAAGGTGTCCTGGCGGTGCATCAACGGTCCGAGGAACATGATCACCGAGCGGGTGCGGCGGGCAGCCTCCTCGTCGATGCGGTCGAGGTCGAGCTCCGGCGGCGGCACGATCTCGAGGTCCCCGTCGCTGTTGAGCCAGCGCGTCTGCACGCCCATGCTGGCCAGCACCTCGAGCAGCCGGTGCACCTCCTCGATGCGCGCGACCCGGCGCAGCGTGGTGCGGCCCTGGTTGAGCAGGCTCGCGCACAGCAGGGCGACGCCGGCGTTCTTGGAGGACTTCACGTCGATCGCCCCGGACAGCGTGGTGGGTCCGGTCACCCGCAGGTGGGTGGGCCCCGCGCCCAGCGACACGATCTCGGAGTCGAGCGCCTCGCCGATGCGGGCGAGCATCTCCAGGGAGAGGTTCTGGTGGCCTCGCTCGATGCGGTTCACCGCGCTCTGGCTGGTCGTCAGCACGTCGGCGAGCTGCTGCTGCGTCCAGCCGCGGTGCTTGCGCGCGTCGCGGATCAGGTTGCCGATGCGGGCCAGGTAGTCGTCTGCCATCCGCGGACCTTATCTCATATATGAGATAAGTCAGAACTGTCGGACGCTCGGCGTGTCGCACCCGGGGTGGCGGTGGGCGTGGACACCGTGAGGGGCGGGCGGTGATAGTGCTACCGCGAGGAGGCTCACGATCACGATACGGGTCCGAGGGCGGGCACAGGGGCACGCGGCGCCTGCCGAGGCGGGGCGCGTGTCGATGCTCACACGCCTGTCGGTCCTCGTCCTGCTCGCCGGCTGCACGGCGGGGCCGACGGCCCACGCTCCGCCGAGAGCGCGGCACCTGGACGCCTCGGTCACCCAGTTCCGCTTCGACGAGGGCACCCGCAACCTGAAGGCCGGCGTCACCAACAACGGCAGCGGCGACATCCGGGTCACGCGGGCCACGATCCGGTGGGGTGGCCTGGCGTTCCCGACCGTGTCGCTGCCCGACGAGGCGATCCACCCCGGCCAGACGGCGGCCTTCACCATCGCGTACGGCGCGCCGCGGTGCACGCGGCCGCGGCCGGGCAGGCCCGTGCTGATGGCCGTCGTCGACGACCAGTCCCGACATCTCCCGCTGCGGGTCGAGGACCCCCGGCTGCTCGACCGGCTGCGCGTCAAGGCCTGCGCCCAGCGACGACTGGCCCGCGAGGTGACCGTCCGCCTGCAGATGGCCCGCCGCACCCAGCGGATCCGTGGTGAGGAGTACCTTCCCGGCGACCTCGTCCTCACGCACCGTCCCGGCTCCCGGTCCCGGGTCACGCTGGTCGACCTCGGCGGCAGCGTGCTGCTCGACCTGGTGCCGCGCTCCGGGCCGGCGACGCTGCCGACGCGGCTCGCCCCGGGCCGGGCGCGCCGGGACGTGCCGGTGCTGTTCGGGTCCGCGCACCGCTGCGACGCCCATGCGCTGAGCCAGAGCTCGCAGACCTTCCTGGTCAGCGCGTACGTGCGGCTGCCCGGACGGTCCACGCAGCGCCTGATCCTCCCCCTGGAAAGCCACGACAAGGATCGACTCTTCGGCGTCGTGCGACGGGACTGTCGATGACCACGTTCGCCGACGTCGAGCGGTTCGCGCTGACGCTTCCCGAGACCACCAGCACACCGTCGTACGGCGGGGCGCCGGCGCTGCGGGTGAACAAGAAGATGTTCGCGCGGCTGCGCGGCGAGATGGCCGACGACCTCGACGACCTCACCGGGCAGCCGTTCGGCGAGGTGCTGATGGTGGGCGTCGCGGACCTGGGGGAGAAGGAGGCGCTGCTCGCCTCGGACGCGCGCGCCTACTTCACTCTGCCGCACTACGACGGCTACCCGGCGGTGCTGGTGCGGCTGGGCCTCGCGGACTGGAGCGAGCTCGAGGAGCTGGTCGTGGAGGCCTGGGCGCGTGCCGCCCCGAAGCGTGCACTGATGGCCTACGACGAGGCGACCGCCCGTGATGGGGACGACCCCGGCCCGGGCATGAAGGGGCGGTGACCGTGGCCCCCTCGGCTACCACCTGCCGGCGGCCCATCGTGGCGGGTTCCCGCCAGGAGCCGGAAATAAGGCGACAGCAGGCCGGTGCATGCGACATGGTTCTCTTCCCGGGGACGGTGCGCGACGAGACGCCGACGGGGGCCGGCTCGTCGCGCAGTGCCGTCCCCGGGTCCTCCTTCTCCGCCCATGACTCGGCGCCCTCTCGGTGAGAGGATCGCGGGATGGACGTCGAGGGGTTCGCGCAGCTGCGCGAGCCACCGGAGGTTGCCGAGATCCGATCCCGCTCGGAGGCCATCCGAGAGCTGCTCACGAGCGCCGCTCGCGAGGGCTCCGGCGGGGATCTGCGGCTCGCGGTGGGGCTCACCGGGCTGGTGAGCGAGCTGCGCCGGATGGAGCCGCTGGCGCAACGCTGTGCCTGGGTGCTGCAGCCGCGATACTTCTACGACCCGGAGGACCCGGGGGTGGAGCTGACCCACGCCGCGGCCGAGCGGGGCGTGCAGACGTTGCTCGTGACCCGGCCGGCCACCGTGACGACGCATCCCCTGCTGCCCTCGATCTTTCCCACCACCCGGCTCGCTCCGGTGTTCCTGCGCGCGATGGTCGTCGACGAGGAACGGATGCTGGTGGGCGGTCCGGACACGGCCCAGGGCGAGCGCACCGCCTGGTACACCACGCGACGCGACCTCGTCGAGCCGGTCCTCGACGTCTGGCACCGCACACTGGCCCTGTCCACGCCGATCCTGCCGCCCGGCGCGCAACCCCCGCTCTCGCGCCGACAGCTGGAGGTGGCGCGTCTGGTGGCCGTGGGGGAGAAGGACCTTGCGATCGCGCGACTGATGGAGATGTCGGAGCGCACCGTGGAGCGTGACGTCCGTGCGCTCCTCCAGGAGCTCGGGGCGAGCAGCCGCACCGAGGCGGTGCTGCTGATGGGTGGGCGAGGCGTGAACGGCGGGTGGCCCGCGCGACCCGACACCTGAGCGTCGTACGACGCGGCCGGTCGGTCGCGGTCAGCCGCGCGCGGACTCGGCGGCGAGCACGGCGGCGCCGACGATGCCCGCGGTGTTGCGCAGCGCGGCGGGCACGATCGGGGTGTCGATCTCGAGCAGCGGGAGGTACTTCTGTGCGTGCTTGCTGACCCCGCCACCGACGACGAACAGGTCGGGCGCGATCAGCCTCTCCAGCGTGCGGTAGTAGCCCGAGAGCAGCTTGGCCCACTCCTTCCACGACAGGTCCTTGCGCTCGCGGACGCTGTTGGCCGCCTGGGTCTCGGCATCCTTGCCGTCGATCTCCAGATGCCCGAGCTCGGAGTTGGGGATCAGCACGCCGTTGTGCACCAGCGCGGTGCCGATGCCGGTGCCGAGCGTGGTGAGGACGACGAGTCCCTGGTTCCCGCGAGCCGCGCCGTACCTGGCCTCGGCGAGCCCGGCCGCGTCGGCGTCGTTGACGACGATGACGTCGCGGTGCAGCCGTTCGCGGAACATCGTCACGGCGTCGGTGTAGATCCACGACAGGTCGATGTTGGCGGCCGACTTCACCACACCGCGCACCACCACGCCCGGGACGGTGATGCCGATCGGCGCCCCGTCGTCAGCCCCCTTGTCGACCAGGGCCGCCACCACGTCGGCGACGTCGGTGGGGCGGCCGCCCTCGGGGGTCTCGATGCGGGTGCGGTCGGCGGCGAACTCGCCGGTCGCCAGGTCGACCGGCGCGCCCTTGATGCCGCTGCCCCCGAAGTCGATCCCGAACGGGTTCGGCCGAGGTCCGGCCTCTGGTTCGTCGTCCGCCGATGTGTCCGCCATGACCGGAGGCTACCCAATCCGGGCTGCTGGCCTCTGCGCCTCGGCGGGTTCGCCGATAAGCGACATTATGTCAAGTAATGCGGAGAGGGGGCGTCGTACCCCTCCTCCCGGGCTCCCCATGGAGAACTGATGCTCCCCATGGGTTGCACCCCGGGGGCAGCAACAGTTTGCCTGCATCCCCTGGTAATCAGTCGCCACGTTCGACGCGCACCAGGTATTCCTTGCGGCTCAACGGGTTCAGGTCGGTTCGCGGGCGTTCGGGGGGCGCGCCGTGCACCGGCGTGTGGTGGTCGAAGCCGCTGGTGAGCACGCCCTCGCCGCGGGTCAGCGTCGGGACCTCCTGCTGGAGCCGGTGCACGCGGTCCGCGGGCACGTGCCCGGTGAGCAGGAACCCGGATCCGACCGGATCGGTGCGCAGCGGCACGGCCTGCAGCCGCGCCAGCGCCGACAGCACCGATCCGAGCACATCCTGGGGCACCTCCAGCTCGAAGCGATGGACCGGCTCGAGCACCTCGGTGCCGGCCTGGCGCAGCGCCGCCATCAGCACCAGCGGCGTCAGGTTCCGGAAGTCCGCCGCCGTGCTCGACATGCTCGCGTCGAACGTGCCGTGCGCGTGGCTCTGCCGGGGCCAGTAGCCCGAGCGCGTCATTCTCACCGTGCAGTCGGGGACGTCCCAGCCGTGCAGCCCCTGGTGGAGGACCGCGCGCACCGTCTCCTCGACGGCCGTGAAGAAGGCCGACGGCATCGACCCCCGCTCGACCGTCAGCTCGAACCCCACGCCGCTTCCCACCGGCGCCGATGCCACAGCCAGCCCGACCGTCGCCAGGAACGGGTTGGGGGCCACGTCGATCACCTCGACGGACTCCCCCGCGCCGACGACGCGCTCGATGCAGATCGTGGTCGTCTCGCGGAACGTCGCCGCGACGCCGTACTCCTGGGCGAGGGTCGCCGCGATCACCTGCTTCTGCACCTCCCCGTACAGCGAGACGAAGACCTCGCCGCGCGCCCGGTCCCGTCTCAGCCCGATCAGGGGGTCCTGCTCGGCCAGCTGGGAGAGCGCCGCGAACAGCGCGCCGCGCCGCTCGGGGGGTACGTCGACGACGGTCTCCAACGACGGCGGCGCGAAGGCGTGGGCGCGGGCCGGGCCGGGCGGTGGCTCCCCCAGGACGTCACCGATCTGCACCCCGCGCAACCCTTGGATCCGGGCGATCTGCCCGGCGCACACGCGGTCGCGGGACTCGTCGGACCCGTCGGCGAACACCCGGATGCCGGTCACGGTCTGCTCGGTGTCCCCGGGGGCGCTGGGAATCAGCAGCCGTTCTCGAACGTGGAGCGTGCCGGCGTGGACGCGCACGTAGGCGAGTCGCCCCTGCGACGGCCCGGACTCGACCTTGAACACCGAGGCGGACAACGCGGCGTCCGCGTCCCCTGCGCTGCCGGGCAGCAGGTCGGCGATGCCGGAGACGACGGCATCGATCCCGGCCCCGGTCATCGCGGACCCGAAGTACACCGGGTGCACCCGTCCATGGGCCGTCTGGGCGACGAGCTCCTCGTGGAGCTGGGTCGGCGAGACCGTGCGCCGGTCATCGGCACAGACCGCCAGGAAGGCGTCGTCGTGCTCGGTGAGCCGGTCCACGAGGGCTGCGGAGAAGCGCTGCTCGTCGTACGCGAAGGGCCGGAAGGAGGCCTGCCTGCTGCCGATGCCGACGACCTCCCCCATCGGTACGACGGCCGGATCGAGCCGCTCCGCGACGGCACGGAGCACGCCGTCGTACGAAGCGCCGACGCGGTCGATCTTGTTGACGAAGATCAGCGTGGGAATGCGCAGCCGTTGCAGCGCACGCATCAGCACGCGCGTCTGTGACTGCACCCCCTCCACGGCGGAGACGACGAGCACGGCCCCGTCCAGGATGCCGAGGACTCGCTCCACCTCGGCCACGAAGTCGGAGTGGCCCGGAGTGTCGACGAGGTTGACCGTCACGCCGTCGACGACGAACGAGACGACCGCGGACTTGATGGTGATGCCGCGCTGCCGCTCGAGCGCCAGGGTGTCGGTCTGGGTGCTGCCGTCGTCGACGCTGCCGACCTCGTCGATGACACCGGCCGCGTGGAGCAGCCGTTCGGTGAGGGAGGTCTTACCGGCGTCGACGTGCGCCACGACCCCCAGGTTCAACGTCTTCACGATGCGTCATGTCCTTCACGGGGAGAGTGAATGGCTGGGACATGCGCGCAGCTCGCATCGTGGTGCTCCGTTCGTCGACGTCGTCGTCTCGGCAGTAGAGCAGCCGCCGGCGTACCCGCTCAACCGGTTTTCGCCCCAGGCTCCCCATGGAGAGCTGTTGCTCCCCATGGGTTGCACGCCAGGGGCAGCGACAGATCGCCTGCATCCCCTGGTAATCAGTCGCTCAGGCGCGGCTCCGCGCGCTCAGTCGTTGATCAGCGTGGTCATCCTGCGCCGCACCTCGGGGCCGAGCTCGACCTCCGGTGCCAGGTCGAACCGCACCCAGTGGATGGTGCCGCCGAACGCGTTGCGCACCGCCGGGTAGTCGTCGGTCACCGGGCTGCCCCGGTCCACTCCGACGTTGCAGGTCTCGTCGAAGGCGAAGTAGTACGCCGTGGTCGCCGGCACCTCTCCCGACCCGACCTCGGTGCCGTCGACGATCAGGGCGATGTGTGCGTCGCCGCCGGGCGGCCCGCCGCCGTAGTCGAACATCAGCTGCACCTCGTGGGGGCCGGGAGTCAACGGACCCGAGGCCCGCACCGTGGTCAGGTCGCGCCCGTAGCAGTTGTAGGCGTACGACGGCACGCCGTCGACACAGTAGAGCGACCAGCCCCCGAAGCGACCACCCTGTGCCACGAGCACGCCGTTGTCCTGCCCGGAGGCGTCCATGCTCACGGTGAGCAGGTGGGAGCGGTTCTTGACGTTCGGCGCGGCCTCCTCGGTGAGCCGCCGGGTCCGCGGGCCGAGCCGGATCGAGCGGCGCCCGTCGTGCAGATCCAGGCGTCCGGCGACCGCGGGGTTCTCCCGCTCGGTGACCCGGTCGTCGAGCGGGAAGACCTGGTGCCGGCTGGCCTCGACGACGAAGACCTCCCAGAGCTCGCGCAGCCGGTCGGGCCGGTCGTCGGCGAGGTTGCGTGCCTGCGTCCAGTCGTCGCGGGTGTCGTAGAGCTCCCAGACGTCGTTCTCGAACGGCCGGTCACCCCCGTCGACCATCAGCCAGGGCGTGCCGTGCCTGGTCACCGCGGTCCAGCCGCGGTGGTAGATGCCTCGGTTGCCCACCATCTCGAAGTACTGCGTGGTGCGGCGGTCCGCGGCCTCGGGGTCGTCGAAGGAGTAGGCCATGCTGACCCCCTCGATGAGCTGCTGGGTGACGCCGTTCACCCAGCCGGGAGGGGGCAGTCGGGCCGCCTCCAGCACCGTCGGCAGGATGTCGATGACGTGGTGCCACTGGTGTCGTACCTCGCCGCGCGCGTCGATGCCTCCAGGCCAGTGCACCACCAGGCCGTCGCGGGTGCCGCCGTAGTGCGAGGCGACCTGCTTGGTCCACTGGTACGGCGTGTTCATCGCCAGCGCCCAGCCGACCGGGTAGATGGCGTACGTCGTCGGGTCGCCGAAGCTCTCCAGCCGGGCGTGCATGGCGCTGACGTCGTCGGCGAAGCCGTGCCCGACCAGGTGCTCGGCCAGGGTGCCCGCGGGCCCGCCCTCCCCCGACGCGCCGTTGTCACCGAGCAGGTAGAGGACCAGCGTGTCGTCGAGGACATCCAGGTCCTCCAGCGCCTCGACGAGCCGGCCGACATGGTGGTCGGCGTGCTCGGCGAAGCCGGCGTAGGTCTCCATGAACCGGGCCGCCACCTCGCGGGCCTCGGGTCCGAGCTCGTCCCAGTGCGGCACCCCCTGTGCCCACGGGGCCAGCTCGGCGTCCTCGGGCACGATGCCGAGCTCCTTCTGGCGGGCCAGGATCGTCTCCCGCTGCGCGTCCCAGCCGTCGTCGAAGCGGCCGGCGTACTTGTCGCGCCACTGCGGCGCCACGTGGAACGGCGCGTGCGTCGCCCCGAGCGCGAGGTAGGCGAAGAACGGCTTGTCGGGCGTGAGCTCCTGCTGGGCGCGCACCCAGTCGACGGCATGGTCGACGAGGTCCTCGGTGAGGTGGTACCCGTCCTCGGGGAGCCGGTCCGGCTCGACCGGGGTGGTGCCGTCGTAGAGCTGCGGGTACCAGTGGTTCATCTCCGCGCCCATGAACCCGTAGAACGCGTCGAACCCCTCCCCCGTCGGCCACCGCGTGAACGGGCCCGAGGCGTTGACCTCCACGGGAGGGGTCTGGTGCCACTTGCCGAAGGCCGCCGTGCTGTAGCCGTTGCCCCCGAGGATCTGCGCCATCGTCGCCGCGCTCGCGGGTCGGTAGCCGGTGTAGCCCGGCTCGAGGGTGGACATCTCCGAGGTCACACCCATGCCGACCGAGTGATGGTTGCGCCCGGTCATCAGCGCCTGCCGGGTGGGTGAGCACAAAGAGGTGACATGGAAGCGGGAGTAGCGCAGCCCGGCGGCCGACAGCCGTTCCGCGGTCGGCATCTCGCAGGGGCCGCCGTAGGCGCTCGAGGCGCCGAAGCCCATGTCGTCGACGAGCACGACGAGCACGTTCGGTGCCCCGCGGGGCGGTCGCACGGGACGGATCTGGTCGCGCACCACGCCCTCGACCCCGGGCACACCGCTGGTCAGCACCCGTGGAGCGGTCGGATCGGAGGTCGCCGTCCGTACGTCGACCGGGAGCACGTTGCGGTTGGGCTCGTTGATCATGTCGGGCACAAGGACATGGCACCACAGCGCCGCGTCGCGCGGCGGGTTCGGTGCTGCGGCACGCCGACGATCAGGCGCTGCGGGCGGACTCCTCGGCTGCCATCAGCCGGCTGCTCAGCGTCGCGACGGGAGCCGTCTGACCGCGCAGGTAGCTCACCGCGTCCTCGGCCGGCAGCGGCCGTGCGAACAGGTAGCCCTGGCCGATGTTGCAGCCGCTGCGTCGCAGCCGCTGCCGCTGCTCCTCGTCCTCGATGCCCTCGCCGTACACCTCGATGCCCAGCGCCTGGCCGAGCGACACCACGCCGCGCAGCAGGTCGTCGGCCTGCCGTCCTCCGCCGGTCTGGTCATCGATGCTCTCCAGGTACGACCGGTCGACCTTGAGCATGTCCACGGCGAGCGACTGGAGGTAGGCGAGCGACGAGCGGCCGGTGCCGAAGTCGTCGAGGGCGATCCGGACGCCGAGGGCGTGCAGGGCGTCGAAGCGGGTGCGGGCGGTGCGGAGGTCGGGCTCGACCGTGGCCTCGGTGACCTCCACGACCAGCTGGGTCGGCGGCAGGCCGCTGGCCTCGAGACACTCCTCGACCATGCCGACGAAGCCGTCGTGGGCGAGGTCGACGCCGGAGATGTTGACGTGGGCGTCCAAGGGAAGCGAGAAGGTCTCCGACCACTTCTGGACCTGGGCGCTGGCGGTCGAGAGCACCATCCGGCCGAGCTCCGAGATCAGTCCGAACTCCTCGGCCACGGGGACGAAGCGACTCGGCGAGACGTGCCCGTGCACCGGGTGGCTCCACCGGACCAACGCCTCGAAGCCGAGCACCTGGCCGTGGGTCAGGTGGACCACTGGCTGGTAGCAGACCCGAAGCCCCTGCTCCTGCAACGCCTGGCGCAGGTCCTTGCCGATCGCGAGCGTCTCATCCGCCAGCGCGACCAGCTCCGAGGTGCAGACCTCGATGCCGTTGCGGCCCTGCCGACGTGCCTCCCGCACCGCGAGTCCGGCTGCCCGGAGCAGGTCCGAGGCGGTGGCACGCGGGTCGAGCGCGTCGCGGGTCGCGATCCCGCAGCTCACGGAGACCTGCACCCGACGCAGGCTCGCCAGCGTCGCCGGTGCGGAGACGGTGGCGGAGACGCGGTAGGCGAGGTCCAGCGCCACTGCGGGGTCGGACAGGTCCGTGAAGAGCACCGCCAGCTGGTGGTCGGACATCCTGGCCAGGATGCCCAGGGACCCCACCTCGCGCGCGACGCGAGTGGCCATCAGGCGCAGCAGCTCGTCCCCGGCCGGGTGCTCCTCGGCCTCGATGGCCTCGGCGACGCCCTCCAGATCCACGAGCAGCACGGCCGGACGGGCGGCCGACCTGGTCCCGGTGGGACCGCTGAGCGCGTTGGCGCACAGGTCGACGAAGGCGGCGTACGTGACCAGACCCGTGACCTCGTCACGCGCGTCGCGGCGGTCGCTGCCGGACGCGACGTTCTTGCCTGACCTCTGACTCCAGCGCATACGGACCCCGCTCACTCACGTGCGACCAGACGGACGGTACGTCCGACTGGCCAAGCCTAGGAGCCTGTGGGGGCCGTTATGTCCGAATCGCCGGAGGCTTTACCTAGGATCGAGATCCCTCCACCGGCCGCCTGCGTAGCGTGGCAGGCACCGCCGATCCGCGCGAGGAGGACCCGTGAGTGACCCGTGAGCCGGCTGCCCGGCGACGACGTCCTCCCGTTCGCCGACCCGGTCCTCGACAGGCGCCTGCACCTGCCCGCGCCGCCCGAGCAGGTCTGGCCGTGGGTGGAGCAGCTGGGACGCCACCGGGCGGGGTGGTACCTGCCCCGCGTCGTCGAGCTCCTGCTGCCCCGAGCGGGCCGCGCGCTGCGCACCGTGGACCCCCGCTGGCTCGGCCTGCGGGTCGGCGACTCGATCGACGACTGGGGGCCGGGCCAGCCCACCTTCGAGCTGCTGGAGATCGAGCGGCCGCACCACCTCGTGTGGTGGTCCGAGCGTGCCCGACGACCGGCACGCGGCCGGGCGCGTCCCCCGATGCGGATGACGTGGGCTCTGGTGCTGGTGCCGGTACCGACCCGGGGGGAAGCCACCGCGACCCAGCTGCGGCTGCGGCTGCGGCTCGACCTGGGCAGGCCCGCCGGTCCGCTCGCGACGTACGGCGGCGGGGCGATCGACTGGTTCACCGTGTGGTTGATGGGCCGCGGCCTGGTGGAGCGACTGCGCGGCGTCGACGGGTGAACCGAGACCCGTCCGTTTCGCCTGCGTGGTCGAATGGGCGACATGGGACTGCGGGCGGATCTCTCGGCCTGGCTCATGCAGAAGGCGGCGCCGCTGACCGTCACCTACGGGAAGTCGCTGTACTTCGCTGGAGCCGACCTCTCCGCGCCCTCGAGTCTGAGCGTCCCGACCAGGCACGGACAGGTCCGCTGCGACGTGTACCGCCCGCACGGGGCGACGACCGACGACGAGTACCCCGCCTACGTCCACCTCCACGGCGGCGCGTTCGTGATGCGCTACCCGCGGATGGACGACTTCTTCGCCCGCTTCGTGGTGGCCGAGACCAAGGCGGTCGTGGTGAACGTGGACTACGACGTCGCCCCCCAGGTGCGCTTCCCGGTGGCGCAGGAGCAGGCGCACGACGTCGCCGCCTGGGTCGCGCAGCACGGGGCACGGATCGGGGTCGACGGGCAGCGGGTGGCGGTCGGCGGCTTCAGCGCGGGCGGCAACCTCGCGGCCAGTGCGGTGCTGCAGGCACGTGACCGCGGCTCGTTCCGGCCGGTGCTCCAGGTCCTGGCCGTGCCGGCCCTGGACGTGGCCGGTGACGTGCAGGCCAAGACGTCCCCCTTGGCCACGCCGATGATCAGCCACTCGCTGCTCGCGCTGGTCGGTGCGACGTACTTCCGTGACCGGACGCGACGTGCGGAGCCGTACGCCTCTCCCCTGCTCGCCCCCGACCTCGCCGGTCTGCCGCCGGCGGTCATCGTCACCGCGGAGTACGACGTGCTGCGGGCCGAGGGCGACGCGTACGCCGGCCGGCTGTCCGATGCCGGCGTCGATGTCACGCACCGGGTCGCGATCGGGCGGGACCACTACTTCCTCGACGGCGACCGGGACCAGGCGCGCGCCACCCTCGACCTGCTGGCCACCCGGCTGCGGAGCGCCTTCGACGCATCCGGCCTGGCGTGAGCGAGAGCGACGCCGCCCGCACTAGGTTGGCGACGTGAGCAACAACCCCTTCTCTCCCAGACGGGCCCGCGACGACCTCGTCGCCGGGCTGCCCGCGGCGGGGATGATCCTGGGCGCCGGCAGCGGGGCGCTGCTCGGGTACCTGAACCCGGACGCGTCCGCGGTCGCCTTCGCGGGCATCGGCATCGCGGTCGGGCTGGTGCTCGGGCTGTTCTTGCGACTGGTCTTCGGTCGTGCGTGAGCCACCCCACGAGCGTGCTACCCCCTTCCTGCTGCTCGACGTCGACGTCCTCGACGCGAACGTGGCGTCGATGGCCGGGTTGGCGCGCGAGCGTGGCCTCGCGCTGCGGCCGCACGCGAAGACCCACAAGAGCGCGCAGGTCGCAGCCCGCCAGCTGGCGGCAGGTGCCCCCGGGTTGACGGTGGCGACGGTGGCCGAGGCGGAACGGTTCGTCGACGCGGGCGTCGGCGACCTCTTCATCGCCTACCCCGTGTGGGTCGACGCGGCGAAGGGTGCCCGGCTGCGCGACCTGGCCTCACGGGCCTCGATCACCGTCGGCGTCGACTCCGTCGAGGGGGCGCGCGCCCTGGCCGCCCAGGTGCCGGGGTGCGCGGTCCTGGTCGAGGTCGACAGCGGGCAGCGGCGCACCGGTGTCGATCCCGGCCAGGCGGGTGCGGTGGCGGAGGGGGCCTCGCGGGCCGGTCTCGACCCGCGGGGTGTCTTCACGTTCCCCGGTCACGGCTACGCACCCGGCGCCCAGGCGGACGTCGCCGCCCAGGAGTCCTCGGCGCTGAGCGAGGCGGTGCGATCACTGCGCCGGCACGGGCTCGACGCCACGGTGGTCAGCGGCGGCTCGACACCGACCGCCGCCGGGTCCGACGGGGAGGTGCTCACCGAGATGCGGCCCGGTGTCTACGTGTTCGGCGACGCCCAGCAGTGGGAGCTGGGAACGACGACGGCCGACCGCCTCGCGCTCACCTGCCTGGCGACCGTCGTCAGCCGGCGCCCCGGGACCGTCGTCGTGGACGCGGGCAGCAAGGTGCTCGGTGCCGACCGCCCCGGCTGGGCGAGCGGCTGGGGCCGGTTGCTGGACCGTCCCGATGCCCGGGTCAGCCAGCTGTCCGAGCACCACGGCGTCATCGCCTGGGACGGCTCGCCACCTCCGGAGCTCGGCAGTCGGCTCCGCGTCGTACCCAACCACTGCTGCGCGGCGGTCAACCTCGCCGACGAGCTGGTGCTCACCTCCGGGGAGGTGTGGCCACTCACCGCTCGGGCCGCCAACACGTGAGCGTGCGCGGACACTCAAGGGTCCGATCCGGATAGCGTGCGGGGATGCGCCTTCCCGTGCCCGGTCCCCGTGACGTGCTCTCGGTCCTCGAGCGCGGCGCCGAGTCCGTCGAGCAGCTGCTCGGCGCCGTCCCGCGGCTGGTCGCGCTGCTCGGTGACGCCGAGCCGCTGGTGGCCCGGGCCGACCGGCTGATCGCCGACATCGACCGCACCCGGGTCAGTGCCGACGCCGTGGTCGCGAAGACCGACGCCGTCGTGGGTCGGGCCGATGACCTGGTCGCCCGGACCGGTCCGATGTCCGAGCGGCTCGGCAGGCTCCTGGACGCCTTGGAGCCCTCGCTCACCACGCTTCAGCCCACCCTCGAACGGCTCGCGGAGACGACCGACGCGGACGAGGTGGCCGCACTGGTCAAGGTCATCGACCAGCTCCCCCGCCTCGCCGACAAGCTCGAGACCGACATCATGCCGATCCTCGACAGCCTCGACAGCGTGGCCCCGGACCTGCACGACCTGCTCGACGCCTCCCGGGAGCTCAACGAGATGCTGGCCCAGGTGCCGGGCCTCTCGCGGATGAAGAAGCGGATCGACGAGCAGCAGGCCGCGGAGGGACGCGGCTAGCTCACGCCGGCCACGGGCCCTTCCCCCGCTGATCACCCCGCTGATCCGCCCGCTGATCCCGCCACTCCCGACGAAGGATCGCGAACAGGTCCTCGTCGCTCCACTCGCCCTTGAGTCGCTCGTTCTCGACCAGATGGGCCTCGTGCCGCATGCCGAGGCGCCGCAGCACGGCCGCCGACGCGGTGTTCCGGGCATCGAGTCGACCGACGACCCGGTGCATCCCGACCGTCCCGAAGGCGAGGTCCAGCAGGTGCGCCGCCCCCTCCGTGGCGTAGCCGCGGCCGTGAAAGTCCGGGTGCAGCACGTAGCCGATCTCGCCGCCCTCGTGCTCGAGGCTGCGGAGGAAGAGCACGAACTCCCCCACCAGGCGACCCGTCTCCTTGTCCAGCCCGGCCAGGGTCAGGCCGTCGTCGTCGGCCGCCAGCTGCCAGGCCTGGTGCCGGCCCAGCGCGCGACGCGAGGCGAACTCGTCGCGGGTCTCCCACGGCAGGTACCGCGCCACCTCGTCGCGGCTGTGGAGCTCGTGGAACGCGTGGAGGTCGTCGAACACGTAAGGGCGCAGCCGCATTCGTTCGGTCTCCGCGGTGTATCCCGTGAAGTCGGCGGAGGGTTCCATGGCTCGCAGCCTAGGCGTCACCCGGTGCGCGGCAGGCGCGGCTCGGCTGCAGGGTCGGCTGCGGGACCCGGGGTGGCGGCAGCGGAGGGCATGGGTGATCATCGGACCCGTGACCTCTCCCTCCCCCGAGCTCGTCGAGCTCGCTCACGCGTGCGGCATCGCCACCGAGTTCACGGACTGGCGCGGCCAGCGTGCGGTGGTCCCAGCAGAATCCGTGCGTGCCGTGCTCGCCGCTATGGACGTCGACGCGACGGACCCGGCGACCGCGCTCGCCCGGCGACTCGACGAGCCGTGGCGGCGGATGCTCCCGCGGTGCGTGGTCGTCCATCAGGCGGAGCAGCACACGTTCGCCGTGCACGTGGAGCACGGTGACCCCGTCGAGGTGCGCGTCGAGCTCGAGAACGGCGGCACCCGCGCGCTGCGGCAGACCGACCACTGGGTGGATCCGCGCGAGGTCGACGGCCGCCTGGTCGGCCGGGCGACCTTCGAGGTGCCGACCGGACTGCCGCTGGGCTACCACACGCTGCACGCGCACTCGGGCGACCTGGAGGAGGAGGCAGCCCTCGTCGTGACCCCCGAGTGGCTCGGCCTGCCGGCTGCCCTCGGAGAGGGCCGCGGCTGGGGGCTCGCCGCCCAGCTCTACAGCGTGCGCTCACGGGGCTCGTGGGGGGTCGGAGACCTCGCCGACCTGGCCGACCTCGCGGCCTGGTCGGGTGCCGACCTGGGCGCCGACTACGTGCTGGTGAACCCGCTCCACGCGGGCGAGCCGGTGGCCCCGCTGGAGCCCTCGCCCTACCTGCCCTCGTCGCGACGCTTCTTCAACCCGCTGTACCTGCGGGTCGAGCGCATCCCCGAGTACGCCGACCTGACGGGCGACGCGCGCGCGCGGGTGGACACCTTGGCGGCCGAGGTGCACGCCGCGCTCGACGGGGCCGACGTCATCGACCGGGACACCTCGTGGACCGCGAAGCGCGAGGCACTGAGGCTGGTGCACGACGTGGGCCGCGGCCAGGACCGCGAGACGCACTTCCACGCCTATCGGACGCGGCACGGACAGGCGCTGCGGGACTTCGCGACCTGGAGCGTGCTGGCGCAGCGGCACGGCAACGACGCGCGCAGCTGGCCGGCCGAGGTGCGGGAGGCGAGCTCCCCGGACGTGGCCGGCTTCGCCGACGAGCACGCCGACGAGGTCGAGTTCGAGATGTGGCTCCAGTGGGTGCTCGACGAGCAGCTCCGGCACGCGCAGGACGAGGCGCTCACGGCCGGGATGGCGCTGGGCACCATGCACGACCTGGCGGTCGGCGTGCACCCCGGAGGCGCCGACGTGTGGCGGCTGCGCTCGACGTACGCCACCGGGATCCAGGTGGGCGCGCCACCCGACCCGTTCAACCAGGTGGGCCAGGACTGGAGCCAGCCACCGTGGCGTCCCGACCGGCTCGAGGACCTGGCCTACGCCCCGTTCCGCGACCTGATCGCCTCGGTGCTGCGGCACGCCGGCGGGGTCCGCGTCGACCACGTCATCGGGCTGTTCCGCCTGTGGTGGATCCCCGCGGGGCGTCCGCCGTCGGAGGGCACCTACGTCCGCTACGACCACCAGGCGCTGGTCGGGATCCTGGCCCTGGAGGCGCAGCGGGCCGGCGCGGTGGTGGTCGGTGAGGACCTCGGCGTCGTCGAGCCCTCCGCCCGCGACTACCTGCGCTCGCGCGGCATCCTGGGCACGTCGATCCTGTGGTTCGAGCGGGACAGTGAGGGGCGTCCGCTCCCGGCCGAACGGTGGCGTGAGTACTGCCTGGCGTCGGTGACCACGCACGACCTTCCGCCGACCGCGGGCTACCTGGCGGGCGAGCACGTGCGGCTGCGTGACCGGCTGGGACTGCTGACCAGGCCCCTGGAGGAGGAGGTCGTCGCCGACGACGAGGAGCGGGAGACCTGGCTGGCCGAGGTCCGCTCGCGCGGACTGCTGGGCGAGCCTGGTGGTACCGGTCAGGTCGAGCAGACCGTCGAGGCGCTGCACCGCTACCTGACCCTGACACCGGCCCGGCTGCTGTGCGTCGCACTGACCGACGCGGTCGGTGACCGGCGGACGCAGAACCAGCCCGGCACCACCGACGAGTACCCCAACTGGCGGGTGCCGCTGTCCGGGCCCGACGAGAGGCCCCTGCTGCTCGAGGACGTGCTCGCCTCCGCCCGAGCGGCGCGGCTGGCGCGGGTCGTGCGCTGAGGCGGGCCGCGAACCGTCGAACCAGCCCAGCCCACCTACCATCGAGGCCATGCCCTTCGAGACGCGGACCGAGTTCCGCACGGCCGACGCGTCGGTCAACGCCTACCGGCTGCTGACCGCTGTCGTCGTGCCCCGACCCATCGCCTGGGTCACCAGCCTCTCCGACGAGGGCGTCGTGAACCTCGCGCCGCACTCGTTCTACACCGTTGCCTGTGCCGACCCGCCGATCGTGCAGTTCACCTCCGTCGGCAGCAAGGACACGCTGCGCAACGTGCAGGCAACAGGTGAGTTCGTCGTCAGCCTCGCCCACGGTCCCCTGATCGAGGCCGTCAACAACACCTCCGCAGCCTTCCCCTGGGACGAGAGCGAGCCCGCCCAGCTCGGCATCACCATGGAGCCCAGCGGTGCGGTGAAGCCACCGCGGGTCGCCGAATCCCCCGTCTCGATCGAGTGCACCCTGCACAGCGTGCGTGAGCTCGGCAACTCGACGGTCGTCCTGGGCAACGTCGTGACCATCACGGTCGCCGACGACGTGCTGGTCGACGGACACCCCGAGTACGCGCTGCTCGACCCGCTCTCCCGGCTCGGCAGGAACGAGTGGGGTCTGCGGGCCGAGACGACCTCGATGCGCAGACCGCGCACGCCGAACGACATCTGCTAGCCAGGCGCCCGTGGATAGGCTGCGGACATGGCCCGGACCCGACGACCTGGACCCAGCACCCGGGTGCGGGTCCACGAGGTCAGCACCGCCGCGGGACCGGCCGGCGTCCGTCGCCACGAGGACCGGCTCGCCACGGAGGAGCCGCTCGAGGTGCGGCTGGCGTGGCCCGGCCGACCGGCGGCCCGGGTCGCGGTCACGATGCGCACCCCCGGCCACGACTTCGAGCTGGCGACCGGCTTCCTGTTCGGGGAAGGCGTGCTCCGCTCATCCGCCGACCTCCGGACCGTCTCCTACTGCTCCGACGTCGCGTTGTCGCCCGAGCAGGAGTTCAACGTCGTCACGGTGGAGCTCGACAGGCCACCGCGGCGGGCCCCCGCGGAGCGGTACGGCGGCCTCTCCGCCGCGTCCTCGGCCTGCGGGGTCTGCGGCACCGAGAGCATCGACGACGTGCTCGCGCTCGGCGACGTGCATGCCTCTCCCCGCTGGAAGGACCTGCGCGTGCATCCCGACGTGCTGCAGGGGCTGCCGGGAACGTTGCGCAGCGCGCAGCGAGTCTTCGAGACCACCGGTGCCCTGCATGCCGCCGGACTGTTCGACGAGGACGGTGCACCCCTCGTGGTCCGTGAGGACATCGGCCGGCACAACGCCGTCGACAAGGTGGTCGGTGCGCGGCTGCTGGCGGGGCACTCCCCCGCCGTCCCCGTGCTGTGCGTGAGCGGGCGGATCGGCTTCGAGATCGTGCAGAAGGCGGTGGTCGCCGACATCGGGGTGCTGGCGGCCGTCGGGGCCCCGTCGAGCCTGGCCGTGGACCTCGCGACCCGCGCCGGGCTGTGCACCGCCGGGTTCGTGCGCGGTGAGCGGCACATCGTCTACTCGGCCCCCGAGCGCCTCGGTCTCTGACGAGCTGCGCCAAGCCCGTGACCGGTCCCCTGCCAGCCCCGTGACCGGGACCGGCGTGTGCGGACGGATCTGTCGGCGGCGGCACCTACGGTCGAGGCGTGCGCATCCTCCACACCTCCGACTGGCACCTGGGACGCTCGTTCCACGGCGTCGGCATGCTCGCTGCCCAGGCGGCGTACGTCGACCACCTGCTCGAGGTGGTCCAGAGCGAGCGCGTCGACCTCGTGCTGGTCTCCGGTGACGTCCACGACCGTGCGCTGCCACCGCTCGACGCTGTGGACCTCGCCGACGAGACCTTCGCCCGGCTGGCCGCCTCCCGGGCCACGGTCGTGGTCTCCAGCGGCAACCACGACTCGCCCGCCCGGCTCGGCTTCAACTCCCGGCTCGCCGACGGAGCGGGGGTGCACCTGCGCACCCGCTGGCAGGAGGTCGGCACCCCGGTGCTGCTCGAGGACGCGCACGGCCCGGTCGCGGTCCATGCCCTTCCCTACCTCGAGCCGGATGCGGTGCGCGCCGCCTGGCAGCTGCCCGAGCGCAGCCACGAGGCCGCCCTGACCGCGGCGATGCGCCGCGTCCACGCCGACCTCGCGACCCGCAACCGCACCCGTTCGGTGGTGCTCGCACACGCCTTCGTCGCCGGCAGCGCCGACGCAGCCGGACGGATGGCCTCGGACAGCGAGCGGGACATCACGGTCGGGGGCATCCAGGTGGCGCCGACGCGCCTGTTCACCGGCGTCGACTACGCCGCCCTCGGGCACCTGCACCGCCCGCAGACGCTCACCGAGACCGTCCGCTACAGCGGTTCGCCCCTCGCCTACTCCTTCTCCGAGGCCGACCAGACCAAGGGCTCCTGGCTGGTGGAGCTCGGCGCCACCGGGGTCACCGCCACCGACTTCGTGACCGCCCCGGTCGCCCGCCGGCTGGCGAGGGTGCGCGGCCACCTCGACGACCTCGTCGGTGACCCGAGGCTCGCCCACGCGGAGGAGGCGTGGCTCCAGGTGACGTTGACCGACGCGCGTCGGCCGGTGCAGGCCATGGAGCGGCTCCGGCAGCGCTTCCCCCACGCCCTGCTGCTCGCCTTCGACCCGGAGGGCGCGACCCCGTCACGCGGGCCGATCCTCCCGCGCATCGACGGTCGCAGCGACCTCGACGTGGCGCTCGGCTTCGTCGCCGAGGTGCGGGCCCTCGAGGCCACCACCGAGGAGGAGCTGCTGCTGCAGCTGGCCTGCGACGCATGCCGCATCGACGCCGACGCCGACGCCGACTTCCGGGTCGGCCACGACCTCGCGTCGGCGCGCGAGGTCCGATCCCTCGGAGCGGGCTGATGCGGCTGCACCAGCTGACGGTGACCGCGTTCGGACCCTTCGCCGGCACCGAGCGGGTCGACTTCGACGAGCTGAACACTGCGGGGCTGTTCCTGCTCACCGGCCCGACCGGTGCCGGCAAGAGCAGCCTGCTCGACGCCGTCTGCTTCGCGCTCTACGGCACCGTGCCGGGCGTCCGCGGAGTCAAGACGCTCAAGTCTCAGCACGCCTCCTCGGAAGCGCGCCCCGAGGTCGAGCTCGACGTGACCGTGCAGGGCCGCCGCTTCGTCGTACGCCGCACCCCGGAGTGGACCCGCCCCAAGAAGCGCGGCGACGGGGTGCTGAGCGAGAAGGCCTCCGCGTCGATCATGGAGACCACCGGCGGCACCGAACAGCTCCTCTCCTCACGAGCGGCCGAGGTGGGTCACCTGGTGACCTCGCTGATGGGCATGAACGCCGCGCAGTTCCAGCAGGTGGCGCTGCTTCCGCAGGGCGAGTTCCAGACGTTCCTGCGCGCCTCGTCGCAGGAGCGGCACGACGTGCTGCAGCACCTGTTCCGCACCGACCGGTTCGCGGCCATCGAGACCTGGGTCAACGAGCACAGCCGCCGGCTCAGGGACGAGGCCGGCGAGGGTGAGGCGGCGGTCCGACGGCTGGTCGACACCGTCGCGGACCGAGTGGGCGCAGAGGTCCCCGACGAGCTGGGCGGGGAGACGCTCGCCCGCGCGGCCGCCGACGGACAGGTCCTCCCCTGGGTGAGCGGTCTGCTGGCGCGGACCCGGACGGCCGTGGAGTCCGCCCGGACGAGCACCGACCAGGCGCAGCACGCCCTCCACACCGCCCGGCACCGGCACGAGCAGGCGGTTCGTCGGGCCGAGCGACGGAGTCGACGTGCCGTCGCGCGCGACACCCTGGCGGAGCTCGAGGCGTCGTCGGGATCCGCCGCGGCCGCTCAGCAAGCGGTCGACGGGCACGAGCGGGCGAGACGGTGCCTGGACGTGCTCACCCTGCGCGACGACGCGGTCCGGGCGTGCGACGAGGCGGCGATCGCGCGGCAGGCGGCCCTGAGTCGGGTTCGCGACCTGACGGTGCTGGCCCCGCTTGGCGACCTGACGGCGGTGAGCGACCTCACGGACGCCGATCTGGTGGCGTTGCTCGACGAGACCGCTGGCCGCGTGGCGCGGCTCGAGGCGCTGGCCCCCCGGGAGGCGCAGACGTGTCGGCTGCGCGAGGAGCGAGACCGGGACCAGGAGCGGCTGCGAGCCGCCGAGCAGGAGCTGCAGGACGCAGCCGCTCGTTGCGAGCAGCTGCCGGCCGATACCTCCGAGGCCGAGCAGGCTCTGGCCGCGGCGGTCGCCCATGCTGCGCGCGAGGACGCCCTCCGGCTCACGCTCGGCTCCGCCCGGCGGCGCCTGGCGGCAGCTGTCGACCTCGTCGACGTGCGCCGCGAGCTCGAAGCCGCCGAGGACGCCCGACGGGACGCCCGCGACGCGACACAGGACGCGCGCGACGTGGTGCAGCGCCTCGCCGCACGCCGGCTCACCGGGATGGCCGCCGAGCTCGCCGCCTCGCTCACCGACGGTGCGGCCTGCCAGGTCTGCGGCAGCACCGAGCATCCGCGTCCCGCCGTGCGCGGGCACGACCACGTGACGGAGTCGGACCAGCAGGTCGCCGACGAGGCCCTGGCTGCGTGCGCGGGACGGCTCGAGGCCGCCGAGGCGCAGGCGCGGGCGCACCGGGACCGGCACGAGTCCCTGGTCGCGGCCGCCGACGGCGCCGACGCCACCGTGGTCGCCGCCGTGGTGGCGTCGACCACTCGGGAGCTCGAGCTCGCCCGGGTCGCGGGGCAGCGGGTCCCGGCTCTCGAACGGTCGCTCTCGGAGCTGCGACGCGAGCGCGACTCCCTGGGTCGGCGTCAGGCGTCCGCGGCCATCGCTGCGGCCGGGCTGCGCGAGGCGGTCGCCGCTCAGACCCGCACCCTCGTCGCGTTCGAGGGCGAGGCCGCCTCCGCGCTCGCGCCGCACTCCGCCACGACGGTCCACGCGGCGCTCGAGGAGCTCGCGCGGCTGCGCGTCCGGCTGTCGACGGCTCGCGAGGCGGTGGCACGACACGAGGAGACCACGCGGCGGCTCGACGCGCTCACCGAGCAGGCCCACACGTCGGCCGCTGAGCAGGGTTTCGACGACCTCGTGGACGTGGAGGCGGCCCTCCTGGGCGACGACGAGCTCCGCGCCCTCACCGCGCAGCTGCAGGAGCGGGCCGCCACCCGGTCACGGGCCCAGGCGGTCCTCGAGGAGCCCGAGGACGAACCGGAGGGCACGGGGCCCGACCCGGAGGTCGACGAGGTCTCGACCTCGGCTCACGATCTCCAGGCCTGTGAGGCCTCGGCAGTCGAGAGCGCTCGCGAGCTGGCCCTGTGCGACGACCGCGCCGCCGCGCTGGCCCGGTACCTCCATCGGCTCGAGGAGGCGATCGAGGGGTGGGCGCCGGTGCGCGACGACGCGCTGCGTGCCGAGGCGATGTCGCGCCTGGTCCGCGGGATGGGGCACGACAACCAGCTGCAGATGCGTCTGTCGGCATACGTCCTGGCCACCAGGCTCGACCAGGTGGTCGCGGCTGCCAACGAGCGGCTCGGACATCTCCGGGACCAGCGGTACCTGCTGCAGCGCACCGGCCGCGCGGAGCGCCGCAGCGCGCAGGCCGGTCTCGGCCTCGAGGTCGTCGACCAGTGGACCGGCGACGTGCGCGCGCCGACGACTCTCTCCGGCGGCGAGACGTTCGTCGTCTCGCTGGCCCTCGCGCTCGGCCTGGCCGACGTGGTGACGCATGAGGCCGGTGGCACCGAGGTCGAGACGCTCTTCGTCGACGAGGGCTTCGGGACCCTCGACGCCGACACCCTCGACGACGTGATGGACCGGCTCGACGGTCTCCGGGCCGGTGGTCGCACCGTCGGGGTGGTCAGCCACGTCAGCGAGCTGCGCAGCCGGATCCCGACGCAGGTGCTCGTCGAGAAGGGCCGGGCGGGGTCCACGGTCAGCGTCGCGACCCTGGTCGGCTGACCCGGGTCGTGGCCACGGCATGATGCAGCCGTGAGCAAGGGGCCCGACGACGCCGACCCGCGCAGCGTCGCCGTCGTCGACATCGACGGGGTGGTGGCCGACGTACGCCACCGGCTCCACCACGTGACCGGCCGACCGAAGGACTGGCGGGCGTTCTTCGCCGGCGCCGCCGACGACACCCTGCTGGCCGAGGGTGCCCACACCGTCCGTTCCCTGGGCGAGGTCTACGACGTGGCGTACCTGTCCGGGCGCCCGGAGCGCCTGCGCTCGGTCACCGAGCGGTGGCTGCGAGACCACGACCTGCCCTCCGGGCCGCTGACCCTTCGGCCCGTCGACGACTACCGACCCTCCCGGCTCTTCAAGGTGGAGGCGCTGCAGGGCCTCGCCCGCACCCGGGACGTCGTGGTGCTGGTCGACGACGACCCGCGGGTGCTCGACGCCGCCCGCCAGGCCGGGTTCGACGTGCTGCCCGCCACCTGGATGGGCGAGCACACGGCACTGCGCGAGGCCCAGGAACGCGACGGGCGCACCTGAACCCACCGGTCCCGGATCGGGAGGGGCGTCATAGCCTCGACCCATGACCACCCGGCACGAGATCGACGGCTCGTTCACCGCGCTCCCCTACCGCAGGATGGCCGAGGCCGCGCTGAGCCGGGCCCAGGACTTCTATGTGAGCCACGCCGACTTCCGGTTCGAGCGGATCCGGTCGCAGGGCATCCGGGTGCGCGACGGGCGGCTGCAGGGCGCGACGGACTCCGAGGACATCGGCTTCGCGGTCCGGGTCGTCCTCGACGGGGCGTGGGGCTTCGCCTCAGGCGTGGTGCTCGGCACCCAGTCGGCGATCGGCGTCGCCGAGACGGCGGTCCGCACCGCCCAGGTCGCCGCGGCCATGACCACCCGGCCGATCGAGCTCGCGCCCGAACCGACGTACGACGACGTCACCTGGGTCTCCGCCTACGACGTCGACCCGCTCACCGTGCCACTGGCCGAGAAGGTGGACCTGCTGGCGGAGCGGTCCGCGCGACTGCTCGCCGCCCCGGGAGTCCAGCACAGCTCGGGCTTCGTGCGACAGGTGGTGGAGAACAAGTTCTACGCCGACCTCAACGGCACCACGACGACCCAGCAGCGGGTGCGGCTGGAGCCCGGCCTGGAGGTGCACGGCACCAACGAGCGCAGCGGAGTCTTCGACTCGATGCGGACCATCGCGCCGCCCGTCGGGCGCGGCTGGGAGTACCTCACCACCGGCTACGACTGGGACACCGCCCTCGTCGAGCTTCCGGACCTGCTCGCCGCCAAGCTGGTCGCGCCGCCGGTGGCGCCGGGCCGCCACGACCTGGTGGTCCACCCCTCGAACCTCTGGCTCACCATCCACGAGTCCGTCGGGCACGCCACGGAGCTGGACCGGGCCCTCGGCTACGAGGCCAACTACGCCGGCACGTCGTTCGCCACCGTGGACCAGCTAGGGCGCCTCCAGTACGGCTCCCCGGTCATGAACATCACGGGCGACCGCACGACGCCGCACGGGCTGGCCACGGTCGGCTACGACGACGAGGGCGTGCAGACCCAGAGCTGGGACATCGTCCGAGACGGCGTGCTCGTCGGCTACCAGCTGGACCGCTCGATGGCGCACGCGATGCCGGAGCTCAACGACGGGCGCTCGAACGGCTGTGCCTACGCCGACTCGCCCGGCCACATCCCCATCCAGCGGATGGCCAACGTGTCCCTGGAGCCCACACCGGACGGACCGAGCACCGAGGAGCTGATCGGTGCCGTGGACGACGGGATCTACGTGGTCGGCGACAAGTCCTGGTCGATCGACATGCAGCGCTACAACTTCCAGTTCACCGGCCAGCGGTTCTACAAGATCGAGAAGGGTCGTCTCACCGGCCAGCTGCGGGACGTCGCCTACCAGGCGACCACCACCGAGTTCTGGAACAGCATGGAGGCGGTCGGCGGCCCGCAGACGTGGCAGCTGGGCGGCGCGTTCAACTGCGGCAAGGCGCAGCCGGGGCAGGTCGCCGCCGTGTCGCACGGGTGTCCCACCGCGCTGTTCCGCGACGTCAACATCCTCAACACCACCGCCGAAGCCGGCCACTGAATCTCCAGCGACTCGAGCAAGGACCGACCATGAGCGTGACTACCCCCCAAGAGCTGGTCGAGCACGCGATCGCGGCGTCGACCTCCGACCACTGCGTCGTGATCGTGCACGACTCCACGAGCGCCAACCTCCGGTGGGCGAACAACACGCTGACGACGAACGGGGTCATGCACGGCCTGTCGGTGTCCGTGGTCGCGCTGCACGGCACCGGCACCGGTACGGCGTCCGGGTCGGTCTCGGCGAGCGCCTCGACACTCGAGCAGGTCGACCGGATCGTGGAGTCGGCCGACGCCGCGGCGCGCTCCGCGCAGGACGCCGAGGATGCCGCCGAGCTGCTGGTAGGTGACGCCGCCGACGACTGGGCGGAGCCGTCACCCGCGACGTCGATCGAGGTCTACCGCGACTTCGCTCCGGCGCTCGGTGAGGCCTTCGGACGCGCGAGCGCCGAGGGGCGGGTGCTCTACGGCTTCGTCGACCATGACGTGACCACGACGTACCTGGGCACCAGCACCGGCCTCCGACTCCGGCACGTCCAGCCGACCGGCCACTACGGCTGCACCGCCAAGCCGAGCGACCTGTCCACGAGCGCCTGGGTCGGCGGCGCGACCCGCGACTTCACCGACGTGGACGCGCACGCGATCGATGCCGAGCTGGTGCGCCGCCTCGGATGGGCCGGGCGCCGCGTCGACCTGCCCGCCGGCCACTACGACACGGTGCTGCCCCCGACGGCTGTGGCCGACCTGATGATCTACAGCTACTGGTCGTCCGCCGCGCGGGACGCCTACGACGGGCAGACGGTGTTCTCCCGCCGCGGAGGTGGCACCCGCATCGGCGAGCGGCTCTCGGACCAGCCGCTGCAGATCTTCTCCGACCCCTCCTACGACCGTCTGCAGGCGCGGCCGTTCGTCGCCACCACCAGCAGCGACGAGGTGGACTCGGTCTTCGACAACGGCACCCCCCTCGGCCGCACCGACTGGGTCAGGGACGGCACGCTGACTGCCCTGTTGCAGAACAGGTTCTCCGCCGCCCTCACCGGCCAGCCGCTCACGCCGTACGTCGACAACCTGGTGGTGCAGGTCGCCGGCGCCGCGGGCAGCACCCAGGACCTCGTCGCCGGAGTCGAGCGGGGTCTGCTGGTGACCTGTCTGTGGTACATCCGCGAGGTCGACCCGCAGTCCTTGCTGCTGACCGGGCTGACCCGCGACGGCGTCTACCTCGTGGAGGACGGTGAGGTCGTCGGCGCGGTGAACAACTTCCGGTTCAACGAGAGCCCGGTCGACCTGCTGGGTCGCTTCTCGCACGCCTCGGGCACGGCTCCGAGCTTCTCGCGCGAGTGGGGGGACTACTTCCCCCGCACCGCGACCCCCGCCCTCCGTGTCCCCGACTTCAACATGTCGACGGTCTCCCAGGCCAACTGACGCCGACCCGGGCCCCCTGGTTCCCCGACCCGGGCTTGGGTGTGTCTCGAGCCGGGCCTTGCGAACCGACGGTGACCCGTGGGTCAGGTCGAGGGATGGCCGCCGGGGACGGGGGCGTCCGGGTCGTACGGCGTGCGGGTGTAGACGAACGTCGCCACCTCCAGGTGCGAGACCGACCCGTCCTCGCGACGCACCACCCGCAGCGTCTCGCCGTCGAGGTAACCGTGGGTCCCCAGGAACACGTCGCCCCGCACCCGCCGAAAGCGCATCGACCGTCCGGGCCCCTCGACCGGGCCGAGTGCGAAGCCGTCGAGCGCCACCCGCAGCAGGGAGGGCGCCTGCCCCCAGTACCAGAGCCCGACCAGCTCGCGAAGGTCGGCGGCCACGTTATGGGCGGGGACCCACTCCTCGGCCATCGGCGGCTCGGCGTCGAGCACCGCATGCACCATCCGGGCGGTCAGGTCGTCGAGCCCGTAGGCGCCGTTGGTCAGCACCACCGCGCCCACTCCACTGGCGACATCGACCTGGACGCCGCAGCAGAAGCCGGGCATCGAGCCACCGTGCCCGAGCAGCGACCGGCCGTGGCCGGTCAGCAGCTGCACCCCGAGCCCGTACGTCGACCCCACCCGGTCCTCCGGGGAACCCGCCTGCGGCGTGCGCATGGCGACCAGCGACTCGGCCTTGAGCACGGAGCGCTCGGGTCTCACCAGCGCCGTCAGCCAGGTGGCCATGTCCTCGGCCGTGCTCCAGAGCTGACCGGCCGGCGCCATCGCCCCGGTGTCGGGCAGCGGCTCGACGGTGAGCTCGCCGGTCAGGTGGTGGACGGCGAAGCCCTCCGCGTGCGGCATCTGCTCGTCGTACGTCGTGCGGGTCATGCCCAGCGGACGCAGCAGCTGCTCCCGGAGTGCCTCGAACCACGACGCCCCGGTGACCGCCTCGACCACCTGACCCAGCACGCCGTACCCGAGGTTGGAGTAGTGGAAGCGGCTCCCGGGCTCGAAGACCCGCTGGGCACCCGTGTGGGCGGCGGCCAGCGTCTCGGCGTCGACGCCGGGGCTGCGCTCCCACCAGGATCCGCGCGGCTCGGCGGAGATGCCTGCGGAGTGGGCGAGCAGCGAACGCAGGCTGGCGTCGGCGAACGGACCCGCGGGCACGAACCGACCCGCGGGGTCGGCCAGCGAGAGCTCTCCTCGCTCCCGCGCCAGCATCACGAGCGCCGCCGTCAGGGTCTTGCTGACCGAGCCGATCTTGTACTGCGTGTCCGTGTCGGGTCGCGCGTCGCCGCCCCGCCGCACGGTGCGGCCACGTCCCCCGGACCACACCACCTCACCCTCACGGACGACGGCGGCCACGACCGAGGGTAGCCGTCCCCGCGCCTGGGTGGCCGCGAGGTCATGGGTGAGCCGACGGGCCGTGCCGTCGAGAAGCGGCTCGTTCATTCGGTCTCGGCGAACGCCTCGGGCGACGGGCACGCGCAGACGAGGTTCCGGTCACCGTAGGCCTGGTCGATGCGGGCCACCGGCGGCCAGTACTTGTCGGGGTCGTAGCCCGCGGGGAACGCGGCGAGCTCACGGGAGTAGCCCCGGTCCCACTCCCCGACAACGGCGCGCGAGGTGTGCGGGGCCCCGCGCAGCGGCGACGCCTCGGAGGACCACTCCCCCTCCTCCACCCGCGCGATCTCCTCGCGGATCGCGATCATCGCCTCGCAGAACCGGTCGACCTCGGCGAGCTCCTCGGACTCCGTCGGCTCGACCATGAGTGTTCCCGCGACCGGGAAGCTCATCGTCGGCGCGTGGAAGCCGTAGTCGACCAGCCGCTTCGCCACGTCGTCGACGGTGACCCCGGTGCGCTTGGTGAGCTCGCGCAGGTCGAGGATGCACTCGTGCGCGACGAGGTCGCCATGCCCCTTGTACAGCACGGGAAAGTGCTCACCGAGCCGCTTCGCGACGTAGTTCGCCGAGAGCACCGCCACCGCCGTGGCGTCGGTGAGGCCGGCGCCGCCCATCAACCGCACGTAGGCCCAGGAGATCGGCAGGATCCCCGCCGAGCCGTACGGCGCCGCGCTGACCGGGCCGATCCCCTCGCGCCGTGCGGGGTCGGGGTGTCCGGGGTGCGAGGGCAGGTACGGCGCCAGGTGCTCGCGCACGCCCACCGGCCCGACCCCGGGGCCCCCGCCACCGTGCGGGATGCAGAAGGTCTTGTGCAGGTTGAGGTGCGAGACGTCGCCGCCGAACTCACCGGGCTTGGCGAAGCCCATCAGCGCGTTCAGGTTGGCCCCGTCGACGTACACCTGGCCGCCGTGCTCGTGCACCATCGCGCAGAGGTCGCCGATGCCGTCCTCGTAGGCGCCGTGCGTCGAGGGGTAGGTGACCATGATCGCGGCGAGGTCCTCGGAGTGCTTCTCGCACTGGTCGCGCAGGTCGTCCATGTCGACGCGCCCGTCGCTGGCCGCCTTGACGACCACCACCCGCATCCCGGCCATCACCGCGGAGGCGGCGTTGGTGCCGTGCGCGGATCCCGGGATCAGACAGACGTCCCGCGCCGGCTCGCCTTCGGCCACGTGATAGGCACGGATCGCCAGCAGGCCGGCGAGCTCGCCCTGCGACCCGGCGTTCGGCTGGATGGAGACGCGGTCGTAGCCGGTGACCTCGCACAGCCACGACTCCAGCTGCTCGATCAGCTCGACGTAGCCCGCCGCGTCCTCCGCCGGCGCGAACGGGTGCAGGTCGGCGAAGCCCGGCAGGCTGACCGGCTCCATCTCCGTGGTGGCGTTGAGCTTCATCGTGCACGACCCGAGCGGGATCATCCCCCGGTCGAGCGCGTAGTCGCGGGCCGAGAGCCGGCGCAGGTAGCGCAGCATCGACGTCTCGGAGCGGTGCGTGTTGAACACCTCGTGGGTCAGGTACGGCGTCTCCCGTCGAAGCCCGGCGGGCAGCTCGTCGCCGACGCGTGCGTCGACGTCGTCGAGGTCGACGTCGGCTGCCCCGAACGCGGCGAGCACTGTCTCGAGGTGCTCACGCGAGGTCGTCTCCGACGTCGAGATGCCGACGTGGTCGTCGTCCTTGTGCCGCAGGTGGACCCCGCGCTCGCGGGCCGCCTCGACGATCGCCGTCGCCCCACCGGGCACGCGCACCGTGACCGTGTCGAAGAGCTCGTTGTGCAGCACGTCGGCACCCGCGTCGCGCAGGGCGGCGGCCAGCACGGCGGCGTACCGGTGGGCGCGAAGCGCGATGGTGCGCAGCCCCTCGGGACCGTGGTAGACGGCGTACATCGACGCGACCACCGCCAGCAGCACCTGGGCGGTGCAGATGTTCGAGGTGGCCTTGTCGCGGCGGATGTGCTGCTCACGCGTCTGCAGCGCGAGCCGGTAGGCGGGCCGGCCCTCGGCGTCCACCGAGACTCCGACGAGGCGGCCCGGCAGGTGACGCTCCAGGCCCGACCGCACCGACATGAAGCCGGCGTGCGGGCCGCCGTAGAACAGCGGCACGCCGAAGCGCTGGGAGGAGCCGACCACGACGTCGGCGCCCATCGCGCCGGGCGCCTCGAGCAGGGTCAGCGCCAGCAGGTCCGCGGCCACGACGGCCATGCCGCCGCGCTCGTGGACGGCCTCGACCACGGGACGGGGGTCGAGGATCGCGCCGTCGGAGCCTGGGTACTGCACCAGCACCCCGCACGGGTCCGCTCCGCCGGCGGGCAGTGGTTCGTTCAGGTCGACCACCACCACCTCGATGCCCATGGCGCGCGCCCGGGTCTGCACGACGGCGATCGTCTGCGGCAGCGCGTTCGCGTCGACCAGGAACGGGCCGGTCGCCTTCTTGTTCGCGCGGCGCACCAGCGTCATCGCCTCGGCTGCCGCTGTGCCCTCGTCGAGGAGCGAGGCGTTGGCGGTCGGGAGCCCGGTGAGGTCGCCGATCACGGTCTGGAAGTTCAGGAGCGCCTCCAGCCGGCCCTGCGAGATCTCCGGCTGGTACGGCGTGTAGGCGGTGTACCAGCTCGGGTCCTCCAGCACGTTGCGTCGTACGACCGGTGGCGTGACGGTGCCCGAGTAGCCGAGGCCGATCATCGGCTCACGGGGGTGGTTGCGCTCCGCGAGGGCCCGCAGCTCGCGGGTGGCCTGCCACTCGGTGGCGGCCGCGGGCAGCGCGAGCTCGTCGGCGGACCGGATGCCACCGGGGACGGCAGCGTCCATCAGGGCGTCGAGCGAGTCGAAGCCCACGGCGGCGAGCATCGTCGCGCGGTCGGTGGACCCGGGGCCGATGTGCCGGTCGGCGAAGACACTCGCGGTGTCGAGGTCGCACAGGCGGGGATGGTCGGACACAGAGGCTCCTGGTGGACTCCACGGACAGGTCGCCTCCCCCTCTGTCGTTCGCCGCCCGGTTCGCCGGCGCCTCCAGAGTTGCCTCGACCGTGCAGTCCTGGCGCCTGAGAGGTTCCGGGGAGGATTTGCCCCTTCGGCGCTCCGACCCCGCCATCAGCAGGAGTCGAAGTCTCTCCCGCACAGCGTCAGCAGCACCCCCCACCCTACCCAACCCGCTGAGGCGTCTCGTTCTGCGCCGCGAAACCCGTCGAGGCGTCTTGTTCTGCGGCCCGTGGTCACCCCTGCGACGGCCGTCCTGTGGATAGGCGCGCAGAACGAGACGCCTCAGCGGGTGGTGGGGGTGGGTCAGCTGCCGGTGCGGGCCCGGCGGCGAGCGGCGAGCTCGTCGTCGGCGTGTGACGACGTGTCGTCGGTGGCCCGCTCGCTGGGCAGCTCGGCGAGCGACCCCTCGATCTCGCGCCAGACCCCACCGATCGCGATGCCGAAGACGCCCTGGCCACCCTGGAGCAGGTCGATGACCTCGTCGTTGCTGGTGCACTCGTAGACGGTGGCGCCGTCGCTCATCAGCGTGACGCGGGTCAGGTCGTCGGTCCCCCGCTTGCGCAGGTGCTGGACCGCGTTGCGGATCTGCTGGAGGGAGATGCCCGCGTCGAGCAGGCGCTTGATGACCTTGAGCACCAAGATGTCGCGGAACGAGTAGAGCCGCTGGGTGCCGGAGCCGGTGGCGCCGCGGACGCTCGGCTCGACGAGCCCGGTGCGGGCCCAGTAGTCGAGCTGGCGGTAGGTGATGCCAGCGGCGTTGCAGGCGGTGGGACCGCGGTAGCCCGTGTCGCTGGGGAGGGTCGAGACGTCGTCGTCGAAGAGCAGCCCCTGCTCGTTGGCCGTCTCCGCAGCCTCCGTGGCGGCCTGCTGGGCTGCCTGCCGGTCGATCGCGTCCCGCGCTGCCTTGTCGCCGTTGCCTGTCACCGATGACCCACTCTCGTCCGCTTCGCTCAGCTTGTCGCTCCCTGGGGGGAAGCCGTCCGCTCTCGGGGCGACCCCGCAGGGTCAGGAGAACAACGGTGGAGTTACAGCGAAGACACTCCAAGGTAAGGCTCGCGTGGGAGGGGGTCAACGAGGCACGCCCGTGCCACGCCGACGTGTCTTAACCCTCAACTTGAGGTTGAAGGTTGGTTCGCGAGCGTGAAGGCGCACCCGTCAGCGAGACTCGAAGTCCTCCGGGGACACGTGGTCGAGGAACTCGCGGAACTTCTCCACCTCGTCCTCCTGCTCGTCGGGCACCTCGAGACCGGCCTCGTCGAGCACGTCCTCGGCACACACGATCTTGCTGCCGGTGCGCAGCGCCAGCGCAATCGAGTCCGAGGGGCGGGCGGAGACCTCGACACCCGAGCCGAACACCAGGACGGCGTAGAAGATCCCGTCCTTCATCTCGGTGATCCGGACCTCCGTGAGGTCGTTGCCGGTCGCACTGAGAAGGTCCTTGATCAGGTCGTGCGTCAGCGGTCGCGGCGGCACCACGCCCTGCTGGGCGAAGGCGATCGCGGTGGCCTCCACGGCACCGATCCAGATGGGGAGGTAGCGGTCTCCGGCGACCTCCCGCAGCAGCACGATGGGCTGGTTGGAGGGCATCTCCACCCGGACACCGATCACGTCGACTTCGCGCACGCGCTCACCCTACTCCCGGCTCGAAAGCGGGGAAGGACCCCGCACGGGAGGTTGTCAGGAACGCAGCGCGGCCTTCACCAAGGTGGCATGCAGACGCACGGAGAGCGCCGCCATCGCAGAGATGGCCTCCTCCGCGCGAGCCGAGGCGCCTGCGTCACGCCCACGCCGCATCGGCGAGACCACCTGCTCGACCAGACCGATCTCGCGGTCCGCCGAGGTCTTGAACGCACGGAGGTGGCGGGGCTCGAGCCCGAAGGCCGCCAGCTCGCCGGCGGTCTTCGCGATCACCAGCGCGTCCCCGTCGTACGGCGCCGCGCGATGGGCCGACCCGGTGCGCGGCCGCACCAGGCCGTAGGTCTCCAGCTGCTCGAGCAGGGAGTCCTCGATCTGTGCGGTGGTGAGCAGCTCGTTGCGCGAGAGCCGCAGCTCGGAGGCGTCGACACCGAACGACTCGGCCGCGGGGTACCCGTCGCCGTCGAGCACGACCCGTGGCACCTGGGGTCCCGGCGCACCGTTGAGCGCCGGCGGCTCGAGGCCGCGGTCGATGGCGTCGAGGTGCTCGCGGATCACCTTGAGCGGGAGGTAGTGCTCGCGCTGGCAGGTCAGCACGTAGCGCAGTCGCTCGACGTCTCGATGGGAGAACTTGCGGTAGCCGGACGGGGTGCGCTCCGGCTCGATGAGACCCTCGGCCTCGAGGAACCGGATCTTGGAGATGTTCAGGCCGGGGAACTCTCCGCGCAGCTGGCCGAGCACCTCCCCGATGCTCAGCCGTGCCCGCGACGAGGCGGACGCTCGCTTCGTCAACGGCCCGTTTCGGGCTGACGCGCGTGGCTGGCGAAGAAGACCAGGCGGTACTTGCCGATCTGCACCTCGTCACCGCCCTGCAGCGAGACCTCGTCGATGCGGTCGCGGTTGACGTAGGTGCCGTTGAGGCTTCCGACGTCGGCGACCGTGAACCCCTCGGCCGTACGACGGAACTCGGCGTGCCTGCGCGAGACGGTGACGTCGTCGAGGAAGATCTCGCTGTCCGGGTGGCGCCCCGCGGAGACCACCTCGGTGTCGAGCAGGAAGCGGCTTCCGGCGCTCGGGCCGCGCTGCACCACCAGCAGCGCACTTCCCGGGGGCAACGCGTCGACGGCCGCGGCGTCGGAGTCGTTGAGGTGGCGCTCCTCGCGGTGCTCCGGCTCCTTGGCGGGTGCGCCGAACGTGATCGTCGCGGTGCTCTCGCTGGCGGCCTCCCCGGTCGGCGGCGGCCCTGCCGGCGAGGTCTCGAGGCGGGTCCCGCACTGCGCGCAGAAACGCGAACCCTCGGCGTTCTGGTGTCCGCACTGGGTGCAGAACGGCATGCTGGCCTCCCTCGGATGGTCCCGGAGCGAACCCTCAAGCGTCAGTCGAGGTTCACGGTTGCAGGGCATGAACCTATCAGTGAAGCCATGCAGATCAAGGCCGACGGAAGCGGGCGGCCGACACGGTCGCGCCGACCCCCCGATCCGGTGCGAGGTGCTCAGGAGTCGAGGCTGGCCTGGTACGCGGAGGCGTCCATCAGGTCCGCTGTCGCGGAGGGCTCGGCCGGCACCAGCTCGAACAGCCAGCCGCCGCCGTACGGGTCTGAGTTGACCAGCTCCGGCGTGCCGTCCAGCGAGTCGTTGACCGCCGCGACCGTGCCGCTGAACGGGGCGTAGACGTCGCTGACCGACTTCGTCGACTCGAGCTCGCCGACCGCGGCTCCGCCCGCGACCTCGCTGCCGACCTCGGGCAACGAGACGTACACGATGTCGCCGAGCGCGTCCTGCGCGTAGTCGGTGATGCCGATGCGCACCGAGGAGGGCGCCTCGCCCGGGCTGCGGACCCATTCGTGCTCAGGGGTGTACTTCAGGTCGTCGGGGTACACGGCGCTCCTAGCAGTGCGGTCGGCTGGACCCGTGCAGGCTATCCGGTCGGACCGGGCTGGGCGTACTGCGGCTGAGCGGGCTTGCGCACGCTGGTGATCTCGACCTGGTCGAGCTCGCGCACGCTCACCTTGCCGCCGACGCCGTGCACCTCGTCGACGAACCCACCGGTGAAGTCGAGCGCCGTTGCCAGCGTGCGGGAGTCACCGATGGCGTCGATGGTGTACGGCGCCTTCACCTCGCGGTCGTCGATGAGCAGCCCGCCCCCGGAGCTGTCCCGAAGCGCGGTCTGCGCGATCACCCGCACCCGGTCGTTGATCTCGATCACCTCGGCGCCGGCATCCCGCAGCTCCTGCAGCCCGTTGATCATCTGGTTCGTGCCGACGCCCGCACCCGTGGCCGGGTCGGTCACGGTGACCCTGATCCCGGGCCCCTCGGCGGGCACCGTGCCGGCCAGGATGCCGAGGGTGTCGGCCTGCTCGCGTGCGCGGGTGAGCGCCGTACGACGCGCCTCGGTGTCGCTGCCGAGCCGCGAGCGGGTCGCCTCGAGCTCCGCGATCTGCGACTCCGCGCGCTGGGAGGCCAGCGACAGGCTGTTGATGTACTGGATCAGGTCTCCCTGCCGGGCGCCGACGAAATTGTCGTCGCGACCGTTGGAGCGCACCTGCGTGACGGCTGCGAACCCGAGCACGGCGAGCAGCAGCGCCGCCACCACCTGGGCGCGCGAACCGGGTCGCCGCAGCGCAGCGAGCAGCCTGCTGCGTCCGTCCTGCGGCTCCGGTGCCGGGGTGTGGTCGGGCTGGTCGTCGCTCATCTGGTCGTCGCTCATCTGGTCGCTCATGATCAGGCGTGGAAGATGTGGCGGCGGATGGCGGCGACGTTGGAGAAGATCCTGATGCCGAGCACGACGATCACCCCGGTGGAGAGCTGTCCGCCCACGCCGAGCTTGTCGCCGAGGTACACGATCATCGCGGCGATCAGCACGTTGGAGATGAACGAGACGACGAACACCTTGTCGTCGAAGATCCCGTCGAGGAACGCCCGCAGGGCACCGAAGACGGCATCGAGCGCCGCGACGACGGCGATCGGGAGGTAGGGGTCGAGCCACACCGGGACCGTGGGCTGCAGGACCAGTCCGAGCACCACACCGAGGAGCAGCCCGAGAGCGGCGATCATCCGCGTCCGTCCTTCGAGCCGGGGATCAGGTCGGCGTTGCGCAGGCTCATGCGCTTGGCCGCGGGGAGCACCATGTCGTCCTTGGTCGTCACGTCGAACTGGAGTCCAAAGGTGGATCGTAGCGTCACCAGTACCTCTCCCCCGGCAGTGTCGAGCAGCCGCGCGCCCATGGTCTTGGGGTCACCGATCGCGGAGACGGTGTACGGCGCCCGCAGGGAGACGTAGTTGACGGTGATCGCGCTGCCCGCGTCGCGGATCGAGCTCAGGTTGCTCAGCCGCTGCCCGTTGACGGCGACGGCCTCGGCGCCGACCTGCCAGAGACCGTTGACCAGCTTCTGCAGGTCAGGGGCCTGCACCTTCTGCTTGAACGAGGTGGCCCCTGGGGCGTCGTCGACCACCACCTGGATCCCCGGCCCGTGGGTGACCGCGCCACCGGAGACCACCCCCAGCTGACTCAGCCTCCGCTCGGCGGCCCGGCCCTGGCTCGTCGTGGCGAGGTCGCGGGTGCGGAGCGTCGACACCTCCCGCTGCAGGGCCCGGAGTCGGGCGCGGCGGTCGGCGAGCTCGGCCCGGCCGTCATGGGCCTGGCTGATCAGCGAGGCCCGGGAGCTCGCCGACTCGTCGGCCCGCTGCGCGGTCTGGGCGGCCGCGGTGGCGATCAGGACGCCGAACAGCGCGAGCACGACGACCGCGCGGCGCCCGGGACGCCCGCGCGGCGTCGGCCCGCCGTCGGTCGTCCCGCTCGCGGCCGCCTCCGCCGCTCTGCGCCGCGACACGTGTGCGTAGTCCTCGTCGAGCGAGGTGGCCGTGAGGTAGTTGAGCAGTCCCAGCGCGGCCTGGGGCGGCGGTGGCGCGGCCGGCCGGTTCCCGCGAGGTCGCTGGTCACCCGCCATCGAGCGCCGGTGCCCTTCGGTCGTGGTCGGCGAGCAGCTTGCGCACCTGCCAGGCGTAGAGCAGCCCGGCCCACCAGTACAGCCCGGTCCCCCAGATCGCGAACGCCCAGCCGAACACCTTGGCCAGCATCGGCAGCGTCCCCTCCGCGTCCCCGAGCAGCAGCAGCGGGAAGGCGTAGAGCAGGTTGGCGGTCGCCGCCTTGCCGAGGAAGTGCACCGGCAGCGAGCTGTAGCCGCGGGTGCGCAGGAAGGGGACCAGGCACCACAGGAACGCGTCACGGGCGGGCAGGAGCGCCGCGACCCACCACGGGATGATGCCGCGGGCGGCCAGCCCGATGACGGTGGAGAGGATGTAGAGGCGGTCGGCGACCGGGTCGAGGATCTCGCCGACCTTCGAGGTCTGGTTGAGCCTGCGGGCGAGGTACCCGTCGGCGAAGTCGCTGATGCCGGACACGAACAGCACCGCGAGCGCCCAGCCGTCCGCCTCGGGGACGAGGATCAGCCACAGGAAGAGGGGTACTCCGGCCAGCCGGATGATCGAGACGATGTTGGGGATCGTGAGGACTCGGTGGCTGACCGCCACCGTGCCGTCCTGGTTGTCCACCGGGTCATCCTCATCCACGAGCGCCGTCTGATCGCCTCCGTACCTTAGCCCGTCGTACGGCCTCGGCTGCGCTGGCGCGACGGCGCCCTGGACGTCGGTGGTCGGGTCGCTGCCGGTGTGTCAGCGGCCCGTCACGGTCTGTCAGTCGCGGTGGATCGACCGCCCGCAGCGCGGGCAGTGCGCCCGGGCGCAGAGGTCGAGCTGCTGGCCGCAGCGGCAGTCGGTCGAGCGGCTGCAGTGTGCCCGGCGGCTGGTCGCCGCCCCGGTGTCGGTCTTGCTGTCAGTGCGTGTCACGAGTCTCATCTCCCAATTCGTGCTCGTACCTAGGAAACCGACCAAAGCCGCGAACATGACGCAGAAACACCGCCAATGGTTCGATCGGACTAGACGATTTGGCCCAAGCGGTCAGTGAGCGCCTCCGAGCGACGGTCCGAGGCCCCGAGGAGCGGCGGTCAGGCACCCATTACGCTGCGCGGAGTCGTCCTGCTGGGAGGAGTCGCATGGTGCTGTCCCCACCCGACTCGGCCGTCGAGTACGACGGGCCCGAGCCGAGCCCTCGCGGGGAGGCGGCTTCCTCCGCCGGGTGGGGGTGGTACGCCGGCGGTGTGCTCGTCGGCACCGTGCTCCTGGTCGTCACCGCTCTGCGGCAGCCCTACAGCTACGACGAGATCAGCCAGATCACGCCGTACGGCAGCGACAACGTCCTCGACATCATCAGCGGCACCCGCCAGCCGCCGCTCGACCCGTTGCTGGGCGGGGTCTTCGAGCATCTCTTCGGGGTCGGACAGCTGCAGCAGCGGCTGGTCCCGGTCCTGGCCGGCATCGGGATCCTCGTGGTCGCGGCCGTCTGGTTCCGGCGGGTCGGCCTGGGTCGGGCCGGGGCCTGGGCGGTGCTGGTGCTGGCCACCGCTCCGCTCGCGGTGCGGTACGGCGCCTACACCCGGCCCTACGCGCTCCCGCTGCTCGAGATGCTGCTCTTCGCCTGGGCGACCCAGTGCTGGCTGGACGAGCGCCGCAAGAAGTGGCTGGTCGTCCTGGCGGTCGTGGCCGTGTCGCTGCCGCTGACCCGGGTCCCCGAGCCGATGGCGTTCCTGGGCGTGGCCGCCGCGACGTTCGTGTTCCTGGCCTGGCGGCGGCGCCTGGCCTGGTCGCAGGCCGGGCCGGTGGCCGCGATCAGCATCGCCGTCTTCCTCTTCCTCGGGCTGCCACTGTTCTTCCTCCTCGGCTCGGAGACGCAGGGCACCTTCTTCGACCCCAGCCCGACCGGCATCCTCGGTCGTTCCGGCCGTGGCCTCCATGAGCTGGCGACGGCGGCGGTGCCGCTGCTCGGGTCGTCGTTCCCGTGGTGGCCCACGACGGTCGCGGTGATCGTGGTCGCCCTCGTCGTGACGCGCTCCCGGCGCAGGTTCCTCGGGTGGCCGCTGTGGGCGGCGTTCCTCGCGGCCCCGCTCGCGTTCCTGCTGGCCTACCACCTGCTCAACCCGTTCAGCTTCGACTCGCTGCCCTACCGCTCCCGGGCCGCCTACTTCTTCCTCCCCGGCTACGTGCTGGCGACCGCCGCGACGGCGTCGTTGGTGGGCAGCCGGGCCGGCCTCACCCGGACCTGGCGAGCCACGGTGGCCGCGCTGCTGGGGGCGGCCCTGCTCCTCCAGCTGCCTGCGACGGCCACCGTGGTCGTGGACGACGCCGCCCCGGACTTCGCCCGGGTCTCGGACGTGCTGAAGAGCCGGGTGCCCGACGACGCGATCGTGCTCTACGACCGGCCCACCCCTGCTGGGCAGTCGCGGCAGCCCTTCGTGGGGCGGCCCCGCTACCTGGGCAGCACGCCGTACGTCACGGACCTCTTCGAGGTCTCGAGGAAGCTCGGCTCGGTCCCGAGCAGCGGACCGGTCTACGTGCTCATCAACGGGCAGTGTGCCCGCCCCGGTCGGTGCCACGTCTCGCGCAGGCCCTGGGTGGCGGACGTCCGCGGCTGGAGGCTGGTGACGACCTCGGAGCGGTTCTCGCTCTACGCCCCCACCGGTGGGCAGTCCGGCCGGACCGGCATCCTCGCCGCGCTGCGCAGCTTCGCCGACGCGCTCGGTCCGGAGCTGGGGTACGTCGAGACCCTCAACGCCGCGCTGATGATCAAGAGGCAGGGGCACCCGGAGGAGGCCGCCGCCCTGGTCCGCCGGCTCCGTCAGCAGGTCTCGCCCGACGTTCGTCGACGGATCGCCTACTGGGTGGCCCTGAAGCGTTTCCCGGTGCCCGACTGAGCGGTTCGCCCGCGGTGGGCGTCGACGGGCTTGCACTCATGCGTTAGTCAGCACTAACCTATCTCCAGTGACCGACGCCTTCTCCGCTGCAGCCGAGCCGAACCGGCGACGCATCCTGCAGCTGCTGGCATCGCAGCCGCGGACCGTCAGCGAGATCGCAGCCGAGTTCACCGTGACTCGGTCGGCGATCTCCCAGCACCTGCTGGTGCTGGCCGAAGCCGGGCTGGTCGAGGCGGAGAAGGTCGGCCGCCACCGGACCTACCGGGTGCTGTCCTCGGGCCTGCAGAAGCTGCAGGCAGAGATCGACCTGTTCTGGACCAACGAGCTCGACCTGCTCGTGAGCGACGCGCAGCAACTGAGGAGACAACCATGACCTTCACGAAATCAGCCACCCTGCCGGTGTCCCCCGACGAGGCGTTCGCGCTGATCACCGAGCCCGAGCGGCTGCGACGCTGGCAGGTCGTCTCGGCCGTGGTCGACCTGCGCGCGGGTGGGCAGTGGCGATGGACCGTCACCCCCGGGCACGTGGCCGCCGGCACCTACCGAGAGGTCGAACCGGGACGTCGAGTCGTGTTCGGGTGGGGCTGGGAGGGCGACGACGACCTCGGGCCCGACGCCTCGACGGTCACGGTGACCATCGAGCCGGTGGAGGAGGGGTCGCTGGTCACCCTGGTCCACGAGGGCCTCACCGAGCAGCAGGCCGCGATGCACGCCGAGGGCTGGAACCACTACATCGAGCGCCTCGAGCGGGTGGCTGCGGCGGGCGACGCGGGGCAGGACGAGTGGGCCTGGGCCCCCGCCTCGCTCGACCCGCTCACGGCGGCCGAAGCCGTCCTCGCCGTCCTCCAGCCCCTGCTGCGTGCGCTGACCCCCGAGGACCGCCCGCGACCGACACCGTGCACCGACTTCACGTGCCACGACGTCGCCGAGCACCTGTGCGGCTCTCTGGTCCAGCTCGGCGCGATGGCCGGCGGCACGGTGGTCGACCCCGGCGAGGGCCCCCTGGAGAACCGCGTCTCGGTGCTGGCGACGCAGGCGGTCGACGCCTGGCGCGCGGTCGACCTCGGCGGCACCGTCGAGGGACCCGGCGGGGCGCAGATGCCCGCCGCCTTCGGCGCGGGCCTGCTCTCCCTCGAGCTGCTGGTGCACGGCTGGGACCTCGGACAGGGCGCCGGCGCTGCGCTGCGCGTCTCCGACGAGGTCGTCGCGTACGTCCACGACTTCGCGGAGACCGTCGTGCCGGGTGGCCGCTCACGCGGCTCGTTCGGGGCCGAGGTGACCCCCGCCGAGGACGCCGGCCCCCTGGAGCGGCTCGCCGCCTTCACCGGACGCACTCCGGTCCCCGCCTGAGGACCGAACGGCCGACGGCACCCGTCGCCGGCCGCCGAACAGAGAACCGAACAGAGAACCGAGAGATCACAGGAGAACCGTCATGACCAAGTACCTCTTCGTCTACCACGCCCCGATGACGCCCGCCGAGGCTGCACCACCGACTCCGGAGCAGATGGAGGCCGTGATGGGTGAGTGGAACGCCTGGGCGGGCAAGGTCGGCGACGGCCTGCTCGACTTCGGCACCCCCCTCGCCGGCGGCACCCGCGTCACCCCCGACGGCACCTCACCGAGCACCCGCGAGGTGGCCGGCTACTCGCTGATCGAGGCAGCCGACTTCGACGCGGCCCTCGAGCTGGCAGGAAGCCACCCGCACCTGTCCATGCCCGGCGGCTGCGAGATCGAGGTGCACGAGGCTCAGCCGATCCCCGGCATGTGAGAGGGCGCACCGCTCAGCGCACCCCGAACGACCCTCCGGACAGCTGGTAGCCGGTCGGCTGGGAGAACTCGGCACTGACCGCGAACCGGTCGCCGCGCACCAGGGTGTGCCGCCACTCCATCGGTCGGGTGCCGACGAAGCCGAGGCGTTGGATCGCGAGCGCCGCGACGTCGTCGGGCATCTCGAGCAACAGCTGCTCAGCCGGCGTCGGCACCACCGCGCTGAGGCTCTCGCTGCCCGCCGTGAGGCTCACCCCGCACCGGGTGCGCAGCTCGTCGTAGAGCGCGGTCTCGGTGAAGTCCGCCGTCAGCAATGGGGCAGCCACCGCCGCCGGCAACCACACGCGGTCCAGGGCCAGTGGACGCTCACTCGCCAGGCGCAGCCGCTCGAGGTAGAACAACGGGGTGGACGCCTCCAGGTCGAGGCGCTGAGCCACCACGCCGTCAGCCAGGACCTTGCGCGCGCGGACGATGCTGCGCTGGGTCTGGCCCGCCGTCTCGACCGCGGAGAAGAGACTGTACAACGTGCCCATCGGCTGGTCGATCTCCGCCGGTCCGGTCAGACGCGAGGTACGGCCCCTCTCCCCGGAGACCACCCCGGCCTGACGCAGACTGCGCAACGCCTCGCGCACGGTGTGCCGGCTCACGGCGTACTCCGCGACGAGGGCGAGCTCGCCCGGGAACTCGTCGGTGAACTCACCGTCGCGGACGCGTCGCACCAAGTCGTCATGGACCTGTTCCCACAGCGGGCTCGTGCGCGTCCGGTCGACGGCTCGGGGCCCCCGGATCAGCTTCTGCCGCCGCGAGATGCTCATCGCCGCGCCCCCGCGAGCTCCCTCATGACAGCGGCGCGTCCCGGAGCTTGAGGACGTCGATGAGCAGCCGGGCCGCTCCGCCGCCCGCCCTCCGGGCCAGGTCGACCGCTGCCGGGACGTCGAGGTCGGTGACCAGCACGCGCAGCACCTCGGCCCGGGCGGCGTCGTCTCCCCCGGACCTGCCCGCGGCGCCGTGCAGGTCCTCGAGCACGGCGGCCGCGTGCTCGAACTCGGCGTCGGTGCACTCCCACGGCTGGTGCCAGACCCGGTTGAGCAGCCCCAGGCGGACCGCGGGTCCGCTGTGGCGCTGCAGCACCTCCTGGATCAGCACCAGGTTCCCCGTCGACTTCGCCATCTTCTCCCCCGCCAGCCGCACCTCGCCCACGTGCAGCACGGCGCGCGCGAAGGGAGCCACACCGGTCGCGGCCTCCACCATGGCCGACTGGTAGGCGTGATGGGGGAAGGCGAGATCGGCGCCACCGACCAGGACGTCGACCGAGTTTCCCAGGCACGCCATCGCCATCGCGGCACACTCCGCGTGCCAGCCCGGCCGGCCCCAGCCCCAGGGACTCGGCCAGGCGGGGTGCTCCGCGGGAGACGGGCGCCAGACCGCCACGTCGAACGGTGACTCCCGGCCGGGGACGTCGTCCTGGTCCCCGAACTCTTGCGAGGCGACCAACGCCGACTCCTCGTCCAGGCCGGCAGAGGCGGGAACCGTGCCGCCGCGGAAGTAGACGTGCCCCTCGTGCTCGTAGGCGGCGCCGGCCTCCAGGAGGGCGGAGGCCAGACGTTGCACGGGCCGGACGAAGGTGCGCGCGTGGGGGCTCAAGTCCGGCCGCTGCGCCGAGAGCGCCCGCATGTCCTGCTCGAAGAGATACTCCTGCGTCAGCGCGAAGTCGTCGTAGTTCTTGCCCCGGCCTCGCGCCGCGGCGGTGAGGACGTCGTCGACGTCCGTCACGTTCCGGCAGGTCACCGCCTCGACCCCGATGGCGTGGGCCAGCGAGGCGACCAGGTCGGCCCACACGAACGTGGCGGCGTGCCCGATGTGCGTGACGTCGTACGGCGTGATCCCGCACGTGTAGACCCGCAGCGGCCCCGCCGTGGCGAGGGAACGCCCGGCCAGCCTCAGCGAGGGGGGCACCGGAGAGTCGACGGGGTAGCGCCCGGCCGTACCCACCACGCCGGGAAGGGTCGGGGCGGCGAATCGAGACGTTGGCAAGGACACGCACCCGAGTCTGCCACCGAGAGGTCGGTCGAGCCACGAACGGTTGGGGTTCGGCGGACGGGGAATGCTCCGCGGTGCATTGTTCGAGCACCGCCACCGTCGTAGAGTGAACTAAATGTCCGGTCATATCGGAAGGGTGAGCACATGCTGAAGGTCGAGGTCATCGACACGAGCGAACTCGGGGATCGCAGCTATGTCGTCCACGACGGCACCACGGCCGTGGTCGTCGACCCGCAGCGCGACATCGACCGCGTGCAGTCACTGCTCGCGGAACACAGCCTCGAGGTCGCCGCCGTAGCGGAGACGCACATCCACAACGACTACGTGACCGGTGGGCTCGAGCTCGCCCGGCAGACCGGCGCCGACTATCTCGTCTGCGCCGAGGACGAGGTCGGGTTCGACCGCCGGCCGGTCTCCGACGGGGACGTGCTGAGCTACGGCTCGCTCGAGGTGCGCGTCATCGCCACCCCCGGCCACACCCACACGCATCTGTCCTACGCGATCTCGCCGCAGGACTCCTCAGACGAGCAGGTCGCGGTCTTCACCGGTGGATCGCTCGTCTACGGCAGCGTCGGGCGCACCGACCTGCTCGGCGACGAGCACACGGACGAGCTGACCCGCGCGCAGTTCCACTCGGCTCGCAAGCTGGCAGACCAGCTCCCCGACGAGACGGACATCTTCCCCACCCACGGCTTCGGCAGCTTCTGCTCCTCAGGATCCGCGGCCGGTGGCGACACCTCCACGATCGGGGAGGAGAAGAAGCGCAACGACGCCCTCACCGAGGACGACGAGGACGCCTTCGTCGCTCGGCTGATCGAGAACCTCACCGCCTACCCGGCGTACTACGCCCACATGGGCGCCCGCAACGCCGAGGGCCCGGGCCCCATCGATCTCAGCTCTCCGGAGACGGTCGACGCGCAGGAGCTTCGCCGCCGCGTGGATGCCGGCGAGTGGGTCGTGGACCTGCGCGACCGCAAGGTCTACCCGACCGGTCACGTCCGCGGCAGCATCGGCCTCGACATCGGCGGGCAGTTCGCGACCTACCTCGGTTGGCTGATGCCGTGGGGCACCCCCGTGACCCTGATCGGTGAGTCCGCCGAGCAGGTGGCCGACGCCCAGCGGGAGATGGTGCGCATCGGAATCGACCGGCCCGCCGGAGCGGCGGCAGGGGCGCCGAGCTCGTTGGTCCCCGACGAGGACCTCGCCAGCTACCCGTGGGTCACGTTCGAGGAGCTCAAGAAGGAGCTGGACGACCCGGCACATGAGGAGAGCTCCTTCACGATCCTCGACGTACGCCGTGACGACGAGCGGGCCTCCGACGCGATCCCGGGGTCGAGTCACATCCCGATCCACGAGCTGCTCGAGCGTCTCGACGAGGTCCCGGACGGCACGCTGTGGGTGCACTGCGCCAGCGGCTACCGGTCCTCCATCTGCGCCAGCCTGCTGGCGCGTGAGGGTCACGACGTGGTGCTCGTCGACGACGACTTCGACAAGGCCGTGGAGCTCGGGCTCACCAGCTCCGACGGCGCGGGCTGACCTGGGGCGTCGGGGGGCGGCGGGTCAGGCCAGCAGCGGACCGGCCCACCGCCAGTCGCCCTCCGGCCCGAGGTACTCCACCCGCTGCACGTCCTCGTCGTGCTCGAGGTCCTCGCTCACCCAGGCGGTAGCCGAGGCGTGGTCGGCGAACTCGCCCTCCGCGACGACGTCGCCCATCCCGTCCAGGAACCGATAGCGCGTCATGGTCCCGAGACTAGTTCGGCCTCGGGGCCCGGGACGCTGTCGTGACGGGTCCGTTCAGCTCTTCTTGATGAGGTAGCGGTAGACGCCGTCCTCGACCGAGCTGTCCAGCAGCTCGTTGCCGGTGTCCTTGGCCCATGAGGGGATGTCGCTCTGCGAGCCACCGTCGGTCGCCTCGACCAGCATGGTCTGGCCGGAGCTGAGTCCCTTGATGCCACGGGAGGTCAGCAGGACAGGCATCGGGCACTTCTGGCCCTTGGCGTCCACAGTCACGTCAGCGTTCTGGTCCATCGTTCGGTTCTCCGTTCCGGGCGCCGGGGAGGCGGTCCTAGGGGTCAGATGAAGAGGTTGATCTGGGACCGGCTCATCTCCGAGAGGGCGGTCGCTGCCCCTACCGGGTCCCCGGCGCCCTCGATGAGCTGGTCGCCTCGAAGGCCCATCAGCTCCATGGTCATCTCGCAGGGCCACAGCTGCACCCCGAGCTCGATGCACATGTCCAGCAGCTCCTTGGGGCTCGCGACCTTGTTGTCCCGAGCGAGCTTCTTCATCATCGCGGCGCCGGCGCCACCCATGTTGAGCTTGGAGAGCTTCATCTTGCTGACCCCGGGCGGGTTCATGCCGGCCAGGGCCTTGGTCATCGCATTGGTGCCGGTGATCCGGACGTCGTCCCGGACGAGCGGGAACAGCCCCCAGAACGTGAAGAAGATGGTGGTCTTCATGCCGTACGCCGCGCCGGTGGAACCGAGGATCAGCGTTGGCCAGATCTTGTCGAGATCGCCGCTCCACGCCACGATCGTCATGCTCTCGGGTACGTCGTCCTCGTGGGATGTGTCGGTCATGCTCGGGTCCTCCAGTCGGACAGGGGGATTGCCCTGTGCTGCGAGTCACATTACATTCGTCATCACGCATACAACAAGCCCCGCGTTGCGGCGAGTTGTCCGGACATTGCGCCGCTGTCGGGCGGGCGCCCGGACCACCGCCACACGCGGGAGAGGACGAGGGCGAAATGGAAACCTGGACCATCTCGGCGCGTGAGCTCCACGACGAGATCGCGCACGGCACCGTGACGGAGATCCTCGACGTCCGCAACACCGACGAGTTCGAGGCCCAACCGATCGAGGGCCGCCGACCGGTGCCGATCCGCCACGCCGCCGTGTACGACGTGCTCGAGGACCCCGAGAGCTACGCCCGCGACACCCGCGGCGACGCCGTCATCGTGTGCGGGCAGGGGAACGGGTCGGCGCTGGTGGTCCAGGAGTTCAGCGCCCTCGGAAAGGAGACCCGGTCGCTTGCCGGAGGCATGGACGCCTGGGCCAAGCTGCTGGTGCCCGTCGAGATCACGGGTCTGCCCGAGCCGGTGCGTGCCTGGCAGCTGCAGCGGCCGGCGAAGGGGTGCCTGTCCTACGTGATCGGCGTGCCGGGTGAGAGCTGCATCGTCGTGGACCCGGCCCGGCATCACGGGGCCTACCTCGACCTGGCGCGGGAGCACCAGATGACGGTGACGCACGTGATCGACACGCACGTGCACGCCGACCACATCAGCGGGGGCCCCAGCCTCGCCCAGGAGCTCGACGTCCCCTACCACCTGCCCCCGGAGGACAGCGCGGAGGAGATCCCGTTCCCGAACCGGGCCCTCGAGGACGGCGAGGAGCTGACGCTAGGTGCCAACACCGTGGTGCGTGCCCTCACGATGCACCTCCCGGGCCACACTCCCGGCACGACGGCGCTGCTGGTCGGGGAACGGCTGCTCCTCGTCGGGGACACCATCTTCGTGCGGGGCCTCGGACGACCGGACCTGACCGGTCAGGCCGACGACCTCGCGCGGTCGCTCTTCCGCAGCGTCCACGAGCGGTTGGAACCGCTCTACCCGGAGACGGTCATCGCGCCCGCCCACTGGTCGAGCGCCGAGGAGTTCAACGACTCCGGCCTGGTGACCACGACACTGCGGGAGGTCTTCGAGGCGACGCTCCTCAACGAGTTGGCCATCGAGCGGTTCGTCCAGGAGATCGTCAGCACCCTTCCCGAGGCACCCGCCGCCTACGACACCATCCGGCTGGTCAACGCCGGACAGGTGCGCCCGCCCGACGACGAGCTGGAGGTGCTGGACGTGGGCCGTAACCAGTGCGCCGCCTCCACCACCCTGACCTGAGTGTCCGCACATGAGCAGCCGGACCTGGCAGGATCGCACCCGTGACGTCTGAGAGCGCCCCGCAGGCGCCGATACCGGAGAACCCGGATGAACAGGGTGAGAACCCGGACTATCGGTTCACCCTGGCCAACGAGCGGACCTTCCTGGCCTGGGTCCGCACCGCGCTGGCGCTGATGGCCGCGGGAGTGGCGGTGATCCGCTTCGTGCCGGGGCTGCCGTTGATGCGGCACTCCCTCGGGTTCCTGCTGATCGGTCTGGGTGGGTTCCTGGCCTCCCTGTCCTACCGCCACTGGCAGCGCAACGAGCGGGCCATGCGGCTCGGACAGCAGCTGCCCCAGTCCTTCGTGCCGCGCCTCGTGGCGTCGTCCCTGGTGCTCGCCTCCCTGGTGGCGCTCGCTCTCGTCATCGCCGACGTGGTCAGCTGATGGCTTCCCCCCGCTGGTGGCGTGGCAGTGACCGAGAGCTGCCGCACCACGACGCGGGGCTGCAGGCCGAACGGACCGCCATGGCCTGGCAGCGGACCGCCCTGGGCCTCGGCGGTGTCGCGGCCCTGCTGCTCCACGACACCGGCGGCAGGCCGCTCGCGGCGCTGCCCGGCATGCTCGGACTCGGGGTCGCCACGCTGCTGCTGGTGGCCACCGAGGTGCGCTACGAGCACACCGTGCGTCGAGTGGCTGCCGGCCGGGACGCGACGGCGGCGCGACTGGTGCGCATCTTGGCGGCCACCGTCGCCTTGTTGTCGGTGACGGCCATCTGTCTCATACTGGTTGAAGGCTCACCTTGATTGCCATCGCCGGGCAGGAGTGCGAGGCCCCACCAGTCGCCCGGGTTCGCCCGAGGCGCGTGGGGTGGAGCCACATCCGTCGTACGCCGGGGAGGTGCGCATGAACGAGACCCTGGAAGCCGAGCTCCGGGAGCTGCACGAGCGCGTCTGCAAGGCCATCGCGGACCCCAAGCGGCTGCTGATCCTCAACATCCTGCGCGAGGTCGAGCTGAGCGTCGGCGACATCGCGGCAGAGCTCGGCGTGAGCCACTCCAACGCCAGCCAGCACCTGGCGGTGCTGCGGGAGCGGGGCATCGTGACGACTCGGCGGGTCGGCACGAGCGTCTACTACTCGCTGAGCAGCCCGAAGATCCTGAGCGCGATCGACCTGATGCGTGAGTTCGTCGCGGAGGAGGTCGCGCGCCCCCCCTCCTCCCCCAGCAGCAAGGTCACGAGCATCTTCTTCGGCTGACCCTCACGCCCGTGCCCTCCCCTTCGTCGTGGTTCCGAGCCGCAGGGCCGTGCCGCGCACCTGCGCCAGCTGCGTTGATGGTCGCGGTGGCTGCTGATTACCAGGGGATGCAGGCTTTCAGCAATGCCGATGGCAGCTCCCCAGGGAGATCTGATGCTCCCCACAGTGTGCAACCCATGGGGAGCATCAGTTCTCCGGCATCCCCTGGTAATCAGTCATCAGAGAGCTCCCCCGGGCTGAGCGCAGCACGGAGCTGCTCCGTCGTGGGCGAGCCCGCCGGGCCATCGGGGGTGCGGTAGACCCGGCACGACAGCCCCACCCCCGCGTCCGGGTCGGCGAAGACGTCGACGCCGTCGACGAGGATGCTCGGCGAGCCGTGGAAGCCGACCCGCTCGGCCTCCTCCAGGGTGTCGACCAGGTGACGTGTCACCGTGACGTCGGCGCGGTCGGCGAGCAGAGCGACGAGCCGCTCGTCGGCGATCCTCCAGTTCGGGCAGTCGTCGAAGTACAGCAGCGTGACGTCCATGTCCAGACCGTAAACCTTGATCCGCGCTTCAAGGTCAAGCGCTAGGATGGTTGCCGTGCTCATCGGAGAGGTCGCCGCGACCGCCGGCATCCCCAGCCAGACCATCCGGTTCTACGAGCGCCGGGGGCTGCTGCCCGCACCCGCACGTGGCGCCAACGGCTACCGCGTCTACGACACCAGCACCCTCACCCGGCTGGGCTTCATCCACGCCGCGCAGGCAGCCGGGCTGACCTTGGCCGAGATCGGCAGCATCATCGATCTGCGTGAGGACGGCAGCATCCCGTGCGGGCATGTGACGAGCCTGATCGACGGCAAGCTCGCAGACGTACGACGCCGCCTCAGAGACCTCACCGCGCTGGAGGCAGAGCTCGAGGGGCTGATCGAGCGCAGTCACCGTCTCGATCCCGCCGACTGCGACGAGGCAGATGTCTGCCAGATCCTGGCCTTCCTCGACTAGGGGCGTGGCCGTGGTGTGACTGTCGCCACACACCCCTCCTATGATGGGCTTTTACCATCGACATCGGAGGCACCGCAGTGAACAGCCCCTCGCGCACGTCCGACGCACCATCCACGGTGATGGCCGGCGACAAGCTCTCGGGGCGCGTCGCCCTGGTGACCGGAGGGACCCGCGGCATCGGCGCGGCCATCGCGAGAAGCCTGGCCAGTCAAGGTGCTTCCGTGGCCGTCGGCTACAGCGGCAACACCGAGCGGGCGGAGAGCTTCCTCAAGGAGTTCGAGCGGGACTTCGCCGACCACGGGCGGGCGACCATCCACCAGGGGAACGTCTCGCAGCCCGAGGACTGCCGCCGCACCGTGCAGGAGGTGCTCGAGCAGCACGGCCGCCTCGACATCCTGGTCAACAACGCGGGCATCACGATCGACAAGATGGCCATGAAGATGTCGGTGGAGGACTGGAACACCGTGCTGGGGGTGAACCTCTCGGGCTCGTTCTACATGGCCCAGCCGGCGCTCGAGCACATGGTCGAACGCGGGACCGGGCGCATCATCTTCGTCTCCTCCGTGATCGGCGAGACCGGGAACATCGGTCAGGCCAACTACGCCGCCTCGAAGGCGGGGATGCTCGGCCTCACGAAGACCCTCGCGAAGGAGGCGGCCTTCGTCCTGGCGAAGGCCGGCAAGCTCGAGGAGCACGGCCTCGGCATCACCGTGAACACGGTGACCCCCGGGTTCGTGGCGACCGAGATGCTCGACGGCATCCCGGAGAAGACCCTCGACAAGATCACGTCGCAGATCCCGCTGGGACGGTTGTGCCGTCCCGAGGAGATCGCGCGGGTCGTCCACTTCCTGGCCGCGGACGCGTCCGCCTACATCACCGGTCAGGTGTGGGGCGTCAACGGCGGCATGGACATGTGAGAACCGAGCACACACGGCCAGGCGTACGCCGTCCGAGGCCGTGACAGGGGCAGCGAAGAACGAAGGAGACCGACACATGGCACACGCAGACAAGGCTTCGTCCACGGGCTCGGCGGTCCTCGACCGGCTCGGCATCGGGGAGGACCCGCTGGTCGGTGCCGATCCCGTCTCGTTCCTGCGTTCGCTGGCGTCCGTGGTGCCGGCCCTCGCTCGGCACCCGAAGGCGGCGGTGACTGCGAACGGTCGCCTGGTGATCGGGCTGGCAGCGGCCGTCCGCGCCGCAGCGGGCCGATCCGTGGGTCGCGACACGGCGGGACCGGCCGCTCCCGCGAAGGGTGACAAGCGGTTCAACGACCTGGCCTACGCCGAGAACCCGCTCTACTTCCTGCTCGCCCAGCAGTACCTGCTGACCCATCGGCTGGTGGACGAGCTGCTGGACGCGGCCGGACTCGAGGCCGACCGGGAGGCCAAGGCGCGCTTCGCCGCGAAGTTCCTGCTCGAGGCCCTCGCCCCCACCAACACGCTCCCGGGCAACCCTGCGGCACTTCGTCAGGCCTTCGACACCGGAGGCAAGAGCCTGCTGCGCGGCGCCCGGAACATGCTGCACGACATCCGTCACAACGGGGGCTGGCCCTCGCAGGTCGACGCGTCCGGCTTCGAGGTCGGGGTCAACATGGCGGCCACCCCGGGTTCGGTGGTCTACCGCAGCGAGCTGATCGAGCTGATCCAGTACGAACCACAGGGCAAGCGCGTGCACGAGGTGCCGCTGCTGTTCTGCCCGCCCTGGATCAACAAGTACTACATCATGGACCTCGCACCCGGGAAGAGCCTGATCGAGTGGGCCGTCCAGCACGGTCACACCTGCTTCGCGATCAGCTACCGCAACCCCGACGCATCGATGCGCGACCTGGGCTTCGAGGACTACCTGCGGCAGGGTCCCCTCGACGCGCTGCGGGTGGTCCGGGAGATCACCGGGGCCCCGGAGGTCAACACCTTGTCGGTCTGCCTGGGCGGCACGATGACCGCGATCGGGCTGGCCCACAACGCGGCCATCGGCGACACCTCGGTCAAGTCGGCCACGTTCTTGAACACCCTCACCGACTTCGCCGAGAAGGGCACCCTGGGGGTCTTCACCGACGAGGCCACGATCTCCGGCCTCGAGAAGAAGATGGCCAAGCGCGGCTACCTCGACTCCGACCAGATGGCGCACACCTTCGATGCCCTGCGGGCCAACGACCTGGTCTTCAACTATGTCGTCAACAACTGGCTGCTGGGCAAGAAGCCACCCGCCTTCGACCTGCTGGTGTGGAACAAGGACAGCACCCGGATGCCGGCCCGGATGCACTCGGAGTACCTGCGAGCGTGCTATCTGAACAACGAGTTCGCCCGCGGCGAGTTCGAGGTCGACGGCCAGAAGGTCGACCCCGGGAAGGTGCAGGTCGACACCTACGTGCTGTCGGCGGTCGACGACCACATCGTGCCCTGGGTCTCGGGTTACCGGACGGCGCACCTGTTCGGGGGCAACAGCCGGTTCGTGCTCAGCACGTCCGGCCACATCGCCGGGATCGTCAACCCGCCCCATCCGAAGGCCAAGCACTGGGTCAACGAGGACCTCCCGCTCGACGCCCTGGAGTGGAAGGAGACCGCGGAGCTGCAGGAGGGCACCTGGTGGGAGGACTGGACGAAGTGGATCGCCCGACAGGGTGGACCCAAGGTCGCCGCTCCGCGAAGCCTCGGCAGCGAGGACCATCCGCCGATCGAGCCGGCCCCCGGGAGCTACGTGCGCGCCCGGGCCTGAGGGCTGCCGCCCGGACTACCCGAACGCCAGACCCACGTTGTCCGCGGACTGCTCCGGCGGAGCCTGGGGGGTCCCACCTTCGGGCTCTGGGACCTCTCGTGGTGACGCCTCCGCCAGGGCCACCTTGTCCGGGTCGATGCGCATCACGCTGAAGCCGGCCACGGCTCCCGCCCCGAAGCCGGGAGCGAAGATCCGCATCGGCTTGGAGATCACGCCGTCTCGCACCGCGTCGTGGATGGCCAGCGGGATGCTCGCCGACGAGGCGTTGCCGACCTTGCTGATGTTGAAGTAGAGGCTGTCCTCGGACAGTCCCGCGTCGGCGGCGAGCTTGACGACCATCGTCTTGTTGGCTTGGTGCGGGACGATCAGGTCGATGCTGTCCAGCAGTGAGCTCGCCGTGCCGTCGGGGTCGGGGAGCGCCTCCAGCTCGCCGATCATCTGGGTGAGGTAGCGGCCGGCGAGCGACTTGACCTCGGGACCGTAGACCGTGATGTTGTTGTCGAAATCCGGGTTGGGCCAGATGATCGAGTTGACCTCGGAGGCCGGACCGCTGGCATAGGTCTGCAGGTAGTCGATGTCCGGCTGCTCGCCGTCGGGCGCCACCCCCACGACGATGGCGGCGGCGCCGTCGCCGAAGATCATCCGAGAGGGCCTGACGTTGCCGATCTTGTCCGAGAACTTCTCGACGCACACGACGAGCACCGGGCGCTCCACCTCCTGGAGGATCCGAGCCGCCTCGGACAGTCCGTAGGGCAGACCCGCGCAGGCGGCGACCAGGTCGTACGACGCGTGGGTCTGGTGGATCCCGAGCTGACCGGAGATCCAGGTGGCCACGGAGGGGATCAGCCGGGTGCTGGTGCAGGTGCAGACGATCACCGCTCCGATCTCTGCGGGCCCGCGCCCGGCGTGCGCGAGGGCACCCTCGGCCGCTTGCAGGGCCATCTCCTCGAGGGAGAGCGAGGAGTACATCCGTTGCTCGATCCCGGTCTTGTCCCGGATCTCGTCCGCGGCCATCGGCGACCAGTTGTAGGCAGCGTTGCGGATCAGGTCCTCGTTCGTGCAGGCCCGGTCGCCGTGCACCACGGCCAGCGCCTCGATGCGCGGCATCACCGTGAAGTGGGAGCGTACGTCGACGGCCGGGTACGGACGGACCGGAGGTGTGGCGTCCCTCGCCGGGGAGGCGGCAGGGCGCGCGACCCCCGTCTCCAGGCGGCGGAGGAAGTGGCGGACCTCCTCGTCGCGCGGATGGAAGGCCACCACGTAGTCCTCGTCGTCCAGCTGCCCGACCTCCACGAGCTCTGCCTGGGCACGGTCCCAGGGGTACTGGTTGTGCAGCACCATCGCCCACCGGTGCAGGGCTTCGAGCTCGGGAGCCTCCTCGGCGCAGTCGATGACGTCGTCGAGACCGAAGGTCGAGAAGTCCGGGTCGTAGCCGTTGAGCCGGAAGGTCAGGTTGCGGGGATCGGAGAGGATGTCGGCCACGGTGGGCTTGAGCGCCGACAGCTCGGTGGCGTGGTGCCTGCGATGACCGAAGACGTCGAAGAGGAGCCCGAAGATGCGGTCCTCCGCCTCGGCGTCCCAGGTGGCGGGCAGGGCGTCGTAGGCACCCGCGACCGCGGCGACCTTGCGGTCCCCGTCCTCCCACGGCGTCACGATCGGCATGAACACGTCGTTGCGGCGGCGCGGGACGTCTCGCCACCGCGTCGGGCGCTTCTCGTACATCGTCAGGGCGTAGCGCCCCGTCCAGAACATGTTCAGCGCGACGTCGCGCATCAAGGCGTAGCGAGTGTCGTACTCCCCCGCCTCGATCCGCGCCAGGATGTCCGACCCCGTCGGCGCCTTCGTCTCGAAGTCGCGCCGAATGACGCTGTCGAGCTGGTCCAGGCTGTCGATGGCGGACAGGTCGAGCTGCGGGACGAAGTTGGAGGGGAAGACCAGCCGGTCATGACGGTTCACGAGGAAGGGCTGCACTGGGGGTCCTTTCGAGCGGGAGCTTCAGGGGACGGCAGAACAGGTCAGGTGACCACCGGTTTCGAGGCGTCGGCCGACGCGCGTTCCAGCCCGCGTTCGACCGCACCGATGAGGTAGGGGCGGAGCTCACGCGCCGGGATGATCGCGTGGACCGAACCGACCCGGCGGGCGCGCTCGATGTCGTGCACCCGCTCGAACTCGTCGGCGACCTCGCCGAGCTTCTCCGAGCGCACCGCCGTGCGCAGCTCGGCCAGCTCGAGCCGAAGCTGGGGCTGGCGTGCCTCCTCCGCCTGCGCCAGCTCGCTCTCCAGGCGTACGACGCGGGGGTCCTCGGAGGTGCGGGTGGTGACGTCGCGGGCGAACACCACCGCCGCAGCGGGCGCACCCCCGATCACCGAGGCGTAGGAGCCCTCGACCGCCACGACCTCCATGTTGTCGTTGAGGGCGCCGGAGAAGACGACGAAGGCACCGCCGTGGTAGCGCGAGATGACGCAGAAGACGATGGGGCCGTCGAAGTTGACCAGGGCCCGGCCGATCTCGGCGCCGTACTCCAGCTGCATCTTGCGCAGCGACTCCGGCGAGCCGTCGAAGCCCGAGAGGTTCGCGAGCACGACCAGGGGCCGGTTGCCGCTGGCGGCGTTGACGGCTCGTGCGGTCTTCTTCGACGAGAGCGGGAACAGGGTCCCGGCGGTCCACTGGTCGGGCCCGTCGGCCGGCAGGGCACCCCGCCGGGGGATGGGCCGCGACTCGACGCCGAGCACGCTGACCGGGTAGCCGCCCAGATGGGCGTCGAGAACCACGGTCGTGTCGGCGTCGGCCATGCCGGCCCACCGTTCGAGCACCTCGTGGTCCTGGTCGACCACGGCACGCATCACGGTGCGGATGTCGAAGGGCTTCTTTCGCTCCGGGTTGGAGTCGGCGGAGAAGATGCCGCCGACGGTCTCGAAGTCGCTGATCGGGTGCTGGTGCGGGAAGTCCCGCACGTCCCGGTCGTGCGGGTCCTCGGTCGTGGCGCGCCGTGGCGAGGACTCCCCGGGGGCGACGTACGTGTGTTCGTAGTGCGCGAACAGGGTGGCGCAGGCCGCGGCCAGGTTCGGTGCCCAGTACTGCGCCTGGCCGTTGGGGCCCATCACCCGGTCGTAGCCGCCGATGCCGTAGTTGTCCTCAGCGGAGACGCCGCCCGAGTAGTCCAGCGACTGCTTGCCGGTCAGGACCATCGCGCTGTCGGGCGTCATGATCAAGATGCCCTTGGTGTGCAGCAGCATGGTCGCCTCGGCGTTCCAGTACGGCTGGGCGCCGACGTTGATCCCGGCGACCACGACGTTGACCTCTCCCCCGGCCTGGGTGAACGTGATGAGGCGTCGCAGCACCCGCGCCACCCAGTCCATGTTCTCGGTGCCGCTGTCCATCGAGATCTTGGCCCCCGAGGACAGGGCGAACCACTCGACGGGCACCTGCCGCTCCTCGGCGAGGTCGAGGGCGGCCATCACCCGGGCGCACTCCGGCTCGGCGACCGAGCCCAGGGCTCTCGTCGGGTCCCCGAACAGCGCCACCCGCGTCATGCCTTCGGGGTAGGAGGTGGTCGGGGTGGTCACCAGCCCGACGATGATGCCGGCGGTGTTCTTGCCCGGCGGGCGTTCGACGGGCGTCAGCCGGCCGTCCGCGTCGAGGTCGTGCTCGGTGAAGGTGCCCCCGACGCCGGTGATCTGCGGGACCAGCTCGTAGGGATAGGTGGTCCCGCGGGCCCGCGAGCGGCGGACCTTCTGGGTGTAGGAGTTCAGCGGCGCCAGTGGTTCGCTCGGCGGGTCCGTGACGGAGACGTGCACACCGGTGCTGGGGCTGTAGGAGAACAGCAGGGCGACGTCGCGAGGCTCCTGGTCGGGTTCGGCCTGCATCCGTCCCAGGAGCATGATCTCCTCCAGTCCGGCTCCGACCGTCAGCGGTGCGGTCGCTCGCGCGAAGCCTCCGAGCTCGTCCGGGGAGACGTCGATCGTGGGCCACACGTAGAGGAAGATGCGGTTGGCGTCGAGGCGCTCACCCCGGCGCTGCGCCTGGTGTCGGCGGATGCCGTCCAGGCAGGCGGTCAAAGCACGCTCGACGGCCGGGAAGGCGATGACCTGCCCGGAGGCGTCGCGGAGCGGTGTCACGTCCCGGATCTCGGCCAGCGCCACGAGGCGTTCGTCCGCCGCGTTGTCCTTGGCGACGCAGTGGAACAGGTAGGTGTTCCCGGGCGAGGGCAGTCGCGTGCCGTCGAAGTTCTTCAGCCGCCAGAGGTCGAGTCGCTGACCCGTCAGGGGATGCATGTCCCGGATGACGCGCTCCTCCTGGAGTCCCTCGTCCGAGGGTCGGAACGTCACCTGTCGCACGGGCTCGCCGCCCTGCCCGAACAGCGTCACCGTCACCCGCCGACCGCGTGAGAGCAGGGGTACGGCGGAGAGCAGGTCCCGCAGCGTGGCGGCCGCCTGGTCGGTGTCCTCGGGGGCGTCCGTCCACGCCACGTAGAGGTCCACCACCAGGTTCGCGGGGTCCGCGACCTCCTGCGCGAGCACCGAGACGGCCTCAGCCGTCGCGGTGAGGTTCTCGAAGTCGGTCACGCTGGAGATCAGATGCAGCCGCTGTCCCGACAGGTCGAAGCTGCCGGTGACGAACTGCCGGTCCTCGCGCAGGAAGGACTCCACGTTCTCCAACGTGCGGACCTTGTAGTAGCGCCGGGTCAGCACCTCGAGCAGCGGCTCGGCGCCACGGGGGTCGGCGACGACGCGAGCCCCGAGCAACCGCACCACGGGCTCGGTCAGCGCCACCATCGCCTCGATGTGCTCGCCGCGGTCGGATGCGTCGGGATGGGCGTCCAGGTGCTCCTGGTGCTCCCGGATGCCGTGGTACGCCTCGTGGCGGGCCTGCTCGATGAGCGGTTCCTCGAACAGCTCGAAGCGGATGCTGCGCGCGAGGTCGCCCAGGGTGGGGTAGCGCAGCTGGGTCGCGCCGATCAACCGGTCGACGACCTCGCCGACCGCCTCGAGCTCGGTGCCCGCCAGGGCGTCGCCCTGCCCGAGCCAGCGCTCCAGCAGGGTCGCGATGACCGGGACATGGTCTCCGGCGCGCTGCTGGGCGAGGAACACCCGGTAGACCGACTCCTCCAGGCGCGGGCTCGGCTCGAGGTCGTCGACTCCGTGGTGCCGCAGCGCGCGCAGGAGCCGGGCGCGGAAGGACTCCGGCAGGCTCTCCTGCTCGACGTCGAGGGAGCGGAGGTAGGTGTGGAAGTGCTCGCGCGGACTGTGCACCTGCTCCTCTCCCGACTCCTCCTCGCCCGTAGGACGGTTGCGGGACAGGTCGCACAGGTCTGCGAACGTGGTCAGCACGCCCAGCTCGCCCTCCAGCAGGCTGCCGTCGTCGGAGCCCGCCTCGTCACGCACGTCGAGGTAGTCCTCGATCAGCGTGAGGGCGCGCTTCGCGCTGACGTCGTACCCGGTGATCAGGGCCTGCAGGTCCTCGAGCAGCTGCAGGGCGCGGGTCCGGGGATCGACCGACGCGGTCTGGCTGGCCTCGTCGAAGTCGACCGACGGGGCATCGGACTCCTCCACCTCGCTGTCCAGCGGGTCCAGGCGCAGCAGCGGTGCGCCCGCGTCGACCTGTGAGTTGACCACCGCGAGCACCTCGCGCACCACACCGGCCTGGGGGACGCGGACGACCGTCTCCATCTTCATGCTCTCGAGGACCGCCACCGTGGCACCGGCCTCCACCTCGTCGCCGGCCTGCACCCGCACCGCCACCACCACCGCGGGTGCGGGGGCGCGGACCACGCCCGCCTCGTCACGCAGGACGCGGTGGCTGAAGCCGTCCACGTCCACGAGGTGGCTGCCGGTGCCGGCGACGGTGCTCACCTGGTGCCGACGCCCGTCCACCACGAGGTGGCTGCGGTGCTCGTCGAGACGGTCGAGCTCCACGAGGACGACGCGGTCGGCGACCTCGAGCCGATAGCGCTGCAGCCCTACCTGCGAGACGGTGAACGTGTAGGTCTGCCCCTGGTACCCGAGCTCGACGCTGCGGCCCACGACGTGGCTGGCACGGGGGCGGCCGCCGCGTGCCGAGGCCAGGAACGAAGCCCGCTCCAGCGTCTCCTCGGCGTCGTAGATGGTGATGGCCACGCTGAGCAGGGCGATGTCGGCGTGCCGCGTGGGCGACTCGGCCATCTCGGCACCGACGCGGTCCAGCCACTGGGTGTCGGCCTCGCCGGAGAGCACCTCCGGGCGGGCGAGCACGTCGAGCAGGAACGACTTCGTCGTCGTTCCGCCCTGGATGAGCACGGTCGTCTCCCGCAGGGCGCAGCGCAGCCGGGCGAGCGACTCGGGGCGGTCGCGCCCCCAGGCGATTATCTTGGCCACCATCGAGTCGTACTCCGAGGGGATCACCTCGCCCGCGGCGATGCCGGTGTCGACCCGGATGCCGGGGCCGGCCGGCGGGTCGAAGACCGTGACCGTGCCGGGCGCCGGTGCGAACCCCTCCTCCGCGTCCTCGGCGTTCAGCCGGGCCTCGACCGCGTGCCCGGTCTCCGTCGGTGCCTCGCCGGTCAACGGCTCCCCCGCAGCCACCAGGAGCTGGAGCTTGACCAGGTCGAGGCCGGTGGTGGCCTCGGTGACCGGGTGCTCGACCTGGAGCCGGGTGTTGACCTCCATGAAGGCGAAGGTCTCGTCCTGCGGCTGGTAGAGGTACTCGACCGTGCCCGCACCCTGGTAGCCCGCAGCCGAGACCAGCGCCGTCGACGCGGTCCGGAGGTCGGACATCTGCTGCTCGCTGAGCACCGGGGATCCGGACTCCTCGATCAGCTTCTGGTTGCGCCTCTGGATGGAGCAGTCGCGGACGCCGGGTGCCCAGACGGTGCCGTGCCCGTCGGCGATCACCTGCACCTCGATGTGGCGGCCACCGCTGACCAGGCTCTCCAGGAAGACCACGGGATCACCGAAGGTCGCCTCGGCCTCGGCCTGCGTCCGCTCGTAGGCACTCGCCAGGTCGTCAGCGGACCGCACCATCCGAATGCCTCGACCGCCCCCACCGCTGCGCGCCTTGATCATCAACGGGTAGCCGATCGTGTCCGCGCTTGCCGTCGCCTCCTCCAGGCTGCTGACCGGCCCCCCGCTCCACGGGGCCACCGGGACTCCGGTCTTCTCCGCCAGCAGCTTGGCCTCGATCTTGTCCCCCAGCTGACGCATGGCCCGCGCCGAGGGTCCGATGAAGACCAGGCCCAGGCGCTCACAGAGCTCCGCGAAGGCCGGGTCCTCGGCCACGAAGCCCCAACCGACCCAGACCGCGTCGGCGCCGCTGACCCGCAACGCCCGCTCCAGCTCCTCCAGGTCCAGGTAGGGGCTGCCCGAGGAACCCGCGTCACGCAGGCAGACCGACTCGTCGGCCGCCCGGACGAACAGCGCTCGCTGCTCGGCCTGGGTGTGCAGGGCGACCACCTTGACGTCGCTGTGTCGTTCTTCGTTCAGCTGGCGAACCGCTCGGATGAGCCGCACCGCGGGTTCTCCGCGGTTGACCACCGCGACTCGCTTGAACATCTTCGCCTCTCCGTCGACCACCCAGGTCTGATGCTTAGGCAACTACGGACGACAGGGGCGCGCAAGGTCTCGTCCATGCATCCCCTCGAGCGAGGGGTGTGGGAGCCTCACACACCGAGCCGCAGGTGCCGGAAGGTGCGGCGCTGCCGGCGCTCGAACCCGCGACGTGTCAGCGCGTGGAGCAGCCGGACAGGACCCCCCAGAGTGTCCAGCACGAGTGGGAGCGCCTCGCCGGGTAGGCCGTACAGCACCCAGGGCACCAACTGAGGCACGAGTCGCACCGGGTACGCCGTCGCGACGGCTCGTTCCACTTCTGCGTACGCCGCGGGCTCCATCACGCGCTGCACGAGTGGCAATGCCCCGGTCTCCTCGTGCGCCAGGTGCTCCTCGAGCCCGAGACGCAACCCCCGAAGTGCCTGCGTGAGTGCCTCCCGGTCGTCGGTCGCCCCTCGTGCCGCGACGAGCTCGAAGCCCTGCTGGCACGAGGTGAGGGCCGACGCCAGGGACGCGTGCTCCGCCTCCATGGCCGCCAGCAGCGACCTGTCCGCATCGTCGCCGGCTCCGGCAACCGCCTCGGTCAGGGCTGGCCAGTAGTGCTCGTCCTCCACGCGGTGGTGGTGGTGCAGGACCTCGGCGAAGAACGCCCACCGTCGACGGAGCGCCCGCCACGTGGCCGTGTCGTCCAGTGGCGTGCGAGGCACGGCGACGGTCAGGTCGGCGAGGTCGCGCCGGAAGGCGAAGTGCATGCAGTACATCCCGGTGTGGTCGAACGGCCCGTCGGCGACGTAGACCTGTCCGGGCAGGTCGACCTGGGTGACGTGGGAGCGGTTGGTCATCGGTGTCATCTCCTGTGGTTCTCGAGTTGGTCAGCTGTGGTCGTGCAGCCAGTGCCAGGCGAGTGCGCCGACCCAGAGCTCGTAGCTCAGCGTGCTCACCGCCAGCAGCGGGAAGGCGGCGTGGGCCACGAGCGTCGCGCTGCCCACGAGGCTGAGTCCCAGCACGACGACACCGGTGTGCCGCAGTGCCCGGGCCTGCTCGGCGGCGCGCAGCGCCAGGAGGATCGCGCCGACGAAGAAGATTCGCGGAAAGACCGAGAACGCGAGGGAGTACGGCGCAATCGCGTCCCACCCGGACAGCAGTCGGACGTCGGTGCCGACTCTCGCGACCTCCAGGACGACGTCGTGGAACAGACCGGCCAGTGGCCAGACCAACGCCAGCAGCGTGCCGGCTGCGATCGCCACGGTCGCCAGCACGCCCGAGGCGTCAAGCCGCCGCAGCCGGGCCTGCACGGCTCCGAGAAAACCCAGCATCAGCATCCCGGACAGCATGAGCGCGTAGTTCCCGACCTGGTACGACGCGGCCGCGTCGAGGATGCTGCGGCCCCGCTCCGCCGCCGGGTCACCGGGGGCACCCCCGTGGGGAAGCACCAGCACAGCCATGCCCACCATCACGGTGATCTGACAGAGCGTGAAGGCCAGCCCGAAGCGGGTGCTGACACGCTCGTAGGCCTGGCCGGTGCGCCGACCCGCGCCGGCCTCGAGGGTGGTCGTGGGGGACATGCGGCGGGTCCTTCCGGTGGAGGGTTCGGCACGGCCGATGCGGACAGGTCGACGCTAGGCTGCGCACGCGGGTCCGGGCATCGACCTGCGGGCGGCTTCGCGCTCAGCCCCAGGGCTGATGCCGCCGCGCCGTTCCGGCGCCTACGCTCGCTGACGTGGTCCCCCTTCTGCGACGGCTACGCACGACCCCGCTGGACGCCGGCCTGGCGACGGGGTTCGTCGCAGCCGGGCTGTTGCAGACGCTCATCTGGCCGATCGCGGGGCCGGCCGTCGCCGTCCTGTACGTCGTCGGCTCGACGCTGCCCCTGGGCTGGCGACGGACCTTCGCGCTTGAGGCGGCGCTGGTGTCCACCGTGTTCTGGCTGCTGCCGCTGGACGGCTTCCCGGTGCTGGGCTTCGTCGTGGTCCTGCTGCAGTTCTTCTCCGTCGGCGCCTCCGCACGGGCCACCCGGCCGATCGTGCTGGTCACGGCATGGGCCGCCCTCGCCACCACGATCGGGACGCTTCGCGGCCCGGAGCCCCCGGTCGCTGCGATTGGCGGAGTCCTTGCTGTCGTCGCGTCCGTGCTGGTCGGCAGGGTCGTACACCACCTCAGTCAGCAGAACGCCGAGCTGGCGAGACTGACCGAGCAGCTCCGTGAGGAGAGACGGCGGGCAGAGGCGGCCGCGGTCGGGGCCGAACGAGCGAGGATCGCCCAAGACCTTCACGATGTGGTGGGCCACGAGGTGACCCTGATCGCGATCCACGCGGAGGCGGCCGCCTCCGCGCTGCGAGTGGACGCCGCCCGAGCCGCGGAACCCGTCGAGACGATCCGCAGCATCGCGCACCGCACCCTGGCCGAGATCCGGTCTGTCCTCGACGTCCTCGCGCCAGAAGATACGCGCGACGACACCGCCGAGGGGCTCGAAGCCCTCGCTCAGCGCGCACAGGCAGCCGGCATCCCCGCGAGCCTCGAGGTTACCGGCACACCCTGGCCCGCGACGACCCCGGGCTGGCGCGCCGTGCATCGGATCGTGCGCGAGTGCCTGACCAACGCGGCCACGCATGCTCCCGGAGAGCCATTGAGTCTCGGCGTCGTCTGGTCTGATGCGGAGGTGCGGGTGAGTGCCGTCAACCCGACGGACGCCCATCGACCACCGCGCCCCGGGCGAGGCCTGACCGGGATCCGGCACCGGGCCGAGCTCCTCGGCGGGCACTACTTCGTCGGGCTGCGCGGTGGCCGCTTCGAGCTCGAGGTCTCTTTGCCCGCTGGGGACCTGCGGTGACGCGGGTGCTGGTGGTCGACGACCAGGACCTCGTCCGCAGCGGGCTCCGACTGCTGCTGGAGCTGGGCGGCATCGAGGTGGTCGCGGAGGCGGCCGACGGCCAGGCCGCGCTCGAGGCGGCTGCCCTTCACTCCCCCGACGTCGTCCTGATGGACCTCCGCATGCCCGGCATGGACGGGGTCGAGGCAACGCGTCGACTCGTCGCCTCCGGCCAGAGCCGAGTCGTCGTGCTCACCACGTTCGACGTCGACCAGCACGTCGTCGACGCGCTGCAGGCCGGTGCCTGCGGGTTCCTGGTGAAGGACGTCACCTCCGACGGTCTGGTCGACGCCGTACGACGCGCCGAGGCTGGCGAGCCGGTGGTCTCGCCAGCGGTGCTCGCCCGGATGATGGACCACTTCTCGCAGCGACCACCGGTCCCACCCCGGGAGCCGCCCGGGTTCTCCGACTTGAGCGACCGCGAGCGGGAGGTCCTCGCCATGATCGGGGCGGGCTGGTCCAACACCGAGATCGCCGCGGCACTCGTCATCAGCATGGCCACGGTGAAAACCCATGTCAGGCACGTCTTCGCCAAGCTGGGCCTGCGAGACCGCGCTCAGGCGGTCGTCGTGGCCCGCGATGCCGGCGTGGCGCGCCCGGGCCATCCCCGGTCGGAGTGAGGGTCGTGCCAGGTCTTCCGCGTCCGACGGGTTCTCCGTCACCGTCACCGACCGCCGTGACCAGCGCCGTCGCCGCGGTCTACAGGTCGGACATCTCCTCAGCCTGCCGGGTCCGCGGCATGCAGTGCACAGGCACGGGTGAGTGACCCGCCGCGGACAGGGAGGTGGAACCGGTGAAGAGGTGCTGCATCCACCGCGAGGCCGTAGTACAGCGCCCGCTGCCCGTCCCCGCTGCCGTCGATCCCGATCGCGACGATGTCCCGGGTCGTGCTCATGACGGTTCTCCGTCCTGGTGGGTGGGAATCGGACGCACCACGGTCACCGGGCAGTGCGCGTGCTCGACGACGGCACGGCCGACCGAACCGAAGGATCGCGCGAGGCGACCTCGCTCGCGGCCGCCCAGCACCACGTGCGCGGCGGTCTCGGAGACCCCCACAAGGGCAGCCACCGGGTGGTCGTCGACCATACGTGCGGTGACCGCGACGTCCGGGTACTTCTCGGCGTAGCCGGACATCGTCTCGGCGAACCCGCGCTCGTGCGCGTCCATCACGTCCAGCCGTTGGGCGTAGCTGGCCGCGTCGACGAACGTGTCGTGGGCCGACCACGCGTGCACCGCCACAAGGGACCGCCCCGCCATCGAGGCGATCTCGTAGCCGACCTCGAGAGCCGCCTGCGCCGAGCCGTCGAGGTCCACACCGACGACGACCGGAGCCAGGTCGACATCGTCGCGCTGTTCGCTGGGTCGCACCACCGTGACGGGGCAGGACGAGTGCGTCACGAGCGCCTGGCTGACGGACCCGAGGAGCAGCGATGCCACGGGGCCGCGACCCCGGGTTCCCACGGCCACCATGGCGGCGCCTCGTACGCCCAGCAGGGCTGAGCGAGCGTCAGCGAAGGGCGCGGCGACGGTGACCGTCAGCTCGGGAGCGCGCTCCTCGACGATCCGCCGGGCGTGATCGGTGACCTGCCGCGAGGCCCTCTCCAGCATGTCGCGAGCCTCGGCCTTGACGGCGATGCGCTCGTGACGGAGGTCTCCCGCGCCGTGCAGCAGAAGGAGCGGCGCGTGGCGGGCGACCGCGTAGTCGACCGCCCAGACGACAGCGGCGTCGCCATGCAGCGAGCCATCGACCCCCACGACGACCGTTCCCGGCAGGGGGGTGGTAGGACGGGTTGGCTGGGTGCTCATGCTGTCCTCCGCGGACGTTGAGGTTGTTTGGTGACAGCTCCACCCTGGGGCAGGGAGCACACCTGGCGCAGAGGCACTGGACCGGTTCCTTCGGGACCAAAGTCAGGTTCGAATCACGGCTTCAGGTGCTTCGTGGGGACGCCCTTCGCGACCGCCGGGCCCGTCGGGACCTTCGGCTCTCCCGAGGGTGACCGTCGCCCCTTCGCTCCCCATCTCGCGGCCGACAGGCTGGCACACAACCATCACCCACCCTTCAGGGAGCGACCGTGGCCACCCATGTCAGTCCTGCCGTCACGAAGCACGAACGCCACGAGCAGAGATCGATCGTCGTGGGCGTCGATTTCCGCGGACGCAGCTCGAGTGCTGTGGTGTGGGCCGTCGAGGCCGCCGATCGCGAGGGCTCCGGACTCACCCTCGTGTCGGCGACGAGAGGCAATCACCCGGATGACGCCTCGTTGGGGGAGCACGGTCTGGCGTCCCTCGCCCGCCGGCTGACCATGAGCAACGTGCGTCAGTGCATCGTCGAGGGTGACGCCGTCGACGCGCTCCTTGACGCCCTCCTCGACGCCGCCGTCGACGCCGAGCTCCTCGTCGTCGGTGCTCGCACCCTCCGCCCGGCGCAGCGAATGATCCTCGGCGGCACCTCCCGCGCGCTGGCCGCGTGGTCACCGGTCCCGACAGTGGTGGTGCCCGAGACGTGGATGCAGCCCAGCATGGCCACCTCGCCGATCGTGGCCGGCATCCGTCCCGCGGAAGGCGCCCCGCACGGCTCCTCAGGTCCGCTGGACCAGGAGGTGCTGGCCTTCTCCTTCAACCGGGCGGCAGCGTTGCGCGTGCCCCTCATCGTGGTGAGCGCCTTCAAGCCTCCGTACCTGACCGAGTGGTCCGCTTCCGACGTCCACGCCAGCCGCAGCCGCAACGACGCCGGGCTGGAAGAACGACTTGCTCCCTGGCTCGAGGCGTACCCGGACCTCGAGGTGGTCATCCGCAGTGTCGCGGAGCCCGCCGACCGGGCCTTGCTCGAGGCCGCCGAAGTTGCGCAGCTCGCTGTCGTGGGCCGCCACCACTCGGCGGTGCTGAGTGGTGTGCTCGGCGCCACTGCGCGCGGTGTCCTCGCTCGCGCGTCGCGGCCGGTGGCGGTGGTGCCGTCCGGCAGCCGGGACGACCTCGCAAGCGACATCCGTCGTCGTCAGGGCCGCGAGTCCTTCTGGGCGCCGACGTTCTAGATCCCATGAACGAACATGAGAAGGGAGCTTGCCGTGAGGTCCGACGAATCGTGGTTCGCGGGGCCATCTCCGCGAGTTGAGCCGCGACGAGTGCCTAGAGCTGCTCGCCGACAAGTCGGTCGGACGGGCGGCGTACTGCTGCGGACGACTAGGTCCTCTCGACCGACGACCTGCCCCCCGGCGAGCGCCGTCCGCGACCATGGGTCGAGGGCGCTCGCCCGCTGCACCTACGCCTGACACCGCGCACCATCACTGGGCGTCGGCTGCTGCCGGGGTGAGTCCGGGTGGGCGCCCCGCCGATGACCACCGCGTACCGGGCCCGCTCGCCATGGCCGATCACTCAGCGAGCGACTGAGGACCGTGGCCGCGGTGCTTGCCGGTCAGGAACCGGCTCGGATCGCTCGCGGCGCGGGCGCCGGACTCCAGCCATGCCTGTACGGCGGGGCCGGACCGACGTTGGAGCTCGTCGAGGTACAGCGCGCGCAACCGGACCACCTGCAGCCGTGACTCGACCGACGTGGCCCGCTGCAGCGCCACGAAGGAGCTGCGCCATGCCCGGCACAGGTCCGCGTCGGTCAACAGCTCGGGAACGCCGAGTGGCGGTCCGTCCAGGGGTGACCGGCCGCCGGCCGGAACGCGGGGTGTGGTCGTCGGCCGACGACGAGACGGGCGTGTCCGCCAGCCGGCCTTCGTCGCGAGATCCCGACAGCGACTCCCCAACAGGGGTGAGGTCAGCACCACGATGACCACCACAGCGAGGCCGGGTGCACCTGCAAGCTGTCCTGCGCCCATCAGCAGCCATCCCAGCAGACCACCTGATGCCCCCGCGAGCGTCAGCGCCTTGGTCCACGGGCCGTCGCTCGACAAGAAGGGCAGCACGAAGAGCACAGAGACCATCGCGGACACGAGGTACATCGGAAGCATCACCAGCAGGGGGAACCCGTGGAAGGCGGCGACGAGCGAGGCGGCGACGACCAGGGCGGTGCAGCCGGTCCAGAGGCGGTCGTAGAGGGTCATGCCCTCAACGCTGTGCTCGGTCCCGGTCCCCCTCCAGGGCCTCACGTCGACCGCGGGCGGGACTTCTGTCACTGCCGCGTGCGACCTGCTCGCCGGGCTCGTCCTCCAGGGAGGCAACGCCCTGTGCGAGGCGTTCTCGAGCATCACCCGTCAGGTGGTCGCCGACCTCACCAGCGCGGCGACCTGCTCCTCCACCGCAGGACTCCAGGTGAGCAGTGCGTAGGTGGTCGGCCACATGTCGCCGTCGTCGAGGCTCGCTGCGCCCTCGAAGCCCAGCGTCGAGTAGCGCTCCTTGAACTTTCCCCCGTTCTTGAAGAAGAGGACGACCTTGCCGTCGTCGTTGGCGTAGGCCGGCATCCCGTACCAGGTCTTCGGCGACAGATCGGGCGCGTTCTCGGTCACGGTCACATGGACTCGCTCCGCGATCGCTCGGTCCTCCGGTGACATCTTCGCGATCGCATCGAGGAGCTGCTGCAGCCCGTCGGCCTTCTTGGCACCCTTCTTTCCCTCGGCGCGCAGCTCGTCGGCTCGCGCCTTCATCGCCGCGCGCTCGGCTGCGGTGAATCCCTGCGACTCGGTCTTCCTCGTGGGCATCCCACCGTCCCCTTCCAGGGCTCTCCCGGACCGGCGAGATGCCGGTCCTGCAGAGTGAACCTAAGCCCGGACCCGTTCCCGTGCTTCTCGATTCCTGATCGATCAGGACCATGCGCAGCGAGCACCCTCGATCAGCATGAGCATCAGCATCGCCAGAATCTTGACTGACTCCAGAACTCTGGCGAGACTCTCGTTGTGATCTCGGTGCCCGACCTGCGGGCGAAGCTGCACGGTGCCGCGCTGCGGACGACCCGACCCCGGCTGACGGTGCTCGCCGCGGTGCACGCCGCGCCGCATGCAGACACCGACACCCTCCTCCGCGAGGCCCGACGTGCCCTTCCGACGCTCTCGCACCAGACCGTGTACGACGTCCTGCGCGCCCTGACCGGGGCCGGTCTGATCCGACGGATCCATCCAGCCGGATCGGTGGCGCGTTACGAGGCGCGCGCCGGCGACAACCACCACCACCTCGTCTGCCGCTCCTGCGGTGTCATCGTCGACGTCGACTGCGCCGTCGGCGTGGCCCCCTGCCTGATCCCCGCCGACGACCACGCGTTCTCCGTCGACGAGGCCGAGGTCGTCTACTGGGGACGGTGCTCCTCCTGCTCCACCGACTCCCCCACCGACTCCCCCACAGATCGCCTGCTCCGCAACCCGCGCCTGACCATCCCACCGGAAGGACGACCATGACCGACAAGCCAGAGGCTCCCGCGAACGGCAGCGAGAGCGAGAACCCGGTGATCGACGCCCCCACTCCGGCGACGAGCCGGCCGAGGACGACGAAGGACTGGTGGCCGAACCAGCTGGACCTGCAGATGCTGAGCAAGCACTCCTCGGCGCGGGGCCCGCTGGGTGACGGCTTCGACTACGCCCAGGAGTTCGCGAGGCTCGACGTCGAGGCGCTCAAGCGGGACCTCCTGGAGCTGATGACCACGTCACAGGACTGGTGGCCGGCCGACTTCGGTCACTACGGGGGACTGTTCATCCGGATGAGCTGGCACTCCGCCGGCACCTACCGCATCGCGGACGGTCGGGGTGGGGCCGGCGAAGGCGCCCAACGCTTCGCCCCCATCAACAGCTGGCCGGACAACGCCAACCTGGACAAGGCACGCCGACTGCTGTGGCCGGTCAAGCAGAAGTACGGCCGCGCGATCTCGTGGGCCGACCTGATCGTCCTCGCCGGCAACGTGGCGCTGGAGTCGATGGGGTTCGAGACCTTCGGATTCGGTTTCGGACGCGAGGACATCTGGGAGCCCGAGGAGGTCTTCTGGGGACCGGAGGACACCTGGCTGGGCGACGAGCGCTACAGCGGCGACCGCGAGCTGTCCGGCCCGCTCGGCGCCGTGCAGATGGGGCTGATCTACGTCAACCCCGAGGGTCCCAACGGCAACCCGGACCCGCTCGAGGCCGCTCATGACATTCGCGAGACCTTCGCACGGATGGCGATGAACGACGAGGAGACCGTCGCGCTGATCGCGGGAGGGCACTCGTTCGGCAAGACCCACGGTGCCGGCTCGGGCGACTACGTCGGTCCCGAGCCCGAGGGCTGCCCCCTCGAGACGCAGGGCCTCGGCTGGCAGAACACCTATCGCAGCGGCAAGGGCCCCGACACCACCACCAGCGGCCTGGAGGTCACCTGGACCAGCACGCCGACGAGCTGGAGCAGCGGCTTCTTCGACAACCTCTTCGGTCACGAGTGGGAGCTCACCCAGAGCCCCGCCGGGGCGCACCAGTGGGTCGCCAAGGACGCCGAGGAGACGGTCCCCGACGCCCATGACCCGACCAGGAAGCACCGTCCGACCATGCTGACGACCGACCTGTCGCTGCGGTTCGACCCCACCTACGAGAAGATCTCGCGCCGGTTCCACGAGAGTCCCGAGGAGTTCGCCCTGGCGTTCTCCAAGGCCTGGTACAAGCTGCTGCACCGCGACATGGGTCCGCTCACGCGCTACCTCGGACCATGGGTGCCGGAGCCGCAGCTGTGGCAGGACCCCGTCCCGACGGTGGACCACGAGCTGGTCGACGAGGAGGACCTCGCCGCCCTGAAGCAGACGCTGCTCGACTCGGGGCTCGGCGTGTCGCGGCTCGCCTCGACCGCATGGGCGGCGGCGTCGAGCTTCCGCGGCACGGACAAGCGCGGCGGGGCCAACGGGTCGCGCCTCCGCCTGGAGCCGCAGCGCAGCTGGGAGGTCAATGAGCCGGCTGAGCTCGAGAGGGCGCTGACGACCCTGGAGCAGATCCAGAGCGACTTCAACGCCGCCCAGCACGGCGGAAAGCGGGTGTCGCTGGCCGACCTCATCGTGCTCGGTGGCTGCGCGGCCGTCGAGCAGGCCGCTCGCAACGCCGGCCACGACGTGACCGTGCCGTTCCGGCCCGGGCGCACCGACGCCTCGCAGGAGCAGACAGACGTCGACTCGTTCGCCGTCCTGGAGCCTCAGGCCGACGGCTTCCGCAACTACCTACACGCGGGCGAGAAGCTCTCGCCGGAGACGCTACTGCTCGAGCGCGCCTACCTGCTGAACCTGTCCGCACCCGAGATGACGGTGCTCGTGGGTGGCATGCGCGCGCTGGGGACGAACGTGGGCGCGTCGCCGTACGGTGTCCTCACCGACCGCACCGAGAGCCTCACGAACGACTTCTTCGTGAACCTGCTGGCGGCGGGGACCGAGTGGCGAGCGTCGCAGTCGTCGGAGAACGTCTACGACATCCTCGACGTGGCCTCCGGTGAGGTGCGCTGGAGGGCAACCGCCGCCGACCTCGTGTTCGGGTCGAACTCGCAGCTGCGCGCGATCGCCGAGGTCTATGCCAGTGCCGACGGGGAGGAGAAGCTCGTCCGGGACTTCGTCGCCGCGTGGGCCAAGGTCATGGAGCTGGACCGGTTCGACCTGCGATGAACGGCCAGACCGGTGCGGTCCACATGGACTAGCACGCGTGCAGACGGGTACGGAGCCACGGTGGATGCTGCCGTCACTCTGACTCGGGTCGCCTCGACTGCAGGTGGACAGCTGCTTCGTGCTGTCACCGGCGTGGTCGCGGGCCGTCCAGCCGCCAAGCCCCTGCACCCCCGCGGGTGGGTCGTATCCGGCACCCTGCACCGCTTCCCTGGCAAGGTGTCGACCGGCTCCGAGTGGCTCGACGGACGTGGTGACGACCGGGTGCTCGTCCGGCAGTCCCGTGCGATGGGGCTACCGCCCTCGGCACCCGACATCTTCGGTCTCGCCGTCCGCGTGCCGACCGACGATGGTGGTCACGGCGACGTGCTGTTCGCCTCCACGGGACTCGGTCGTGCCACGCGGTACCTCCTGACCTTCGCGCGGTCGCCGTACCGACGGCCCATGACGACGTTGCTGCCCTACCGAAGTCCGGCCGGGCCGATCCTGCTGGCCGCGGTGTTCCGCGACGAGACGACCCTCTCGCTCTCGTGGGCGCTCGGGTCCGGGGACTGGCACCCGTTCGCCGAGCTGCGGCTCGATGACGAGGCGCCCGACGAGGCGCCCGACGAGGCGCCCGACGAGGCGCATGCGTCCGTGTCGTTCGACCCGGTCGGCAACCCCCTCCCGGGGCTGCAGACCTACGACTGGGTCCGCCGGCTCCGGGCCCCCTCGTACGCCACCGCGCGACGATCACGTCACGGCTGACCGGGACCTGGGTCCCCGCTCGCTCGACGCCGAGGTGCTGTGCGTCCCCGGACGCGAGGGAGCCGTTTGAAAGTATCTCGTCTGGGTGTGTGAAAGTGCAGGTCAGGGGCCGTTTTGTGTCGGTGGCCGGTGTTTGGATGAGGGGATGAGCAACCCACCGAACGACCCGCCGGGCCGGGTGCGTGAGCACCCGGTGGCGGTGTTCGCTCAGGCGCTCTCGGCGGGTCTGGACGACCTGGTGGGGGTGCCGCTGTTGTCGATGGAGGCGGCGGCCAAGCGTGAGACGTTGGTGGCGTTGGCCACTGCCCGGGCCAAGTTCGACGCGTTGGTGCTGCGGCTGCTCGCCGACGCCGAGGCCTGCCAGGCGTGCACCGAGACGGGGGCCGCGACCGCGGCGGCCTGGCTGGCCGTGCAGACCCGGCAGACCAAGCCGGCGGCCCGCTCGGACCTGCGGCTGGCGACCCGGCTGGAGTCCCTGCCGGTGCTGTCGGCGGCGATGGCCACCGGTGGGGTGAACCTCGCGCAGGCAGCCGCGATCGTCGCGGCTCTTGAGCGGCTGCCGACCCGTGGCGAGTTCGCGGTCTCACCCGACCAGCTGGGTCAGGCCGAGGCTCACCTGGTGGGCCTGGCCGCCGCCTATGACGCCACCGAGCTCACGGCGCTGGGTCGCACCCTCTTCGAGGTGGTCGCCCCCGAGGTGGCCGAGGCCTTCGAGGGTCAGGCGTTGGCCGCGCAGGAGGCGAAGGCGGCCCGTCGCACCAGCCTGGTGATGTGGCAGGACGACGAGGGCACCTGCCACGGGCAGTTCCGGATCCCGATCCGGCACGGGCAGATGCTGCGCAAGGCGATCCAGTCGCTGACCAACCCGGTCCGACCCGAGACCAGCGCCCACAGCCCGATCGAGCACGACCTGCCCACCCCGGTGCGCAACGGGGTCGCGCTCACCCAGGTCCTCGAGGCCGTCTCGGCCCACTGGCTGCCCACCTGCGGCGGCCTGGGCGCCACCGTCGTGGTCACCATGACCCACGAGCAGCTCCTCGCCGACCTCGACGCCGCCGGCGTGTGCACCCTGGACACCGGTGGTCGCATCAGCGCCGCCGAAGCCCGCCGCCTGGCGTGTCGGGCCGGCCTGATCCCGGTCGTGCTCGGCTCGCGCTCGGTCGTCCTCGACGCCGGCACCAAGACCCGCTTCCACACCGAGCCGATGCGCCTGGCCATGGCCGTGCGCGACGGCGGCTGCACCGCGCACGGATGCGACGTCCCCGCCTCCATGTGCCACGCCCACCACGACCTCCCCCACAGCCACGGCGGCCCCACCTCGCTCGCCAACGGGCGCCTCCTGTGCGGCCACCACCACCGCCGCATCCACGACCCCGCCTACCACCACACCACCCTGCCCACCGGGAAAGTCACCTTCCACCGCAGGACATGAAGGATCACAGCAGACCCAGACAGGCGCTCGAGGCGGCCCAAGCGCGGGGGAAGGACGACGAGTTCACGACGCTCAGTCCGGATGACACTTCATCGGCCTGGTCGTGCTATTCCGTTGCCACGCCGTCGAGCGCCATGCTCGAGGGGAGGAGGCGCGTCAACCTAGCAAGTCAGGGGGTCCGTGATGACGTTACGAAGCGGGACTGCGCCGACAGCGGACGACCAGGTCCCGCCCGTCGTGCCAGAGTTCCGGCGTACGCACCTGGGTGGAGCAGTGGCCGGATCGCTGGCCGCGGGGTTCATCGCAGCGGTGAGCCTGCCGTTCCTGCCCGTCAGGACGGTGGATGTGAACTTCTCCACCGCGATGGTGCTGTTCGGGTGGGCACTCGGGTGGGCGCTCCTGGTGCTGACCACACGGTTCACCGATCACCCTCAACGCTGGGCCGTGGTGCCCGCGCTCTTCATGGCGGTGGCCGGCGCCTGGGTGCTCGTGGCCCCGGACCCCGCGGTGGACGCGCTGGCTTGGGTCTGGCCGCCCGCTCTGCTGGTCTTGGTGGTCTGGGCCTGGACCCGTGCCAGGCGCGGGATGCCCAGCCGGGCAAGGGTGTGGCTGCTCAACCCGGTGTTGGTCGTCCTGGTGCTGCTCGCCCTGGGCGGGGGGTACGAGAGGATCAGTCAGGCCACCGCACCGGCGGTTGCCATGCGCGGGCAGCTCGTCGACGTGGGACCATACCGACTCCACGTGGAGTGCACCGGCTCACGCGGTCCGACCGTGATCCTCGAGCCGGGTGCCGGCGGCTCCGCTGCGTCGATGGGGTTGATCGCGCCTGCTGTTGCCCGCGACAGCCGAGTGTGCGTGTACGACCGAGCGGGGCGTGGCCGGAGCGATCCTGCTGCGAGTCCGCCCGATGGTGCGCAGATCGCCACAGATCTCCATGCGCTGCTCGACCGCGCTCACGTTCCCGGTCCGTACGTGCTGGCCGGGCATTCGTTCGGCGGGCTGTACGTACGGACGTATGCCGCCCAGTATCCAGATGAGGTCGCCGGACTCGTGTTGGTCGACTCCACTGCCTCTCACGACATCCCCGTGTCCGCGCCGAAGGCGGGCTCCTACAGCCTGTTGAAGCACGTGTCCTCGTTGGTCGCGACGACCTCCCGGGTGGGGGTCGGGTGGTTCCTCGCCAACAGGGACTCCTCGACGCTGCCGCCGAAGTACCGCGACGATGCACGCGCCACCGCCGCCACCGGGATGGGGATGGGCGGGTTCCTCGATGAGTTCGGCGTCGCGAATCGGTCTGAGGCCGAGGCCGGGAGGCTGCGCAGCCTCGGCGCGAAGCCACTGATCGTCCTGACCGCCGATCGCGGAAGCTCCCAGGGGTGGATGGCTGCTCAGAACGAGATGGCCGAGCTGTCGCACAACAGCCTGCACCGTGTCGAGCCAGGGGCAACACACGCTTCCTTCGTGGTCGACCCGGTCCACGCCGCCGCCGTCACCCGAGCGATCCACGACGTCGTCGTCTCTGTGCGTACCGGGGCACCGCTCAGCCATCCCTGACGATGGATCCGGCGTCCCGGCGACGACTGACGGCTCGACCGCTGCTCAGGGCGCGGGCGCGGAGGAGGCGCGGATCACGAGCTCGGTGGCGAGCTCGACGTGCTTGGAGTCGATCTTCTCGCCGGCGACCAGGCGCAGGACCGTGCGCAGCGCGACGGCACCCATCTCCTGCAGCGGCTGGCGCACCGTGGTCAGCAGCGGCGAGGCCATGCGGGCGATCTCGGTGTCATCGAACCCGACGATGCTGAGGTCGTCGGGCACGGAGACGCCGACCGAGCGAGCCGCCTCGATGGCGCCTCGGGCGAGCTCGTCGGACCCCGCGAAGATCGCGGTCGGCCGCTGCGCGAGCGACAGGAGCCGGCGGGCCCCCTCGAGGCCGTCCTCGTAGTGGAAGTCCTCGGTGCTGTGCACGTATCCCGCCGGCAGCTCGACCCTGGCTGTCTCGAGCGCAGAGCGGAAGCCGGCGAGGCGTGCCTGGCTGCACTCCGCCGTCGCCCGGCCACCCAGGTAGGCGATGCGCCGGTGCCCGAGGTCGACGAGGTGGCGAGCCGCTGCCTGGCCGCCGCGGAAGTTCGTCGAGCCCACGCTGACGACGTCCGGCGAAGGGATGTTCATCGGATCGATCACGACGAGCGGCAGCCGCGCGCGGGCGAGTGCGGAGATCTCTTCGTGCCCGAGCTCGTCGGTCACCGCGATCACGGCGCGACGACCGTTGACCGCGAGGTTGCGAGCCCAGGCGGCGGCCTCGACCTTGGACGAGGGCTGCTGGTCGATCGACTTGACGCTGACGGTCACCGCGACACCGAGATCCGCGGCGGCGGCTGCGACGCCCTGGACGATCTCGGCGGAGTAGGCGCCGATCTGGCCACGGAAGGTCAGCTCGATGGTGGGGTGGCGCTCGATGGCCTTCAGTCGGCCGCCGTAGTCGTGTGACCGCAGCATCTCCCGCACCCGGGCCCGGGTGGCCGGGGCGACGTCGGGTCGCCCGTTGAGAACCTTCGAGACCGTGGCGACCGAGACGCCCGCTGACGCGGCCACCGTGGCCAACGTCGTGCGTGGCTGTGTGGTCGACATCTCGAGTCCTCCTGATGCTGGCTGCCTAGTGTGCGGCGCGGTGCTCCACCCGCACCGGCGTGTCCAGCCGACGGTCATGGCCGACGATGCGGGTGGCGCCCTCGAGCTGGAGCGGGACCCGAGCCCGTTCGTCAGCTGCTGAGGTGCCGACAAGCAGCTGCACCTCGCCTGCCTCGACGATCCGGTGCAACCGCGCGTCAGTGTAGGCGGTGCGGTCGGCATGGATGTCGAAGACGACCTCGGCAACGCATCCCGGCTCCAGGTGGACCCGGGCAAAGCCGATCAGCTGTCGCACGGGCCGGGCGACCCGGGCCACCGGGTCGTGCAGGTAGACCTGGACGACTTCGTCACCGGCCCGGTCACCGGTGTTCGTCACCACCACGCTCAGCTCCACCGCCCCGTCGGTGCTGATCGCCTCGGCGCTCACGCGCACCTGGTCCACCTCGAAGGTGGTGTACGACGCGCCGTACCCGAAGGGGTAGAGCGGGGTGGAGTCCACCGAGGTGATGCCGGCGCTCTCGACGCCACCCAACGGCGGCTGCAGGTAGGTGCTGGGCTGGCCACCCGTACGGCGCGGCACCTGCACCGGCAGCTTGCCTCCGGGGCACAGTCGCCCCGAGAGCACCCCGGCGATCGCGGATCCGCCCTCCTCACCGGGGAAGAACGACTGCACCAGGCCGGCGACGCGGTCGTGCAGCTCCCCCAGCGCGTAGGGGCGCCCGGACACGACGACCAGCACCACCGGTGTCCCGGTCGCCAGCAGCTCCTCGACCAGGTCGGCCTGGACTCCCGGCAGCCGTAGGTCTTCCGCATCGCATCCCTCACCGGAGGAACCGTGGCCGAACAGACCCGCAAGGTCGCCGACGAAGGCCACGCAGAGGTCGGCCTCACGCGCCGCCGCGGCCGCCGCTGGGAACCCGCTGCGGTCGTCACCCAGCACACCGCACCCGGTCTCGTGGACGACCTCCACCTCGCCCAGCTCGGCCCGCAAGGCGTCCAAGGCCGTGGGGACGTCGAGTCCCAGCCCCGCCCGAGGGTGGCGAGGGAGCACGTGGGTGGGGAAGGCGTAGCAACCCATGAACGTCAGGGGGTCGTCGGCGCAAGGCCCGACAACGGCGACCTTCTGTGGCGTCGGGCGCTGCTCGCTCCCGATCGGCAGCGCGGTGCCGGCGTCGAGGAGGACGACCGACCGCTCGGCGACCTCGCGTGCCAGCTCGCGGTTGGCCGGCGCGTCGAGGTCGACCTCGGCGGCGTGCGCAACCGACTCCTCAGGCGTCCACCCGGCGTCGAGCAGACCGAGCTTCGCCTTGGCGAGAAGTGCCCGGCGGCACGCTCGATCGACCAGGGCCTCGTCGAGGCTGCCCGAGCGGACGAGCTCGACCAGTCCGGCGCCGTAGCCGAGGGTGTCGGGCAGCTCGACGTCGATGCCTGCCTCGAGGGCCAGCGCGCCGGCTTCGGCGTTGCCAGGCGCGACGCGGTGCATGGAGGCCAGGAACGGAACCGCCCAGTAGTCGGAGACCACCGTGCCCTCGAAGCCCCACTCCTCGCGCAGCACCTCGGTGAGCAGCCAGGGGTTGGCGCCCGCGGGGATGCCGTCGACGTCGGAGTAGGAGTTCATCACCGAACCCGCTCCACCGAGTGCGATGGCCGCCTCGAACGAGGGAAGGATGACCTCACGCAGCTCTCGTGGGCCCATCGGACACCGGCCCGTGGTTGCGCGCGGCACGCGATGCGGAGTAGCCGGCGAAATGCTTCAGGGTCGCGATCACGCCGGCCGACTGGAGGCCCTGCACGTAGGCGGTGCCGAGCGAGGCCACGAGGTAGGGGTCTTCGCCGATCGTCTCCTCGACCCGGCCCCACCGGTAGTCACGCACGACGTCGAGCACGGGAGAGAGTCCCTGGTGCACGCCCAGCGCCGCCATGTCGCGGCCGATCGCCGCGGCCATCCGGCTCACCAGCTCGGGGTCCCAGGTCGCGCCCCACGCGATGGCGGCGGGATAGACCGTGGCGCCGTACGCCGTGAAGCCGGTCAGGCACTCCTCGTGCACGAGAGCGGGGATGCCGAACCGGGAGGACTCGACGACGACGCGTTGCTGGCGGACGAGCTCTTCTGCACCCTCTGCCACCGTGACCGGCCCGCTGCCGTAGACCCGGGTGAGGTGTCCGAGGCCGGATCGGCTCGCCTCGGCCAGCGACACCGTCCCCGACGCTGCGAAGACCTCCTGCATCGGCGCCACCTGCAGGTCGGAGCCCTCGACGCCCGGCTCCCCCGCCAGGTTGTTGCCCACCCAGCGACTGCCCAGCTGGCCGACCTTCTCCTCCAGCGTCATCGCCGCGAGCAGCAGCTCTACCCGGTGCGACAGCGGGCGGCTCTCGTCCTGCCACGATCGGTCGGGCTGAGTGTCGGTCGGCTCGGTGTCGGCGTTGGTCACGGGTCCTCCAGACGGTCGGGCGATGCTCGGCATGTTCGAAAAAAGTATCGGAATCCGGAATGCAGAGACGGCGCACGGGCACGATACCGCCCGACCGATCGCTTGGGAACGTCGTCGAGAAGCTGTTGATTCGCGCCGGAAGACTCAACCGTGCGGTCGGAAACCGCTTGCGTGTGATCCTTGACACTCCTCGGACCCGGGCCTAGCCTCCCTGGGAACCGTCGAGCCCGGACCGATACTTTTTTCGATCCGCAGCTCTCGCCGGGACGTCACTCGGCGACGTGGCGACGAGTCACGCACTGACGAGCCGTGGTGGTCGCGGTCGTCGACGTGGAGGCAGACATGGAACCGATGAACACGTCCCGCCGTAACTTCCTTCGACTCCTCGGGCTCGGCGTCCCCGCGAGCCTGGCCCTGGCCGCCTGCGGCGGAGGTTCTCCGACCCAGACCGGTGCCGGCGGCGGTTCCGGCGGCGGCAAGGGTGCCGCGTCGTACTGGACGCTGTCGGGCAAACCCCAGGAGGACATCCGCAAGGACACGATCGCGCGCTTCAACAAGGCCAACCCGAAGTCCTCCATCGCCATCACCCTCTTCGCCAACGACGCCTACAAGCAGAAGGTGAAGACCGCGATCGGCGCCGGGAAGGGTCCGACCCTGATCTGGGGCTGGGGTGGTGGTGGCCTGAAGAGCTACGTCGACGCCGATCAGGTCGTCGACCTGACCAGCTGGTTCGACGAGAACCCGAACCTGAAGGAGAAGCGCTTCGAGTCCACGTTCGGTGCGGCCACGGTCGACGGCAAGCTGTACGCCGTGCCGATCGAGACGGTCACCCCGATCGTCTTGTACTGGAACAAGAAGATCTTCGACCAGGTCGGAGCCCAGCCCCCGACGTCCTGGGGCGACATCATGGACCTCGTCCCCAAGTTCAACGCCAAGGGGATCGCTCCGTTCGCGCTGGCCGGGCAGTCGTTGTGGACCAACATGATGTGGTTGGAGTTCCTCTTCGACCGCATCGGCGGCCCCGAGGTCTTCCAGGCCGTATTCGACGGGCAGAAGGGCGCCTGGAGCAACCCTGCAGCCCTGCAGGCGCTCGGCGAGGCGCAGAAGCTGGTCAAGGCCGACGGCTTCCAGAAGGGGTTCCAGTCCACGGTCGCCGACCAGAACGCCGACCAGGCGCTGCTGTTCACCGGCAAGGCCGCGATGATGCTGCACGGTGCATGGACCTACGGGTCCATGAAGGCCGACGGCGGCGACTTCGTCACCGGTGGCAACCTGGGCTACATGAACTTCCCGCCGGTCGACGGCGGCAAGGGGAACCCCGAGGACACGGTGGGCAACCCCGGCCAGTACGTCTCCATCTCCTCCAAGGCCAGCAAGGAGGCGCAGGACGCGGCGAAGAAGATGCTGACCACGACGATGCTCGACGACACCGAGGTCAAGAAGTGGATCGACAACGGCAACATCCCGGTGGTGAAGAGCTCGGGCGACCTGATCCCTGATGTCTCCGACGAGAACGACAAGGCATGGCTGCAGTTCGTCTACGACACCTCGAGCAAGGCCTCTGTCTTCGCCCAGTCGTGGGACCAGGCCCTGCCGCCCGCCCAGGCCACGGCGCTGCTGGACAACATCGGCAAGCTCTTCCAGCTGAGCATCAGCCCCCAGCAGTTCGCGGACAGCATGAACAAGACGATCGGCACGTGAGCACCCAGGCTGCATCGCTCCCACCGCGCCCCTCGCCTGCGCGGGCGGCCCGGGCGGGGCAGCACGGGCCGGTGGCGTGGATGGCGGTGCCGGCGCTGGCCGTCTTCGTGTGCTTCGCGATCGCACCGCTCGTGGGCGTCCTGATGCTGAGCTTCACCCGGTGGGACGGGCTCGGGCCCATCCATCCGGCAGGCATCACCAACTGGCGCTCCGTGCTCAGCTCCTCTGGCCTGCCGCACTCGCTGTGGGTGACCTTCGAGGTGATGCTGTACTCCTGGCTGGTGCAGACGCCGATGGCTCTCCTGCTCGGCGTCTACACGGCCGGCCGGCAGCGCAACCGAGCCGCCCTCGCCGTGTTCTACTTCATCCCCCTCCTGCTCAGCGCAGCCGCGATAGCGGTCACCTTCAAGGCGCTCCTGGACCCGAACTTCGGCCTCGGGCCTGGACTCCACTCCTCCTTGCTGACCCAGAACTGGCTCGGGGACCCCGTGCTCGCCATGGGAGTGGTCATCTTCATCGTGTCGTGGCAGTTCATCCCCTTCCACGCGCTCATCTACCAGGGCGCGGTGCGCCAGATCCCGGAGTCGCTGTACGAAGCGGCCGCCCTCGACGGGGCCGGCCGGGTCCGTTCGTTCCTCAGCATCACGCTGCCTCAGCTGAAGCACACGATCATCACGTCCTCGACGCTCATGGTCGTGGGTTCGCTGACCTTCTTCGACCTGATCTTCGTGCTGACCGCTGGGGGGCCGGGCGACTCCACCCGTGTCCTCGCCCTGGACATGTACCGGCGCGGCTTCGGGGCCAACCAGATGGGCCCGGCGAGCGTGATCGCGGTGATCCTCGTTGCCGTGGGTCTGGCCATCGCCGTCGGACTCCGCGGCCTCGGTGGGGACGCGGACGAGAGTCAGCTGGAAGGGATCTGAGGTGACCGGCCTTCTCGGCGCCACGGTCGACGAGTCGAGCGAGGACGTCACACGACCGGCCTCGCGACCCTCTGGCCACGGCTGGGCGAGACCCAACTGGCTGGCGGGCGCGGGCGGATGGCTATGGCTGGCCGTGATCCTCATCCCGCTCTACTGGATCGTGATCACCAGCTTCAAGGCGCAGAGCGACTACTACCAGCAGAACGCGTTCGCGCCGCCGTCGCATCCGACCTTGGACAACTACCGACTGGTGATCCAGAACGACTTCCTGCACTACTTCGTCAACAGCGTCGTGGTGACGGTCGGCACCACGATCCCCACCGTCGTGCTGGCGTTGATGGCGGCGTACGCGATCGTGCGTGGAGCGCACAGCAGGCTGCTCAAGCGGGTCCAGAGCCTGTTCCTGTTGGGATTGGCCATCCCGCTGCAGGCGGCGATCATCCCCGTCTACCTCGTCATCATCGAGCTGGGTCTGTACGACAGCCTCGCCGCCATCGCGATTCCGTCGATCGCCTTCGCGATCCCGCTCGCCGTGCTCGTGCTGACGAACTTCCTTCGCGACGTCCCCCGCGACCTGTTCGAGTCGATGCGGCTCGACGGGGCGAACGAGTGGGCGATGCTCTGGCGGCTCGCCTTCCCCTTGACCATGCCCGCGATGGTGACGGTGGCCATCTACACCGGCGTCACCGTCTGGAACGGGTTCCTGCTTCCGTTGGTCCTCACCCAGAGCCCCAGCAGACGGACCATGCCTCTGGCGCTGTGGAGCTTCCAGACCCAGTTCACCGTCAATGTGCCGGCGGTGCTGGCCTCCGTCGTGCTCAGTACCGTCCCCATGGTGGTGCTCTACACCATCGGTCGCCGCCAGCTGGTCAGCGGACTGAGCGAGGGCTTCAGCAAGTGACGGAGGCTGCGGCCAGTCCGTCGGGCTAGGTCACCTTCGGGATGAACACCGCCAGCAGGCTCGTGATCACCGGCGCAAGAACGCTGCTCAACGCGATCGGCGACCGGAACAGCGAACCGTTCAGGTCGAGCAGGCTGACCAGGCGGGCACGGGCCGAGTCCGCATCGGTCGTGGTGGCCACGCTGGGCGGGACGACCCGGTTGACGAACACCTTCGCCGTCTCGCGCCAGGCCCGCAGCAGAGGAATGACGGCGAGCCCCAGCACACCGGCGAAGAACGCGCCGTAGAGGAGCACGTACGAGGCCGGCAGCACGTCCGACGACGGCCGCCAGGTGATCAGCGCCGCACGGAGCGCGCCGGACAGAAGCAGGGCCGCCAGCACCAGGACGATCAATCGAGTGACGGCGGTGGAGATCATGCGTCGGTCCGCGATCAGCGCGCGCAGCTGCACGTCCAGCGCGTCCGCCACCGGTCCCGGCGACCCCGACCCGTCGAAGAGCGACGGGAGCGACGCGATGCCCTTGCGGGTTCTTGTCAGCTTGTCGTGGGTCATCCACACCAAGATGATCCACGGGCCGGCGGCAAGCGCGCCGAGACCCAGCAGGATGCGCGCCAGCGGCGCCCACCCCTGGACCGGCACGTCGGGGCCGCCCTGACCCGCGGTCAGGAGCACGATGATCACCAGGACGGCGAATCCCACGTAAGACAGTCCGTAGCGCCAGCTCGCGGCCCAGGTGGCACGTAGGTCGCGCTTCAGGTCGGGAACCCAGGCCCGGAGGCGGGCCTTCCACCCACCGGCGACATCCGGCGGCTCCGGATGGCCGGCCAGTGCGTGGGCGCCGGCGAGCATCGAGTCGCAGAAGGCGACCACGGAGATGGCCGCCACCGCGGTCCAGGTGCGGAAGGTCGGGGCATCCACGAACGCCTTGCGCAGCTCGGGGCCTTCGCGGTGCGTCATCCACGACAGGAGCGCGAACGCGCACAGAGTCCCGGCAACGAAGACCAGCGTGACCACAGCCGCGTGCGCCAGCTCCGGGCGTGGCCCCTCCTGCGGATGGTTGCCCCGATGGGCGTCCCAGCCCCCGGCATCCGGCTGCGCCGGCTGCTCTGTCGGTGGTGTGGTCATCGCGGTATCCCCCCGGAACGGCGCTGGTGGGCCAACCTGGTTGCGGCTGCGTCGCCTGGTGGCTGTGCCGATCAGACGCCGGTCGACCCGTTCTGCACCAAGCGTGGGGCAGTTCGCGGCTCGTCGACAATGGCTCATCCGGATCAGGCATGCGGAAGACGAAGCGAGGGCACGGGGCGCTCCCCAGCCCATGCCATTCGTTCCCACCGGTCAGTCGCTCGATCGCGGGGGCCCGACATGATCCGGTCCACGTAGGCTGTGGCGGTGAGTGAGGTGCTGGACGAGGGGCCGTTCTTCCACGGCACGAAGGTCGATCTGCGGGTGGGCGACCTCCTCACGGCGGGCTTCCGGTCGAACTACCGCCCCGAGGTCGTGATGAACCACATCTACTTCACTGCGCTGCTTGACGGCGCCGGGCTCGCCGCGGAGCTCGCGGCGGGCGAGGGTGCGCCGCGCGTGTACGCCGTTGAGCCAACGGGGGCCTTCGAGGACGACCCGAACGTGACCGACAAGAAGTTCCCTGGCAACCCCACCCGGTCCTACCGGAGCAGGGAACCGCTCAGAGTCGTCGGCGAAGTCGCCGACTGGACACGCTTGTCCCCCGAGGCGCTCCAAGCATGGCGCGACCGTCTGGCCGCGATCCTTGCCGATGAACGCGGCGAGATCATCAACTGATCCGCGGCGAAGCCGGAGACTGCATGCTGGCTGGCTGTAGGTGCCGGGCGAAGAACCGGGTGCCGTCATCCCCCTCGAACTGCGGTACGCCGGTGTGTCCGCCCATGTTGGCGTGCAGCGTCTTCTCCTGTGAGCCGAAGGCGTCGAACAGGTCCAGGGCCATCTGCCGGTCGTTCCCTTCGTCGTCCCACTGCAGCAGGACGAGCAGCGGAATACTGACCCGCCGGGCCTCCTCGAGCACACTGCGAGGCACAAGACTCCCGGCGAACAGCACGGCGGCCGAGATGCGCGGCTCGACCACCGCCAGCCGGATACCGATCGAGATCACCCCTCCCGCGAAGCCGACCGGGCCGCAGATCTCGGGCAGCGAAAGGAGGGCGTCAAGGGTGGCCTGCCATTCCGGGACCGCCTGTTCCCTCAGCGGGAGGATGAGCCGGTCGACGGTCTCGCTGGGGACCGGCTCGCCGGCCTTCAGCGCCCGGCGCAGATCGGCGCGGGCCTCCTCGGCGGCCGCGAAGCGGGGCCGGTCACCGGTCCCGGGGAGCTCGATGGTGGCCGCGGCGAAGCCGCCCGCCGCGGAGTGCCGGGCCCGCGCCACAAGTCGGGGATACATCTGGCGCAGGCCGCCCGGGTGGCCGAGCAGGATCAGCGGCACCGCTTCGGTTGCGGATCCGGGTGTCCAGAGGATGCCGGGGATCTCGCCGAGGGTGAATTCGCGTTCGACGACGCCGTCGTCGAGCCGCCGTTCAGAAGTGAATTGCATGGCGTGCCTCTCGGAGTGCTGTCGAACGGCACTCCCGGACGACCTATCGCCCGACCGCGACCCCGGAGAGGAGCACCCATGTCAATGCGTTCATGGGGTACCACCTCCTCGTCCTGTCCCGGCCTCCCGAAGATTACCAGTGGTCCTCGCGCCGACGAGGAACCTTCTTCCGCTCCGCCTTTCCCTCGAGGGTCGAACGGCCTTCCTCGCCGGGGGGCGCGGGGTCGAGCCACTGCGTTGCTTCGAGGTCCGCTTCACCGCTCCCCTGCACCTGGGCGACACGGTGAGGTTCCCGGTGGGATGGCGGCGTGACCGCGGGCGTCGCCCTCGGTCGTCGGTCGCTCGAGGGTCGGGACCGTCGTATCAGGAGGATTGACTGAGTCCTTCCACCCACTACCACGCCGACCCGCGGAGTCTCAGTGCACGTCGGCCGACGGATCGCTGTTTCCAGCGCGTCACACGGACGCGGACTCGCGTTGCCCGACCTGCAGCGCGGTGGTCACCTGATCAACGGTCGCGATGCGGGCGAAGACCATCGCGAGACTGGCGAGCGTCGCACGCTGCAGCTCGGCGGCAGGTACGCCGTTCATCTCCTTCGTCGCCGTGCCATCACTGAGGAAGACCACCCGGTAGTCCCGTTGGGACGCCTCGCGAGCGGTCGTGTCGCAGCAGATGTTCGTCGCAATGCCACTGATGAGGACAGTGTCTACTGCTGCGGTCCGCAGCACCAGATCGAGGTCGGTGCCGTGGAAGGCGCCGTACCGCGGTTTGTCGAGCACTACGTCCCCGGGCGCTACAACCAGATCTTCCGGGAACAGCGCAGTAGCTGCACCCGCCGTGTAGAGGTCGGTGATGAACGGGGGGACCAGCTCCGGGACGCGGCCGAGGTTCGACCCGTCGGGACGCAACCAGCCGCGGGTGTGCACGACCATGGCGCCCGCCTCCCGGCAGGCTCGTGCCAGCTCGTTGACGCGAGCCACGAGTGCCGGTCCCTCCGGCGACGCGAGCGGGCTCCCGTCAACGAAGCACCGCTGCATGTCGACGTTCACCAGTGCCGTGCGGCGCGGGTCGAGGTTCAGCTCCATGACGACCACCCGTTCAATACAGTGAGACTGTTCTATTACAGTAATGCTGTACCTTGGGGTCCATGACTGTCAACACCCAACCCCCGCGATCACGCCGATCCGAACAGGCCGCCCAAACTCGCCGTCGCATCGTGGCCGCCGCCACGACACTGTTCGCACAGCAGGGGTACGCCGCCACCACGCTCGAGGCGATCGCCCGGCACGCCGACGTCTCGGTGGAGACCGTCTACAAGCGATTCGGGAACAAGGTCACGCTGCTGGAAGCCATCTCCGAGCCGGCGATCGTCGGCGCCGAAGACGACACCGACATCTTCGACCGCACAGAGATCGCCCGAATCGCCGCGACCAAGGACCAACGCGACCAGGTGCGCCAGCTCGCCGCCTTCTCCCGCAGCATCCTGGAACGAGTTCATGCGGTCTATGCCATCCTCGTGGGGGCCGCCGCAGCCGACTCCCGAGCCGCGGAGCTCACCAGCCAACACCATCAACGCAGGCTCCAGGGGCAACGACGCTACATCGACCTGCTGCTCGCGAACGGTCCACTACGCGCCGGCCTCGACGCCGAGGCCGCTGCGGCGACGTACTCGGCACTGGCGAGCCCGACCAACTTCGACATGCTGGTGCACGATCTCGGATGGTCCGCGGACCGGTTCCAGGAATGGCTCGAACACACGCTCACGCGGGTACTGCTCGACGACCCGTGACCCGTGACGGCGCCGGATCGCACGCGCCTCGGCAGCCACCAAGAACCGCCGTCTTACCACGCCGGTCGGCGTGCGGAGACGGAGTGGCGACGTGGGGTCGAGGGCGGCCGAGGACTGTCGATGGAGGAGGCTGCGCAGCTCGCCCTGCGGACGCTCGGCCCTGCTGGCGGCTAGTGGCTCATGCGGTCCACAGGAGACGAAGTCGAACCTCTGTCGTCGGCGGCCACCGACTTCCGGAACCGGGCGAAGCGGCACGCCGGCGGTGCTGACCGTAAGGAAGCCGCGGCCGGTGCCCCACACGCTGACCACCGATCGCCGACACCTGCGTCGGTCCGCGCGGGACGTTGCCCGCGTCGCCTTGAGTCCCGGGTCACAGTCACCAGCGGGTTGGTCGCCTCGAGGCTGGGCATCCTTCCTCTGTGACTTCCTCCACGACGGTCGACCCCATCTCCACCGGCCCGGGCTCCGCGTCCTGGTGGTTCCGCTCCTCGGATGGGTCTCTGACGCTCTGGCAGTTTCCGAACCCTGCCCTGTGCGTCTGGCTGGTCACCATGGTGCTGGGGTGGTTCCACCTGTCAGCCGCACACACGACCGCCGTCGACGGCATACGCCACGGAGCACTTGTGGTCTGGGCGCTTGACGAGGTCGTCCGCGGAGCGAGCCCTTTCCGGCGCATACTCGGCGCGGCGGTCCTAGCCGCTCAGCTCGTTACCTTCGTCCTGGGGTGACCATGGCGCACATGGCTCCGCACACGGTGGTGCTCCACAGCCACGAACTCTCCTACGTCGACAGCGGCTCCGGCCCGGTGGTGCTCTTCATCCACGGCATCCTCGGGTCGCAACGGCAGTGGTCCCACCTGGTCGACAGGATGGATGACGACCACCGGGTGCTCGTGCCCGACCTCTTCGGCCACGGTGAGTCGGCGAAGCCTCTGGGGGACTACTCACTCAGCTCGCACGCCGCGACCATGCGCGACCTCCTCGATCACCTCGGCATCGAGAGGGTCACGCTCGTGGGACATTCGCTCGGTGGTGGGATCGCGATGCAGTTCTACTACCTGTTCCCGGAGCGGGTGGATCGCCTCGTGCTGGTCGACAGCGGCGGCCTGGGACGTGAGGTGAACCTGATCCTGCGATCGGCGACCCTACCCGGAGCCGAGCAAGTGCTCAGCGTCCTCGCCTCCGCACCCGTCCTCTCGCGCCTGGAGGCACTGGGTCGCGGCGCGTCGAGGGTCGGCTGGCGCCCCGCCGCAGACATCGGCGCGATCTGGCGGGGGTTCAGGTCGCTCGGGGACCGTGAGAGTCGACGAGCCTTTCTCGCCACTACTCGTGCCGTCATCGACATCGGCGGTCAGAGCATCAGCGCCCACGACCACCTCGAAGGTTCGCTACCTGTCCCGACCCTGATCGTGTGGGGCTCCAAGGACCGGATGATCCCGGCCTCGCACGCGCTCAGCGTCGAGCGCGCACTCCCCGACTGCCGTGTCGAGGTGTTCCAGGGCGCTGGTCACTTCCCGCACCTCGAAGACCCTGACCGCTTCGCGCGCCTGCTCCGCGAGTTCATCGCCGCCGGTGAAACACATGAGCCGCCGCTCGCGGCCCAGGACCGACCGACTCGAGGAACCTCCAGCCTTGGGCCACCCCTGTGCTGTTGACGCTGAGGAGTCCGGCGACCTGAACCGCACCGGCCTATCGCCGCGAACGGCAGCGTCACAACGCCGCCTGCCGGGCGAGTTCGGCACGTTGTCGCGCCGTTGCGCTACTGGTTCAGCCGCTCGTCGGCGCTCTTCTGAAAGTCATCGGAGGTGTTCGCATGCGGGAATGCGACGTCGGGGACGGGAATGCCCAGGGCAGAGCAGATCGGCTCCCACCCGTCGCGCGGTTGCCAGTCGATGAGCCGATCGCCCGGGACCTCAGCACGCACGGCTGCGTTGTGCGCGTCGTAGGCCGCCATCGCGGCGTCGCGGTCCCGCCACCGCGGCGTGAGCTTCTCGAACATGGCTTCGTTCATGGCCCTCATCGGCAGAAGATGAGGCGGGAAGTCGCGATCTAGAACGGCGAACAGCGTCCTGCTCACGCTGTTCCACCACTGCTCTGCGCTGGAGCGGGTGGACAGCAGCACGAGAGCCTCCGGGTTGGACGCCGAGATGTCGCGCCAGCACGTGACCGCCGGCCAATCCAGCGTCGCGCAGTAACCGGCGAGCAGCCTGTTCCAGTCGGTCGGCGTACCGTCGATGGCGGCATGCCAGGCTGACACGCTGTCGAGGTTGGCGAATACCTCGCCCATGTGGAACACGGGGCCGTCCAGGACGATGCGGAGAGCTTCTTGGAGCGACGATGTTCCGGTGCGCCCGAGGCCAGCGCCAACGATGGTCAACGGCATGCTGCGATTGTCCCAGCCCGGCGGACAACATCAAGGCGATACGCCCGCACTTCGCGTGGTGGGCGGTTACCTCGCCGGGACCACCCCGATCATGTCTTCCCTTGACGCCGCTGCGTCGATCACCGCCCAGATCTCGACCACGACCGCCCGCGTCGAGGCGCGTGACGCCGTCGCAAACGACAACCTCCGCCGTCGTCCGAGTGGGCGTGCGGAAACGCGACGTGGGCCTGTTGCTGGTCGAGGATTCGTTCGTTGTATGGGAGAGGATGTGGAGGCGCCCGGGTGAGCACGTAACGAGATGCTCGAGTGCTAACGGATCCTCCACCAGCGCACGCTCATCGCGCCGCCCACTGCGAGAGGCCATAGGAACCAGGCGAACACAGGGATGAGGAATGTGTCGAACTGATGGGATGGAAGTGCCAGACCGAGTGCGGTGACCCCGCCGGCGGCGGCCACCGCGAGACCGGTCAGGGACACCCAGCGCGCGACCAGGCGGTTTCGCAGGGCAGCCCAGGAGTAGGTGGCCACCAACACCATGCACGGCGCTAGGACCGTGAGGGTGTAGAGCCACTGCGCGATCGCCATCGTCTGGTAGAAACCCACGAGGGCACCGTCGGAGACGCTGGTGAGATCGTGAGGCCTGCCGAAGATCGATGAGACTGCGGCGACGAACAATGTCTCTGTCGCGACGATGCCGGCCATCACCACCATGACAACCGGGGCGGCCGAGTCACGTCGTACCTCGCGAATCTGTTGGGCCAGACCGGCAACGAAGAACACGAGCAATGCGACGGACAACAGCGCTGCCAGCAGGTTCAGCCGGATCGTCCCAGCATTCTGCGCGGAGAACCGGCGTATGGCAGTCGCCGTCGCGGTTCCCGGGTCGGGCGACGACTCCGGGGCGAACGTCCCGATGCTGGCTACAAAGAGCAGCAGACCCATCAAGGCTGTGCGGCCGAGTAGTCGACGACTGTGAGCCGGAGGATCCAACCTCACCGGACGCCGTGTGGGTGTGGACGGCATGGTTTCCTTCTCCTCGCAGTCTCGGGTGGACGACGGGTCGGCTGAGCGCGGCAGGTACCAAGGCGCGACTCGCGGTGGTGAGTGGTTCCTCCGCTCGGCTGATCTGTGCCTCCAGCGTGCGCGCTTAGGCCCTCGACCGCGTCAGCCTTGGGTCGCGATCGGGTCCTCCTTGGGTCGCCTTCGGGATCCGACTGCAAGCACAGGCTGTCCTGGCTGAGTAGCGTGTGGTGGGTGGCTGCCCTGCAAGCCTTTCGCCCGACTCGGATCGAGTCTTGCCTGGCTGCGGTCCTGCTCCTCCTGGCGTTGGTGGAGGCCCTGTTCTCCGACGAGCAGCCCTCAGCCACCGTCTTCCGGGTGCTCGCTGCCGCGATCCCGGCGGCGGCCGTTGCGTTGTCCAGGAGCAGGCCCGAGGTCGCCGCAACTGCAGTGGTGTGCACCCTGGTCCTGGCATCGCTCGAAGCGTCCCCGTCCGGGACGCTCGGTGCCGGGTTGAGCTGGCTCGCGGTCGCGTTCGGACTGGCGGCCTGGTCGGCTCAGCCCTGGCCGTGGCTCCTGGCGCTGGTTGTGGCCGGTACGCTGCGCGACCTGCGCGCCGTCCCGCTCGAGGCGTCGAACGTGATCATCGACTGGGTTTTCGCTGGCTTCACCGTCTGGATGGGTCGTGTGGTGCACCACCGCTCCGCAAGAGCGGATGAGCTGACTGCCCACCTCGAAGCCGCTGAGACCGAACGCGAAACACGGATCAAGCAAGCCGTTGCCGGTGAGAGGTCGGTGATCGCCCGGGAGCTGCACGACATCGTGGCGCACTCGGTGAGCCTGATGGTTGTGCAGGCGGGCACCGCCCGCCCGCTCGCCCGCCGGGTCGACGATGAGCTGGCTGAAGTTCTGCAGACCATTGAGGACGTGGGACGAGAGGCCCTCATCGAGCTGCGGCGACTACTCCACGTTCTCCGCACTGAGGACGAACCCGAAATGAAGCCCGTGCCTGACCTCAGCCGACTGGACGACCTGATCGACAGTGTGCGTCGGGCGGGGGTCGAGGTCCACGCCGTGTTTGCTCCCCCCGCAAACGTTCCTCATGGAGCCGCGCTATGTGCCTACCGCACCGTCCAGGAGGGCCTGACCAACGCCATGCGCTATGCGAACGGATCCCGGGTCGACGTCGACGTAGAGGGAGACGGTCGAACATTGCGGGTGCGGATACAGGACCATGGCGGCACCGCACCTTCAGAGGAGCTAGGAACCGGAGGGGGCATCGCAGGCCTGCGCGAACGGGTGCTCCTGTGCGGAGGACACCTTTCCGCGCGGACCCAGGCGGCTGGGTTTCTGCTGGAGGTGACTCTTCCCTTGACCGACCAGGCCCTACCTGCCGAATTCGCCTCCCCGCACGAGGGCGAACACCCGTGATCCGGGTGTTGCTGGTCGACGACCAGCACTTGGTGCGGGAAGGGTTCGCCAGACTGCTGCGCGACGTCCCCGACATTGAGGTCGTCGGCGAGGCTGCCACCGGTGCGTCCGCCGTGGCGCAGACCCGAGAGACGCGACCTGACCTCGTCTTGATGGACGTGCGGATGCCGGGCATGGATGGCGTCGAAGCCACCCACCAGATCGTCCGAGACTGCCCCGAGTCGCGGGTGCTGATCCTGACGACGTTCGACCTTGACGAGGCCGTACATCGCGCCCTCCAGGCCGGTGCAAGCGGGTTCCTGCTCAAGGACATGCCCTACGACCAGCTGATCCACGCGATTCGGGTCGTGTCGCAAGGCGACTCCGTCCTAGCGCCGTCGGTCACCCGTCGGCTGCTGGAGTCCTTCACACCTACGCCGGCACTCAACCCTGATGACGCCGCCCGGCTAGCACGACTCACTGACCGAGAGCGTGACGTCCTGCGCCTGATCGCCCAAGGCATGTCGAACGGCGAAATCGGCGAACAGGTCTTCCTGAGCGAAGCCACCGTCAAGACGCACGTAGGTCGGCTGCTCAACAAGCTCGGGTGCCGAGATCGCGTCCAAGCCGCCATCTTCGCGCTCACGACCGGCTTCATCCCCCGCACCTGAGGCCACGCCGAGACGTCGACGAAAGCGGTCCACAACAGTTCGACGTCGGTGATGAGGTGAACCCGGACAGGCAGCAATGACGAAGGACGTGGGCCGTTTCGCCGCGGGCAATCACGCCCGTCCCGGCCTCGGACCGTTCCGACCGCCCTCCCCTTCGCAAGGGCGCTCACTACCGGGCACGGCCTGCGGGTCGCCGACGGTCGCCGACAGCTCCTCGAAAGCTTCGAAGCCCCCTCGGACGAATGGCATCGAGGCTAGAGCGAGCCACGAATCCGGGCGACGCAGCCCATCAGCTGTCCGTGGGGGTCTTTCCACCGCAACTGTGCCCCATGTTAGTCGCACTGACGGGCGATGGCCGGGCCGCGGCGATGCTTCGTCAGGTCGATGTCGCGGACCATTGATCGACGAGCTCACCGAAGTTCGCCGTCGTCATCGTCTGTCCAAACTGGTACCGGAACCGAGCCACGGCAAACGCGTGCGCGTCTTGAGCTGAGAACCCGTCGAAGGGCTGCGAAGCGCAGGCATCCTCGAGGATGACCACCTTGATCCCTGCCATGCTGAGGCCGTCGGAGGTGGTCCCCACACAGATGGGCGTGGTCAACCCGCCCATAACCACAGTGTCCCAACCATGCTCGAACAGGATCTCGAGGAGGTTGCCCGCGGCGACCGCCGAGAAGCCCGTCTTGCGCATCAGTAGATCCGCTGGCTCGACCAGGCCGGGATAGAACTCGGCGTTCTTCCGCCCCGCCATTAGCGGATGGTGAGCAACGATCTCCGTGTCCGGCTCACCATCAGGACCCGGGTAGTCACTGGGGTAGTAGACCTCCCGACACATGATCACCCGTCCACCAGCGCCCCGCCACTTGATCGCCGCACGCCGGAAAGCATTGACAGCGGCTAGCGCGTTCGGGGTGTGCTCCCACGCCCGGTCACCGAACCCTTGCTGGAAGTCGACCCCGAGCATGACTGTGTGATCCGGACCCAGGTCGTAAGGTTCCTCGACGCGTGGGTTATTGCCCATCCCGACTCCTGCACTTGACTCCAGACTGGCGTTCCACAGTCATCTAACTCTGCGAGTGCCTCAAACAGGACCAGGACCACGAAGTTGGCCGCACAGCCCTCGTCGCGAGGTGAGTCATTCCACCGCGTATGCCCGACCGACCCACTCCTCGGCACGTCTCTCGGTTCATGTGCGTCGATGGAAGGCGATGGTTCTGTTCGCGAGGGTGGTGTGGGTGTGGGCGGGGTCGTGGATGCGGCGGTGGTGGTGTCCGCACAGCAGGCGGCCGTTCGCGAGCGAGGTGGGGCCGCCGGCGCTGAACGGGGTGTCGTGGTGGGCGTGGCACATGGCGGGTGGGACGTCGCATCCCTGGGCGGTGCACCCTCGGTCTCGCAGTCCCATGAGGATGCGTTGGGGCTCGGTGTGGAACCTTGCCTTGGTGCCGGCGTCGAGGATCACTGACTTCGCGCCCAGCACGACGGGGATGATCCCCGCGCAGCAGGCGAGCCGGCGGGCCTCTGCGGCGGAGATCTGGCCGCCGGTGTCCATCGTGCACGCCCCGGCCGCGTCGAGCCTGCCGATCAGCTGGTCCAGGGTCATGGTGACCACGACGGTGGCACCCGTCCCCGCGTGGGTCGGCAGCCACGAGGCGTCGATCGCCTCCAGGATCTCGCTGAACGCGAGACCGTCGCGGACGGCGTGGGGCAGGTCGGGGTCGATCGGGCTTCCTGCGGTGGAGTCCACCCGGGTCGGGTTGGTCAGCGACTGGATCGCCTTGCGCAGCATCTGTGCGTGCCGGGCCGGGATCTCGGAACCTGCCATGAGCGACCCCCTGGTCGTCCTCGAGCATCGTGAACGTCGTCTTGCGAGCGGCCCGGGCCTCCTCGGCCTCGAGCTGCTCGCCCTCGAACGCGTCGACCAGGTCGGGGGCGATGACCTCGAAGATCCGCCGGCCCAGGACACGCAGCTCGTCGGCGTCGTGGTGCTCGGCCAGCGAGACCAGATGCTTCTCGGCCCGGGCGCGCTGGTCCGCGTCGACCCCGAACTGACCGGCGCGCGGCAGGATGCCCAGCGCCGCGACGATGACCCTGGCCTGGGCGGTGCTCACGTGGCCGGCGGCCATCGCCTCGGCGAGCACCGGGTGGTGCTCGAGGGCAAGCGCCAGCATGAGGTCGGATCGGGCGGCTCGTCGGGTGTGCCGGGTCTGCACGGCCACCCAGGCCGAGACGGACGCGGCACCGGTCTGCGTGCAGGCACCGCTGGTCTCGGCATCCGCCAGCAGCCGCAGCCTCAAGGCCGCCAGCTTGGCCTCCGCTCTGGCGATCGCCACCAGCCCGTGGCGCTTCTCCCGCGCGCTCATCGACAGCAACGCTGTGGTGGCGAGGTCGTCCAGAGCGGTGTTGAGACGGTCGGCGAACCCCGAGACCGGGTGGGTGCCCGGGGCGGTGTCGTCGGTCGAGCTCATACCCGAATCCAACCAGGGACCACCGACACAAAAGCGGATCTGACCTGCGCCTTTCTCCAGATGATGGTCTCGGTAGCAGGGTGTAGTCCAGCGCCGCGTCGAGCGCGTCCTTGCCCAGCTTCATCAGCAGCGGCGAGCGGCTGGCGAGACGGTCCGTGAGGCGGCCGTCCAGATCGCGTTCTACGTGGCGCCGAGGGAGGGCCTACGGCCCGGCGCTGGAGGGTTCCGGGTTCGTGCAGGAGGCGGCAGCGATCCAGACGGCCTTCCGGGACAAGGACACCGAGGCGGTGTCGACGGCCATGCTCGACAGATGGCCGCCGCCGGCGCCCTCGCGGACGTGCGCGACCAGCTTCACCCTCGCACCCGAGCACGTGCGCGAGAACGCCTTCGCCCTCGTCGAGGCGGGTGCCGTGCTGCTTGCACGCTGAGGTGTTGGCGCGTTGCAGGGCCATCGGACCGTGGCCGCGGGACCATCGGCCCTGCTGCGAACCCGTCGGGGGGCGCACGCTCGAGGGACAGACCGACGACCGGAGGTGCGCCGTGCATGAATCACTCGAGCTCAGCCAGGCGGACTGCGAGACCCTGCTCCGTTCGGGAGTGGTGGGGCGCCTTGCCCTGTCGACCCCGGATGGACCGCACGTCATCCCGATCAACTACTCCGTGGTCGACGACGCGATCATCGTCCGCACCTCGCCGTACAGCCTGCTCGGCACCTACGGGCGCGACAGCAGGGTGGCGTTCGAGATCGACCAGCTGGACTACGACGACCACAGCGGCTGGAGCGTCGTGGCACGCGGGCGAGCGGCGTTCGTGACCGACGCTGCCGAGATCGCCCACATCAAGGCGCTCTGGCAGCCGCATCCCTGGGCCGCTGGATCGCGCGAGATGCATCTGCGTCTGAGGTGGGACGAGCTCAGCGGACGCCGCCTCGGTGCCGGCGGCGATCTCATGGCCGAGCTCGACGTCCGACGCAGCCTGTGAGGGTGGCCGATCCCGTTGACGCGGACGTGCTGCTCAGCGACGGGAGGGTGGCGGTCGTCCGCGGGGTGCGCCCGTCCGACCATGAGGATCTGGTCGCGTTGCACGACGGCGCGTCGCTGGCCAGCCTGCGCATGCGGTTCTTCGGCGTCGGCCGCAAGGCCGGCCACGACTATGTCGAGCACCTCTTCGACGCCGAGCATCCCACCGTCGCCAGCCTGGTGGTCACGGTCCGCGATCGCATCGTCGCGCTCGGGACGGCCGAGCCGGTCTCGGCCGACACGGCCGAGGTCGCCTTCCTGGTGGACGAGGACCGGCACGGACAGGGACTCGGCAGCCTCCTCCTGGAGCACCTAGCGGCCGCGTGCCGCGACCGGGGCATCCGTCGGTTCGTCGCGGAGGTGCTCACCGAGAACCGTCCCATGCTCGGCGTCTTCCTCGACGCCGGCTTCGAGATCACGCGCGAGACCGAGGCCGAGATCGTGGAGGTCGAGCTGGGCATCGCCGCGTCGACGCGCGCCGTCGCGGCGGCCGATGCGCGCGAGGGCCGCGCCGAGACCCGGTCGCTGGCGCCCTTGCTCTATCCCCGCAGCGTGGCCGTGACCGGTGTACGCCGGGACGGGACCGGCATCGGTGCCGCCGTCCTTCGCTCCATCGTGGCGGGCGGGTACGCCGGCTCGCTGCACGTGGTCCATCCGAGTGCTGCCGTCGTGGCCGGACAGGCGTCGAGCGCCCGGTTCGTGGACCTGCCCGAACGGGTCGACCTGGCCATCCTCGCCGTGCCGGCCGTTGGCGTCCTCGATGCACTGCGCGACGTGGCCGCCGCGGAGGTCCCGACCGCCGTCGTGATCTCGTCCGGCTTCGAAGAGATGGGCGCCGAGGGTGCCACCCTCCAGCGCGCCATGGTCGACCTCGCGCGCGCCCACAGCATGCGCCTGGTCGGTCCCAACTGCCTCGGCGTCATGAGCAACGACCCGGAGATCCGGCTCAACGCCACCTTCAGCCACGGGGTGCCGCCCGCCGGTGGGCTCGCTATCGCTTCGCAGTCCGGCGGTGTGGGCATCGCCCTGATCGACATCGCACGCGATATCGGCCTCGGGGTCGGTTCGTTCATCTCCCTGGGCAACAAGGCGGACGTGTCCGGCAACGACCTGCTCGCCGCCTGGCTCGAGGACCCGCGCGTCACGGCCGCCGCGCTCTACCTCGAGTCCTTCGGCAACGCCCCCAAGTTCGCCAGGCTGGCCAGACACTTCGCCGAGCACAAGCCCCTCCTCGCCGTCGTCGGTGGGCGCTCCTCGGGCGGCCAGCGGGCCGGCGCCTCGCACACGGCCGCTGCCGCCGCGTCGGGCGTGGGCGTGGACGCGCTGTTCGCCCAGGCAGGCGTGATCGGATGCCGCAGCGCGGAGGAGATCGCCGAGACCGCCCTCCTCCTGGCAGACCAGCCGCTCCCCCGGGGTCCCCGCCTTGCCGTCGTCAGCAACGCCGGCGGCCTCGGCGTGCTCGCCGCAGACGAGGCGGACCGCTCCGGCCTGGTCGTCCCCGAGCTCTCCGCCACGCTTCGCACCACCCTCGCCGACCACATCCTCGGCACCTCCGGCACCAGCAACCCGGTCGACGCCGGCGCCGGCGTCTCCCCTGACGACCTGGGCGCCATCGCCTCGGCCCTTCTCGACTCCGACGAGGTCGACGCGGTCGCGGTCGTGCTCGTCCGCACCAGTGTCGCCGACCCCGCCCCCCTCGTCGCGGCCCTGGCCGCATGCCGGGAGACACGCCCCGACAAGCCGCTGCTCCTGGTCCCTATGGGTGGCCTGGACCCGCACCCCGAGGACCTCGCAGCCATCACCCGCTTTCGCTCGGTGACCGCCGCGGTCCACGCGCTCTCGCGCGTCACGAGGTACGCCGCCTGGCTGCGCGTCCCGCGGGCCTGGCCGGAGCCCCCGGACGAGGACCGCGCGGCCGCGGCCCGCGCGATCGGCAGCCGGCAGGTGGCCGCCGGCGGCTCCGCCGGCGGCTGGCTCGACCCCGCGAGCGCGACCGTGCTGCTCGGACCCTACGGGCTCGCACCCTCCGGCCGGAGCGCTCGAGGCACCGAGGCCGCGGCCCGTGCGGCCCAAGACCTCGGCTTCCCGGTCGTGGTCAAGGTCGCCGACCCGGGCATCGTGCACAAGACCGATCGGGGGCTGGTCCGCATCGGGCTCACCTCCCCCGACGAGGTGAGCGCCGCCGTCGGGGAGTTCGCTGTCGAGCTGGGGCGGGACGCCGTCTCGATGCTCGTGCAGCCGCTCGTCCACGGCGTCGAGCTCGCGCTCGGCGTGGTCCTGGACCCCGGCTTCGGCCCGCTCGTGATGGTGGCCGCCGGCGGTGTCGCGACCGATCTCCTGGCCGACCGCGTCTTCCTGCTCCCGCCCCTGACCCGGCACGACGCGGGCCGGGCACTGCGCTCGCTGCGCAGCTGGCCCCTGCTCGACGGCTTTCGGGGCACCCCCCGGGTGGACGTCGCCGCGATCGAGCAGCTGATCGTGTCCCTCGGCGCCCTCGCGAGCGACGTACCCGAGGTGGCCGAGCTGGACCTGAACCCCGTGCTGGTCACCCCGGACGGCTGTTCGCTCGTCGATGTCAAGGTGCGTCTCTCCACGGCCGCGCCGCTGGACGCGGGCATCCCGCGCCGGCTGCGCCGCCCACACTGACCCGGTCACCGCTGCGTGCCTCACACTGGCCGGGTGACCACCGATCCGCGCCCCGAGCTGCCCGGCACCGCCCAGGCCCTGCTCGACGCGGTCATTGCCATCTCCTCTGACCTCGACCAACGCAGTGTGCTCACCCGCATCGTCGAGGCGGCGTGCGAGCTCACCGGGGCGCAGTACGCCGCGCTGGGCGTGATCGGTCGCGACGGCTCGTTGGTCGAGTTCGTGACCACCGGCCTCAGCAGCGAGCAGCGGGCGCTGATCGGCGACCTCCCCCGCGGCAACGGCATCCTGGGCCTGCTCATCGAGCAGCCCCGGGCCATCCGGCTCCCGGTGCTCAGCGAGCACCCGCACTCGGTGGGGTTCCCCTCGAACCACCCACCCATGACGACCTTCCTGGGCGCACCGGTCCGGATCCGCGGCACCGTCTTCGGCAACCTCTACCTGACAGAGAAGGCCGGTGGCATCGAGTTCACCGAGCAGGACGAGCTGCTGGTGGGGGCGCTGGCGAGTGCGGCCGGGTTCGTGATCGAGAACGCACGTGCATACGGGCTCAGCGAGCGCCGTCGGCAGTGGCTCGAGGCGTCCGCGTCCTTGGCCGACGCCCTGCAACCGCCAGTCGACCTCGAGCGTGCGCTGCGCCTGATCACCCAGGCCGCCCGGTCCGTGTCGGGGGCCACGGCCACCGCGGTGCTGAGCTACCGGTACGACACAGCGCGGACCGTGACCGCCGACCCGGACGACCACGAGCGGGTCGACAGCGCCCTGGACGAGGTGTCCGCGCTCCCCGACTCCGGCCTCGACATCAAGACGGTCGACCTCGAGGCGATGACCGCCCTCGTCATCCCGCTGCGCGCTCACCTGGCAGACCACGCCGCACTGGTCGCGCTCTTCGAGGCCGGCCTTGCCCCCCAGGACGTGGAGGAGCGCGAGCTGCTCGCGTCCTTCGCGGACCAGGCAGCGCTGGCCCTGGACCGCGCCCAGGCCCTGGCCGACCGTGAGGAGCTGGCGGTCATCTCTGACCGCGAGCGGATCGCGCGGGACCTGCACGACGTGGTGATCCAACGGCTCTTCGCCACCGGTCTGCAGCTCCAGGGGGCGGCACTGGTCGCCACCGGCCCCGACATCACCGAGCGTCTGGACCGCGCGGTCACCGACCTCGACCAGACCATCAAGGACATCCGCGGCACGATCTTCGAGCTCCAGCAGCCCAGGAGCGGATCGTTGCGCGCGCAGCTGCGCGCACTGGCGCGGGAGTACGTTCCCGTGCTCGGCTACTCCCCCACCGTCCGCACCAGCGGCCCGCTCGACACCGTGGTGCCCGACCTGGTGCGCGAGCAGCTGCTGCCGGTGCTGCGCGAGGCGCTCTCCAACCTGGCCCGGCACGCACAGGCGTCGCACGCGGAAGTGGCGGTGCTCGTGAGGGCCGACGAGCTGCGCCTGTCGGTGCTCGACGACGGTGTCGGTCTGGCGTCCGACCCGATCGAGAGCGGGCTGCGCAACGCCCGGCGCCGCGCCGCCACGCTCGGGGGCACCCTGGAGCTCGAGGACCGCGACCCGCGCGGCACGTCGTTCACCTGGCGGGTCCCGCTGGGCTGAGCACCCCTGGGCAGCGCAACGGCCACCCGGCGAACCGGGTGGCCGTTGCGTGGGGGACTTCGCTCACCGCAGGACGGGGTGCTCCTGCACGATCTTCTGGCCACCCCACCAGCGGCCGAGACCCCAGGTGTTGCCGGCGTTGAGCAGGGCCAGGGCCACCAGGGTCAGCGCGCCGAGGATGTGGTCGTCCAGCACTGGGTTGGTCTCCGGAGGAAGCACGACGCTCCACATCAGGAGGTACATCGTGGCGCCGGCCACGGCCGCGAAGCGCATCCCCACCCCGGAGATCAGGGCCACGCCGATCCCGAGCAGACCCAGCATGAAGAGGGTGTCGGCCCACGCCGTGCCGCCGATGCTGTTGTAGAAGCCCTTGAAGGGGCCGTCCGCACCGAACTTCAGGAAGCCCTCGGTCGGGCTGCCGCCGTTGATCCAGGCCGCGGGGCCGAAGCGGTCGAGCGTGGTCCCGGCCGGGTTGTAGCCCGTGTGGAAGCCCAGCGCGAACAGCTTGTCGACGAACGCCCACAGGAACGTGACGCCGAAGGCGATCCGCAGGGCGGCCAGGACGCGACGGGTGGCGGTGGTGTGCGCGCCGGTCGGCGCGGTGGCGTCGGAGGCGTCGCCAGCGACACCCTCGACGTTCCTGTGCTGGTGAATGACAGCCATGATGGCGACCTCCTCGAGTAGTGGTGTTTCTTCTTGACTCGAGCCTCCCGTGGCGAGGAGCTCACCGGCAGGGGCGGATGGTCCTCCGATGGGTGCTGTTGGTCCTCAGTGCGACGGGCCGTTCGGCGGGTCGAGCAGCTTCGAGGCCAGCACGGCCGCCTGGGTGCGACGCTCCAGGCCCAGCTTGGCGAGGATGTTGGAGACGTAGTTCTTGACGGTCTTCTCGGCGAGGAACATCCGCTCGCCGATCTGACGGTTGGTCAGACCTTCAGCGATCAGCGCGAGCAGCTTCAGCTCCTGCTCGGTCAGCTCCGCGAGCTCGGGGGCGGTCGCTGGTCCGTTGCGCACCCGGTCGAGGACCCGCGCGGTCAGCGACGGGTCGATCAGGGAGTTGCCGGCGGCCACCTGACGGATGGCGCCGACGAGGTCGGAACCCTTGATCTCCTTCAGCACATAGCCGGAGGCACCCGCCATGATGGCCGCGAAGAGCGCCTCGTCGTCGTCGTACGACGTCAGGATCAGCGCCCGGATCGAGGGGTCCACGGAACGGACCTGTCGGCACACCTCGACCCCCGAGCCGTCGGGCAGTCGACCGTCGAGCACCGCGACGTCGGGGTGCAGCGCGGGGATGCGGGCCGCGGCATCCTCAGCCGACCCAGACTCGCCGACCACCTCGATGTCACCGGCCGCCTCCAGGAGGGTCCGCAGCCCCTGCCTCACGACCTCGTGGTCGTCGAGCAGGTAGACCCGGATGCGTGCTGGCTGCGTCATGGCGCCACTCTGCCACTCGGCGGTGGCGGACGGGCTGCGCCCTCAGGAGTGATGCACCTCGCCCACCTCGGCCGATCCGACCCCATCGCCCTCGACTAACTCCCGGGGCAATGACATGCTCGGTCCGATAGTCCGCCTTGCCTGGTCCCCGCAGGCGGTCGATGCCCTTCCTGGTCCCCACCTTTGTGAACCGGCTCCAGGACTCGAGAGGACCCTTCGATGTCTGTGCGTACCTCCTTGTCCGGGACCGAGGCACCACGAGATGAGCTGGTCTCGCGCACCTGGGTGCAGGTCACCGCACTGGTGCTGCTGTTCGGATTGGCGATTCTGGGGTTCCTGGGCTTCCGGGCCTACACCGCCGACCCACCGGTTCCCCGTGCGGTCGTCACGTCTTCCGGTGAGGTGGTGTACACCCATGACGACGTGACGGCGGGACAGAAGCTGTTCTTGCGCAAGGGTCTGATGGAGTACGGATCGATCTTCGGTCACGGCGCCTACCTCGGACCCGACTTCACCGCGGACTACCTGCACCGCGCCGCGAAGATCGCCACGCGGTCGTACGGCGGCGATGCGTCCAGCAACGCGCGCGACAAGGTGATCTCGGACTTCAAGACGAACAGGTACGACGCGAAGACGGAGACGCTCACCTACACGACGGCACAGGCCACAGCCTTCACCGAGCTCGTCCGGCACTACTCGAGGTACTTCGGTCCCGACAGTGCATCACAGGGGCTACTCCCTGAGGCGATCACCGATCCGACCCAGGTGAAGCAGCTCACCGCGTACTTCGCGTGGTCAGCGTGGGCGGCCTCGACCTTGCGCCCGGACAAGGACTACTCCTACACCAACAACTGGCCGCCGGAGGCGCTCGTTGACAACACCGTGACGGCCGACGTCGTCGTCTGGAGTGTCCTGTCCCTGATCGTCCTGCTGGCGGGGATCGGTGCCCTGTTCGCGGCTTTCGGGCGGTGGGGAGATCGTCTGGGCTGGCGCGGCAGGCAGGCTGACACCATCTCGTTTCGGCGGCCCGGCGACGTCGCCCTGACCCCCACCCAACGGGCGTGTGCCTACTTCTTCCTGGTGGTCGCGTTGCTGTTCGTCATCCAGGTGCTGGTGGGCGCGGCCAGCGAGCACTACCGCGCGGACCTGTCGAGCTTCTTCGGGTTCGACCTGGCGCGCTGGCTGCCCTACAACCTGGTGCGCACCTGGCATGTCCAGCTGTCGATCTTCTGGACCGCCACGTCGTTCCTGGCCACCGGGCTCTTCCTGGCGCCGATGATCTCCGGGCGCGAACCCCGTCGCCAGTCCCTGATGGCCTACGGTCTGCTCGGTGCGCTCGCGGTCGTCGTCTTCGGCAGCATGATCGGTGAGCTCCTCGACATCCACGGATGGCTGTCTCCGGCGCTGCACGCGTTCGGCATGCAGGGCTGGGAGTACCTTGACCTCGGTCGGGTGTGGCAGGTCCTGCTCACCCTGGGCCTGTTCTTCTGGGCGTTCATGCTCTACCGCGGCCTACGCGGTGCGATGCGCGGGCAGTCGAGGTTCAACCTCCCGTGGCTGTTCTTCCTCACCGGTTTGGCGATCCCCGCGTTCTACGCAGTCGGACTTCTGACCAGTGCCGAGTCGAGCTACACGGTCGCGGACTTCTGGCGGTTCATGGTCGTCCACCTGTGGGTCGAGGACTTCCTCGAGATCTTCACCACGGTCCTGGTCGCCTACCTGTTTGTGATCTTGGGTGTCATCCGTCCCAAGGTCGCGTTGACGATCATCTACCTCGACATCATCTTGTACTCCATTGGTGGCGTGGTCGGCACGATGCACCACCTCTACTTCTCGGGCACCGCTGCGGAGACGATGGCACTCGGCGCGTTCTTCTCCGCAGCGGAGGTGCTGCCCTTGACTTTCTTGACCGTCGAAGCGTGGTCCTTCCTCCAGCTCGGCTCGAGACAGGAGCAGTCGTCCGAGACGCCGTTCCCCCACCGGTGGGCCGTCATGTTCCTCGTAGCCGTCGGTTTCTGGAACTTCCTCGGTGCGGGCGTCTTCGGATTCCTCGTCAACCTTCCCGTGGTCTCCTACTACGAGATCGGCACCGCCCTCACTGCCAACCACGCGCACGCCGCGATGATGGGTGTCTACGGGATGCTGGCGATCGGGCTGGCCATGTTCTGCCTGCGCTACCTGATCCCCGACGAGCGCTGGCCGGACAAGTTGGCCAAGATCTCCTTCTGGTCCACCAACATCGGCCTGGCCTGGATGTCGTTCGCCACCCTGCTGCCCCTAGGAATTCTCCAGCTGTACAAGTCCGTGAACGACGGCTACTTCGCTGCCCGTCAGCTGGACTTCGTCACCAACCCGAGCAACAGTCTTCTCGAATGGCTGCGGCTGCCCGGTGACGTGGTGTTCATCGCTGGTGGCGCACTGCCTTTCTTGTGGATCTGCTGGCTCGGGGTCCGGTATCGAGTGGACAACCAGGTCACGATCGAGCCCGAAGACGTGCTGTTCACCGAGATAACCGAGCGGGCCGTCGTCGGCGTGAGCGAATCCGACCGATGAACGTCGCGCCCGAGACCGTACTGTTCACCGGCTACGCCTGCGCGCTGCTGCTGGTTGCGTGCGCGCTGGACCGGTTGGCCCGGCACAGCCACGACCGTTCCGCGCGTTACCGGACCGCCGGCTTCAGGTACCACCCCCAGCACGACGCATGGGTATGCCCTCAAGACCAGATGCTGTGGCCCACGCAGTACGACGCCAGGCTGCGACTGATGCGCTATCGGGCCAAACCGTCGGTCTGCAATGCCTGCCCGGTCAAGCGCAGCTGCACCAGCTCAGCGCACGGGCGAGAGATCACCCGAGAGACCGAGCCGTGGCCGCACTCGGAGGCGGCGCGGTTCCATCGCGGCCTGGTCCTGGTGTTGATCGGCCTGGCAGTGCTGCTCCTCGTGGTGATGTTGGTGCGGCACCACCTGCCCCCAGATCTAGCGACCGTCGCCGGACCGCTCGCTGCGTCCGGATTCCTGGCGCACCGGTTCACCGGCCACTTCCGGCGTACACCGTCCGGCTTCCCGGCCGCCACGTCCAGCTCCGGGCTGCGCGTCACACCGCCGAGCAGAACCCGCTGGGCAACGGATCGACGGGAGGAGACGTCGTGACCGACTTCATCATGATCATGACCACGATCGTGATCGTAGTTGTCGTGGCGGCGGTGCTGTTCAACGTACGGGTACTGCGCGAGTACGAGCGAGGCGTGTGCTTCCGGCTGGGCCGGCTCCGGCCTCTCGCGGGACCGGGGCTCGTCCTGCTGCGACCGTTCATGGATCGGCTGGTCCGCGTGGACCTCCGCACCGTCACCCTGACCATTCCACCCCAGGAGGTGATCACCCGCGATAACGTGCCTGCACGGGTCAACGCGGTCGCGTACTTCCGGGTCGTCAAGCCCGACTTGGCGGTCTGCGAGGTGGAGGCCTACCCGGTCGCCACCTCCCAGATAGCCCAGACCACGTTGCGGTCCGTGTTGGGCCGCGCCGACCTCGACACCCTGCTCTCCGAGCGTGACGAGCTCAACGACAGCCTGCGTCGCATCGTCGACGAGCAGACCGAGCCGTGGGGCATCAAGGTCACCACCGTCGAGATCAAGGACGTCGAGATACCCGAGGCGATGCAACGGGCGATGGCCCGTGCAGCCGAGGCGGAACGCGAGCGGCGGGCCAAGATCATCTCGGCCGAAGGAGAGTTCCAGGCATCGCAGAAGCTCTTCGATGCCTCCGAGGTCCTCAGCCGCAACCCGGCTGCGATGCAGCTGCGCTACCAGCAGACACTCGTCGAGCTCGGCGGCGAGAAGGCCACGATCGTCTTTCCGCTTCCGCTGGACCTCCTCGCCCCGTTCCTCAAACCGGCACCCCGAACCGACTGAAGCGATAGCGCCTCGGGAGCGAAGGCGACATCTAGATCGTCGAGGGACCCCTGGGGGCCCGGGACGTTCGACCCAGCGGCCGATGGCGATCGGCCCTGCGCGAGCAGCGGGAGACCCGCCAGGGTAGAGCACAATTCTCAAGGAGGCAGCCATGTCGTGGTACGAAGCAGACCGGCAGATCCCGTCAGGTGGTGCGTCGCGATGAGGTGGAGCGACCAGGGCGGTCAATGGAACATGATGGATGGCACGAGCGGTGCGTGGGCGTGGTTCATGATGGTGCCCCTCCTGCTCCTCGTCGCGGCGGTGGTCATCGCACTCGTGCTCGTCGTTCGCCGCGCGCCTGCTACCTCGCCCTCCGCGGGGTCGCCGGCCGGTCGGGCCGGCCGCATCCTCGACGAGCGCTATGCGTCCAGTGAGATCGACGAGGACGAGTACCGACGCCGTCAGGCGGTGCTCCTCGATGGCTGAGCCGAGCATGGGACGACGGATCCTGGTCGCCCTGGAGGACATGGACGGCCATGACGGGGTGCTGCAGTTCGCCTGCGCCGAGGCCGTCCGCCGAGGTGGCCAGCTGCTCCTCGTGCACGTGCTCGCGGACCGGCCACGAACGGCGCCCTCACCGACCCCGCGCTCACCGGGCGCTTCTCGGAAGTACGCCGAAGGTGCTGTCCGGGACGCTGCCGTGCGGGCGGGGTACCTGGCCGGGGACGGCGTGCGCGTCGAGACCCGGATCCTCGAGGGGCCGGTCATCCGCGGTCTGGTCGAGCTCAGTCGCGACGTCGAGCTCATCGTCGTACAGCGTCGGACGGTCTCTCGTCTGCGACGCATGGTCACTGGATCGGTCACGGCCGAGCTGGCGGGCGAGACGACGGCCCCGACCGTCTCGGTGCCGGCCGGCTGGCAGGTGCCCGCGGAGGGCACCACGCGGATCACGGTGGGGGTGGACGCTGCCGACAAGGGGAGCGCCGAGCTGCTGCGACAGGCCTTCGCCCGAGCGTCCGCCCTCGACGCGAGCCTCACCATCGTCCACGCCTGGCAGCTGTCGACGGCACACGACGACGCCGTCGTCGAGAAGTCAGCGGTCGACGCCTGGCGCCATCAGTACCTCGCCACGCTGGAGACCACGTTGAGTCCTCTGCGCAGCGCCTACCCGGAGATCCCGGTGTCGGTCGAGGTCGACCACGAGCGCGCCATCGACGCACTCGTGCGCGCGTCGGAGGCCGCCGACCTGCTCCTCGTCGGCCGAGGTCGGCTCGCACACCCGCTGATCAGTCATCTGGGATCGGTGACCCGCGCCCTGATCAGTGACGCTCGCTGCCCGGTGGAGATCACCGGTGACCAGGCGGCGATCCAGGTCGCCTAGGTCCGGCGAGCTCTGCCCGCTCCCTCGTCGCCGGCGCCTGAGGAGCACCGGGTCCGGGCTGCCCGCTAGGCCCCCACGGTCCCGTCCAGGCCCTCGCGGAGCAGGTCGGCGTGCCCGTTGTGCCGGGCGTACTCCTGAATCATGTGGAGCATCACCAGCCGCAGCGAGACGTGTTCGTCCCACCGGGCCTGGTAGGCGGTGACGTCGAGCGACTCGGCATCACGCTCGATGTGCCGAGCCTGCTCCACCTCGGACTGCCACGCGTCGAACGCATCGGAGCGGGTCGCACCTGTCGCGTCGTACGCCGTCTGGAAGTCGTTCGGGACCTCCGACCAGACCATCCCGACGTCCTCACCCGCGATGACGCGACGGAACCAGGTGCGCTCCACCTCGGCCAGGTGTCGCACGAGACCGAGCAGGGTCAGCGTGGACGGCGGGCTCGAGCGCGACCGCAGCTCCTCGTCGCCGAGCCCCTCGCACTTCATCGCCAGCGTGGCGCGGTGGTAGTCGAGGAAGCCGCGCAGGGTCTCACGCTCGCTCCCCTTCAGCGGCGGGCCGACCCGCGTGTCCGTCACAGCGGTCACCCTGTCATGCCCGGGTGGGTCCTTGACATGGACACCGTTTCCTCGGCGGCGGGGCCCTCGGCCTCCTGCCGCATCAGCGGCAGGTAGATCCAAGCGGCGATGGCTGCGAAGACGAAGGTGACCACGACGAGCAGGATGGTCTGACCGGAAGAGGCGTTGGGATCGCCGTTGACAACCATGGCCGCACTCATGGCCGCGACCGAGGGCGGGACCAACGCATACCACGTCATCAATGCATACAGAGCTGTGTGTGCTGCATGTGCACCACGGATGAGGCCGCAGCCGGCAGCGATGGTCGCGGGCACGACCAGGCCGAGGTCAAGCAGGAAGATGGACCAGTAGAACGTGCGTGCGTCGAGGAACTCCGCAGGGAGGGTGCCCCCAGTGATCGAGCCCGTGATGGCCCCGATGTAGCGGGTCATCACGAACGTCGCGAGCAGGATGAGGGTCACGCCTGATACCCACCGCCTGCGGGCGGTGAGGTGCGGAAGAGGTTGACGCGAACCCAGCACCCAGGCCCACGCGGCCGTGCCGCAGGCCAGTGTGAAGATCGCCGTGTGGAAGAACGCCACAGCCGTGTACGTCGAGTATTCAGGACCGACCACGTACTGCAAGAACATGTAGGCGGAGTAGGAGGCGGGTCCGAAACCGAGTAGGGCTGCGGCCCGATGTCCCCGGAGGGCAAGCACTCCCGCCACCGCTGCGATCGGCACCACGAGACCCACCGTCACTACTTCGAGACCTATCACCTGATTGAGCAGGCTTCCCGAGATCGGGTACCTGATCGCCCCCGAACCGAGGGGGCCAAGCACAGTGTTCGCGAGAAGAACGGTGGCCAGAGCGAACAGCGTGCCAGCGAACGCCCAGTTCGGGGCAGGGCTGACAACACTCGATGCGGACGAGCTATCACTCGCCCTCTCACTCGCCACTGTGTCGACGGTCATGCGGAGTCACTCCTTGGTTCGGTCCAGCTCGTCATGCTTCCGGAGACCGCTCTGGTCGAACAGTGCCGAACGTCCTGCCTGGACACGACCGTCGGCCCTGCCTCGCGACCTCCTCGCGGTCCGACGATGGAGGTGTCGCCTGACCGTGCAACGCCAGCTCACCAGGGCATCGGCAGCACAGGGTCAGCGAACCGACGAAAGGTTCAGCCATGCGAGCAGCAGTCGTCACCGCCTTCTCCCAAGCGCTCGAGATCGTCGAGCGCGACACCCCTGAGCCCGAGGCAGGCCAGGTCCTGATCCGTCTCGAGGCCTGCGGTCTGTGCCACACCGACATCCACGCGGCTCGAGGCGACTGGCCCGTCAAGCCGACGCTGCCGTTCGTCCCCGGTCACGAGGGGATCGGCATCATCGAGAAGCTGGGCGCAGGGGTCACCCATCGGACCGTCGGTGAGCGCGTCTCGATCGCGTGGCTCGGTTCGGCGTGCGGCGAGTGCCGCTACTGCGTCGACGGTCGCGAGACCCTGTGCGAGATGCAGCAGAACAGCGGCTACTCGGTCGATGGAGCGTTCGCCGAGTACGCCCTCGCCAGTGCGACGTACGTCGTCCCGGTGCCCGACGGCATCACGTCGATCGACGCCGCCCCCTTGAGCTGTGCGGGTGTGACGACCTACAAGGCGGTCAAGGTCGCGCAAGTCAGGCCGTCTGAGCTGGTCGGGATCTTCGGCATCGGAGGCTTGGGTCACCTTGCGGTCCAGTACGCCCGGATCATGGGTGGGACCGTGGTTGCCGTCGACATCGAGCAGCCCAAGCTCGCCCTAGCCGCGGAGCTGGGCGCAGAGCACCTTGTCGACGCGGCCACGGTGGATCCTGTCGTCGCCATCCAGGCCCTGGGCGGACTCGACGTAGCCGTGGTGCTGGCCGCGTCGCCCCGGGTCTTCGAGCAGGCCTTCGCGTCGCTTCGGCGCGGTGGTCGCCTCGTGTGCGTGGCCCTGCCCGCGGATGGTGGGTCCATGACCATCCCCATCTTCGAAACCGTGCTCAAGGGGATCTCGATCATCGGGTCCATCGTTGGCACCCGCCAGGACCTGGCGGAGGTCTTCGCGCTCCACGCAACCGGCAAGACCCGCGTGATCGCCGAGACCAGAAACCTCGAAGACGTCAATGCGGCGATGGCCGAGGTCCTCGCCGGCAAGGTTCCGGCCCGACTCGTCTTCGACTATGTCCCGGTCCCGGCCACGGTATGAAGCGGCGGGCCAGCGAGCCCCACGCGGCGAGAATCGCCGAGGTGACCACGGGTGCCGACACGTCCTCCCTGGCGAGTGTCGACCTGTTCTGGTTGCCGCTGGGGGCAGGCGACGGCTCTCGCGTCGTGCGTTGGAGTGGGTTGGCTTTCGAAGCGCTGGTTGCGCGTCACGAACACCGCCCGCGACTCGACCTCTACCACTCCGCGTTGGAGGTTCGCCTCGATGGGGCCCGCCATGTGATCGAGATGACGCCGGTCTGGGGCAACCAGGCTGTGGACCGAGGTGTCGTCGGAGAGGGCTCGGTGGGCCTCGCGTGGCTGGGCCATTCGCGGCTGTTCCGTTACGAGGTGCGCCGGTGGAGCGGTGGGGTCATCCCGGATGTGGCCGAGGCGGTGAGGAGTCCCCGGCGGCTCAGCGTCGACCGAGATCGGGCGCAGCAGGTACTGGACCTGGTCGTCATGTTTCCCACCCGGACCTGGGGACGCGACGAGCTGGGGACGGGCGAGATGTGGAACTCCAACTCATTGACCTCGTGGCTGCTCGCCGAGAGTGGTCATGAGATGGGCACCATCGACCCTCCCCCCCACGGGCGCGCACCCGGTTGGGCCGCGGGGCTCGTCGTCGCGGGCCGGGACGTGTTGAGCACCTGGCCCGACGACACAGGTGCTCATGACGCTGTTCGGCCCCCGGCTGGGGAGGGGAGTCTGGCGCTCCCCGCAACAGCCTCGCCGCCCCGCCCGTGATATTCGGACGGGCAACAGGACAGGAGTGGACATCGATGCAGAGTTTCTCGAGGAGTGGCGCGCATGCGGTTCAACGAACTGGTCCTGAGGCTGATCGAGGGCCCTGCTCACCGTCTCCTACCCGGCGGGCTCACTGAGATCTCCTACACCGGTCCGATCTCGGGTAACGCCATCCGACTCGTGTCATGGACGTGAGCCGGTTCTTGGTCGTGGCCGGCCGCCCGGATCGGAAGCGGTGGTGGTATGCCCTAGCGGGTTCGGAGCGGCTCGTTGCCCTCCAGGCGTACCTGGTCGCTCATCCCGGAAGTCGCCGGGGCATCGGACCCGAGACACCGGTCATTGCCTTCGAGTGAGTCGATCCCTGATGGTTCGTGGGGCGCCCTCTACCAAGAGTGACGGAGAGTCCCCAGCCGCCGCCAGGGCCTCGGCCAGACCTGGGTGGGTGGTGCCTGGATGGCGATGGCCCGGGTGCAGCGGAACTGCGCGTGCGGCAGGAGCTCGTCGCCGGGAAGGACAGCCACGACCTCGCCGGGGGTAGCGCCCCAGCGAAGGTGCCAGCGCCGGAACAGCGGCGCGGTGAGGAACAACGGGAGGTCGGCGACGACCGCACGCACTTGTCCGCCGAGCCGCTGTCGGGTGGGCTGGGGTGTCTGATGAGGTGTCGCGCTCGGCATGGGTTGTTCCTTCGGTCAGCGGCTGACGCTGTGGATCACCGGAGCGGTGGGGGGACAGGTCGTCGACTCGACGGCGCCGACGTGGTAGCTGATGTCGTCGAGCCGGAGCTCGAGATAGGTGAACGGCTCTTCGGGGTGTCCGCTCGTCCACACACCCTGGCCGAAGGCGAAGACGCGATGCCCGTCGCTGTCGTGATGGCCCGTGAGTGGGGTTGACCAGCGTTGTCGTGTGAAGGTCTTGCCGTCGGCCGATGCGCGCGTGCGGTCGTTGGAGACGAAGTCGACGAGGTCGTGGTCGGCGTTGAAGCTCAGTACGGCGGAGATGGTCTGGTCGCCGTCGGTGAACTCCCCACGAACGTGCAGGGGATCGACAGCCGTCCACGTCACGGGAGCGTCGACGATCGCACCGGGCGCCATGACGACGAGGTCGTTGAACACCGTGACGGTCTCACCACGGTTCATCTCGGGACCGGCCGCGTCGACGACGGTGAACAGGGAGAGCAGCTTCACGCGCATCGTGGCCGTGGTGTCCACGAACACGTGCAGGACCGTGACGGGGAGCCCGGACCTGGTGGCGTCCATGAGGAAGATCCGCTGCGGTCGAGGCCCGTAGGTGTTGACCTGCTGGCCGGTGAACGGCATCCAGGCTGCGTTCGGGCCGCTGCGAATGCGGCCGTGGAAGTCAGCGTGAAAGGCGAGGACCCGGGGTTGCCCGACGGCCCCGGAGCGCCGGATGTAGGCCGCCAAGGGCCTCGGAAGGTCCACGAGATCCTCTTCCTCCAGGACGGCCGGAGAGGGGTCGAGGTCGGCGAGTGCCAGCGTGGCGCGCTCCCGGTACTGGACGTGGAAGCTCGACGGCCCCTCGGCAGCGAAGCAGTACCCGGCCGCGAGGACCAGGATCAGGTTCACGATGGTCCCGGCCCGCGCGTCGTGCCAGGAGGTCGCGATGGCGACCTGTGAGACCACCGCGGCCCCGAGGGCGATGGCCCACCACCAGCTGGGCCTCTCGACGGCAAGGAGCATCGCTGCGGCGAGGACGAGGGCGGCGGCGAGCAGCCAGAGCACCCCTCCGAGGACGCCGATCGGTTTCGTGAGCTGGGAGATGTCGGCCAACCCGAAGCCTTTGGCTGCACCGAGCAGATGGATGAGCCCGTGGCACGCGAGCACGACAAGGACCAGCCAGCGCAGCGTTGTGGTCATGGAGATCACTTCCTTCTTCTCTCTCTCGGGCGACCCGCTGCTGCTGCCCGCCGGAGAGCTCATCCGGTCGGTGGCTCAGGCGGTCCCGGATCCCCAGCGTGTCGACCACGGTGTCGAACCACCCGACGTCGAGCTTTACGCCTGCGATGTCGACGGGCAGTGTGATGTTCTCGCGCGCCGTGAGAGTTGCCACCAGGTTGTAGGCCTGGAACACGAAGCCGAGGCGGTCGCGCCGCAGCAGTGTCAGCGCCTTGTCCTTGAGGCCACGAATGTCGACACCGTCGATGTCCACCCGCCCGGACGTCGGTGCGTCTAGCGCGGCCATGCAGTGCATCAACGTCGACTTGCCGGACCCCGAGGGGCCCATGATCGCGGTGAGCCGGCCACGGCCGAACTCCACCGTGACGTCGTCGAGCGCCACGACCTGGGCGTCGCCCGTCCCGTAGACCTTGGACAGGTGTTCGGCTCGGGCAACCGGCACCCCGTCCGTGAGGCCGTCGATTGGGGCCGCGTTCCCGAGTGAGCGTCATGTGGGGCTCCAGAACAGGTCAGCGAGGAGGCAGACCGTGTGTCGTGTGGCGGGCACGGCGCCCGGGCGATCTGCCGCCGTACTTCCCTACCGTCGACGCTAGGCGCTGGCTCTCGGCACCGTCAGGGCACAACGGCCCCCACCAACAAGGCAGCCTGGCACTGGCACTGGCACTGGCACTGGCAGTGGCGGGGCAGGCATCGGAGTCATAAGAACCTAGAGTCACCCCATGCCACTCTCCCCGCACGTGCCGGACCTAGCGGCGATGGACATGCTGCTCAGCGTCGCGCAGCACGGCAGCATGGGACGAGCAGCCGAGGAGCACGGCGTGACCCAGCCGGCGGTGAGCTCGCGCATTCGCCGCATGGAGCGGCTCCTCGGGGTCGCGCTGATCGAGCGAACGTCGCAGGGATCCGTCCTGACCGGCGCCGGCAGCCTGGTCGTGGAGTGGGCTCGTGACGTCGTGGAGTCGGCGGCCGCGCTCGAGCGGGGGGTCGAGGCGCTGCGCAGGCAGACCCAGGCCCGGCTCCGGGTCGCCGCGAGCATGACCGTGGCCGAGTACCTCATGCCCACGTGGTTGATGACCGCCCATCGAGAGGATCCCGGGCTGGCCGTCGCGCTGGAGCTGGCGAACTCCACCGAGGTGGCGCGCCGAGTGACCAACGGTCTGGTCGACCTCGGGTACGTCGAGGGCCTACCCCGCACGAACGGCCTGCGGACCACCACGGTCGCCCGTGACGAGCTGCTCGTGGTCGTCGCCGGAGACCACCCCTGGGCACGACCCGGCGTCCGGGTCAGCGCCCGCATGCTCGCGGAGACCCCGCTGATCCAGCGGGAACCGGGCTCCGGCACCCGCTGGACCCTGGACCGGGCGCTGCAGCAGACACTCGGCAAGGTCGAGCTTGCCCCACCGATGCTGGAGCTGACCTCCACCACCGCCATCAAGGCGGCCGCCCAGAACGGCCTGGCGCCGGCGGTGATCAGCTCCCTGGCGGTCGCCGACGCACTCCAGCTCAGTCATCTGGTCGCGGTTCACGTCGAGGGCCTCGACCTGCGGCGCGCGCTGCAGGCGGTCTGGCCTGCGGGTCGACCGTTGCTCGGCTCGGCCCGCACGTTCGTCGGCCTGTCCCGTCGCGCCCACCAGCAACGGCGACGACCCACCTGACCCGCTCGCCTCGGCTGGTGCTGGGCTGGGCTGGGTTGGGCTGGGTTGGCGCCAGGCGTGGTCAGACAGGGGTCAGCGACAGCGACCGACCCACCAGCGAGCGGCGCACCGGTTGCAGCCGGGAGGCCACCTCGTCCAGCGCGCGGGCCGAGGGTGAGCCGGGCGAGGACACCACCACGGGGACGCCCCGGTCGCCCCCCTCACGCAGCGCCATGTCGAGCGGCACCTGACCGAGCAGTGGCACCTCCAGCTCGGTGGCCAGCTGTCGCCCTCCGCCGCTGCCGAAGAGCTTGCTCTCCGCGCCGCACGAGTCGCACACGGCAGCAGACATGTTCTCCACGACGCCGGCCACCGGCATCCCGAGGTCTCGGGCCATCAGTCCGACGCGGGTCGCCACGGTGCGGGCAGCAGCCTGAGGCGTCGTGACCACCAGCAGCGACGCCTCCTCCAGCAGCTCCAGGACCGACAGGGTGACGTCGCCCGTGCCGGGGGGCAGATCGAGGATGAGGACGTCGAGGCTCCCCCAGTGCACCTCGTGGATGAACTGCGTCAGCGCCTTGTGCAGCATCGGTCCCCGCCACACGATCGGCGTCTCGTCCTCGACCAGGAAGCCCAGCGACATCAGCCGAACGCCGTACGCCTGCACCGGCAGCATCGTCTCGTAGAGCGCCACCGGGCTGTGATGGACACCGAAGAGCTGCGGCACCGAGTAGCCCCACACGTCCGCATCGAGCAGACCCACCGACTTCCCCTGAGCCGCGAGGGAGACCGCCAGGTTGGCCGCGACCGTGGACTTGCCCACACCGCCCTTGCCGCTGGCCACCGCGTAGATGGCGGTGGCGGCCGTCGCGCCCACCTGGTGGCCGTCGACGAGGAAGCGGGCAGCGGTGTCGCGACGCTCGCGCTCGCTCATCACCGAGAAGTGGATCCGTACGTCGCCCTCGCCCACCACCGATCGCACAGCAGAGGTGACCTCACTCGCAAGCCGGTCCCGCATCGGACACGCCTCGGTGGTCAACGCGATCCCCACCTCGACGTCCCCGCGTCGATGGACCTCGACGCTGCGCACCATCGTGAGCTCCGACAGCGGCCTCTCGAGCTCCGGGTCGAGCACGTTGCCCACCGCTTCGGCGATTGCGTTGCGGTCCTGCTGCCGTTTCACTGCTCTCCTTCCAGGGCTGCTGCCAAGACGGTCGCGGTGGACTCGGCCCGGGCGCACCACCAGGCCGTGGTCGGATCGTCGCCGTGCGCGCGGTGGATCCCCGCCCAGGAGCGAGCGCGCTCGGTCAGCCAGCCCAGAGTGGCGGGGGCGTCCTGCTCGAGCATGGCCCGCAGGGCGAAGCGCCGCTCACCCCGCCGGAACCCGACCCCGACGATGGCCGCTCCGGCCTGCAGGTCGCGCTGGCTCAGCACGACACCGGAGCGGACAGGTGCCACGAGGGCGTCCAGCAGATCGTCGACGGAGTCCTCGGCCGTGAGCCCCCGGGGCGCCTCCCGCAGCGCCAGCGGCAGCAACGGTGCGGACGTGGTGCGGGCCTGCTCGTGCTCCACCGCTGCCATGGTCAGCGCGGCCCACTCGGCCAGGCTGGGCACCTGCAGATCGGCTACCGCGCGCAGGTACGCCGGCACCCACGACCAGAGGTGCTCGTGCAGCAGCGCCTCTCGAGACGTGCGCAGCTGCTCGACCGTACGGGGGTCGTCGGCGTCGCGGGCGAGCGACTCCGCCAAGCCGAGCTCGGCGTAGAGCATCAATAGCGCACCCAGGTGGTCAGCGTCCTCAGGCGCCTTCATGCCCAGCGCCCGCCAGAACCCCCCCACCCGGTCCAGGCCCTCGCCGCCGAGCTTGCCCTCCTCCCCGAGGTAGATGGCGGCGTGCGGGGGCAGGCCGAGCACGAAGACCTCGGTGTGCTCGGCGCCCGTCGCCGGGTCGAGGTCGAGCGCGCGCCAGACCGGCTCGTTGCCCGGCGGTGGGGTCAGGGCCACCGACCCGAGAGCCCGCAGCAGCTCATACCGGTCGCGGGCCTCGACCGCCGGGGTCCCGGATCGGGGCTCGGAGATCGTGGATGCGCTCACGGGTTGATCGCGAACGTGTCGGCGCTCGGCTTCAGCGGCCGCATCAGCCAGTGCGGCCGGCGCGTCCCGTCCGGCGAGATCTGTCCGGCCGGTCGAGTGCGGGCCATCCAGTCGTCGTACACGGCGCTCGCCTTGGCGGTGTCCACGCTGATGTCTCCGGCGTGGTCGTCCGGTCCTGCCCGGACGACGCGGACCGCCTGGTGCCAGCAGTGCATGCCCGAGATGGGGTCCGGGTGCACCGGGAAGATGAGGTTCTGGTGCACACCAGTGTCGCTCCACCAGATCCGCTGGGTGTCCGGATCGCTTGACTCGTGCGGCTCCACGTTGCGCGTGCGCCGCATCGTCCAGTCGTCGCCTTCGTGCTGCAGGTCGACGGTGGCCATCATGCCGCCGGCGCCGCCGCCCTGGTTCTCGGTTCTCCAACGGCCCATGTGGTGGGAGCAGGCGACCACCCCGGGGCGGATGCCCTCGGTGATCCAGGCCTTCGCCACGAAGTAGCCGATGTCGGACTGCACCCGCACCAGGTCTCCGGTGTGCTCGACGCCGAGGCGTGCCGCATCCTGCGGGTGGATCCACACGGGGTTGGTGTGCGCCAGCTCGTCGAGCCACTTCGAGTTCGCCGAGCGTGTGTGGATCTGAGTCGGAAGCCGGAAGGTGGAGAGCAGCACCATCTGGTCTGCGGCCAGCTCGTCGGGGTGCACGTGGCTCTTCAGGTAACCCGGGATCGCCTGCTCCGGCCACCCCCATCCGGCCAGAGTCGAGGAGTAGAACTCGAGCTTCCCCGAGGGAGTGGGGAAACCGGTTCGGACGACGCCGTCGATCATTACGCCCACCGGCCGACGTCCCCCGTCGTCAGGCCCGGGAGCGCCGACCGGAGCCAAGTTCACGGCCGGCGGCTTCTCGGTGCCGGTGAAGACCCGGCCCTGCGGTGTGACGTTCAGGTCGGCCAGCTCCTGGTCGGGCACCTCGGCGGTGTAGACCGCTCCCTGGCCCTTCGTGATCTCGAAGGCACCGTAACGGCGCATGAACTCCAGTGGGGTCAGCCCCTCGGCGGCCGCCTTCTCCGGCAGGCCGGGCACCGAGTTCTCGAACATCCAGCCGTAGTACTCGTCGACCGACAGCTTCGTGCCCGGCTCGGCACGCGACTCGTGGTACTGCCGGATACCGAGGCTGCCATCCGGGTCGATCCGCCACGAGAGCTCGATCCAGAACTCGTTCTCCTCCCAGACCTCGCCCGGATTGACCTCTCTGCTGTCGGTGATCTTCTCCCCCAGGCGCTCCCGTGCGGCCCGCAGCACCGGCTGGCGGAAACCCACCCACTGGCCGTCGTACTGCTCGTAGGAGTGGGTGTCGTGCCGCTCGGAGCTGTGCCCCATCGGCAGCACGAAGTCAGCGAGGTAGGCCGACTCGTTCCAGGTCGGGGTGAGCGACACGAAACAGCCGATCTTCTCCTCGTCGGTCAGCACCTCCATCCACGACATGCCGTCCGGGTTGGTCCACACCGGGTTGTAGACCCGGATGAAGTAGGTGTCGAGGGTGCCTCGACCCTCCTTGAGGAAGTGCGGCAGCAGGAACGACATCTCGTTCTGCGCCAACGGGAACTCGAGCGGCCAGGTCAGCTGCTGCCACACCCCCGGGTGCGGCGGTGTGTAGATGGGCTTCGGTACGAACTTGTTCCATGAGTTGGCGAACAGGCCGCCCTCGGTCCCGATCGCTCCGAGCAGGGCCGAGATCAGCACGAGCGTCCGAGTGATCTGCCAGCCGCCGAGGTTGGCGGCGGCGGCCGAACGCCAGATGTGCGAGGAGAAGCGGGTACCGGCCTGCGCGACCGTCTCCGCGACCTCGGCGATGGTGGCCGCGTCGACCCCCGACTCCTGGGCGGCGTACTCGAAGGTGAAGTCTGCGTACAACGTGGCCAGCTCGGCCTCGAACGCCTCGAACGTGGCGGGCAGGTCGGGTCGGCACTCCTCGAGGTACTCCTGCCAGTTCCACCACTGCCGCACGAATTCACGGTCGTACCGGCCGGTGGCGATGAGGTGCTGGGCGACCGCCAGGTTGATGGCCGCCTCGCTTCCGGGCTGGGGAGAGAGCCAGTGGTCGGCGTGCGTCGCGGTGTTGGAGAGCCGGGTGTCGAGCACGATCACCTTGGCGCCGTTGGCACGAGCCTCGGTGATGCGCTGGGCGTGCGGGTTGAAGTAGTGCCCGGTCTCCAGGTGCGAGCTGATCAGGTAGATCACCTTGGCGTGGGCGTGGTCCGGGCTCGGCCGATCGGCCCCCATCCAGAACTGGTAGCCGGCCCGACCGCCGCTCGAGCAGACGTTGGTGTGCGAGTTGTGACCGTCCACACCCCAGCTGGCGAGGACGCGCTCGGTGAAACCATCCTCACCGGGGCGGCCGATGTGCACCATGATCTCGTTCTGCCGCTGCTCGATGATCGCCTTGCGGAGCCTCTCCGCAAGCGTGTCGAGCGCCTCGTCCCACGACACCCGCTCCCACTGGCCCTCGCCACGCCGTCCCACCCGACGCAAGGGGTAGAGGATGCGGTCGGGGTCGGTGACCTGGTTGATCGTCGCCGGCCCCTTGGCGCAGTTGCGCCCACGGCTGCCCGGGTGCTCGGGGTTCCCCTCGAACTTGCGCACATGGAGGTCGTCGCGGTCGACGTAGGCCAGCAGGCCGCAGGCCGACTCGCAGTTGAAGCAGGTCGTGGGCACCAGCATGTAGTGGTGCTCCTCGCGGCGCGGCCAGGCCCGCGAGTCCAGGTCCACCCAGTCGTCCCACCGCTCCTTGGGCGGGAAGGCGGCCAGGTGCACACCGCTCGCACCCTGGTAGAACGTCTCGCCGCGGCTCTCGACGTCCTTGCGGGCCGCGGAGACGCGACGCGCTCGGTCTGCCAGGGACACGCGCTCGGTCTTCTTTGACGGCATTGGACTGACCTCCTCAAGCCAACGGAACGGATTGCCCGGCCTGGACGTAGGCGTGCTCGTGCGCCAGCAGACCGATCAGGGCGAACGGGACTGCGACCACTCCGATCACGGGGGCGGCGGCCGACACCAGGACGCCCACCAGTCCCACGCGGAAGAAGCTCGCGTACTTGCCGCTGGTCATCTCGTGACCAGCCAGCCGCGCGTGAGCGGTGACGTGCGGCAGCGTCGTCTCGGTCCAGACCAGCAGCAGGTGCGCGATCGCGGAGACCGCCAGCACGACCTCCAACGCACGCACGGCGGTGTCGGGTGACATCGCCAGCGCGAACGGCAGCAGAGAGGCGGCACCGGCGAGCACCGCCTGCACCGCGAGGTGCGCGGGAAGCAGGGGGCTCTGCCACAGGTCTCGGGCCTTGGCCTGTGCGAAGAGGTAGGCCGTGTAGCAGGCCGTGGCCAGCCCGCTCACCGCTCCGAGCACGCCGACCACCTTCTGCGCGGTCAGCATGTCGAGCGCGCCGACGACCAGTGCTGCGAACGCCGCAGCACCGAAGGCACCGATGATGAACGACCCGCGCACCAGCCAGCTTCGCCACTGATGCCGCGTGAAGATCAGCCAGAACCGGAACGGGTGCTTGAGGTCCCAGATCAGCAGGACGCCGGTGATGCCGAGGAACACCAGCGCCAGCAGCGGCGCGACGTAGCGGGTGACCGAGTCCTCCCACGTCAACAGCCCGACGAACGCGAAGAGGACGGCCACCATGAACGCGCCCGCGGCGATGCTCTTGGTCCAGGTGTAGAGACTCACCCGCCACCCCCACGGGGCATAGTGCGGGATGTCGTAGGAGAGCAGCGCCGCAGCCGAGGAACGAGCACCCTCGGGGTGCCCCGAGGGCACGAGCTGCGGGTCGGGGGGTCCCTGCGTCGACCAGGCGTAGAGACCACCCTCAGGCCGCCTGGCGCCGAGCGGGTCCAGAGTCGCCTGGTGGGCGCCGAGATAGAACAACCCGGGACCGGTCTCCTTCTCGGGCCGACGCACGAGAGCGGGTTGCCGCTTCACCGCTTGAGCGACCTTCGACGTCGGGTCGTTCATGTCCCCGATCAGGATTGCCTCGGTGGGACAGACGCTGACGCAGGCCGGCTCCAGGCCACCGTCCACCCGGTGCGCGCAGAAGTTGCACTTCTCGGCCGAGTGGTCCTCCGGGTTGATGAAGATCGCATCGTAGGGGCAGGCGGCCATGCAGGCCTTGCATCCGATGCAGATGCTCTTGTCGAAGTCGACGATCCCGTCGGGACGCTTGTACATCGCCTCCGTCGGGCAGGCGGTGACGCACGGCGCGTCCGTGCACTGGTTGCACCGGGTCACTTGGAACGATCGCCGGACTTGCGGGAACTCCCCGACGTCCACGGACTTCACATAGGTCCGGGTGACACCCAGGGGTACCTCGTTCTCGCTCTTGCACGCCGTCGTACAGGCATGGCACCCGATGCAACGAGTCTGGTCCAGTACCTTCAGCCACCTGACAGGGCGTTCAACGACATCGACCATGAGAGCAGAGTAGGTATGGGGAGAGATGTGCGCTATGGGCTGATCCCCAACATGGCGTGGGGTACTCCAAAGTCGCGTTTGGGTCTACGGCGCGCTCCCGCAGCCGTCACCGGGGTGGGGATGAGCTGAGCCGTCGTCACTGCACGGGCATGCCGATCAGGGTGAACCAACCGGACTGCGCAAGGACGATGTAGAGATTGCCGATGAGCGAGAAGGTGCCACCGAACACCAGGACCTCGCGCCAGGAGATCCGGGCGGCCTGCGTGGCCACCAGGATCGCGACCGCCGAGACGGGCACGAAGACGGCCACGTTGAGGCAGTTGACGATGATGATCGAGAACGGCAGGGCGTGGAAGCTGAAGGAGTGCGCCAGGCCGAGCGAGAGCGGCACGAACACGGCCGCCATGGCTCCTCCGCTGAGGATGCCGGCCCGTGCGACGTGGAGCCCCACGATCGCGATGAGCATCACCAGGATGCTGTTGGTCACGCCCATGCTCTTGATCGGGGACACCAGCCCGTCGGCCGCCCAGGTCACGACCCCGAACTTGTAGAGGAGGTTGCCGAGACTGATGGCTCCGCCGATCAGGAAGAGCATGCCCCACATCACGCTGCCCACGTAGTTCTGCAGCTCCAGCCCCATGCCCGGCAGGAACAGCAACCCCACCATGATGAGGGTGGCCATCCCGGTCGAGATCCCGGTCAACGCCTCGGTGGTCCACAGCGCGAAGGCGATCGCGATGCAGGCCAACGTCCACACCTCGCCGCGACTGATCGGCCCGAGCTCGGCCCGCATGCGTGGCATGACCGTAGTGACGTTGGGCAGGTTCACCGCGCCCATCCCGAACCGCCGCTTGACCATGAAGTACGCCACCGGAAGCAGACCCCACAGCGGGAGGTTCCACCAGAGCCAGTCCAACCAGGTGATGTGGACCCCCTGCGCAGCCAGCGTCCCCTGGAGGACGAGGTTGGGAACCCCGGCGGTGAGGAACAGCATCCCTCCCAAGAGGGGGACCAGACCGGCCACCGCGAGGATCATCCCCTGGTTGGCGCGGTCCAGCCCCGGCGGCTTCTCCTCCCCCTCCGAGATCTCACCCAGGCAGCGGGAGATGGGCAGGAACATCGCCGTCTCGGCCACCGTGGGCAAGATGGCGTGCAGCCCCGCCCCCGCACCCATCAGGGCAGCCATGATGCGGTCAGCCCGGGTGGACCGCACGCTCGCGACGATGGCGAACGCGATCCTCTTGCCCAGCCCGGTCTGGATCATCACCGCCACCAGGACGAACGCTCCGAGGATCAGGAAGAACGTGTCGGAGACGAACGCGTTGAACGCGACCGGGATCTCGTCGGTTGCGCCGGGCGCCTCCGGCAGGTCGGCGAGCAGGACGAGCAGCATCGGCGAGCACAGCCCGACCACGAGCCCCGGAAGCGCCTCGGTGGCCAGGCACAGCACGAAGAAGACGAAGATGCCGAGCAGCGTCTGGGCCGCCAGAACCAGGGAATCGGGCGCCGGAGCACTGGTCTTGTTGGTCGCCTGGAACATGCTCGTCACCGCGTCGGCAAGACCGGGCAGTGGCGGCCCCAGGCGGCCGTAGGCGATCGCAAGGATGCCTATCAGCAGCGCAGCAACCCGGGCGGGGGTGAGCTGAGCGCGCCACGCGGGCACCGTCTGGTCGGCCTTCGACTGGAGCGGACGGGCCTGCGCCCCACTCCGGGCGCCTCGCATGGATACACTCATGTCCCGCTCCGCTCCTGGTAGTCCTTGACGACGGCGCGTCAGCCCACCTCTGTGGCTCACATCACTTCCACCGTGGGCGCCGGGCCTGGAGCGAGCAAGGCGTGGCGCCGTTGCACTTGAGGTTGAACGCGTTTAGACGGGCGCAACATCGGCACCATCGGCAACGTCGAGTCGCCGAGTCCGCGCACTGGCCCTCGTCGAAGCGAACTGGCACAGTGACACCGTGACCGACACCACACGTCACACGGGGTTGACCGACGACACCTTCCCGAGTCCCGGCACCGCGGCCGAGCGGATGCTGGTGGGGTCACGGGCGGCAGTGGGCCTCGGGGTGATGGCCTGCGCGCTGTTCATCCCCGACGTCCACGTCGGTCTGATCATGGCGTGCGCCGCCGCTTTTCTCGCCACCGCGGCGCTCGCCCGGCACCGGCTTGCCGCGGGTGACCACGGCGCGTTCGTGTGGACGTCGCTGGCCGATGCAGCAACCTGCACGGCCTTCCTTGCAGTGACCATGCAGGTCCCGTTCGCGCCCAGTGCACTCCTGTTCCCCCTGCTCGCCTTCGAGCTCGGCCTCAAGCACGGTCAACGAGGCAGCGCGCTGGCTCTGGTCCTGCTCGCCTCGGCGATCGGGTTGCGGAGCTGGGAGCGCCGGGCGATCTTCTCCGAGATGCCCCGGCTCTGGCTGATCGGGCTGCTGCTCGCCGCGACGGGCGTCTTCATCTGGATCGCAGGGACGATCCGGGAACAGCTGACGGCGCGTGCCGCAGCCGACCTCGACAGGAGGCGGCTGGCCGGCCTCCTGCACGACACGGTCGCCGGCGTCCTGGCGGAGGCTGGGATCGGACCCGACGATCGTGAGCATCGCTCGGTCATGTCACTCGTGGACGAGGCTGCAGAACATCCGGAGCTGATGTCGGAGGTCAACCGGCGGATAGCCGCCTGGGTCACTCCGCGGGACGGCGCCACCGGGATGGGCCCGCTCTCGCCGCGCGAGCTGGAGGTCCTCGAGCTGCTCTCGCTCGGCGTGAAGGACCGGGAGATCGCCGGCCGGCTGTTCCTTTCCCAGGGAACGATCCGGGTGCATGTCTCCCATATCGTCCACAAGCTGGACGTCTGCGACCGGGCTGCTGCAGTCGCCTGGTTCCAGGAGCAGCACAGTGGTGGCGACGGCTGAGCAGCTCGTTCAAGCGAGGTTTGTACGGCCCTGGACGCGGCTGTGTATTGACCTGAACTGTGCGCTGATGGGCAGCCTGGGTGAGGACACGACAGCCGACCGACCAAGGAGCCTCTATGACGGCCGAACTCACCGGGATCCGTGGCATGACGACGCTCAAGGTGCTCGGTGCGCCAGCCGGAGTCGAGACGTATCAGATCTCCACCCCCGGCCTGGGCGACCACAGCTACCTGATCACCAGTGGCGGACGCTCGGCGCTGATCGACCCACAGCGGGACCTGGACCGGTTCGAAGCCGGCATCGCCCAGGTTCACGCCCCGCTGGACCTGGTCATGGAGACCCATGTGCACAACGACTACGTCAGCGGCGGACGGGCGATGGCCCTTCGCCACGATGCCACGCACGTGTTGCCGGCCGACGCCGGGTACACGTTCGACCACCACGCCGTACGCGACGAGGACGAGGTGCGGTTCGGCGACCTCACCATCCGCGCCCTGCACACTCCGGGACACACCCCGCACCACACCAGCTACGCGGTGCTCGACGGTGACGAGCCCCTGCTGGTCTTCTCCGGCGGATGTGTCCTCGTCGCGTCCTGCGGGCGGACAGACCTGATCAGCCCGGAGATGACCGAGGAGCTCACTCGTGGGCAGTACCGCTCTGCACAGCGCCTGCTGTCGATGCCGAAGGCCATGACGATCGGGCCCACACACGGGGCCGGGTCCTTCTGCGCGGCGTCGGCGGCGAGCGCGGACACCTTCACCGACGTCGCCACCGAGCTGACGCGCAACCCTGCGGCACTCGCACGCGACGAGCAGGACTTCGTCGACACCCAGCTCGCCGGGCTCCTGGCCTACCCGTCCTACTACCACCAGATGGCGGGACTGAACAAGGACGGCGCCGCCGGATGGGAGCCGAGCGCGTTGCCAGCGTTGGGACTCGACGAGCTCGACAGGGCGATGCAGCAAGGCACCGTGGTGATCGACGGCCGGTCGCGCGACGAGTTCGCGAGCGCCCACGTGCCCGGGTCGGTGAACATCGAGCTCGACGAGCAGTTCTCGACCTACGTCGGCTGGCTGTTCCCGTTCGGCACCGAGTTCGCCGTCATCCTGCCGGCCGGGATGGATCCTCAAGAGCCCATCCGGCAGTGCGCCCGCATCGGCATCACGTCCATCGTGGGGTATCTCGACGGCGGATTCGACGCATGGCGGGAGGCCGGACGCGACACCCGCTCCTACGACGTGATCGACGTGCAGGCCCTGCACGCGGCGCGCGAAGGCGTGCGTGTGCTTGACGTGCGGCAGGATCTCGAGTGGGCGGACGGCCACGTGCCGGACGCTGTGCACATCCACATCCCCGACGTACCTCAACGAGCAGACGAGCTGGTCGGCGGCCAGGGAAAGGTCCACGTCATGTGCCGGACCGGTCACCGCGCCAGCATCGCGACCAGCATCCTGGACTCTCGCGGAGTAGCGGCCGTGCTCGTGGACGGCGGCTTCCCGGAGTGGGTGGAGAGGGGCTATCCCGTCGACCACAGCTCCGACTGAGCCAACGCAAGCGACGACTAGAGGGAGACCGAGTGACGCACTATCGTGCCGTTTTCCAGGTGTCGGAGGCCGACCCCGCGTTCCATGAGCAGGTCCTGCGGAACGTGCGCAACACCGCAGCCGACCTCGGGGAGGACGCCGAGGTGGCCGTGGTGACGCACGGACCTGGGCTGCAGCTGGTGACCGGCGCCACGGGGTGGCGCGAGGAGGTCGCCGGGCTCGTGGACAGTGGCGTCGAGGTGCTGGCCTGCCGCAACACGATGCAGCGCCTGGGGATCGAGCCCGGCGACCTGCTGCCGGGCGTCTCCATGGTGACCGCCGGGATCGGCGAGATCGTGCGCCGCCAGCAAGGGGGGTGGGCATATGTCCGACCGTGACGGTCCGGTCGACCTGACCGTGCCTCCGATGGACGATGTCGTCGACCTGCACGGCGACCCCTGCGCGGCAGACCTCGTGCTGTTCATGAACGGCAACCAGTTCATGGCGATGGACGACGTCGTGGCGGCCTTCCACGCCGAGTGCCCCGAGGTCGCACACGTGTTCTTCGAGACGATCCCCCCCGGAAAGCTCGTGGAGCAGACTCGGAACGGCCGGCTCCGGGTCGGCAACCTCGTGCTCAGCATCCGACCTGACGTGGTGGCGGCCGGTCCGCGGGCGCTCCAGCCACTGATCGACCGAGGTCTGCTCGAGGAGCCGCACGAGTACACCAGCAACGACCTGGCGATCCTCGTTGGCGCGGGCAACCCGCTGGACGTCCAGGGCTGGGCGGACCTGGCACGCCCAGACGTGCGGGTCGCCATGCCCAACCTGCAGTTCGAGGGCGTGGCCGAGCTGATCGCCGATGCCGTCGAGAGGAGCTGCGGCTCCGAGGTCCGGCAGACGGTCTTCGAGGACAAGGCGCGCGACGGAACCACCCGCTTCACCGAGATCCATCACCGCGAGAGCGCGCGCTGGCTCGCGGCGGGCGAGGTGGACGCGTGCCCCCTGTGGTCGACGGAGGCCCACTACCACTGCGAGGTCCTCGGTGCGGACATGCAGACCATCTCGATCCCGGCGGAGGAGAACGCAGTGGGTCGTTACGCCCTGGCCGTGGTGCGGGACTGCGCGCACCCGGAGGCAGCGAGGCAGTTCGTCGACTTCATGGTCAGCGGCGCAGGACGAGACGTCTATCGCGGTTACGGGTTCGCCCCACCGGTTGCGCCCGCACCAGCTTGAGCCCGCCCGTCGAACCAGGTGTGGGTCGCACAGGCGACCTGCGCCCCTGAAAGGAGTGTCATGACCGCCACACACGATACGGACACACGCCGAAAAGTTGACTCCTCGGAGCTGCACCGTCAACTGCTCGACAAGTCGGTCCGAGTCCTCGACGTACGCACACCGGCCGAGTTCGAGGCCTCGCACATCCCGGACTCACACAACGTGCCGCTCAACCTGCTCCGCAAGCACCGCACCGAACTGGTCCGTCATCTCGGCGACGATGTCGTGCTGGTGTGCCTTTCCGGGGCTCGATCCGAACAGGCAGAGGAGGCGCTCAGGGAGGCTGGCCTTTCCAACCTCAGGGTGCTCGATGGAGGCCTGAAGGACTGGACGGCGGAGGGTAACGACGTCGTAGAGGGACGCCAGACCTGGGACCTGGAACGCCAGGTGCGGTTCTCCGCCGGTTCGATCGTCGCCGCTGCCGTGATCGGCAGCACCGTCCAGCCACCGCTCAAGTGGCTCGCCGCCGGCGTTGGTGGCGGACTCGTCTTCGCTGCGGTCACCAACACCTGTGCGATGGGTACGGTCCTCATGAAGATGCCCTGGAACCGCAGCAGCGAGACCGTGTCGATATCCGATGTGATGGGTCAGCTCACCGGTGGCGATGGTGAGTGAGCTGGAGCCTCCTGACCCGGCGCTCCGGGCACCGCGGGGTTGAGGTGCTGATCAATCCGTTCGGGATCTCGTTCACCGCACGGCAGTGGTTGGGGGTGGCGAGGCCCACGCCGCCGACGTCGCTGAAGCTGTCGAGCGGGCCGCGCGGGCTGCCGGAATATAGGCCAGGCCCGAGTCGAGCTCTGCGGCCGGCTTTCCAGGGCTCCACAAGAAGCCCTGCCCGTAGTGGCAACCGAGGCGCTGAAGCTCGGTGAGCTGGGCGCGCGTCTCTATGCCCTCGGCGACAGCGGCGATGTCGAAGGCGTGGGCGAGGTCGATGACGCTGCGCACGATGGCGCTGTCCTCCCGGTTGCCGCCGAGACCCGCGGTGAAGGACCGGTCGACCTTGAGCAGGTCGACGGGGAATCGCTTGAGGTACAGCAGCGAGGAGTAGCCGGTGCCGAAGTCATCGATGGCGATGCGCACTCCGAGGGACTTCAGCTGCTCGACCACGCGAAGTGCCGCCTCTGCGTCCTCCATGAGGGCGCTCTCGGTGACCTCGAGGATGAGGGCGCCCGGATCCAGCCCGGAGTCGGACAAGGCCTCACGCACGGTGCCCACGAGGTGGGCGCTGTGGGAGAGCTGACGACCCGAGACGTTCACCGACATCGTCGGCACGTGCGCCGAACGGTTGGCACGCTGCCAGCGGGCGCCCTGGCGGCAGGCCTCGCGCACCACCCAGGCACCCATCTGGATGATCAGCCCGCTGCGCTCGGCGAACGGGATGAACTCGTCTGGTGCGACCAGGCCGCGCAACGGATGCTGCCATCGCAGCAGGGCCTCCACGCCGACCACGGACTCATCCCCGACAGCGACGACCGGTTGGTAGACCAGCCGGAGCTCCCCGTTCGCCGTTGCCCCTCGCAGCTCGGAGAGCAGCTGCAGCCGGGAGGCCGCCATCGTGCGGAGGGTGTCGTCAAAGAGCTCGATGACGTTCGAACCCTGGCGCTTTGCCTTGTACATCGCCTCGTCGGCGTCGCGGAGCAAGGTGTCGGAACTGGCCTCCTCCCCGTGCCCAGCGACCGCTACCCCGATGCTCATGGTGACCTCGACCATGCCGACGCTGGTCGGGATCGCAGCGGCCACCGCGCCACTCAGCCGAGTGGCGACCATCGCAGCGGCGTCGAGGTCGGCCAGGTCCTCGCAGAGCACCACGAACTCGTCCCCCCGATACGGGCCACGGTGTCTTCGGGACGAATCACTGACGTGAGTCTCGCCGCGATGGACTGCAGGACGGCGTCCCCCACCTGGTGACCGTAGGCGTCGTTGACGTTCTTGAAGCCGTCCACGTCGCAGAACAGCAGCGCCAGCAGACCCGGGCCGCGCGCGCGGCGTTCGAGGGCGTGCTGGATGCGGTCGGTGAGCAGGGTCCGGTTGGGAAGACCGGTCAGCGCGTCGTGCTGCGCGGAGTGGGCGAGCGCGGCCTCCGCCTTGCGCTCGCTGGTCAGGTCCGTGACCGTCAAACAGGTGATGTGGTCACCGTCGACGACGAGAGCGGACGCCCCCATCAACACCGGCACGAGGTGGTCCTCGGCGGTGACCAGGACCGCCTCGATCGACCCGCCCGGGCTCGCCGGACCGATCATGGCGCGCAACCGGGAACGGCTCGGCTCGGCTACCATCCCGAAGACCGGCTGGCCGACGATTCGCGAGCAGGCAGAGGAGAGCAGGTCCCCCAGGGCCTGGTTGGCGTAGAGCACGATGCCGTCAGCGGAGACGGTGGCAGCCCCGTCCGACATGCCCTCCACGAAGTTGCGGTAGGTCTGGTCGGCGCTGGTGAGCGTGAACAACCGCTCCTGGCCGGCGACCGCGCCGACCACGAGGGCGTCGACCTCGCCGTGCCTGATGGCTCGCAGCGTCTCCTCCGAGTCCGCGAGCCGCGCGCGCAAGGCGCCGACGTCGAGCGGGTCGACTGGGTCGGTCACTGAGTCGGCGCACGGATGTCCAGCGCGGCCAGGACTCGTGCGGTGTCGGAGAGATCGCCGACCAGCATCCGCTTGGGCAGCGGCTGCTCCTTGATCAGGGTGGGGGTCGCGACGACGTCGTGCGCCGACATCAGGGAGGGATCCCGATGCACGTCGACCACCTCGAGGCTGTGCCGACCGGGTAGGTGCTCGTCGCAGATCGCGCGCACGTCGGCGATCGCCTGCCCGGACATCTCCGAGGCGCCGGTCACGAAAAGAGTGAGCACGTACGACGCGGCCTCTCGTTCGTCCAGCCCGGCTTCGAAGCGGGCGACTGCATCCGTCACGCTGCTCCCGCGCCCTTCTTCGAGCGAAGCTGGAGACCGACGAGCACCCGGTCCGTGTCGGACAGATCGCCGATGATCTTGCTCATCGGGGCCGGCAACCGGCGCACCAGGGTCGGGATCGCGAGGATCTCGTCCCCACGGGCCAGCCGGGGGTTCAGCAGGAGGTCGACGATCTCGATCTCGTACGGATGGTCGATGTGCGTCTCGCACAGCACCTTGAGGTTCGCGAACGCCTCCAATGATTTGGGCGACTCTCCGGCGACGTACAGACGGAGGTACCAGGTCTCGTTCTCCTCCGTGGTCACCGGGACACCCGCGCCGGCCGGTACACATCGGTGACCTCGAGGCCCTGGGGGCTGAGCACGAACTCCCGGATCTCGTGCGAGTGCGCCATGCCACGCGACTTGAGCACATAGAGCACCCGGTGCCGCGCACCGTCCGCCTCCTCGAGCTTGGCCACCACCCACGTGTCGATCAGGGACCCGATCCGCTGCTCGGTGTTCTCGGAGTCGCGGACCACATTGAGGCTGGTGAAGACCGCCGTCACCCCGCTGCTCTTGAGATAGTCGACCTCGCGGGTGAGCATCTCGAAGACCTCCTCACCGACCCCGGAGTGCAGCAGGTCGGAGATCGGATCCATCACGACCACGTCGGGTCTGAACTCGGAGACCAGGTCCTGCATCGAGGCGAGGTGGGCCTCGAGACCCAGCCGACTCGGGCGGACGCATCGGAAGAGCAGCAGTCCCTGGTCGACCCAGTGCTGCAGGTCGATGCCCACCGACCTCATGTTCCGGATGATCTGCGACTCCGACTCCTCGAACGCGAAGTAGAGCGCTCGGTCTCCGCGACCGCAGGCTGCCGCGCAGAACTGTGCCGCGATCGTGGACTTGCCGGTGCCGGCCGTGCCGCTGATCAGCACCGAGCTCCCCCGGAAGAGGCCCGCACCGCCCAGCATGTCGTCCAGGCTGGCGACCCCGCTGGAGACCCGCTCGGGTGAGGCGTGGTGCTGCAGACCGATCGAGGTGATCGGGAGCACCGAGACACCCGCTCTCCCGATGAGGAAGGGGTACTCGTTGGTTCCGTGCAGTGAGCCGCGGTACTTCAGCACCCGCAGCCGGCGCGTGGACGTCTGCCCGTTCACGCGATGGTCGAGCACGATCACGCAGTCGGAGACGTACTCCTCGATGCCGTAGCGGGTCAGCGAGCCGTCTCCGCGCTCGCCCGTGACGACCGCGGTCACGCCTCGCTCCTTGAGCCAGCCGAACAGCCGTCGCAGCTCGGCGCGCAGCGTCGCGGTGTTGTCGAACGCGCCGAACAGGTTCTCGATCGTGTCCAGCACCACCCGCTTCGCACCGACCTCGTCGATCGCGGCGCCCAGCCTGACGAACAGCCCCGACAGGTCCCAGGCACCAGTCTCCTCGAGATCTCCCGGGGCGATCTGGACGTGGTCCATCACCAGCAGGTGGTCGTCCTGCAGCTGCTGCAGGTCGAAGCCCATAGAGGCAACGTTCTCTACCAGCTCGTCGACGGTCTCCTCGAAGGCGACGAAGACACCAGGCTCGCCGAACTCGGTGATCCCGCGGATCAAGAACTCCATGGCCAGCAGGGTCTTCCCGCAACCGGCAGGCCCGCAGATCAACGTGGGGCGGCCCAGGGGAAGCCCCCCGCCGGTCACCTCGTCCAACCCGCTGATGCCGGTGGCCGCCTTGCGCAGGCTCCGGAGAACGCGGAGTGGTGGCGGGGCATCTGCAGGGGTCAGGAGTGAGGGCTGGTCGACGGACACGAGGTCACTTCATCTCAGCGGGGCGTGGCACGGAGGCCACCTGCTGCTGACAGTAACAGTCTCAGTACTTCCCACTGGCGAATCGATCAATCGACGCGTTCGAGGTGGCCGCTGCGGTGCAGGAGGCGCACCGGGGAACGCGAAGTCGATCCGAACCCACCACGAGCACCATGGACCTGAACCGATGTACATCAGGTTCAGCTCGTGCCCGGAGATGGCCCCGTTGAGGTGGGCATGGATGGAGTTCAGCCCGGGTGCTGTCCCCCAGTGCCCCGAGCAGCCGAGGCTTCGGGTCTCGCCTGTCAGTGCTCGGTTCCGCGGGCCTCGTAAAGGGACTGGTCGGCTCGAAGGACGAGCTCTTCCACCGACTCGTTCGGCTGCAGCTCGGCCACGCCGAAGCTCATCGAACCGTCCGGGGACTGCGTCCCCAGGACGCTGTTGATGGTGGCCAGTCGGTCCCTGGCAGCTTCAGCGGTGAGTCCAGGCATCGCGCAGATGAACTCATCCCCGCCGTAGCGAACCACCAGATCATAGGTCCGGAGGCGTGACCTCAACGCGTGGGCCACGTTCTGCAACAGTCGGTCTCCGGCCGCATGACCGAGCGAGTCGTTGACCTGCTTGAGATGGTCCACGTCCACGAAGGCCACCGACAGGGCCATGCGCCCCCGCACGGACCGCGCCACCTCACGCTGCAGCTCGAGGAACCCGGGTCCGCGTCGGTAGGCACCGGTGAGCTCGTCGAGGTGTGCCGCTTCGCGATCGGCGGCCGACGAATCGCGGTCCGCCAGAGCAGCTGTGCGGTCTCCCGCAGCGTCACCTCGGTCGCTCTCCCCCGCCCGCCGGTCAGTGGAGGAGCTGGAGCGATCCTCAGCCGTGCTGGTGCGTTCACCTGCACGGTGTCGCCGGTCCCCCGCATTCAGCTCTCGGTCGTCCGCCGATCCTCTGCGATCCGTTGCGGCCTCCGCGCGGGCGTGGTGGAGCTCGCGGAGGGTCGTGGTCGGGATCTCCGCGCCGACGGACTCCTCGGCCTGTTCGGCTGCTCGGTCACGGTCGTCGGCTGCGTGGTCGCGTTGGTCCCCGGCCCGGTCCCGTCGGTCCGCCACACGGTCGCGCTCTGCATTCACCCGGTCTCGCCGGTCCGCAGCATCGTCGCGCTTCTCACTCGCCAGGTCCCGCTGCGCGCTTGCCGCGTCCCGTCGGTCGGCGGCCCGGTCTCGTTCGCGTCCCGACTCGTCTCGATGCGCACCGTCGTCGTCAGACGCTGAGACGTGACCCGGTGAAGGCGGGGATGGGGTCATGTGCGTGGCAACCAATTCTCCGCTGGCATGCACCAGCGCTAGGAACAGTTTCGCACAAACGCGCGCGCGTGACCGCGAGTGACTAGTGCTCGGATGGCAGCGCGACGCCTCGGCCCGACCCATCGACCGCGGCCCCCCCTCAGAACCGGTCGGACCCGGGTCAGGTCGGCCACACACCTGGCACTGGCCACCCTGTGCCGGCTCGTCGAACCGATCTCCTAGGTCTGCGTCACTGGGACCTCGACCACCCGGACGACCCAAGGTGAACGTCAAGAGACTCCTGCCCGCACGCTCGCGGCATAGAGCGCCAGAGGCAGCGGTAGGCTCGCGTGACATTCTGCGCAGCCGCGGTGCCTTCACTCACATTGCCGCACCCGGGCCGGAGGCCGAAACCTGTGAAGAGCTGAGGACGAGTTGAGGATCTTGGTGACCGGGGCGACCGGCTACGTCGGCGGTCGGCTAGTACCTTTGCTGCTCGAGCGCGGCCACGACGTGCGCACCACCACGACCAACCCCGACCGCGAGCAACCATGGTGGGGCGACCGAGTGCAGACCGTCGTCATGGACGCGCTCGACTCCGAGCTGGTCGCTTCCGCCTGCGAGGGCCAAGACGCGGTGTACTACCTGATTCATGGAATGGGCGGCGACGACTTCGCCGAGACCGACCTCAAAGCTGCCACCAACTTCGCGGAAGGTGTGCGCGACCAAGGCGTCGAACGCATCGTGTACCTCTCCGGGATCGTCCCCGACGTCGACGAGTCCGAGCTGTCCGATCACATCAGGTCCCGACGGGAGGTCGAGCGGATCCTCACCGATGTGCCCGCGACCGTGGTCATCCTGCGAGCGGCAGTGCTCCTGGGCAGCGGGTCCACGTCGTTGGAGATCATCAGGCAGGTCAGCGAGCGGATGCCAGTGCACACCGTCCCGTCGTGGATGGACTCCATGGTGCAGCCGATCGCTGTCGTCGACGTGCTTGAGGCGTTGGTGGGGGCGCTCGCGTACACCGGACCCTCACGTCACTTCGATGTGGGCGGCGCCGACACGCTGCGTTATGGCGCGCTGCTCCAGGCCTTCACCGCGCACGCCGGGCTTGAGCGACCGCAGGTCAACGTGCCGCTGTTGCCGACAGCCCTGGTCGGCACCCTGGTCGGCAGTCTCACCGACGTGCCCCGGCCGACAGTAGAGGCGCTCGTCGAGAGCCTGCACCATGACATGGTCGCCGCGGACGACGAGTTCCGGACGGTGCTGCTGCCAGAGGGACATCAGCTCATGGGACTGGACGAGGCGTTCCGCCGCTCGCTCGCACCACAAGCGACCGCGCCCGAGGACTCGGACCCGATGGGACCACTGCCGCAGGACCCTGCCTGGGCCAGCGGCGGCGACGACCGTCCCGCGCTCGCCAAGGTGGTCGACGCCGTCAAGGACCTCCTGCCGGACGAGGTCGAGCGCACCTCTCCGCCGGCTCCGGCACGACCCCATGGATCAGGCCGGCAAGATCACCCTGACCCGACCGGGAGCCAGAACGGGCGAGTAGCCAGGACTTGACCGACGAGCCATCCGAAGGGTGGACAAGCCACCTATGTCGGCTATGGACGGCGACCTTGCCGGATACAACGATCTGGCCATGAGACACGTCCGCACGTCCACCTTGGCCGCTGCGACCTTGGTCGTGGCCGTGCTGGCCACGCCCCTGCAGAAAGCCCCCGTGCATGCCGACCCCGTCACCGTGGTGAACGGCCCGCTGATGGCCGAGGTCGAGGCCGTCGGAGACGGCTCCGTTCAGAGGCTCGACTCCCTGGACGGCAGCCGCGTCGAGCTGCCTTTCGTGCCCGGCGGCGGAGACTTCAGCCCGGACGGCTCCCGTTTGGTCTACCCCGGCGCCGCACCCGACTCGCGAGGGGTACGACGCGACGCCGTCCTGGTCCGAGACGCCACCGGTGCGACGAGGGTGCTCGCGTTCTTCCTCGCCGAGGACGTCCGATGGTCCGGCGACGGGACCTACGTCGTCGCGTCGTCCACCGATCCCGGCACCGGGGTGTGGTCGTTGTGGCGATTGGCAAGTGGACAGGCGCCCATCAACCTGGTGACCACGCCGCACGAGACCCCCGGGTCCTTCTTCGACGTGGACCCGGACTCGGACCTGGTGAGCTATCTGCGCCATGACGACATCTATGGGGTCGACGCACTGACGAAGTCCCCTTCACGGCTCACGAACAACTGCAGGACAGTGCAGACCTGCGGCGCGCCGTACAGGTTCGAGAACCTGGCCTGGGCCCCCGCGGGTGACCGGATCCTGGTGAGGTACCGCGAGACCGACCCCGTCGACTCGACCGAGGCGGACCGGCTTGGCTGGCTGACACCGGGGCAGCAGGTCCCGACGCCGATCCGATCTTTCGCCGACAACCAGTACGCCAACAACCCTCTGGTCTCGCCGGACGGCACCCTGGTCGCCTACGAGATCGATGACAACAGCCCCTCCGGATCGCACACCGAGTTTCTGGGCTCCGGCGGAACGCCCGCGCTGCCGGCGTCCCTCCCGCTGGCGCACGTGACCTGGCAGCCGTGCCCTGTGGGGGCTCCGTGCCCGGTCTTCGTCGCTCCAACCTCCACCAGACCATCGCGGCCCGCGATCGGGAGGGCTTACAGCGGGGCGCGGGGCGGCGCGACCACAGCCCGGACGACCTGGCGAGCGCCGAGCAGCAACGGCGGAAGCGCGATCACCTCGTACAAGGTGCAGGCGATGCGGCTGAACGCGGACAACCAGGTCGTGGCCCGGATCGCGACCTTCAAGCCGAGCACAGCCCGATCCGCGACGATGAAGCTGCGCGCGGGCCGCTACAAGTTCCGGGTGCGGGCACGCAACGTCGTCGGCGCCGGCAGGTGGTCGGCCCCCTCCACCATCGTCAGGTCCCGCTGACCGACCACGCCGCCCGACACCCACGCCTCGCACCTGACCCAGCACCACCCACCGCCCTGGTAGGCAGCAAGGGCGGACAGGATCGCCGAGCCGACAGTGCGGATGACGGTGACGACGGTCGCCGACGTCGCCAGCCGCTCTCGTGACGGGTCGGCATGCATGCGTTGTCGTGCCGAGCCCATCGTGATGGGGAGGCTCACTCTCCCCGTGGTCAAACCCCGACGCGGAACCAGGGGGTTTGCCTGGGGCGCACCTTGGCCCGCTGTTCCTACGGTCCACAGACCGAACAGGAACGTTCGAGAGGTGACACGCCATGATCGCTTCAGAGAGTCAGGTGGCGGCCGCATTCGCGGTCGGGCTGACATCGGCAGCCGCGTTCGCCACGGCCAACGCACTCCAACACCAAGCCGCCGGCCGCGTGCCTGAGTCGGTCGAGAATGCCCTTCGGGTGCTCGCGCACCTCGCCCGACAACGCATCTGGCTGATCGCCACCGCGGTGTCGTTCAGCGCCATGCTGCTGCACGCGCTAGCCCTGCGGCTCGGCTCGCTGGCAGTGGTGCAGCCTCTCATGCTCGTGGGAGTCGTGCTCGCCGTACCGCTTCGTGCGGCTTTGGAGAAGAAGAAGCCGACGTCGTCGGAAATAAGGGCCGTGTCCACGACGGTCGCTGGTCTCGCCCTCTTCGTCGTCTGCACGAACCCCACACCGTCGGACTCGGCGGCACCGCTCCCGGTCGGCGCCGTCTTCGTCGGCGCCTGTCTCGCGATCGCCATTTTCACGCTTCGGCTGTCGGCCGGGAAGGGTCTTGGACCCAGGCGCCAGGCTGCCCTCCTCGGTGCCGGTGCCGGCCTGATGTTCGGTGCCTCCGCAGGGTTGCTCAAGGCGATCGGCGGCGCTCTCACATCGGGCCGATCCCCGGCCGTGGTTGCAGCGATCCTCGGGTGCCTGATGGTCGCGGGCCTTCTGGGAGTCGCAATGAACCAGCGTGCCTACCAGATCGCTCCCCTGGCCTTCTCGATGCCACTGGTGAACGTCGTCGACATCCTGGTCGCCGTCCTGTTTGGGGTCATCGTCTTCGGTGAGAGTCCCGCGCACGGCGCCGCGCTTCTTGTCCTGCAGGGGATCGGCCTCGTTGTCGTGACATCCGGGCTCCGTCAGATCTCCTCTCTTGAGCCCTCGTCGCTCCCCACTGGGCGCCTTGCCGTGAGCGAGGCGTGGTCATGAGCATCGTCGTGTTGTTCGTGGGTGCCCTGACGGGACTCCACGCGGCCTCTTGGGGTGCGTATAAGGACTCCGCCTTCGAGGGCTTCCGCCCGGCCAAGTTCATCCGGAGCGTCGTGCTGGGAACCGCAATCGCCCTGCCGGTCGTCCGGCTCTCGGGAACGGAGGTGACCGACGGGTTGCTGGTGGTCATCGGGCTCACCTACGCGGCGGAACGCCTGGCCACGGAGTGGTGGAAGGCGATCGTGCGCGAGGACGACCAGCGGGCCTACACGATCCCGATGCGCTTGGCCGTGCGGGGACGCACCGTCGACGCGCCGGTCGCTCGGTACGCCGCGGGGCTCGGCGTGCTCGTGGGCTTGATGGTGGCGGTGCTCGCGACCATCTGGGCGCAATCGCATTGGCCCGACCTGCCCGGTCCACTGCTCGTCGTGCTCGCCGGAGTCGGCGGCTGGCTCACCGCCTTCGGCGGCGCGTGGAAGGACGCACCTGTCGAGGGGTTCCAGCTCGCCAAGTTCTTCAGGAGTCCGGTAGTGGCGATGTCCTGGGCGTTGTTGCTCGTCCCCTTCACCTCGCAGCTCGCGGTGCTCGCGATCTCGGCCGGAGGCCTGTCCGTGGCGACGATCGAGACCTACAAGACCTTCTTGAAAGGCGGCGCGCCGGGCAAGTTCGGTGACAAGCCGGTGCGCTTCCCCTGCGTCGAGGTCCGCCGTGCATGCCGCGCGCTCCACGGCTGGCTCTACGCCCTCATGACCTGGCTGCTGGCAGCCGGCCTCATCGCCGCCGCCTTCCCTACTGGCGGACGCCCACGCGAGGACCTCGCGCTGGCCCAACTGCCTGCCCTGCTCGTGTGCTGCGGCTTCACGTTCGTGGTCCTTGCCGGTTCGCGATCCACGATCGAGACCGAAGGAAAGGGAGCAATGAGCGCCGGGCGCGGCACGTGTCCATGCTCGTCACCGCGATCGACGAGCTGTCGTGATCGAGGAGAGCTGGCGCCTCGAGCTGACGACCTCGCAGGATGACCCGGCATCCACTAGCTTCGTCCCAGGACCGTTCGGGGTCGCACCGACCCGGGCGAGACGGGAGCCGAAGTGTCGATGCCGAGCTTCGTCGGGCGAGCCGCCGAGCTGAACTTCCTGCGGGCCAGTCTCGACGAGGCCGCCTCGGGTCTCCCGCGGACCGTCGTGCTCGATGGGCCTGGAGGCTCGGGGAAGAGCGCACTGCTCCATGCCTTCACCTCCATGCTTGCCAACAGCTCGGTGTTGGCGGCTTCGGGTGAGGAGGAGGAGTCGTTCCTCAGGTTCGGGCTTCTGAACCAGCTCCTGGGCAGCCGAGCGTCCACCTGGGCGGATCCCTTCGCCGCCGGAGGGCACCTCCTCGACGCCCTCGACCAGCGCGACGCGCGGTCGCCGACGGTGCTGGCCATCGACGACGCCCACCTCGCAGACAGCGACTCGATCACCGCGATCAGCTTCGCGTTGCGTCGCCTGCATGCCGACCCGGTGATGGCAGTGATCGTCACAAGGGATCCGAGTCTGCTGCCGCCAGGGATGCTCCGGCTGGCCGACAGCGCGGACGGGATCCTGCACCTTCCCGGCCTCGGTGTTGATGACGTCGTGGAGCTCGCGTCGAGCCGTGGTCATGACGGGCTGTCGCGCCAAGCCGCGGAACGTCTGCGCATGCACACCGGCGGCAACCCCCTCCATCTGCGCGCGCTCATGGACGACCTCGACTCGGAAGCGTTGCGCACGGCCACACTCCCGGCGCCACGGTCGTACGGACAGCTGGTGCTGCGCACCTTGGCCGCCCTGGGGGCGGAGGCACGGCAGCTCGCCCGAGCGCTGACCGTGCTGCCCGACGGCTCACCGCTGCCGCTGGTCTGCGGTGTGGCCGGGCTCGGCGACGCCGAGACCGCGGCGGATGCGCTGACCCGCGCGAGCCTCGTGACGTGCGAGTTCGCCGACGACGGATGGCGTCTGTCCTTCGCCCACCCGATGGTCAGGGCATCGGTGGCCGAGGACCTTGGGCTACTCGATCGCAAGCAGCTGCACACCCGAGCTGCGGAGCTCCTTCCCCCGACGAGGGGCTGCTGCACCGGGTCGCAGCAGCCAGCGAGGCTGACCAGCGCCTGGCGGATGCCCTCGCCGATCACGCCGCCCGGCGTCAGAAGGCGGGCGACGCGCGCGCCGCGGCGGATCTCTACCTCAAGGCCAGCGCACTGAGCTCCGACGGCGCGGTCCGCGAGCAGGCGTTGCTGGAGGCGGCCAACCTCTTCCTGATCGCCGGCGACATGAGCGGCGCCCGCAAGCTCGGCGAGCTGCTCGGCGACCTGCCGCGGACCGTGCAACGCTTGTACCTGCAGGCCAGGATCGCTTGGTTCGGTGGCGACCCGACGTCTGCCGAGGAGCTCGCCCAGGAGGCCTGGGAGCACGGTGGCGAGTTCGCCCAAGAGGGGCGGGGCAGCTGCGCGGCGATCCTCTCCCAGCTCCACAACCTGCGCGGCGAAGGGCTGGGGGCTGCGGAGTGGGCCAACCGAGCCCTGGCGGAGGATCTGCCTGCCGACCTGGTCGACACGACTCGGGCGGCCAAGGCTGCCGGTCTGGCGCTGGTCGGCAGGATGCGGGACGCCCTCGCCTCGCTCGACACGCTGCCGTCCGACCCTCGCCGCTGCGGACCCCACCAGCAGCACCAGCTGCTGGCTCGGGCGGCTCTCCGGGGAGCCACCGACCAACTGTCCGGAGCCCGCGCCGATCTCGAGGCACTGGTCGACAGCTCGAGCGAGGTGGCTCCCCAACGGCTCCTCGCGATGGGGGTGCTTGCCGAGGCGGAGTTCCGACTTGGCCACTGGGACGATGCGGCCAATCAGGCCGAGCACACGATTTCGCTGGCCGAGGCCAGTGAGCAGGTCTGGGTCCAGGGCTTCCTCCACACGCAGGTGGCGCAGGTGGCGGCCGGTCGCGGCGAGTGGGGCAAGGCAGAGCAGCAACTGAGCAGCGCGCGCGAGCTGGCCGAGACGCTCGAGGACATGACGACGTACGCCGTTTGTGAAAGCACCGGAATCCTGCTCGCGATGTGCCGGGCCGACCCCGTCCAGGTCCTCGAGCGAGCGCAGGTGCTTGCCTTCTTCCGGGTCGCGCCGACGGGTGAGCCCGGGTGGCTGTCGTGGCCGGTCCACTACCTGTCCGCCCTGGTCGAGGTCGGCCGAGTCGAGGACGCCGAGGAGGCCCTCGCGTCGTTCGAGGAGATGGCTCGCGAACGCGGCTCACGCTCCCGACTCGCAAGCCTGGCCCGGGTGCGGGGCGAGCTCGCCACGGCACGACGCGATCACGCGCTGGCGCGCGACTGCTTCGAGGAGGCACTAGCGGTCGGTGCCGGGGCGGTCGACGCGCTCGAGGCCGGCCTTGTGCTCGCGTCGTACGGCCGCTTCCTGCGCCGTCGCGGGGAACGGCGCGCCGCGCAGGACCGGCTCGGTGCGGCGCGCGAACACTTCGCAAAGCTCGGCGCGGCACCGTTCATCGAGCGCTGCGACCACGAGCTGGCCGCCAGCGGCCTGGTGACGCAGCCCGCTCGACCGGCCATCACCGCAATCCTGACCCCGCAGGAGCAGCTGGTGGCCAGCCTCGCGTGCAAGGGCATGAGCAACAAGGAGATGGCCCGCCACCTGGTGCTCAGCGTGAAGACGGTCGGCTACCACCTGGCCAACGTCTACACGAAGCTCGACGTGCACTCACGCGTCCAGTTGATGGCCCGGCTCAGCCAGTCGTGAGACGGTTCCAATTTGGAATCGGGCGAAGTCGATCCGGTGACGATCAGCGCGCGGGCCCGAGAGTGCGGCGCACCGGGTCCTGGACCGCGTGGCCCGTGAACTTGTACAAGCTCCGTGTTGTCGAAACCCTCGGCTGGCGGACTCGCCGCCACGATTCGAGCCGCCGGTCCTCGAGCCTCCGCGTGGGGACGTGTAGGTACTCGGAGAGTTCCTCGATCGAGATCAGCGGCTGGAGGCCGCTCAAGGGGCGGGCATCGAAGGGCGGTCGCGACCTCGGCTGGACCAACTCATCCTCGATTCATTCAGCCGCCTGTCCAAGATCGTTCAGGATGGTTCAGCTCGACAGGGTTTGCGAGGAGGCTCAACGCCCAGGCGGGCTTCGGCACCGGGTGGGTGAGCTCGAACAAATCTGGTCGATCTCCGGACTACTCGATGCTCAGTGTTTGTCGGGTTGAGTCGTGGTCATGATTCGACTGCCTTGACGATCCGGGCAAACGCCAGGCAGGCGAGGAGTGCGCCAGGAGGATAGGCCCACCACAGCGACGCAACACCGGCCAGGATCAGTAGCACGCTGGCTCCGCGAGGGATGGCGCGTCGGCGCCAACCCGAGACACCCAGTGCGGTGAACCCGACCAGGCCGAGGATCATCTTCGGTAGCGGGAAGAGCACGAGGAACACTGTGAACGTGTCGAACTCCTTGTCACTGACGAACTTCGCCATGTCGGGTGCCATTGTGGCCAGCGACCAGGACATCGCGGCCACCGCAGCCAGCGCGGCGGCGCTGGTGTAGAGCGCCCAGGCGGGTACGTCGACCACTCGTCGGAGCGTCGGCACGGAGGCGGCGAGAACCCCGAAGGCGATGGTGCTCACCACGTTGTTGATGATTGAGTACGGCGTCAGCATCCCCTCGCGGAAGCTGTGTCCGCTCAGCAGAGCGAAGCCGGCGATGAAGGCGGCGGCCGACAGGAAGCCGGCCAGGGCCGCGGCGGTGACCGTTCCGGTCCACGGGTCTTGGTGAGCTCCCGTTGACTTGCGGTTCATGACGGATGTGGACACGAAGTCCTCCTGGGGTCGTCGAATCGATTGACCTTCGCGGTCTGCATCACGACGATCATGGCGATTCCGTGGAACGAGGGCGTGACTCCGCTGTGCACCCTCGTACTGCTCTACTCGATCGCGGTCTACCGGCCAACCCGGGTGGCTGTGGCGGGCCTGCTGACCGTGCTCGGGATGTTCGCCTTGTTTGCCCTGATCCACGCGGCCGGCTTCGACGACCCCGCCGGGATTCTGAGTACGGCGGTATTCTGCGTGCCCTGGGGAATCGGCATGGCGGTACGACGGCAGCGACTGTTGCGCGAAGATGCCTTGCAGAAGGCCCTTGCCGCAGAGCGTGAGCTTGCCGCCGCCGAACAGCGAGCGGTGTTCAACGAGCGACTGCGCATCGCGCGCGAACTGCACGACGTCGTCTCGCACACCTTGTCGGTCGTGGCCGTCCAGGCCGGCGTCGCGCGCCACCTGATGCACGACCAACCCCAACGCGTCGGGCCAGCCCTGACCGCCATCGAGGACGCGAGCCGGACCGTCCTGGACGACCTGCGCCGCATGCTCGGCGTGCTCCGGGAGGCACCGGAGGACGAGGGACTCGTTCGGATGTCACCGTCCCCAGGGCTCGACGACCTGGAGTCACTCGCGGCCGTGCACCGCGAGTACTACGGCCCCGTGCAACTGACCATCGAGCCGGGCGCCGACCACCTCCCCGACAGCGTCCGGCTCACGGTCTACAGGATCGTCCAGGAGTCGTTGACCAACGCGCGCAAGCATGCTCCCCGGTCCGAGGTCACCATCACCGTTGGCTCCAACGGAGGTGATGTGACCGTGATGATCGACAACCCGGAGTCCTTCGAGCCGACATCGCACTCTGCGCCCGGATTCGGGCTGGTCGGGATGCGGGAACGGGTGGGCCTGTTCGGCGGGGCGTTCGAGGCGGGACCGACCGAACAGGGCGGCTTCCGGGTGCGAGCGGTCCTGCCCGGGGTGGTCCGAATCGGCGTGCCCACGTGACCACCCGAGTCGTGGTGGTCGACGACCAGGAACTGGTCCGGGCCGGTTTCGTGGCGCTCCTCTCTTCCGATCCTGACCTCGATGTGGTGGGCGAGGCCGGCCAGGGCGAGGAGGCCGTACAACTGGTCACCGACCAACTGCCCGACGTCGTGCTCATGGATGTGCGGATGCCCGTGCTGGACGGGATCGAGGCGACCAAGCGGATCCTGTCCGACCCGCGCTGTGCCCAGGTGCGCGTCATCGTGTTGACCACGTTCGCGATGGACGAATACGTCTTCGGAGCCCTACGCGCCGGAGCCGTTGGCTTCCTGGTGAAGGACACTCCGCCCGCAGAACTCCTGCGCGCGGTGCATGTGGCCGCGGCGGGTGATGCGCTCCTGTCGCCCGGCATCACCAAGCGGCTCATCAAGGAGTTCGCCGCCGCCCCGGCTCCGCAACCATCCCGGGCGATACCCGACCTGACTGCCCGGGAAGGCGACATCCTCATGCTGGTGGCCCGAGGACTGTCCAACGCCGAGATCGCCGCCCAGCTCCACCTGGGAGTGGCGACCGTGAAGACCTACGTGAGCCGGTTGCTCGAGAAGCTGAACGCGGCCACCCGGACACACCTGGTCATCCACGCGTATGAATCCGGACTGATCTCTCAAGGAACCCCGCGCTGACCCTGCCGAAGCCTTGGTTGGTGCACACCAAGTGTGCACGAGTGGTGGAGAACGGCGTTGAACGAGGGCCGGCTGGGTACGTTTTCACGCTCAGCGTGTCCGCAACTCCGGGCGACGAGCGTCAGCCGTCAGCCGTCAGCGGAGGACGAAGGTGGTGATGGGCGCGATGCTGGGGATGGCTGTGCGTCACGACGCACTCGCCGTGAACCCAGTTCAGCAGACGTCACGCATACACCGCGCAAGGTCCGAGACTCGATCGCTGACCCTTGAGGATCTCACCACCGTCCGCGAAGCTCTCCGTGGTGGACGGCCAAGCAACGGCCCGGCCGCCAGCGTCAGGACGGTCGTCCTTCCGGGGTTCGCCATCGCAGTACTCAAGCGCCGCCAGGCTGCGGCGCCGGAGAACGCGAACGACGCTGTATTCCCGACACGCAACGGCACCTGGCAACAGGTCAACAACGTCGAGCGCCGCTGGCGGCAGATCCGCAAGGACACCCGCTCTCGACTGGGTCACGCCCCACACGTTCCGCAAGACGGTGGCGACGCTCATCTCGGAGCGAGTCGACGCCGAGACCGCCTCCCAGCAGCTCGGCCACTCCTCCCCCGCCATCACCCGCGAGTTCTACATCTCCAAGCCGGCGATCGCCGCTGACGTCGCGCGCGTTTTGGACGAGCTGGCAGAGGCAGATCCGAAGGGAGGCCCGAATACTTCGGGAACAAGTGGCGAATAGCGCCTTCCGGCTCACATGAAGAACCGCCTCTGACCCGCGTTTCCACGGGTCAGAGCGGTTTTCGGTCGGGCTGACAGGATTTGAACCTGCGACCCCTTGACCCCCAGTCAAGTGCGCTACCAAGCTGCGCCACAGCCCGAAGCCCCCTCGTCGACCTGCGACCAGCGGGCGCCAGAACCCTATCGCAGCGCCCGGCCCTCCCCGAACACGGCACCGCCCCCACCCGGACCCCGACTCGCCGACGAAGGACGCAGCTTCTCAGCGAGTTCTTCACCGGACCAAAGCCGGGGCATCCCGTCCTCACAGCGTTCTCTCCGGTTCCCTCGGTTGTGTGGTCCCTGAACCAGCCACCCTCGGAGGATCCATGGACCAGCAGAGCCCCTTCCTGCCCCCGTCGTACGACGACCAGCAGACCACTCCGCCGCGGCGACGACGGCGCGGTCTCCGCTCCGTTGCCACCGTCGCGAGCACGGCGCTCGTCGCGGGACTGGTCGGGGTGGGCGGCGGCTACCTGACCGGACACCAGCTCGGCGGCACGTCGACCACGAACGCGACCACGTCGAACCGGACGGGCGGCGGTGGTCAGCAGCTCCCGGGCGACCCCGACTGGTCGACGAGAGGCCAGGGAGGCATCCAGGCGCCGGTCGACCCGTTCGTTGACGGATCGGGGGGCAGCCAGAGCCGGTCGTCCTCCTCCGACTCGACGACGAAGGCGAATGCCACCGCAGCGCACCGGTCTGGTGCGGATCGTCTCGACGATGAGGTACGCGGGAGCCAAGGCCGCCGGCACCGGCATGGTGCTCACCTCCGACGGCGAGGTGGTCACCAACCACCACGTCGTGGAAGGGGCCACCACCATCAAGGCGACGGTCGTGAGCACGGGCAGGACATACACCGCGACGGTGGTCGGCACCGACGCCAAGGACGACGTCGCGGTGCTCCAGCTGTCGAACGTCTCGGGGCTGAGCACGGTCCGGCCCGACATGGACGGGGTGTCGGTCGGGGACAAGGTCACCGCCGTCGGGGACGCCAACGGGAGGGTGGACCACCTCAGCGCGGCCAGGGGGAAGGTGCTGGCGCTGCGGCAGTCGATCACCACGCGAAGCGAGGGCACCGCGACGGGCGAGCGACTGACAGGCCTCATGCAGATCAGCTCCGACGTGGTGTCGGGTGACTCCGGCGGCGCGACGTACGACGCCGACGGCCAGGTCGTCGGCATGACCACCGCAGCGTCGAGCGGCGGGAGCGACGTCGTCGGCTACGCCGTGCCGATCGCCACCGTGCTGCGGGTCTCCGGCGACCTCGAGCGGGGCGTGGCCGGCAGCCGCTACGACTACGGGTACCCGGCGTTCCTCGGCCTCGGCCTGGGTCAGACCGACACCACCGTCGACGGGGTCTACCCGGGGACTCCGGCCGCGAGGGCCGGCATCGGTGCAGGCGCCCGGATCACGGCCGTCGACAGCGCCCAGGTGAGCACGTCGTCCGCACTGCGCAAGGCCATCGCCGCGCACTCCCCCGGCGACTCGATCACCGTCACCTGGACCGGCAGGGCGGGCGCATCCCGCTCGGCGACGGTCACGCTGATGCGGGGACCGGTCGGGTGACGGGTCAGCGGCGCTCGCGCTTCTTACGCGGACGCTGCTGCACGTGCACGGGGCTGCCGACGAAGCCGAACTCCTCACGCAGCCGGCGCTCCACGAACCGCAGGTACGACGCCTCGAGCTGCGCGGTCGTGAACAGCACGAACGTCGGCGGCTCGGTGGCGGGCTGGGTGCCGAACAGGATGCGGGGCTGCTTGCCGCCGCGGACCGGGTGCGGGTGCTCGGCGACGAGCCGGCCCAGGAACGAGTTGAAGGCACCGGTGCCGACCCGCGTCGACCAGCCCTCGAGGGCGGCGTCCAGCGAGGGCACCAGCCGGTCGACGTGCCAGCCGGTGCGGGCGGTGATGTTGACCCGGGGCGCCCACGGCACGCGCACCAGGTCGCGCTCCACCTCCCGGTCGAGGTAGTAGCGGCGCTCCTCGTCGACGAGGTCCCACTTGTTGAAGGCGATCACCAGCGCCCGGCCGGCCTCGGCGACCGCCGTGATGATCCTGGTGTCCTGCTCGGAGATCGGCTGCGATCCGTCGACGACGACCACACACACCTCGGCGCGCTCGATCGCGCCGGTGGTGCGCAGGCTGGCGTAGTACTCGTGCCCGGAGGCCTCCTTCACCCGCTTGCGGACGCCGGCGGTGTCGATGAAGCGCCAGGTCCGCCCACCGAGCTGCACGAGCTCGTCGACCGGGTCGACGGTCGTGCCGGCGACATCGTCGACGACCACGCGCTCGGCCTTGGCCAGCTTGTTCAGCAGCGAGGACTTGCCGACGTTCGGACGACCGACGATAGCGACCCGGCGGGGACCGCCGACCTCGCCGTACGCCTCGGCGGGGGGTGTGGGCAGGGCTGCCAGCACCGCGTCGAGCATGTCGCCGGAGCCGCGGCCGTGCAGCGCGGAGACCGGGAACGGCTCGCCCAGGCCGAGGTTCCACAGCCCGTGGGCCTCCGCCTCGGCACGCTGGTCGTCGACCTTGTTCGCGGCGAGCACGACGGGCTTGCCGGAGCGCCGCAGGATCTTCACCACGGCCTCGTCGGCGTCCGTGATGCCGACCGTCGCGTCGACCACGAACAGCACCGCGTCGGCGACCGTGACCGCGATCTCGGCCTGCGCCGCGATCCGTTCGGCCAGGCCACGCGCGTCCGGGTTCCAGCCGCCGGTGTCGACGACGGTGAAGGCGCGCCCGTTCCAGGTCGCGTCGTAGGAGACCCGGTCGCGGGTGACGCCGGGGACGTCCTGCACGACCGCCTCGCGGCGGCCGATCATCCGGTTGACCAGGGTCGACTTGCCGACGTTGGGTCGCCCGACGACGGCGAGCACCGGCACGGGGCCGGTGCCGGTCAGAGGGGTGTCGAGCTCGGTCATGAGGTGTCCTTCACGCTGTGGGGCTCCCTCAGTGTCCTGGAGCGCCTCGCACGAAGTCGAATCGTGTGCCGCACGACACGTGGCTCAGCCTCGCTGCTGCGCCTCGAGCACCAGGGCGACGACCTGCTCGACGACCTCCTCCAGGCTGTACGGCGTCGTGTCGATGTGCCGGGCGTCGGCGGCCATCGTCAGCGGGGACGCCGCCCGCCCGGAGTCGATCGTGTCGCGCCGGAGCAGGTCCTGCTCGGTCGCGGCGACGTCGGAGCCGGCCTGCTCGGCTGCACGGCGCACGGCTCGGGCCGACGGGTCGGCGGTCAGGTAGACCTTCACCTCGGCGTCGGGCGCGACCGTGGTCCCGATGTCGCGGCCCTCGACCACGATGTCGCCGTCGCCGATCACATCGCGCTGCTCGCGGAGCAGCCTGGCCCGGATGTCCGGGACGGCACTGACCGCGCTGACCGCGGCCGTGACGGCCTGCCCCCGGATGGCCTGCGCCACGTCGGTGCCGCCGACGGTGATCGTCGGGTGCTCCGGGTCCGTGCCGGAGACCAGCACCGGCCGGTCGGCGTGCGCGGCGACCGCCTGCGGGTCCTCCGTGTCGATGCCGCGCTCGAGCATCCACCAGGTCATCGCGCGGTACATCGCCCCGGTGTCGAGGTAGCGCAGTCCCAGGCGGGAGGCCACGCCTCGCGACGTGCTCGACTTGCCTGAGCCCGACGGTCCGTCCATCGCCACGACCACACCCACTGCGTGCCTCACTCCTCGGATCGCCGGTCCCCGAAGGCCGCACTGTATCTGGCGGCGCCGAGGCTCAGAGGTCCAGGACGAGGCGGTCACCGCACGACCGCGACACGCAGATCATCATGCAGCCGTTCTCGGCCTTCTCGTCGTCGCTGAGCACCGAGTCGCGGTGGTCCGGCAACCCGTCGAGAACCCGTGTCTCGCAGGTGCCGCACGTGCCCTCCGCGCACGAGGAGACGACGCCGACGCCGGCCTCCTCGACCACGGCCATGATCGAGCGCGCCGGCGGCACGGTCAGGGTGAGGCCGCTGCGCTCGAGGACGACGTCGAAGGCCTCCGCGCGCACCGGCTCCCCCACCGGCTTGGGGGCGAACCTCTCGAGGTGCAGCGCGCCGTGCGGCCACGTGGCGCAACGCTGCTCCACCGCTGCGAGCAGGGGCTCCGGACCACAGGCGTAGACCAGCGTGTCCACGCGCGGGGCGCCCAGCAGCGCGTCGAGGTCGAGCAGGCCGACCTCGTCCTGCGGTGCCACGCTCACCCGGTCGCCGTAGGCCGCGAGCTCGTCGAGGAAGGCCATCGACGAGCGCTGCCGGCCGCCGTACAGCAGCTCCCAGGTGGCCCCGGCCGCCTCGGCAGCGGCGATCATCGGCAGCATCGGGGTGATCCCGATGCCGCCCGCGATGAAGACGTAGCTCGGGGACGGCTCGAGGGCGAAGTGGTTGCGTGGGCCCCTGATGCTGACGGTGTCCCCCGCCCGAAGCCGCTCGTGCACGTAGCGGGAGCCACCGCTCCCCTGGTCGTCGCGGAGCACCCCGACCCGGTAGGAGCCGGGCTCGTCCACCCGGCCACACAGCGAGTACTGCCGGGTCGGCGCCGTGTCGAGGACCAGGTCGATGTGGGCTCCCGGCGCCCACCCGGGCAGCGAGGTGCCCTCCGCCGGAGCGAGCGTGAGCGTGGCCACGCCGTCGGCGACCAGCTCCTTGGCCTGCACCCGTACGTCGATCGGGAGCTCGGGGGCCGCGACGGTGTACGTCGGGGGCTCGGGCTCGACGACCTCCGGCAGCGTCTCTGCGGCAGACCTGGGCCCCGAGGCAGACCCCGGGTCGACGTCGAAGCGCAGGGGCAGGTGGGACCAGACATACATGTTCGGGGTCGTGGGGTAGCGCTCCGGCTCGCCGGCCAGCTCGAAGCGTCCGAGCACCGGGAGCGCCTCCTCGAGCGCGGTCTGCACCTCCAACCGGGCCAGCGGCGCCCCCAGGCACCCGTGCATGCCCTCGGAGAACCCGAGGTGGCGTCCGCGCTGGCGACGGACGTCGAAACGGTCGGGGTCCGGGTACTGACGCTCGTCGCGGTTGGCGGCACCGTAGAGCAGCACCACGCGGCCACCCGCCGGGATGGTCACGCCGTGCAGCTCGACCTCGCGCGACGTGGTGCGACCGGCCAGCTGCAGCGGGGTGGCGAAGCGCAGCGTCTCCTCGACGACGTCGGGGATCAGCGAGTGGTCGGCGAGCACCAGGTCGCGCTGGTCGGGGTTCTCGGCCAGCAGCTTGAAGCTGGTGCTGGTCAGGCCGGCCGTCGACTCGACGCCGCCCAGGAACAGCACCATCATCAGGCCCATGATCTCCGAGGCGGGCTTGATGTCCGCGTCGACGAACGGCGTGCCGTCGATGTCGGCCTGCACGAGATAGCTGACCAGGTCGTTGCGAGGGTGCCGTCGTCGGTCCTCGAGCAGCTCGACGAAGTAGTCCTGGATGCCCTTGGTCGCCGCCTTGGCCACCGGGGTGAGCCGGATGTCGTTGGGGGCGCGGTCCTTGAGCTCGTGCACCCAGCGCATCAGCTGGCCGCCGCCCTCGTCCTCGGAGTAGGGCAGCCCCAGGACCCGGAAGAACACCTCGTTGGGCATCGGCCACGACAGCTGGGTCGCCAGGTCGACCGACCCGGTGCTCCGCCAGGCGTCGACCAGTCCGCGGACCACCTTCTGGATGCCCGGCTTCTGCTCGTTGATCCGGCGCGGCAGGAAGTAGGGCTGGATCACGCGGCGGATCTGGTCGTGCCGCGGGTTGTCGAGGTCCGGCAGGAAGCCCGGCCCGCTCTGGTCCTTGGCGGTGTCGTCGATGTCGATGCCCTCGAAGGACAGGTACGTCGCGGGGTCGAGGACCGCGGCGCGGACGTCCTCGAACCGGGACAGCGCCCACCAGTTCCACTTCTCGCTGTAGTAGACCGGCGCCTCGTCGCGGAGCCGACGGTAGGTCTCGAACGGGTCGTGGCGCTGGAACTGCGGGCTCAACGGGTCGAACTCGAACGGTGCGGTGATCGTGGTCATCGAAGGGCCTTTCGGTCGCGGGTCGCGGGTGTCGGTGGTCGGTGGGCGTGCGGGTCAGGCGAGCGTGAACGCGTCGCGGAACCGGGCGAGCGCGACCTCGCTGTCGCCGGAGGCGAACGCCTCCAGCCCGACGGTGCCGCGGAAGCCGATCTCGTCGAGGGTGCGGGCGATGCGGGGGTAGCTGATCTCCCCGGTGCCCGGCTCGCAGCGGCCGGGGACGTCGGCGACCTGCACCTCGCCGATGAGGTCGCCGCAGCGGCGGATGAGCTCGACGAGGTTCCCCTCGCCGATCTGCGCGTGGTAGACGTCCAGCATCATCCGCAGTCCGGGGCTGTCGACCGCCTCCACCAGCGCGAGGGTGTCGGCGGCCCGGGCGAAGGGCACCCCGGGATGGTCGACCGCGGTGTTCAGGTTCTCCAGGCAGAAGGTGACCCCGGCGCTCTCCCCCAGCCGGGCGAGCCGGGCCAGGGTCCGCTCCGCCGCCAGCCACATGGCGCCGGTGACGACCTCCACCGGCCTGACCGGCAGGCCGTGCTCGTCGAGCCCGGTGCCGTGCAGGTTCAGGCGGGGCACCCCGAGCGTGGCACCGGCCGCGACCGAGCGCTCGGCACTGGCCACCAGCTCGTCGGCCCCCGCGGGGTCGGTGAGGTCGCCGCTGACGTAGCCCGTCATCGAGGAGAAGGTCGCCCCGGTCGCCGCCAGGGCGTCCAGGTCGTGCCGGGTCCAGTCCCAGATCTCCACCTGGAACCCCAGCTCGTCGATGCGTCGTACACGCTCGAGGACCGGGAGGTCGGTGAACACCATCTCGGCACAGACGGCCAGGGTGAACGGGCTGCCCATCACCGCACCTCCCCGGTGACCGGGTCCAGGCGTACGGCGCCGCCGCGCCGGACCGACTCGATGCAGGCCACCGCCACGCTGAGTGCCCGCCGGGCGTCGAGGCCGGTCACAGACGGCGCCCGGACCTCCCGCACGGCATCGGCGAACTCGGCGAGCTCGCCCACGTAGGACTCCAGCATCAGCTCGACGTCACCGCGAGCGGTCTGCTGGTGCAGGCCGGTGGCGTCGCGCAGCACCATCGCGGTGCGGGCCCCGTGCCCGGCCGAGACCATGCCGCCGGACCCGAAGACCTCCGCGCGCACGTCGTACCCGTAGCTCGCGGAGAAGCTCGCCTCGGCCACGGCCCGGGCACCGTTGTCGAACGTCACGACGACCATGGCCGTGTCCAGGAGCCCCGTGTCCTTGAACTCCGGAGCCACCAGCGCGTCGGCCGTGGCGTAGACCTCGACAGGGGCGGCCCCGGGGTTCAGCCACAGCAGCGCGTCGAAGTCGTGGATCAGCGTCTGGAGGAAGATCGTCCACGGCGGCACGGAGCCCGGGTCGGCCAACCCCGGGTCCCGGGTCAGCGACCGCATGAGCTGGACGGTGCCGATCTCGCCGGCCACGACCGCGTCGTGGGCAGCGCGGAAGTCGGCGGCGAACCGTCGGTTGAACCCCACCTGGAGGATCACCCCGGCCTGCGCGACCGCGGCCAGCGAGTGGTCGGCCTCGGCCAGCGTCATCGAGGCGGGCTTCTCGCAGAAGATCGCCTTGCCGGCCCGGGCCGCAGCGACGATGAGCTCGCTGTGGGCGTGCGAGGAGGCCGTGATCACGACCCCGTCCAGGTCGGCGTCCAGGAGCGCCGCCGGGTCCTCGGCGACCTCGGCATCGAACCGCTCCGCCAGCGCGATCGCGGCCGGGGGACGGGGGTCTGCGACCATCACGAGCCGCGCCCCGGGCACCCGTTCGGCGATGATCCGCGCGTGCGAGCCGCCGATGCGGCCGGCACCGATCAGCCCGATCCTGACGTCGTCCATCTCGTCCTGCTCTCCTCGAATTCCTGCACTAGAGCGCTCTAGGTAGCGCGCTCTAGTATGAGACGATCGATGCGACATCTGCAAGGGCCGAGCCGAAGGAGTCCAGTCCAGTGGTCGACCGTCCGCGCACTCCCACGATGGAGGACGTCGCGGCCCAGGCTGGGGTGTCGCGAGCACTGGTGTCCCTCGTCTTCCGGGACCAGCCGGGGGCCAGCGAGGCCACCCGCCGCCGCGTCCGAGAGGCGGCGGAGCGGCTCGGCTACGCCCCCGATCACCGGGCCCGGCTGCTCAGCCGCAGCCGCACCCAGCTGATCGGTGTGGTCTACGGGCTCCGGCACGAGTTCCACGGCGAGGTGGTCGAGGCGCTGTACGCCGCGGCGACCCCCCGCCGCTACGAGATCGCGCTCAGCGGCTCCGCCCCCGGCCGCGACGAGGCCGCTGCCGTCGCCAGCCTGCTCTCCTACCGCTGCGAGGCCCTCATCCTGGTCGGCTCCGCGCTCTCGACGGCGGCCCTGGCCGAGCTCGGCAGCGCGAGTGCCGCTGGTGGTGCTGGCCCGCAAGGTCACCCGCCCGGAGGGCGACGTGGTGCGGACCGACGACGTGACCGGCGGACTGCTCGCCACCCGGCACCTCCTCGAGCTCGGCCACCGCGACATCGCCTGCGTGGACGGTGGCCGGGCCTCCGGCAGCCGGGAGCGACGGCAGGGCTACCGCCGAGCCCTGGCGGGCGCCGACCCGGCGCGGGAGCCGCGGCTGGTGGCGGGCGGGCTCACCGAGGCCGAGGGCGCCGTCGCCGCCGAGACGATGCTGGCCGACCGGCGTCGCGGGACCGCGCCGCTGCCCACCGGCATCGTCGCCTTCAACGACCGCTGCGCCCTGGGGCTGCTGACCACCCTGCGAGCGCACGGGGTCGACGTCCCGGGTGAGGTCTCGGTGGTCGGGTACGACGACACCCGGGTCGCCCGCCTCCCCTGGGCCGACCTCACCACGATCCGCCAGGACACCGCTCTTCTCGCCTCGGAGGCGGTGCGGCTGGCCGTCGAGCGGATCGAGAAGGCCGGCCCGCCTCACGACGTCGTGGTCGCCCCCGAGCTCATCGTCCGGAGATCCACGTCGGCCCCGCGTCCCGCCGGCCCGGCCGCCGCGGGCGCCCGCCCCAGCTGACCTCGACACTGCGGCGAGCACCGGCTGGTCGGCGTCTCCTCGCGGCGGCGGCGAACTGGGTGCAGGAGCCGTAGCCGACGAATCGCGAGGCGCAGTGGGTCTCCGGGCATGCGGCGTCCTCTAGCTCCGAACGGATCGGGCGGCCTGCCGAAGGACCGAGGCAGCGACCTGCAGTCCCTCCTCGCGACCGAGGGAGGTGTCCTCGTGCTCGATGTTGACGGCCATCTCCGGGTCGACCTCGTGCAGGGCCTCGACGAACCGGGTCCAGAAGTCGACGTCGTGACCGCGGCCCAGCGCCACGAAGTCCCAGGCGGAGTCGGCCGGCCACTCGTTGACCCACTCGTCGCCACCGAGGTTGACCCGCTCCTCGTCGGCCGACAGCCGGCGGAACCGCTCGTCCAGCACGCCGTAGACGGTCGCGTTCGCCTCGTTGATGCGGACGTCCTTCGCCGCGGCGTGCACCACCAGCGGTCCGAGGTAGCGGACGGCTGCGACCGGGTCCATGCCCTGCCAGAACAGATGGCTGGGGTCCATCTCGGCGCCCACGTGGGTGGCGCCCGTGCGCTCGACGAGCCGCTTGAGCGTGGGCGGGTTGAACACGACGTTCTGCGGGTGCATCTCGATCGCGACCGTGACGCCGTGGTCCGCCGCCAGGGCGTCGATCTCGCGCCAGAACGGCACAGCGACCTCGTCCCACTGGTAGTCGAGGACGTCGAGCGAGCCGGAGCTCCACGCGTTGACGATCCAGTTCGGCACGGTGGCGGTGGGTTCCCCACCGGGGAGGCCGGACATCGTCACCACTCGCGTCTGGCCGAGGAGGCCCGCCGCACGGATGCTGCGCCGCAGGTCCTCGGCATGCCTGGGTCCGATGGCCGGGTTGGGGTGCAGCGGGTTGCCGTTGGCGTTGAGACCGGCCAGCCTGACGCCCTTCTCCTCGAAGACGGCGAGGTAGTCGTCGCGGGCGGCCTGGCTCACGAGGATGTCGTCGATCGGGATGTGGACCGGCGGGAGGAACCCGCCGGAGTTGATCTCGGCCGCGTCGAGGCCGAGACCCGCGATCACGTCGAGCGCGTCAGCCAGCGGCCGGTCGTGCAGGATCGCGGTGTAGACGCCGAGCAACATGGGCGAGCCCTCTCGGTGGTGCGCCGTCGGTAAGGCCTTCTCACCACGTGCTGACGTAGTCGTCGATCGTCCGGCGCATGAAGCGGCTGGACTCCTCCGCACGGTCCTCCCAGGCGAACACGCACGCAGTCATGATGTTGCGGTCGTCGTCACCGAAACCGAGCGTGCCCAGGGTCGAGAAGAACAGGTCCCAGTCGACCTCGCCCTGTCCGATGTCGAGATGCTGGTGCACGCGGGCGGCGGACCCGGGAGGGTTCACGATGTAGCGCAGCCCCGAGGAGGCCGTGTGGTCGAACGCGTCGGCCAGGTGCAGCTGGGTCATCAACGGGCCGGCGTACTCCATGATCTCGACCATGTTGCCGCCCATGTGAAAGGTGTGCGGGGCGCAGTACAGGAACGACACCAGCGGGCTGTTGATGCCGCGCACCATGTCGACGGCGACCAGCCCGTCCTCGACGAAGTCGTCGGGGTGCGGCTCCAGCCGCAGCTCCATGCCCTCGCGCTCGAAGACCGGCAGCAGCTCCTCCATGGACTTCCAGAACATCCCCTCGCTGAGGCTCGCCTGCTCGGGCCGTCCGTTGAACTCGGAGTTCATGACGTGACAGTCCAGGTCGACGGTGATCTGGATCGCGCGCTTCCAATAACGCACCGCGGCCTGGCGTTCGTCCTCGTCCGGGCCGGACCAGCGGTAGAGAGGGAGGTGCGCCGCGACCTTGACCCCGGCGGCGTCCAGCGCCTTCTTGAAACCCTTCACCCCCCCGTCGTCGATCCGCGGGTGCAGGAAGAACGGCGTGAGGTCGTCACGCGGGGAGAGCTCGATGTACTCGAAGCCCAGGTCGGCGACGAGAGCCGGGAGCTCCGGCAACGGGGTCCGGCGGAACATGTACGGGTCGAGAGCGACCTTCATGGCATGCCTTTCGTGGCTGGCTCGGGATCAGCTGTACAGCGCGGGCTTGTCGCCGAGGCTGATCTCGACGCGGTCGCCGCTGTAGAGCGCGCTGACCCCCGCGTCGCAGACCACCTGGGCGGCGTAGCCGTCCCACGAGCTCGGTCCCGAGAGCGTGCCCCCCGCGACCACCTCGTTGATCCACTCCTGGAACTCGACGTCGTACGCCGCGATGAAGCGCTCCCGCCAGTCCTCCGGGACCCGGGCCCCGACCAGGTTGGCGCTGCGCACGACCACCAGCCCACGGTCGGCCAGCGCGGCCGTCCCGGTCTCCCCGATGACCTCACCACGGATGTCGTAGCCGTAGCGGATGTTGACCGACGTCTCGACGTTGACCAGCACCCCGGACTCGCTCTCGAGGATCATCAGCAGCGGGTCCTGCAGCTCGCCGCCCAGGCTGTTCGGCTTGGCGGCGATCACGCGGATGGCGACCAGCTCCTCGCCGAGCAGCCACCGGGTCACGTCGAAGTCGTGGACAGCGGTGTCCACGATGGCCATGTCCTTGGTGTAGTGCTCGGGAACCGACGGGTTGCGATGGCCGGAGAAGTAGATCAGCGGAGCACCGACCTGTCCGGAGTCCACCACCTGCTTGAGCGCCCGGTAGGACTCGTCGTAGCGTCGCATGAACCCGACCTGGACGAGTCGGCTGCCGTGGGCCACCTCGGCGTCGATGATGTTGCGACAGGCTTCCGTGGTGGTGGCCAGCGGCTTCTCGCAGAACACCGGCTTGCCGGCCTTGACCGCCGCCACGACGTAGGCCTCGTGGGAGGGGCCCCACGAGCAGACCACCACGGCCTCCACCCGGTCGTCGGCGATCAGGTCCTCACCGGTCGCGTGCACCGTGGCGTCGGGAAGCCTCGACGCGACCTCCTTGGCCACGAGCTCGTTGGCGTCCGTGACGGCCACCACCTCCGCCCCCGAGACCACCTGCGTCAGGCGTCTGATGTGGTCCTGACCGATCATGCCGGTGCCGATGACGCCGATGCGCAAGGTCACTGTCGCTCCTTCTCCTGCTGATCTTCTGCTAGGGATGTCCTGGGTGCCTCGACGAGGGTGACGTCGGGTCAGTACGGCCAGCGCCGGACCGGTCCGAGCCCACAGCCCACGTAGTAGCCGGCGGTCCGGGCCCCGATGGGCATCGGGATGTGCGGCTCCACGGGGTAGAGGTCCTGCTCGATGACCGTGAAGATCTCGCGGTCGAGCGCGCCGAGGGCCCCGAGAAGCGGAGGCATGTCGGGCTCGCCGTACGGCGGCTCGCACATCACGCCCAGCTTGACGGCCTCGGCCAGCGAGATGTTCTCGGAGAGGACGTGCGCGCGAACCACCGGGTCCACCGACTTGAGGTGGACGTAGGTGATCCGCTCCGGGTGCTTCTCGATGATGGAGAGGTTGTCGCCGTCGCAGTAGGACACGTGGCCGGTGTCGAGGCAGAGGTTCACCAGGTCGGGGTCGGTGTCCGCCAGGAAGCGCTCGATCCGGTCCTGGGTGTCGACGTGGGTGTCGGCGTGCGGGTGGAAGACCAGCTTGACGCCGTACTCCTCGAGGAGGAAGCGTGCCAGCTCGTCCGTGCCTGCCACCAGGTTCTTCCACTGCTCCGGGTCGAGCTCCCCACCCTGCGTGGCCTCACCGGTGTGCTGGTCGGTGTACTGCTCGGGCAGGTGGACGAGGTACTCCGCCCCGACCGCGGCCAGCAGCTTGGCCTCGCGGCCGAAGTCGGCCTTGGCCTGCTTCAGCGCGTCCGCGCCCTTGTGCAGGCCGGCGAACACGGTGCCTCCGCAGACCGTGAGACCGCGCTTCGAGAGCTCGTCGTTCAGCTGGCTGGGGTCCTGGGGCATGAACCCCTGCGGACCCAGCTCCGTGTAGACGTAGCCCACGCGGGCGATCTCGTCGAGGTACACGTCCCAGGTCACCTGGTGCGGGTCGCTCGGGAACCACACCCCCCACGAGTCGGGGGCGGTGCCGAGGCGGAGCGTGGACAGGTCGGTCATCGTGGCGTGCCTTTCGGAGTCGGGTTCGGGTGCGCGGACCCGGATCGAGCGGGACGGTGCCCGCTACGTGGAGGTCGGGAAGTGGAAGCTGGCGTCGCTGGTGTGGCTGGAGCGCGGCCACCGGGCCGTCACCACCTTGGCGCGGGTGTAGAAGGCGACACCCTCCGGGCCGTGGACGTGCTTGTCGCCGAACAGCGAGTTCTTCCAGCCCCCGAAGGAGTAGAACGCCATCGGGACGGGGACCGGCACGTTGATGCCGATCATCCCGACGTGGACACCGCGCTGGAAGCGCCGTGCGGACTCCCCGCTCGAGGTGAAGATCGCGGTCCCGTTGCCATAGGGGTTGCCGTTGATCAACGCGATGGCGGCGTCGACGTCGTCGACCCGGACCACCGACAGGACGGGCCCGAAGATCTCCTGCTCGTAGACGTCCATCTCCGTGCTGACGTGGTCGATGACGGTGGGGCCGACGAAGAAGCCGTCCTCGTGACCGTCGACCACGAAGCCGCGGCCGTCGACGGTGACACTGGCCCCCTGCTTCTCGCCGGTGTCGATGAGCCCGAGGATGCGTTGCTGTGCCTCGCGCGTGACCACCGGTCCCATCTCGCTGCCCTCGTCCCTGCCGGAGCCCACCTTGACCGCACGGGCCCGCTCGTTGACCGCCGCCACGACGGCATCGGCCGCGCCACCCACCGCGACGGCCGCCGAGATGGCCATGCAGCGCTCGCCGGCGGAGCCGAAAGCGGCTGCTGCGAGGTGGTCCGCCGCGAAGTCGACGTCGGCGTCCGGAAGGATGACCGCGTGGTTCTTGGCGCCGCCCAGGGCCTGGACGCGCTTGCCGTTGGCGGTGCCTCGTTCATGGATGTACTTCGCGATCGGCGTGGAGCCGACGAACGACACCGCCGCCACGTCCGCGGAGTCCAGGATCGTGTCCACCGCCAGCTTGTCGCCGTGGACGACGTTGAACACGCCGTCGGGAAGACCGGCCTGCTGCCAGAGCTCGGCGACCCGAATCGAGGCGGACGGGTCGCGCTCACTGGGCTTGAGGACGAAGGTGTTGCCGCACGCGATGGCGACCGGGAACATCCACATCGGCACCATGGCCGGGAAGTTGAAGGGCGTGATGCCGGCGACCACCCCGAGCGGCTCCCGGAAGGAGAACGTGTCGACGTCGGTCGACACCTGGTCGGAGAAGTCTCCCTTGAGCAGGGAGGAGATGCCGCAGGCGAACTCCACGACCTCGAGCCCGCGCTGCACCTCCCCCAACGCGTCGGAGAGGACCTTGCCGTGCTCGTCGGTGATCAGCTCGGCGATCTCGCCCGCGTGCGCGTTCAGCAGCTCGCGAAAGGCGAACAGCACCTTGGTGCGCCGACTCAGCGACGTCTGCGACCACGCGGGGAACGCGTCCCTCGCGGCCGTGATCGCGCTGGTGACGTCGGCTTCGGAGCCGAGGCGGACCTGCGCCTGCTGCTGTCCGGTGGCCGGGTTGAACACCGGGGCCACGCGATCGCTGTCGCCGGCGGTGGTCGTGCCGGAGATCCAGTGGTCGATCGTCCTCAAGGTGATCTTCTCTCATCGATGGTGGGGCTGAGCTGTTGTCTGGCCGTCCGGGCCAGCTGGGCTGTCGTGCTGTCGTGCTCTCAGGGGGCCTTGACCACGAGCACGGGCAGGTTGGCCTCGAGGATCAGCGTCTGCGCGACGCTGCCCAGGAGTGCCTTGCCCACCGGCGACCGGCGGCGGGCGCCGATGACCAGCAGGTCGGCATCGAGGTCGTCGAGCATGGTGAGCAGGGCGCCTGCCGGATCGGTCCCGGCGAGTGCGAGACGGAGCTGCCAGCGAACCCCGGTCTCTGACCCGACGACCTTCTCGATCTCGTCGGAGACGCCCAGGCGGTAGGCCTCCTGCCGATCAGGGTCGATCGACTCGACGACGTGGAGCACGACCAGGTCGGAGGAACGGTACGTCGCCTCCGTGATGGCCTGCACGAGCGCCGCACGACTGGTCGCGGACACCTGGTGGGCAACGGCGACCGTCATCGCAGCATCGTCCCCGTCATCACTTGGAGCGCTTGAGCTCGTGGGAGAGCTCGGTGAGCTCGTCGCCTCCGGCCATCTGACGGGTGAGCTCGTCGAGGGACACCTCTTCGCGCTTCTTGTCGAGCACCGCCTGACCGAGCTTCAAGATGACGAAGTGGTCGGCGACCAGGTGCGCGTGGTGCGGGTTGTGGGTGATGAAGACGACCCCCAGGCCGGCGGCGCGGGCCGCGGCGGTGTACTTCAGCACCACCCCGGACTGCTTGACCCCGAGCGCGGCGGTCGGCTCGTCGAGGATGAGCACCCGCGCCCCGAAGTAGACGGCCCGGGCGATCGCCACGCACTGGCGCTGACCACCGGACAGCTCCCCGATCGGCTGGTCGATGTCCTTGACCACGATGCCCATCTTGCGCAGCTCCTCGTCGGCGATGCGCTTCATGTCCCGGGTCTTCAGCGAAGCCATGGGCGACCTCCCGGAGGTCATCTCCGAGCCGAGGAAGAAGTTGCGCCACACCTCCATCAGGCTGACGACCGCGAGGTCCTGGTAGACCGTCGCGATGCCGTGGTCGAGCGCCTCACGCGGCGACGAGAACCTGACTTCCTGGCCGTCGACCTTGAGCGTGCCCTCGTTGTGCCCGTGCAGGCCGGAGATGATCTTGATCAGGGTCGACTTCCCCGCACCGTTGTCGCCGAGGACCCCGGTCACCTCCCCCGCCCGCACCGTGAGGTTGATGCCCTTGAGCGCCCGGATCGCACCGTAGCTCTTGCCGACGTCGACCATCTCGACGAGAGCTTCGCCCTGGTTCAGGTGACTGTCCGCATGCCCGGCGATGGTGTCGGTCATGACTAGCCCACCTTCCTGGAGGTTGAGAGCTTCTTGACGTACAGGTTGACCAGGACCGCGAGCAGCAGCATCACGCCGAGGAACGCGCGGAACCAGTTCGGGTCCCAGCCGGCGTAGACGATGCAGAGGTTCGTCATGCCGAAGATGAACGAGCCGATGGCCACGCCGACGGCGTTGCCGTAGCCACCGGTGAGCAGGGTGCCACCCACGACGGCGGCGATGATGTAGAGGAACTCGTTCCCCACACCGTTCCCGGCCTGCAGGGTGTTGAAGTTGTAGAGCGTGTGCATGCCCATGAACCAGCCGAGGAAGGAGACGGTCATGAACAGGCCGATCTTCACCTTGATCACCGGCACGCCGACCGCTCGTGCGCTGGCCGCGTTGCCGCCGACCGCGAAGATCCAGTTGCCGATCTTGGTGCGCATCAGGATCCAGCTGGAGATGGCCACGAACAGCAGCCACCACAGGACCGGGATCTGCACGCTGACCGGACCCAGGTCGAAGGTCGCGGCGAAGATCCAGTTGAGCGACGAGTAGCCGTCCATCTGGTTGATGTTCGGCGTCGACACCGACCCGGTGACCAGCTTCGTGACGCCGAGGTTGACCCCTTGGAGCACGAAGAACGTACCCAGGGTGATCAGGAAGCTCGCGATCCCGGTCTTCATGACCAGGTAGCCGTTGATGAAGCCGATCGAGAGGGCGAACAGCAGCGACAACGCGGCGCCCACCCAGAGGTTCAGCCCCAGCTGGTAGGACAGCATCGCGTTGAACAGCCCGGAGGAGGTGACGATGACCCCGGCCGACAGGTCGAACTCGCCGCCGATCATCAGCATCCCGACGGCGACGGCGACGATGCCGATCGTGGAGCTCTGGTAGAGCACCGTGAACAGGGACTCCCCTGACCGGAACGCCGGAGCCACGATGAGGAAGAAGATGCCGATCACGACAGCGGCGACGAAGGCGCCGATCTCGGGTCGCGCCAGCAGCCGGTTGAACAGCGAGAGCTGGACTCGGTTGGACGCCTCGCCGGGCGCTCCGAGGGACTGTTTCTCAGTCGTCTGACTCAAGGGAATCTCCGGGTGGGATGGGGGTGAGCCGTCCGGCGGCGTGCGTGGCCGGACGGCTCACCGGGTGTGCTAGCGGGTGTTCTTCTTGGAGAACGGGAGGATCTTGTCGATGTTCGAGGAGTCGACGAACGACGGTCCGGTCAGCACCGGTCCGCCACCTCCGATGTCGTTGCCGTTCTTCAGTGCCAGGTACAGCGAGGTGACCGCGAGGAATCCCTGGACGTAGGGCTGCTGGTCGATCGAGAACTCGATCTTGCCGTCCTTGATGGCCTGGGCGGCGTCGATGTTGAGGTCGAAGGTCACCAGCTTGGCCTTGCTGTTGGCGGCATCCTTCGCCTTCATCGCGTCGAGGGCGATGGGGGCGCCGAGCGTGACGATCGAGTCGATCGACTTGTCCTCGGAGAGCTTGGCCTGGAGGGACGAGACGACTGCCGAGTCGTCCGCGCCGTTGACCTGCAGGTTCTCGGTGCCGCCGATCTTGCTCTTCACACCGGCACAGCGCGCCTCGAGGGCCACGGAGCCGGCTGCCTGGATCACGCAGAGCGGGTGCTTGGACCCGGAGGCGGCGAGCCGCTTGCCGGCGGTCGCGCCGGCGAGGTTCTCGTCGGAGCCGAAGTACATCGACGCTCCGGTCTGCTGGTACTGGTCGATCCCGGAGTTGAACGCGACGATCGGGATGCCGGCCTTGTCGGCTGCCTTGACCGAGCCCGCCAGCGCGTCCGGCGTGGCCAGGGTGGTGGCGATGCCGTCCACCTTCGAGTCGATGGCGTTCCGGATGAGGGTGGCCTGCTTGCTCGGCTCCGGGTCGTTGGAGTACTTCAGGGTGACTCCCTCGTTCTTCGCCGCCTGCTGAGCCCCCGCCTTGATCTTGTCCCAGAAGGTGTCGCCGGGCGTCTCGTGGGTGACCATGGCGATGACGTAGCCGGAGTTGTCACCCGCGCCACCGCTGCCGCCACTGACGTCGCCGCTGTTGTCGGCACCGCCCCCGCTGCAGGCTGAGGCCAGGAGGGCCATGGCCGCGACGAGAGCCAGGCCGGCGCCCTTCCGGGCTCGGGAGTGGTTCATCGTGTGAGTTCCTTTCGTTGGGGCGCTTCCGTCCGAGATGGACGGTCGGCGACCGGGCTGCTTGCGGACCGCCTGGTACCCGAAAGGACGTCCACGTGCCACCTCCGCGTCGGGTTCGTGATCAGTTACCGGCGGGGCCTAGCCTCGTCAGCGAAGCATCTACTGTCAAGAGATTGTCCTAACATATTGAATCGGATCTCTCCCCGGTTTAGACCAGCCGACTCGTGTCGTGCGACACGACTCCTAGCGCTCGTCGACCATCAGATCGATGGTGTACAGCGAGGCGCGGTAGCTGTGGTCGCCGAACTCCACGGCGGTGCCGGAGGCGTCGAAGGCCATCCGGCTCATCGTGAGCACGGGTTGAGAGCCGCGGATCTGGAGGTGGCGTCGCTCCTCTGTCGTCGGCATGCGCGCGCCGATGCTCTGCTGGGCCACGACGGGTCGCGCCCCGAGCTCACGCAGTGCGGCATAGAGGCCGGTCGATGCCAGAACCTCCCGGGTCAGCGCGCTGTGCGCCGGGGGGAGCCAGTTGTTCATCAGCGCCAGGGGACTCTCCCCGGCCGACCGGATCCTCATGATGTGCAGCAAGAGCGTGTCCGCAGGCAGGTCCAGCGCGGCTGCGGCGCGCTCGTCGGTGACCGTCTCGTGCTTGAGCACGACGGTCCGAGGCTGCCGACCGTCACGCTCCAGCTCGTCGTAGAGGCTGGTCAGCTCGAACTTGCGATGCACCTTGCTGTTGGCCACCGTCGTGCCGAGCCCTCGGCGACGCACCAGCAGGCCCCGGTCGACCAGCTCCTGGAAGGCGCGACGCACCGTGGGGCGGGAGACCTGCAGCCGCTCGGCGACCGCGATCTCGTTCTCGAAGGGGTCGCCCGGCTGCAGCAGCCCGCGCGTGATCGCGTCGCTGAACTGCTCGGCCAGCTGATGGTAGAGCGGCACCGGGGACTGCCGGTCGACCGTCACCTGGACTTGGAGTGCGCTCATGAGGGTGATCCTAGTGGACTGTCTTCAGTTCTTCGTCAAGTCAACACGTCAGTACAAACTATTGACGCGACGAGGTGGAACCCGGCAAGGTGGTGCGCGGCACGACGACCGGGCCACTCCCTTGCGACGAACAGGACACCTGGGTCATGCGAATCGGACTGGCAGGCGTGGGGCGCATCGGCGCCTTCCATGCCGCGACCCTGGCAGCGATCGACGACGTCGAGCAGGTCGTCGTCACCGATGCACTCCCTGATGCGGCCTCTCGGCTGGCCGACGAGCACGACTACGAGCTCTCGCCGGACCTGGACCACCTGCTCGACCGCGTCGACGCGCTCGTGATCGCGACGTCCACCCCCGGCCACGCCCCGACCCTGCGCACTGCCGTGGCCGCCGGGGTGCCCACGTTCTGCGAGAAGCCGCTCGCGACGACGCTCGCGGAGACGGTGGACCTGGTCGGTCTGGTGAACGCCTCGGAGGTCCCGGTCCACGTGGGCTTCCAACGCCGTTTCGACGCCGGCTACCGACGGGCCCGGGACGCGGTGCGCAGCGGAGAGCTCGGCTTCGTGCACACGCTGCGCGTGAACACGCACGACCAGTCGCCTCCGGCCCCGGCCTACCTTCCCACCAGCGGAGGCATCTTCCGCGACTGCAGCGTGCACGACTTCGACATAGTCCGCTTCGTCACCGGGCGCGAGGTGGCGAGCGCATTCGCGGTGGGCGCGAACAAGGGCGAGGACTTCTTCACCGAGGCCGGGGACGTCGACACCGGCGCGGCGGTGCTCACCCTGGACGACGCGACGCTCGTCGTGGTGTCCACGACCCGCTACGGCGGCGGCGGCCACGATGTCCGGATGGACGTGATGGGCTCCGAAGGCACCCTCGGGGTCGGGTACGACGACTCGCTGGCCGTTCGCTCGGCAGAGTCCGGCGTCGACTACCCACGGGGACCACAGAAGTGGTCGTTCATGGAGCGGTTCCTGCCCGCGTACGTCGCCGAGCTCACCGCCTTCTGCGAGGTCGCGGCCGGCCGCGCCGCCAGCCCCTGCACGGTCACCGACGCGCTCGAGGCGTTCCGCGTCGCCGAGGCGTGCGAGCAGTCGCGGGCGCTGGGCCGGCCCGTCACCCTCGACGAGATCGGACATGCAGCATGAGCGGCTACGAGCTGGTCTCCATGGGACGCACCGGCGTCGACATCTACCCACTCGAGCACGGCGTGGGGCTGGAGGACGTGAAGACGTTCGAGAAGTTCCTCGGCGGCAGCGCCACGAACGTCGCGGTCGCCGCAGCGCGCTACGGCCGCCGGACCGCCCTGGTCACACGCACCGGCGACGACCCGTTCGGGCGCTACGTGCGGCTCGAGTCCGAGCGGCTGGGGGTGGACCCCGCGTTCATCACCTCCGGGGACGGCCCGCCAACGCCCGTCACCTTCTGCGAGGTGTTCCCGCCCGACGACTTCCCGCTCTACTTCTACCGCTACCCGACGGCCCCGGACCTCCAGCTCGCGGTCGCCGACCTCCCGATGGACGCGATCCGCGATGCCGAGGTGTTCTGGGCCACCGTCACCGGCCTGTCCCAGGAGCCCTCCCGTGCCACCCACTTCGCGGCGTGGCAGCAGCGCGGCCGCGCTCGTCACACCATCCTCGACCTGGACTACCGGCCGATGTTCTGGACCGACCCGGACGAGGCGACCACGCAGGTCGGCCGGGCTCTCGAGCACGTCACCGTGGCCGTCGGCAACCGCGAGGAGTGCGAGGTCGCAGTCGATGAGACCGAGCCCGACCGGGCCGCGGACGCCCTCCTGGAGCGCGGCCTCGAGCTGGCGGTCGTCAAGCAGGGTCCCAAGGGCGTGCTCGCGGTGACCGCCGACGAGCGGGTCGAGGTGCCCCCGCACCCCGTCGACGTCGTCAACGGTCTCGGCGCCGGCGACGCCTTCGGCGGGGCACTGGTGCACGGCCTGCTGGCCGGCTGGGGCCTGCGCCGCATCCTCGAGTTCGCGAACGTCGCCGGAGCGCTGGTGGCGGGTCGCCTGGAGTGCTCCACCGCCATGCCGGACGAGGCCGAGATCGAGCGGGCCCTCGCCCGCCGTACAGCTGAGAGGAACCCCTGACAGCGATGGAGGACCTGACTGAGATCCGTGCCCGCGAGCCGCAGCGGATCGCGGAGGGCTGGGCGTCACGCGTCAGGCGACCGCTGCTCGGCACGGACGGCAGGCTGCTGCTGGTGGCGGCCGACCACCCGGCCCGTGGCGCCCTGGGAGTGCGCTCCGAAGGGATGGCGATGGCCAGCCGCCCGGCGCTGCTGCAGCGGCTCGCCACGGCGTTGTCGCGACCCGGCGTCGACGGGGTGCTCGGCACCCCGGACATCCTCGACGACCTGCTGCTGATGGGGGTGCTGGACCACAAGGTCGTGATCGGCTCGATGAACCGTGGCGGACTCCAGGGGGCCAGCTTCGAGCTCGACGACCGCTTCACCGCCTACAGCGCCGACGAGATCGCGGCGTGCCGCCTCGACGGCGGCAAGATGCTCACGCGCATCTGCCTGGCGGACCCGGGAACGGTCGCGACGCTGGAGAGCAGCGGCCGCGCGGTGAGCGAGCTCGCCCGGCACCAGCTGGTCGCGATGGTCGAGCCGTTCATGTCGGTGGTCCACGGGGGCCGGGTGACCAACCTCCTCGACCCCGACAACACGATCCGGTCCATCCACATCGCCGCGGGTCTCGGGACCAGCAGCGCCTACACCTGGCTGAAGCTGCCCGTGGTCGACGACCTTCCTCGCGTGATGGAGGCCACCACCATGCCGACGCTGCTGCTGGGCGGGGACCCCCAGGGCGACCCCGAGCTCACCTATGCCTCCTGGGGCAAGGCACTCGAGCTCCCGGCGGTGCGTGGCCTGGTGGTGGGCCGGGCACTGCTGTTCCCGCCCGACGGGGACGTGGCGTCGGCCGTCGACGTCGCGGCCGAGCTGGTGCACGGTGCACAGCCGGGGACGCGATGACAGCGAGTGGGAGCCCCTGGTTCCTGCCGATCGGCACTGCTGCAGGCGGCGGGTGCGACGTGCTCGTCGACGACTCCCTCCCGACCTGGCAGCACACCGGCCTGCGGGTGGTCACGCTGCAGCGCGGTCGCAGCTGGTCGGTCCAGGACCAGGGCTGGGAGTACGTCGTCGTCCCGCTGGCCGGCTCGGCGACGGTGACCTGCACCGACTCCCACGGTGCGGAGCATGAGGCGCAGCTGGCCGGTCGGGTCTCGGTGTTCGCCGGACCGACGGACGTCGCCTACGTGCCGCCCGGGTCACGCCTGACGCTCACCGCCACGGCAGACGAGTCCCGTGTCGCCGTCTGCGCCGCCCGCACCCGGGATCGGGGCACCGCCGCCGGGTTCCGGCACGTCGCCGCCGACGAGGTCCCGGTCGAGCTCCGTGGCGCCGGGAGCTGCTCGCGCGAGGTCCGCAACTTCGGGGTCCCGGCGACGCTCGACGCCGACTCGATCATCGCCTGCGAGGTCGTCACCCCGGCCGGCAACTGGAGCTCCTACCCGCCCCACAAGCACGACGAGGAGCGCGACGGCGTCGAGACCGAGCTCGAGGAGATCTACTACTTCGAGACCCAGGTGGCGGACGGGGCCGCGGCCTCCGGCGCACCGCACGACCCGGTGGGCTACCAGCGGGTCTACGGCACCGAGGAACGACCCATCGACGTGTTCGCCGAGGTGCGCACCGGCGACGTGGTACTGGTGCCGCACGGCTGGCACGGCCCGTCGATGGCCGCGCCCGGCTACGACCTGTACTACCTCAACGTGATGGCCGGTCCAGGTGACGAACGTGCCTGGCTGATCTGCGACGACCCGAGCCACGGCTGGGTCCGCCGGACCTGGGAGGGTCTGGCCGTCGACCCGAGACTTCCCGTAGGAGGCAACCCGCGATGAGCGAGACGATCCGGCTGACCGTGGCCCAGGCGACGGTCGAGTTCCTCGCCGCCCAGTGGTCGGAGCGCGACGGTGAGCGGCAGAAGCTGTTCGCGGGCTGCTTCGGCATCTTCGGGCACGGCAACGTCGCAGGCGTCGGCCAGGCCCTCCTCCAGCACGAGACGCACGCGTTGGAGGCGGGTCGGCGGCCGGGGCTGCCCTACGTGCTGGCTCGCAACGAGCAGGCGATGGTGCACACGTCGGTCGCCTACGCCCGGCAGAAGGACCGGCTGCAGACCTGGGTCTGCACGGCCTCGGTCGGTCCCGGCTCCAGCAACATGGTCACGGGAGCGGCGCTCGCCACGATCAACCGGCTCCCTGTGCTGCTGCTCGCCTCCGACACCTTCGCCACCCGCCGCTCGGCGCCGGTGCTCCAGGAGCTGGAGACGCCGTACGCCGGCGACCTGACCGTCAACGACGCGTTCCGGCCGGTCTCCCGCTACTTCGACCGCGTCTGGCGCCCCGAGCAGCTGCCCGCGGCGCTTCTGCAGGCCATGCGGGTGCTGAGCGACCCGGCCGAGACGGGGGCGGTGACGCTGGCGCTGCCCCAGGACGTGCAGGCCGAGGCCCACGACTGGCCGGTCGAGCTGTTCGCCGAGCGGACCTGGCACGTGGCTCGTCCGCCGGCCGAGCGGACGCGCGTCGCAGCGGCCGCCGAGGTGATCCGCAACGCCCGGCGCCCCATGATCGTGGCGGGTGGCGGCGTGCACTACTCGGGCGCCGAGGAGGCGCTGCTGGCACTGTGCACCAAGACGGGGATTCCGGTCGGGGAGACTCAGGCCGGCAAGGGATCGCTCCCGCACGGGCACCCGCAGGAGATGGGGGCCGTCGGCTCCACGGGCACCACGGCCGCGAACACCCTGGCCCGCCAGGCCGACGTCGTGATCGGCGTCGGGACCCGGTGGAGCGACTTCACGACCGCCTCCCGCACCGTCTTCGCCAATCCCTCCGTGCGCTTCGTCAACCTCAACATCACCGGCGTGGACGTCGCCAAGCTGGCCGGGCTCGCGGTGGTGGGCGACGCGCGCGAGGCGCTGAGCGCCCTGGCCGACGAGCTCGGAGACCACAGCGTCGACGCGGGCTACCGCGCGGAGCAGGAGCGGGTGTGGCAGGAGTGGGACGCCGAGGTCGAGGCGGCGTACCACCCACCGGCGTCCGTGACCGACGCCCTCGCGCCGGGACTCCTCACCCAGGGCGAGGTGCTCGGCCTGGTCAATGAGCTCAGCGACCCGCGTGACGTGGTGCTCTGCGCAGCCGGCTCGATGCCGGGTGACCTGCACAAGCTGTGGCGGGTGCGCGAGCGCAAGGCGTACCACGTCGAGTACGGCTACTCCTGCATGGGATACGAGGTGCCCGCCTCGCTCGGCATCCGGCTCGCCGACGAGACTCGCGACGTCTTCGCGATGGTCGGCGACGGCGGCTACCTGATGATGCCGACCGAGCTGGTCACCGCCGTGCAGGAGCGCATCAAGGTCATCGTGGTCCTCGTGCAGAACCACGGGTTCCACTCGATCGGGTCACTCTCGGAGGAGCTCGGATCCCAGCGCTTCGGCACGCGCTACCGCTACCGCGACGTCGACGGTCGCCTGGACGGTGAGGTGCTGCCCGTCGACCTGGCGGCGAACGCACGCAGCCTCGGGGTGCACGTCATCGAGGTCGCCTCGCGCAGCGAGCTGGAGAAGGCGATCGGGCTGGCCAAGCAGGCAGCAGAGGACTCCGGCCCGATCGTCATCCACGTCAACACCGACCCGCTGGTCCACGCCCCCGACAGCCAGGCCTGGTGGGACGTCCCGGTCAGCGAGGTCGCCGACCTGGACTCGACCCGCGCCGCCTACGGCCGCTACCTCGACCACCAGGCGGGCCAGCGACACTTCCTCGCCCCGACCGAGCAGGGCTGAGCAAGCGGGTTCACGACCGGGCCTGGTCGGCGGGCAGCGCCGCTGCTCAGCGCACCAGCAGGGCCACGGCGCTGAGCAGGGAGGCGACCAGGACGGCGGCCTCGAACCCCGCCTGCCGGATCCGGCGTACGACGAGCACCCCGATCCCCGCGCCGAGCAGCACGAGGGGGGCCAGCACCACGGTGGCCACCAGCATCTCGCGGTGCACCAGGCCCAGCCCCACGCTGAACGGCACCTTGCAGAGGTTGACGCCCAGGAAGAACCACGCCGCGGTGCCCAGGAACCGCCGCTTGTCGACGCCCTGGGCGACGAGGTAGAGCGTCATGACCGGCCCCGCCGCGTTGGCGATCATCGTGGCGCAGCCGGCCGCGAGGCCGGTGCCCATCGTGGCCCGCCCGGACCAGGGACGGTCCCGAGCCTCGGGGCCGCGGCGACCGAGCAGCACCTGCAGCGCCACGAGCACGAGCAGGATCCCCCCGATCGAGAGGCGCACGGTCCGGTCCCCGAGCAGAGCCAGGGCGACCGCACCGAGGGCGAGTCCCGGCACGACCGCGGGGACCAGATGTCGCAGCAGGGACCAGTCGCAGTCGCGCCGGTAGACGAGCACCGCGACCGTGTCCCCGACGAGCAGGAGCAGCAGCAGGGCCGCGGTCGACTCCCTCGCCGGCAGCACCGCGGCGAACAGCGCGACCGAGACCGTGGCCAGCCCGCCGATCGCGGTCTTCGCGAAGCCGACGAGCAGGGCGGCCACGCCGAGGAGCAGCCAGACCGAGGCGGAGTGCTCGATCAGGATGGCCGCACCTGGTGTCACCGGATGTCGTCGTTGAGGCGTCGGGTGCGGTAGTCATCGATGGCTTGGTCCAGCCGGGCCGGCTCCCAGTCCTCGTCCAGGGCCCGCAGAAGGAGCTCGCCCTGGGTCAGCGGCGTGAGTCCCCCGACCGGCTGGTCGCGGTCCAGGTTCGTCGGGAACGGGTAGCCCTCGGCGGCGACGGCCACGACCTGGCCCAGGGCGGACGCGTCCACACCGGCGCTTCCACGTGACCGCAGCGCCGGGTAGACGGCTCGGACGATCTTGGCCCGGTCCACGTGCTCCATCGCACGACCGAAGGCCGACGAGACCTGGAGCAGGTTCGCCACGCGCTGGATGTCGCTCGACACGTTCGAGCCGGCCGCGTGGAACAGCGCCGGGTTGAAGAACGCCGCGTCACCCTTGCGCAGCGGCAGCTGCACCCGATGGTCGGCGAAGTACGCGCGGAACTCCGGGAGCCGCCAGGCCAGGTAGCCCGCGACGTACTGGTGGGAGTACGGCAGGTACAGGGTCGGACCGCTCTCCACGGGCATGTCGGAGTGGGCGACCGCTCCCTGCAGGGTCAGTACGGGTGAGAGCAGGTGGACGTGCGCGGGATACCGCTCCACGACGTCGTTCCCGAGGAAGCCGAGATGGTAGTCACGGTGCGGGTCTTGGGCCTGCCCGCCCGGACGGACGACGTTGACCTGCGAGGTCACCTGGTAGCCCGGCCCGAGCCAGGCCGTGGAGACCAGCGCGAGCAGGTCGCTGGAGTAGTAGTCGACGAACGCCTCGGGGTCGCGGACCGCCAGCTTCTCCAGTGCGTTCCACACCCGGCTGTTCGCGCCCGGGGGCGCGAAGTGGTCTCCGACCGGTCCCCCTGACGCCTGCTCGTCGGCGATCATCGCGTCGAAGGCAGCCGTCACCCGGTCCACGACGTCGTGGTCGGCGAAGGCGCCCTCGAGGACCACGACCCCGGGTCCCCCGGTGAGAGCGCGGACCAGCTCGCCTTCGACCGCGTCGCGACCCTCGTGGGTGTCCACGGCGTCGCGCACCGTGGCGGCGTCGTAGACGAGAACGTTCTGCGCCACCCGGCTCGCGTGCGGATAGGCCGCGAGGTCGGTCGTCTGGTCGACGAGCGCCGCGAGGTCCTCCACGCGGCAGTCGGCCTCCGTGAGCCGGCCCGGGCGCGAGCTCGTTGACCGTGCCTGGGCCGGGTCCTCTGATCGGGTGCTCACGCGTCCTCCGGTGTGCTGTGCTGGGTTGGTGCCCGGGCGGCGACCGTGGGCGCCGCGACGGGACGTGCCGCCCCATGAAGGTTAGGCTCGAAGGCGAGGCTCCCAGCCCGCGGCCCCGATGGACGCTCAGCGGTGAGTGGTCCAGCCCCGCTCCCCCAGCGACCCGAGCAGGTGCTCGACCGACGCGGTCTCCACGCTGAGCTCCACGAGGCCGTAGTCGCGGCCCTGGTCGTGGTCGATGCGCAGGTCCTCGATGTTGACGCCGATCTCCCCCGCGTCGGCCAGCAGCCGGGCCAGCTCGCCGGGGTGGTCGGGCACCGCGACGTAGACGGTCGTCTCCTCGCGGGTCGGACCGCCGTGCTTGCCGGGGATCACCGCGGTGCCCTCGACGCCGCGCCCGAGCACCCCGGCGAGCGAGACGCGGTCACCGCCGGCGATCGCGGTCAGCAGTGTGTCCACGTCGTCACGGACGTCGTGCAGCAAGGTGGTCAGGGCCGTGCCGTTGGCCACGATGATCTGCTGCCACAGCGCCGGGTCCCCGGCGGCGATGCGGGTCACGTCGCGCACCCCCTGCCCCGACAGCGCGAGGTGGTCGCGGGGGGCGTCGGGCAGCCGGCCGGCGACGAGGGCCGCCAGCAGGTGCGGCAGGTGGGACGTGCGGGCCACCGCCTGGTCGTGCTCGGCGGGTGTGAACGTCACGGGGGTCGCGCCGCACAGCCGCGCCAGGTCCATGACCAGCTCGACGCTGGCCGGGTCGGAGGCCTCGTGCGGGGTCACCGCCCACGGCCGGCCGTCGAAGAGCGCGGCCGAGGCCGCGAGCGGCCCGGACCGCTCGCTGCCCGCCATCGGGTGGCTGCCGACGTAGCGCGACACGGCCTCCTTGCCCGCCAGCTCGAGCGTCTGCGCCAGCGGTGCGGCCTTGACGCTGCCCACGTCGGTGACCGTCGCGTCGGACTCCAGGAGCGCGGCGGCCGACTGCTCGGCCAGGTGGTCCGGCGGCACCGCGACCACCACCAGCTGCGGCGCCATGGCGGTGACGTCGGCGGCATCGGTGCGACCGGCGCCGAGCCCGGAGGCGATGCGCAGGTTCTCCTCGCTGACGTCGCGGAGAGCCACGTCGACGCCGCGACGGCGCAGTGCGAGGCCGATCGACGTCCCGAGCAGGCCGGCCCCGACGACCAGGACGGGCCCCTCAAGACTCATCGGGTACCTCGCGGACGCGCGTGAGGTCGCGGCGCAGGGCGGCGGCACCGTGCAGGTAGACGTGGGTGATGTCCGCGCGTGCCACGTCGGTCTCGATGTGGGCGAGCATCCGCACCACCCGCGGCATCGACCCCTCGATCTCCAGCTCGCGGGCGCAGACCAGTGGCACCTCCCCGAAGCCGAGCCGGCGCGCGGCGTAGGCGGGGAACTCCGAGACCAGGTCGGAGGTCGAGGTGAAGATCACGCTGATGAAGTCGTCGACGTCGAGGGCGTTGGCGGCCATCACTCCGAGCACCATCTCGGCCACCCGCTCGAGCAGGTGCTCGCGCACGTCCTCCTCGAGCTGGGTCGCACCCCGCACCGCCCTGACAGCCACGCGCCACACCCTAACGGGGGCGCCGAGGCTCAGAGCTGGGCGGCGTCCAGCAGCACGCCGAGCTCGTCGAGGGTCAGCTCACGCAGCTCCCCCGCGCGCAGCCCGGTGAGCGGTACCGGCCCGATCGCGGTCCGGGTCAGCTGTCGCACCGGGTGGCCGACGTGCTGGAGCAGCCTCCGCACGATCCGGTTGCGGCCCTCGTGGAGGGTCAGCTCGACCAGCGAACGGTCGCCATGGCTGGAGACGACCTTCGCGGCGCTCACCTCCACCGGACCGTCCTCGAGCTCCACCCCGGCCAGCAGCCGACGCACGGTCGCCCGGCTGGTCACCCCGTCGACCTCGGCGACGTACGTCTTGCTCAGCTCGTACGACGGGTGGGCGATGCGCTGGGCGAAGTCACCGTCGTTGGTGAGCAGGATGAGCCCGCCGGTGTCGGTGTCGAGGCGGCCGACGTGGAAGAGCCGCTCGGCACGGTCGGCCACGAAGTCCGACAGCGTGCGCCGCCCCTCGGGGTCGGACATCGTGGAGACGACGCCCCGTGGCTTGTTCAGCACCAGGTACACGTGCGGGGTCACCGGCGGCAGCCGCTTCCCGTCGACGCGGATCACCGCGGTGGTCGGGTCTACCTTGGTGCCGAGCCGGGTGACGATCTCGCCGTCCACCTCGACGAGTCCGGCGAGCATCAGCTCCTCGCACTTGCGGCGGCTGGCCACCCCCGACTGGGCAAGCAGCTTCTGCAGCCGGATCAGGCCGTCTTCGTCGGTCTCGAGGCTCATTCCGGGGCGTCCGGGGGGACGGCCTCCGGCGGAGCCCCGCGCTCGTCCGGGTCGTCGAGGTCGTCCATCTCCGGCAGCAGCGGTGCCAGCTCCGGCAGGTCCGCCAGCGATGTCACGCCGATCCGCTCGAGGAAGTGGTTCGTGGTGCGGTAGAGCGTGGCTGTGGTCGCCTCGTCGTGGCCGGCCTCCTCGACGAGGCCGCGCGTCACGAGCGTGCGCATCACGCCGTCGACGTTGACGCCGCGGATCGCGGAGACCCGGGCGCGGCTGACCGGCTGCTTGTAGGCGACCACCGCGAGCGTCTCCAGGGCGGCCTGGGTCAGCCGGGCCTGCTGCCCGTCGAGCACGAACCGCTCGACGACCCCGGCGTACTCCTCGCGGGTGTAGTAGCGCCAGCCCCCCGCGACGTTGCGCAGGTCGAAGCCACGCTCCTGCTCGGCGTACTCGGCAGCCAGGGCCGCCAGCGCTGCCTCCACCTGGTCGGCCGGGTAGCCGACGGCGGAGGCGAGCGTGAGATGGTCCAGCGGCTGGTCGGCGACCATCAGCACCGCCTCCAGAGCGGGGCGCAGGTCGGCGAGCGGGATGTCGAGCGTCTCGGTCACGCGGGTGGCTCCTCGTCCTGGGCGTCCTCGTCGACGGGGGGGCTGCCGGGCGCCGCCGGCTCGTCGCTCAGGGCCCCGTCGAACTCGTCGGTGATGTCGACCTCGCCGTCCTCCGCGCCGGTCCAGCGGACCGTGAGCTCGCCCAGCGGTGTCACCTGGTCGAAGGAGACGGCTCCCTCGCGGAACAGCTCCAGCAGCGCGAGGAACCGGGCCACCGTGGTCAGCGTGTCGGGCGCGTCACGGGAGAGCGCCCGGAAGGTCATCGTGCCCTGGCGTCGCAGCCGCTCCACCATCACGGCGGCCTGCTCGCGCACCGACACGGCGGGGGCGTGGATGTGTGCGAGCGAGAGCTCGGGCACCGGCTTCGGCTCCATGGCCCGGGCGGCCAGCGCCGCGAACTCCTCGAGCCCCAGGCCGATCAGCACCTCCGGCAGCAGCGTCGCGAACCGCTCCTCCAGACCGACCGCGCGCGGGTGTCGCCGCGACTCGTCCGTCATCCTCTGCTCCACGACCGACGCGACCAGCTTGAACGCCTTGTACTGCATGAGCCGGGCGAACAGCAGGTCGCGGGCCTCCAGGAGCGCGAGGTCGTCCTCGTCCTCGACGTCGCCCTGTGGCAGCAGCCGGGCGGCCTTCAGGTCGAGCAGGGTCGAGGCCACGAGCAGGAACGACGAGGTCTGCTCCAGGTCCCAGTCAGGACCCGCCAGCTTGATGAACGCGATGAACTCGTCGGTGACCTGCGAGAGCGCGACCTCGGTGATGTCGAGCTTGTGCTTGGCGATCAGGCTCAGCAGCAGGTCGAACGGACCCTCGAAGTTGTCCAGCCGCACGGCGAAGCTCGGCGACTCCCCCGCATCGGCTGCGGCCGCTGCCGCTGGGTCTGCGACCTCCACGGTCATGGCTGCGAGAGCCGGTACACGAGCACGCTCTCGTCACCGTTGGCGTCGAGGTCGGCGAGCGCGATCGCGATGGCCTCACGCACCAGGCGGCCCCGATCGACGGTGAGTCCGGCTCGACGCAGCGAGAGCCGCGCGTGCTCGATGTCGAGCAGCTCGTCGGCCGTCACGTAGACGGTCATCTTCTCGTCGTGGCGGACGCGGCCGCTCGGTGAGCGAGGCACCGGGGTCTCCCCGACCGCGTCGGGCGGCTCCTGCGGTGCTGGTACGACGGTGGGCCGGAACAGCTCGTCAGCCGCCGGCAGCCTCACTCGTCGAGACAACGAGCCAGCACCTCCTTGGCCAGCTGCCGGTAGGCCTCGGCACCGGCCGAGGCGCCGGCATAGGTGGTGATCGGCTCCCCGGCCACGGTCGAGTCGGAGAACTTCACGGTCCGGCGGATCACGGTGTGGAAGACGGTCTCGCCCCATGCCTGAACCAGTCGCTGCATCACCTCGCGGCCGTGCAGGGTGCGGCCGTCGTACATGGTGCCGAGCACGCCGTCGATGTGCAGCTTCGGGTTGAGCCGCTCGGTGACCTTGTCGATCGTGGTCTTGAGCAGGGCCACCCCGCGCAGCGCGAAGTACTCGCACTCCAGCGGCACGATGACGCCGTCGGAGGCCGTCAGTGCGTTGACCGTCAGCAGTCCCAGGGAGGGCTGGCAGTCGATCAGGATGACGTCGTACTCCGAGATGGCCGGCTGCAGCACCCGCTGCAACGACTGCTCGCGCGCCACCTCGTGCACCAGCTGCACCTCGGCCGCGGACAGGTCGATGTTCGAGGGCAGCAGGTCCATGCCGGGGACGTTGGTGGGCACGATGACCTCGTCGATCGACACGTCACGCTGCATCAGCAGGTTGTAGATCGACAGCTCCATGTCGTGCGGGTTCAGACCCAGCCCGACCGACAGCGACCCCTGCGGGTCGAAGTCGACCAGCAGCACCTTGCGTCCGTACTCCGCGAGCGCGGCGCCCAGGTTGATCGTGGTGGTGGTCTTGCCGACCCCACCCTTCTGGTTGCACATCGAGATGATGCGGGCGTTGCCGTGGATGCCGATCGGTCGCGGCTCGGGCAGGTCGGGCATCGGTCGGCCGGTGGGACCGAGCACCACCTCTGGCCCGACAGCCCGCTCCGCAGGCGGCTCGGGGACCCGCTCGGGGAGCCGCTCGGGGACCCGCTCGGGGACCGGCTCGGCCAGCGGCGGGTCGGCGACGTGCAGCTCCTCCAGCGCGGGGTCGACGCTGGGGTCGACGCTGGGGTCGACACGGGGGTTGACGCTGGGGTCGACACGGGGGTCGGCCGCCCGTCGGAACGGGATCGGGTCGCTCATGCGCTCGGGTCCTCCTGGTGCCTGGTTGACCGGCGCGGGGGGACGCATCAGCGGCGGGATCTCGGAAGCGCTGCTTCTGGAGAAGGGGTGCCTGGGGCCGAAGTCGTTCACGCCGCTGCCTCTCGTCGGGCTGTTGCCGGACTGCTGCAAATGTCGACGTGTCGGTTTGTCGCAGCAGCTCGCGGCGACCCTAGGGGTAACGTCTCGCGATCCACAACACGATCGGTCGACGTTGGTTCGGTTCTATTCAATCTGGGGACGGCGTGTGTACGGCGTAGGCGCGCCGTACACAGTCACGGGCCATCTGTGGACGAATCTGTGGACAGATCCGGGGTCGACCCGCCGGTTCCCGACGGGTCGACCGGACAGATCTCGGGGCAGCCGTCAGGGCAGGTAGTACATCGGGTTCGGCAGCTTGTACGTCGCGTCCACGGAGCCGCCCTTGAGGTCGGAGTACTGGTCGCCGAAGCCCTGCACGAGGTCGTAGCCCAGAGACTCGAGGTGGGCGCGGGTCTTCGACTTGTACTGGACCGTGGTGCAGTAGGTCCGGGTCTCCGGGTGGTCGCAGTCGAGGTAGGCGGGCGGGTCGGCCTTGTCGCGCATGAACAGGTGCCCGTCGCTGACGTCGGGGTAGCCGGCCGCGCGCAGGTCGCGCAGCGTGTCGGCCCGCTGGGTGTCGCCGAACGGGTTGCCCGGGTTGGGTCGACCGGTGAGGTAGAACACCCTCACGCCCTCCGCCTTGGCCGAGCGCAGCATGGACGGCATCCCGAACACCGCCGGCATTCCGACCTCGTGGATGAAGTCGGCGTTGACCTGCGGGTTGTAGCCGAAGTCGTTCCTGGCCTCGTAGGTGTAGGTCGACAGGGTGGTGTCGTCGACGTCGACCACGATGGCCGGCCTGCCCTCGGCTCGGGCGACCAGGCGCGGGAGGGCCTTGCGGGCCGTGCGCTCGACGTGGGTGACGTCGTCGGCGTAGCGGCTGGTCGGTGAGGCCTGTGCGGTGCCGCTGTCCCCGTAGTAGGCCTTGATGTCGTTCTTGACCAGGCTCAGGTTGGGGATGTCGTTCGGTGCGCCGCCGTGGTCGTAGCCGCCGTGGTGGTCCACGTTGCCGGCGACCGCGACACCGGTGCCGCCGACGACCAGGCCGAGGGTCGCGACGGCGAGCGCCGCGCGCGTGCTGCGGAGGATCATGGGTGACTGCCTCTCAAGTGGCCCCCGAGAAGTGGGCGGCGCGCCGTGGCGCAGCCCGGCACAGCTGGAGGAGGGGCTGGTGGGTGGGTCGGGACCCATCCCCTCCCATCCGCCCGGACGGCGTCAAGAGGCCCCGGGCATCGATCCGGTCTCGGTCGGCCCGGTCAGTCCAGCGCGCGCGGATGGGAGGTGGCGTAGACCTCGCGCAGGCTGTCCACGGTGACCAGCGTGTACACCTGCGTGGTGGTCACCGACGCGTGACCGAGCAGCTCCTGCACGACGCGGACGTCGGCACCGCCGTCGAGCAGGTGGGTCGCGAACGAGTGGCGCAGCGTGTGCGGCGAGACCTCGGCCGCCACCCCGGCCCGCTCGGCGGCCCGGACGAGCACCGTCCAGGCGCTCTGCCGCGACAGCCGGCCGCCTCGCGCGTTGAGGAACACCGCCGGTGTCCCCCGGCCGGCGCCCTGGCCGTCGGCGAGGACCGCCCTGCCCCGCACCAGGTAGGCGTCCAGCGCCGCGCCGGCGTAGGAGCCGACGGGGACCATCCGCTCCTTGCCGCCCTTGCCGCGCAGCAGCACCTCACCCCCGGCGAGGTCGAGGGTGAGGTCGAGGTCGTCCAGGTCGAGCCCCACGGCCTCGGAGATCCGCGCGCCGGTGCCGTAGAGCAGCTCCAGCAACGCCCGGTCGCGCAGCGCCAGCGCCGTGCCGGGCGCACCAGCCGCGGCGAGGATCCGCTCGATGTCGGCGAGCGGCAGCGCCTTGGGCAGCCGCTTCGCGGGGGCCGGCGGCCGGACCGAGGCCGAGGGGTCGGCCACGGCGAGGCCCTCCCGCACCGCGAACCGGTGGAATCCGCGTACGGCGACGACCGTGCGTCCGGCGGAACCCGCGCTCAGCGGCGGATGGTCCTGGTCACCCTCGCGCAGGGCCACCAGGAACGCCGTCACCGTCTCCTCGCGCACACCGTCCAGCGACTCCACGCCTCGGCCGGCCAGCCAGCCGGCGTAGCGGCGCAGATCCCGACGATAGGACTTGACGGTGTTGTCGGCCAGCCCACGCTCGACCACGAGATGGTCGAGATAGGTCCGCACCGCGCGCAGCAGCTCGCTCCCGCGACCGGGTGGCCGGTCGGCGGCTCCTGCGGTGGTCACGGACACGAACGCGGCCGCCCTCAGCCGAGGACGTCCTCGAGCGCGACGCTCGCCAGCCCGTGCGCCTCCGCGACGGGCCCGTTGGTCAGCGAGCCGGCATGCGTGTTGAGGCCCAGCGCCAACGAGTGGTCGGCCGAGAGCGCCTGCTCCCAGCCCTTGTCCGCCAGCGCGACCGTGTAGGGCAGGGTGGCGTTGGTGAGCGCGTAGGTGGAGGTGTTCGGGACCGCGCCCGGCATGTTGGCCACGCAGTAGAACACCGAGTCGTGGACCGGATAGGTGGGGTCCGCGTGCGTGGTGGGGCGGGTGTCCTCGAAGCAGCCGCCCTGGTCCACGGCGATGTCGACGAGCACCGAACCGGGCTTCATCTGCGAGACCAGCTCGTTGCTGACCAGCTTGGGCGCCTTCGCCCCCGGGATCAGCACCGCGCCGATGACCAGGTCGGCCTCCCGAACCTTCTGCGAGATGGTGAGCTTGGAGGACGCCAGGCCGTGCACCCGGTTGTTGTAGCGCCAGAACGACATCCGCAGCTTGTCCAGGTCGGTGTCGAGCAGGGTGACGTCGGCGCCCATCCCCAGCGCGATGTTGGCGGCGTTCTGCCCCGCCACTCCGGCGCCGATCACGACGACCTTGGCGTTGGCGACGCCGCCGACGCCACCGAGCAGCACCCCTCGGCCGCCCTGGGCCTTCATCAGCGAGTGGGCGCCGACCTGCGGTGCCAGACAGCCGGCGACCTCCGACATCGGGTAGAGCAGCGGCAGCGAGCCCGACGGCAGCTGCACGGTCTCGTAGGCGATCGCGGTGACGCCGCGCGAGACGAGCTCGTCGGTGAGCGGCTTGTCCGCGGCCAGGTGCAGGAAGGTGAACAGCGTCTGCCCCTCGCGCATCCGCGGGTACTCCTCGGCGACCGGCTCCTTGACCTTCAGCACCAGGTCGGCGGTGCCCCACACGTCGTCGGCACCGTCCAGCAGGGTGGCGCCGGCGGCGACGTACTCGTCGTCGGGGATCAGGGACCCGGCTCCGGCCCCCCTCTCGACGAAGACCTCGTGTCCGTGCTCGGTGAGCTCGTGCACGCCGATCGGGGTGAGTGCCACGCGGTACTCGTGGTTCTTGACTTCCTTGGGGACGCCGACCTTCATCGAGCAGGACTTCCTCTCGGGTGTGAGACCGGCCACTGCGTCGTGGCGGCGGAGCCGAGTCTATGACCTCCTCCGCCTGGTGCCCGTCCGGGGCGAGCTCCCCCGCACGAGAGCTGTTCAGGTGCAGAACAGCCGGTAGCCGAGCACCGCCTGCGCCGTCGGGCCGTCCGCGACCCTGCCCTCACGGACCCCCTCGACGAGGTCGTCGACCGCCACCCACTCGATGGTCATGTCGGCCTCCTCGTGGGCCGGCTCGAAGCCGCCCCGGTCGGGTGCCGCGGAGAGCTCCTGCGCCAGGTAGTAGGCGATCCGCTCACTCGAGAGGCCCGGGGAGGAGTACGTCGTGAACAGATGGGTCCACCGCTCGGCCGTCACCAGCCCCTCCTCGCGGAGCTCCCGCTGCGCCGCGACGACGGGATCCTCGCCCTCGACGTCGAGCAGCCCGGCCGGAAGCTCGACGAAGCGCATGGCGGCCGGGTGGCGGTACTGGTGCAGCACCAGCGCCCGCTCCTGCTCGTCGACCGCGAGGATCACCACGGCGCCGGGGTGCTCGAGCACCAGCCGACCGAAGGTCTCCTGCGGCCGTGCCGGCGCCGAGATCGTGTCGCGCCGCACGGAGAACGGTGCCGCGCCCTGCCAGATGCGCTCGGTGTCGTGCACCGGCCACGACTCGGGCCGGTCGGAGACGGGGTCCACGCGTCAGACGACCGAGTCGGCGGTCTGCTCGTCCACCCGGCGTCGCAACGTGCTCTCGTCGATCGGGAACCGCAGCTCCCGCTGCCGGGCGATCGCGGCCCGGACGAGCCCGGAGAACAGCGGGTGGGGTCGTGTGGGTCGCGAACGCAGCTCCGGGTGCGCCTGGGTGGCGACGTAGTACGGGTGGACCTCGCGCGGGAGCTCCACGAACTCGACCAGGCTGTTGTCGGGCGAGGTCCCGGAGAACACCAGGCCCGCCTGCTCCAGCCGGTCCCGGTAGGCGTTGTTGACCTCGTAGCGGTGCCGGTGTCGCTCCTCGACCTTCGCCTCGCCGTAGGTCTCGCGGACCACCGTGCCCTCCTGCAGCTGCGCCGGGTAGAGCCCGAGCCGCATCGTGCCGCCGAGGTCGCCCGCACCCTCCACGAACTGCTCCTGCTCGGCCATGGTCGCGATCACCGGCTCCGAGCAGCCCGGGTGGAACTCGGTGGAGTCGGCCTCGGCGATCCCGGCCTGGTGGCGGGCGAACTCGATGACCATGCACTGCAGCCCGAGACAGAGCCCCAGGGTGGGGATGCCGTGCGTGCGGGCGTACTCCAGCGCGCCGACCTTGCCCTCGATGCCGCGGATCCCGAAGCCGCCCGGCACGCAGACGGCGTCGACCTCGCCGAGGAGCCGCGCGGCCCCCTCGCGGGTCTGGCACTCGTCGGAGGGCACCCACACCAGGTTGACCTTGGCCTCGTGCGCGAACCCGCCGGCCCGCAGCGCCTCGCCCACGGAGAGATAGGCATCCGGGAGATCGACGTACTTGCCGACCAGCGCGACGCTCACCTCCTCGGCGGGGTGGTGCACCCGCCGCAGCAGGTCGTCCCACTCGGTCCAGTCCACGTCGCGGAACGGCAGGTTCAACCGGCGTACGACGTAGGCGTCGAGGCCCTCACCGTGCAGCACCCGGGGGATGTCGTAGATCGACGGGGCGTCGCTGGCGTTGACGACCGCCTCGCGGTCGACGTCGCACATCAGCGAGATCTTGGCCTTCATCGAGTCCGGGATCGGTCGGTCGGAGCGGCAGACGATGGCGTCGGGCTGCAGGCCGATCGAGCGCAGCGCCACCACGGAGTGCTGGGTGGGCTTGGTCTTCAGCTCCCCCGACGGACCGATGTAGGGCACCAGCGAGACGTGCAGGAAGAAGACGTGGTCGCGACCGACGTCGTGCCGGACCTGACGGGCCGCCTCGAGGAACGGCAGCGACTCGATGTCGCCGACCGTGCCGCCGATCTCGGTGATCACCACGTCCACCTCGGGCCCGGCCATCGCCCGGATCCGGTCCTTGATCTCGTTGGTGATGTGCGGGATCACCTGCACGGTGTCGCCGAGATAGTCGCCACGACGCTCCTTGGCGATCACGTCGGAGTAGACCTGGCCGGTCGTGACGTTCGCCATGCCGGCGAGGTCGGTGTCGAGGAAGCGCTCGTAGTGCCCGATGTCGAGGTCGGTCTCGGCCCCGTCGTTGGTCACGAAGACCTCACCGTGCTGGAACGGGTTCATGGTGCCGGGGTCGACGTTGAGGTAGGGGTCGAGCTTCTGCATCGTCACCCGCAGCCCCCGGGACTTCAGCAGGCTGCCCAGGCTGGAGGCGGTCAGACCCTTGCCGAGGGAGGAGGCGACGCCTCCGGTGACGAAGACGTGCTTGGTCGGTCCGGTAGACGAGTACGTCGAAGCGGCCAAGTGAACTCCCGTGGTGAGGTCGCGATGTTGACGGTGCTGCGGGGGTCGTGGGCCGGACGGGCCGGGATGACGACCTTCCACGGGGTTCCACCCTACCAACGCCGGCAGCGGGCGGCGAAAGCCGCGCCGAGGGTGGCTCAGTCCGACGATCCACGGGCCCCCGGCATCGCGCCGTCGGCGGCGTCCACGGCGCCGTACTGGCCCGATCTTCCGGCTGCCTGCCCGGCCAGCGCCATCACGGCCACCACCTGTGCGGCGGTGCGGCCCAGCGAGTCGACGGTGGAGACGTCCTTGGCGGCGCCGACGTCGTCGCGGACCGCCTTGACCTGCCCGTTCTCCCGGGCCGAGGCGACCGGAGCGGCGAGCACCACTCCCCCGGTCTCCGCGTCGAGCGCCCGCACCACGGTGGTCACGATCGAGGCAGCGCCCCGACGCTGGTCGGCATCCCCCTCACCGGCCCCGCCCACGACGAGCACCAGATCACCGCGGCGGCCCAGCTTCCCCGAGGTCGACATCAGGCTGGCGGTGTCGAGCCCGGCCAGGATGCTGGTCGCCACCCCGTCCACCCGTGCCCCACCTCGTCTGTCGGTGCCGATGGCGCGGGCGATCAACGTCCCGATGCGTTCGTACGGGCTGGCATCGGCGGGGATGCTCAGGTTCGACGCACGGCCCTCGAGCTGGCTGCCGAGCTCGTCCACGAGCTGCTTCTCCCCCACGTCGACGAGCTGGCGCCCGACCCGCACGGTTCCCGCGACCCGGCCCCCCGCGGTGCCGACGAGCTTCTTCAGGCCGGCCACGTCGGCCTGCCGGGCGGTGGGCAGCGTCACCACCGTCACCGTGCGACTCCGCAGGGTGCCCTCGAGGAGACTCGGCGCGACGGTTCTGGCGAACTCGTCGGTGAACGCATCGCCGCTGCGCAGCCCGGAGACCTGCGCTCGCAGGTCGTTGCTGGTCTGCCGCTCGTCGCGCACCTGGGTGGCCAGGCTGGCGTCGCCGTTGCTGCTCAGCGGTCCGCCGCCGAGGACCACTCCGACCGCGAGGGCGAGGAAGACCGACACGATGCTGACGATGTGGTACCGGAAGGAGATCACGAGACGAGTCCTTGGATCCAGGAGAGTGCGTCGGACAGGGCGCCGCTCAGCGCGGACCACCAGGACTCGCCCAGGGGCGTGAGGGCGATCGCGGCACCGAGAGCCACCAGCCCGGCGAGCAGCACGAGCAGCAGGTGCCACAGCCGCACGCGGCCGGCGTACAGCTGGGGCACTCCCTTCGCGTCGATGAGCTTCGGGCCGACCCGCAGCCGGGTGAGGAACGTGCTGGCCAGGCCTTCTCGCTGCCGGTCCAGGAACTCGTCCAGCGTGGCATGCGTGCCGACCGCGATGATCAGGCTCGCCCCACGAACGTCGGCGAGCAGCAGCGCGACGTCCTCGCTGGTCCCGGAGGCGGCGAGGGTCCGGTGCTGCACGCCGAGCCGCTTGAGCCGGTCCGAGCCCACCGCGCGGCCGGAGCCGTCTGCGTGCAGCACGATCTCGCGGGCCTCGCGCAGCGCGGAGTCGGTCACGGCGCTCCCCCGCTCCCCGGCCCCGCTGGGCTGGGACAGGCCCTCCTCGCCGACCACCACGATGTCGGGCCGATGCCCCGCGGCCACCAGCGCGTCGGCACCTGCGTCCACACCGATCAGCACCGGATGCTGCTCGCGGATGAAGCGGCGGAGCCCGCGCAGGTCCTCGAGGTAGTCGTAGCCGCGGACCACGACCACCACCGGCCGGCCCTCCAGCCGGGCGTGGAGGCGGGGCACGCCGCGCCCGTGCAGCAGCAGCTCCTGCTCGCGGCGCAGGAACTCGGTGGTGTTGTGGGTGAAGCTCTGCAGCTGGGTCGCCAGCCCGGCCCGGGCCTCCGTCATGAGCGCGTCGATCTCCTCGGGACCCAGCAGCCGGCCGCTGACCACCGCGCGCTCCCCCACGAAGACCGTGCCGTCGTGGATCCGCGCCGTGCGGCCGTCGCGCAGCTCGGCGAACACGTCGGTGCCGACGTCGTCGACCATCACGACCCCGGAGCGGGCCAGCAGCTCGGGGCCCAGGTTCGCGTAGCGACCGGAGATGAACGACGAGGCGTTGACCACGGCCACCACCCCGCAGTCGACCAACGCCTGGGCGTTGGCCCGGTCGAGGTCGAGGTGGTCGACGACGGCGATGTCCCCTGGCCGCAGGCGTCCGACCAGCGAGCCGGTCCGACGGTCGATCCGCAGGATGCCGCTCACCCCGGGCGAGCCTTCGACGGCGGAGCTGCGCAACGGGAATCTCATGGCGCGGCAATCCTGACACGGGGGCGCGGCCGATCCGGGGACCTCCCGGGGTGTGTGCGGGACCGCTCGACGGCGGTCTCCGGGCGGCTCAGCCCGTCCCGGACCGGGCTGCCTGGGCGGTGGCCAGCAACTCCTCGGCGTGCGCCAGGGCGGTGTCGGAGTGCTCCAGCCCGGCCAGCATCCGGGACAGCTCACGGACCCGGCCGGCATCGTCGAGCGTGGTCAGACCCGACGTCGTCACGGTGCCGTCGTCGCTCTTGACGACCACGACGTGTCGGTCGGCGAAGGCGGCCACCTGCGGCAGGTGGGTCACGACCACGACCTGCGCGAACCGGGCCAGCAGTGCGAGCCGGCGCCCCACCTCGACCGCAGCCTTGCCGCCCACCCCGGCGTCGACCTCGTCGAAGACGAAGGTGGGCACGGGGTTGGTCGCGGCGAGCGCCACCTCCACCGCGAGCATCACCCGCGAGAGCTCGCCGCCCGAGGCGCCCTTGCCGAGCGCCCTCGGCTCGGCGCCCCGGTTCGCCGAGAGCAGCAGCTCGACGTCGTCGACCCCGGTGGCCGAGAAGCGGAGCGTGCGGTCCCCGACGACCAGGCCGTCGGGGTCATCGGTGCTGGTGAGTGCCACACTCACCGTTGCGTGCGGCATCGCCAGCGAGGACAGCTCTCGGCTGACCACCTCGCCCAGCCGCTCCGCTGCCTGGATCCGATCGGCGCTCAGCTCCGCCGCCACGTCCGCCAGCTCGGCCCGCAGCCGCTCGCGGCGGGCACCGAGCTCGGCGATCCGGCCGTCGGTGTCCTCCAGGTCGAGCAACCGTGCGGCCGAGTGCTCGGCCCAGGCCAGCACGTCCTCCACGGTCTCGCCGTACTTGCGGGTCAACGCCCCCAGCGCCGCCCGACGTTCGGAGACCGCTGCGAGCCGGGCCGGGTCGGTCTCCAGCCCGGAGGCGTACGACGCCACGTCGGCGGCCACGTCGGAGAGCAGATAGCTGATCTCGGCGAGCCGGTCGGCCAGCCCGGCCGCCTCGGGGTCGTGCTCCCGGACGCCCTCGAGCAGCGTGCGGGCGGCCGAGACCGCGCCCAGGGCGTCGGGGCCCTCGTCCGCGGACAGGCACTCGCGGGCCTGCTCGGCGGCCGCGCGCAACGTGTCGGCGAACCCGAGCCTGGTCTCCTCGGCCGCGAGCGCTACGGCCTCACCGGGCTGCGGGTCGACCGTCTCCACCTCTGCGAGCCCGAACCGGAGCAGGTCCGCCTCCTGCGCACGCTCGCGCGCGGAGGCGACCACCGTGGCGAGCTCGGACTCGGTCGCGCGCAGCAGCCCGTGACCCTTCGCGAACCGGTCGCGCAGCGCCAGCACCGACTCGCCCGCGAACCGGTCGAGCGCCTCGCGCTGGGCGGCTGGCCGCAGCAGCCGGTGCTGGTCGGACTGCCCGTGCACGGCGACCATCGGGTCGGCCAGCGCGGCGAGCGCCGAGACAGGAACCGAGGCACCCCCGGCGAAGGCGCGCGAGCGACCCTCGGCGGAGAGCTGCCGGGCCAGCAGCAGCCGTCCGTCCTCCACCTCGCCCCCGACCGCGTCGGCGGCCGCGGTGAGGGCGCTCAGCGAGTCGACCCCCGAGTCCACCCCCGAGTCCTCGCCTGCGCGCACGACACCCTCGACGCGGGCGGCGCGGGCGCCCGTGCGGACGGCGCCGCTGTCGGCCCGGCCGCCGAGCAGCAGCCCGAGCGCGGTCACGACCATCGTCTTGCCGGCACCGGTCTCACCGGTGATCGCGGTGAAGCCGGGCCCGAGCTCGAGCACGGACTCGTCGATGACTCCCAGCGAGGTGATCCGCAGCTCCTCAAGCACGGCGCGGATCGTCCTCGGACCGCTGCGCGGATCCCTGGGCCGGTCCCGGGCGCGACTCGCTGTCGTGGCGACGCCGCTCCGCGGCGCCTCGCCAGCCACTGACCGGCAGGTCGAACTTCGCCACCAGCCGATCGGTGAACGGTGCCTCGTGGAGCCGCACCAGCTGCACCGGTCGCTGGCCCCGGCGCACCTCGATCCGGGCACCGGGAGGCAGCTCCACCGTCCGTCGCCCGTCACACCACAGCACCCCGGCTCCGTCGGTGCGCTCGATCACCTCGACGGCCAGCACCGAGCTGGGCGCGACCACCATCGGCCGGGCGAAGAGCGCGTGCGCGCTGATCGGCACCATCAGCAGCGCCTCGACCCCGGGCCAGACGATGGGGCCACCGGCGCTGAAGTTGTAGGCCGTGGAGCCGGTCGGGGTCGCACACACCACCCCGTCGCAACCCCATCGCGACAAAGGGCGGCCGTCGACCTCGACGACCACCTCGATCATCCGCTCCCGAGAGGCCTTCTCGACGCTGGCCTCGTTGAGCGCCCACGTCGAGCAGACCAGCTCCTTGCTGTCGTCGGCGTCGTCGTCGCGGTAGACCGCGACGTCGATCGTGAGCCGCTCCTCGGAGCTGTAGCGCCGGTGCACGATGGCGTCGATGGTGTTCGCGACGTCGTCGGACTCGGCCTCGGCGAGGAAGCCCACGTGGCCGAGGTTGATACCCAGGAGCGGCGTCGCGCACTCACGGGCGAGCTCTGCGGCGCGCAGGATGGTGCCGTCGCCACCGATCACGACCACGACCTCGCAGTCCCCGGCGGCGTCGGCGCTCGGGGTGACGACCTCGACGTCCGGCAGGTCGAGGCCGAGCTGCGTCGCCTCCTCCTCGAGGAGCCGCAGCGACATGCCGTTCTTGGTCAGACCCAGGCAGAACTCCCGGGCGACCTCGCGCGCGTCGGGCCGTCCGGTGTGGGCGATCACCAGGACCCGACGGTCCCCGGGCGGTGCGGTGGCACTGGTCACGCTCACACCTTCTCACCGGCAGCCCCCAGGTCGGCGGTCCGCCGTACCTCGGCGCGGATCAGGTCGCCGTCGACCGCCGCCTCACCCCGGTGCAGCCACACGAAGAACTCGACGTTGCCGGACGGGCCCGGCAACGGGCTCGTAGCCACGGCGCGGGCGCCCCAGCCACGTGCGGCGGCCGCGGCGGCGACGGTCTCGACCGCCTCGGCGCGCAGCTCCGGGTCACGCACCACCCCGCCCCGTCCGACCCGGTTCCTCCCGACCTCGAACTGCGGCTTGACCATCAGCACCAGGTCACCGTCCTCGTGGGTCACGGAGAGGAGGGCGTCGAGGACCAGCACCAGGGAGATGAACGAGAGGTCCCCGACCACCACGTCGACCCGACCGGCCACGAGGTCGGGAGTCAGCTCGCGGACGTTGGTGCGGTCGTGCACCACCACCCGGTCGTCGCTGCGCAGCGACCACGCGAGCTGTCCGTATCCGACGTCGACGGCTACCACCTCGCCGGCTCCGGCGCGCAGGAGGACGTCGGTGAAGCCCCCGGTCGACGCACCGGCGTCGAGGCAGCGCCTGCCCCGCACCGAGAGCCCGAGCGGTTCGAACGCCGTGAGCGCGCCGGCCAGCTTGTGGCCGCCGCGCGAGACGTAGTCGGGGCGCGAGGCGTCCTCGGTCACCACGAGGGCGACGTCCGTGCTGACCCCGGTCGCCGGTTTCACGGCCACTGCGCCGTCCACCCTCACGCGTCTCGCCGCGATCAGCTCGGCGGCCTGGTCCCGGGACCGAGCCAGGCCACGGCGGACGAGCTCGGCATCGAGACGCAGGCGGCGGGGCATCGGTCGACGACGAGGCTCAGGCCGGCGCGGTGCCCGGCTCGGCCGCGTCGGCCAGCGCCCCGCGGAGCCGGTCGTGAGCGTCCTCGAAGACCGTCACGTGCTCGGCGAGCGGTCGCCCTTCGAGCGCCTCCAGGGAGGCCAGCACGTCGTCGACCAGCGGGTGACCGGTCGTGGCGGCGGCCGCTGGGGTCTCGGTCGGCTCGACGGGTGCCTGGCTCATGGCCTCTCCTCTGCTGGGGTCAGTCCGCGGCTCGCGAACCGGCTGCGCCACCGCGACCCGAGCTCACGCTACCCGGCGCGCGCACCGCGGAGACGTCCGCCGCGCTGCCCTGCGCGTCCAGGTGCATCCAGCCCGCGGTGGCGACCGCGCGCCACCACGCGTCCACCGTGTCGGTGTCGGCTGCTCGGCCGGTGATCTCGTCGACGGCCAGCATGCCGTCGCGCACAGTGGCTCGCCAGTCTCCAGCGACCGCGCTGACGTCCCCCGACTGGTTCCCGGACTGGTTCCCGGACTGGTTCCCCGCCTGGTGTCCCGTGTCGTCGCGGTCCGGGGCGGGCTGCCGGCGACCCAGCGCGCCCAGGTCGGTCCCCACGTAGGTCGGGCGCAGCTCGGGCGGCGCCGCGACCAGCTGTGCGAGGTCGGTGACCCCCGTCATCACCAGCAGGGAGTCGTAGCCCACGGCGTGGGCGCCCTCGATGTCGGTGTCGAGCCGGTCTCCGACGACGAGGGGCCGCTCGCCCCCGACCCGGCGCAGCGTCTCCTGGAACAGCGGCGGCTGCGGCTTGCCCGCCACCACCGGGTCGCGATCGGCGAAGCGGGCGACCACCCCGACCAGCGCCCCGTTGCCGGGTCCGGGGCCGTCGGGTGTCGGCACCGTCAGGTCGGTGTTCGAGGCCACCCAGGGCAGGCCCGCGCGCACCAGGATGGCTCCCGCGATGACCGTGGACCACACCAGGTCGGCGCTGAACCCCGAGACCACGGCCACCGGACGCTCGTCGCGGTCGTGCACGGGTCGCAGTCCCCGCTCGGTCAGGGCCACCTCGAGTCCGCGGCCTCCGATCACGAAGACCGGAGACCCGGCGGGCAGCTGCTCGCTGAGCAGCCGGGCCGCGGCCTGGGCCGAGGTGACCACGTCGTCGTCGGCGGCGTCGATCCCCAGCTCGCGCAGGTGGTCGGCGACGACGTCCGGGGTGCGGGAGGCGTTGTTGGTGACGTAGGCCAGGTGCATCCCGCTGTCCGCGGCCGCCTTCAGATGGCCCGGCGCACCCGGGACGGCGTCCGGCCCGACGTAGACCACGCCGTCGAGGTCGAGCAGCGCGACGTCATAGGCATCCCACAGCACGCCGTCACTGGCCTGCAGCAACGCGGGCTCCTCCCCTGGCTGGTCCGGGTGCCGTCGACGGCCTCGTACGATGCGCGCATGGCCCCCGAGAAACGCCCGTTCACGCTGCGCCCGCTGCGGGGGCTGCGCTTCGACCCCACGACGGTCGGCGACCTCGGCACGGTGATCTCGCCGCCGTACGACGTGCTCGACGCCGACACGGTCCGTGACCTGGAGGCCGCGAACCGGCACAACATCGTCCGCCTGATTCTCTCACGGCGGTTCGAGCGGCCCTACCTGGCGGTGCGCAAGCGGCTGCAGACCTGGAGGCGCAAGTCCTTCCTCCGGGCCGACGCCGAGCCCGCCCTCTACCTCTACGAGTACACCGTCGACGGGACCACGGTCCGCGGCCTCGTCGGGCTGGTCGGGCTTCGTGACGAGGACGAGCGGGTCATCTTGCCGCACGAGGACGTCATGCCCGGCCCGGTCGACGACCGCACGGTGCTGATGCGCACCACCGAGACCAACCTCGAGCCGATCCTGCTCGTGCACGAGGGAAGTGACCGGCTGCGCGACCTCATCGGCGAGGCAGCCGCCGGCGCGCCGCTGGCGTCGTTCGTCGCCCTCGACGGGAGCGCCCACCGGCTGTGGGCCCTGGCGGACCCCGCCGTGCAGGACCAGGTCGCGGCGGAGCTGGTGAGGACCCAGGCCCTGATCGCCGATGGCCACCACCGCTACGCGGCCTACCTCAGGCTCCAGCAGGAGCTGCGGGACCCGGACGCGGAGCCGGACACCTCGCCGTGGGACCTGGGCCTGGCGCTGCTCGTCGACCAGCACGACCACCCGCTGCACATCGGCCCGATCCACCGCTCGGTGAGCGCCCTGACCATGTCCGACCTCCAGGACATCTCGGCCGAGCACGGTGATGACTTCCGCAGCTACCCCGACCGGGAGGCGGCGTTCGCGGCGGCGCTCGGAGACCCCGCCCCCGGCGGGGAGGGCCAGCGCGCGTGGTTCGTGGTCTCCGACGGTCGCGCCTGGGCCACGGTGGGCACGCCGCGCACCGCCCCCGTCGATGCCGCCGTGCTCCACGACGTCCTGCTGCCGGCCTGGGGGGTGGCCGAGGAGCAGGTGGGCTACCACCACAGCCTCGACCAGGCGCTGCACACCACGGCGCGGCAGCCCGGGGTCGTGGTGGCGGTGCGACCGCCGACCGTGGCCGAGGTGATGGCCACGGCCGCCCGCGGCGTTCGGATGCCCCGCAAGTCCACCTCCTTCGCGCCGAAGCCGCGGATGGGCGTGGTGATGCGCGACCTCGCCGACACCTGACCAGGCCTGACCCGCTCGGCGCTCACCGAGGTCGGCAGGTCAGCCCGCGGGGCGGGCCCGGGCCCGGCCGCGGCGCGCGCCCAGCACCTCGACCTCCAGACGGGTCGCGGACCCCTCGCCGGCCCGGTAGAAGCGCCGGCGCAACGCACCCTCGACCTCGACCTCGTCGCCCACCGCCCAGCCGCTGACACTGCGCCGGACCCGCCCGGCCCACGCCGAGCAGTCGACCCAGTCCACGCTCTGCGTCGACCCCACCGTCATCGCGGTTCGCGCCCGTGGGATCGAGAGCCGGAAGGTCGCGATCATCGCCCCGCTGGGCAGCTCGCGCTCGTGCGGGGCCGACGAGACGCGTCCCCGCAGCCTCACCGTGTTGTCGTCACTGTCGCCGCCGTGCGCGGCCGGTCTCTCGCTCATCGCGCGACCACCTCCGAGACGCCACTCTCCCGGAGAGCGCGGACGAAGCGGACCTCCCCCTCGGCGGCTGTGGACGGGCCGGGGACCCGCGTCGTTGTGGACGGGACCTGGACGCGCTCAGCCCGGGTCCGATCCGCCGCGCAGCGTTCGTTCGAGGTCCGCGACCCGCTCCTCGGCGTCGGTGATCTCCTCGCCGTCGATCCCGATCGTGCGGTGGAACCACTCGACCGCCTCGTCGGTGCGGCCCGCCGCCAGCAGCGTGTCGGCATAGGCGTAGCGCAGTCGCACGACCCAGTCCTCCCGGGACTGCGAGCGCAGCGGCGCGTTCTCGAGGGTGCGCAGGGCGGCGTCGGTCTCGCCCAGGTCGCGGCGGGCACCCGCCTCGACGATGGTGATCTCCGCCTTCAACGCCGGGGGCAGGTCGACCACGGCCGGGTTCCTGGCCAGCGCCAACGCGCGGTCGGGTCGGCCCAAGGCACGCTCACAATCGGCCATCACGGCGAGATAGTCCTTCGAGCCGTTCATCCGCTTGGCCGCCCGCAGCTCGGACAGCGCCTCGGCGAACTCGCCCGCGGCGTACGCCGCCTCGCCGCAGGCCTCCCGGACCACCGCGATGCGTGCGGCGCGGGCCCGGGCGGCGAGCGCGTGCTGGTAGGCCGTGCGGGGGTCGCTGTCCATCAGCAGCCCGGCGGCGACGAGGTGCCGGGCCACGCGGGCGGCGAGCTTCTCGGGCAGCCCCTTGAGCTGGGCCGTCACCGACCGGTCCAGCTCCTTGCCGGTGATGGTCTCGTCCAGCTCCGGCCCGTCGTAGACAGCCTGGTCCACCGTCCGGGGCCGGTCGTCACGGCGGTCGTCACGGCGGTCGTCACGGCGGGGCCGGGAGAACTGCTTGTCCTCGCCGGGCCGGCCGCCTCCACGTCTGCCCGCCGCGCCGGAGGAGGGTCCCCCACGGGACCCGCCGGGACCGCGCGCGCCCCCGCGGGGGGCGTCGCCCTGACGTCGGGGTCTGTCGGCTCGACCGTCTGCCACTGTGCTGCTCCTCGTCCTGCTCGTTAAACACCGAGAGACCACCCTGGGGTGGCCTCTCAGCGAAAAATTGTCCGGCGACGTCCTACTCTCCCACGACCTCCCGGTCGCAGTACCATCGGCGCTGAAAGGCTTGACTTCCGGGTTCGGAATGGAGCCGGGTATTTCCCTTTCGCTATGGCCGCCGAAACTCTATGGAGTTGTGTCATAGCCGTGGCACCGGGTCCGGTCCGAGGACCGACCCGAGCTTCACGGCCCCGACCATCACTCGGGAGCCACACAGTGGACGCGCAACATCTTTGAGGGACAAGCCCTCGGCCTATTAGTACCGGTCGGCTCCGTGTATTACTACCTTCGACCTCCGGCCTATCAACCCAGTCGTCTACTGGGGGCCTTACCCGGTTACCCGGTGGGAAACCTCATCTTGAAACGTGCTTCCCGCTTAGATGCTTTCAGCGGTTATCACTCCCGAACGTAGCTAACCAGCCGTGCTCTTGGCAGAACAACTGGCACACCAGAGGTTCGTCCATCCCGGTCCTCTCGTACTAGGGACAGCCTTTCTCAAGTTTCCTGCGCGCGCGGCGGATAGGGACCGAACTGTCTCACGACGTTCTAAACCCAGCTCGCGTGCCGCTTTAATGGGCGAACAGCCCAACCCTTGGGACCTACTCCAGCCCCAGGATGCGACGAGCCGACATCGAGGTGCCAAACCATCCCGTCGATATGGACTCTTGGGGAAGATCAGCCTGTTATCCCCGGGGTACCTTTTATCCGTTGAGCGACGCCGCTTCCACATGCCAGCGCCGGATCACTAGTCCCGACTTTCGTCCCTGCTCGACATGTATGTCTCACAGTCAAGCTCCCTTGTGCACTTACACTCGAAACCTGATTGCCAACCAGGCTGAGGGAACCTTTGGGCGCCTCCGTTACATTTTAGGAGGCAACCGCCCCAGTTAAACTACCCATCAGGCACTGTCCCTGATCCGGATAACGGACCTAGGTTAGATATCTAGTACGACCAGAGTGGTATTTCAACGTTGGCTCCACACGAACTGGCGTCCATGCTTCAAAGCCTCCCACCTATCCTACACAAGCCGAACCAAACACCAATACCAAATTGTAGTAAAGGTCCCGGGGTCTTTCCGTCCTGCCGCGCGTAACGAGCATCTTTACTCGTACTGCAATTTCGCCGAGTCCACGGTTGAGACAGCGCCCAAGTCGTTACTCCATTCGTGCAGGTCGGAACTTACCCGACAAGGAATTTCGCTACCTTAGGATGGTTATAGTTACCACCGCCGTTTACTGGGGCTTAAGTTCTGCGCTTCGCTGACGAATCAGCTAACACGTCCCCTTAACCTTCCAGCACCGGGCAGGAGTCAGTCCGTATACATCGTCTTACGACTTAGCACGGACCTGTGTTTTTAGTAAACAGTCGCTTGGGCCTGGTCTCTGCGGCCATCACCGCTTCGCACCGCGAAGGTGCTGACGGATCCGGCCCCCCTTCTCCCGAAGTTACGGGGGCATTTTGCCGAGTTCCTTAACCATGGTTCACTCGATCGCCTTGGTATTCTCTACCTGATCACCTGAGTCGGTTTGGGGTACGGGCGGCGCGCAGCTCGCTAGAGGTTTTTCTCGACAGCATAGGATTATCCACTTCGTCCATTCGGACTCCCTGTCAGATCTCAGGCACATGAGAGACGGATTTGCCTATCTCTCGCCCTACATCCTTAGCCGTGGTCTACCATCGCCACGGTTGGACTGCCTTCCTGCGTCACCCCATCGCTTGACTACTACCAGTTCGGGTCGTGCGCTCTGCCTCCATCGTCCCGAAGGATCCCGGAGGTTTTGGGCACTTAGCATCACTAGGTTCGTCATGGGCGCTGCTTTGCCGGTACGGGAATATCAACCCGTTGTCCATCGACTACGCCTGTCGGCCTCGCCTTAGGTCCCGACTTACCCAGGGCAGATTAGCTTGACCCTGGAACCCTTGATCATTCGGCGGAGGAGTTTCTCGCTCCTCATTCGCTACTCATGCCTGCATTCTCACTCGTATGGCGTCCACGGCTGGTTCACACCGCCGCTTCGCTCGCCATACGACGCTCCCCTACCCATCCACGCACGTGGACCTGAAATTAATCAGGCCAGGTTATTTGCATGAATGCCATAGCTTCGGTGGATAACTTGAGCCCCGCTACATTGTCGGCGCGGAATCACTTGACCAGTGAGCTATTACGCACTCTTTCAAGGGTGGCTGCTTCTAAGCCAACCTCCTGGTTGTCTGTGCGACTCCACATCCTTTTCCACTTAGTTATCGCTTGGGGACCTTAGCTGATGGTCTGGGCTGTTTCCCTCTCGACTACGGAGCTTATCCCCCGCAGTCTCACTGCCGCGCTCTCACTTACCGGCATTCGGAGTTTGGCTAATTTCGGTAAGCTTGTAGGCCCCCTAGACTATCCAGTGCTCTA